>JARFNK010000013.1 GCA_029167225.1 Sphingobium arseniciresistens
ATCCCAGCCCGCAGCTTGAATCAGATTATCGGCCGCTTGGGAATCCCCCGATTCAATCTGATCGGGTTCGGGTCTAGGTTCAGGATGTACCTTGGGCTCCTGTCTATGCCACCTCGATAGATCGAATGCGGTTGGTGCCGCATGAGGGGTATCATAGTAGACAACTTCGCCGGCGGCGGCGGAGCATCCACCGGCATCGTGGCATCGCGGCATCGCGGCATCGCTCGGGCGCGAGGTCGATGTTGCGATCAACCATGACGAGGCGGCGGTTGCGGTCCACACCGCCAACCATCCCTCGACCCAGCACTATTGCCAGTCGATCTTCTCGGTCGATCCGCACGACGCGACCGGTGGACGTCCGGTCATGCTCGCGTGGTTCTCGCTCGACTGCAAGCATCACAGCAAGGCGAAGGGCCGGCAGCCGCGACAAGAACATCCGCGATATGGCGTGGGTCGTTCCCTACTGGATCGAGCGCCTGCAGAAGAGCACGCGCGGTGCGGGTGTGCCACAGGTCATCATGCTCGAAAACGTCGAGGAGTTCCGCGAATGGGGGCCGCTCGACGATGAGGGCAAGCCCATCAAGGAGCGGAAGGGCGAAGAGTTCCAGCTTTGGGTCCGCCGGATCCGCAAGCTGGGCTACAAGGTCGAGCATCAGGAACTGCGGGCATGCGACTATGGCGCGCCGACCAGCCGCAAGCGCCTGTTCCTGATCGCGCGTCGGGACGGCCATCCCATCGTGTGGCCGAAGCCTACACATGGGCGTCGAGGTTCGCACCGGCAAGCTGCTACCCTGGCGCACGGCGGCCGAGTGCATTGACTGGTCGATCCCGTGCCCGTCCATCTTCGAACGGTCCCGGCCGCTCAAGGACGCGACGTGCCGGCGGATCGCGGCGGGCGTCATGCGCTATGTCGTGAACAGCGCGAAGCCGTTCATTGTCTCCGTTGCCCATGGAGCTCCGTTGCCCATGGAGACAGCGGCGGCAGGGGGACATACGCGGCTGATGAGCCACTTGGCACAGTCAGCGCTGGCGGCAACGCTCACGCCGTAGCCGCGCCTGGCATCGTACCAATCACCCACACGTCCAGCGATTGGCCCGCCCATAGCGTTGAGGAACCGCTTCGCACGGTCACGACGGCCAAGGGCGGCGAACTGGCGACGACTGCCGCCAGCCTCGTCAAGCTGCGCAATCACAGCGATGGCGAAGATCCGACCGCGCCCCTGGGCACGGTGACGTGGGGCGGACTGCATCATGGCGTCGCGGAAGCGATTATGGTTCCGCACATCAACACAAACCGGAACGCTCAGAAGCCATATACGGCGGCCGACGAGCCGACGCACACGATCACGGCGGAAGGTGCCTATCAGAACGTCGTTTCGGCCTTCCTCCACAGATACCGCCAGAATAGCACGGGCGCACCGATGGACTGCCCGGCGCCGACCGTCACCGCAAACAGCTTCGTGAAGAAGAGCGGCGGCGCGGCACCTATCTCGCTGGTCTCGGCGCATCTTGAGCAGGCGAACGGCGGCGGTGTCATCGGGCACGACGCGCACGAGCCGTGTCTACCATCACGCAGACAGGTTCGCAGCAGCGCGTCATCGAGACGACGTTGATCAAGGAAGACGCACTGCCGGCGGAGATGATGGACCTGGCCGTCAAGGTCGCTACTTTCCTCGTCAAATATTACGGGACTGACGGCGAGAACGAGGCGGCCCAGATCCAGCAGGTTGATAGGCCGCCCGACACGATAACGGTCAAGGCGCGCTTCGCCGTCGTCACCGTCACGATCGACGCCATCACCTATGTCCTCGTCGATATCGGCATGCGGATGCTCACGCCGCGCGAACTGGCGAACGCGCAGGGCTTCCCGCGCAGCTACATTCTCGATCCGGTGTGCTGGTACAAGACGGACGGCGGCGCGATGAAATATGGCCCGCTGCCCAAGGCGCACCAGATCGCGAAGATCGGCAATAGCGTGTGCCCCGACATGAGCGAGGCGCTGGTGCGCGCGAACCTGCCTGAGCATTGCGTGGAAAGGTTGGCGGCATGAGCAAAGGCCTCCCATGCCCAGCCTGCGGCAACCCACAATCCAGCACCGTAGACAGCCGCCTCTCCCCGGAACCGCTACCACACATCCGGCGGGGCCGGAAATGCGAGTGCGGCCATCGCTACACCACGTGGGAATATATCGAGGATCACACGCAGCCTGAATGCCTGCGGACGTTTCTCGAATATGCGCGATCGCCAGCGCATGGCGCGCTTATCACCAGCGATAAGCCGGCCTTGTTCGCAACTCATAAGGGCAAGCGAGTCCGCGTGGTCATGGCCTCACGCTTCGGCGATGTTGGCATAACCTCAGTGCTGCACGCTGAATATGGCTATGAGAAACGCATTGCGCGGGACTTGCTGTCCGAGTTCAGCACCAAGTGCAAGCGTCCGGTTTCAGCCACCCCTGCAACCGAAGGGCGCAAGGAACCCAACTCATGACCGACACCATCGGCTCGCACTTTGGGAACGGTGGGCAGTTCGACCCGGATGGTGCTGCCGCGCTGATCGATCGCTACAAGCGATGGCTCCAGAACATCCGATACTATGGCGACTTGAACAGCCCGCCGATGCTTATGCTCGACTTGGTGGAGCGGCAGGCGGCGGAGATTGGGTTGTGGCGCGGTTCAGTATAGCGCGTGAGGAGGTGCTGCCATGAGCAGCGAACTCAGATCACAGAGACCCACATTGCGGCGCCAGTCACGAAAAACATTAGCGCGGCAGCGCAGGTGACCGGCCCGAAGTACCTATATAGATCGTGGCAGGCTCTGTATTCTGCCGCATATATGGGGGTGGGATTGACCCGCTTGCCTTCTCAGATAATGAACCGCAGCGCTTTTATCGGCACAGGCATACTTATCAGAAACATGCCCGCGCAGCCTGAGGTCAGGCCTGCCACGAACCATAACGTGGCAGCCAAAAAAACGACCTCCCCGAGACTTGTTTCCAAGCTTGCGCCGAGCGCGAGCACATTGAAGCCAATAGCCATGCTAGCGACGATCTGATGTGCGCTTAAGCTTTCTGATGTTTCAAATGGCTGTTCGGGAGCATGGGAGCCTGTCATATTTTTGGCTCGATTCGTCTAAAAGACTCAGATATCCTGAACAAGCAGAATAACTTATATTGTTTAATGCCATCATCTGTGCAGCGCAAATGCTGCATTTGCTCACAACGAGGCATTCAAGGTAGGAGAGGCGAAACCGGAGGATTCGCCATGTTCCAAGGAATTCGTCTAGCGCTTGTTTGTGTAGGCCTCGTCGCGGCCGGCGCTGATGCGCAGCCGGTAATGCACAAAGGTTTCAATGTCCTCGGCTATGATCCGGTCTGGAAAGGCCAGCCCCCGAAATTTACTGCCGCAGATTTCACCAAGATAAAGGCCGCTGGATTCGATACGGTCCGCATCAATCTCAGGCCGCAGCCCGAGACCTTGGATGCCGCTACCACCATATCAGATCGCTGGCTTTCGCTCGTTGATGGCTATGTTAACGCCGGGCTGAACGCGGGCCTCACAGTCATAATCGAATATCATGGCAACGAGGATCAGTGCAGCAATCATTTCGCGAAATGCGGGCCGTTCCTGGAATCCTTCTGGCGTCAGATGGCGGAGCACTACCAGACATATCCCGATCGGCTTGTTTTTGAACTGCTCAACGAGCCCCATACGCCGCTGACCGATGCGCAATGGAATGACGCGATCCCTAAGCTCCTTGCAGCCATCCGTCCTTCGAACCCGACGCGGACCGTCATCATCAGCCCGACCATGTTTTCCTCTCTGGCCAAGCTTCCGGCCCTCAACGTGCCGAACGACCCTAACGTCATGACCACGATCCACTATTACTGGCCGCGCGACTTCGCACTTCAGTTCAAGCTGACCCCAGACAAAAGGGGGAGGATGAAGTTCCGCGGCTGGGGAACGGCAAGCGATCGCGCCAGGCTGGAATCGGATTTTGATATGGTCGCCGCATGGGCAAAGTCTCACAATCAGAAAATTGTGCTGGGAGAGTTCGGTGTTTGGGATGATGTTCCACTGAAGGAACGCGCGAAATATTCCAGGGCAGTTGCAAGAGCCGCTGAAAAGCGTGGATTCCCATGGGTATATTGGCAATATCAAGTGAATTTCAGTGCCACGGACCAGAAAACAGGCGCATGGATTCCAGAGATTAAATCAGCACTGCAGGGGCGGGCATATGGCAAATGATCCGAATAATCTGGCAATATTCAATCGCCCAAAGCTTGAGCGGGAACGATACAGGAGGGCTATTCTAGCGTCCGCTGTATTGGGATTCACCTTTCACTTGTTGTTGGTCTCTCGCCTTACTGAGCTGTTCCCGTTTTTAGGATTTTTGCGCCCATTGGCCTTGGCGGTGATTATCCTTACGTCAGTGTTTGGCGTAGCGATGTGCCTCGACCCGAAACGGATCGGGGCAGGCATCGCCGGCATCGCTTTTCTGCTGGCCGTACCACTCGCAGTCTACAACTTCGATGTACGGACCGCACAGCCGTTCGTCCTGTCATCGGGGGGGTATTATTATGGGATCGGCCTGGTTGGACTGTTCGTCGCCGTGGCCCGTTTGGAAGGCGGCCTAGAACGGTTCCTGCGCATCGCCTTCTGGATATGCGTGGCCTACATCCTAATTTACGTCGTTGTCGCGCCATTGCTGGCCGGCGGCTATCTCACCCTGCCAGAAGATAGCGCACTCCTCGTCGCCGAAGACAAGACAAGCGGCCGATCCGCGCGTGTCGTTCTGGCTTCAACTCATGCCGCCTTCGTTCTCGGCGTTGCCTTGGCTTCTTTGATGCAGCGGTTCGAGTGGAAACACCTAATGGTCGTTGCTCTCGCGCTAGTTGCGCTTTTGCTGGCGCAATCGCGGCTAATAACTGTCATTATTTTGCTGATCTTGATCGCATATTTTGTGTCTCGCCGAATTACACTTTTGGGGATTTTGAGTTTTATATTTTTTCTGGCTGCGCTTTCGGTGTCGATGGTCATAGCGTTCTCAGACATGAACCCTTTCGAGAACTTTGCTTCAGATCAGAGTGGTTGGGCACGATGGCAGGATGTTGAGATCGTACACAGGACAATCGCGAACTACTGGATCCTAGGTGCGGGTGTGGCTGCTGGCGAGGACGGCTATATGCCATTTACAAAGGTGGATTACTTTTTCCCCGGAGATATCGGACTGATAGGGCAGCACTTCAATTTCGGCGTCCTCGGTATGATCGTGTACACCGCGCAGGCCTATGGCGCGTGCTTCAGCAAGGCGACACTGTCAGCTATCGGAGTAGATACGCGGCTTTCCACCGGACTCGCATTGGCTGGGATTATTTCGGTCTGCTACAGCATCCTTGCTCCGGTATTTGCGGGCGGCAGTGCGACCGTGTTCGGATCCATCTTCCTGGCAATCCTGCCTTATGCCCCGGCAATTGGTTTCTGGCGACGTAGGGATATGGGACGTTTCGGGGTAGCTGTGGCGAGGCGATGATGGTGAGCCAGAAATCTGATCGCATCAATATTTTGGGCTGCTGAGGCAATAGGGACTATCTTCCACTGGATAAAACGAGTGGCGCAGAGGCATCAGTAGGCGAGGGGGGGCTTGCTCCTCGCCTGCCGATCACACATTGGCCATCACCGTCTTAGTTGGGCAGGCTTTATTAATCGGTCCGGTCGTATAATCACCGCCGACCTGCCCGATCATGGTCTTCGTTGTCGTGCTGTCAACGTTGAGAACATAAGTCGACTTCGCGGCGGTCTCGCGGTTCGAAAGCGTTAATCTCCGGCTACTTGCGTGCCTGCATGTACGGCGCAGAGCAGCACCTTCGGGAAAATGGGTGGCTGAAGGTTGACGCTTGTAGTTGCCAATCCCCTCCAACGCACATGTCGAATGACTGCCCGATTCATGGGCTTGATGACGGGATGCCCTTCTGATGGCTGGCGGGCACAACGGGAAGCCTGGGGTGACGCAATGACGGCACTTCCTGAAGATGACAGGCCACCATACTCTGTCGCCCGGCTTGCCGAGCGCTGGGAATGCAGCCCCAGCATGATTCGCAAGCTAATCGATCGGGGCAAGCTGGACGGCTCGAAAAACGTCAGGATTTTGCGCTGTCATGGAGGCGCTGGCGTGGGACGGCCTGACTGGCCGCCTTGTGGGCTTGTTTCCCTGGTTTTGCGGGCTGATCTGCTCCTTGGTGGACCGTTTCGGTATCAAGCAGACGCAGTTCGGCCTTCGAGCCATGCGAGGCGCTGGAAATTATAGATCAGGTTGGCCATGCCGATCTTGATCCTGGCTCGGGCGATACCGATGGTGCGGACGACCAGGCCCATGCGGTGCTTTTGCCCGGCAAAGACATGTTCGACGGCAGCGCGGACCTTTGACCGCTTTGCATTGGCTCTGGCTATCCGCTCGGGCAGCGGCCGCCGGGGCAACCGCTTCTGGTGGATGTTGCTGGTGAACATGCCCCTGGCGAGGAACGCCTCGTTCTTCTTCGATCGATAGGCGGTATCGGCCCAAACGCCCGAGGCAGTGTTCTCCTTGCTGATCAGATCGGGTAGTCGCGCCCCATCATGGGCATGAGCGGCGCTCGCATCCCAGGTGCGGATCAGCCCATGAGTCCGATCGATGCCGATATGGTTTTTATAGCCGAACATCGGAATGGCCAGATCGACCGGCTTTGCCGCCGTCGGATCGGCGCCTTCCCTGACCTTGGCCTTGGTATATTTGATCGACCAGCGCGCATCGCGGTCTTTCTGCCGGACCTTGGCGGGCGTCCAGTCCTGGGGAATACGACCCTCCTTGATGGCGGTCTTCTCCTCCTGGGTGTTGCGCTGCTTGGGCGCGGGCACGACGGTGGCGTCGATGATCTGCCCGCCCATGGCCAGATAGCCTCGATCCTTGAGCGCGGCATCGAAGCGCGCGAATAGCCGGTCGATCGCCTTGGCCTTTACCAGCCGTTCGCGGAACAACCAGACCGTGGTGGCATCGGGCACGGTGCCCTCCAGCCCGACGCCCAGGAAGCGCTGGAACGAAAGCCGGTCCTTGATCTGGAACTCCGTCGCCTCGTCGGACAGCGAATACAGCGCCTGCAGAACGAGGATCTTGAACATGAGCAACGGATCGAACGGCGGGCGCCCGCCCTTATTGCGGGGTCCGCGTCGCAATGCGGCCACCAGCGGTCCCCGGAATAGCTCGAAATCCACCACAGCCGATAGCCGTTCCAACGGATCACCCGCCGCGCTCAGCGCCTCGTAACGGTCCGAAAGATCAAAAAAACCAGGCTGCCCTGCCATCACCGCCTCCGCTCGTCGCGAAAGCCAATGAATCATGCAGCGCAGCTAATCACCAGCGGTTTTTCGAGGCGTCCAGCTTGAGACATTCCGTCTCGGCATCCTGATCCGCATCAGTGCTGCAGAAGTGGAGCGTTACGAATGTCAGCCAGTGGCGAATACAACGTCCAGAAATTCCGAGGCGGCTATGCCCTCGTCTGGTGGGAGTCCGGTGGATCAGCCGAACTCAAAAGGCGCCGCCGTCAACTCGCCGCGAAAGATCGGGAGAGCGCCAAGTCGGAGGCTCGCTTCATTTGGGATGGAGCAGACAATAGTCCGTGGACCCTGGAGAGGCTGATGACAGCCTACCTTGCCTCGATCGAAGGAAAGCCGTCGCACAGCCGCCGACAGGACGCCTGGAAGGCCATGTGGCCCTATTGGGAGAACATCGAGCCTGCCGCCGTTGATGAGATCATGTGCAAGCAGTCCCGGCTGACCAGAAGCGTAAGCGATTCGACAGCCCGATATGAGCTGATGCAGTTGTCCACGGCCATGAATTGAGGCGTCGACGAGAAAAAGATAAGTGCGCGCGGGGTGACGTGGCTTCCTCTCGCCCCAGAGCACGAAATCAAGCACCTTTCCCGGCCGCAGTTCGAACAGTTCTTTTCTCAGGTTCGGGCCGAGCATGCCCGGCTTTAAGTGCTGTTGGGGCTATACATGGTGGCGCGGCCGACCGCGATTTTGCAACTGACATGGGATCAGATCGATTTCATGCGGCGGCTCATCAATTTCACACCACCCGGCCATGTTCGCACCGCAAAGCGGAGAACGGTGGTTTCGATTGGCGATTCGGTGCTTGAGGCGCTGCAGGAAGCATATCGGGCGCGGACGTCCGTCTATGTCATCGAGCACGGCGGCGCATCGGCGCAGTGGTCAAATCGGTGAAGAAGGCCTTCCAGGCAGCATCAGAATGGAGCGGTGTCCATGCGACGCCGTACACGCTTCGCCATACCGGCGCAGTGTGGGCTGCGGAAGGTGCCGTTTCGATACCGGAATTGGCCCAAATGATGGGCCATGACGACGATCGAACGACCCAGAAACACTATGCTCGTTTCAGTCCTGAGCACCTCCGCAGCGTGGTCAGCGCGATCGAGGGAACTGACTCAAGGTTCAAAATGAAGGCGTAACCCCTGTCCATATAGGTGGCATTAATGGCTCAAAACTGCGAAAAATGTGGTCGGGGAGAGAGGATTCGAACCTCCGGCCCCTGCCTCCCGAAGACAGTGCTCTACCAGGCTGAGCTACTCCCCGACCGAGACGGATTCGCATGGCTGCGGTCCGTCAGGCAGGCGGCGGTCTATAGAGTCGGGTTTTCGATGTTGCAAGCGACCTTTCACGGCTTTTTTCATGGTCCGCTTTTCCGGGGGAGCGTGGAGTCACATCAGGCCGTTTGCGCGGAAGCTGTAATGCCTGTCTCCGGCCCAGATGACATGGTCGATCAACCGCAAACGTAGGGGGCGGAGCATGGCGCAGAGTGATCGCGTGACGACGATGTCGGTCTGGCTGGGGCGCGGATCGCCTGAGGGGTGGCTGTGCTGGAGGATCAAGAAACGCGCACCGAACACCAGCATGTCGCCCATCACAAGGCTCCAGTCAGGCGCCACGCCGTCCTCGCCGCCGGTGAACTGTCGGGACCCCAATGGCTGGAAATTGCCATCGAAATAGAGGGTCGCCGCATTTTCATATGCGCCATCGTGCCAAGGGTGATCGAGGCATGTCATGCCGGAAATCTGGTCATGTTCCCCAGATTCAGGCCAGCGGAGCCTGCGCCATTCCGCTTTGTAGTTTGGTCGAAAATGGATGAAGGGCGCGCTTCTCCGGATATTGAGGTCGAGTGGCAGCATCCGCAGCCTTGAATCTCGCTCAGGTGGCGCTAACGCTGAACCGGAGGATATGCCGGCGCCGTTCGTGACCGGCGGGGGGTGTCGCTGCCAGAAGGGCGGAATGCCTCCATCGGTTCTGCACCGAGAAACCAGACTGAGAGACCAGAATATGCGGCACCCGGAATATCAGTATCTCGATCTGCTTTCCCAGGTGATCGAGCATGGCGACGAGCGGCTCGATCGCACCGGTGTCGGAACGCGGTCCATTTTCGGGGCGATGGTACGCTTCAACATGTCGGACGGCACCGCCCCGATCCTCACGACAAAGCGCGTCTACTGGAAGACGGCGGTGAAAGAGATGCTGTGGTTCCTGACGGGCGGGACCAATATCCAGCCGCTGCTGCAGGAGAATGTCCGCATCTGGACGGACTGGCCACTTGCCGCCTATCGCCGCGAAACCGGCGAGGACATCGCTCAGGAGGATTTCGAGCAGCGGATCGTCGAGGATGACGGCTTTGCCCGCAAATGGGGCGAACTGGGGCCGGTCTATGGCAAGCAGTGGCGCCGCTGGCTCGGCACGGACGGCCGCGAGCATGACCAGATCGCGACGCTGATCGAGACGCTGCGCAACAATCCGGCGAGCCGGCGGATGCTCTTCCATGGCTGGAATGTCGCGGAACTGGGCGGCATGGCGCTGCCACCCTGCCACATGGTCTATCAATATCATGTGACGTCGGACGGGCGCCTGAACTGCCTGCTGTTCCAGAGGTCGGTGGACCTGCTGCTGGGCGCGCCGTTCAATTTCACCGGCGCTGCGGCGCTTCTGCTCATGCTCGCGCAACAGGCGGACCTGCAGCCGGGCGAACTCATCTGGGTCGCCGGCGACGCGCATCTTTACCTCAATCACCTCGATCAGGCGCGCGAGCAGGTCCAGCGCGAGCCAAGGCCGTTCCCCAAGATACGGCTGACACGGCGCCCCGCGAGCATCGACGACTACCGGATCGAGGATTTCGAGGTCGAAGGCTATGCGCCGCACGCCGCGATAAAGGCCGACGTGGCCGTCTGAGGCAGGCTTCGGCGCGTCAGTCTGGTCGCTTGGCCGTACTCTGTGGCGCGTCCTCCTCGATGAGAATACGGAGCGCTGCGCCCTCCATGTCGTCGAACTGCCCCGCACGCAGAGCCCAGAAGAAGGCCGCGAGCCCCAGCAGGCCGAGGAAGAGGGCAATGGGGATCAGGAAGCTGAGGCCAATCATTGTGCGGCACTCCGAAGGCGCAGAGCGTTGGCGACGACGATCAGGGAGGATCCTGACATAGCGAGCGCCGCGACCAGCGGTGTGACCAGTCCGCCCAGGGCGAGCGGCACGGCCAGCACATTATAGCCGATCGCCAGCCCGAAATTCTGCTTCACGATCCGCAGCGTCCGCCGCGCCGCGCGGATGGCGGCGGGGACGGGGGCAAGGCCGTCGCCCAGGAACACTGCGTCGGCCGCAAGCTGGCTGACGTCGCTCGCCGAGGACGGCGCCATGCTGGCATGGCCGGCAGCCAGCGCAGGGCCGTCGTTCAGGCCGTCACCCACCATCAGCACGTGCTCGCCGCTGTCTGTCAGGCGTTCGATCAGGGCCAGCTTGTCTTGCGGAAGCATGTTGCCGGTGGCGAGCAGGCGGGTTTCCCTGGCGACCGGTAGCAGCGCTTCGGGTCGATCGCCGCTGGCGATCATGGCTTTCAGGCCCATGGCCTTGAGTTCAGCGACCGCGGCAGAGGCGTCGGCGCGCAGGGCGTCTTCGAAGGTCAGCAGCACGGGGCGCACGCCCTCGCGCGAATATTCAGCGCACAGGCCGTGCCAGGCGACCGGATGAGCCGGGCGGCCCAGCCGCACCCAGTCGCGGCTGCAACAGGCATTGACACCACTGCCGGGCGTTTCGCTGACGTCCCTGAGCGGAGCGGGCTGAATGCCGCGGGCCTGTAGCGCCCGGGTGAGTGCTGCGCTCAGCGGATGGCGGCTCGCCTGCGCAAGCGCGAGCACGATGGCTGCGTCCTTGTCATCCAGCAAATCGAGATTGCCGGGCTCGGGCCGGCCCAGCGTCAGCGTGCCGGTCTTGTCGAAGACGATGGTGGTGGCTTCGGCTAAGCGCTCCAGCGCGGAACCGTCCTTCACCAGAACGCCGCGCCGCATCAACGCGCCGCAGGCCACCACCTGCGCGGCCGGAACTGCCAGCCCAAGCGCGCATGGGCAGGTGATGAGGAGGACGGCGGTAGCGATCAGCAGCGACTGATGGATGCCGGCCCCGGCGATCATCCAGCCGATGAAACCGAGCAGGGCGAGGGTGTGGACGGCGGGGGCATAGAGCCGTGCCGCGCGGTCGGCGATGCGGACATAGCGGGATTTGCCCTGTCCGGCCTCCTCCATCATGCGCGCAATGTCGGCGATCAGCGTATCGCGCCCTGCGGCGGTCACGCGGACGGTGAGCGGCGCATCGATATTGAGCGCGCCGGCATGGACGGTCTGGCCCTGTGCAACCCGCCGCGGTGCGGCTTCCCCGGTCAGGAAGGACAGGTCGATGCTGCTGTCGCCGGTCAGGATCGTGCCGTCGGCGGCGAAGCGTTCCCCGGCGGCGACCTGCATCTCCATGCCGGGGCACAGGCCACGCGCTTCCACCCAGCGCCGGTGGCCGGCCTCGATCACCCATGCGCCCGGCGCGGTCTGCTTGAGCAGGGCGGCAACGCCCTCTCGCGCCTTGCCGCGCATCGCGCCGTCCATCCAGCGTCCGGCGAGCAGGAAGAAGAGTAGCATCACTGCGCCGTCGAACCAGGCATGGTGGCCGCGCGTGATGGTCTCATACAGGCTCATGCCCGTCGCCAGTAGCACGCCGATGCTGATCGGCACGTCCATATTGGTGCGCCCCTGCCGGAGCGCCGCGAAGGCGGAACGGAAGAAGGGCTGGCCGGCATAGGCGACCGTGGGCAGGGCGATCAGCGCCGAGAGCCAGTGGAACAACTCGCGCGTCGCGCCCGATGCGCCGGACCAGATGGCGACCGACAGTAGCATGATGTTCATCGCGGCAAAGCCCGCGACCGCGAGCGCGCGCAACAGCGTGCGGTTTTCGGCCGCCCCGGCGTCGATGCCGGGATCGGCCAGCAATTCCGCCTCGAATCCGATCCGCGCGATCGCGGCCTTGATGTCGGGGACGATCATCGCCGGATCATGGTCAATGCCGACGCGCTTTGCGGAAAAATTGACCCGCGCCGACATGACGCCGGGCACGGTCGCCAGGCCGTTTTCCAGCTTGGAAATACATCCCGCGCAATGCAGGCCGGGCACGGCGAACTCGCTATGGCCAAATGGGGGCGGTGCGTGGGTGTTGGAGGTGGGCATGGCCCCGCCGACCGTTGCGGTCATCATACCCATCAGCGGACATCCTCGATCAAGCGCTTGTCATGGCCCTGCGCGGTGATCGTCCAGTGGACGGTCCAGCGGCCGGCGGGCAGCGCGACCGTGCTGCGGTAGATGCCCGGCGCCGTGGCGACGAAACGCAGCGCGATATTGTCGATCCGGCCAAGCGGATGGATCGCCGTGGCACTGACGATCCCACCGAGGATCGGGGCGCCCTTCTCGTCGTTCAGGGTCAGGCGGAGATGACCGTCATCCTCGCGGACGATGCGCTGGTGCCAGCCCAGCGCATCCTGATCGCGCGCCTGCTTCAGCCAGCCGTTGAATTCCTGGCTGGCGACATAGCTGTTATCGACCACGATGCCGCCAAAGCTCCCCACGGCGACGCTTGCCATATAGACGTTGACCGCGATCACCACGCCGAAGAAGGCGATGAAGATGCCGAGCACATGCCAGCCCTTCAGGCGAAAGGATGGCGGCGTCGAGGCGTCCGTCGCATGGGGCGCTTGAGGCATGGGGTGTTTCATGGCGTATTTCATGGCTGGGGCCTTTCGAAACTGGCCGGCTCGCTGTCGGTGCCGCCCTCTTTGTCTTGCGCGCGGATGGTGAAGCTGAAGTCCTGCCGATGTGCGCCGGCGGCGGGCGCTGCCACGAAGACGCGCAGCTTGGCGACGCTGTCGGCGGGCACGGTGGTGTTGAGCGTCGGCGCGGCGCCTTCGCGCGTGCCCTCGTCGGTCCACATCTGCGCGCCCAGCAGGCCAGCGATGCCGATCTGCATCGGGCGCGGCCGGGCCTCCATGTTGCGCAGCTTCACCGTATAGGCGTTGCGGATATCGCCGTCGGAGAGGCGCACGAAAATGGGGTTCCTGTCCTGTTGTGCGGCAATGTCTATGCGGGTGCGCGAGCCCAGCGCGAACAGCATCGCAAGCCCGATGGCGCTCCAGATGCTGAGATAGACGAGCGTGCGGACATGCAGCAGCGAACGGATGACGGAACGCGGCGGCTTGCCGGCCATCTCCGCCTTCGCGTCATCCTCCGTGCAATAGTCGATCAGCCCGCGGGCGCGGCCGACCTGGCCCATCACCCGGTCGCAGGCGTCGATGCACAGCGCGCAGGTGATGCAGCCAATCTGCGGCCCTTCGCGGATGTCGATGCCGGTCGGGCAGACGGCGACGCACTGGTCGCAATCCACGCAGTCGCCGAACGTGCCTGGATTGGCTAGCGCCTTCTTCAGGCTGCCGCGCATTTCGCCGCGCCAGTGCTTGTAGGTGACGACCAGCGACTTCTCGTCGAGCATCGCGGTCTGGATGCGGGGCCATGGGCACATATAGATGCACACCTGTTCCCGCATGAAGCCGCCGAGGATGAAGGTGGTGGCGGTGAGTAGGGCGACGGTGCCATAGGCGACGGGCGCCGCGCCGCCGGTCCAGAAGGCGTGCTGGAGCGTCGGCGCATCGGCGAAGTAGAAGATCCAAGCGCCGCCGGTGCAGAAGGCGATCAGCAGCCAGACGGCCCATTTCGCGAGGCGCCGGCTGATCTTGGCGGCGCCCCATGGCGCCTTGGCGAGGCGGATCTGGGCGTTGCGGTCGCCGTCGATGAAGCGCTCTACATGCTGGTAAAGGTCGGTCCACACCGTCTGCGGGCAGGCATAGCCGCACCACGCCCGGCCCACCGCCGAGGTGACGAGGAACAGCCCGATGCCCGCCATGATGAGCAGGCCAGCCACATAGTAGAATTCTTGCGGCCAGATCTCGATCGCGAACATGTAGAAGCGGCGATGGGCAAGATCGATGAGCACCGCTTGATCGGGGGCATAGGGGCCGCGATCCCACCGGATCCACGGCGTCACCCAGTAGATGGCGAGGGTGATCGCCATGATCGCCCATTTCAGGCGACGATAGAAGCCGTCGATCGCCTTGGGATAAACGCCCTTGCGCTTTTCGTAGAGGGAGAGGGGAGGGGCGTTCATGAGCGGGGCTCGTCCATGTTCGATCCGTTCCCGACCCCGTTCAGGCTGAGCGTGGCGAAGCTCCGCTCTTCTGCCTGCAGAAAGCGGCGGCCCTTCGACACGCTCGACCCGAATGGCGCTTGCGGATCAGGGTTTGGCATTGTTGCCCGCCGCGGCGCTTGCGTCCGCCACCGCGACTGCCACCGGCGTAGCCTCGCCGCCGCCAAGGCCGTGGACATAGGCGGCCAGCATCCGGATGGTGGCTGTGTCCAGCTTGTCGTCCCAGCGCGGCATCACGCCCTGATGGCTGTTCCACACCGTCTGCCGGATGTTTTGCGCGTCGCCGCCATAGAGCCAGATGCCGTCGGTCAGCTTGGGTGCGCCCACGGTGCGGCCACCCATGCCTTGAGGGCCATGGCAGACCGCGCAATTGTCGGCGAAGACCTGCGCGCCCCGCCGCGCGGCGGCTCCGGCCTTGTCCTGATGGCTGATCGCGCGGACATAGGCGACGACATCGTCCACCTGCGCCCGCTGGAGCAGCTGGTCGCGGCCGAAGGCGGGCATCATGGACACGCGCGTTTCGGCGTGGCCCGGGTTGCGGATGCCATGGGTGATGGTGGTCTCGATGGTCTTGAGGTCACCGCCCCACAGCCAGTCGTCGTCGTTGAGATTGGGATAGCCCGTCGATCCCGCCGCACCAGACCCGTGGCACTGCACGCAATGGACCTTGAAGGTCGCGCGACCGCCCTCGATCGCTGCCTGCATCAGCTGGGCATTGCCGGGCAGGGCCGTGATGTCGGTGGCGGCGATCGCCTTGCGGATCGGCGCCATGCGCGCTTCCTGCGCGGCCAGTTCCTTGTCCAGCGAGCCGCGGCTCGACCAGCCGAGCAGGCCGCGCGTATAGTCATGCATCATCGGGAGTGCCGGATAGGCCACGACATAGCCGATGGCGAAGACGATGGTCGCGTAGAAGGTCCATAGCCACCAGCGGGGCAGCGGTGTGTCGAGTTCCTCGATACCATCCCATTCATGGCCCATGGTGGAGGTGCCGGTGGCCTCGTCCACCTTCTTCTTGGTCGGATCAGCCATGTTCGGCCTCCCTGTTCTCATGATCGGTGTCGAAGATCATCGTCGCGGCGCTGCCGCTGCGATGGCGGGCGCCGGGGCGGAAATGCCAGCCGACGAGGACCGCATAGGATAGGCCCATGAAGACGAGCCCCCAGCTGTCGGCGAAATGCCTGAGCGCGTCGTAGCTCATTGCGGCTTCTCCTGTGCGGCGGCGGCGTTGGTATCGACCAGCGTGCCGAGCATCTGGAGATAGGCGACGAGCGCATCCATCTCGGTCAGCTTGCTGGGGTCGCCGTCGAAGTCCCGGACCTGCGCCTTGGGATAGCGCTTGAGGAGGGCGGCGGTGTCTGCGTTCGGGTCCGCCTGCGCCTTCAGGTCGTCATTGGCGGCGGCGATCTCTTCCTTGCTGTAGGGCACGCCGACGCGGGTCAGGGCGGTCAGGTGCTGCGTCATGTCGCCCGCCTTCAGCTCGCGCTCGGCGAGGAAGGGGTAGGTCGGCATGATCGATTCCGGCACGACGGCGCGCGGATCCTTCAGATGCTGGACATGCCATTCGTCGGAATATTTGCCGCCGACGCGCGCGATGTCCGGCCCGGTGCGCTTGGATCCCCATTGGAATGGGTGGTCGTACATGCTCTCCGCTGCCAGGCTGTAATGGCCGTAGCGTTCCGTCTCGTCGCGGAAGGGGCGGATCATCTGGCTGTGGCAATTGTAGCAGCCCTCGCGGATGTAGATGTTCCGGCCCGCCAGTTCGAGCGGGGTATAGGGGCGCACGCCCTCCACCTTCTCGATGGTGCTGTCGATCCAGAACAGCGGCGCGATCTCCACGATGCCGCCAATGGCCACGACGATCAGCGACGCGATGCCGAGCAGCGAGATATTCCGCTCCAGCTTGCCGTGATCGAAGAATTTGCCCTTTGATTGTTCAGTCATTCTCTGGTCCTCGGAAGGAGGCCTGCCTTCCGTTCGGGGCCAGCGCGACAGGCTGGGTCCGAACGGAGAAGAGGCAGCTCATGCAGGCTGGGTTGCGATCAGCGGACGGTCGGCCGCTGGATCATAGGCGGCGTCCCGCATCGGCTTCTCCTCCCGGAGCCTGCCGGCGATGGTCATGCCGATGTTGACCGCCATGATGATCGCACCGGCGAGGTAGAGCAGGCCGCCCGCCGCGCGGATCAGGTACATCGGGAACATCGCGCTCACGACTTCCGAGAAGGCGTAGACGAGGTAGCCGTCGCTCCCATATTCGCGCCACATCAGGCCCTGCATGATGCCAGCGACCCACATGGCGGCGGCGTAGAGCACGATGCCCACGGTCGCGCACCAGAAATGCCAGTTCACCATCCGCAGCGAGTAGAGCCGCTGGCGGTTCCACAGGCGCGGCGTCAGATAATAGAGGCAGGCGAAGGTGATGAGCCCGTTCCAGCCAAGCGCGCCGCTATGGACGTGGCCGATGGTCCAGTCGGTATAGTGCGACAGGCTGTTGACCGACTTGATCGACATCATCGGCCCCTCGAAGGTGCTCATGCCGTAGAAGGCGAGCGCCATCACCATCATGCGGATGATCGGATCGGTGCGGATCTTGTCCCATGCGCCGTTCAGCGTCATCAGGCCGTTGATCATGCCGCCCCAGCTGGGCATCCACAGCATGATCGAGAAGACCATGCCCAGCGTCTGCGCCCAGTCGGGCAGGGCGGTGTAGTGCAGATGGTGCGGACCCGCCCAGATGTAGAGGAAGATCAGCGACCAGAAGTGGATGATCGACAGGCGATAGCTGTAGACCGGCCGTTCCGCCTGCTTGGGCACGAAATAATACATCATCGCCAGGAAGCCGGCGGTCAGGAAGAAACCCACGGCATTATGGCCGTACCACCACTGGGTCAGCGCATCCTGCACGCCGGCAAAGGCGCTGTAGCTCTTCGACCCCAGCAGGCTGACCGGCATCGACAGGTTGTTGACGATGTGCAGCATCGCGATGGTCAGGATGAAGCTCAAATAGAACCAGTTCGCCACATAGATATGCGGCTCGCTGCGCTTCAGGATGGTGCCGCCGAAGACGACGAGATAGGCGACCCAGACGATCGTCAGCCACAGGTCGACATACCATTCGGGCTCGGCATATTCCTTGCCCTCGGTAATGCCCATCAGATAGCCGGTCGCCGCCAGCACGATGAACAGCTGATAGCCCCAGAAGACGAAGCGGGCGAGCGCGGGAAAGGCGAGCCGGGCGCGGCAGGTGCGCTGCACCACGTAGAAGCTGGTCGCGATCAGCGCGTTGCCGCCAAAGGCGAAGATCACCGCCGACGTGTGAAGAGGGCGCAAGCGGCCGAAGCTGGTATATTCAAAGCCCAGGTTCAGCGCCGGAAAGGCCAGCTGCAGCGCGATGTAGAGGCCGGCGAGAAACCCCGCGAGCCCCCAGAAGACGGTCGCGATCACGCCCCAGCGGATCGGATCGTCATCATATTGGCCTTGGTCGGCCGGCATCTGGAGCAGCCCGCGTGCCAGACCCCGATAATCCGCGCCCCGCATCGCCACGATCGCTACCAGCATCGCCGCCGCGGCGACGATGCCCATATGCACCGCAAAACCGCTGTCGACGGCGAAGACGGCGGCCAAGAACGCCGCCACCGCCAGGGCGAACCAACCGCCCGACTTCATCACCAGCTTTTCCATAAATGTCCCCGCTTTGACCTTTGCGGCGGTTCATGCTGTGCCCGCCCGGTCATGGCATTGACCTCTGTCAAAAGCGGCGAAACGGGTCTTTACGGAAATATCCCTAGGAAATGGGCCAGGATTTTCGCCGTCGGGATGGCGACGAGAAAGGCGCCGGAAAGGCCATGCCGGATAAGCAATTGTGCCGCCCGTTCGCCTTTCCGCCGCTCGTCTCCAGCGCTGTTTGCAGGCCTTCCGGAATCAGGCGCCTTCCGCCAGCCCCTGGAGGCGCCCGGCGTCGTGGATCTCGACCCCGCGACGGCCGCACAGGACGATGATGCCCGCGCGTGCGAGCTGGGTCATCTGGCGCGAGACGGTTTCGATGGTCAGCCCCAGGACATCGGCCATCTGTTGCCGTGACAGGGGCAGGTCCAGCCGGATGCAGCCATCCGCAGCGGGATCTCCGGCAAGGCGCCGTGCAATGTCCAGCAGGAAGGTCGCGACCTTCTCCTGCGCGCTCTTGCGGCCGAGCAGCAGCATCCAGCTGCGTGCGCGATCCAGTTCGTCGAGCGTGCGCTGCAGCAGCCGATGTTCCAGGTCGGGATGCTCGCGGGCAAAACCGTCGAAGGCGCCGCGCGTGAACAGGCACAGGCGCGCGTCGGTGAGCGCGGTGACGCTATGCGGTGTCGTGCGGCCGAAGGGACGACCGATGAAGTCGGAGGGATAAACGACGCCGACGATCTGCTCGCGCCCATCGCCCGTAGCGGTCGAGAGCTTCAGCGTGCCTTCGATGACATTGGCGACGACGGTGGAATCGTCGCCCTCCCACATCACCGTCTGCCCGGCCTGTACGCTCACGCGGCGGCCGATGCGGTTCATCGCCGTGATGTCATCCTCGTCCAGCGTCGCGCAGATGGCGCGGGTCCGCACTGCGCAGCGCTCGCACCCGTTCTGGCCTGATGCTGGCGTGCGGCACATGTCCGCAACATTGCCGGGTGCGGGCGCGTTTTGCGCCATGTCAAAATACATGTCCATGGTCGCTGCTTGGCGTGATGCTGCGCTGCAACCTATCCGTAATTGTCCCTAAATGGGCACGCCGATCATTCCATGCCGGACTGGAAGGCGATGCGCAGGGCCTCCGCCAGGCTGTGGACTTCCAGCTTGGTCATCAGGTTGGCGCGATGGATTTCCACGGTGCGCGGGCTGATGCCTAGGTCATAGGCGATGGTCTTGTTGGGGAGGCCCTGCACCAGCCCCTGGAGCACCTCATGCTCGCGTTCGGTCAGCACGTTCAGCCGATCGCGCGCTTCCTCGGCGCGGGCACCGGCGCCGCGCTGGGCGAAGGCCTGTTGCGTCGCCGCCTGGATGCAGGCGAGCAGCGCGGCTTTCTCAAAAGGCTTCTCGATGAAGTCGCTTGCCCCCGCCTTCATCGCGGCTACCGGCATGTCAACTTCGCCATGTCCGGTCATGATGACGACCGGGATCATGATGCCGCGCGCACGCAGTTCCTTCTGCACCTCCAGCCCGTCGATGTCGGGCATGCGCACGTCGAGCAGGACGCATCCGGGATCGAGCGTGCCGCATTCCTTGAGGAAAGCCAGGCCGCCTTCATAGGTTCGGACGGTAAAACCATTGGTCTTGAGCAGGAAACTCAACGACCTGCGGATCGCCTCGTCATCATCGACGACATGGATGGTGCCCTTGGTTTCGCTCATGCTTGTTACTCGGCATTGTCCAGAGTGAAGTGAAAGGCCGTGCCGCCCCATTGGGAGGGTTCGGCCCAGATGCGGCCGCCATGGCCCTCGACGATGGTATGGCTGATCGAGAGGCCTACGCCCATCCCCGCCGCCTTGGTCGTGCTGAAGGGGGTAAAGAGCCGCCGCGACATGTCCGGGTCGAGCCCAGGGCCACTGTCCGCCACGGTCACTTCTACGCGGCCATCGTCTGCCTTCGCGGCGGACACGCGCAGGATGCGGACTGGACGACCGGCCATGGCCTCCACGGCGTTGCGGACGAGATTGATGATGACCTGCTGCATCTGCACCCGGTTCACCATCACCATGCCGATTTCGGCATCGACATGGATGTCCATGTCGATGCCCCGGCTCTCAATGCCGATGAAGGCGAGCGCCGCGCCCTCCGACAACAGGCTGCGAAGCGGCTCGGGTTGCCGGTCGGGCTCGCCCCGGCGGATGAATTCCCTTAAGGACCGGATGATCTCGCCCGCGCGCAACGCCTGCCCGGCGCTTTCGTCCAGCGCTTCGCCGAGCATTTCGCGATCCACCGGGCCATCCAGGGCGAGCAGGTCGCGGGCGGCTTCCATATAGTTGGCGATGGCGGTCAGCGGTTGGTTCAACTCATGGGCGAGCGCCGAGGCCAGCGTGCCCATGGCGGTGACGCGCGATGTATGCGCGAGTTCGGCCTGAAGATCCTGCAGGCGTCGCTCGGTGCGTTGCCGTTCGGTAAGATCGCGGATGAACCCGGTAAAGAAGCGCTGGCCATGATCGCGGACTTCGCCCACCGAAAGTTCGATGGGGAATGTGGAGCCATCGCGCCGCCGCGCGGTCGTCAACCGGCCGATGCCGATAATCCGCCGTTCCCCGGTGTCCAGATAATGCCGCACATAGCCGTCATGCCGCTCGCGATCGGGCGAAGGCATCAGCATGGAGATATTCTCGCCCAGCACTTCGCTTTCGGCATAGGAAAACATCCGTTCCGCCGCCGCGCTGAACGAAACGATCGTCGCATGAGAGTCGATCACGATCAGGGCATCGGGCACTGTCGCCAATATGGAACCGAGGACGGCTTGCTCAAGCGTGCCGTCCTCGCTGTTCGTCTGCTGCTTTTCGCCCTCGACCATGCTCAGACCATGGCGATGTTTCAGTGCGCCAGCAAGAGCGGAACCCGTGCGGCACCAAGGAGATAGCGGGTGACGCCGCCGAAGATGGTTTCGCGCAGGCGGCTGTGGCCAAAAGCGCCCATGACGATCCAGTCCGCCGCCAGCTCGTTGAACGCATTGCCAAGGGCTTCCTCGATCGTCCGGTCCTTGCGCGGCCATTCGTGCAGTTCGGAAGGGATGCCGTGGCGGGAGAGATATTCCGATGCATGCGTACCGGGAAAGGCCTTCTTGGCGCTTTCCTCCACGGTGACGAGATTGACCTGCTCGGCCAGCTGTAGAAGCGGCAGGGCGGCGCGCAATGCCACCGCGGCTTCGGGCGAGCCGTCCCACGCCACGACGGCGCGGCCGGTGCATTCGAAAGACGTGACATCATGAGGCACGGCCAGCACGGGGCAGCGGCTGCTTACCGCCAGGTCGCCGACAATGGACAGCGGACCATTGTCCGCGCGCCGGCCGGGGGGCGGCAGGGTGGCGACGATGACGTCGGCGAGGCGCGCGCCGTACAGCAGGCAGCGCACGACGTCGCCATCCATGTTGCGCCAGTCCCAGCTTACGCCTTCGCGGGCCAGCCGGGCCTCGATTTCTGCCCTGCTGGTCGCTTCCTGATCGCGGATGAAGCCGATGTCGGTGGGCATCACATAGGAGCCGCCGAACATGTCCATCGCAACATAATCTTGCAACGCCGTGACCTGGAGGCAGCTGATATGCCCCCCGGTCGCGCGGGCGAGATCGAACGCCGCCTGCAGGCGGCTTTCCTGGGCGGTGTCGTCATGGACGTGCAACAGGATCGTCTTCATGGCATGGCTCTCCTGAACCGGATAAAATCGCTTTCATCTGGCTACTGCGCGGGCGGTGGCGGCTCCATCCGTGAATGTCCGTATTTCGCCGGGCGGCGGAAATCGCGATCTCTGGGGGATGACATGGAAGACGATTAGGCTTGAACTTGCGCGCACTGATGATTTTCCGAAGGGGTCGGTGGCGCGCAGCTATGTGATGCGCCTGCCGCTGCAGCATGACGGCACGGTCGACGAGGCCGCGTTAAGCCAGAATCCTGAGCTTGCGACCGTGCGCAGGTTCTGGCCCAACGAACCCGACCGCCATGGCTATATGATCCACACCGTGGATGGCTGGATCCTTGCCCCCGTGCCGGACCGCCCCCGGCATCCTGCCTCATGTCCGCCCATCCGTCGCGGATCGGTCCTGTTGCTGACGGAACCCGGCGGCAATGTGATGCCCTATGAAGTGAAGGAATGCAGCGCGGGCTGAACCTGCTGCGGGTTGCCTAGTGCCAGGGTATCCGGTGCTTACGCAACACTACGGATGGTGACGGGAGCCACCGGAAGGCAAGAGGCCCCCGGCGCCCGGCATGGGCGCAATGCAGGAGCTGCTTGCCATGGAAACCTTCCCCGCCACGCTTGAGACCCGCACGGGTTTTCGCTTTCTGGTCCGCCCGGTAGAGGAAAGCGATGCCCAGCCGCTCGCGCATTTCTTCGCCTCGGTTTCCGATGACGACCGCCGTTTCCGGTTTCTGAGCGCCGCGCCCGCCGTCACCAGCGCGCAACTGGAAGAGATGACCCATTGCGATCACCATCTGCGCGAAACCTTCCTTGCCTTCCCTATGGATGGCGGAGAGATCATCGCCGCCGCGACGCTGGGCGCCGATGCCTCGCTGGCGATCGGAGAGGTCGCGATCGCCATCGGTACCGGTTTCAAGGGGCGCGGCATCGGCTGGACGCTGCTGGATTTCGTCGCTGTCCAAGCGAAGGCGCGGGGCATCAGGCGGTTGCAGTCAATCGAGAGCCGGCAGAACCACGCGGCGATCGAACTGGAACGTGAGCAGGGGTTCAAGGCACGTTCGCTTGACGGCGACCCTTCGCTGATGCTGCTCGAACGCACGCTCTGAGATAATTCCCCGAATAGAAAAGGGCGGTCGCGGAACAGGTTCCGGGCCGCCTTTCTCATGCGCCGGTCGCTGGCCGGGGACAAAAAAAGGAAGGGGGCGACCTTCCGGGCCGCCCCCTCCGTCATTCTCCGGTCCCCGTATCAGAAACGCATGCCGATGCCCACGCCGAAGACCAGCGGATCGAGGTTCAGCTTCACCCGCTGCACGCCGGCGGCTGTCGTGGACAGGCGGGCGGTCGTGTCGATGTCCAGATACTTCACGTCGAAGTTCAGGAACATCTTCTCGTTGAGGTCGATGTCCACGCCGGCCTGCGCGGCCCAGCCGACGCTGTCGGACATGTGGACGCTCGTCTTGCCGACCGCAGCCTGCAGGCCGCTCGATGCCTTTTCCGAATAGAACAGGGTGTAGTTGATGCCGGCGCCGACATAGGGGCGCACATGGCCGTCCACGATCGGGTGATATTGCACGGTCAGCGTCGGCGGCAGCACCCAGGTCGAGGCGAGCTTGCCGATGCCGCCGGTGGTGCCCGAGACACCGCTTGCCGTGTGCTTGGTGGTGGCCGCGATCAACTCGAAACCGATATGGTCGGTTGCCATATAGGTAACGTCCACTTCGGGCATCACCGAATTGTCGACCTTTGCCTTTTCGCCGGGAAAGGCGGGCAGGATGCTGCCGCTCTTTTCGTTGGGCGCCACCATGATGCCGCGCAGGCGCACCAATATGTCGCCCTGCTTGGCCTGAGCCGGGCTGGTCAGCCCAGCCGCCATGGCGGCGGTGGCGAGCAGGATCATCTTCATTTTCATGGGTTTTCTCCATCCCTTTCATGAAATCAGTGAAGGGGGATGTGCGCTTGCCGCGCGGCGCCGTCATTGATCCCGCGCAAGGGCTTTTTTGACATGGCGCAATGCCGTCTGCGCGCTCGCGTGCGATGACGCTGCCCATGAGAGACTATCATCCCGACTTGCTGGAGGCATCGGTCCCGCGCTACACCAGCTATCCCACGGCGGCGCAGTTTTCCGGCGATGTGGGCGCGCCGGCGCTGGCGGAGCGGCTGGGCGGCGTCGCGGCGGACGCCGACCTGTCGCTCTACCTCCACATTCCCTATTGCCATGACATCTGCTGGTACTGCGGATGCAACACCGGTGCGGCCGGACGGGCGAGCCGGCTGTCCGCCTATGTCGAGGCGCTGGAGCGGGAGATCGCGCTGGTGGCGGGAACGCTCGGCGGGCGCGGGATCGTGCGCCATGTCGCCTTTGGCGGCGGGAGCCCCAATGCCCTGCCACTGGTCGATTTCGTGCGGATCTTCCAGCAACTGACCCTGTGCTTCGCCATGAGCGAGGCGGATATCTCCGTCGAGATCGACCCACGCCGCTTCGACCGGCAATGGATCGCCGCCATGGGGTCGCTGGGTGTGCGACGGGTCAATCTGGGGGTGCAGACCTTTGCCCCGCATGTGCAGCAGCGGATCGGCCGGGTGCAGCCGCGCGAAATGGTGGAAGCTGTGGTCGCAGGTCTCCGGGCGGAAGGCATCGCCGTGGGCTTCGACCTGATGTACGGCCTGCCCGGACAGAGCCTTGCCGATCTGGAGGAGACTCTGGAGGCGACGATCGCCCTTCGCCCGGCACGCATCGCGTTGTTCGGCTATGCCCATATGCCGCGCCTGCTGCCGCGTCAGCGCCGGATCAATGGGGACGAACTCCCGGCGAGCCCGCAGCGCTTCGACATGGCGGCGCTCGGCTATGACCGGCTGACGGCGGCCGGCTATCGCGCCATCGGCTTCGATCATTTCGCGCTGCCCGAGGATTCTCTGGCGATCGCTGCCGAAGGGGGCACGCTGCGCCGGAATTTCCAGGGCTTTACCGACGATGCGAGCAATCATCTGATCGGCCTTGGCGCCAGCGCCATCAGCATGTTTCCCGACCTGATCGTGCAGAATGAGAAGAATGCCGGGGCGTGGCGCGCACTGGTCTCCAGCGGCGCACTCTCGGCGGTGCGCGGGGTCGTGCGGACGCCGGCGGACCGGATGCGCGGGCGCATCATCGAAGACATATTGTGCCGGGGGCATGCGGAGATCGCCGATGTCGCCGTGTCAGGGCTCGATCGCTTCACCGGGCGCGGGCTTGCCGAACGCAGCGGCCAGGCGGTCCGCCTGTCGCCCGGTGGCCTGCCCTATGCGCGGGCGGTGGCGTCTGCCTTCGACGCTTATCTGCAGCCGGCTGAGAAGCGGTTCAGCAATGCCATCTAGGGCTGGCGCCATCCTTGGCCTGATGGCCGCCGCGACGATGGGCAATGCGGCGCCCATGCCTGCGCCGCACGGCCTGCGGGTGCAGATGTGCGGCGGCGGCACCGTCGAATTGCCCGTGCCCGGTGGCGGAGACAGGCAGGATCGTCACCCAACCGGCTGCCATGCCCTGTGCGAGCATCGCCGGACCTTGCGCCGCGGGTGCGGTGCAGCCTGATCTGGAAACTCCGCCTGTCAGGCGATGGTCATCAGGCTGGCATTGCCACCGGCGGCGGTCGTGTTGATCGAGGTGGAGACCTCCTCCAGCAGCCACTGTGTCCGATAGGCCTGGTCGGAAGGAGCATCCCTGCGGGCGGCCTGCGTCAGGAGGATTGGCCCCGGCATTGAGGCGATTTCCGCCATGGCGGCGCGGAGATGGGCATCATCGCCCTCGATCAGCGCGCCCGCGAAATTGTCCTTCGCCCCCGAGATGCGCGTGACGACGCTGCGGGGCATGTCCGCGACCATCGCCTGCAAGACAGTGGCGGCGCGGAGCGTGGCGTGGTTGCCCGTGGAAAGCACGGCGGCGACCTGATCGAACAGTCCCCCGATCGTCTGCGGCATGAGCAGAATCCGGCCTCGCGGATGCAAGGCATAGAGGTTGCGTTCGCCCACTGGCCCCGCCAGTTCGCTGTGCAGGCCCAGTAGCGATTGCGACCCCATTGCCCGTGCGGATCGGGCATGGTCAACGTCGCCGCGGGCATCCAGCCATGCAGCGAAATCGGCAAGCGCGGGGTCTGGCGATGCCACCGGCAACGGGATGTCCTGCGGCTCGTCCTTCACAAGACGCCGGATGTAGAGCGGCCCGCCCGCCTTCGGCCCGGTGCCGGAAAGGCAGCGCCCGCCAAAAGGCTGCACGCCCACGACCGCGCCGATGACATTGCGATTGATGTAGAGATTGCCGGCCTTGATCCGCGCGGTGACATGCGCAATCGTCTCGTCGAGCCGGGTGTGCAGGCCGAAGGTCAGGCCATAGCCGGTGGCGTTGATCGCGTCGATCAGCCGGTCGAGATCGGCGCGGGCATAGCGGATGACATGCAGCACCGGGCCGAAGACCTCCTGGCGAAGGTCTGACAGCGTGTCCAGTTCGATGATCGTCGGCGGAACGAAGGTGCCATGCGCCGTCTCCCCGCTCAGCGCGATCTGTTCAACCGGACGGCCCAGCGCCCGCATCCGCGCGATATGCGCCTCGATCATGTCGCGCGCTTCGGCGGTGATGACGGGGCCGATGTCGGTGCTCAACCGGTCGGTGCGGCCGATGCTGAGTTCGCGCAGTGCGCCCTTGAGCATCGAAAGGATGCGGTCGGCGACATCGTCCTGCAGGCAGAGGATCCGCAGCGCGGAGCAGCGCTGGCCGGCACTGTCGAAGGCGGAGGCGATCACATCGCCCACCACCTGCTCGGCGAGCGCGGACGAATCGACGATCATGGCGTTCTGGCCGCCCGTCTCGGCGATCAGCGGGATGGGCTGGCCTTCGGGTGAAAGTCGCCGCGCAAGCTGCCCCTGGATAAGGCGGGCCACCTGCGTCGATCCAGTGAACATCACGGCGACGCAATGGGGCTCCGCCACCAGCGCCGCGCCGACCGTTCCGTCACCGGGCAGAAGCGTCAGCACATCTTCGGGTACGCCGGCCGCGTGGAGGATATGAACGGCCTGCGCCGCGATCAGCGGGGTTTCCTCGGCGGGCTTGGCGAGTACGGCGTTGCCCGCAGCCAGGGCGGCGGCGACCTGTCCGGTGAAGATCGCCAGCGGGAAATTCCACGGGCTGATGCAGATGACGACGCCGAGTGGCGGGTGGGCGCCATCAAGCGTGCCCCGGGCCTGTTCCGCATAATAGCGCAGGAAGTCGATCGCCTCGCGAACCTCGGCAATGGCATTGGGCAGGGATTTGCCCGCTTCCCGCATGATGAGCCCGAGCAGGTCCGGCATGCTGGCCTGAAGTGCATCGGCGGCACGATCCAGGCAAGCGGCACGCTCCGTTGCCGATGTCGCGGCCCATGATGGCGCGGCATGGGCCGCGCGCAGGACTGCGGCACGGACATCGGCTTCCGTCGCGTCCGTCACCATGCCCACGATGTCGCGATGATCGGCGGGGTTGAGGACGGTGCGCGCCGACGCGGCGGGTCCGGTGGGCGGGGCGGCCTCCCATGCGTGGCGGGCGCTGGCGGGGAGCCGTTCCGCCAGCATCGCCAGCACATGCTCGTCCGAAAGATCGAGCCCGGCCGAATTTCGGCGCTTGCCGAGAATATCTGCCGGCAGCGCGATCTGCGCGTGCTTCTCGCCGGGGACGGCCATGGCGCGCACCGCATCGACCGGGTCGGCCACCAGATCGGCGACAGGCACGTTCGGATCGGCGATGCGGTTGACGAAGGAGGAGTTGGCGCCATTTTCCAGCAGGCGCCGCACCAGATAGGCAAGCAGCGTCTCATGCGTGCCGACCGGCGCATAGATGCGGCAGGGACGGTCCAGCTTGTCCTTGCCGACCACCTCCTCATACAGCGGCTCGCCCATGCCGTGGAGGCACTGGAACTCATAGCGGCCGATAGCGAAATCCGGCCCGGCCATCTGGTAGATCGTTGCGAGAGTCTGGGCATTATGCGTGGCGAATTGCGGGAAGACCGCATCCGTCGCGCCCAGCAGCTTGCGGGCGCAGGCGACATAGGAAATGTCCGTATGCGCCTTGCGCGTGAACACCGGGAAGTCGGGCAGGCCATCGACCTGCGCCCGCTTGATCTCCGCATCCCAATAGGCGCCCTTCACGAGCCGCACCATGATCCGCCGGCCGGCGCGCCGCGCAAGGTCGATGATCCAGTCGATCACGAAGGGGCAGCGCTTGCCATAGGCCTGCACGACGAAGCCGAGGCCGTTCCAGCCAGCGAGCGCAGGATCGAGCGCCAGCGCCTCCAGCAGGTCGAGCGACAGTTCCAGCCGGTCGGCTTCCTCCGCGTCGATATTGAGGCCGATGTCGTACCGCTTGGCCAGCAGCGACAGCGTTTTCACGCGCGGCAGCAATTCTTGCATGACCCGCCCGCCCTGCGCCCGGCTGTAGCGGGGGTGGAGGGCGGAGAGCTTGATCGAGATGCCCGGCCCGGCATAGATGCCGCGCCCGGCCGAGGCCGCGCCGATGGCGTGGATCGCCGCCTCATAATCGGCATAATAGCGCTGCGCGTCCTCCGCCGTGGTCGCCGCTTCGCCCAGCATGTCATAGCTGTAGGTGAAGCCGCGTGCTTCCAGCGGGCGGGATCGCTTGAGCGCCTCCGATATGGTCTCGCCGGTGACGAACTGCTCGCCCATCATCCGCATCGCCATATCGACGCCGCGCCGGATCACCGGCTCGCCGCACCGGGCAATCAGGCGGGTAAGCGCGGCGCCAAGCCCCTTGTCGTTGACACTGGCGGACAGCTTGCCGGTGACGACAAGGCCCCAGGTCGCGGCATTGACGAACAGCGAGCGCCCACCGCCCAGATGCGCGCGCCAGTCCCCCTCCGCGATCTTGTCGCGGATCAACGCATCGCGGGTGGCATCGTCGGGAATGCGGAGCAACGCTTCGGCAAGGCACATCAGCGCCACGCCCTCCTGGCTGGAAAGCGCATATTCCTGCACCAGCCCTTCGACGCCGGTGCCCTTGTGCTTGGCGCGCAGGGCGGTGATCAGCGCCGTGGCCGTGTCTGCTGCGGCGGCGTGCAGGGCGTGGGGCAGGGTGGCGGCGTCCAGCAGGGCGCGGACGCATTCGGGTTCCGACCGGCGATAGGCGGCCGTGATCGCCTGGCGGCGCGACGTTGGCGCGCTGATCGGCGGTGCGAAGGCGGCAAAGGGAGCGGGCAGGTCAAGGTCAGCCATTATAGCGCGTTCCATGGGCGTTGAGCCGAAAAGGCAGTGCCCATTTTAATCGAAATGATCGGAAAAAACCGTCCAAAGATCGCTATGAAACAGCCCATATGCACTTTTGATAAGCTATGTTACAAATCACTATGTCCAGAATATCTCCAGAAAATAGTGAAATTGATGCGATCGATCGGCGGATCATCGTCGCGCTGGTCGAAGACGGACGCATGACGATCACCGATCTCGCCGCGCAGGTCGGCCTTTCCAAGACGCCGTGCCAGATCAGGCTGAGACGATTGATGGAGCAGGGCTATATCCGGGGCTTTCGCGCGGTGGTGGACCCGGCACGGCTGGGGCTCGACCATATCGCCTTTGCCGAGGTGAAGCTCTCCGACACGCGGGAGCAGGCGTTGGAGGATTTTCGCCGCGCGGTGCTGAGGATCAGGGAGGTGGAGGAATGCCACATGATCGCCAGCAGCTTCGATTATCTCCTGAAGGTCCGTACCTCAGACATCCGCAAATATCGCGAGGTGCTGGGCGAAAAAATCTCCAGCCTGCCGCATGTCGCCAGCACATCGACCTTCGTCGCCATGGAGACGATCAAGGATGCGTCGATATGAAGCCCTGGCGACAGCGAGAAAGAGATCAGGCTCGATAACATGACATGAGCAGATGTTGCGTTGCGGCAACAATGCCGCGCAATTCTGAACTCTTTACCTCCACATCTAAGGAATGCCCGTTGCCAGTGGAGACACATAAGCGCAACAAACTGTCTCATATTGAGACAAAAGGGGTTCCCATGGCCATCAAGACCTTGCTCCGTTGCAGCAGCGTGCTGTCCGCGCTCGCTCTCGCATCCGTCGCCGCCCATGCTCAGGACGCAGCAACCACCCCGCAGGCCGGTGCCGAGGAAGGCGAAGCCATCATCGTCACCGGATCGCGCATTCGCCAGGATCCGCTGAACCAGAGTTCGCCGGTGGTGACGGTCGATCAGAGCGCGCTGCAGCGCACCGGCCTCTCCTCCGTCGCGGACGTGCTGCAGCGGTTGCCCAGTGCCAGCGGCGGCCTGAACAGCAAGGTCAACAACAGCGGCAATATCGGCAATCCGCCAGATGGCGGCGGCGTGGGTGCCGGTTCGGCCGAAATCGACCTGCGTTATCTGAGCGCCAAGCGCACCCTCGTTCTGGTGGATGGCGTGCGCTATGTGAACGGCACGTCGGGCAGCGGCATTCCCTCGACCGTGGACATCAACACGATCCCGGCAAACATGATCGAGCGGATCGAAGTCCTGCAGTCCGGCCAGTCGCCACTCTATGGTTCGGATGCGCTTGCGGGCGTCGTCAACATCATCACCAAGGCGACGCAGAAGGGGCTGCAGGCGTCGGCGCAGTTCGGCACCTTCCGGGCGGGCGACGGCCACACCCAGGATTATAATGTCAGCTACGGCATCAGCGCGCCGACGACCAACATCGTCATCGGCGGCAGCTATGTGAAGCAGGAAGCAGTGAGCACCCGCGACCGCGCAATCTCGCAGTTCCCCAATCCGGGCCAGACCAGCTGTACCGATGCGGTCGGCGGGTGCAGCAGCGCGACGCTCAACGGCTTCATTGATCTTGGTTCAGGTCCGGTACTGACGGTCAAGTCGCCGGTGCTTACCGGCCGTCCGCGCTATGATCCGCTCAATCCCACCGGCCCCAACAGCGATTTCAAGGCGCTGACGACCGCTGATCGTTCAACTTCTCGCCCTACAACTATTTCCTGACGCCGTCCGAGCGCTATGGCGCGTTCATCAGCGCCAAGCAGGAACTGAACGACAGCGTCAACCTGCGCGTAAAGGCGGTCTATAACCGCCGCAATTCACAGAACCAGGCGGCGTTCCTGCCGCTATTCATCGGTCCCGACGCCGGCAATGGCAACTTGCTCGATACCATCTCGATCGACGCGACCAACCCATATAACCCCTTTGGCTACACGCTGTCGGCTGGTGGCACAGGCAACCCGCCCGCCAATTATTCCAGCGTGCGCCGTCGTTTGATCGAAGCGGGCCAGCGTACCTACACCCAGCATGTTGACACCATGTCGTTCACGGCCGGGCTGGACGGCTCGTTCGAAATCGGCAGCCACAAATGGTATTGGGATGCGACCGCCGTTCTGGGCTGGAACGACGCGCATCAGAAGTTCACCGGCAACATCAATGCAGCCAGACTGGCCCAGGCGCTGGGGCCGGTGGCCAACTGCACCGGCGACTGCGTGCCCTTCAACATCTTCGGCGGGGCGGGCTCCGTCACACCGGCGATGCTGGCCTTTGTCGGCTTTGACGAGAAGGACAAGAGCTCCCAGCAGCTGCAGGACTATACCGCGAACCTCAGCGGCGACCTGTTCGATCTGCCCGCCGGCCCGGTCGGCGTCGCCATCGGTTATGAGCATCGCTACCAGCGCGGCACGTTCGATCCCGATCCGATCATCGTCGCGGGTCTGGGCGCCGATATTCCGGCGCAGCCGGCGCGCGGCAAATATAATGCGGACGAAGTCTATGCCGAAGTCCGCGTGCCGCTGCTCAAGGACACGATGTTCTTCCACTCGCTCGATCTTGACGGCGCGGTGCGCCATTCCAACTATTCGACGGCAGGCAGCAACACGTCCTTCACTGGCAGCGTCCTCTGGAAGCCCTTCGCCGACCTGCTGCTGCGCGGTTCCTATGCTGAGGGCTTCCGCGCCCCCAGCATCGGTGAACTCTTCGGAGCGGCTTCGCGCAGCGACGCACCGATCAACGATCCCTGCACCAGCGCTGCGGGTGGTCAGTTCCAGGGCAATGCGACGGTAAGGGCCAATTGTATCGCGAACGGTGTTCCGGCGAGCGGCAGCTATGCGGAACCGACCGGCGGCCAAATCGGCGTCCTGACGGGCGGCAATGAGAATCTCAGGCCGGAAACGTCGAAGACATGGCTGTTCGGCGGCGTCTACAGCCCGCGTTGGGCGCGGGACAGCGGCTTTGCCAGCCAGTTCAGCCTCGAGGCCAATTTCTACGACATCGTCGTGAGCAACGCGATTTCCAACATCGCGCCGCAGACGACACTGTCCCGCTGCGCCCTGAGCGGCGATGCCCTGTCCTGCTCTTCGGTCATCCGCGTCGCAAGCGGCAATATTTCGCGCATCAACGGCGTGCTGCAGAATATCGGCAGCATCAAGACGCGCGGCATCGACATGGCGATCAACTATCGCACGCCGGAAACCTCCGTCGGCATGTTCGGCCTGTCGGTAAACGGCAACTTCCTGCTGAAATATACCGAGACCTTCCCGAGCGCGACGGGCTTCGATACGACCAGCTACAAGGGCACGACGCGCGGCTTCCCCGACCAGTCCTACCCCAAGTTCAAGGGCAATGCGGTGGTCGACTGGTCGCTGGGCGACATCACCGCGTCCTTTACCGGCCGCTACATCCGGGGGGTGAGTGAAACGGGTGACTTCGACGGGTTCAAGCTGGGCAACCGCTTCTATGGCGACGTGCAGCTGATCCTCAATCCGGCATGGCTGGATCACAAGACGACCCTGACCGTGGGCGTGAACAACGTCTTCAACCAGGATCCGCCGGCCTGCTTCTCCTGCACCGGCCCGAACTTCGACCCGACCACCTATGACGTGCCCGGCCAGTTCGGTTACGTCCGCCTGTCCTACAAGATGTAAGGACGCTGACAGGCAGGCATCGCCTTTCCAGAGACGCCGCGGCCCAGTGTCGCGGCGTTTTTCTGTTCTGGAAGGACGCGCTTTGCTTCGCCGGCCGCTGGCCGACGACAGGGCGTATTCGTGGCGCTCGGCTGCTGCCCTAATGCATGACCTCTTCTAGGTGCCGCAGCTTGTCGGGATTGCGCATCACATAGATCGCCTTGACCAGCCCATCCTCGATCAGCAGTGCGGTCGTCTGCAACTGTCCGTCCGGCTCGCGCGTGACGAACCCCGGCAGGCCGTTCACGAAGGCATAGCGTAGCAGCGCCGAAGGGCCGTGGCCCAGCCGCGCGATGGCGGCATGGGCGCGCACGACATCATGGGCGCCGTCCAAGATTCTTCCTGCAGCCGGCCGCTTGCCGCCGCCATCGGCATGGAAGCGCACGTCCTGCGCCAGCAACGCGCCCAGATTTGCAATCCCGTCGCCGCGCGAGGCCTGGAAGAAAGCGGCGGCGATCTCCAGCCCATGCTCCCGGTCGACGGTGTAGCGCGTCCGCTCCGCCCGGACATTGGTGCGCGCCCGATTGGCGAGCTGGCGGCAGGCCGCCGCGTCGCGGCCGATGGAGGCGGCGACCTCCTCGAAACTCTCCCCGAACACGTCGTGCAGGAGGAACGCCGCCCGCTCCAGCGGGGACAAGCGTTCCAGCGCCAGCATCAGGGGCAGGGTGACGTCCTCCACCGGCTCCGCCTCGACGATCGGCTCAGGCAGCCAGGGGCCGGTATAGGTCTCCCGCCGCACCCGCGCGGATTTGAGCTGGTCGAGGCAGAGGCGCGTGACCACTCTCCTGAGAAAGGCAGCGGCGACCCGCACCGCCGCCCTGTCCGTCTCCGCCCAGCGAATATACGCTTCCTGCACCACATCCTCGGCATCCGCGAGCGAGCCAAGCATGCGGTAGGCGACACGCAGCAGTGCGGGACGATGCGCGTCGAATGTGGCGGCGACGTCGTCCATCATTTCCAGCCCAGCTCTGGTGCATAGAGGTTGAAGCCGACCGCAAGGCGGTTCCAGCCATTGATGACATTGATCATCATCGTCAGCTTCAGCTGCTCCTCCTTGCTGAACTGCCCGTCCAGCGCCGCGTAGACCGCATCGGGTGCGCGCCGGGTCGCGATTTCGGTCATATGCTCTGTCCAAGCCAGCGCCGCGCGCTCGCGGTCTGTATAGCATGGCGCTTCCTGCCATGCCGCCAGCAAATGGATGCGCTGCTCTGTCTCGCCGGCGGCGCGGGCTTCGGCCGTGTGCATGTTCAGGCAGTTGGCGCAGCCGTTGATCTGCGACGCGCGGATCTTGACCAGTTCGAGCAGCGGCTTTTCCAGTCCGGTTTCGCCGACCAGCAAGGAGAAGCTGTACCAGGCTTTGAAGATGTCGGGCGAAACGGTGTAGATGTCGGCGCGGGGTGTCATGCTGATCTTCCTTTCATGCTGTGTGATGCAGGCATGACGAGGCAGCGCGCGCGGCTGTGACATTGAACGCGAATTTTTTTGACGCGCCGCCGTCGCCTTTCGCTCGTGGGACAGTGGCAAGGGGGAGGCGAGCGCCGACATGCCCCCAAGAAACCACGGCATATCGTGCCATGACCCGGTCACAACGGCTTGACCTGCCCGCAACTTTTTACGATTGGCGGTGTGGCCCGTTGCCATGGCAAAGCGCCTGTCGCGCTTCCGGGATCCATTCTGACTTGGAAACTCCATAGTGAGCCCTGGGCTTCTGACATCGACCAGACTGGCATTCATCGTGCCCGGCTATGCGATATCGTCCTGGGCGCCGCTCATTCCCCATGTCCAGAAGAATATCGGCCTCAGCCCCGGCCAGCTTGGCCTGACGCTGCTGGCACTGGGCGCCGGGTCCATGTCGACCATGCCGCTTGCCGGCGGGTTGGTGGCCAAGGTCGGCTGCCGCCGGTTGTTCGCGGGCGCGGGCTATGCGATCGCGTTCATTCTTCCGATGCTGGCCTTGGCGGGTTCAGCGTCCGCGCTTTCCTTTACGCTGTTTGCTCTCGGGGTCGCGCTGGGGCTCATCAGCTGCGCGCGCAACCTTCACGGCATCTATACGGAGCGCGCGCTGAACCGGCGCCTGATGTCGGGTTTTCACGGTTTCTACAGTGTCGGCTGCATCCTTGGCGCCGGCACGATGAGCGTGCTGATGGGCTTGGGCATCGCGCCTTCTATCGCAATCCTTGCCGTTTCGCTGTTGATCCTGATCGGAGTCGCCGTTTCCGCGCCGCAAATTACGGATGAGCGCAGCGCGTCGGGGCCTGCCTATGCCCGGCCGCATGGCGTGGTGCTGATGATCGGCATCCTGTGCTTCATCATTTTCATGGCCGAGGGTTCGGTACTGGACTGGAGCGCGATCCTGCTCTCCGCGCATTTCCATCTCGACGCGGCGCGAGCGGGCCTGGGCTATGTGGCGTTCGCGGTAACGATGACCGGAGGACGATTGATCGGGGATCGACTGGTCCGGCGATTTGGAGATCGGCTGATGCTGACTTTCGGCCCACTGCTCGCCGCTTGCGGTTTCGCCATCGCCATCCTGCCCGTGCATTGGACGCTGGCGGTGGGCGGGTTCGCGCTGGTCGGCGCCGGATTGGCGAATGTCGTGCCGCTGCTCTACAGCGCCGTCGGCCGCCAGACGATCATGCCGCAAAATCTGGCACTCACCGCCGCCGGGTCGATCGGCTTCGCGGGCGTGCTCTCCGGGCCGGCCGCCATCGGATTCATCGCGCAATGGACGAACATATCCACGTCCTTCCTCATCCTCGCGGCGTTGACGGCCCTCGTTGCACGCTATGCGCCGAGGACCGCGCCCCGCTAGGGTCGTTCCGATCCTCATTGAACCGGAACAGCCCTAGGAAAGTCCTTTTATTGTGATTTCCGAGTCGGCAGGTGATTCCACCTGTCTTGAAATCACTCTAGGCGGTGATGATCACTCCACCGTTACGCTCTTCGCGAGGTTCCTTGGCTGGTCGACGTCTGTGCCCTTGGCCACGGCCACATGATAGGCGAGCAGCTGCACCGGCACCGCGTAGATCATCGGTGCGATCAGCGGGTGAACCTTGGGCATGGTGATCGTCGCCATGCAGCCTTCGCCGGCCGCCTGCACGCCGTCATAGTCGGAGATCAGCACCACCTTGCCGCCGCGCGCCTGCACTTCCTGCATGTTGCTCACGGTCTTTTCGAACAGCGGCCCGGAGGGCGCGAGCACGATCACCGGCACCTTGTCGTCGATCAGCGCGATCGGGCCATGCTTCATCTCGCCGGCGGCATAGCCTTCGGCGTGGATATAGCTGATTTCCTTGAGCTTGAGCGCACCTTCCAGCGCCAGCGGATAGTCCGGGCCGCGACCGAGATACAGCACGTCGCGAGCGGGGGCGATCAGATGCGCCATCGCCTCGATCGACTCGTCATAGGCGAGCGCGGCATTGAGCGCGGCGGGCGCTTCGGCCAGATGCCGCACCAGTTCCTTCTCCGCCTTTGCGTCCAGCCGGCCCTTGGCACGGGCGAGGTTCGCCGCCAGCGCCGCGAGCACGGCAAGCTGGCAGGTGAAGGCCTTGGTCGAGGCGACGCCGATTTCCGGCCCGGCATGGGTGGGGAGCAGCAGGTCGGCTTCGCGCGCCATGGAACTGGTGGGCACGTTGACGACGACGGCGATCTTCTGGCCTTCGGCACGCGCATGGCGCAGCGCCGCCAGCGTATCGGCGGTCTCGCCCGACTGGCTGATGAAGAGGGCAAGGCCGCCATCCTCCATCACCGGCGATCGGTAACGGAACTCCGACGCGACATCGAGGTCGACGGGCACGCGCGCGAACTGCTCGAACCAGTATTTGGCGACCATGCCGGCATAGAAGCTGGTGCCGCACGCGACGATGGTCACGCGGCGGATGCTGCCGAGGTCGAAATCCGGGATCGGCAGCGACACCTGATCGTCCATGCGGCGGAGATAGGATTTCAGCGTCTGCGCCACGACCACCGGCTGCTCGTAGATTTCCTTGAGCATATAGTGGCGGTGATTGCCCTTGGAGACCAGCTCTCCGGTGATGCCCGAAATGGTGATCGGCCGCTCGACCGGGTTGTTGTCCTTGTCGAAAATCTCTGCGCCATCCTTGGTGATGACGACCCAGTCGCCTTCCTCCAGATAGCTGATCCGCTGCGTCAGTGGCGCGAGCGCCAGCGCGTCCGAACCAAGGAAGGTCTCGCCCTCGCCATAGCCCACGACCAGCGGCGAGCCCAGGCGCGCGCCGATCAGCAGGTCGGGATGGGCGCGGAACAGGATGGCAAGCGCGAAGGCGCCGTGCAGGCGCGGCAGCACCTTTGCCACCGCATCCTTCGGGGTCGCGCCTTGTTCCACCAGTTCGCTCACCAGATGGGCGACGACTTCGGTGTCGGTTTCGCTGTCGAAGGTCCGGCCGCGGCCGATCAGTTCCTCGCGCAGCGCCTTGAAATTCTCGATGATGCCATTGTGGACCAGCGCCACTTCGCGCGTGGCATGGGGATGGGCGTTGCTGGTGGTCGGCGCGCCATGTGTCGCCCAGCGGGTATGGGCGATGCCGGTGGTGCCTGGCAGCGGCTCGTCGCGCAGCTCGCGCTCCAGGTTGAGCAGCTTGCCCTCGGCCCGGCGGCGCTCGATCACCCCATCGAAGATGGTGGCGACGCCCGCGCTGTCATAGCCGCGATACTCGAGGCGCTTGAGACCGTCGACCAACCGGCCGGAGACCTCTTCCTTCCCCACGATTCCAATGATTCCGCACATGGATGCCTAATGCCCCGCAGCCGCTAGCCAGATGATGAACGGCCTATGACATGTTCGTAACCATTGCGACAGGGGGCATGGTGGAGATGCCATGGCAATGCGCTCAGCTGGACAGGGAAGGGGCGCCGCAGGGCTGGAAATCGCCGGGCTTCGCGCCGCACTGACGCATGGGCCAGTGTCGCAGGGCAGGATCGGGCGGGCGCACGGTGACGACCCAGATGTCGGGCGGCGCGAAGGCCCGCAGAGGAAAGGTGCTAGTTCCGACTCCGGCGGAGACGATCAGGGTCCGCTCGCGTTCATGGTAGAGCCCACAATTGTAGCGCCGTGCCATGGGCGTCTGTACATGGATCGGCCCGCGCAGGGGCAGCGCGATCTGGCCGCAATGGACATGGCCCGCCAGCATCAGCGTGATGTCCTCCGGCACTTTGGGGAAGACTTCGGGGCTATGGCCCATCATGACCGGAGCGCCGCCCAGCGCCCGCATCTTTTCCGCCGTCCCTTCGACATTGGGCCAGCCGCGGCCACCATAGTCCAGCCCGCCGATCACCAGCGGCCCGCGCCGCACCGCCTCATTCTGCAGCACGGTGATGCCCAGCCTGTCGAGCGCACCGTGGAGCGGCGTGAAATCGATGTCGCCATACCAGCCCCAGTCATGATTGCCCGGCACGGCGATCACCCCCATCGGCGCGCGCAGACGGGAGAATGGGGCGACGGTTTCCTCCGGGCCATAGGTCTTGCTGCCCTTGTCGTCGCCCTCGAAATCGCCGCCCAGCATGATGAGGTCGGGCTTCTGCGCGTTGATGAGATCGACGATGCGCGCCATCCGCTGCGGATCGTTATCCGGCCCGGACAGATGCTCGTCCGTGAGCAGCGCGAGCTTGAGCGGCCGGGTCGAGCTGCTGTCGGGCCAGGGCAGGACGACCTCGGCCGTCCGTACGATCGGCATGGCGCGCGCATTGGCGAACATCCACAGCAGGATGCCAAGGATGATCGTAATCAGTATCGCAAACCTCGCCAGCCAGCGAAGGCCCGCCTGTACGATCATCGGGGCGTGGCTTTCTTGGCGGCCATTGCGGCGCGGAATTTCGCGGCCCAGCCCGGCCTTGCCTCCTGCCTGCCGCGCGCGACCACCAGCGCGTCGGCCTCCACATCGCGCGTCACCACCGATCCCGCGCCGACGATCGCGCCGTCGCCGATCGTTACGGGCGCGACCAGCGCGCTGTTTGATCCGATGAAGGTGCCGACGCCGATCACCGTCTTCGACTTGTTGTAGCCGTCATAATTGCAGGTGATGGTGCCCGCGCCGATATTGGCCCCGGCGCCCACGCTCGCGTCGCCGATATAGGAGAGGTGATTGGCCTTCGCGCCTTCGCCGAAGACGCCGTTCTTCACCTCGACGAAATTGCCGATCCGCGCCTTTGCGCCGATGTCCGCGCCGGGCCGCAGGCGCGCATAGGGGCCGATCGCCGCGCCCCGGCGGACGGTTGCGCCCTCCAGATGCGAGAAGGCATGGATGACGACGCCTTCCTCGACGCTGACGCCGGGGCCGAAGACGACATTGGGCTCGACCGTCACGTCGCGGGCGATCTGCGTATCATGGCTGAAGAAGACCGTTTCGGGCGCGATCAGGCTGACGCCGTCGGCCATTGCCTGCAGGCGGCGGCGTGCCTGCCATGCGGACTCCACGCCGGCCAGTTCGGCGCGACTGTTGACGCCGGCCACTTCCTGCGCGTCGGTCTCGATAACGGCGCTCGGGCGGCCATCGGCGGCGGCCAGCATCACGATGTCGGGCAGATAATATTCACCCGCCGCATTGTCGTTCCCCACGCGCTCCAGCAGGGCGAAGAGGTCGACCGAACGCACAGCCATCAGGCCACTGTTGCAAAGGGTTACGGCGCGTTCCTCAGGCGTGGCATCCTTATATTCGACCATCCGGCCGATCACGCCCGCTTCGTCGGCGATCACCCGTCCATAGGCGGCGGGATCGGCCGGACGGAAGCCCAGCACGACCGTCGCCGGCGCATCGGGTGCGTTCAGGCGGGCGATCATCGCCTGCATCGTCTGAGCGCTCACCAGCGGCACGTCGCCATAGAGGATCAGCACATCGCCCGCGAAACCGGCCAGCGCTTCCTGCGCCTGCGCCACCGCGTGGCCGGTGCCGAGCTGCTCAGCCTGCACCGCGATACTCACGCCACAGCCGGAGACAGCCTTTTCCACCTGTTCCCGCCCGGCGCCAACCACCACAACCTGCCGGGCAGGTGCCAGTGGCTCCAGCCCCGCGAGCAGATGCAGCAACATCGGCCGCCCGGCGACCGGATGCAGCACCTTGTGCAGCGCGGATTTCATGCGGGTGCCTTGCCCGGCGGCAAGGACGATGGCGGCGAGCGGAGAGGAGGCGGCTGGCTGGTCAGTCACGGCTTGAATGAATCCTGCACTTTTAGGGGACTTGCGCTGTCATCTGCCATGTTTGGCTTGCTTATGCCACCGGGCAAAGGGCATTGGCACAGGCATGGCATCCTTATCTTTCGACATTGTCGGATTCGACCTCGACGGTACGCTGCTCGACACCGGTGGAGACCTTGGCGCAGCGGTCAATCATGCGCTTGCGCAGATCGACAGGCCGCCCTTTCCCATCGCCCAAATCCGGCCCTTCGTGGGCAAGGGCGCGCGGGTCATGCTGGAGCGGGCGCTTGAGGCATCGGGCGGGAGCAGCCCGGCCATGGTGGAAGAATGCCTGCCTGTGCTGCTCGATTATTATGAGCAGAACCTCGCCATCCATACCGTGCCCTATCCGGGCCTTGTGGCGGCGCTCGACGGGCTGATGGCGCGCGGCGTGAAGCTCGCCATCTGCACCAACAAAGTGGAACGTTTTGCCGTGCCGCTGATGAAACAGATCGGCCTGGATGATCGCTTCGCCTGCATCATCGGCGGTGACACGGTGGGCGTCGCGAAGCCCGATCCGGCGCCGATCCATGCGATGATCGCGCGCTGCGGCGGCGGCCGCACGGCCTTTGTGGGCGATACGATCAACGACATTGCCGGCGCGAAAAATGCGGGCGTCGCCAGCGTCGCCGTCAGCTTCGGTTTTGATCCCGATGTCGCGGAACTTGGCGCCGACGCGGTGATCCATCATTTCGATGAACTGGTGCCGCTGCTTGAGGGCTGGCCCGCATGACATTGCGGCTGGAGACGGACGGGGCAATCGCCCGCCTGCTGTTTGACCGTGCCGACAAGCGCAACGCCATGAGCCAGGCGATGTGGGAAGCACTGCCGCCGCTGGTGGAGCAGGCGATGGCAAGCCCGGACGTCAGCATCGTCATCCTTGCCTCCGCAGTTTCGGGAATGTTCTGTGCGGGCGCTGATATCGGCGAGTTTGCGGCGCACAGCGGGGAGGAGGCATGGCGGCGCAGGAATCAGGCCGCGATCCGCGCCTGCCAATATGCGCTGGCCCATGCCGAAAAGCCCGTGATTGCCGCGATCGAGGGGGATTGCATCGGCGGGGGATGTGGCCTTGCCATGGCGTGCGACATGAGGATCGCGTCGCCATCGGCCCGGATCGGCATCACGCCGGCTAAGCTCGGTATCGTCTATTCGCTGTTCGATACCAAACTGCTGGTCGATCTCGTCGGCCCCGCCCGTGCCAAGCGCATCCTTTATTCGGCCGCCCTGATCGGTGCGGGTGAAGCGCTGGACATCGGCCTGATCGACGAGATTGCCGATGATCCACTGGACGCAGCGAACAGGCTGGCGGAGACGATCGCCGCCAATGCGCAGCATAGCGTGCGCTCGTCCAAGGCGATCATCCGCCGCATCCTGGAAGGGCAGGCAGACGACGATGCGGAGACCCTGGCGATGTTCCGCGACGCCTTCACCCGCCCCGACTTCGCCGAGGGCGTCACGGCTTTTCGCGAAAAGCGCAAGCCGCGCTTCTAGAGTGTTCCCAGGTCGCGCGTCGGGAAAGGCAAGCGGTCAGGGCTGGGTCTGTGGCGCGGGGTCGGCCGTGGTCTGGGCGGGCGTATCGGGTGTTGAAGCGCTGTTGTCCTCGGGTATCGGCGCATCCGGCAGCTTGGCGGGCGCGTTGGCGGCCGGCGTCGCCTCCGGGGCAGGCGGAGCAACCTTGGGCGCGGCATTTCCGGCATCGGAGTGCTTGCCGTGCAGCGCATCGATCTCTGCCTGGCGGGTGCGCAGATAATTCTCGCGCAGGGTTGCGTAGGGATCGGGCGAATCGCGCAATATCTGCACTTCATCTTCCGCTTCGGCGCGCTCGTCGATCAGTCGGATAACTGTGGTGGGAATGGCGTAGGCCGGCTGGTTGAAAGGCTTGCCTACCGCCCATGGCATGACCGACAGGTCGACAAGGCGCCCCGCAAGGTCGCGCACGGTCGTCGGGCCGATGAGGGGCAGGTACAGGAAGGGCCCAGACTTCACGCCATAATAGCCCAGCGTGTAGCCGAAGCCATTGTTGCGGTGGGGCAGGTTGAACGGCTGTTTCTTCGCGACGTCGAACAGGCCGACGGCCCCGATGGTCGAGTTGATCGCAAAGCGTCCGACCGTCTCGGCCGCCTTGCCGGGCTTCAATTGCAGCAGATAGTTCAGGAACACCACGGGTTCCTGAAGATTGCCGAGGAAGTTGCGCAAGCCGCTGCGGATCGGACCCGGCACGGATTTCTTGTAGGTCATCGCCACCGGGCCGGTGACGGCCTTGTCGACGGTCTGGATGGCCTTGAAGGACTGGACATTCACCTCGCTCAGGGGATCCGCCGGGGAACGGGGCCTGCCCGTCACGATGATCTCGCCGTCAGTCGCGGCGGGATTGGAGGCGGGCGGGGGCGTCGGCGTGGAGATGGCGGCCGCTGGAGGGAGGGTCGGCACGACCGGGGGCGGCTGCGTCGGGGCGACGCCAGGCTCTGCTTCATCGGCCTTTTGGGCTGGCACCTGCTCGGCGTCCGTGGCCGGCGCGACCATGGGCGCAGGCGCGACGGGCGGCGTGCTGCCAGGATTTGCCTGAGCGCTGGCCAGCAGCATCGCGGTGGTAAATACCGGAATAGTCAATCGTTCCTACTTTCCATCAACCCTGTGGCCATGCGCAGCATCATAGCCCGCCGTTCATTGCCAACATCTTGATTGGCCATGGCGGAATTGAGACGGCAATGCGAGTGGCGAATGACTACGTAATAAAAAAACACAGTCATTTCATCTCATGTGATGCAGCATTCGTCATGTTGCATCGTAGGCGTCGGAGAAATCTGGGGTTGCGGCTATCTCTCAACCAGCGCTTTGTGGGGCGCTGGACGGGGCTATGTCGGCAAGCAGCCCCGCACCTTTCGCCACGCGCTGAGCACGGCCTCAACGGTGATGTCGGCGTCGGCCATGGTGGTTGCGATCGACGAGACGGAGACCCGCATCACCCATTGTCCTTGCCACTGGGATGCGCCGACAAACGCCACGGCATCCTCCTGCACCTGCTTGACTACGGCCTGCGTCAGCGCGCCGGCCCGGTCTTCCGGCCCGAAGCGCAGCATGAACTGGTTGAGCCCCGGCGGGCAGACGAGGGTGATTCCCTCGGCAGCAGCAAGCCGGGCGGCCATATGCTGGGCGACGGCGCATCCGCGATCGACCATCTCGGCGATCCCCTGCCGCCCCAGAGCGCGGATCATCGCCCAGGTCGCGAGGCCTCTCGCGCGGCGCGAGAGTTCCGGGACATAGGCGGATGGTTCCCGCTCGGCACCCTCGGCGGGCGGCAGATAGCTGGCGCTGATCGCCATCGCCCGCCTGTGCGCCTCTGCATTCCGCACGATCGCGAAACCGCAATCATAGGGCGTCTGCAGCCATTTATGCCCGTCCGTTCCCCAGGAATCGGCCAGTTCCACGCCAGCGGTCAGATGCGCCTGCCCGGCGCTTGCCTGCGCCCACAGGCCGAAAGCACCATCGACATGCACCCATGCGCCGGCCGCCTTCGCCATGGGCATGATCTCCGCAAAGTGATCGCAGGCGCCGGTGTTGATCTGGCCGGCCTGCAGGATCGCGATCGTCGGCCCGGATGTCTGCTGCAACGCGACCCTGAAGGCGTCGACCAGCATCCTGCCACTGTCGTCGCAGGCGATGGAGCGGATGCGCGCGGCGCCCAGCCCGAGATATTTGAGTGCGGAGAAGATCGTCGCATGCGCCTCTGCGCCGATCAGGACGGTGATCGGCGGCGCGCCGAACAGCCCGTCCGCCTCCACGTCCCAGTCCAGCTGTCGCAGCACTTCGCTGCGCGCGGCCGCAAGACAGACGAAATTGGCGATGGTCGCGCCCGTCACATATCCGACCGACGCCTCGCGGGGCAGGTCGAGCAGTTCGAGCAGCCAGCCCGCGGCGACCGTCTCGACGGCCGAGGCGGCGGGTGCCGCGACCAGATTGCCGGCATTCTGGCCCCAGGCGGCGGTCAGCCAGTCGGCCGCGACGCCGGTGGGATGGGAGTGGCCGATGACCCATCCGAAGAAGCGCGATCCGGTGCTGGCGCGGATGCCCGGTGTCGCAAGTTCGACAAGCTGCTCGATGATGTCGCGCCCATGCTCGCCATGTTCGGGAAGGGGTGCATCGAACGCCGCGAGCATCTGCGCATAGCTGGCCACCGGCGTGGTATGCGCTTGTGCGATGCGGCGGCGATAATCGATGGCGTGGCGGGCCGCGGCATCCATCGCGTCATAGGGTTCGTCCTGGATCATGCCGTCACCTTACAATGTCCCTGCCGGCGGGCCAGCGTGGAATTGCGAGCAGAGAGCGCTTGCCAATGATTTGAAAGCAATCGGCGGGAAGCCGACGTGACAGGCAGTCATTATCTGTCCATGACGCAATCAGGAGACCGGACATGACCTATGCCTGCAAGACTATGCCGTCGCCCGTGGGCGTGCTCACGCTCGTTGCCAGCGACAGGGGGCTCGCTGCCATTCTCTGGGAAAATGACGACCCGGACCGGGTTCGGCTCGCACCGCTCGTCGCGGATGAGGACCACCCTGTTCTGGTGGAAGCGGAAAACCAGCTGCGCGAATATTTCCGGGGCGATCGGCAGGCGTTCGATCTCCCCCTCGATTTCAACGGAACGACCTTTCAGAAACAGGTCTGGGCGGCGCTGCTTGCCATCCCCTTCGGCCAGACGCGCAGCTATGGCGATATCGCGCGGAGCATCGGCAGGCCGACGGCGAGCCGGGCGGTGGGGGCAGCCAATGGCAAGAACCCGATCTCGATCGTCGCGCCCTGCCACCGCGTGATCGGCACCAACGGTACGCTGACAGGCTTTGCCGGCGGGCTTGAGGCCAAGCGGCACCTGCTCGCGCTCGAAGGCGGCACGCTGCTGGTGTAATGGGCCGGGGGCTATCGTTCGAACAGCCGGTCGGCGAGCGGCTCACGCCCTTGCCAGTCGCGCCGTTCCAGTTCCGGCGTGTCGAAATCCTCTTCCGGGTAGCCGATGCAGAGCAGGGCGACCAGGGTCCAGCTCATGGGCACATCCAGCAGGCCGCGCACATGCCGCGGATCGAGGATGGACACCCAGCCAAGCCCGATCCCGCGCGCCCGCGCCGCCAGCCAGAGGGTGTGGATCGCCATGACCGTCGAGTAGCGCAGCATCTCGGCCATGGTCGCGATGCCGAGGCCGAAGCCGGCCTGCGGCTGCTCGTCGCAGAACACCGCCATCAACTCGGGCGCCTCGCGCACGCCGTGGAGTTTCAGCGACAGATATTTCTCCCGTTGGTCCTGCGACGTATATCTGGCTGCGGCCTGTGCATTTTGCGTGTCGATATGCTCGGCAAGCTCCGCGCGAAGTGCAGGCGTCGTGATGCGGACGAAGCGCCAGGGCTGGGCATTGCCGACGGACGGCGCGCAGCATGCGCTCAGTAGTAGTGCCTGCATCTCCGCTTCCGGCACGGCGCGGCGCTGGAAATGGCGGACGTCGCGGCGCCAGTGCAGCAATGTTTCCAGCTGCGCGCCAAAGGCGGTGTCGAACAGGGGAGGGGGCTGGGTCAAAAGTCGATTCCCCGTTGAGCGCTGACGCTCGTGCGGGAGGGGTGCTTGATCCTTTTCATGTCGGTGACGAGATCGGCGGCCGCGATCAGCGCATCGGGCGCGTTGCGGCCGGTGATGATGATATGCTGCATCTCGTTCCTGGCGGTCAGTGCCGCCAGCACCTCATCCAGCGGAAGATAGGCGTGATGCAGAGCGATGTTCAGTTCATCGGCCAGGATCATGTGGCAGTTCGGATCGCGGAGCATGCGCTCGACCTCTGCCCACGCGGCGCGGGCAAGCGCGACGGCCGGTAGCCTGTTCGGCCGTTTCGTAGCGCTCTCTGCTCCGCTCGGCTGGCAATCTGTTCCGGTATCTGCCGCAACGTCGACCGGGAAATCTGCCCTGAAATCGATATGGTCGGGGAAGGCCTCGAAAATCCGTCTTTCTGCGGTCGCTGCCGTTCCACCCCTGCACTGGACCACGCCGACCTTCATGCCATGGCCGACCGCGCGGACGACCATGCCCAGCGCGGCGCTGCTCTTTCCCTTGCCCTCGCCGGTGTGGACGATCAGCAGCCCTTTCTCGCGGGTCTTGTTCTCCATGATCCGGGCGCGCGAGGCCTGCTTCTTGCGCATGCGGTCGGTGTGGCGTTCTGCGAGCGCATTGTCATTCATGACTGGCATCCGTTCCGCCCAATCTGCGCATCAGATAGACATCCATGATCCAACCATGCCGGGCGCGCAAGGCCGCGCGCGTCTCTCCAATCCGTGGCCCGACATCTGAGAGGCGCCCGTGGACTAGCGCCTCATGCGGCATGCCGAGATAGGCGCCCCACCAGATGTCGATGCCCTGCGGGTCGATGGCTTCGAAAGCGCAGCCACTGTCGAGCATGACGACGGCGCTGTCGGCGCCGTGCGGCCAGCCATGTGCCCGCAGCTTCCGCCCAGTGGTGATGACGACCGGCTCCGCAAGCCTGTTGAGCGGGATCGCGTGCGCCGCCGTCAGCGCCTGAATGCTGGTAATGCCGGGAATGACGTGGATGTGCATGTCCATTCCATCCGCGCGCAGCCGGTCGGCGATCCGCAATGTGCTGTCGTAGAGCGAGGGATCGCCCCAGACGAGCAGGGCGAGCGTGCCGCCAAGGGGGAGATGAGCGGAGATCTCCCGCGCCCATGCCGCCGCGATCGCATCGTGCCAGTCGTTGACTGCATCCAGATAGCGGGTCGTGCCATCGCGCACCGGCAGGTCGAATTCCACGATCCGCGTCGCTGAATTGGCGTCGAGAACCGAATGACATATGCCGCGCCGCAGATCGATCAGGTCCGACTTCGTGCTGCCCTTGCGCGGCAGCAGAATGAGGTCGGCGCGCTTCATCGCCTGAACCGCGGCGCCGGTCAGATGATCGGGATTGCCCGTGCCGATGCCGATGAGGTGGAGGTCGATCATGATCCGGGCGTGCTCATTCACTGGCGCCCGCGAAGCGCGAGGATGCTTCCTGCGGGCGGAAACGGCGATCATAGCTGGCGGCATAGAGGCTGCTTTCGCCGAAGTCCTCCGGGTCGAGCACCCGGCCGACCATGATGATCGCGGTGCGTTCCATGCTGCCAGCGACCGCCTGCTCGACATCCGCCAGCGTTGCCCGGATGATCCGCTGGTCCGGCCAGCTTGCGCGCCAGACGACGGCGACCGGGCAATCTGCACCATAGGCGGGGACAAGATCGGCAACCACCTGCGCCAGATTGTGGATAGAGAGGTGGATGGCGAGCGTCGCCCCGGTCGCGGCGAAATTGGCAAGGCTCTCGGCGGGCGGCATCGCGCTCGCCCGGCCCGGCGTGCGGGTGAGGACGACCGACTGGGTCAGCCCCGGCAAGGTCAGTTCGGCTTCCAGCGCGGCGGCCGCGGCGGCAAAGGAGGGGACGCCGGGGGTGATGGTGAAGGGGATATCCATCGCGCGCAGCCGGCGAAGTTGCTCGCCCATGGCCGACCATACCGAGAGATCGCCCGAATGAAGGCGTGCGACATCCTGCCCGGCGGCGTGGGCGGCGGCGATCTCTGCCATGATGTCGTCGAGTGCCAGCGGCGCAGTATTCACGATCCGCGCATCGGCTGGGCAATGGCCAAGCACCGCTCCGGGCACGAGCGATCCGGCATAGAGGCAGACCGAGGAGGCGGCGATCAGGTCGCGGCCGCGCAGGGTGAGCAGGTCGGGCGCGCCGGGGCCGGCGCCGATGAAATGGACGGTCATTGCGGATGTCCTTTGGCAATGGCGCAGGTCGCCATGCGATCGATGGAGATGTGGCGCGTTGCGATCAGCTGAGCGGCCGCTCCTGCAGCGGCCAGCGCCGATGCCTCGGCGACGCTGCCACTGTTGCGTTGGGCGAGGCTGGCGGGGGATGTGGTGGACGTGGCCATGGCCTCCAGCGCTCCGGCGTCGATCCCGATCACGGGCAGGCCCATCAATGCTGCGAGCGGCGCCAGCGCCGGCGTCTTGTCCTGCGGCGCGGCGAGCATGGTCACGGGCGAATGCCCCTGTTGCGCGCGCATGAGCGCCGACTGCAGTGAGGCGAGGCTGGCCGCTCCCCGGAATCCGAAGCCAGCGACGATCACAGCACTACGCTCCACTGGACAACCGGATAGCTAGCCCGCCATCCCCGGCGAGTGCCGATCGGCGAGGCTTCGGAAAGTTCGATGCGCAGCAGGCTGCCGCCGCGTTGCGCGTGCCATTGCGCAAGCAGCGCTTCGGACTCGAGCGTCACGGCGTTCGCCACCAGCCGCGTGCCGGCGGGGACGCGATCCCAGAGCGTGGTCAGTAGCGCATCCGACAGGCCGCCGCCGATGAAGATGGCATCGGGCGTGCCAGCGAGGGGCAAGGCATCCGGCGCGCGTCCCACGATCATGTCAAGGCGATCGACACCCAGCCCGGCGGCATTGGTGCTGGCCCGCGCGGCGCGCACCGGATCGGCCTCGAACGCCACCGCGCGGTTGGCCGGGTGGGCGAGCAGCCATTCTATGCCGATCGATCCCGATCCCGCGCCAATGTCCCACAATATCTCGCCGGGGCGAGGTGCGAGGGCTGAGAGGGTCAGGGCGCGGATCGGGCGCTTGCTGATCTGCCCGTCATGATCGAACCAGGTATCGGCAAGGCCGGATGTCGAGGGCAATGCAGCGCCATCGCCCGCGCATGTGATTGCGACGGCAACCGGATGCACGATGTTCCGGAGGTCAAATGCTTCGGCGGTCGTCCGGGTGATCCGCTCGCGCGGTCCGCCCAGCGCCTCCAGCACATGCAGCGGCGAAGCGCCAAAACCCAGATCGACAAGATAACGGGCAAGCGCCGGAACCGCATCGCCATCGCGGAGCAGCGCGATGATACGCCGATCGGGCGCCAGATATGGCCGCAGGCGCGCGAACGGTGCGGCATGGAGACCGAGGCAGGCGGTGTCATGGATCGCCCAGCCCAGTCGCGCGGCGGCAAGTGCGAAGGTCGAGGGGGCGGGATGAGCCTCCCATTCCCCCGGATCGAGGTTGCGCGTGATCACTGCGCCCGCGCCGAACCAGAAGGGGTCGCCCGACGCCAGCATCGCGACGCGCTGCCCACGCAGCGCGAGCAGGCGCGCAATTCCTTCGCTGAACGGAACGGGCCATTCCACCGTGGGGCGGTCCCATGCGCCGAGCAGCGTGAGATGCCGCGCGGAGCCCATCACCACTTCCGCCTGCGCGAGCGCTTGACGGCTCGCAGGGGCCAGTCCATCCGGTCCGTCCTCGCCAATGCCAATGATCGTCAGCCATGCCGATCCGGGAGTTTCAGCCATGCCGAATATCCTCCTTCTGGGCGGCACCATGGAGGCAAGTGCGCTCGCCCGGTTGCTGGCGGCGCGCGGGATGCAGGCGACGCTGAGCTATGCCGGCCGGGTCGAGCAGCCCAGGCCACAACCCATTCCCGTTCGCGTCGGCGGTTTTGGCGGAGCGGAGGGGCTCGCCGGCTACCTGCGGGAACAGGGCGTCACGCATATCGTGGATGCCACCCATCCCTTTGCCGCGACCATGAGCGCGAACGCGGTGCAGGCCTCGGCGATGGCCTGCGTCGTGCATATCGCGCTGACCCGTCCGGCATGGACGCCGGTCGCCGGGGACAGATGGACCCTTGTCGCCGATATCGATGGCGCCGTCGCGGCACTGGATGGCCCGCCGCGCCGGGTGATGCTGGCGATGGGGCGGATGCATGTGGAGGCATTCGCCGCCCGGCCGCAGCATCATTATCTGCTGCGCTTCATCGATGCGCCGAAGGCTCCGCCGACGCTGCCGCATCACCATGTTGTCGTCGATCGCGGCCCGTTCAGCGCTGAAGGCGACATCCGGCTGATACGGGCACATGAGATCGACCTGGTCCTCTGCAAGAATGCCGGGGGCAAGGGGGCGGAGGCCAAGCTGATCGCGGCGCGCGAACTGGGCCTGCCGGTCATCATGATCGACCGCCCCGCCATGCCGGCGCGCACGGAGGTCCATGCCCCCGAAGATGTCATGCGCTGGCTGGATCATGGCGCCGACCGCGGCGTGTAGAGGATCGGTCCCGCGGCCCGTTTGATCAGGCGCGTCTGGCTGGAACCGACGATGACCATCGTCCGCATGTCGGCCATCTCCGGGGTCGCCTGCGTCAACGGCACGATCTGCAACCGTTCCTCGGGGGTGGAGACGGCGCGGGCGAACAGCATGGGGCGATCGTCCCGGCAGGCCTCGCGCAGCACCTCCAGCGCGCGGGCGAAGCCTTCGGGGCGCGCCTTCGATCGCGGGTTGTAGAAGGCCATGGCGAAGTCGGCCTCCGCCGCCAGCCGCAGCCGGCGCTCGATCAGCGGCCAGGGCTTGAGATTGTCGGAGAGGTTGATCGCGCAGAAATCATGGCCCAGAGGCGCGCCGGCACGGGCACTGGCCGCTAGCATCGCGGTGATGCCGGGCAGCACGCGAATGTCGAGCTCGCGCCAATGATCGGGGCCTGCCTCCAGCGCCTCGAACACGGCGGCGGCCATCGCGAAGACGCCGGGGTCGCCCGAGGACACGACCACGACACGCCGCCCGGCCGCCGCGAGGTCCAGCGCATGGACGGAACGGTCCAGCTCCACGCGGTTGTCCGACGGGTGCAGGGTCAGCCCTTCGCGCGGCGCCACGCGCGCGACATAGGGGATATAGCCGATGACGTCGGTGGCCTGCGCCAGCACGGCGGTCACTTCCGGCGTCACCATGGCTTCATCGCCCGGACCAAGTCCCGCGATGGCGATCCAGCCGCCGGTGCCGTTCACGCTGCCTGCCCTGCCCACGCTCATGGCCTGCGCCCCTGGCCGTGGATCAGCAGGATCGAGAAATAGGGGGTGACGCTCTCCGCCTCGACCAGGCGGGTGACGCGCTGGCTGGGCATGGCCGCATGTTCGACCAGCCAGGCGCTGTCCTCGCGGCCGGCAGCCGCCACCGCGCGGCGCAGCTTGGCGAGGTTGCGGCCGATCTTCATCACGACCAGCGCATCGGTATCGCGGATGCGGCGGCCCAGATCGGCCTCAGGCAGGGTCGCCATCAGGACCGTGAGCACGTCGTCGCCCCAGGTGATGGGGGCGCCCGTCGCGGTCCAGGCGCCCGCCATGCCGGTGATGCCGGGAACGACCTCTACCGGGACGATGCCCGACAGGCGGCTGTGCAAATGCATGAACGAACCGTAGAAAAAGGGATCGCCCTCGCACAGCACCACCACATCCTCGCCGGCCTGCGCCAGCGCGGTCAGGCGTGCCGTGCAGTCCGCATAGAAGGCCGAGAGGCAGGCATTGTAGCGCGGGTCGGACAGCGGGATTTCCGTCGTCACCGGATATTCCATCGGGATTTCGACGGCGTCGGCCCGCAGCATCCCGTCGGCGATGCGCCGGGCTTGCCCGGGCCTTCCGGCCTTGCGGAAATAGGCGATATGGCGGGCGCCGCGCACCAGCCGGTCGGCACGGACGCTCAGAAGATCCTGCGCGCCGGGGCCAAGGCCCACGCCATGGATGGTGCCGAGCCTGTTTTCGGGCTTGGTCGCGGTCATCAGTGCGCTGCTCATTCGGCGCGGCTCGCAAGCGCGTTGATCGCCGCGACGGTGATGGCGCTGCCGCCCAGCCGCCCTTCCACGATGCAGCAGGGCACGGGCGGCGCTGCCCACAGCGCGGCCTTGGATTCCGCCGCGCCGACGAAGCCCACAGAGCAGCCGATGATCGCCGCCGGGCGCGGGCAGGCGGGGTCTTCCAGCATGTTGAGCAGGTGGAACAGTGCCGTCGGCGCATTGCCGATCGCCACCAGCGCGCCCTTCAGATGCGGGCGCCACAGCTCCAGCGCGGCCGCCGACCGGGTATTGCCCATCGCCCGTGCCATGTCCGGCACTTGCGGCGCGTTGAGCGTGCAGATGACGGGATTGTCGGCCGGAAGGCGCGTGCGCGTCACGCCTTCGGAGACCATCCGGGCATCGCACAGGATGGGCGCGCCCCTCTCCAGCGCGGCGCGAGCCTCTACCGCGAACCGATCGGAAAAGCGGATGTCGCGGGCAAGCTCGACCATGCCGGCGGAGTGGATCATGCGGACGGCGACCGGCTCTTCCTCGCTAGAGAAACGGGCAAGGTCCGCTTCCGCGCGGATGGTGGCGAAGGATTGGCGATAGATCGCCGCCCCGTCTGTCTCATAGCTATGCGGCATCAAACGGCTCCAAAATGATCGAGAACCTCTGCGCTGCTCAGCCCGGCGCGGATGGCGGGGCCGCCGGCTCGGGCATCGAGGGCAAGGTCGAAAAGGCCGTCGCGGCCGGTGAGGGTGACAGGGGCGGGGAGCACGCGGGCGCAGCCCTTGGCACAGCCCGAGACGTGCAGGCGTCCATCCACATGCGGCGCGAGGCGGCGGGCGAGATCGCGTGTCTCCACCGTGGCCTGCGGGCAGAGGGGCGCGCCGGGGCACGCATCGACACGCGCCAGTGGATCGCCGGGGGCCAGCAAGAAGCCGTCTGCCTCCCGGATGGGCGCACCTTCGACAAGCAGCATGCGCCACGGCGTGATCCGTAGCATCTGCAGGTGGTCAGAGCCCATCAGCGCGGAAAGCTTGTGTCCCTCGACCTGGCCGAAGGGCAGGCGATAGGCGACAGCATTCGGGCGCTGTCCCGGCAGGAGAGCAGGCGCAGGAGGGGCCGGGCGCCAGTCACCTTTCGCCCAAGCCGGAAGCACGGCCATGTGCCGTGCCATCCGCCCCGCGTCGCTGCCGCCAGTGTCGGCGAACCAATGTGCCAGCGCGATGAGGGCATCGACTTCAGCGCCCTGCTGAATCGCTCTCCCGGTCGGGCGTCCATCCGCACGCAGGATCAGGCCGCCTTGATCGCCGCGCTCGATACGGAAGTCACCCGGATCGCCGGTTAGCACGGGGGCAGAGCCCGCATCGATGGCGAAACCGACCTTTGGCGGCAGGTCGGGCAGTTCGTCGAGGCGTGCGGCCAGCCCGGTTGCAATCCGTGCGGTATCGTCGCCCGCCTGCCATTCCGGCGCGACAAGGATGTTGTGCCGCGCTTCCGCGACCGGATCGGGGGCGACCAGTCCCAGAGCGATCAACCGTTCGAGCAGCACGGGCCAGCCATTGTCTTTGACGCCGCGAATCTGGAGGTTGGCGCGGCTCGTCATGTCGATCAGGCCGTTGCCATGCGCGATCGCCGCCTCGCACAGCCCCAGCACCTGCGCACGCGTCAGTTGCCCCAGTCGAGGCCGCACGCGCACCAGCAGGCCGTCGCCTGCGGCCATTGGATGCCATGCATCGGGGCACCAGCCCTTGATCGCGAAGCCGCTCATGCACGTTCCTGCAGGCTGGCGATGATCGAGTTGCGCCGCGTCTGCCACAGCCCGGCGTCGTGCAACGCGGCGAAGCGCACCTCCATCGCGGCCAGCGCGGCGGGATTTGCCTGCGCAAGGAAATCCCGCACCTCGGGCTGGCCAAGTGTCGCATCATGATAGAGATCGATCAGCTGCGGCGGCAGGCCGCCGGCCAGATGCGCGAAGGCGCCCAGATGATCCAGCGTCGCGGCCAGTTCCGCGCCGCCGCGAAAGCCGTGGCGCATCATGCCCGCGACCCAGCCGGGATGCGCCGCGCGTGACCGCACGACGCGGGCGATTTCCTCGGTCAGGGTCCGCGCGGCGGGGTGATCGGGATCGCGATTGTCGAGATGGTACAGCGTCGCGCTGCCCCCGGCGACGGACTGGGCGGCGGCAAAGCCGGCCTCATGTGCGGCATAGTCGGCGGCGAGCAGCAGGTCGGTTTCCGGCAGATCCTGCAGGTGGACGAAGGCGTCCGCGCCGGCGACGCGCAGCCGCAGGCCGTCCGGGTCGGCATGGTCGCTGTCGGTGTCCAGCGCATGGTCGGATGCAGCGAGCCATGCCTCGCCCGCCGCCTGCCGGGCCTCGGCGGTGTAGACATCGGCGGCGTCCCCCATGCCCAGGCCGAAATGGCCGGGGCGCGGGCCATAGACGCGCGGGGAGGGGGGCTTGCCGACGAAAGGGTTCCACTCCGGCGGTTCGTCGCGGCTGTGCAGCGCGCGCACGGCCTGCCCGAAAAGCGCCGGAAGTGTCGGGAAGGCATCGCGGAACAGGCCCGAGACGCGCAGGGTCACGTCGATGCGCGGACGGTCGAACAGGACGAGCGGCAGGATCTCGATGCCCGTGACCCGTTCAGAGGCCATGTCCCATTCCGGCTTCGCGCCCAGCAGGTGCAGCGCCATCGCGAATTCCTCGCCCGCGGTCCGCATGGTCGCCGATCCCCACAGGTCGACGACAAGGCCGCGCGGATAATCGCCATGGTCCTGCAGGTGCCGCCGGACCAGCTCCTCTGCGAGCCTGACCCCCTGCGCATGGGCGGCGCGGGAGGGGACGGCGCGCGGATCGATCGTATAGAGGTTGCGCCCGGTCGGCAGCACGTCGGATCGCCCGCGATAGGGGGAGCCGGACGGGCCAGGGGCAACGCGCCTGCCGTCGAGCGCGGCGAGCAGCCCCGCACGCTCGGCATCGCCTTGTTCGCCCCGGCCGAAGACATGCAGCCCGTCGCCGAACTGGCTCTCCTTCACGTCGCAGACAAAGCGGTCGATCCGGGTGATGACCTCGCCCAGCGACATGGCGGCGCCGATGCCGAGTTCGGCGTCCAGCCCCAGCGCCTCAGCCTCTTCGCGGATCGCGATGCAGAGGCGGTTGCGTCGTGCTGGATCGAGCCCGTCGGCATTGGAAAACTCGTCCAGCAGCGTTTCGATGCGGGCCAGTTCCGCGCTGCTGCCCGATGGTGCGAGCGGCGGCGGGGCGTGGCCGATCGTGACCGCGCCGATCCTGCGCTTGGCCTGTGCCGCCTCACCGGGATCGTTGACGATGAAGGGGTAGATGATCGGCATCGCGCCCGTCAGCGCTTCGGGCCAGCAGTCGCTGGACAGGGCGACGGATTTGCCCGGCAACCACTCCAGCGTCCCATGCGCGCCGACGTGGATGATGGCGTCCGCACCCTGCGCGCGCAGCCACAGGTAGAAGGCGACATAGGCGTGGCGCGGGCAGCGGGAGAGGTCATGATAGTCGGCCTCGCGCGTGGCGGGGATGCCGCGTTCCGGCTGGAGCGTGAGCGTGATGGCTCCCGCCTGCACGGCTGCGAAGGCGAAAGCCCCGTCCTGCAGCGCGGGATCGTCTTCCGGTCGCCCCCATGTCGAGAGAAGGTCCGCGCGCGCGGCGGCGGGAAGGGCATCCATGGCCTTGCGATATTCCGCCAGCGGCCAGGAGATACGCTTGGACAAGAGCGCGTCGGCAAGATCGGGGTGCTCCGCAGCAGCATAACCCGCCTCCGCCAGATCGCCCAGCATGGCCTGCATCGATGCCAGGGCGTCGAGACCCACGGCATGGGCCATCTGATAGGATTTGCCCGGATAGGTCGACAGGACCAGGGCGAGGCGTCGCTGGTCGCGTGGCTTGCTCCCCAGGCTGATCCAGCGCGCGACCCGGTCGGCAATGACATCGATGCGGACGGGGTCGGCCGCATGCGCCCCGCGTGCGAACTCAAGATCGGGATCGCGCGGGGCGGTATCCTTGAAGCTGGCGACGCCGGCGAAGATGCGCCCGTCCACTTCGGGCAGCACGACATGCATGGCAAGATCGGTGGGGGAGAGGCCGCGCGATGCCTCCTGCCACGCCGCGCGGCTAGAGGTCGCCATTGCCAGCTGGAACACCGGCACCTCCGCGCTGTCCAGAGGCGTGCGGCCATCCTCGCCGCGCGCAGAAAAGGCGGTGGCGTTGACGACGGCCTTGGGGCCCAGCACGCGCACCCAGCGCGCGATCCAGGCGCGCACGCCCTCTGCCTTGAGCGAAGGCGCGAACAGGCCCAGCACATCGAAGCCGCGCCGCGCGAACGCCGCATGCAGCGCCTCGAACGGATCGACATCGGCCGCCGTCAGATAGGAGCGATAGAAGATCAGCAGAATGCGGGGGCGGGTGGAGGTCAGCGCGAACGCCGCCGGGCAGGCCACGCCCACGGCTGGCTGCCATGCGGCCACGGTCGCAATCGCCAGAGCGCCTTCCGCCGCGCTGGCCTGAAACCCCGCCGCCTGCGCCAGAAGGGCAAGCGCCGCCTGCGCCGCCGCCGTGCCCCCGGCATCGCAAAGCCCGGCCAGTTCATGCAGCATCGGCTCACCCAGGGTCGAGACCGCGCTCAGCCGCCGGTCCGGGCGGCCATCGCCGGGGACGACGGCCAGCGCGATCCCGCGCGCCCGCGCCAGTGCCTCGACCTGCTGCAGGCCATAGGACCAATAGGATGCGCCACCGATCAGCCGGATGAGGATGGCCTTTGCCCCCGACAATGTCTGCTCGACATAGGTATCGACCGACAGCGGGTGGGCGAGCGCCGCCAGATTGGCGAGCCGAAGCGAGGGTAGGGCGCTCCCCGCCGCACGGGCGCGACGCCACCCTGCCGCGAAGGCCCCGAGGTCGCTGTCGGAAAAGGACAGCACCACAAGATCGGCGGGCGTCTGCCCCAGATCCTGCGGGACAGCCATTTCCTCGATCCCATGGCTTTCGCGGAAGAGGACGTGCATGAGCGATCAGCCCTGAAGCGCGACCCGGATCGTCTCGATGTCGAGGCGGTCATGCTCGGCGATGACGACGAGCGCGCTGGCGCGCGGCTCACCGGGGCGCCACGGCCGGTCATATTGACTGCGCACGCGCGCGCCGACCGCCTGGACCAGCAGGCGCATGGGCTTGCCGGCCACCGCAGCATAGCCCTTCACGCGCAGAATGCCATGGTCGCGCGCCAATCCCTCGATCCGGTCGGTCAGATCGGCCGGATCGGTGATTTCCCCGATCGCGATCACCGCGCTGTCGAAATCCTCATGCTCATGCTCATGCTCGTCCTCGCCATCATGATGGGAGGGGCGGGCGGCCAGATCGTCCTCTGCGGCGACACCAAGGCCGAGGATGACGGAGGGATCGATCACGCCCTCGACCAGTTCGACGATAGGCAGGGCGCGCACGGATTCCGCCGCGATCACGGCGCGGGCCGCAGCCACGCCTTCCGGCCCAGCCAGATCAGCCTTGGTCAGCAGCACCATGTCGGCGCAGGCCAGCTGGTCCTCGAACACTTCGGACAGCGGCGTCTCATGATCGACGCTCGGGTCGGCGAGGCGCTGGGCATCGAGCGCGGCAACATCCGGCGCGAAGCGGCCGGCCGCGACCGCTTCCGCGTCCGCCAGCGCGATGACACCGTCCACCGTGATGCGCGAGCGGATATCTGGCCAGTCGAACGCCTTGAGCAGGGGCTTGGGCAGGGCAAGGCCGGATGTCTCGATCAGGATATGGTCGGGGCGCGGCTCCAGCGCCAGAAGGGTCTCGACCGTAGGGATGAAATCGTCCGCCACGGTGCAGCAGATGCAGCCATTGGCCAGCTCGACGATATTCTCGGCCGGGCAATCGGGGATGGCGCAGGATTTCAGGATGTCGCCGTCCACGCCCAGCGTGCCGAACTCGTTGACGACCACGGCCAGCTTCCGCCCGCCGGCGTTGCGGATCAGGTGGCTGATGAGCGTGGTCTTTCCGGCGCCCAGAAAGCCGGTGATGATGGTGACGGGCACCTTGGACAGGTCGGACATTCATATTCCCCGCACGCCGGAGCGACAGATGGCGGGGGATTACCGACACGCATGTCGGTCGGCGCGCGACGACGGGCGGGCGCGACGATGCACCCGTTACCACGCACCATGCAGCCCCAGCCGCAATGGTCGTCGCTCAGACGGAGAATTACCGTGCCGTGACCATCCCCTGGACCAAGGCAAGAGCGACCGGTGCGCTGGCAGGTCTCCTGGCTCGCGGGTCACAGCTTGATGCACGCCTTCCCAGGCCCGGCATGCAGATGATGCGTCCGGCCCAGTGGCTGCCCTTTTCCGAAGAAAGGGCGATGTGCATCGCGCTATCCGCTTACAGTTGCAGGGACAGCCGCGGATTTGGAGGCCGGAAGCCCCCGCACCGCATTCCCATTCAAGCCCTTTCGGGCACCGGCGCGATCATCGAAGGTCAGGTTGCCCCGGCCTTCGTTGATCGCCCTAGACCAAAATTCGGGCCAAGCCAATTGATGTCGTCGCGTCGCCGCGATCATCAGGCCGGCCGCTCAAGCCGCGACCCTCACCTCGATCTCGTCGAAGCGCTTCCAGCGGTATATCGCAAAGCTCACGATCCAGCAGAGAATGAACAGGCCGATGATGGTGAAGCCAAGGCTGTTGAAATGCTCGCCCAGGTCCGCGGCGATCGTCCAGGGCGCGCCGGTGAGCGCAAGTTTGTCGCCGATCAGCGCCATCGTCTCGATGCCGCCGATGCCGATCGCGACGAGCGCGGAGATCAGCGTGATGGTGATATTATAATAGAGCTTGCGGATCGGCTTGATGAACGCCCAGTCATAGGCGCCCAGCATCACCACGCCGTCTGCCGTGTCGATCAGCGCCATGCCCACCGCGAACAGCGCTGGCAGGACGAGGATGGTGCCAAGCGAGAGGCCGTCCGCCGCCTGGCTCGCGGACATGCCGAGGATGGCGACCTCTGTGGCGGTATCGAAGCCCAGGCCGAAGAGGAAACCGAGTGGCGCCATGTGCCAGCTGCGGTTGACCAGCCTGAACATCGGCCGGAAGATGCGCGAAAGCAGCCCGCGATTGCCGAGTAGCAGGTCCATGTCCTCCTCGACATAGGTGCCGCCGGCCCGGACATGGCTGAAGGTCTTCCAGACCGATCGCAGGATGGTGAGGTTCATCGCGGCAATGGTGAAGAGGAACAGCGCCGAGATCATCGTCGCCACCACGCCGCCGATTTGCTTGAACGCCTCGAACTGCGAAAGCGCGCTGGTGGTCAGCGCGATCGTGATGGCGGCGATGGCGATGATGGCCGAATGGCCGATCGCGAACCAGAAGCCGACCGTGATGGGGCGCTGGCCATCCTGCATCAGCTTGCGGGTCACATTGTCGATCGCCGCGATATGATCGGCGTCGACCGCATGACGCAGGCCAAGGCCCCAGGCGAGCAGCGCCGTGCCCAGCATCAGGGGCTGGGCATGGAACAGCGACCAGGCCCAAAGCCAGGCGCCGATGTTGGCGGCCAGCAGCAGCCCGAACAGCCCGCCGATCCGGCGGCGTAGACGGGGCGGGGAATAGGTTTGTGTGGCGGAGGCGGTAGAAATGGCCTGCGGCCTTGCAATGATATCGTCTCGATCGCGAACATGATCCACGAACATGGTCCTCCGGCGTCTGGCGACGTGGCCGGGGCGTGCCGTTTGCGAACGGTCGGCACGCATGGCGGCCGGACGCGCTTTGCGGCCGACACACGTCACCGATGCGGCCCCCGCCGCTCGTTCGTCGCTCAGACGGAGTTCACCGTGCCATGGCCATCCCCTGGGCCAGGGCAAGAGCGACCAGACGCCGGCAGGTCTCCTGGCTCGCGGGTCATCGCTTGATGCACGGCCTTCCCAGGCCTCGCAGGATTTAGCGTCCGGCCCAGTGGCTGCCCCTTCGAGAAGGAGCGATGTGCATCGCGCTATCCGCTTACAGTTGCAGGGACAGCCGCGGATTTGGGAGCCGAAAGCTCCCGCACCGCATTCCCATTCAAGCCCTTTCGGGCACCGGCGCGATCAGTCAGGACCGGAGGGAAACCCCGGTCCTGCAAGCGGCATAGCTGGCTAGCGAATGGATGCCAAACAGAAGTTTGGGGCGCATATCATTCGTGGCAAATTGCAATGAAATATTGTCATTCAAGTGGATGAAATTCAGTGGCAATTGTTAACTTCTATTAACATCTGCATCGCCACGGCGATAATGATATAATTTTTCGCATAAATACAACCTCTTGGAATTTTAGGCTTTGGCAAAAAACGAGGCCGTCTCTCCTTTTTCTATAATTCTTTTTGGGGGTGGCTGATGGCCATTGTTCAAGGGGTTAATTATAATGAAGAAGTGCAGCCTGTTATTTACTGTCGCGTCTTTCGCGATTATTTCGCCTGCGATGGCTGAAGCGCCGCCCGCGGCAGCTCCGCCTGAAGCCGGCGCGGATGGATCGGCGAGCAGCGGTCCGGCTAAGGAGGTTTTTTCCACCGGTGTCGCAAAGGGCCGTGATCGCCTGGACAGCGCGATCTCCACCAGCTCGCTCAAGGAATCCGAGATCGAGAAGCTCGGTGCCCGTTCGCTTGGCGAAATTTTCCGTAACATCCCTGGCATTCGCGCTGAAGCATCCAATGGAGAGGGCAATAATAGCTACTCCATCCGCGGCCTTCCGCTCGCATCGACCGGTTCCAAATATCTGCAGTTCCAGGAAGACGGCCTGCCGGTCCTCGAATTTGGTGATATGTTCGTTTCGGCCGACGCCTTCATGCGCGCTGACCTGACCTTGTCGCAGATCGAGGCCATTCGCGGCGGTTCGGCATCGACCTTCGCGTCCAACTCGCCGGGTGGCGTGATCAACCTGATCTCCAAGACCGGCGAGGTCGAGGGCGGCACCGTTCAGCTCAGCTCAGGCATCAACTATGACGAAAAGCGCGCCGATTTCGATTACGGCGGCAAGATTTCCGACACGCTGCGCTACAATATCGGCGGCTTCTATCGTACAGGCGAAGGCCCGCGCGAAATCGGCTATACCGGCTACAAGGGCGGGCAGGTCAAGCTCAACGTCACCAAGACCTTTGATGGCGGCTATGTTCGCATCTCGGGCAAATATCTCGATGACCGCGCGCCGGCCTACCAGCCTTCGACGATGCGGGTCACCGGCACAAATGCGAACCCCGACTATCAGAATATCGAGGGGTACAACATCAGCAAGGATGCCCCGCAATCTGCCTATGTCACCAACATCGTCACGCTGGATGGCAACAACCAGCTGTATCGCGACGATCTGCGTGAAGGCATGCACCCGATCGTGAAGTCGATCGGCCTCGATACGCAGTTTGACCTGAGCGGCTGGACGATTAGCGAGAAGTTTCGCTTCGCCGACATTTCCGGTCAGATCACGCAATTCCAGCCGGTGTTCACCACGACCGCACCGACCATGGCCGGCATGTTCGGTGGCGCAGGTGCGACGCTGCGCTATGCTTCGGGCCCGAATCTGGGTCAGTTGATCGCCAGTCCCGCGACGCTGAACGGCAACGGACTGCTCACCATGGCATTGCTGCGCGATACCAAGATCAACAGCCTCGATACCATGACGAACGACCTGCGTGCCACGCGTCAGTGGAACATCGGCGGCGGCGTACTCACCCTGACCGGCGGTTACTACAGGTCGTCGCAGACGCTGGATACCGACTGGCTGTTCACCACCGCCATCGCCGATGTGCGTGGCGGGGGCGAGGCTGCGCTGGTGAATATCACGACCGCTGCGGGCGTGCCGCAGACCCAGAACGGCATCCTGGCCTACAGCTCGCAGCTCGGCAGTGGCTCTACCCGCCGCAAATATGACGTCGAGTTCGATGTGAACGCACCCTATGGATCGGTGAACTATCATATCGGCAAGGTCGCGATCGGCGGCAGCCTCCGCTACGATACCGGCAAGGCCCGTGGGTGGCTTTATGGTTCGGATCTGGGCGGTGGCCGTGGAGGCATCACCTCCTACGACATGAACGGCGATGGCGTGATCTCGGCGCCCGAAAGGAGCACTGCGATCCTGCCGCTCACCAATCCGGCACCGATCGATTTTGGCTATCATTATCTGAGCTATTCGACCGGTATCAACTATCGCGTCGCGGAGCCCTTTGCGGTCTTCGCTCGCTACAGCCGTGGTGGACGCGGCGCTGCCGACCGCTTTCTGTTCACGCCCGTCGTGAGCCCGCTGACCGGCAAGCTGGTCGATCCCAGGGCTGGCCATGATACCGTGAAGCAGGCGGAGATCGGCGCGAAATTCCGCCAGTCCGACGTTTCGCTCAACGTCACCGGCTTCTGGGCGGAAACCAGCGAGCTCAACCTGCAGACGGTCAGCCGTGCCGACGGTACGCTGGGGCTGGACATCATTGCCCGCACCTATCGGGCCTATGGTGCCGAACTGGAGGGCGGCATCCGTCGCGGTCCCTTCAGCCTGACGGCCGGCGCGACCCTGACCCATGCGGAAATCGCCCAGGATTCGCTCAACCCGGTGCTGGAGGGCAACGTCCCCCGCCACCAGGCGAAGCTGATCTTCCAGGCGACGCCGCAGTTCGAGGTCGAGCAGTTCACTGCGGGCTTCAACGTGGTGGGCACCACCAGCAGCTACACGCAGGACACCAACCAGTTGAAGCTGCCCGCTTTCACTACCGTTGGCGCCTTCCTGCAATATCGTCCCGTGAGCCGGGTCGAGCTGTCGATGAACGTCAACAACCTGTTCGACGTGACGGGCCTGACCGACGTTGCCCAGCCTGCGATCCCCGCGAGCGGCTTCGTATCGGCGCGGGCCATCAATGGGCGGACGATCTCGACATCGCTGCGCTTCACCTTCTGATTTCGCAACCGGCAGCCGGGGTACTGAGGCGCCCCGGCTCGCCACCGCGAGCCCAAGGGAACTCAATCAAGAGTGATGACCATGCTGAAATCAATGAAGATACCGAGGAAGCTTGGGCTGTCCTTCCTCCTGATATGCGCGTCGGCAGCGACGATGATGATCGTGTTCTTCATGAACATCTCGATGATCCGCACATCGACGGACAAGAACAACCTCAGCCAGTCCATCCATGCCAAGACGCTGACGCTGGAGACGGCTCTGCTTCGACAGAACAGCCAGTTGCGCGGCTTCCTCGTCACCGCGGATGCTTCCTATCTGAAAAGCTATGATGAAGCGCGGGACGAATATGACCAGACTTCAGTCGAGCTGGAAGCGCAGCTGAGCGATCCGGCCCTGCATGATGCCCTGCTGAAATCGCGCGAGGAGACTCTCTCCTGGCGCAAGAACTGGGGTGATCGGCTGATCGGCCTCGTAAAGGCAGGTCAGCGGGATGCGGCCCAGGCCCAGACACGGAGCGCCGGCAAGGCCGTGCTCGTGAGCGCGGCGGTTCTGCCGTTGCGCGCCATTCGCGACGCACAGGCGACCCTGATCGCAGAGAATTCGGAGCGACAGGAAAGCGCCATCCACACCGCCACCGTCGTCCTGATCGTGGGCGGGCTGGTGCTTATCGGCGTCGCCATCACCCTTGCGATCATGCTGAGCGGCATGATTGCGCGCCCGATCTCGGGGCTCACCAAGACCATGGCCAGCCTGGCTGCGGGCCAGAACGATATCGCCGTGCCTGATACCGATCGTGGCGACGAACTGGGCGACATGGCGCGCGCGGTACTGGTCTTCCGCGATGCTGCGATCGCCAAGCAGGCGTCCGATGCGGCGAGCGCGGAGGCGGAGGCTGCACAGAGGCTGGTGGTCCAGACGATCTCGTCGCATCTTTCCGAAGTGGCCAACTGCAACCTGACGGCAGAGATCAGTCGGGAGTTTCCGGGGGAATATGCGGCGCTGAAGACCAATTTCAACGACGCCGTGGCCGCGTTGCGCGGACTGATTTCCTCGGTCATGGAATCGACTGCGTCGATCCGTACGGGATCGGGCGAGATTGCGCAGGCATCGGAGGATCTCGCGCGCCGCACGGAAGCCAATGCCGCGAGCCTTGAGCAGACGTCGGCCGCAGTCATCCAGATGGATGGGCGGCTGAAGGCTACCGCCGAGGCGGCCAATCGCACGGTCGAGCGGGCGGACGACACGATGGCGACGGTGAATGGCGGCCGCGAGACCGCCGAGGAAGCCGTGCAGGCGATGACCCGCGTGGCCGACAGCGCCAAGGGCATCGACAGCGTCATCGAGGGGCTGGACAAGATCGCCTTCCAGACCCGCGTTCTTGCCATGAATGCGGCGGTGGAAGCGGGGCGTGCCGGAGAGGCCGGTCGTGGCTTCGCCGTCGTCGCCGACCTCGTCTCTGCCTTGGCGATGCGCGCCGAGGAAGAAGCCGGCCGCGCACGGGACCAGTTGACCGCGACGCAGACGGACATCTCCACCGCCGTCCAGGCCGTGCAGAAAGTAGATCACGCACTCGCCGACATTTCCGTGGGCGTGGGCGAAGTGCATAATCTGCTGGGCGACATGGCCGCCGACAATCATGCGCAATCGACCGCGATCACGGAGATCAGCACGGCGATCAGCACCATGGATCATTCGACGCAGCAAAATGCGGCGATGGTCGAGGAAACCTCTGCCGCGGCGCGGAACCTTGCCAGCGAGGTTACGGCGCTCTCGGACCAGGCCAGCCAGTTCAACGTCGGCAAGGTATCGAAGGCGACGGGACGGGCAATGGGAGCGGCAGCAGGGCGCTTTGTCGGAAACGTGAAGCCGTTGCCGGTTGCTGCAGTGGCCGCGCTGGCACGACCGCGCACGGCTGCGGATGACGACTGGCAGGCGTTTTGAGGCTATTGACCGCCGCCGTGCCGCAACCTTTTCGAAGGGCGCGCGGCACGGTGGCGGGCATGGCTTTGTCTGATCCAGACCCACTGCTTTGTTGTCGCCGAAGCCGGCGAGGGAATCCTTCATGAACATGATCGCGCATATCGGTGGCTGCGGCGAACTCAAGCGCCAGGCTATGGTCGCGCGTGATCTTGGCTCGCCCTTTGTCGCTGCCGTACTGGAAGCGGGGGAACGCCAGCTTCACCACGCGCCGCTGACCGCCCAGCTCATCTTGTGCTGGCCGCATGCGCCCTCGGCCGCTGCGCTCGCAATGCGTTTCAATGCGGCCCTCCACGCGATTGCCCGGCGCGGTTCGGTCCCGATGCTCAGTGCGCTCTACCGGGGCGAGCACGACAACTTCGATGGCGCGATTGCGGCTGCGCTCGCCGCCGAAGATCAATTCGTCTTCGCCCGGATGCATCACACGCCGCAGACCAATGAGGTTGGTCGCGCGGCAGCCATCGGTGCTGCGCTGATGGTCGCGCATGGGCGTTTAGGGTTGCCGTTCGAGCTTCTGGAGCTTGGGTCTAGCTGCGGACTCAATCTCAATCTTGCTCACTATGCCTATGATTTAGCTGGCGTCGTTGCTGGCACAATGGGCTCGGCCGTGCAGGTTATGCCGGCATGGCGTGGGCCAGCCCCCACCGCCGCGCCGATTGATGTAGACGCCGCGCGTGGCGTGGACCTCAATCCTCTGGACGCGGGGAACGAGGCGACCCGACATCTGCTGCTCTCCTATGTCTGGGCCGATCAGCCGCAGCGCGCCGCTCGCCTGGAGCAGGCACTCGCCCTTGCACAGCGCCATCCGCCTCGGATCGACAAGGGCAATGCCGTGAGCTGGCTCGCGGCCCGGTTGAGCGAACCGCAGCAGGCGGGGCGGTGCCGGGTCGTGTTCCACTCCATGGTCCTGCAGTATCTCAGGGACAAGGACCGGCAGGCTGTCATCGGGATGATCGAGGATGCGGGCACTCGCGCGAGCTGGGAACGGCCGCTTGCATGGATCAGTTTCGAATGGACCCCGACACGGAGCGAGGTCCAGCTATGGCTCACCTGCTGGCCGAGCGGGGAAGGGCGATTGCTGGCGACATGCCATGCCTATGGCGATTGGATAGAGTGGCAGGGACAAGGCTAAAGCGCCTGACCGCCAGTCGGCGATGCAGCCGTGGACGGGCGCCATAAGATATTGAAAAAATGCCGCTTCTCGAATCTCCTGACGAACGGCTCCACCGGGCGATATCGCGGCGGCGCGATCATTATTATGTTTATCAAAGAAATTCGGGGATGGTTGCGCCGGGCTCAAGCCATATTTAACCTCCAGAAATAATGGGAAGGGGAAAGGGGCACGAGATATCATGCGGCCAACTGAAATTATCCGGGAATGGTTCGACGCGGAATCTCTCGAAGTTCAGAGTGACATTGCGTTTCTCACCGTTGCGCAGCTTGCGGACGTATCTTCCGTTCTGGACAGCCCGGCCGGCACGATCGCCGCCCTGCGCGACTGGTTGACGCCGGGCGAGTCGGAAATCAGTTTCCGTACCGTTGGAAAGGCACTCAGTTTTATCGCCGTGTTCGAAGACACGTTCAACGATCGATTCACCGCCGAAGGATGGCAGGGGCCGCGCAACATTTTTGATGATGTCGCCGCCAATCCTCCGCATCAGGCGATCCAGGCAGCGGCCGGTGCCAGCCTTGCAATGATGTCAAGAAAACAGGCGGAATGGGCCGCCGTTGGGGAGCGGTGGGAGAGCCTCAAGGTCAGGCTGACGCATGAACATTTCGAACGCTGGAGGCTGGGGCGCGTTACCATGTAATCGTGGGCCTTTCAGACGGCGTTCGTCCGCCAGCAGGACATCGCGGGCAACGCTGCGCATTGCGGCAGGCGCTTTATCCGCTCTTTCGCGCGAAATTTCTGGTGATGCCAGAGCGCGTTGCGGGGTGAGCGATCGCCCATCCCCAACCGTCGACCCATGGCGCCCGGCTATGGCGCGATCGGCCCGCCGCTCAAAGACAAGGCGCCCTCCGTTTCCGGAAGGCGCCTCGTCCTCTGGAGCGATCAATATTTGATGCGCGCCTCGATACCGAAGGTGCGCGGGTTGATCACGGCCTGCTTGTAGTAGCGCACGACCACCCCGTCGTTGACGCCAATGCGTGAGCGGTCCTGATCAACCGATGCTACGGCATATTTGTCGAAGATGTTGTTCGCGAACAGGCTGACGCTGTACAATTCCGTCTCATATGTCAGCGATGCCCGGTGCAGCACATAGCTGGGGATCTTTGTGCCATAGGCACGATCCCAACCGAGCCGTGAAACCACGTTGCCCCGATAGGTTGCGGTCCAATTGGTGATGAGCTTTCCGTCCATCATCGGCAAGGTGTAGGTTGCGCCAAGGCTACCCGAATTCTTCGCCGAACCCGGCAGGCGGTCCCCCTTGAGCGCGTCGAGCTGGACGAAACGGTTGCTGTAATCGTTCGGTGTCTCCCGAATGGTGATGATGCCGGGGACATCTTCGGTCAGCTTGGCGTCGGTGTAGGAATAAGTCCCCTGGATATTCAGGGCGGTTATGGGCCTGAACTGGAATGACGTTTCAAAGCCCTGCGACTTGGCCTTGCCACCGTTCACCGTAATGCCCGCAATGCCGTTCAGGGTAGCGGAAGCGACCTGAATGCCCTGCCACTTGACCTGGAAGATGTCGAAGTTGAACGACAGCTTGCGATCGAAAAGCTGGGTACGGACGCCGATCTCTGCGTTCTTTGTCGTATCCGGACCGTACTGAAGTTCGTCCGGCAGGGCGCAGATATTCTGGCCGGGCGGCAGGGGATCGTCGCAGGGCGCGACCGTGTTCGGGCCGCCGATGCGATAGCCCTTGCTGTATGTCGCATAGGCCATCAGGTCCGGCGTGAAATTGTAGGATGTGTTGAATTTCCACACCCAGCCATCCTTCTTCGCGTTGCCGCCATTTACGGTCTTGTCATAGGGGCTGAGCGGCTGCCCGAGCAGCGGCAGAGTCTGGGCGCCTGCGATGCCCGATGTATATTTGAAATAGCGGGCGCCGCCGGTGATTTGCCATTCTGGCGTGATCTTGAACGAGCCTTCGCCGAAGATCGCCTTCTCCGTCACCTTTGACGTGGTGTAGGAGACATATTCAAGCTCGTCGGGGTTGGTGGCGAGATCGACCCAGGGATGTCCGGGGACATGCTCGGAATAGTCGCGCTGCAGTTTCTGCTCGTTGTAGAAGCCGCCAAGCACCCAGCTGAACGGGCCGCCATGGCGCGAAACGAGGCGGACTTCCTGGTTGAACTGCTTGCGGACGGATTCGCTCTCATTCCAGCTGGTGAAGGCTGGGAACAGCTCATAGTCATAGTCGAGATCGAGCAGCAGATCGGTATTGTCGCCCTGTGTTCGAACTTTGACATTGGTATAGGCGGTCGTCGAGACGAGGTCCGCGATATCCGCGATGTTCGCGTTGACTTCCATACTGACGAGGTGCGCGTGACGATTGACCGGCTCGATATAGCGGCTGGCATTCTGGTACTTGCCAGTCCCGAGCACGCCGGCGCTGTTGGACTGCGCGCCATCGCTCTTGGTCTGCTGATAGGCGTAGGTGAAATCGACCTTCAGGTCGTCGCTGGTCTGGAGCAGCAACTGGTTACGGGAGGTGAAAGTCTTCTCGAAATTGAGGTTCTTCTGCTTCCGCAGGTTCGCCGCATAGCCGGCATCCGACACGCTGCTGGTGCCGCTCGGCTGCGGCAGCGATACCCCCGGCTCCTGGATAAGCAGCGGATAATCGATGAAGCCGGGATCATAATAATAGCCCGTGGCGGTGCGGAACGCGATGTGATCCTTGACGATCGGGATGTTGACGACGGCATCGGCCTGATAGCCGGGCTTGCTGGCATGGCTCTTGCCGTAGAAGCGCCCATGCGCTTCGCCTTCGAAATTCTCCAGGTCGGGCCGATTGGGGATATAGCGTATCGCGCCGGCCAGTGTGCCGAGACCGTAAAGCGTGCCCTGCGGCCCGAGCAGCGTTTCCACCCGATCGATGTCGATCAGCTTGAAGTCGTAGTAAAGCGGCACTTCACCCAGATAGATGCCCATCGCGGTGTCATAGCTGTTGCCGCTTGCATCCACGTCGGAAGCGCTCAGACCGCGAAGCACGATCGTTCCGGTCGAGCGCGGGCCGGTATCCGAAATGGTCATGCCAGGCGTGAACGCGGCGAGATCTCCCACATCGTCGATCCGCTGGCGCGCAAGCTCCTCCGAACCGATTGCGGAGATGTTGATCGGCGTTTCCATGATCGTCGTGTTGCGGCGGGTGCCGGTGACGATGATGGAATCGGCATCGCTGGCAGCGTCAGCCGGCGCATCCTGCGCGATCGCTGGCGTCACGAGCCCCATGCCCGTGAACATGGTTGCGGATAAGAGCCCCAGTCTCAGTTTCGCGCGAAATGTCATATGCTTCCCCTTTTTTGGTTAAGACCTCCCGTGCCCTGACGCTTCTTCGCCAGAACCTGAGTGTTTTGTTTTGAAAACCTTGGTCGATATACCGGCCATCGCTTTTGCGGTTATTGGCCGATGCTTTTGCTACCCGACTTTTATAAAATCCCTCTAAGCGTGGCGTGCGACGTTATTATCCTGTTCACCCGGTCAGTTTGCCGTCGACGGGGCGTCGCCCCGCTTCTCCCTGATCCTCTCGATCAACGGTCGAAACGGAAATGTGAATTGCTCCCAGATCGTCAGCCGCTTGCGCTCGTCCTGGCCGACGATGGCAGATTCGCCTTCGCGATAGGTGCCGAAAATGCGATCGATCAGGATCAGCGAGTTGGCGTAGTTGCAACGGGTGGCCTCGTAATCCACCGAATGATGAAGGCTGTGATGCCGGATCGTCGTGAAGAAGAAGGAGTAGAAGGGCGGCGGATCGGAACGCACATTGGCATGGGCGAAGCCGGAAACGACGCCCAGGACATTGAAGGCACAGAAAATGGCGGCTTTGTCGAAATCGAACAGCGCGACCACGCTGAGGCTGATCAGAAACAGCTCGATGGGATTGCCGACATAGCCCTTCATCGCGTTCAATTGCGTGATGTGATGATGCGGCGCATGGGTGAGCCAGAACGGCGTCGAATTATGCATCAGCCGGTGCATCCAGTACTGGCCGAATTCGATCAGGAAAATCACCAGCGCGACCTGCGCGAGGAAGGGCATGTGCGCGGTCCATGGCGTCGTGATGCCAAGGGAGGCCTTGGCGGCTTCCAGTGGCCCATCGGCCAGCGTGCTCGTGAGCCAGGAGATGCCCGTATAGCCGAGAAGCACGTAGAAAAGGTCGGTCGCGAACTCACGCTTGTTCAGTCGCCAGCCGGCATGGCGTTCCAGAACCCATTCGAGCGCGAGTATGAATGCCGTCGTAAGGCTGCCCGCAATGACCATGGACCAGGGATGGTCGATCCAGGATTTGGGGCCGATCGCCCAGAACAGAACGACCGCCACGACCGCGGCTGCTGGAATAAGATTGACCGCCAGTCGCTTAAGGGCGCCATCGCCGTGCGTCGTTCTGCCATCGCTGGCGTCTGTCGAGCTGGAGGACAGACTGAAATGAGATTGGCCAGAATTCGCGCTAATCTGGGCGACACTGATGGTCGATTGCAGATCCCCTGAGAGTGCAGCGTTGCAGGCCGGCTGTTGATCCATAGAAAATCTCCCTCAAGCCGGCAGCCGGCTTGACCTTTTGATCCTCTCTCTCTCCTGCTGGTGTCGCTCTCCGGCGTTAGGGCACACGGTATTGATATTACGGAATGGGTCAAGAGTATTATTTGAAGTCGGGGCGATGGTGTCGGTTCGCCGGAAAAATCCCTCAAAACCGTCATTTTCATAAAATCGACGTAATATGGATTTGCGGCACCCGCCGCCTTGCCTGAGCGGGCAAGGCGGCGGTGGTTGCATCTCACGCCATCGGCGCGCCACCGCCGATTCGTTCGCTGCCGGTCAGAGCCGGATCGACGCCCCTAGTTTTTGCCTTCCGCCGCCTCGCTCCACCAGGACAAAGTGTGGACGTCATGCGCGGTCGTCCAGAGGCCGGAGGGAGTATATCGCAAGGCACCGCTGCCGGAGGCCTTGCCGGCGCGGGCAAGTATCGCCAACGAGTTGGGGTCGATCGCCACGAAGGTCTGATCTTCCGTGGTGCGCAACCAGACCTTTCCGCCGCCCGTGTCGATGTCGCCATAGATCAGGGTGGTGCCGACCTTCACCCGGCCGGACACCGCAACCGTGGAGGGATCGACCCGAGCGACCGTGCCGTCGCCCTGTTCCTGCACCCAGACGGCGCCTTCGCCGGCAGCAAGAAAGCCCGGCTGCTTGCCCAATGCGATGGTGTGGGACACCGCATCGGCCTTGGGATCGATCCGCTGGAGCGACTGCGCCTTGCCGCTGGCCGCCCAAAGCGCGTCGAATCCGAAGGCGAGATAGGATGTGCCGGGCGCCACGCTAATGGATGCCACCACCTTATCCGTGGCCGGGTCGATCCGGGCGATTTTTCCGGTCGTTTCGCTGGGCGCCCATATCGAACCAGCCCCCGCGACGACATTGAGTTCGCCGCTTGGTCCGACGCCGGCCGGGATGGTCGCAAGGACATGGGCAGTCTTGGGGTCAATCCGGTACACCTCGCCGCCCTTGCAATTGGCGACCCAAAGCGATCCAAAGGCGATTACCATCGCCCCGCATGGCTTCGGCACGGCAACGGAGGCCAGCTTGCCCTTGGTCGACCATTGCTCGACCCGCCCGGCGTTGGTTGCCCACACCGTGCTGCCGTCGACCGCCAGAAAGTCGGCGAAGCCCGGCACGCTGAGCGCCTGCTCCTTCAGCGCCGCCGGATCTGGCGGCGCAGCAGCAGCCGGCGGGGTGGCAGTGCACAGCGTGGCTACAAACAGCGTTAAACCAACGACCTTCTTCATGCGCTTTCTCCTGCCCGGATATCCGGTGCCTCAGCTGTAACGATAGGGGTTCTTGTCGATGGTGGTGGTGCCCCGCGTCTGGTTGCAGAGGAAGACCGTGCCGGTGAAATAGATGCCGGGCTCGGTGATCGTCTGGGCATGGGCGAAGGCCTCGCGCAATTGCTGCACGGTCATTTCCACGGGTGCCTCTTCGGGCTGGTAGGTCATGCCATAGGCATAGTCCTGCCCGTCCTTGCTGATCTCCACATGGCAGCCCATGACATGCGTCACCGGATGCGTGTCGCAAAAGTCGATCAGCCGCTTCATGCTGTCGAACCAGGGCTGCCAGAAGCTGATGTAGCAGCGGCCCCGATAGAACATGTCGCCGGTGTAGAGGATCTGGGTGTAGCTGTCATAATAGGCGAATTCGGAAACGACATGGCCGGGCGAACCCCAGATCAATATGTCGCGCCCGCCCAGGTCGAGCGTTACCCGTTCCTCGGGAAAATTGGTCATGCCCCAGAAGCCGACCATCTCTTCATGGGTCAGACCCATATAGCGGGTGTTGGGGCGGTCGGCGAACTGGTTGACCGCGGCATAATGGTCTGCATGCAGGTGGCTGAATGCGACCAGCAGTTCCAGGCTGGTGGGATCACGGCCATTGCGGCGGCACCAGTCCTCGATCGCGGCGTCCACGACGCCGCGCAGATCCCAGTCGTTGCGCAGTTGCACGAACCCCTCGTCGAGCAGCAGCACGCGGTCATTGCCGAAATAGAGCGGGGCGAAGGGCGCCTCGTAGCTATAGGCCTTGTTCTGCCGCAGGATCGCGGTGTGCGGATTATACCAGTGGACCTGCACGGGCGGGTCGGTGTTGTCCATGCACGAGGACGATCCGCAGATCCATTTCGCCGGGAAGTTGCCCGTGGCGGGAAGATTGCTCTTGAAATCGATGGGCGCCGGCCGGACGGCGGCCGATGCCGCATCGGCAAGGCCCGTGAGCGCGACGCCGGAGAGCGGGATGGCCGCGGCTGCGGCGTTGTAGGTCAGGAAGGTGCGACGATCCATGGATGCGTTCCTTGTCGTCAGAAGGGGCGCGGCGGATTGATATTGGGTACGCCCTCGGGCCAGACCTGCGTGCGCTGGTCGGGGCTGACCCCGTTGAAGAGCGCGAAATCGGGCCGGATCAGCATCATGTCCTTGCCCTTGACCTCGCGGGCATAGCGCAAGGCCTCGTCGATCAGGGCGGGGACCATCTCAAGCACGCGCTCATAGGGTTTGTAGGTCGCGAAGCGCGGATAATATTTCCCCGGCACGAACATCATCTCGATATGGCCGCCCAGGATCCATTTCACCGGCCGGCTGGCCGTGAAGCCCTTGAGCCGCTCCAGCGAGGCGACGAAATCCCCGTCATTGCCGATATTGATCTTGCCGGGGAACAACAGGTCGCCGGTGAAGAGGAAATCGCAATAGGGATCGTAGAAGCTCACGCCATCCTTGTGCGTGCCCGGCGTCGGGATCACTTCGATCACCCGGTCGCCCAGGTCGATCCTGCCCGTGCCGGAGGGCCAGCTGCTGCCAAGGCTGTAGAAGCGCTTCATCACGTCCAGCGGCTTGGGGGCGATGGTCGTATCCGGCCGCCCCATGAACTGGACCAGACCCTGGTTCTGCGCGATATCCTCGCCCGAGGTCAGCGCGATCGTCAGCGGCACCTTGCTCCGCCCCCGTGCCTGCGCCCAGCGGGTGATGATCGCATCCACCGTTTCGCGCAGCGGATAGTGGCGCGCATCCGCCGTCGCGCCGCTGTCGATCAGCAGCGCGCCCTTGTTGCCGAACAGCAGATAGGTGAACGGCGCTTCCCAATGCACGCAGACATTCTGCCGCAGGACGAAGCTGTCTTCATTATACTGCACCACCTGCACGCGCGGGTCGCGGTTCTTGGCCGCGACGTTCGAGCCATAGGTCCAGCGGAAGGACAGGCTGCCGGGCGCCGGACCATCGCAGGCATAGTCATGAACGACCGCGCCCTTGCGATGCAGCGGCACGGCGCTGTCGGTATTGCGGACACCAACGGGATTATAGCCAAGGTCGGGATTGCCGTTGGGATAGGCGCGCGCCGTTGCCGATTGTGGATTGGCGGACAATGCGGGATTGTGAGCGGAGCCTTGCACCATCAAAATCTCCCAGATCGGCCGGGTGAGGGGCCTAGGAACAAATTGCCTGCGATGCATGCCCTCCCGGACCATGCGCCGTGCCGATCGAGCAGGATTTCAGCCAACGCTGCCGCCATAGTATGGATATTACCAAACATCGCAATAGTAATAATTGTACATGGACAACCGTCCGATTTGAGGCAATGCTGCAATGCGAAAGGGGTCGAATCATGCTCAACGGGATTCGTAGCGCGGGAAGAATGGCACTGATGGCGTGCGCGCTGATGACAGCGTCCTGCTCGCCGTCATCGGACAAGGCGACGGAGCCGCGCACGGAGTTCAGCATTGGATGGTCCATCTATGCGGGCTGGATGCCATGGCCCTACGCCCAGCAGGCCGGCATCGTGAAGAAATGGGCCGACAAATATGGCCTGAAGATCAATGTCGTCCAGGTGAACGACTATGTGGAATCGGTGAACCAATATACCGCCGGCAAGCTGGACGGCGTAACGGTCGCGAACATGGACGCGCTGACCATTCCCGCCGCCGGGGGCAAGGATACCAGCGCGATCATCGTCGGCGACTATTCCAACGGCAATGACGGGATCATGTTGAAGGGCGGTGACACGCTGACCGCCATCAAGGGCCGGCAGGTCTATCTCGCCGAGCTTTCGGTTTCTCATTATCTTCTGGCGCGGGGCCTGAGTTCCGTGGGCATGTCGCTGACCGACGTCAAGACGGTGAACACGTCGGACGCGGACATCGTTGGCGCCTTCGCGACGCCGGAGGTGACGGCCGCCGTTGCCTGGAACCCGCAGCTTTCTGTGATGAAGGCCGCGCCGGGCGCGAAGCAGGTATTCAGCTCCGCCGACATTCCCGGCGAGATCCTCGACCTGCTGGTGGTCGACACCGCGACACTGAAGGCGAACCCCAATCTGGGCAAGGCGCTGGCCGGCATCTGGTATGAGACGACCGCGCTGATGCAGCGTCAGGATGCGCAAGGAAAGGCTGCCCGCGCGGCGATGGCGAAACTTGCCGGGACCAAGCCGGAACTGTTCGACAACCAGTTGTCCACCACCTATCTTTATTCCGACCCGAAGGCCGCGGTGGCGGCCACCTCGGCGCCAGCGCTCATCACCACCATGACGCGCGTACGGGACTTCAGCTATTCCAAGGGGCTGTTCGGCCAAGGCGCGAAATCCGCCGATGCCGTCGGCATGGCCTTTCCGGGGAACAAGACGCTGGGCGATGCCAGCCACGTCACCCTGCGCTTCGACGCCAGCTACATGCAGATGGCTGCCGATGGTAAGCTCTGAGCGGTTCGGACGGATCGGGGGTAGTTCGACATGCGCTGGGTAAACCGACGCATACGGCGGGGCAACAGCATCCTTCTGGGCGCGACCCCGATCCTGCTGTTGGTACTGGTCTATATCGTGGCGGCTGCCGGTCGCCATGCCGCCAATCCCAATGACAAGATCCTGCCGCTGCCCGGCGCCATGGTCGAGGCGATGTCGACCCTGCTGTTCCAGCCGGATCAGCTTTCCGGGCAGCTGGTCTTCTGGGCGGACACCATGGCCAGCCTGCAGCGGTTGGGCCTCGGCCTTGGCATATCGACGCTTTCGGCGCTTCTTGTCGGCCTGCTGCTGGGCGTACTGCCGCCAGTGCGCGCGACCTTCGGCCCGCTGGTGACGGGGATCGCCGTGATACCGCCGATCGCGCTGCTGCCGATATTGTTCATCGCCTTTGGCCTTGGGGAAACGGCGAAGGTGGCGCTGATCGTCATCGGCATCGCGCCGTTCATGATCCGGGACATCGCCGCCCATATCGGTGCGCTGCCGCCTGAGCAGATCGCCAAGGCGCAGACGCTGGGCTCCAGCAGCTGGCAGCTGATGATCAGGGTGGCGCTGCCGCAGGCGATGCCGCGCCTCATCCAGGCGGTGCGCCTATCGCTCGGCCCGGCCTGGGTGTTCCTGATCTCGGCGGAGGCGATCGCGTCCGATATCGGCCTTGGCTACCGCATCTTCCTCGTCCGTCGCTATCTCTCCATGGACATCATCCTGCCCTATGTCGCGTGGATCGCGCTGCTGGCGATCATGATGGATGTTCTCCTGACATGGTCCAGCCGCCGCCTGTTCCCCTGGGCACATGGAGCCGGCCATTGAGCGCGCTGCTGAGTCTTCGCAACATCTGGGTCGAATATGGCGACAAGGTCGTCCTCGAACGGGTGAACCTGGATATCGAGGCGGGCTCCTTCGTCTCGATCATCGGGCCATCGGGCGCCGGCAAGAGCAGTCTGCTCCGCGTGGTGCTGGGGCAGGAGGTGCCCACCCGCGGTTCGATCCTGCTCGACGACACGCCGCTCACGCCCGAATGCGGGCCGGATCGCGGCGTGGTGTTCCAGCGCTATTCGGTCTTCCCGCACCTGTCCGTGCTGAAGAACACGATGTTCGGACTGGAATGCGCGCAGTCTCCCTTCACCGCGCGGCTTTTCGGCGCACGCCGGCGCGCGGCCATCGCGGAGGCTGAGGAAATGCTCAACGCGGTGGGCCTTGGCGACAGCCTGCACCTTTACCCTGCGCAGATGTCGGGTGGGATGCAGCAGAGGCTCGCCATCGCGCAGGCGCTCATCAAGCGACCCCGCATCCTGCTTCTGGACGAGCCCTTCGGTGCGCTCGACCCCGGAATCAAGGCGGACATGCACGCCCTCATCACCCGGCTGTGGAGCGATTATTCGCTGACGGTCATCATGGTCACGCATGACATCAGGGAAGCCTTTTCTCTGGGCACGCGCGTTCTGACCCTGGACAAGCGCCGCCGCGATCCGCACGCCCCCCATCGGTTCGGCGCCACGGCGGTCTATGATCTGCCGCTAAAAAAACGTGTGCCGGTCTCGACGAATATCGATGAGAGTATTAAACTTGACGATGTTAGTAATAATTGAGAAGACGGCGTCATGAGCACCGAACCCACCAGTCTCGCCCGGCTCAGCATGAGCCTTCCTGCAGAACTTTTTCGCCAACTGGACGTGATGGTCGATGAACGGGGCCTGCCGTCCCGGTCGCAGCTGATCGCCGAGTTGATCCGCCATGCGCTTGCGGAACATGAAGCGCTGACGCGTCCCGAAGACATGCTCGCCGGGACGGTCACGATTGTTTACCGCGGGGATCGCGGTCGGGTGCGCCAGCAGCTCGCCCAGACCCAGACCGATTATCTTAAGGAAGTCATCTCTTCCCAGCATGTCTTTCTTGAGGATGACCAGTCGCTCGAAGTGCTGCTGGTGCAGGGGCCGGCCAAGCGGCTGAAGGAACTGTGCGATGCCCTGCGCGGCATTCGCGGCGTGCACCAGTTGCAGCTTGTTACGACGACCGCGCTGCTCCCGCCGCTTCACGAGCAGGACGGGTTGGAGAACGTCGTTTCGTCCGACAGGAACCAGACGACCAAGGAAGTCGCGGCATGACGGGGCCTCTCGCCGATCCCATGGCCGCCCGCGACCATGCCCGCGCGATGGCGGGAACGGTGGTGGAAGCGATGCCGCTGCTCCCGCCGGCCGCCGACGACCTGCCTGCCGATGTGCCCGCCCAGGACTTGCTCTGGGAGGAAACGATCGCAGCGGGCGGCTATGCTACCCGCCGGCTCGCGCGCGGTTCCCGCCTCCGCCTGATCGACCTGCAGGGCGACGCTTGTGCCTCCCTGCTACTTTTCAACGCCGAGATGCCGACCGAACGGCTCAATGTCGCCGACACGGTGAAGATCCAGTGGAACGCCTATCTGGGCGCGGGCAAGCTGCTGCTGTCCGACATGGGCCGCGTGCTCATGAGCATTATCGTGGATGGCGCCGGCAGCCATGATACCTTCTGCGGAACCTCGAACGCCGCGACCAACGAAGCCAAATATGGTGAAGGCCGCAACAGCGGCACCTTTCCGAACGGGCGCGATCGCCTGCTGCTGGGCGCGGCGAAGCATGGGCTGGGGCGGCGCGACGTGCATCCATGCGTGAACCTGTTCAAGGGCACCCGGATCGAGGCGGACGGGACGATTACGCCGCTGGTTGGCCCTTATGAGGCGGGACGATCGTTGATTCTGCGGGCGGAGATGGACGTGATCGTCATCATCGCCAATTGCCCTCATGTTCTTGATCCGCGTGAGGAATGGACCGTGACACCGCTTCGTGTCTCCGCCTGGCGCGGACCTGTCACGCCCGTTGATGATGCGGTCCGTACCGCGACGCCGGAAGGGCTGCGCGCCTTCCTGAATGTCGAAGACTATTTCCGTCGCTAGGGCAGGCTCCGATCCGACCGCATTGGCTCGGCTGCTCCAGCTTTTTCGATTTTACGCGCCTTCCAGGTCAGCAGATGATGTCGCCTGTTTGGAACGCGCTCTAGGCAGAAAGAGGCCGAAATGACCATCGACCCGCATATCTCGGGCCTTTCCGGCACTGTCGTTCATGACGAGATCGTGCCCGCGCGCGCGCCATGGCTGCATCACATAGCCGCTGGCCAGACGCTTCGCATCGTCGACCTTGAGGGCAATCAGGCCGTGGATTTTCTCCTCTACTCCGCCGCCGACGATGCCGAGCGGTACAGCGCGCAGGACACCGTATCGGCGCAGGGCAATCTGTTCCTGCGCAATGGCACCGTGCTGCGATCGAACGAGGGCCGCCCGATGATGACCATCGCGGCCACATCCGTCGAATATCATGACACCATCGGGGGCGCATGCTCCTGCGAGTCCAACACGCTGCGCTATGGCCACCACACCAAGTCACAGCATGCCTGCGTGGAGAATTTCCTCGAGGCGAACCTGACCGAGGGTCGCAACAAGCGGGACATCGTCTCCAACATCAACTTCTTCATGAACGTGCCGGTCGAGGCTGACGGATCGCTGGGTATCGTGGACGGTATTTCCGCGCCCGGGCTGACGGTTGACCTGCACGCCGAGATGGACGTCATCGTCGTCGTGTCCAATTGCCCTCAGATCAACAATCCCTGCAACGCCTTCAACCCGACGCCCGTTCGGATGATCGTCTCGGCATGAGTTTCGACACAGTCCTGGTCGCGAACCGGGGGGCGATCGCCACCCGGATCATCCGCACCTTGCGCCAGATGGGCTTGCGCTCCGTCGCGGTCTATTCCGAAGCGGATGTCGGATCGCTCCACGTTTCGCAAGCGGACGTGGCGGTCTGCATCGGCCCCGCGCCGGCATCCGAGAGCTATCTCGATACCGCCGCGATCCTGAAGGCGGCGCGGGAAACCGGCGCCGGCGCGATCCATCCGGGCTATGGCTTCCTGGCCGAGAATGCCGAGTTTGCCGAGGCGTGCGCCGCCGCTGGCATCGTCTTCATCGGCCCCACGCCGGACAATATCCGCACATTCGGCCTCAAGCACAGCGCTCGCGCGCTTGCCGCCGCCCATGGCGTGCCGCTTGCGCCCGGCACAGGCCTGCTGACCGACGAGGAGGAAGCTGCCAGCGCCGCGCGGGAGATCGGTTTCCCTGTCATCCTGAAGGCCACGGCCGGCGGCGGCGGGATCGGCATGCGCATCTGCGAGGATGAGGCCGCCGTGCGCCAGGGCTTTGCCGGTGTCGCGCGTCTGGGCGAGGGCAATTTCGGCGATGCCGGCGTGTTCCTCGAACGCTATGTCGGCCGCGCCCGCCATATCGAGGTGCAGATCTTCGGCGACGGTGCCGGCCGGGTCATGCCGCTCGGTGAGCGCGACTGTTCGCTCCAGCGCCGCAACCAGAAGGTGGTCGAGGAGGCGCCCGCACCGTTGCTGCCAGCCGCGATCCGTGCGGAGCTGATCGCCGCCGCCGTCCGCCTGGGCGAGGCGGCCCGCTATCGCTCTGCGGGCACGGTGGAATTTCTCTACGATGCCGAGCGGGAGCAGTTCTTCTTCCTGGAGATGAACACCCGGCTCCAGGTCGAGCATGGCGTCACCGAAGAGGTGATGGGCATCGATCTGGTTGCATGGATGATCCGGGGCGGGGCGGGGGATTTTGCCTTCCTCGATGCGCCCGCGCCGGAGCCGCGCGGCCATTCCGTGCAGGTGCGCCTCTATGCCGAGGATCCCGCGCTCGACTATCGCCCGACATCGGGCACGCTGACGGCCGTCAGCTTCCCGCAGAACATCCGCGCCGAGACATGGTGCATGGCCGGCAGCACGGTCAGCGCGTGGTATGATCCTATGCTCGCCAAGCTGATCGTCCATGCGCCGACGCGCGACGCGGCGATCGCGGCGATGCAGGACGCGCTCGACGACAGCCGGGTCGATGGCATCGAGACCAATCTGCACTGGCTGCGCGATGTCGTTCGCAACGGTCAGTTCGCCAGCGGGGCGGTTTCCACCCGGTTGCTCGACAGCATCGCCTATCACCCGCGCAGCATGCGGGTGGTGAGCGGCGGCACCGCGACCACGGTGCAGGACTGGCCCGGCCGGCAGGGCCTTTGGGCGATCGGCGTGCCGCCGTCCGGGCCGATGGACAACCGTTCCTTCCGCATCGGCAACCGCCTCCTCGGCAATGCCGAGGGCATGGCGGGGCTGGAGATGACCGTCAGCGGGCCGACGCTGTTCTTCAACGCGCCCGCGCGGCTGTGCCTGACCGGCGCTGATTTCGGTGCGCGGCTGGACGATGAGCCGGTCGCACGCGGCACGGTGATCGACGTAAAGGCGGGCCAGACGCTGGCGCTCGGCCGAGTTACAGGCGGTGGCATCAGGGGCTATATCCTCTTCGCCGGCGGCCTCGACATCGCGCCCTATCTCGACAGCCAGAGCACGTTCGAGCTTGGCCAGTTCGGCGGACATGCGGCGCGGCGGCTGCTCGCTGGCGACACGCTGCATCTGGGCACGGCGGACGTGGGATCGCCGCTTTCGGCTCTACCGGTACCAGACTTCGGTGAAACGTGGAGCCTGCGTGTGCTCTACGGGCCGCATGGTGCGCCCGACTTCTTCACCGATGAGGATATCGGCACCATCGTCTCTGCCGACTGGCAGGTGCATTACAACAGCAACCGCACGGGCGTTCGGCTCGTCGGTCCGAAGCCGCAATGGGCACGGACGGATGGCGGCGAGGCGGGGCTGCACCCCTCCAACATCCACGACAATCCCTATGCGATCGGTGCCGTCGACTTTACCGGCGACATGCCGATCATCCTCGGCCCCGATGGTCCTTCGCTGGGCGGGTTTGTCTGTCCCTTCGTCGTGATCGCGGCGGATCGCTGGAAAATCGGGCAACTCGCCCCCGGAGATCGGCTGAAATTCGTGCCGGTCACGCTGGAAGATGCGGCGGCTGCGGATGATGCTCCACTGACGACCGTCACCGCGGCGCATTCCTCGCGCGATATTGCGGCGCTGTCGCCGATCCTGGCCGATATTCCGGCGCAGGGCGCGCGTCCACGCACGGTCTACCGGCAGCAGGGGGACCGCAACATCCTGGTCGAATATGGCCCGATCGTGCTGGACATCGAACTGCGCATTCGCGTCCACGCGCTCATGGCTGAACTCGAGCAGCGGGCGTTGCCCGGTGTCATCGACATCGTGCCCGGCATCCGTTCGCTTCAGCTCCATTTCGACGGCAGGATATTGGACCAGCGCAGCGCGCTCGCCGCCCTGATCGAGGCGGAGGAGCGGCTGGGCGACCTTGAGGATTTCTCCGTCCCCTCGCGCATCGTCCACCTGCCGCTCAGTTGGCGCGATCCGGCCACGATCGAGACCATCGAGAAATATATGGGCGCCGTCCGCGACGATGCGCCCTGGTGCCCGGACAATATCGAGTTCATCCGCCGCATCAACGGCATGGCCGATGCCGACGCGGTCGAGAACCTGATCTTCGATGCGAGCTATCTCGTGCTGGGGCTGGGCGACGTCTATCTCGGTGCGCCGGTGGCGACCCCGGTCGATCCCCGGCATCGGCTGGTCACGACCAAATATAACCCCGCGCGTACATGGACGCCGCCCAATGTCGTGGGCATCGGCGGCGCCTATATGTGCATCTATGGCATGGAGGGCCCCGGTGGCTACCAGCTGTTCGGTCGCACCATCCAGGTGTGGAACACACACCGGCAGACCGACGCCTTCGTCGATGGCAAGCCCTGGCTGCTGCGCTTCTTCGACCAGATCCGCTTCTTCAAGGTCAGCGCCGACGAACTGACCGACTGGCGGCGCGACTTCCCCAGCGGCCGGCGCTCGATCCATGTCGAGCAGTCCGAATTTCGCTTGGCCGACTATCGGGCTTTCCTGAGCGAGAATGCGGAGGCTATCTCTGCCTTCGAGGCACAGCGCCAGGCAGCCTTCGATGAAGAGCGGGCCGAATGGCAGCGCAATGGCGAGTTCGACCGCGTCACCGACTTGACGGAAGGGGCAGACGCCGGCGCCGCGGTGGCGGCCATCGACGTGCCGGAAGGCGCCGACCTGATCGAGGCGCCCTTTGGCGGCAGCGTCTGGAAGCTGCTGGTCGCGCCGGGCGACACGGTCAAGACGGGGGACATCATCGCGGTGATCGAGGCAATGAAGATGGAATGCCCGCTGGAAAGTCCGGGCAGCGGTACGATTGCCGCGCTCTATATGCAGGAGAAGCAATCCCTGCAGCCTGGCTCACCGATGCTGGCACTCAGGAGGCACGCATGACCGGCCCCGCGGACAAACTCGACCGGCGGGGCGTGGCCGTTATTGCGGACGCGGTCAACAGCGGGGCGTCGAGCGCGCTGACTGTGGCGGAAGAGACGCTGGCGCGGCTCGCGGCCTATGACGCCATCCAGCCGCAGATTTGGATCAGCCGGATCGCACCCGACGACCTGCTCTCCGCTGCCCGCGCGGTGGATGCGCGGATCGCGGCGGGCGAGCGCCTGCCGCTTGCCGGCGTGCCCTATGCGGTGAAGGACAATATCGACGTCGCCGGCTTCGAGACGACGGCGGCCTGTCCCGCCTTTGCCTATCGGCCGGAAGCATCGGCGGGCGTGATCGATCGGTTGCAGGCGGCGGGCGCCATCTGCGTCGGCAAGACCAATCTCGATCAGTTCGCGACGGGACTTGTCGGCACGCGCAGCCCCTATGGCATTCCCCGCAATGCCTATAACCTCGCCTATGTCAGCGGCGGTTCCAGTTCTGGTTCGTCGGTCTCCGTCGCGGCAGGCCTGGTCGGCTTCGCGCTTGGCACCGACACGGCGGGTTCGGGCCGCGTGCCCGCCGCCTTCAACCATCTCATCGGCTACAAGCCCAGCAAGGGCAGGTGGAGCACGCGCGGGCTCGTCCCCGCCTGCCGCACGCTCGACTGCATCACCGTGTTCACCGACAAAGTTGCGGATGCCCGGCTGGTCGATGACGTCGTCGCCGGCTTCGATCCGGCCGATCCCTATTCGAAGCCGCTGGCTGATCGCGCGGTGATGCCCAAACGCATCGGCGTGCCCCGCCGTGACCAGCGCGTGTGGTTCGGCGACAGCGAGTCCGAATATTTCTACGATCGCGCGCTGGAGAAGCTCGCGGCGACGGCACAGATCGTCGAAATCGACATGGCCCCGCTGTTGGAGGCCGCCCGCCTGCTCTACAGCGGTCCATGGGTGGCCGAGCGCGCCGCGGCCATGGCCGACCTCCTCGCCAGCAATCCCGATGCGGTCGACGAGACAGTCCACGAGGTGGTGGAGCCGGGCACGACCATCAGCGCGGTCGAGCTGTTCAACGGCATCTACCGCCTTGCCGAATTGAAACGGCATGCCGATGAGCTTTGGGACACGATCGACGTGCTCGCCTTTCCGACCACCGGCACGACCTATCGCGTCGCCGAGCTTGCCGCGGCGCCGGTGGCGCTCAACAGCAATCTCGGCCTCTACACCAATTTCGTGAACTTGCTGGACATGGCGGCGGTGGCTGTCCCCGCCGGCGTCAGATCGAACGGGACGGGCTTTGGCATTACGCTGATCGGTCCCGCCGATAGCGACCACGGATTGCTTGCCATGGCAGATGACTATCTCGCGGCGGCCGAACTGCCTCGCCCGCCATCACTCGACCTGGAGGGAAAAATGCAGAGCGTGAAACTGGCCGTCGTGGGTGCCCATCTCAAGGACATGCCGCTGCACTGGCAGCTGACCTCGAGGGACGCGACCTTCGTGGGCGCCTTCGAGACCGCGCCGACCTATCGTCTCTATGCCATGGCGGACAGCGTGCCGCCCAAGCCCGCCCTGGTGCACAGCGCGGATGGCGGCCCTATCGCGGTCGAAGTCTACGAGCTTGACGTCGCCGCCTTCGGCAGCTTCGTGGTGGAGGTGCCAGCGCCTCTGGCCATCGGCACCGTGACCCTGAGCGATGGCACCAGCGTCAAAGGCTTCGTCGCCGAACCCCGCGCCCTGACCGGCGCCGAGGACATCACCGATCTGGGTGGCTGGCGCGCCTATATCGCGAGAGGCTGAACGCCGGACCAGGCATATGAGGGCCAGCCCTTCGACCCGCGCGCACTGGCCGAATCCGCCAGTGTAGGGTTGGCCCTTGCCGTATCAGGCGTCAAAGGCGCTCGGTTATGAGTGTGGGGAAGAAGGCGATCCCTGCGAGCAGGGCTAACACCAGCGCCCAGACGCCATATTTCCACTTGGCGATACCCTGCGGCTTTGCCGGCTTGCGGTTCGCGCTGCTATAGACCTCCCATCCGGCGGGCAGCTTGGATTTGGGCTTTCGCTTCATGGGCTCGTCCTGTGGTGCGGGTCATATCGGAAGGATCGGCGTCCCCCAGCCGGCTAACGGCTGCGCCCGAATTTTGGCTTTTCCGTCGCAAGTTTTTCGGCCTCTTCGTCGGCGCGACGCTCGGCAGCGGCATTCACGAACAGCATCACCAGCTGAAATCCGTTCGCCTTGCTGAGGACTTGCATCATGAGGGTGGGCGGACGGCTATGGCGGGAGAGTGTCAGCCAGTCGCGCGCTTCCGCCGGAAGCCAGGCGATGCGATCACCGGGGGCGAGGGCGCTGACCGATGACGGGACGGGATCGCCCGTCTGGATGGCAAGCGGCGGAAAGGATCGGGACAGCCGCGCGTATCGCATGGCACCGTCCTTGATAAACAGAAATGCACACATCGTCTGGGTAAGATCGGCATAGCGGCTGGCGGCCGCTTCCAGCGTGACGTCATAGGCAGCGGCGATTGCCGGAAGGTGCGTTACCGTTGGCTTGCCGAGGCTCTCGACGAACGGAGCGAACAGGGGCTTGGGCATCAAAAGGCCGGCAGCAAAGCGATTGGCCTGCATTTCCTCCTTGCGATGTCGCGTGTCGCGCCGGTTTTCCGCCAGGTCGCGGTTGCTGCACTGCCTGTCGCCGCGCTGCGAGGTGAGTAGAAAATGCCCGAGCTGATGCGCAACAGCAAAGCGCCGCCGCTGCGGGGGCAGGGCCGCCGCACAAAGAATGATGCCTGTTGTCTTGGCGATGTCGGCCCTCATCGCGCTCGACGATCCGGGCTCTACAAGATCGCCAAAGTCGGTAATGCCCACCCGGCGCGCGATCGCTTCAACGTCAATCGGCGCCCGGAGGTCAGGATAATGTTTCAGGATCGCGGCGAGAAGCGTTTCCGGGGAGCCGCAATCCGCCAGATCCTTCAGGAGTGCGTCGTTCTGCATCGCTGCGTCCGTATCGCAATCCGCCCTGATGCGCGATGCGTCACTTCATTGTGATATCGGAAATATCTGCACCTGCATCCTTCAACTCGGGAAAGAGGGCCTCGATCTCCGCCTGCAGATCGTCCGAGCCGGGGAGCAGCCCGAAATCGCCCAATAGCCTCTTCACCAGTCGCGTCCGGTGCGGCCCTATGCCCGGCACCGTTTCCAATCCCGGAAAGTCGCGATCGGCAAGCCTTTCCGCCAGATCGCCCAGCGTCCGATAACCCGATTTCTTCAAAAGCTGTCGCAATCCGGACGGAAGAGCCAATTGCGTGACGGGCAGGTCGCTATCCGTCGCGTCCGGATTCGTGGAATGCAAGCGCGTCTGCGCGGCCTTCGCCCGGCGCAAGACCCGCCGGATGCGACCGATCTGGCTGGGCGTCAGCGCCAGCGTGCGCGCGATCTCCCGATATGACAGGCCCGAAGCGCGCAGGTCACGCGCTTGCTCAAGGTTCAGGGTGGCCTGTTCAGCTTGGCTCAGCATCGCTTTGTCATGCAGGCTGCAGACTAGGACGGCAACCGCGATGCGCCAATGGCAGACAGAGATGCTTGACCTTCATATCCGCCGTCAGGCTAGGGGCCGGTGCATCGGGTGGCAAGCATGGGCAGGGTCGCCTTGCTCTTTCAGAGCCTGGGCACCGCGCCTATATGTCGCCGGGTAACAGCATCATCATGATCGCGGGAGACAGCGGGTTTGACGATTGAAGAGACATCCGTTCGATCAATCGCGGATGCGTTGACCGACCATGGCTTCATCCATCTGCCGGCGTCCGAGTGGCAGGAAACGCCGCATGGGAGCCAGCGGGATTGGTCAAACTTTGCGCAATCGTGGGAAAGGCTTGGCCCGGATCTCTATATGGCGGACGGAGGCCGTTACCGTCGCCGCAGGCACGCCGTCTTCGACGTGCGGGGAACTGCCCTCTTCCGCAAGCCCCACCAGCCGCACTACCAGAGCCGGGATTACAATCCGCTCAACGGCGATGTGCAGCGCTGGTTCGATCCGATCGAAGCCGGGCTGGCCGAGAGCCCGATCATGCGGGAAATCTTCGAGAGGTTTACGCCGATCTTCTCGGCTCTCAACGGACGGGATCCCGATGCCCGCTGGCACTGCGAGGTGCATCAGTTCCGTATTGAAAGTTCGGGAGCGGAGCCCGGCCAGCCCACGCCCGAGGGGCTCCATCGCGATGGGGTGGACTGGGTCGTTGTGATGCTGATCGACCGCCGGAATGTCGAGGACGGCGTGACGATTATCGGGGATCTGACTGGCCGGCCGCTTGGTCATTTCACGCTTCGCGATGCCGGCGATATGGTCGTTCTCGATGACCGAAGGATCAAGCATGGCGTGACCCCGATCCTCGCATCTGATCCGTTGCTGCCGGCGTATCGCGATGCCCTCGTGATAACCTGGCAGGCACACTAAGCGCCGTCGCCTCTCCGGAGCGGATGGGGCGTCCCTATGCCTGGGACGGAATGACCTTCGCCCGCCGGCTCAGAATCTGCTGGAGGGGATTGGGTTTCCCATGGGCGACGCGCGTCAGCCGGTTCTGGTCCCGATGTTCGAAGGGATCGGGCCGGCCGTGGACCAGCAGCATGGTCCGTATGTCGTACCGCCACGCATCGTCGCCTTCGAAGGTCAGGTCGATCCGATAGCTGTCGGTGCGAAAACCATATTCGAGGAACGCGGTCGAACAGATGCCATATTCGGTCTTGCCCCGGCTCGCGGTCAGCGTCAGATGGTCGTCGCCTATCTTGGTATGGCCGGATGCCAGCGCCACCTGCCCGCGCGGTATCGCCAGGGTCTGCAGGATCAGCCCGGTCGCCGGTTCCCATAGCCAATAGCCGACCTGCTCGTGGAAGGTGATGTCCTCTTCCTCGGTCGTGATGTGAATATGATAGCGCAGGCCGTAAAGAAGCTGCGGGCCATTGGCTTGCGGATCGATCGCGTCGAACGCGATCTTCTCGATGAAGGTCCGGCGCTCCGGCGCATCGGCCTTGGGATTGATGTCGATGCCCTTGCGCGCTTCCCATCGCCCGGCAAGGCGCGTGAGCGGACCAAGATTGGCCAGCGTATCAGGATCGACATCGCTGGGCTCGGTGAAGATATCGTGCGGGAAGGGGTTCATGCGCGTGTCCTGGATTAGATAAAGCGCGGGATTGGGCCGCGCTGCGGTGTCTGGTCGGGCAGGTCGACCTCGATCTCGTCGACATAGCACCAGCCCCAGCCTTCGGGCGGGTCATAGCCCTCCATGATCGGATGGCCGGTGGCGCGGAAATGCTTGGTCGCATGGGCATGGGGCGACTGATCGCAGCAGCCGACATGGCCGCAACTACGGCATAGGCGCAGATGCACCCAGGCGCTGCCGATCTTCAGGCACTCCTCGCATCCAAGCGCGCTCGGCGTCACCTCGTTGATCGTCATGCTGTGCCTGCAACTGCTCATATCTGCTCCCGTGCCGATTGGTCGGCCATCATGCTGTGAATCTGGGCAACGACGGCCGCGCCTTCGCCGACCGCGGCGGCCACCCGCTTGGTCGAGCCCGCGCGCACGTCGCCAATGGCGAACACGCCCGGTATGCTGGCTTCCAGAGACAGGGCGCCGGCCCCGGTCAGCACGAACCCCTTGCCATCGGTGTCCGCGCAGTCCCGGATCCAGTCCGCATTCGGATCGGCGCCGATGAACAGGAACAGGTGGCGCAACGGGCAGCGATGGGTCGTTCCATCGGCGCGGTTGCGGAAGGTGGCGGCCGCAAGGCCATGGGTGAGATCCCCTTCCAGCGCGACGACTTCCGACCCGACATGGATTTCGACATTGGGCAGCGCGGCGATGCGGTCGATCAGATATTTCGACATGGTCTCGGACAGGTCGCGCCGAACGAACAGGTGCAGGCGTTTCACCTGGGGCGCAAGGAACACGATCGCCTGACCCGCCGAATTGCCGCCGCCGACCAGCGCGATTTCCTCGCCTGCGCAAAGCCGTGCCTCGATGGGCGAGGCCCAGTAGGACACGCCATTGCCCTCGAACATGGCAAGGTTAGGAATGTCGGGGCGCCGGTAGCGGGCGCCCGAGGCGATGACGACGGCCCTGGCCTCAAGCGAGCGGCCTTCGACCAGATGCAGCACCAGCCGCTGGTTTGCGCAGTCGAGCCGCTGGACCTTGAGCGGCGCCGCGATTTCCGCGCCGAATTTGAGCGCCTGGTTGAAGGCGCGACCGGCCAGCGCCTGACCCGATATACCCGTGGGAAAGCCGAGATAATTTTCGATCCGTGCCGATGCCCCGGCCTGGCCGCCCATGGCGCGCTCTTCAAGGACAATGACCGAAAGGCCTTCGGATGCAGCATAGACTGCGGCGGCCAGACCCGCCGGCCCTGCGCCCACGACTGCGACATCATAACGTGCGCCCGGTTCCAGCGTTGGCATCATGCCAAGGCAGGTCGCGACTTCCAGATCGGTCGGGTTCCGCAGCAGGTTGCCGTTGGGGCAGACGACAAGCGGCAGTTCATGGTCCAGCACGCCGATCCGTTCAACCAGTGCCTTGCCCTCTGGATCGGTCGCCGCGTCGAGCGTCATATTGGGGAAGCCGCTGCGGGTAAGGAAGCCCTGCAGCCGCACGATCTCGCTGCTTCCCGGTCTTCCGATCAGGATCGTGCCGGCACCGCCTTGCTCGATCAGGCCGACGCGGCGCAGGATCAGCGCCCGCATCACGATTTCGCCGACATCGGCGGATCCCACCATCAAGGCACGCAGATGGGCGGGGTCGAAGGGCAGGGCGGTGCATCCCCCGGCGCCGGCGCGCGCCGCGGCGATCGATGGCCGTCCGGCAAGCTGGTTGACTTCACCGGTGAACTGGCCGGCGCTATGGGTGGTGATCGGCGCCTCGTGGCTCAGGCCGTCGCGCCGCGTGATGTCGATCGTGCCGGCAAGCACGAGCCAGGAGGGCGCGCCTTTCTCGCCGATCGCATAGACGCTTTCTCCCGGTTCAAACCGCCGTTCCGCACCACTGGCGAAGCGCCGTGCGGTTTCGATCTGGATGGCGCTCAGCACCGGGAACATCTGATATTCGCGTGCGCTCAGACTGCTCATGCCTGTCTCCCATCATATTGGTGGCGCCGGCATCTGCCATCCGGCGGTGGGATTGCCACCGCCGGATCAGGCACTCAATCGCGGATGAACGCAAGCAGGTCCTTGTTGATCACATCCGCATGCGTGGTCAGCATGCCGTGGGGATAGCCCGGATAGATTTTAAGCGTGGCGTTGGGCAGCAGTTCAGCCTGCACCAGCGCAGCATTGGCATAGGGAACGATCTGGTCGTCATCGCCCTGCAGCACCAGCGTCGGCACGTTGATCGCCTTGAGATCGCCGGTCTGGTCGGTTTCCGAAAAGGCCTTGATACCCTGATGATGGGCAAGGGCGCTGCCCATCATGCCCTGGCGCCACCAGTTGCGCACAATGCCTTCGGATACGGCCGCATCGGGGCGGTTGAAGCCATAGAAGGGACCGGAGGCGACATCCAGGAAGAAGCCGGCGCGATTGTCCGACAGCGCCTTGCGGAAGCTGTCGAACACCTGCATCGGCACGCCGTTGGGATTGTCCGGGGTCTGCAGCATCAACGGCGGCACCGCACTTACCAGCACGGCCTTGGCCACGCGTCCCTGTGGCTGGCCGAACTGTGCGACATAACGGGCGACTTCGCCGCCGCCGGTCGAATGGCCGATATGCACGGCATTGCGCAGGTCGAGATGCTCGACCACGGCGGAAGCATCGGCGGCGTAATGGTCCATGTCGTGGCCGGTATCAATCTGCGACGAGCGGCCATGGCCGCGGCGGTCATGGGCGACGACCCGATAGCCGTTGGCGAGGAAGAACAGCATCTGCGCGTCCCAGTCGTCGGAACTGAGCGGCCAGCCATGATGAAACATGATCGGCTGGGCGTCCTTCGGCCCCCAATCCTTGTAGAAGATGTCCGCGCCGTCATTGGTGGTGAGTATAGGCATGATGTCCTCCAGAAGTTGCCGGATGCTGGCAATGTTCGCTCCGACGCCACTGGATATCGGCTCGGCGTGACGTCACGCCTATCATACGCAGGTTTGGGCGACTTATACCTGCGTATGATAGTCTGCCCGGCGACGATCGGAGATCACAAGCCATCACTGCAAGGATGGCCCGATGACCATGGTACAGCATTTCGCCACCAATGATGGCGCCCCGATCGCCGTGTTGCCGGCGCTGGCCGAGCCCAGCCAGGCGGATGAAGCCAACCACAGGGTCGCCAACAGCCTGCAGTTGCTCGCCGCGATCGTGTCGGTGGAGGCGCGCCGGATGAGCGATCCGGCCGCAGCCGACATCCTCGACATCACCATGGGGCGGATCACGGCGATCGCCGGGGTGCATCGGCTGCTCTATCAAACGCGAACTGCGACCAGGATCGATCTGGGCGCCTATCTCGATGATTTGGGAGCCCAACTGGAGACAGGCTGTGCCAATCCGGCAGCCGGTCGCCATGTGCGCGTCAAGGCAGAGGCCGTCCCCGTCCTTCCCGAAGAGGCGACGGCGGTTGGCGTGATCGTGTCGGAACTGGTCACCAACGCCTGTAAATATGCTTATCCGGCCGGGCAGGCCGGGGATGTGCATGTCACGCTGTATCGGCTGCCTTCTGGTGGATACAGGCTGGCCGTCCTGGATCAAGGGCGGGGCATGGCGCCCGCCAGCGGCCTGCAGGGCGAAGGGCTGGGGCGCAGGCTTATCGCCATGATGGCAAGCCGACTGGGCGCCAGTTTCGGCTGGACCGATGCCCGGCCGGGAACATGCTTCACCCTGACCGTCACAAATTGCTGATTATCGCGCCTGTGCTGTTGCGATCATCCCGCCGCTCGTCCAGCCTGTCCGTGCGCCCGATCCCGTGGATCGGCGACCTGCAGGAGACGATGATGCGTGAGGATGGAACGGGCAGGCCGCTGGCATGGCGCGCGCATGGTGCCGCCGCCATTGCATTGGCGCTGGCCATATTCGCCCTCGATATCCTGAGCCCGCTGCAGGGGGCAGTCGCGGTGCTCTATACGATCGTGGTGGTGATGGCCGCCCGCAGCCATGATCGCAGCCTGATCATCCTTGCCGGCACGGTCAGCCTGGTGATGGCGATCGCCGGCTATGGCCTCAGCCATGGGCATGAGCCGCTCGGGTCTCCGGCCGTCCGTCTGGCGGTCAGCCTGACCACGATCGGCATCACCACATTGCTGAGCATCCGGCACCATGCCGCGACGGAACAGCGCCGCCTTTCGGAGGAACGTTACCGCACGATCTTCAATGCGGCCGGTCTCCCGATCTGGGAAGGCGACTGGTCCGCCGCGCATGCCATGCTGCAGGGTGGATTGCCGCCGAGCCTGGAAACGGTCCAGCGCATCGCCAACACGGCGATCATCCATGACGCCAATGACGCGGCGGCCCGCCTCTTTGGCCTGGCCGACCGGACGGCTCTGGTCGGCGGCACGATCTTTCGCCATCACACGCCTGCTGCCGAAGAGACGCTCGGTCGCATCTTGATCGCGTTGGCTAAAGGCGATCCGGCGATCGAGGAGGAGACGCAGTTTCTGACCGCTGCCGGCGACGTCATCGACGTGGTTCTGCGCGTGACCCTGCCATCGGGCAGCGATGGCTGGAAGCGGGTGCTGGTAATGGCGCTCGACGTCACCGAACGCAACCGTGCGCAGACCCGCCTTGCCCAGTCGCAGGCCGAACTGACCCATGTTTCACGGGTGACGACTCTGGGCCAGCTTGCCGCCTCCATCGCCCATGAGGTCAACCAGCCGCTCTCGGCGATCATCACCTATGCGCGCTCGGGCAAGCGCTGGCTGGCGCGTGAAGCGCCGGATGCGCAGGAGGTTTCCGATTGCCTCGACCATATCGGTAGCAACGGCACGCGCGCCGCCGATGTCATCGCCCGTGTCCGTGATCTTGCGCTGAAGGCCGATCCCCGGCGCGACCGCCTTGAACTGGTGCCCCTGATCGAGGAAACGGTCGCGTTGCTGCGCCGAGAACTTCTGATCCACGGGGTCGACATTCGCCTGGCCATCGCCGAGGGGCTGCCGCCGATCGACGGCGATCGGATCCAGATCCAGCAGGTGCTGATGAACCTGATTCTCAACGCCGAACAGGCCATGGTCGAAACACCGCCGGAGGAACGCGAAATCTGCCTCGAGATGGGCGGGGATGATGCGGGAGTCTGCGTCGAGATACGCGATTGCGGCAGCGGAATCGCCGTCGATCCCGACAGCCTGTTCGCGCCTTTCTTCACCACCAAGAGCAGCGGGCTCGGCATGGGGTTGTCGATCTGCCGCTCGATCATCGAGCAGCATGGCGGGACATTGGCCGCCGCCAACAATCCCGGCCGTGGGGCGACCTTCCGCTTCAGCCTCCCGGCTGCCGATCGTGAAAAGGTGGCAGCATGATCGGGGGCGGGCAGGTTTGCGTGATCGACGACGATGCCGAGATACGCGGCAGCCTGGGCAGTCTGTTGCGCGCAAGCGGACTGGACGTGATGCTCTACGAGCGGCCGGAGGATTTCCTGGCGGCCGGGGTGCCCGATGTCGCCTCGTGCCTGGTGCTCGACATCCGGCTGCAGAACCAGAGCGGCCTTGATTTCCAGGAAAAGCTGGCCGCGCAAGGCGTGCATATCCCCGTGATCCTGATCACCGGGCATGGCGACATCCCGATGACGGTCCGGGGCATGAAGGCGGGCGCAGTCGATTTTCTGCCCAAGCCGTTTGACGACGTCCAGATGCTCGATGCCGTCTCGACCGCGCTCGAGAGGGATCGCGCGCGGCGGGCCGAGGCGGCGGGGATGCAGCAGGTGGAGGATTGTTACGCGCGGTTGACGCCGCGCGAGCGGGAAGTGATGGGCTTCGTGGTCACCGGCCTGATGAACAAGCAGGTCGCGGCGCGCATGGCGCTTTCCGAAATCACGGTGAAGATCCACCGGGGCAATGTGATGCGCAAGATGGAGGCCCAGTCGCTGGCCGACCTTGTACGCATGGCCGAGCAGTTGGGCGTTCGAGACGCGAGCATCCACCGGTTTAATATCTGAGTATGATGGCGGCACGCGTTCCGGCACGGCATCTGGAGGGTGCGATCGGACATATTCTGCCGCTGTCGCTGGAGTAACAGACGTGAGTGCCCCTTTTACAATCGCCATTGTCGACGATGATCCGGACGTCCGGGGAAGCCTCGACAGCCTGATGCGTTCTGCCGGGTTCATGGCACGCTGTTTCGCCAGTGCCGAGGCATTGCTTTGCGACGCTGCGTATGACGCGCTTGGGTGCATCGTCACTGACGTGCATATGCCAGGCATGGACGGATTGGACCTTCAGGCCGAAATTGCACGCCGTGGCTGGACCAAGCCGATGATTGTGATGACGGCCTATCCGACGGAAACAGCGCGGGAAAGGGCCATGGCCGCTGGTGCCCTGGCGTTCCTGACCAAGCCCGTCGATCCCGACATGTTGCTGGAGGCGATCGAAAAGGTCGTTCTTCAAGACCGTTAGACGAAGGCCAGATTTTCATCATGAATGCATGGCGGCCCGTCCGTCCAGTCATAGCGCCGGTCCAGCTTGGAAAGCTGGATCATGAAGCCCGGCGCCTTTGGCTAACTTTTTTCCATATCGTCAAGTACGGACTGCGGCTCCTGGTCGAGTGGCATGTTAGGGGCGTCATGGACGGCGTCGAGGGCATCGCCCGCGTCCCTGTCGAGCGCGGCGAACAGTCGATCGAGATCCTCCTGCTCCGGTCCATGTTCCGTGACCAGTTCGAGCGTTTTGTGATCCGCTGCCTGCGATGTCAGGCTTGAGACCATTACCCGGGCGATCTGACGTCGCCCTACCGCGCCGTCATGGGGTGTCCCGGACTGTCTCTGGTCACCCTGCAGGAACAGAAGTTGCTGCTGGTCGCCTTCGTTATAGTCGAACCAGCCTGGCCGAACGATAGTGTAGGGGCGGCCGCTGAGGCGAACGAGCCGTTCGGCGCGTCGTTTCCAGTCATGGGCACCCTTGCGGTCGGTGACGGCAATGGCGGTCATCAGCGCGATCCGCGCCGGGCTGTCCCCAAGGGCGGCAAGGATATTCCGCACCCCGCCATAGTCGACGCGCTCCGCCTCGCGCACGCTGCCATATGTTCCGTGGGTGAACAGGACGGCGTCCACGCCTTCGACGGCTGCGGACAGTCTCTGGGGCTGGGTGAGTTCGGCTTCCACGATTTCAAGGCCGGGCTGCGGCTTGACCTTTCCTGCCTTGCGGACGAGCGCGCGCACAATGTGTCCCTGACGCAAGGCTTCCTCGATGACATAGGCGCCGATGCTGCCCGTCGCGCCGACCGCGAGGATCTTCAAGCTGGCATTATTCATGGAATTTCCTTCTGTTTGGTTCTGCCATGCATCTGTTTTTCCCAGAAGCGGACGGCATTGTTGATCCAGCCATGGGCGCTGGTGCCGGCGCCTGTTCCAAAACCATGGCCGACATTGGTGTAGCGATGGAGCTGAGCCGGGGTGCCGCCCCGGCGCAGGACTGCGATGCGGCTCTGCATGGACGAGGGGGGAGCGATGCGGTCCTGTTCGCCGACGACTGCGAAGGTCGCTGGCTCGTCGGCAGACGTGTCGGAATGCGCTGTATAGGCTGTCACGACCGTTGAAGGCTTGGGGAGGACATCGCCGCCAAAGGCCGCGACGCCATGCGAGCCGATGGAGGCAGCCATGCGAGCGCCGGCAGAACTGCCCCAGAGGGAATAGCCCTCCGTCTCGACCTGTAGTGCCTTGGCATTCCGGAAGATGAAGGAGAGGGCGGCTGCAAGGTCTTGCGTGGCGATCCGGCCGCCCCGTCCGGCGCGGTATTTGAGGACGAAGGCGTTGTATCCCTGGCGACTGATCTCCTGCGCATAGGGAAGGCCCTCATGGACGGAACCGACATAGTCGAACCCGCCACCCGGCGCGATCACCGCAAAGGGCGCGCCGGGCCGTCCGCGGAAGAAGAACAGGCCGGTATGCTGCCTGGCTGGTTCGGCCTGTTTCTCGGCTTCGCTGTAGATGTCGTAAAAGACTGACCTGCCCAGGGCCACATCGGCAATCATACGGTTCAGCCCGCCAAGGACGACGGCGAGTTCGACATGGCTATGATAGGGCAGCAACGAGCCGATGTCGCGCAGTGGCAGGCTGACATCATGGATCCGACCATCCCAGGGGAGAATTCGACTGGCAAAGCCGGCGAAGGACGGGTGGTTCAATATGTCGCCGATTGTGCTGCCTGCGTTCAGCGCAGATATCTGCGCGGCGGGGCCTCGCCGGACCTGGAAGATATCTTCCGGTTGCTCGACATGCATATCATCCTCGTGCATCGAGGCGTCCTCCCGGGCGTTTGCGAGTGAAGGGAGCAGCAGCCCCGGCAGCAGCGGCATGGCTCCGGCCAAGCGGATCGGCCCTTTTCGCCCCCTCATCCCTCACATCGCAGCCTGTTGCCTGATCTTGGCGATGGCGTCGTTGAAGCCCTTCGGCGTGCCGCTTGAGCCCGCGAGCTTGCCGACACGGATCTGGTCGATCGGCTTGCCGACAACAATGCGCGGCACGGCCGCGGCAAAGCTGCGCTGGAGTTCGAGCGAGCGGGGAACGGTCGCCTGCGGGGCCACCTGCACTGCCGTCACAATCCCGTTCCGCAATGTGACGGTGACGACGATGAATGAAGGCTGTCCCCCATATTGTCCTCGAGCCGTGTAGGTGCCGTCGGCATACCGGCTGCGTTGTGCCTGCTCCTGGCGTTGCACCGGGCCTGCGGCAGCCACGAGGTTGCAGTGAAGCGCCATCATCAGCGCCGCGGGAATGGCAGCGACGGTCTTGCCGGTATTGCGTCTCGTCATGGTCAATATCCTCTCGTCAACTGAACAGCGTGCCGTCGAAGTTCTCGGAAATCTCGGCTCGCCCGTCCGCGAACATGCGCACGAAGGAAAACTGGAATGTCTCGGCCAGACGGTCGGCGCCGGTGAAAAAGAGGGCCGTAGCCAGGCCATCGGCGGTGATCGCGTCGTCAGCGACGACCCAGGTCGCGATCACGTCCCGGACGGGCAGGCCCGTTCGCCCGTCGACGATATGATGAAAGTGCCCCCATGATCGGCGATTGGTCGCAGACGCACACATGGCCTGGTTTCTCAAATGCGCTATACCGATGGCCAAGGCCGGATTCCTGGGGTCTTCCAGGCCGACTTCGAGCACCTCTGGCCCGACATGGCGAAGATCGCCGCTTCCATCCACGACATAGGCCTCGTGCCCTTCGGCGCGCAGCATGTCCGTGATGATATCGACGAGATAGCCTTTGCCGATGGCGCCGACATCGATGACGCCCGGCCGCGCCATGGTGATGCACGTGCCGTCACGTTCGACGTCCACATACCAGGTCCGGCGCTCATGCGAATAGCGGCCGATCGCCAGCGGATCATGCTCCAGCGAGTAGTGCGCGTCATATCCCAGCAGTTCGAGATCACGGCCGACCAGGGGATCCACGGCTCCGTCCGTGATCGCGTGCAGGCGATCATAGAAATCGAACAGCGGCACGGAATCCTGGGGGAACCGAAAGGATCGGCCCGGCTGCCCCGTCGCTATCCGGGTGATGAGGGAATCTTCGCGAAACCGGGAATATGTCGCATCGAACGCGGCGATGCTGTGATGCATGCGGCTTTCAAGGGACGCGGACAACGCCTTGGACGTGTCGATCCTCCAGGCGGTGCCGATGGCTTCGAACGCGAGCGTGTGCATGGGCGCTATGGGGCCAGTGCCGATCGTCATTCGCCCAGGGGAAAGTCCGTGCTGATACTCAGGCCCTTCACGTCTTCGATTTCCCTCAGTTGCGCCTCGATCTCGTCACCAACGATCTTGACGGCATCGCTTCCAAGCAGGATCCGGGCCGGCAGCTTGGGCTCCTTCACAAGATTGATGAGAAGCTGGGCGGCCTTGCTGGGGTCGCCCGGCTGCGTGCCGTCCGTCTTGTCGTTTTCCTTGCGCCGCGGGCCGGCGGTCGAGGCATAATCCGCGATATTCGCCTTGGCCTGCTGAAGGGAGCGTCCGGCAAAGTCCGTGCGGAACGCGCCCGGTTCGACGATCGTCACCCGGATGCCGAGCGGCCCGACTTCCTTGCGAAGTGCATCGGACATGCCCTCGACGGCAAATTTGGTGGCAGAATAATAGCCGGATCCAGGTGCGGCGAGCCTTCCCGCGATGGAAGAAATATTGAGGATCGTGCCGCTGCGCCGCGCGCGCATCCCTGGCAGCGCCGCCTTGATCATCGCGACCGTACCAAAGAAGTTGGTGGCGAACAGGTCCGCAACCTCCTGTTCGTCGCCTTCCTCCACTGCCGCGCGGTAGCCATAGCCGGCATTGTTCACCAGTATGTCGATGGCTCCAAAACGCTCTTCAGCCAGCTTGATCGCAGCATCGACCTGCTGCTTGTCTGTGACGTCAAGCGACGCGGCGAGCGCGGTTTCCGGGAAAGCCGAAGCAAGGTCCTGGAGGGAAGCGGCGTTGCGCGCCGTGATCACGGCATTCGACCCAGTGTCGAGAACGGCCTGAGCCAGGCTCCGACCCAGTCCGCTGGAACATCCTGTAATCAACCAGGTGGTCATCATATCAGCCTTTCTGAAATTTCCGTTGCTCCACCGTGCTCGGCGGCTCGCCAGCTTCCGATACCGCGCGGAGCGACGTTCGACACGGGCGGCTCAAAAGCATCAACAGCTTCTCCGTTGATGAGCGCGCGCCGTTATCCGGCACATGCGGATGCTTCCGTTTCCACCGCCTCTCCCTGCGACGGATCAGAGCTTGGGGCGGGTTTTGGCTTCCTTGCCAATACGATCCCGGCGAGCACAACGATAAGCGCCAACACGAGCATGATTGTTCCCGCGTCGAGCGCCGAAGTGATGCGGTAGGCGGTGAGCTGGCGTCCTGACAGGCCTGCAGACCCTATGGCGGCGACCGCGACCAGCAGGCTGAGGCCGACGGAGGCGCCCAGCTGGTGGGCGACATTGACCGCCCCTGACGCCGCGCCAGCATCACGGTTGTCGACGCCGACCACGCCAGCGGATGTCAGGGGACTGAGGGTCAGGCCCTGGCTGATCCCGATCAGGAGCATTGGCAGGGCAACGGACAGGAAATAGCCAGACTCCGCCGAGGCGCGGCTGAGCCAGCCCATGCCGGCGATGCCGATGAGAATGCCGACCACCATGATCTGGTTAGGGGTAAAGCGCCGGACAAGCCGCGGCACGGCGATGGCGAACGGGAAATGCAGGATCGTTGCGGGTATGAAGGCGAGACCTGTCAGTGCCGGGCCGAAGCCGACGACTTCCTGCAGATACAGCGTCGTAAAGAAGAAAAAGCCGACCATGGCGCCGACATAGAGAAAGCGCGCGGCATAGGCGCCGGAGCGTTCGCGGCTGGAAAACAGCCGCAGCGGCAGGATGGGCTGGCGCGCGCGCCGCTCGACGGAGATGAAAATGGACAGGAGTGCCACTGCGGCCACAAGCATGGCGATCGTAACGGGATCGGACCATCCCGAGCGTGCGGAGCGGATGAAGCCATAGACCAGGGCGCCTATGCCGGCGGTGGAGGTCAGAGCACCGTAAATGTCGAACTGTCCCGGATTTCTGGGCGTTTCGTGAATGTACTTATGCGACGCGACGATCATGCCAATGCCAATCGGCAGGTTGATGTAGAAACCCATGCGCCAGGAGATCCATTCGGCAAGAATGCCGCCCAGCACCAGGCCGACCGTCGCCGAAACCCCGGCCGCCGCCGCATAATAGGAAACGGCGCGTGTGCGTTCATGGCCTTCTGGGAAATTGGTCTGCAGGAGGGCGAGCGTGGACGGCGCCAGGATCGCGGCGCCCATGCCCTGTATCGCGCGCCATGCCAGCATCCAGCCGGCGGACTGCGATATTCCGATCGCGAGCGATGCCAGAGTGAAGACCGACAGGCCGATACAGAACATCCGGCGACGGCCGAGAATGTCGCCAGCCCGGGCGCCAAGGAGAAGAAAACCGCCGAAGGTCAGCGTGTAGGCGGTCTGAACCCAGGCCAGGCCGGCCTCCGAGAAGCCCAGCTCGGCGTGGATCTTTGGCAGGCCGGTGAGCACCACGGAGATGTCGAGGATGATCATCACATAGCTGACGAGGATGATCGCGAGGATCGCGTTCTTATGTTCGGCCGGTCGGGGCTGTGTATCGATATTCATGAATGAATTGCCTCAGCGCTCCGGTGTGATCGAGAGCAGCATTTTACGTTGCACGCCATATTTAGTGCGTGTGGGACGTATATGTTAGATGCTATAATGTGCATGAAGCGATAAGGTGAACTAATGAATGGCGCATGAAAACTTTAATGATCTTGCTGCATTCGCTGCTGTCGCGAAGGAGAGAAGCTTTACCCGTGCGGCAGCAAAGCTTGGCGTCTCGCAATCTGCTCTCAGCCAAACGATCCGCGCATTGGAGGAAAGGATCGGTCTGCGCCTGCTCACGCGGACGACACGGAGCGTGGCGCCGACCGAAGCCGGGGAGCGCCTGTTACAGACCGTTGCGCCGCGGTTCGAGGAAATACAGGCCCAGCTGGCGGCCCTGAGCGAGCTACGGGAAAAGCCTGCTGGAACGGTCCGTATCACGACCGGAGAGCATCCCGCGATTTCGATTCTGCAGCCTGCGTTGAAGCGGTTCCTGCCCGATCATCCCGACATTACCGTGGAGATCATCGTCGACTACGGCCTGACCGATATTGTCTCGGAGGGTTATGACGCCGGGGTGCGGATGGGTGAGCAGGTCGCCAAGGACATGATCGCTGTCCCTATCGGGCCGGAAATGCGGATGGCGGTTGTCGCGTCGCCTGCCTATTTCGAGCGGCATCCAATCCCTCAAGTCCCGCAGGACATGATGGCGCATAATTGCATCAACGTGCGCTTGCCGACCTATGGTGGAGTGATGCCGTGGGGGCTGGAGAAGGACGAGCATGAAGTCAAGGTAAGAGGAGAAGGCCAGCTCGTCTTCAACAATCTCTGGCTTCGGCTGAATTCGGCTCTGGATGGCTTGGGCCTGTCCTACATGCCGGAAGATCAGGTCCAACCCTATGTTGACGATGGGCGGCTGGTCCGTGTTCTGGAAGATTGGTGTCCTTATTTCCCCGGATACCACCTCTATTATCCAAGCCGGAGGCACTCGTCTCCGGCGCTCTCCTTACTGGTGGACATGCTGCGTTACCGCGCCCCGTAGCCGGCTCGCCCGGAACATATAAGCCAGAGCATTACGATAGGCGAAAGGGCTCTCGCCCTCTGTCGCCTTTCTGTTCCGGACGATCCCCGACCGGCCTGACGCCCCCGCATGAGAAACAAAAAAGGGCCGGATGCTGGCAGGAGCCTCATCGGCAGCAAACGGCAATGCCGTTCATGCCCCTGGCAACTCGATCACGCCTATCGGTGATATTGCTCGTCGGTAACCTTTTCCATCCATTCGACCGACTTGCCGTTGAGCGTTTCCGAGACGGCGATATGCGACATGCCATTTTCGGGGCTCGCGCCATGCCAGTGCTTCGTGCCAGGTGGAATCCAGACGACATCGCCTGGCTTGATCTCCTGCGCAGAGCCGCCCCAATGTTGAACGAGGCCACTGCCAGCGGTGACGATCAGGGTTTGGCCCAGAGGGTGACTGTGCCACGCCGTCCTTGCGCCAGGTTCAAAGGTCACGATGCCTCCGCCGACGCGTGCGGGCGCGATGCGCTGAAAACGCGAGTCTACCCGCACGGAACCCGTGAAATTCTCTGACGGGCCGACGGCAGATGGCTGTGAGCCTGGATGTGTGACCGTCACCGCCGAATTGGACTGAGCGGTCGCCGCTGAAGTGCACAGGGCAATGGAGAGTGTCGCTGTGATAAGGGACTTCATCTGTTTCTTCCAATGCTCTCGTTTCCCGGCAAAATATCGTCGCTCGTCAGTTTTTGAAAACCTCACGGGCGACGCCGACTGCAGTGATCGCATTGGGCCAGCCGGAATAGAAGGCGAGCTGGGTAATTGCTTCAACAATTTCCTCTTCCTTCACCCCATTGCGACGAGCAAGCGCGATGTGGGAGCGGAGCTGTTCAGGACGGTTCAGCGCTATGAGTGCTGCGACCGTGATCAGGCTTCGATCTCGTTTTGCGAGGCCCGGGCGTTCCCATACATCGCCGAAAAGCACGTCATCGGTGAGTTCGGCGAGTTTGGGGGCCACGTCGCCCATCAGTTCCTGGGCACGCGATTTCGGTTGGGCGGGTGTCGCTTGGGGTGGGGTGGAGCTGTTGCTTTGAGCATTTGCCATATGGGTACCTGACATAAATAGGCCAATCGAGAGCACGAGGCTTTTGCTGAGGTTCTTCACTGAAATGGCTCCTCTGGAATTCGAAGGGGCGCGACGTCGGCTCGGAAAGCGGAATGGCATGTCGACGTGGGCACTCAGGCCGTCCATCGCGAATATTGAGCGTTGATCATACCATACTCACTTGAGGACAAGTGTGCGATCAAAGAACGGTACGAGTTTGCCGATCGCCGCATCCACATATTTGGGAACCCAGTAGGTCTCGATATGCTTGGCGCCATCGATGATGAACAGTTCCTTGTCCGTCGTGCCCGAGGCCTTGGAAAAGGCATCTTCGGTCATGTACAAGGTGTCGGCGTCGCTCCCGGCGATCATCAGCAACGGCATGTGGATCATTTCGATCTGATCGGTGGCATCCCAGCGCATCAAATCCAGCAAGCTGCTCATCGTATATTTGAAGGTCGAGCCGGGGTGCGCGTTCGTCTTCCAATAATAATGATAGCCCTGCCGATACAGGTCGAACGGCAGCGCAGCAATCTGCGCGTCGGTCAGGTTGGCATCGCCGGCGTAGATAACCTCGCCACCGGCCGCTTCCTGCGCCCGGGCGGCCGACGCCTGTTGCAGGCGCTGTTCGATGGTGTCCAGTTGTGAGTCCTTGAATCCGTTGCGCCGGACACGACCGGAATTGAACATGCTGAGCGTCGCGATCGACTTGAAGCGCCTATCTGTTTTCGCCGCGGCGAGCGCATAACCGCCTCCGCCGCAGATCCCGAGCAGTCCCAGGCGCGCCGTATCGACCCCTGGATAACCGGTGATGAAATCCGCCGCGCCATGGATGTCCTCGATGCGGAACATGGGCTTGTCGACGCTGCGGGGCGTGCCGCCACTCCCACCCTGATAGGCGGCATCCGCCGTGATCGCTATGTAGCCCTTTTCCGCGATGCGCTGGGCATACAGACCCGCGACCTGTTCCTTCACCCCGCCATTGGGGTGCGCGACGACAATCGCCGGATATTTCTGGCCGGCATCATAGTTTGCGGGCGTGTAGATATTGGCGACGATATCGAGGCCGTTGAGCTTGTAGGTGACAGGATGAATATTCACCTTGCCTGGCTCGTTCTTGGTGATCGCTCCGTCATAAACCAGCGTGAAGGGGTTTTTCTTATAGTCTGCCGCATCGGACATAGTGGGAAATCCTAACATGATGGCTGAAAGAACAAGCGTGGAGGATTGAAGAAAATCACGCCGTTCGATTTTCAAGGATTCGTTTGTCATATCGAAATTCGATCTTCCGTAATGGAAGGCAGTTTCTCCGGTTAAGCTGTATTTTTCTGCCTGAATTAATCCAATTTCTTCTCGGCAAGAAACCGAGACACTTGATCCGCAATCTGAACATTGTTCAGGTCCGACATCAGGAAGTGGGTGTTGCCGCGAATGCCGATGTCCGTCAGATGGACCAGCCTCGCATCGCCGCCATGCTTGTTGACGGCCTCTACCCACAACTTCGCCATGGCCAGCCTGACCCGCCAATTATCCTGGCCACGCTCCGAAGTCGGCTCGGACGGGAAATTATCTCCGTAATAGATGATGATCGGAATATGCGTCAGCTTCTTGAAGTCTGCCAATGGGACAGTCTCCGGCGCCAAGGTGCCGGCGGCACTCGGCATTTTGGGCGGCTGTTCGCCTTCTGGAAAAATGAAGCCGCTACCCGGCTCGAACGCGACGATCGCCTTGACGTTGTGGCTTTTTATGGCCGTCAGCCATCCAGGCCCGCCGGCCTGGGAATGGGTGAAGAGGATGGCCGGGCCGACCTTTGCAAAGAGTGCGGCCATCGCATTTGAGATCACGCCGGCATCATATGGCCCGGTGTTGGGTGTCACCGACCGAAAGAACTGGTCGAGCGCCTGCGGATCGCGGGAGAACTGGACATTATCGAAGAAATTCGGCCATTTGCCGAACCGGAACTGATCGAAGAAGAGCTGATCGAAAGGCGTCGGATCGATCGTTGCGGCGACCGTGCTGTTGCCGCTGCGCCCACGGCGCGGCTGGTCGACGACATAGGTTGAAAATTTCCGGCGCAGGAAGATGTTCTGGAAACCCTCGCGACCGTCCGGCGTGGTCTCCCAACTCCGCCCCGATTGAAATGCGCCGTGCAGCATGACGATGGGGAACGGCCTGTGGTCCTGCGGCACCTGATAGAAGGCGTAGAGATGGTCCCCGTGGAATGTCTGCCCCTCTGCGGTCGGTGCATTGTTGTTGTAGGTTCCGGGGGTTTGCGACACCGTCCCGCCGGCACTGAAGCTGCCTTGCTCCTGCAGGATCAAGGGCTTGGCATTATGAGCCGACTGGGCCATCGCCGCAGGCGCTGCTGCGATGCTTGCCGTTATAAATGAAGGGGCTAGGACATGTTTCCAAGAACGCATGGTCGGGGCTTCCTTCGTGATTTGCCGGTTGAGCTTGATATAGCAGCGCGGTCAGTGCGTCATTAGTCCACTATATCCGCATGAAGCTATAAGGCTGTCTAATGAATGGGCCGAGACATGGGCCTAGCGTGATTTTGCCTCCCACATGCCGGATATGAGTGGGTTGGCAGGAGGGCATTCCAGCGCACCAACCATAATGACCCCATTCATGAATCCCTGTCATAGGCCCATGCGGAATATCACGGCTGTTCAAGGCGAGCGCCGTAATTTATTCTTTCCGAAGCAGTTGGCGCCGCGCCAACCTTGACTGCTGAATGGGACGTTTTCGATGATCAAGCTGAATGTGAATGGAACGCAACGCGCGCTCCGATCGTCTCCCGATACGCCGCTGCTTTATGCCCTGCGAAACGAGCTGTCGGTCATGACACCTAAGTTCGGATGCGGTCTGGCGCAGTGCGGCGCATGTTCGGTCCTGCTGGACGGCGCGGAAGTTCGGGCGTGCATCACGCCGATCTCGGAAGCTGAAGGCAAGGAGGTCACGACCGTTGATGGTCTGCCCTTGCGCTGGGCGAAGCAGCAAAAGCTATCGCCCGAAAAGGCAAAGGGCGCGCTTCATCCCGTTCAGGAAGCCTGGATCGAGGAACAGGTGCCGCAATGCGGGATCTGTCAATTTGGCATGATGATCAAGGTGACGGAATTGCTGGAAGCCAATCCGTCGCCTAACGACGATGATATCAAGGCGGCGCTGACGACCTCCGGGCCTTCGCCGCATCTTTGCCGTTGCGGCAGCTATGCCGCAATATTGGACGGCGCCCATCGCGCTGCGAAGATCATGGCGGAGACCAAGGCATGACTGTCATCGACACGCTCTCCGTCCACGGGGCGCAACTCAGCCGGCGTAGCCTTCTCGGGGCGGGAGGCGCCCTTGTCGTAGCATTCGGCCTGGTTCCCTCGCTCGGGCGTGCCGCGATCGGCTCGGGCGGCGCGCTCGATGCATCGAAGCCGTCTTCGTGGATCGAAATCCATGCGGACGACAGCATCATCATCCGCACTGGCAAATGCGATTTCGGCCAGAGCTCGATCTACACGGCCTATCGGCAGATCGTGGCTGAAGAACTGGGTGTTCCGGTCGAGGCGATCACGACAGTCGTCACCGGAGACACGGATACGACCCCCGATGGTGGCGGAACATTCGGGCTGCTGCGCGGATCCGGCAATCTGCGCAAGGCGGCCGCCTATACGCGCGAGGCCGTGCTGGAAGTTGCCGCGCGCAAATTTGGCGTTGCGCGCGCAAGCCTGACGGTGAGCGACGGCAAGATTACCGGCGGCGGCAAGTCTGCGAGCTATGGCGCGCTGGTTGCCGGCCAGGATCTTCAACTGACCATTCCGGTGCAGGGCAGTCTGACGAGCTTTTTCGGGTTGCAGATTACGGGCAATCCACCTCTCAAGCCTGTTTCCGATTACAAGGTTGTGGGCCAGCCCGTAAAGAACCCCATTCTTCGCCCCAAGATTTCGGGGCAGACGGTCTGGGTCAACGACGTGAAGCTTCCCGGGATGCTGCATGCCCGGGTCATCCATCCCGCAACACTGGGATCCACGCTCATTTCCGCGGGCAAGGTCGATCGCACTGCATTCCCCACGGCCAAGGTCGTGGTGATCGGCAATCTCGTCGGCGTGGTCGCCGAGGACGAGTGGGAAGCGATCCAGGCTGCGCAAGCGGTAGCCGGCGACACGAAATGGTCGGAATGGAAGGCACTGCCCGCCCATGACAAGCTGTTCGATCATCTTCGCGAAAAGGTGAGCTGGCAGGAAATCCCCGCGAGCAAGGGCGCGACCAAGGGCGACGTCAAAGTCGCCAAGCCCGTTGCTATCCATGAGGCGACATATTTCGTCCCCTATATGAAACATGCGCCCATCAGCCCAACCGTGTCGTTGGCGGATGTGAAGATCGATGGCTCGGTCGTGCTGCACACACATAGCCAGAATCCGCAGTTTCTGCGCAGCGGCATCGCCATGATGCTCGGCAAGCCGGAATCGGACGTTGTGATCCGTACCTATCCTGGCGCCAGCCACTTTGGACGCTCGAATGGCGGCAATGCTGGATCGGAAGACGAGGCGGTCTTGCTGTCCCGTGCGGTGGGACGGCCCGTGCGGGTGCAGTGGATGCGCGGCGACGACATGCAGTGGTCAACGCAGTCGCCGACGTCCATGTCCCGGATCAGCATCGGTCTCGACGCCCAGGGCAAGATCCAGTCCTATCAAGCGGATCATAATGGTCCGCCCATGCAGGACGATCGCCTGATTGGCGCAGTTCTGGCGGGCTTGCCGACAATCGGTGCACCGACCCCCGACAACCGGCTTGGGCTACAGCGACTGTCGATGGGCGTATCCGACCGCTGGGTCTATGACGAGGTGCCCAATGTTGCCGAACTCGGCCATGCCACATACCAGCTCGGGCAACGTGAATCCTCGCTTGCGATCGGTCTGCGCGATCATTCGATGCGCACGCCGATCCAGTTCCAGCAGAACTTCCCGCGCGAGCTGGCGATGAGCGAAGCGGCTGCTCTTGCCAAGGCAGATCCGATCCAGTTCCGTATCGATCATGTCAAGGATGAGCGCTTCAAGACCATTCTGGGGCGTCTGCGGGAGGAATCCGGCTGGCAGTCCAGGCCGTCACCATCGCCCGCGGCGCGCGCGACGGGCTCCGAGGTGGTGCGAGGGCAGGGCGTTTCAATCATGCTGCGTGACAACGGCTATTGGGCCTGCGCCGCCAACGTCGCGGTTACGCCGGAAACCGGAGAGGTGAAGGTGGAGCGCATCACCATCGTCATGGATCTGGGGATTGTAGTCAATCCGCTGCAGCTCAAGCGCCAGGTGCAGGCGGGGTGCCTCATGGGTGTCAGTCAGGCACTGCACGAGGAACTCATGTTCGACGAAGGCGCGATCACGTCCAGCGACTGGTCCAGCTATCCGATCCTGACAATGCAGGAGATGCCGGAGCTGAAGGTCGTCATTCATTCAAACCCCGCCGTCGGTGAATATGGCCAGGGTTCGGAAAGTGCAAATGCGCTGGCTGCTCCGGCCATCGTGGCGGCCTTTTTCGATGCGACGGGCAGGCGCGCGCGCCGCATCCCGCTAAAGCCGGAATATGTGCAGGCGGCGCTTACGGCATAGTGAGGGCGACGGTCTGGGCATGACGCTGCGGTAGGCTCTCCGTCGACCGCAGCGCCGTGCCCGCCCGGTTGACGGGCCGGCGCCGCTCGCGGCGATGCGGGCCGCGCAAGCGTCTCTCGGTTCGATATCGACGATGTCGCCCGAGACCAAGTCACCGGCGAGTTTTTCGCCAACGCCCGTCTTTTCGATTGCAGGCTTGGTCATCAAGGCGGCCAACTCGCCGGGCTGCCGCTCTTTGGAAGACCAGCAGCGTTTCCGATGACGGAACACGCCGCCAGATGTCCCTCAGCCTGTCTCCTGCCCGGTTATCGGTGGCCTCCGATCTCGATGATCATGGCAGGTCAGACCTCCGCTTAGAAGGCATCGCTCTCCATCGCCATGATCGGCGCTGCACCAATCGCGATGTTCGCCGCCAGGGATTGAGCGCGAGGCAGGATTTTCTGTGCGAAGAAGTCGGCCATGATCATCTTGTCGCGAAGATGCGGTGTCAGCGCTGGCTCGGCTGCCACTGCCATGCGCGTCCACATCCATCCCATGACGACAAGGGCGAACAGGTGGAGGTAATCGACCGCTGCGGCGCCGACCTCTTCGATGTCTGCCCCGATCAGTGACGGCGTCACCTGCTGCAACTGCGCCAGCGCGTCGGATGTCCGCGCTGCGATGAGACGATCGCCCGCGCCCTCGAGGTCCGCAGCGATAAGCGCGAACAGGCGCTGGACAGCCTCGCCGCCAGCGGCCGGCAGCTTGCGGCCGACCAGATCCATCGCCTGGACGCCGTTGGTGCCTTCGTAGATCTGGGCGATGCGCGCGTCGCGAACATATTGCTCCATCCCCCATTCGCGAATGTAGCCGTGCCCGCCGAAGACCTGCTGCGCCTGAACGGCGCTCTCGAAACCGAAGTCCGTGAACGATGCCTTGATCACGGGGGTGAGCAATGCCACCAAAGCGTCCGCCTTGGCCCGTTCACCTGCCTCAGGATGTCCGTGCGACCGGTCCAGTTGCAAGGCCGTCCATCCAGCCAAGGCACGGCCCGCCTCGACGAATGCGCGGATGTTCAGCAGCATCCGTCGCACATCGGCATGTTCGATAATGGCCACGGGGCCAGTGCCTCCGGTCGAACCGCGACCTTGGAGGCGATCCTTGGCATAAGCTGCGGCTTGCTGATAGGCGCCGCCTGCGACGCCCAGCCCCTGGATCCCGACGAACAGACGTTCCGCGTTCATCATCGTGAACATCGTGGCCAGGCCGCGATGCGCTTCGCCAACCAGCCAGCCTGTCGCATCATCATAATTCATCACGCAGGTCGGCTGAGCGTGAATCCCCATTTTCTTTTCAAGCGCGCCTACGGACATGGTGTTCCGCACCGTGAAGCCACCTTCAGTATCGGGCAGGAACTTGGGCACCAGGAAAAGACTGATGCCTTTTACGCCGGGCGGTGCATCGGGCAGGCGCGCAAGCACCAGATGGATGATATTGCCGCCAAAATCATGATCGCCCGACGAGATGAAGATTTTTGTGCCGGTGACGGCGTAACTGCCGTCGGGCTGGGGCGTGGCCTTGGCCTTGAGCAATGCAAGGTCCGTTCCCGCGCCGCTCTCGGTCAGCGCCATGGCGCCGGTCCACTCGCCGCTCACCATGGGCGCCAGCCAGATCTGCTTCAACTCATCCGAGGCATGCGCGACGATAGTCTCACTGGCGCCACGCGTCAGCCCGGAGAAAAGCCCGAACGAGAGGTTCGTGGCAGACATCATCTCGTCGACCCACAGCTGCAGGATGAAGGGCAGGCCTTGTCCTCCATGGGCGGGGTCAGCCGAAAGGGAAGGCCAGCCGGCCGCAACGAAGTCGCGATACGTCTCCGCGAACCCTGCGGGGGTGTGAACCTCTCCGTCGATCAACCGACTGCCTTGCTCGTCTCCCTCGCGATTGATCGGATGGAGGCGGTCCGTACACATCCGACCTGCTTCCTCCAGCACCGCAAGCGCAAGATCGATTTCCACATCCTTCCCGAGTTCGGACATCGCGCCATCAAAGCCGAGCACTTTTTCAAGGAGGAACCGGTAATCTTCGATCGGCGCGGCATAGCTTTGCATCATGTTGCTCCCGTGGGCTTGCAAGCCCCATTGGCGTTTATTCGGTTGATGGCGGCGATCCGCGGCGCCAACATTACCGTGCTTCGTGCCGGCTTTCCGGCAGTAGCCGGCCAGGCGGTACAGTGAACGATCCGTTGGCTGCAACTGAAGGAGATTGCGGTCAACCCAGGCGGCAGGTCGCAACGATCGATCTTCATCGATCGCCACGCGCGCGCCTCAGCCTATTGCGCCGGCAGCCTTGATTTCTGCCAGTTCTTCGGCTTTCAGCTTTAGCAGTTCGACGAGAACTTGTTCCGTATGCTCGCCCAGTTCCGGCGGATCGCTCAGTTCGCGCAGAGGCGAACCCATGTAACGCATGGGGCTATTGGGAAGGGCGACCATGCCGGCTTCGGTCATTCGGTCCGTCAGGAAGCCGCGTTCCCGCAGATGCACGTCGTTCAGCAGTTCCATGACGTCCCGCAGGGGAGCGGCGGCGACCTGATTCTTGTCGCACAGATCGCAGATCTGTTCACGGGTCTGGGTCTTGGTCCAGGCTGAAACAGCGGCCGTGATCTCTTCGATATGCGCCACGCGCCCACTGAGGGTCCGCAGGGTTTCGTCCGCCGTGAGGTCTGGGCGGTTCATCGCTTGGGTCAGCTTGAGCCAATGATCGTCATTCGCGCAGACGATCGCAACCCAGCCATCGGAGGTCTCAAAAGTATCGAACGGGACGTAGGAGTCTGCGACATGCCGATTTCCAGTCCGCTCGGGAACGCTATTGCTTGAGTAGACATGGCCGATCGATGGCAGCATCGGAGCGAATACCGATTCAAGCATCGACAATTCTATCGCGCGGCCAAGGCCGGTGCGCTCACGCTCGAACAGGGCCGACACGATCGCGCCATACAGATGGGCGCCGGACATGAAGTCGGCGACAGGAGCCCCCGCCTTGAGCGGACGGCCGCCCGCTTCGCCGGTCGTGCTCATGAAGCCGCTCATGGCCTGAATCGTCAGGTCGAGCGCGCGCTTGTTGGCATATGGGCCGGTGGCGCCGAAACCGGACGCGGACGCATAAATGAGCCTGGGATTGATCTTCAGCAGATCGTCCGGGCCCACGCCAAGGCGGGCCATCACGCCGGGTGCGAAATTTTCCACCAGCACATCGGCAGACTTGCACAATTCCTTCAGCAAGGCCTTGCCCTGCGATGTCTTGAGGTTCAGCACGATGCCGCGTTTGCTACCGTTGAGGGCCCGAAACGGATAATCGCCGTCACGCGCTCGCTTGCGGGTAACGTCCCCCGTCGGCGGTTCGACCTTGATGACATCGGCACCGGCCATTGCCATCAGAAATGTGGCGTAGGGGCCTTGGAAGACATGGCCAAGATCGAGAACTCTTACTCCTGATAAAGGGAGTGGCCGTTCCATTTTTGGGTCAATCGGCATGGTGTCCGTGTAATTATCTTTGGCCGTATTTTCCATTTATAGAGCGTCCATATCTTGTCTGTTCGTGAAACAGGCTCGGTGTGATCTTCATTGTTATCGGAAATAATTTGATGTGTTGAGGATTGTTACATCACTTATGGCATGATCTTGGATTTTGCGTCTTCAGCATTTGCCTGAATAGGCGCGCCACACATGACGAACGGCGCGAGCTGCATGCCATCTGAACCAACCTCCTCGCCAATTGTTCGTATATAAGTACCAAATGTCGGATATACGTCATTCTTGCTCAATATGCCAGAACTGTCAATGGGACAGTTTTGCAGATATCGCGGCAGCTGAAGGGCAGCTTGATGTGCTTCAGGCCTTTCCATTTCATCGAAGCCTTCTCGCGACGATCGTTACGTGCGCTCTACGGTCGTCAGGAAACTGACGCTGAAACGCCGGATCGGCCTACACGGTGACGCGAGCAGCCGCTGTAGCGAGATTCTCCACGAGTTGCAGGCCGCTACGGGTCGGGTTGGCGGACCAAGGCCTGAACGCAAATATTGTGCATTCCGCGATTATGCGCCGTTCCATGCTGGTCTTTCCGGCACGGGATTGAGGGCGTTCTCATGCTTCATCGGGGCGCTACCATCTTGCCGCGTTCTGGCCCGCATTGCCGTCGGATCTGGAGCGCAATGCGTCAGCGTGCATTGAGCGCATGCACGACATCCGCCGCGAATTTCTGAATGCGGAATGGCGACCCGTCATCGAAGCCCCGGCGCACGATGACGATATCGGCGGACGGAATGATCACGGCATATTGCCCCATTGCCCCGAAGGCGGAGTAGGCGTCGGGTGGCAGTCCTTCCATGCCGCCAAACAGCCAGAACTGCGCGCCATAACCTGCATCGCCGCCTATGCTGGGTTTGACCGGCTGGGCCGGTGCCGGGGTCGAAACATAGCGACTCCAGTCGGCCGGCAGCAGTTGTTCTCCCGCCCATTGCCCATTCGACAGGTAGAGCAGGCCCAGTCGCGCAAAATCCCGTGCGGTGCTCCAGCACTGGCCAGAAACGATGAAGTCGTTGTTCCAGTCCGTCTCTACGATCGTGCGCGTCATGCCGATCTTCCAGAGCAACTGCTCGTAGGGAAAGGCGGGATAGTGTTGATCGTCGGCAAAAGCGGTTCTCAGGGCCCGCATCGCCAGATTGGTATCGGTGCCGGCGTAGACAAATCGCGCGCCCGCTTTTGCGTCCACCATGTTGCGCGCGCCTGCTTCCCCGATCGAGGCACCCGATCGATAGATTTCGTGCTGGGGGTCTTGCGCTCCGTCGCTGTAAAGGCCGCTCGCCATGTGAAGCAGGTCATTCACGGAGATGTCGCCACGCGGATCACCCGGCGTGCGCCATTCCGGCAGAACCGCCTTCCGTTTCAGATCGATTAATCCCTTCCGCACGCCGACACCGACCAATGTGGCGCCCAGGCTCTTGCACATGGAATTGGTCCGCGCCGCGACATGCTCCGAAAAGCCATGTTGATAGCGTTCGGTGACGATCTTGCCGCCCTTCAGGATCAATATCCCCCAGCTGACCCCGCCATAGAGCCCAGCTTGGTCGCGAAATGCCTCGGCAATGAGAAGGTCAAGCGCCTTTTGGCGGGAACGCGGCAGGTGCTGGATGGCATCCCTGTCACCCATGGGCCATGCCTTGTCGTCCATGCGGGGCGCCATGAGCGTGGGACGGAACAGGCCTTGGGCAAGCTCATGGGAAGCGCCGATCGGCAGCATGGTGCAGCCCATGCCGCTCCGATATACGGCGATCCTTGGCGGGAGCAGATCGTCGAACCGCACCGATACCGATTTTGCCTGTTCGTCAACCTTGATTTCGAGCTTTCGCTTGGCCGCGTCGGGGGCGTTGGCGCTGATAGTCTGATCGACCAGCGCCCTGGGCGCTTCTGTCGCAAAATATCCAGAACATATATGGAGCGCCCGCAGCCCTGCGTCCTGCGCGAGGCTATGCCGGTCAGTGCCCGGGGCCCGCGCCGCGGTGGCGGAAGGGGACAACGCCGTCAGCGCCAATGACAATAACGCGCTGGATCGCGCGAGGCCATGTTTCAGCGACTTGGTGGACGAACGAGGCGCGGCGCGCCCGACAGCATGGCATCGTTCTTCAGGCCGAGTGAAAGAGCGGGACGCATCCTGAAGGCTCATCCGGGAGGTTTCCGCTTCCCGCTGTCGCATATAGAGCAATTCAGACCCTCCCCCGCTGTTGCCATTTCGGCAATCATGCTTGATATATTGTGCGTATATAAGAGCGAAATGCCGTATTTACGCGACCGGAAAAATATTGTCTCGTCAACGCTTATCCTATTCGGTTCGACCTCGTCCAGCACAAACTAAAGGTGGTTCCTGCGCAATTGTCCTTGTATTTCGGGAACGCAGGCCGCCTTTTGTGATGCTGCGGCCCATCGCTGCACTCGATTGACATTATGGACAATGCCTGCAATGATCGATAATACGTCCATAAGTTCATAAATACGGACGATTTTAGGGGTGCCCAGGACGGTGTTCGCTCGCCGACGAAAGGGGAGGATTATGTCCAGTCAGTTTTCCAAGATCTCGGCTTATGAATTTGTTCCGCAGCAGGCTGGATTCTGGCGGCGGGCATGATCGCGAGACTGCAATCTCGCCTGCTGCCCGTCGGGGTCGCTATCGGGATCCATCGCGGGGGCGCTTTATTACTCTGACAGTGGCGGCAGGTTAATCCTGCTCTTGGCTTGCGTGACTGTCGGCATTCTGATGCGCGCAACCCGTCTTCGATATCTCGCTCTCGGCCTTTCGTCATGCTAGGCTAGGGGATTGTATAAAGCGGAGAAGAAGTATTTGTCTGACAAGCATATGGATATGTTGCCGGAATCGGGCGCTGCAGTTGGCAGGCAACCTAGCCATCATCGCACGGTCGATCGCGTGACCCAGATATTGGAAGAGGTCGTCTATCGCCCCGGAATGACATTTGCCGAGCTCGCCCGCACATTAGGCGCGCCCAAAAGTTCGGTGTACGGCTTTGTGCAGGGCTTGCTCGCGACCGGCTGGCTGTATGAAAATGACAGGCAATTCTACCTGGGGCCTGCTGTCCATGGCCTGACTCTTGCCAGCGGTCATGTACGCGCCGGGATCGTCAGCCACGAAAGGCTGGCTGAACTGCATGAGGAGACGGGGCTGGCCGTATTCCTTGGTGTGGAGGCCGGGGACCACCTGATTTATATTGCCGAAGCCGGTGGGGATTCCATTGCCGACATCGAGGCGCGCCGCAATATCCGTCGTACGCTCCTCGCCACGGCGACGGGCAAGGCGTTGCTGGCGGCCAAGCCTCAGGATGAACTCGACGCTTTCCTCAGGCGCCATCGGCGCACCGAGCCCGAGGCTGTCGAGGCGTTTCTAAGCGAGTATGAAGCGATCAAGAGCACTGGCGTTGCAACCAATCTCCGGCTCGGTGGCACCCGATTGGCGATAGCGACGATCCTGCCGGGCCAGTCCGGCCGAAGCCCGGCCGCCGTGGCGCTCGTTGGTTCGGCGACAAAGGTCAAGCCGAAGGTTCGCAAATTGTCGGAGTTGCTCGTCGAAAGGGCGGCACTTTGGGCGCGCCGAAAGGTGAGCGCACGGGAGGCGATTTAGGCTCCGCGGATCAGTCGGCGCGACCACCCGGTTTCTGTAATGTGGCTGTTTTGCGGCCAGCCAGCATTCAGGGCGCACCCGTTTGCCTGGCTGGCTGCAATGCTCTGCTCATTCGGCCGCGCCGGCTATGGCGGCTATGTCCATGTTCGCGTTCTTGCGGGTCCGCGTCCCGCTGATCGCATACCAGAAGCTGGCGGCTGCGATCAGGTTGAAGCTCAATGTAGCACCCAGGGCCAGGCTGACGGAATCCCGCCCGCCAAGATAATCTGAAATCATGCCTGTGAGCAGAGGGCCAATTGCCGCCCCTACCATATTGGCGAACAGTTCCTGCATGGCTGCGACCGAGCCGCGCATATTGCTGGGCGTCGCCGTCATAATCGCGGCCTTGGGCGCTGCATAATGCGTTCCCAGTGTCAGGCCGAGGGCAAACACGAGGATGGCAGCGATGGCGGGGGAGGGGGCAAGGGCGATCCCGAACGCCACCGGCACAGACAGGGTCAGCGCGCATGAGGGGACGATCCACAATCGATCGACGCGGCCCTTGGCGATCCAGTCGCCCAGGAATCCTGAGAGCAATGCGGACGCGAATTTCATGACGCCGGCGGCAATGCCGACGATCAATCCGGCATGGGCGAGGCTGAATCCCTGCTCACGAATGAGGATCGGCGAAATCCAGATCCATACGGAGGCGACATTCATTGCAACGATCGCCAGCCCGATCGTGTTGAAGAACACTGGCCGAGACCCGATGAAAAATTTGGTTACTTCCCACATGGAAGCAGCGGCACCGGCATTTTCTTCGCCTTCTGCCGCGCGTGCCGGCTCGCGAAAGCGTGCCCACATCACTGCGGCCAGGATGATCCCCGGCAAGCCGACGATGAAGAAGACCGCCCGCCATCCCCAATGCTGTGCGACATAGCCGCCGATGACAAAGGCAAGGCCCGTTCCTATAGCGAGACCCGAATATACCAGTCCCATGGCACTGGCTCGCTGATTGACCGGAAATATGCTGGCGACGAGCGACTGCGTACCTGCCGACGTGGACGATTCCGCGGCTCCGACGACGACGCGCATCAGGAAAAGGTGCCAATAGCCTGAAGCGAGAGCGCCGAGCGCGGTGACCGCGCTCCAAAGGGCCAGCATCGCTGACAGGAATTTGACTCGGTTCGTCCGATCCATCAGCCAGCCTACGGGCAGGATGCAAATCGAAAAGCCGATCGCATGAGCTGTGCCGGCTATGGCGCCGAGTTGGGAGTCGCTAAAGTGGAATTCATGGCGAATAGGCTCGATGATCACACCGATAACGTAGCGATCGAGGGAATGAAGTGTGTAAATCGCCAACAGAATGATCGCGGCACCCCATCGGCCATTTTTCCATATGCTCGATTTCTCTGACATTTATTGCATCCTCTCGCGCATCCAGCGAGTCCATGAGCATGAAATGACCAAGGCTATTCATGCCAAATCGTCCGCGTTCGCTTCACCTGGTCCGCCCAGAAACTGGGAACGAAACCCTAAAAGTTCTTATATACGCATGAAGAAACGTAATTGCGTATTTATAGGTTGAGCAGGAAGGCGAGGTCAAGGCATGTTTCGCCGGATTATCCGTCGGCGATAGAGCGGGTTGCCCTTTTCATCCCATGCTTCAGGAACAGTTGGAGAGCATGATGGCGCGCGACCACTCTCAGGAGTATTCTGACGCATCATCATTGGGAGATATGCGCAATTTGAAGATCCGGTTCCTGCGCTGGAGCATCATCGATACTGGGTGACGCAGGGGTTAAGGCCGAACGCCATGCGCTGTAATCGGAAAAAGCTTGACCAAAATTTCGGCAAGTCTGATAATCGTAGATACGTACCATAAATCGTATATGCGAACCAAAGGAATGCTGGGATTGAAGTGCATATGCTTGGCGAAATCGCCCATCAGGCGGTGTGGGGATGTCTCAAGACAGATGCCGTTCGTCATGCTGAGGGGCATGTGATCTTTCGGCGCGAACATTCGAGGCCGCGAAAATTGTGAAAATCCGCCACTTGAACAAGATGAGCAAAATGTGGCGATAGGAAAGGCGAGATAGAAAATGTCTGAAACTGTACAAATTACCAAGGAGCTTGCGCAGGGCAAGTTTACCGACGAACTCCTTGATCACATGCGCGGCATGATCGGGACGGAACTGCGGACCGATTCATGCGTCAACAACGAATATGCCACGCGCATCGCTATCCTTCGCTTTTGCGAGGGCATCGGTGACGACAATCCGCTTTGGACCGATCAGAATTATGCTGCCGGTACGCGCTACGGCCAGCTGATTGCGCCGCCGAGCTTCATTTTCGCATGCATGGCTTCGGTGCAGTTTGGCTGGCCTGGCCTTGGCGGTTTTCATGCCGAGACCACGATGGACTTCTTCAAGCCCATCAAGGAAGGGGACAGGATTACCGCGAAGGTCGTGTTCGACGGTTTCGATGGCCCTACCGAAAGCAGCTTCGCCGGTCGTCGTATCAAGGACTATCTGCGACAGGAATATTATAATCAGGACGGTGAACTGGTGACCCGGTTCATTTGCTCCCGGATGCGTTTTGAGCGCACCGAAATGCAAAAGCGCCGCGAATCGCGCAAGATTGAACTGCCTCATCCGTGGACCGATGATCAGGTGGCGGCGATCGAGGCCGATATCCTGGCGGAAACGCCTCGCGGTGCAACGCCGCGCTACTGGGACGATGTCGAAGTCGGCGATGAGCTGGATCTGATCACCAAGGGCCCCATCGGCCTTACCGATGAGATTGCGTTCGTCTCTGCCGGCGCTGCGCCGATACCCAGGCTTGCCGCCCACAGGGTCTCGCTCAAGCGCTATCACAAGCATCCGAAATGGGCGTTTCGCGATCCGAACACCCATGCCCTCGAACCGGTCTATTCCGTCCACTATAACGACTATGCAGCCAGCTTGCAGGGAGCCCAGGCTGCCTATGACGTGGGCGTCCAGCGGACATGCTGGCAAATTCATTCGCTCACGCACTGGATGGGTGACGATGCGTCGCTCAAGCGTGCCACCTCGCAATATCGTTCGCATGTCTATCTGTCGGATGTCGTGCGGCTCGGTGGACGCATCGAGTCCAAGGAGATCGACGAAGATGGCGACGCAGTCGTGCATGTCACGACATGGGCGACCAACCAGCGCGGCGATAACGTCATGCCTGGCACTGCCATCGTGAAGCTGCCCCGCCGCTGAGCGTCGGTCGCTTAGACAGAAGCCAACCTGCGGGGCATTGCCGCGCAGGTTGGCTGACGGCATTTGGAGCCATACTGGTCCCCAGGTCTATTGGATCAAGGATCATCGCGTTGGAGATCGTCGTCGGTGATACATGCAGCATGTATGTCGATCGGCCGCGTCGCTTGCAGCGTCTCGAAGCCGCAGTGGCTCGCGGCAGCCAAGCACTCAGGGCTGACGAATATTGCTGCTCTCATCGCGCGAGGACAGGCGCGAGCGTTGGGGCCAAGTCCTGCCTGTTTCAACCGGCACGACCGCTGATCTCTTGGTAATTTGCCTGCTCAGTTTGAAGAGCGCAGTGACCCGGGGAGCGTGGAGCAACGGTGTCAACAGGATGACGCCGGGACTATCCGATCCTTGAAGGAACTGTTCGTCGGCCTGGTTTGAAGACGTGATCAATTCTAATGTGCGAGGCGCAATTTTTGCCATGAATACGCTATCCAGCTACCAGCATGTCACGCCGCCTTTGCGGGTATTCAGTGGCGCGCAATGTCTTGGCACATTTGAGCGGGAATTGAAGCGCCTGGGCGTCGAGCGCGCCATGATCTTCTGTGGTCGTACGCTTGGGCGTCCAGGGTCTCCGCTCGATCTCGTTCGAGCTACACTGGGAGATCGTCTGGCGGGCGTGTTTTCGGGCGTTCGCGCGCACAGCCCGGTGCCGGATGTCGAAGCGGCAGTGCAGGCGCTACGCGACGCGGGAGCCGATGGCGTAATTGCGGTGGGCGGCGGCTCGGCGATCGTCACGGCGCGCGCCGCCAGCATCCTTCTCGCGGAAGGTCGTCCCGCTGCCGATCTGGCCACTTCGCGCACCGATGATGGCAAGCTCTTCAGTCCAAGGCTTGAAGCATCCAAGATTCCGCAGATCATCATCCCGACCACGCCGACGACCGCGATCGTGAAGGCGGGATCGGCGATATTCGACCCGGTCGGTAAAGTCCGCCTGGCGATGTTCGATCCCAAGACCCGCGCGCAGAGCGTGTTCATTCACCCGGATATGATCGCGTCAGCGCCTGATTCCCTCGTCCTGAGTGCAAGCTACAATGTTCTGGCCATGGCAATCGAAGGGCTGATGTCCCTGGGTGGCGATCCGATCGCAGATGGGCAGCTGATGCATGCGCTGCGGCTGGTGGCCGAAAGTTTCAGCGCTGGAACTGCTCTGGATGAGAGCACGCGCGGCGATCTGATCATCGCGGCGATGCTGTGCGGGCAGGGGACCGATCACTCCGGCGCCGGCGCGGTTACCGTGCTGGGCCATGCCGTAGGCGTGCCGCATAATGTGGAGAATGGTATCGTCAATGCGATCGTCCTGCCGCATGTCATTGCGTTCAATGCCAACGCCGCGCCTCGCGGCCTTGCCAAGATCGGTGCGGCGCTTGGTATATTCGAGGGCGATGCCGAGGCCCTGCTGGGTGCCGTCCTGGTTCGTCTTCGCGCGCTGCTGAAAGGTCTGGGAGCGCCCGCGCGATTGCGGGATGTGGGCGTGCCCACAGAAGCGCTGCGCGATATTGCAGAACATGCGATGGATGACTGGTTCCTTCGCGGCAATCCCCGCCCGGTAGCAGGCCCGAGTGAACTGGAGCAACTTCTGGGAGAAGCCTGGTGAACGAGGGCAGTGACATAGCCGAGCGGGAAGAACTGCATACGCGGACGATCGAGATGCGTGGGTTCCGCCGCGCCGACGGGCTATTCGAAGTCGAGGGGAGGGTGATCGATACCAAGCCCTTCGACTATCGTCCACGATCGGGCGAATATGAGGTGCCCAAGGGGCAGAGAATTCACGACATCACATTGACCCTCGTGCTTGATGAGCGACTGGAGGTGAAGGATGTGCGCACGCACATGCGTTCCACGCCCTATGATATCTGTCCGGCGGCGGGGTTGGCGATGCGCGCTCTGATAGGGCTCAGGATCGGGCCAGGCTGGAATTCGGAGGCGCGCAAGCGGCTCCTTCCGGCGGAGCGATGCACGCATCTGGCCGAGCTGCTCGGCCCCATGGCGACGACCGCGCTACAGGCTTTGAGCGTCATCCGCAGGGATCAGCCCGAACCTGTGAATTCAGCGGGCCGTCCGCTGAAGATCGACAGTTGTTTCGCCTACAGCGCCGGCCGCGATCTGGTGCGTCGACGGTGGCCGCAATTCCACGAGGATGGCCAAGGATGAATGCGACCTTCAAGGGAAATTTCGCCGCGCAGATTTTGGGGATTTCTGCGCGGGCTGGATGAAAAGGCGGCCACTGCGCAGAATATCCTGTTCCGACCCGCTCGTGACATCGGCAAATAGCGCCGCTTAGCTATTATATTCCGCGTCGCTGACCTTGTTCATCCATGTGACAGCGGTCCCGTCCTGCTTCTCGGCGATTGCGACATGCGCCATGGCGCAATTCGGTGCAGCGCCGTGCCAGTGCCGTTCGCCTGGCTCAAAGAAGACGATGTCGCCGGGCCGGATTTCCTCGACAGGCCCGCCATCCCTCTGCACGCGTCCATAGCCCGAGATCACGAGCAACGTCTGTCCCAGCGGGTGAGCGTGCCAATCGGTACGCGCACCAGGTTCGAACGTGACGGTCCCCGCGCTCAGTTCACCGCTCCCTGAAAATCGACCATCGACTCGGGCCGCTCCGGTGAAGTTCGCAGAAGAGGCTGGCTCTGACGGCTGTGATCCTGCGCGTGTGATCTGCATCTTTCTCTCGCTTCAAAAACTGTTTGTAAATACGATCTTGTGTTCATATTTAGAACGAACCCGTTCGAGATCAAGCCTTCTTGCGGCTGGACGATTTCACAATGCGACGGCGATCCAGCTCTGTTTGGATCTCGTTCGATCGCTGCGGGCCACAGATGCCGATCAGTATTGTCGCCGGCAGCCTGGGGCGTCAGCACACCCTCGAGCGTCATCATGGAGAAGATGTTATATGCGTATGAAAGCGGCGGTTTTGCATGAATTGGGGCTTCCGGTGCCCTATGTCGAGAGCAAGCCATTCGTGATCGAGGATGTCGACCTAGACGGACCGGGCGATGACGAGGTTCTGGTCGAAATCCACGCGGCAGGGCTGTGCCATTCGGATCTGTCGATCGTCGCGGGTCTTCGCAAACGCACTCTGCCAACCGTCGGCGGGCATGAAGGGGCGGGCGTGGTCCGTGAAGTCGGCCGAGGCGTGAAGGGGCTCAGGCCGGGCGACCATGTCGTCATGACGGTCGGGGCTGGATGCGGACATTGCCGGCCGTGTTATGATGGGCGATCGGGGCTGTGCGACGAGATCGTCGCGTCGCGGGTGCAGGGGGTGCTGCCCAACGGGTCACGACGATTGCATCTGGGAGACGATCCGCTCTTCCACTTCAGCAGTGTATCTTCCTTCGCCCAATACGCAGTCACCGTGCCGGAGACGTTGGTCAAGATCGATCCGGCTATCCCGCTTGATGTTGCGGCCATGTTTGGATGCGCGGTCGTGACCGGGGTTGGCGCTGTCTTCAATTCGGCCAAGGTGCGGCCCGGACAGAATGTCGCGATCATTGGCCTGGGCGGTGTCGGGTTCAACGCGGTCATGGCGGCGCGCATTGCTGGAGCGTCGCAGATCATCGGCGTGGATATCAACGAGGACAAGTTTGAGCTGGCTCGTGGATTGGGTTGCACTGCGACCCTTTCAGCCAGGGCTCCGAACCTGATCGAGCAGATCATGGATCTGACGGAAGGCGGCGTCGATTTCGCCTTCGAAGTGTCCGGGACAAAGCCCGGCGTCGCATCGGCGATCGCGATGACCCGGAAGGCCGGAGAGGTCGTTTGCGTCGGCCTTGGTTCGGCCAGCGAACTGTATGAGTATAACCATGCATCGCTGGTGCTCAAAGAAACCGTGATCCGCGGATCATTGATGGGCGGAGGCGTCGCGGCGCGCGACATTCCCCAATATCTGAGGCTTTATCAGGAAGGCCGCTTGCCGGTGGACCGGCTCAAGAGCGGGGCGATCGGTTTTGATGGGTTGAACGAGAGCCTTGATCTTCTGCATCGCGGTGCCGTGCTGCGACAGATTCTCCTGCCACATGGCTGATGCGGGTCGTCGACAGGGCGGGATGGAATGCGAGCTTCGGCCATGTTGCATTTTTCCATGACCATTGGCGAGTCCGCTCCGGCCTTGGTTGACTTGCATTTCGCGGGTGCCTATCAAAGCATAATTACGCACGATGGTTCGTATATAAAAACATTCTTGAAGAGCGTGCCGCTCCGCTGATGACAGCGGGAGAGCGATTTCGGCTCGCCGAGCTTGGGATAATGTCCCGCTGCTAGAGGAGATATGCAAATGGATCAGATCGCGACAGTTCGATCGGCTATCCGGCATCCTGACAGGTTTTTCATTGGTGGGCGATGGGTCGAGCCGAGCTCGGGCAAAATGATCTCCGTCGTCGACTCGGCGTCAGAACAGCCATTCCTTTCCGTTGCCGAAGCGCAGGCGGCCGACATGTCGCAGGCGATTGCAGCAGCGCGCGACGCGTTTGACAACGGCCCCTGGCCAAGGATGAGCCATGCCGAACGGGCTGGTTACATGCGCGCGCTCGCGGTCGCTCTGCGCAAGCGCGGCGCCGATATTCGTGAGCTCTGGCCGCGTGAAGCCGGCGCGCTCGCCTCGCTTGCCCAACCCTATACGGATCGTGCGGCAAACGAGTTCGACTATTATGCCGGCTTTGCCGACACCTATGCTTTTGAAGAATTTCACAAGCCTACCGCCGGCGAATTCGGGTTGCTGGTGCGTGAGCCGGTAGGCGTGGTCGGCGCGATCGTGCCGTGGAATGGTCCGGTTGTCGCGATCTCGCACAAACTTGCGCCGGCCTTGATCTGCGGCTGTACTGTAGTGCTCAAATCCTCCCCTGAGGCGCCCGGAGAAGGCCTGATCTATGGCGAGATCGCCGAAGAGATCGGCCTGCCCCCGGGGGTGTTCAATGTCGTGACGGCCCATCGCGAAGTATCCGAAATGCTGGTGACCGATACGCGAGTGGACAAGATCTCGTTCACTGGTTCAACCGCGACCGGCCGGCGTATCGGCGCGCTGTGCGGCGAGCGCGTTGCGCGTTGCAGCCTGGAACTGGGCGGGAAGTCGGCGGCCGTGATCTTGGACGATGCGGATATCGAAAGCGCAGCGGAGGCACTTGCGCGGGCGGAGTGCGCCATCAATGGGCAAGTCTGCGCGTCGTTGACGCGCATCATCGTTTCACAGCATCGGCACGATGCCTTTGTGGAAGCGCTTTCTGCGTCCTTCTCGCGCGTACGGGTTGGCGATCCCTATGATCCGGCGAGCGAGATGGGGCCGTTGGCCACAAAGGTTCAGCATGACAAGGTGCTGGGCTATATCGCCAAAGGCATCGAGCAGGGCGCCCGCCTGGTTACCGGTGGCCAACGCCCGGCCATGTTGGATCGTGGTTATTATGTCGAGCCGACGATTTTTGCATCCGTCGCGAGCAATCACGTCATTGCGCAGGAAGAGATATTCGGCCCCGTGCTGAGTGTGATGCCAGCGCGTGACGAGGGCGAAGCGGTTCGGATCGCGAACGACACGATATTCGGGCTCAACGCCTCGGTCTTCACGCCAGATGTCGACCGCGCACGCGCCGTGGCCGCGCAGTTGAGATCCGGCACGGTCGGGCATAACGCTTTCCGCATCGATTTCGGCATCGCTTTTGGTGGCTTCAAGCAGTCCGGCATCGGACGCGAAGGCGGCACGGAGGCGCTGGCTGGATATACCGAAGCGAAGACGATCATCCTGGATGGGCGACCGGCGAGCTTCAAGGAGTAAAGCCCGGCAAGCCGTGACGGCGACCCCGCCTTAGCCCAGACCGAAAACAGCAAGGCACCCACGTGCCGTTTACGACAAGCGGATAACCGCATGAATGGAGAATGCCTGGTGACGAAATCTTCCGAATTTCGCGAAGCATCGTTGAACCATCCCGAACAGGCCGACCGGCGATCCGGCACGCCGGCGATAGGCGACCAAATGCGGATTTATGTCGATGGGCAGTGGGTTGCCTCGACGGGAACGGAAAGCATTGCCGTCATTGATCCAGCGACAGAAGAGACGATCGGCTCGGTCATTCGCGGCACGGCTGAGGATGTCGACCGTGCGGTCCAGGCCGCGGCCGGTGCATTTGACAGCTGGTCGAACAGTTCACTTGAGGATCGCAAGGCTATCTTTCGCAAGCTTGCGGAGCTGACCGCGCAGCGTGTCGATGAGATTACGCGGACCATCGTCGCCGAGGTTGGCCAGCCGATTTCGTCTGCCCGTGTTTCGCAAAGCGCGGGCGCCGTCGATGAACTCAGGATCATGGCCGACGCGCTGGATGAGATTTCTTGGGTGGATTCCTATGACGGTGCCGAAGTGCGGCGTGAGGCGGCCGGCATAGTAGGTGCGATTACGGCGTGGAATGCGCCATTGCGCTCGATCATCTCGAAAGCCGGCGCAGCGATGGCCGCGGGCTGTACGGTTGTGCTCAAGAGCAGCGAAGTTGCACCTTTCAGCGCGTATATCTTTGCGGAAATGGCAGAGGAGGCGGGGATCCCCGCCGGTGTCTTCAACCTGGTGACGGGGACTGGCCCTGAAGTGGGCGAAGCGATCGCGCAGCATCCCCTGATCGATCTTGTGTCGCTGACTGGCTCGGTACGCGCGGGTCAGAGGGTGATGACGCTGGCTTCCGAAACGGTGAAGCGCGTCCACCTTGAGCTTGGCGGCAAGTCTGCGAACATGATTTTCGAAGGGGCCGATTTCGAGCAAGCGATATCGACCGGCATTGCCGACGCCTTTCGCAATGCGGGGCAGGTTTGTGGTGGGCTTACGCGCGTGTTGGTGCCGCGTACCCGGCTGGCTGAAGCGGAAGAACTCGCTGTGGCCGCTGCAAATGGCTATGTCATCGGTGATCCTTTCGATCCGGCGACGACGCTAGGGCCTGTCATTACCGCCGTGCAGCGTGAGCGCATCCGGGATTTCATTCGCTCTGCGCCGGGGGAGGGCGCACGGCTTCTGACAGGCGGCGCGGAGATGCCGGAGGGCATGGAGCGGGGCTTCTATGTACGGCCCACCATATTCACCGGCGACAATTCGATGTGCATCGCCCGAGAGGAGATTTTCGGGCCGGTCGTCACGATCATCCCTTTCGATACCGAGGATGAGGCTTTCGCGATCGCGAACGACTCTTCCTACGGCCTTGCCGGCGGCATCTGGGCAGAAACGCCCGAACGCGCCCGCGCGATGGCCAGGCGATTGCGGACCGGCCGCATCCGCATCAACGGCGCGCCGATCAGCAAGCTGGCCCCGCACGGTGGCTTCAAGCTGTCCGGCATCGGCCGTGAATGGGGACGCTATGGGGTGGAGGAGTTTCTCGAATATAAGTCGGTAAACGGCTGATGCCGATCACGAGCCATGCACGATGCGTCTGCCACCGTGGCGGGCCCTTTGTCCCCACCACCATCGAGCGGCGGGATCCCGGCCCACATGATGTCGTGATCAAGATTGCCTATGCGGGCATCTGTCATTCGGATCTGGAGCATGTCCACGCCAAGCGCGGCAATCCCACCTTCCCCATGGTGCCCGGGCATGAGATCGCAGGCGTCGTCACTGCCGTTGGTGGGGCTGTTACCAAGGTCGCCGTAGGGGACCATGCCGGTGTCGGCAACATGGTGGATTCCTGCCGCCGCTGTTCAAGTTGCCTGGCCGGCCTGGAGCAATATTGCAGTGGCCGGCGCGTGCTGACCTATAACTCGATCGATCATGATGGCGAGACCACCTATGGCGGTTACAGCGAACTGATCGTGGTCGATGAGGCCTATGTCATTACAATCCCTGATGGCATGGCGCTATCCCAGGCCGCTCCATTATTTTGCGCCGGAATTACTGTCTATTCGCCGTTGCGGCATTGGCGCGCGGGACCGGGGCGGCATGTCGCCATTGTTGGCTTTGGCGGGTTGGGTCATGTCGGTGTCCAGATTGCGCATGCGCTGGGCGCCCGTACGACAGTGCTGGACCTTTCCCCCGCAAAGCGGGAGGACGCTTTGAGGCTGGGCGCTGACGAATATGTCGTGTCATCCGAGCCCGGCGCCATCGAGGCGCTTCAGGGCGCGTTCGACCTTATCATTTCCACGGTCCCCGCAAATGTCGATATCGACGCGTTTCTCTCCATGCTGGCGGTGGATGGGACGCTTGTCACCTTGGCCATCCCCGAAAAGCCCCTTACGTGCCTGGCGGCTTCCCTGCTGGCAAATCGGCGCTCGATCGCCGGCACCCGCAGCGGCGGCATCGCGGAGACGCAGGAGATGATCGACTTTTGTGCCACCCACGGGATCGGCGCGGAGGTCGAGATTATCGCCGCCGACGAGATCGATCGCGCCTATGAGCGCCTGGAACGCGGAGATGTGCGCTATCGCTTCGTCATCGACGCCAGCACGATCGACGCGCCGGCGGGACTGCGGGCCGAAGTCTCGGCCTGAAATGCCTCTAAAACCATGGACCGGAATGGAAGCATTCCGGTCCATGGCGATAGTCCGCCGGCATCGCCGCATGAGGGCATCAGTTGTAGACGAGCAGCTTCTCCCAGAAGTCACATTTATGGTCGGCCGCCAGTTCCTTGCCGGTCATTTTCGAGAGTTGCGGGATGTCCTGGGCAAGATAGGCGGGCACCGCGGGGTCGGACGAATAGCGCGGCCAATAGTTTTTTCCTGATCCGTTCGGATTGCCTGTCCGGGCAAAGTTGGTCCAGGCATCCACCAATGCGTCCGAAAGCTTCTGCTGCCCCGCATTGAGCGCGTGGCTCACGCCTTTGTCGCCTCCATGGAAGCCGGGGAACAGATATTGCAGATCAGCCGTGTGGTACGCCATGGGGGCGAAGTCCGGCAGCTCCGGAAATATCGAGGGTGCCGTACGGTCGCGGAATTCATAGGCATATACCGGCACTTTTTCCCCAAGAAGGCGGGTGCCGTACTGGATGCGACAGATCATTGCGTCGCTCTGGATGGCGTTCATGCGGAGTTGCGGGCTCTTATAGTCCGCAGCGGCATACAGCGTGAGGATCCGGTCGACGGTGCCTTGCGGATAGGCGGGGGGCGTGTTGCCTGGTCCGGCATTCCCCTGGAAAACGGCCTTCACATAATTTTCGACATCCACCTGGCCTATGGCTTTTCCGGAATAATAGACTGGGATCGCCGCGAAGAAGTTTCCTTCATCCCGTGTTGAGCCGATCATGATCGGCATGGGGTCGAATTTTCCCGATTTGATCGCCGAAGCACCGCCGCTGGGGAGAATCTGCCCGTCGGCGGCGGGTGCGATGACAAAGGGGCCAAAGCCTTCGGGCGGGCCGGAAAGTTTGATCAGGGTATCGGCGGGCAGCTTGCGGAGGCAGGCCGCAGTGGCCGCGTCCGTGGCGGATTCGCAGCCGGCAGCCTTGGCGAAGGCAATTCCTTTCTGTTCGGCAACCTCCATCGGGATGGCCGTCAGGAACGACGCGCTGCTCTGGATGATCGCGCGATGGGCCAGCCCGCGCGAGAGTGGAGAAATGACGGCGAAGGCGGCGCTCGCTCCCCCGGCGGACTGACCCGCCACCGTGACATTGCCGGGATCTCCACCGAAGCTGGCGATATTCTCCTTCACCCACCGGAGCGCGAACTGCTGGTCGAGCAAGCCGTAATTGGCGAAGAGATGCCCTTCGCGGTTGAGCGCGGGATGCGCGAAGAAGCCGAGCAGGCTCAGCCGATAATTCACTGAAACGACAATGACATTGCCTCTGGTCGCGAGCTTGCTGGCGTCATAGTCGCTCGCGGCTCCATCGATAAAGCCGCCGCCATGGATCCAGAAGAGCACAGGCAGCTTCTTGCCTTTGGCGGAGGCCGCCTTGGGCGCGATGACGTTGAGGTAGAGGCAGTCCTCGTTGCTGCTGGCTGGTCCGGCAAAGACCCCCAGAAGCGAAACCTGTGCGCATACCGGGCCAAAGGCAGTCGCGGGGCGCACACCCTTCCAGGGGGCGGGTTTCACGGGAGGCCGCCAACGCAGGTCGCCTACCGGCGGCGCGGCGTAGGGAATACCCAGATATTCCACGACGTCGCCCTTGACGGCGCCGCGCACCGCACCGTCCTGCGTTGTCGCGACGCGCTCCTGCGCTGCGCTTGCGCCGACCGGGCCAGCGACCGCCGCCACCCCAAGCGCGAGCGCAAGCCTCAATGCGCGATATGCGCTGTTCTGTTCAGGCAATTCGTCCTCCTGTATGTATGTTTACATCGCCCGTGCAACGTCGACGGTCAGTTCTTGAAGGCTTCCCGCGCAACGCCGATCGCCGTAATCGCATTCGGCCAGCCCGAATAGAATGCGAGCTGGGTGATGGTTTCGACGATCTCTTGTTCGGTCACGCCATTGCTGCGAGCGCGGATGATATGGGAGCGCAGTTGCTCCGGGCGATTCATCGCGACCAGTGCGGCGACGGTCACAAGGCTCCGGTCGCGCTTCGCCAGACCCGGGCGTTCCCAGATGTCGGCGAAGAGCACGTCGTCGGTCAACTCGGCGAGCTTGGGGGCAATGTCACCCATCAATTGTTGCGCGCGCGATTGCGTGGTGGCGGGAGCAGCAGAGGCGGGAGCAGCAGAGGCGGCAGGAGCATCGGCCTTGGGCGCGCGCTGCTGGCTCTGAGCGCAGGCTGCTCCGGAAAAGCCTGTGGACGCAAGCAGGCAGGCTGCCAGCAACAGGTTGGTTGTCGATGTCCTCACGGCATATCTCCTTTCGATTGTGAGATAGCCACCTGCATCCCGGAACGAGCCAGGAGCCCAAATGTGAATGCGCAGGCGGTAAGCATATTGGCTTGACGGTGCTGGCCTTCGTTGAGCCACAAATCAGGCCGGTGAAATGTCACGGGCATATCCATGGCAATTGCTCTTCCCATATTTCCAAGTCGTCCAAAAATCTAGCAACTCCATGAGCCGGTGAATAGACGGTCAGGCGCGGATGCAGTGTTAAGCCCAGCTAATCAATGTTCACGAGGGTCAGGTCTGCCTGGTGATTGCCAACTGTATTTTTCAGCCCCTCGGCGCATTCCGGCAGTCTGTAATTCTGGACGACAGGCACGCAAATGCTAAGATGTGCCTCGAGGCCTTGCTGCAGTTTTCCCTGGCGAGCGTGCGCTCCATTTGTCCTCCCCCCTTTCGAGATGAGAAGGAGCTTCGATGCGTATCTTGATCACTATTATGGCATGCGTGCTGGCGTCACCTGCAATGGGTCAGGCCCCGCCATCTCCCTCCGCACCGCCGACTGCCCCGCTGGCGACACCCTCGCCCCACTATACGACGCAACAGCTGGAAATTGTCGTCAATCGGCCTGCTTCCGAAACCTGGGCGCGTATCGGCCATTTCTGCGACATGAAGGAATGGCTTCCCCGTGACTGCTCCATCACGTCGGGCAAGGAAGGCGAGCTGGGCGCGGTGCGAGCCCTTCCTGGTGGCACCGTCGAGGTCATCGTCGCGGTCACACCGATGTCCTATACCTATGCGTTTCCGGTCCGGGTTGGCGTGCCTTATACCATGCAGCATAACACGCTGGAAGTAAGGGCTATTGATGCCCGTTCCAGCAAGGTCGTCTATTCCTTCATATGGGACAATTCGGCCTTGAGTCCCCAGCAGCGGGAAGCGGAGATCGCCGCTCGAGGCCAGCGCCTGCTTCCGGCGTTGCAGCGCATGAAGGCGATCGTGGAAAGCGGCAAGCCGCGTCCTTGATCACTGGTGCTCAGGCGGGCAGAGATTTCCTCTGCCCGCCTCGCGGAGATCAATTCATTTCGGCGCTTCCCAGACGGAAAATCCAAAGCGCCGTGCTTCCCGACGGGTTCCTGATTTCCGGTGCGAGCGAGGCCCAGCCTGCATCCTGGGGGTTGCCGCCGCCAGTCACCACGGCGATATACTGGACACCATTCACGCTATAGGTGATCGGCGACGAACTGGCCGTGCTGGCAAGCCGCGTCTGCCACAGGAGTTTTCCGGTCCGCTGGTCGAATGCCCGGAAATAGCGATCGCCCGAACCGCTGAGAAGCAGGCCGCCGGCGGTGGCCAGCATGGAGCTGGATATCGGCGCCCGCTGACGCTTCATCCATGCCGTTCGGCCCGTACGCATGTCGATTGCCTGTATCCGTCCGAAATTGCCATCCGAGTCCGGCATCTTCCGCGTCTGGAATCGCTGATCCATCCCGCCCGCCGCAACGGCGGTCGCATCGCGTTTTGTCCAGGTGAAGTTGCCGCAATTCTCGAAGATTGGGACGTAGAGATAATGGTTCACCGGATCATATGCGGTGGACATCCAGTTACGAAACCCGGACGATCCCGGGCAGATCAACTTCTGCTCTCCGGAAACCGGTGTGAGCGCCGGATTATATGTCTTCGCGCCGGTCTTCGGATCGATGGCGGTGACGATATCCTGCAATCCCGCGTCACGAGACAGGACATAACTGCCATCCGCCCGGTCAACAGCGTCGAACAAGGCCATCTTGCCACCGCTCACCACCATTTTGCGCAGTTTTCCGTTCACGGGCATGTCGACCAGCAACTGTTCGAAGGCCCAGTCCATATCCCACAGGTCACGGGGCATGTGCTGGAAATGCCAGGCAAGCTTGCCGGTCTCGGGATCGAGCGCGATGGTGGATTCGGTAAACAGCCCGGCATTGGTCGACATCGGGCCCTCATCGGGCCGAATGAGCGTTGCGGTGCTATAGGTATTGCCTACGCCGAAATAGATCAGGCCGAGATCTGGATCGTAGCTTCCGCCCGTCCATTGAGAGCCGCCGAAACGCTGATCGCCCGGAACGCCATTCCAGCTCTCGCCGCCGACCTCGCCCGGCTGAGCAACGGTATGGAAGCGCCATTTTTCTTCGCCTGTGGCCGTATCGAGGGCGAAGATATAGCATCCGCCCTTGAGCGTGATGGACAGGGTGGTACCCATCATCACCTTGCCCTTGGCAACGATCGGCACGCCATTGAGCTGCACGCCTCTGCTGACGTCTTCCTTGCTCAGAACTTCATGGTCCCACAAGACCTTGCCGGTCTTGGCGTCCAGGGCGACCATATGACCGTCCACCATGGGCAGGAACAGGGTGTTCTGGTAGATTGCCATGCCCTTGGAACGGCCCGTCCGACCACCGTTCAGGCTGTCGGGAAGCGTGCGCGTATATTCCCACAAGGGCGTGCCGTCCTGCGCATCCACCGCCCGAACCATCGCGCCGCTGTGAATGAACAAGACACCGTCATGAACCAGCGGTGTAATCTCGTTCAGACTTTGCGAGAGCGTCAGGCCCCACGCCAGACGCAGATCTTTCGCGTTGGTGCGATTGATCTGCTTGAGCGGACTGAAACCGAGGCCGGAATAGCTCCGGCGCCACATCAGCCAGTCGCCTTCCGGCGGGTTGCGCAGCATTTCTTCCGTTACCGAACGGATGCCGCCGGTGATTGCCGACTGGCGCGCGATCTCCTTCTTGAAGATCTCGTCCTCGTTGACAGCAGCGCGGACGATGGCCGTATTCCGGCCAGGCTCAGGTGGCCGAGCGGTAGTCGCGGCCGGCGCGGATCCGCTTTCGGCCGTCATGAACGCCTTTGTGCCGGCACGCGCTCCATTGGCTTCAAGCAGATAGGCCGTGATCGCCTCGTAATCTGCTGCCGGCAGGGAGCCCATCTGGCCCGGAGGCATTGTTTCGCGAATGAAGGTGAACAAATCTCGGGGGAGACGCGCGGCCCAGTTCGCATCGAACGCCGTGCCCTTCAGAGCGGGGGCGAACTGGCCTCCCGCCGCATCGGCGCCGTGGCAGGACAGGCAGTTTGCATTGTACAGGGCCTTGCCGCGGCTGCTCTGATCGGCCGTGAAGGTGGCTGTGGGACCGGTCAGCTGCTTTGACGATTGTTGGGCGAGTAACTGTCCGCCCAGCACCGCGAGGGCCAGGCCGCCGGCAAGCGAGAGAGATTTAGATGGCATTATGCAGCCTTTCATGCGGATACGGAGCCGGTCGCCATCTCTGGCCGGGGCCGACGAACGGGAAGGGGGTTAGGGCAGGAAGCGCCGCGTTTTGTGATCGAGGGGATAAATGGCGATGCGATTCGCCCTCGTCGTTCCAACCCATATTTCATCTCCGATTTCGACTGCACCCGTGAGGTGAGAGAAATCGGGTGTGTCCTGACGACGTAACAACTCTGTCACTTCCAAAGTGGCAGGATCGATCTTTGCAACAAAGCCCCCTGTCGCAGTATGTCCGGCGAGAAGGAGTTTGCCATCGGGTGCCCAGTGGACATTGTCCGGCCGATAATCCAGCTGGATGATGTCGCGTACAGGCGGCGAGCCCTGCAGGTTGACGCGCATGAACGTCTTGGAGCCCCATTGGGCGACATAGGCAAATTTGCCGTCGGCCGAGAGCGCCAGCCCGTTCGTGCCGGACGATTGGGTGCCGGGAACGATTTTCCAGCCTGCGCCTGAATGCCATGACCAGACATCGCCGGTAATTTCACCGGCCTCGGCGCGGGCGCGTGCTTCCTTGATCTTCGGCCCGGACTCGTAGAAGTTTGTGAGCAGGAAGCCGCCGTCCGGCGTGCCGACAACCGAGTTGGTCAATACGTTTTCCGGTGGCGGAACGCAGCCGATCCAGGTCATGACCGGCTTTGGACGCATGCTCAGTTCGAGCACGTCGACTCGGGCTTCTCCGGGATAGCGGGTCACATAAACCCGATAGCGGCCGCCCCGCGGCGGCATGATGTTGATGCCCAATGTGTTGAAATGCGTCAGTTCGTTTTCGTCCGGTGGCCCCTTGCAACTGTTGTACGTCTTGGCATCGAAACGAAACTTGGCGTTGGCGGCGGGGAAAATCTTGGCGGACACCTTGGTCTTGGCATCGATCATGTAGATTCCGCCTTCAAGCGAGGTCGCGAGGATCGACTGGGTTCCCGGCACATGGACGAGATCCTCGGGCTTGGGGACGCCGCAGATGAATTTCGCGCTGCCTTCTGAGGCGCAGAACGGCGATCCCGCCGGTGTGGACGCCTTTTCCGACGTTTGCCCGCCAGCGGCCGTCACACCAAGAACCATTGCGATGACCGAGACGGCATATTTCGATCGCGATTTCAGATATTTTGGTGCTCTCATATCCTGTCCTCTCATTCTTGGCGCGCTGGTCGCCCTGCTCTCATTCCGGGTTTTGAGGTTTCCTGGATCTCCGGGCAGGTGCAGTGCGAGTTTTCATATTTGGAGCAATCACGGGTGTCGATTTCTCGGTTGGCATGACGACTGCTGTACTGGATGGCGTACGGAGGCTTGATATCGCCTCCTTCAAATCGTCGGCGGCATTCACGTTCGGGTTCACAAGTGATTGAAGCTGGAGGCCGTCGGCCAGGGCGATTAATTGCCGTGCTGCTCGCGCCGCGTCAACGCTATCTGCGATAATGCCATCAACCTGTTCCTGCCTGATGCGGGATTCCAATGTCGCGCTGACCCGTTCGAAACGGCCCCTGAAGAATTCACGGGCGGGATGCATCGGATTGATCGCTTCAGCCGCGAAGTTCAGGTACAGGTGTACGATCCCCGGAATATCAATATTCCGCCTGATTTGCTCGGCAAAGTTGTCCAAGCTGCTGTTCGATTTCTCAAGCGAGTTTCTTCTGGCCTCTTCGTCCCAGTGGACAATAACGCTTTGCAGAAGATCCTCCCGGCTGGAAAAATAATAGAGGATGTGTCCAGGTTCGATACCCAGGGCGCGACCGATTTCCCGTAGACTGGGATTATGCAGTTCGCGCCCTGCGATCTTGTCCATCAGGCCATTCAGAATCTCGTCACGCCGGGCAGAGCCTTTCGGCGATGCTCCGACGGAGGATTTAGGGACTTTTCTGCCGCTGCCTCTCGATGGCCCCCTTGTCTTTTTTCCGTCCAGCGATTCCTTGTCTTTCACGCAGCACCTTTTTCGCATCGCGGGGCAGACGGGTTCGCCATGACCTTCCATGTCAGGTCAAACCCCTTGGGGCTGCCGTGGATGTCATAGGGCATGGGCGTCCGCCTTCTCCGCTCTTTGTTGTGCCGCGTACCGTCTTTCAGCGCATCTCGTCAAAGGTCAGTGAATGAACCCTCTCTGGTCAGAGCTAGAGACAGGACCGCATCCTCTTTCCAGTCGGCAAGATCGCTTCGTGTCTCGAGTCCGACAGAGGTATCCGCGATCGCGCGAAGGGCGGCCCGATGGGCATGTTCGTAGAGTGTTGGCAAAGTGAACTGGGCATCGGCGGTTACGCGAAAAGCATGTGCAGGACGGGCCGTGTCTGTACCCTCTACCCGCAAGCAGGCGCTTTCTGTCGGAGCCTGCGCCATCAGCCGATGATGGGCATGTCCAGCCTCGCTCATGGTGACCGTCAGTCGCAACAGCGCTGGAGTGTCGTTGAGGACGGCATCAAGCGTCGCAATCGCGCTGTCTTGCGCGGCAAAGGCGTGAACGATCGAATATCCGCCAAGCCCGATGCGTCGGGCAAGGCGCAGTTGTTGCAGAATGAGATCCGCTACGCCGGCAGTGCCCATCCCGGTCACCGTCACCGTGGAATATGGCGTGGAGAGAACGTCACGAAACGGCGCCACTGCCGGATTGTCGGCATGGGTTTCGCTGATCGCGATGTAGGAGCTTGTCTCCCGCCCGATGGCGATCGCCTCGTCCAACGCCTCCAGGCGCGGGATGACCGGGTCGATGACCAGGAAATGGCGATTCCCTTGCTTCATCCATGCAGACAGGCGTTCGGGCCAATCCGCCTCGCCATCCACGAGAACGAAATCGCCCGCATCGTCTGTCACCTGCTGCACTGAAACGGGCAGGGATGAGGTCAGTGCATTGGCCCAGCTATTGCGGTTGCTGTCGATGTGAAGGTTTACGAGTGTCATTGAGCTTCTCCCGCCGCTATCAGAGCGGATGCCTGTTCTGCGATCGAAAGGGCAAATGCGAAATCCTTGACGAAGTCGTCCGGATTGGGGTGGGGGAGTTCTCCCCGTAGAACGCCGTCGATCGCCAGCCATTCACCGGCATAGCCGTTATGCGACTTGGGCGACATGGACAGGGATGTGCCTGACGTCGCCATGCTCGCGCTGCCCGATCCGGCCATCACGAAGGATGGCGTGAACTCGGCTGTCGCGTGCCAATCATGCGCCGTGGCCGTCAACGTCCATTCCGGCCGCCAGTGGCCATGCATGAAGGCGAACAGATCGACCGTCTGCTGGCCAGCGCGGATAGTGACCATATACCCAAAGGGGGTCAGCCGCTTGGCGTACAATACCTCCGGCGTATCCTCCCTCAGCAATCGACGTACCAGCGGCAAATCATGGATCGCAAGTTCAAGCATCGAAATGCGCATCATCATCGCCAATGTGCGCTGCACCGGTTGGCGCGGAGCAGGCGTTCCTATGGTTTCGCTTGCCCATGAGTCGAAGCGAGCATTGGGGGGAAGGATGATGCACGAGCGGATCAGGCCGGCGGGTGTATCCTGCTTGGCCACCTGCTCTGCCATGAATTGCCAGGCCGGATCGAAAAGGTGCATCGCGCCCACGACAACTGTGCCGCCGGTCTCCCTTGCGGCTTGTGCAATTGCCTCGGCTTCCTCCAATGATGTGCAGAGGGGTTTTTCCACGAGCACGACCTTCGTCCCGGCGCGTAGTGCCGCAATGGCCTGTTCTGCATGGAAGGCAGCGGGGCTGCAAATGACCACGACATCCATGCCCGGGCCACCGAGCAGTTCGTCCAGCTTGGCGGGCGCGCTTGCGCCGCAGGTTTGCGCGGTTGCCTTGGCAAGCTCGGGATCAATATCCCAGATTGCGCGCACCTGGAAGCGATCGCTCAATGCGGCGAGGGCCGGCAAATGAATAGATCGCGTAACCATCCCCGAGCCGACGATGCCGACCCCGATCCGGTAAGAGTTTTCGTTTTCTTCGGTCACGATCAAAATCCTGCTGTTTCAGGTCAATGTTTCACAAGCGGCAGGGCAAAGGCTGAATAGCCAGAGCCTGCCGGCGATTTTTGGTCACGCGCGTTGCTGGTGGCGATGACCACATATTGCCGGCCCTTCGCCATGTAGGTTATGGGCATGGCGACCCCGGATTGGGGAAGCGTGGTCTGCCAGAGCACTTTGCCGGATGCTGCGTCGAATGCGCGCAACTGATGGTCGAAAATGGTGGCGCCGATGAACAGAAGGCCGCTGGCGGTCACGACCGGCCCACCATAATTCTCGCTGCCGGTCGGGGCCATTCCTGCAGCCTTGAGTGCGGGATATTCGCCGAACGGCACGCGCCACAGATAACGGCCGCTGTTCATGTCGATCGCGCTGAGCGTGCCCCATGGTGGAGCAACGGCCGGATAGCCGTCGGCATCGACGAACTTGCGGTAGCCGGTGAAGATGTACCGCTGGCCCGATCCATTGCCAGAGCCTTTGCTGGCCCTCTCGACATCAGAACTGCGCTGCGCTGGCTGGGTCTGGTCGCCATTGCGAAGATACTCCATCAACGCGGGCGTGCTTTGGGACAGGTTGGAGAAGGCGGGCATACGGCCCTTGCCACGCAGGATGGTTCCCAGGACTTCCCCTTCGAGCTGGCGTGCCAGAATGCCTTCGAGCGATGGGAATTCGGGCGGCGATCCCTTTCGGTCGATGCCGTGACATGCTGCGCAATTCTGCTGGTAGATCGCGGCGCCCCCTGACTGAGAGGCGTGGGCGAGTGCGCCCGTCCATGCCACGTCATTCGCATTGATGTACAGAATGCCGCGACCACGAGCGATTGCCTGTCCGCCCCATTCCGCGCCGCCGTCAAAACCAGGAAAAACGATGGTCCGCTTGTCGAGCCGCATCGGCGAGAAGGGGCCGTCGCTGACAAATTCGGAAAATGCCTTGGCCGCTTCCGAATGGGCGGCGGGGGTGCGCTTCGTCAGCATGTCCGCCGTCAGCCTTTGGCGCGAATAGGGCGCGGGCAGGCGCGGCATCGGCTGCGTGGGCGAACTTTGTTCGCCCGGAACCGTGCTTGCCGGCACAGCCATCTCGTCAATCGGGAAGAGCGGCTTGCCGGTCACGCGGTCGAACAGGAAGAGTACACCGTGCTTGGTCGCCTGTGCCACGGCATCGACCGACTTTCCGTTCCGCTTGACCGTCAGCAGCACCGGCGGGCTGGGCGGATCGCGATCCAGTATGTCGTGATGGACCATCTGATAGTGCCACAGCACCCGGCCGGTTGCCGCATCGAGCGCGACGAGGGAGTTGGCGTACAGGTTGTTGCCCTTTCTGCCGCCCCCGTAAAAGTCGTCGACTGCGGAGCCTGTAGGCGCAAAGACGATGCCGCGCGCTTCGTCAACGACCATGCCTTGCCAATTGTTGGCGCCTCCGGCGGTCTTCCATGCCTCTGCGGGCCAGGTTTCATAGCCAGGTTGGCCGGGGCGAGGTATTACGTTGAAAATCCAGCGCAGTTTGCCCGTGCGAATATCATATGCGCGGATCGCGCCGGGAGCGGCCGGCGAAGATTCGGCCGTGCGGAAGCCGACGATCGCCAGATCTTTCCAGATCGATGCAGGTGTCGTCAGCGATAGGGCGACCGTTTCTGACGGCCGGCCAAGATTTTCCCGCAGGTCGACTCGCCCCTTGTCACCAAAGGAGAGGATCGACTGACCAGTTTCAGGTTCCAGCGCATGCAGATAGGCGCCCGCCCCGACGAGGATCCTGTGCTCTTTGCCCGATGTCCAGTAATTCAGTCCTCGAACGGGTTGCTTGTTCGAATCGGGAAGTGTTCGCTGCCACAATTGCTTTCCGTTCGTGGCGTCGACCGCGAAGATTTTCTGATCCGGCGTCAACCCGTAGAGTATGCCATCGATGACGAGCGGCGTCGTCTGCAGTCCACCTGGCCCCGTATCTATGCGCCAAGCAGGTTCCAGCGATTCAACGTTTCGAGGATTGATCTGGGTAAGCGGCGAGAAGTGATCGCCGCCCGCATTGCCATGATAGCTCGCCCAATCCCCATTGCGCGCGTTGCCCTTGCTTGTCGCAGGCCCTTGAACGAGCCCGATTCCCAGGAGCGCCAGCGAAACCACGCCCGCACTCCGTCCAGCAAATTTGCGAACAGCGATTTTTTTCGCCGCGAGCAGGGGCATCCTCTTTCTCCCGATCTTGTTGTTGTGTACTTTAACAGCGTGAAAAAAAATGGATAGCCGGAATATTTGGGTATAAGAAATTTGCATAAGCGTTTGTTTTTATGCGTTTATTCAAAATTGCGCTCGATCGAGAATCACGGCGTGAATCGATTGGCTCAGCACGATGGGAAGTACCGGGCCGGTCGTATGAATTGCGGGGAATGCGTAAGATAATACGCAGGCAGAGGATGTGGAGGAAGCCAAGAATATGACGGCGAATAGAGAAAAGGGCTTTGCCTCCGCAGCGTCGGGATCGGATCTGCAACCGGTAAGCGGTCGCTTCATGGCGATCTATGCGTTCACCCAATATGCCCATTGGCTGGCGATCCTGACGCCGGTTACGATCGCTATTGCGATGCACATTGGCAAGATCGCGGCACCCGGGGAAAGAGGAACCTATCTGGCCACCATCATGTCCATCGGCGCATTTTGTGCGATGGTGGCGGCTCCGATCTGGGGCGCGGTGTCGGACAGCACGACTGCGCGCATCGGGCGACGGAAATTATGGATCTTGGTGGGGTCGCTCTCGTTGCTGGCCGGCCTGCTGACGATGGCGCTCAGCTCGACCCTGCTGATCTTCGGCATAGGCTGGGTTATCTGTCAGATCGGCTCCAACGCGGCGCAGGCATCTCTCAACGCCATCTTGCCGGACCAGGTCCCCCTTCACCAGCGGGGGCGAATGTCTTCGCTGCTTGGCCTCACGTCGATCTTCGCGCTCGTATCGGGTGCCTTCATTACCCAGTTTACGCATGTAAACAGTCTGGCGATGTTCATCATTCCATGGGTGCCATATTTTGTCGCACTCATCTTGTTGCTGAAATTCCTTCCCGATACGCCGTCGGCGACCAGCGAAGGGGTCTCGTGGTCCAGCGTCTTTTCTGTCTTCAGGGTCAACCCCTTCAAGGATCGTGATTTTGGTCTGGTTTTCAGCAGTCGTTTTCTGCTGGTTACCGGGGTTTCCTTCGCCCAGACATATCAGGTCTTCGTGCTGATGGACATGATCGGCGTGCCATCGTCACAGGTTGCGCGCGCGCTGTTTGTCATAACCCTCAGCGTTGCCCTGATCGGTGTGCTCCTGGCGCCCATGGCGGGTTTTCTTGTCGACAAGACCGGGCGGATGAAGCCTTTCATCCTCTCTGCGGGCTTTCTTGTGGTCCTGGGGCTGGCCATGGTCAGCCAGACGCGGTCCTACCTTCCCTTCATCGTGGCGATGATCATGCTGGGTGTGGGCAAGGGCATATTCTATTCCATTGCAACTGCGATCACCGCCACCGTACTGCCCAATCGAGCCAGCGCCGCCAAGGACATGGGGATCATCCAGATCGCCAACAGCCTGCCTCAGTCGCTGGCTCCAGCGATCGCGCCGTTGTTCCTGGCCATTGGCGGGGGAGAGTCGAATTACAGTGCGGTGTTCGTCGCTGCGGCCGTGTTCGCGATGTGCGGCACCCTTGCCATCCTGCCTATCCGGCACACCCGATAAATTCCTACAGCCAAACAGGACTTGCCGATGTCAAACGAGATTTCCGAACTGGACCGCCTGATCGAGCAGGAGAACGGCTTAATCCTTCCGAGGTTCTCGGCTGCCGATGCATGGCGTTTGGGTGTCACCCTGCATGACAAGGCCTATGCCCAGCAGGCGCCGATCGGCATTTCGATCTTCGTCGGGCCCACCTGTCTTTTCAGCGCTCTTCTGCCGGGGGCGACGAATGACAATCAGGAGTGGATCAAGCGCAAGGCTGCGCTGGCATGGCGGTTCCAGCAATCCAGTTATGTGATCGGGCTGAAGTTCAAGGCGGGGGACAATCTGTTCGAGCGCTTCGGGCTGGATTATCGCACCTATGCTGCAGCGGGCGGCGCCGTGCCGATCAAGACGCAGGATTCGGGCATGATCGGGGTCGTCGCGGTCAGCGGCCTGCCTCAGCTGCAGGATCATGAGATGGTGATCGAGGCCCTTGGCGAACTTCAAGCCGATATGATTGGCCGCAGCTGATCTCTGCGAGATAATTCTGGAGAAGAATGATGAACGATGAAGGTGGCGCGGCGGGTGAATTTCGGCCGTTGTTCGATGGCGAAACGCTTCAGGGCTGGCGACCCATTCCGCGCATCTACGGCCATCGTTACCCGGGAGGCCCGGCCGTGTTCGACATGTGGAGGGAACGAGGCATTCCGGTGCCGGTCGAGCCGGAAAGGCATGCGGCCCGATGGTTCGTCGAAAATGGCTATATCGTGGGAGAACAGGAGTTCCCGGGGAGCGGCTATGGCGGCTACCTTATCAGCGAAGAGAGTTTCGGCGATTTTGAACTGGTGCTAGAAGCGAGGCCGGACTGGCCTGCTGATACGGGCATCATGCTCAGGCGGCTCCGGGATGATTGGACCGGGTTCCAGGTCTTGCTCGATCATCGCGAAAGTGGTGGGATCGGCGGCTTCTTCGGTAACGGGCTGGCTTCATTCATGGCTGCGCCGTTCAAGATCAAAGCACAACGCGACGCCGACGGCAATGTGGTGGGCCTGCAAGCCGACACGCCCGAAGATTCGCAGGAGCCGCTGCTTCCCGAACAACGTGAGCGGCTCACCTATGCCGCGGATGTTCAGGATTTTCTGGATGCGTGGAAATGGGGTGAGTGGAACGAGATGCGTATTCGCGTGGTCGGCGCGTTGCCGGTCATCACCACCTGGGTCAACGGCGTGAAGATCGCGGAGTTGGATACCGCGACCATTCAAGCGCCTAATTATGATCCCGAAGCCGTCCTCGGCCTGCTTGGGCCGCAGGGGCATATTGCGCTCGAGGTTCACGACAACGACCCCATTTTCAAGGACGCGCGCTGGGGCCATGGGGCGCAGTGTCGCTGGCGTAACATCCGTATTCGCGAATTGTGAAGCGATTTCGGGTGAGCGCTGGCATGCGTCCAGGCCTTGCATCCGACCGGGCCTGTACGGCCCCAGAGCGTAAGCCCGCTTTGTTTTCCGCCGCCTCGTAACGAGAAGACGGGCGGCACCCGTAATGAAAGGGAGAGGCATGAAATTTCGACAATATCTGTGCGCGGCTTCCGCGCTGTTCCTCGTGGCGACGCCGGCCATGGCCGGGAAGGGTGCAGGCGAAGGGAAGGTTGCTGACGGTAAGTTCCGCCCGCTGTTCGACGGTAAGACGCTCAAGGGATGGCGCGTCATTCCGCGTGTCGCAGGCAACCAATATCCAGGTGGCCCTTCGGTCGCAGAATTGAGGAAGTCGCGCGGCATTGCAGCGCCGATCGAGCCGGAGAAGCATCCGGCGCACTGGTTCGTCAAGGACGGCTACATCGTGGGCGAACAGGAGTTTCCGGGCGCCGGATATGGCGGTTACCTGATTACTGAGAAGAGCTTCGGTGATTTTGAACTGCTGCTCGAGGTGAAGCCAGACTGGCCGGTCGATACCGGCGTGATGGTCCGTCGCCGGCCGGATGACTGGACGGGCTTTCAGGTGCTGATCGACCATCGCGAAGGCGGCGGCGTCGGTGGCTTCTTCGGCAATGGGCTTGCGTCGTTCATGGCGGCCCCGTTCAAGATCACGTCGTTGCGTGATGGCCAGGGAAAAGTTGTGGGACTGCAGGAAGATGTCCCCGCGACATCTCAGGAACCGCTGCTTCCCGAGCAGAAGGCGCGACTCGCTTATGCAGCGGACGTAAAGGATTTCCTGAAGGCCTGGAAATGGGGTGAATGGAACGAGATGCGGATCCGCGTCGTCGGCGCGATGCCGGTCATCACGACCTGGGTCAATGGCGTGAAAATTGCCGAATTGAATACGGCGACAATGCAGGCGCCAAATTACGATCCCAAAGCGATACTCAACTTTCTTGGTCCCCGTGGACACATCGCGCTGGAGGTTCATGACAATGATGCGGTGTTCAAGGACAAGCGATGGGGCAAAGGTGCGCAAACCCGCTACCGCAATATCCGAATACGCGAATTTTGATAGATTTCCAAAGTGATGACGGGCATCTTGCCGTGTAATTCCGGCACGCGTGCGGCCTGTCTATCGCAGGCGCATGATGCTCCGTCATGTGGGTCAGGGCCGCCTATGACCGTGTCGTACGTACCGCGTTACATGGCATGAGTTGACAGCAAATCCGGAGTGTGGAGTGTCATTTTTGTCCCGGTTTCGTAGAAATGTAATCGATGTCTAAAATCGCTTGCATTTCATAACGGGCCGGAGCATCTAATCGATATACGATGGCTGGTGCGCAAATACGCACAAACAGTAGCAACATTAATGGAGGGGATGGAGATGAATTTTTTCCGGTATTTTTGTTCGGCTTCGGTTCTGGCATTGCTGGCAACGCCTGCAATAGCCCAGGAAAACGCAGGAAGTCCCGAGCCGGCCGCTGGCGACATTATCGTTACGGCCAATCGCACAGAATCACTGCTGTCCAAGACGCCGATCGCGATTACCGCTATTACTGGCGACGGTCTGCGTGATGCGGGTGTAACCAACCCGACGGCATTGGCCGAACAGGTGCCCAACGTTGCCATTCAGCGCAACAACGCAGGTCTGCAGATCACGATTCGCGGTGTCACGAGTTCTGACGTAACCGAAAAGGGTGATCCGTCGGCTGCGTTCCTCCTGGATGGCGTATATATCGCACGTCCGCAGGCCCAAGAGGTCAGCTTCTTTGACGTCGCACGCGTCGAGGTGCTGCGTGGTCCCCAAGGTACGCTCTACGGCCGTAACACTACTGCTGGTGTTATTAACGTGATCACCAACCGCCCGACCTTCGACTTCGGTGGTTCGGCAGAAGTCAGCTACGGCAATTATAATGCGTTGCAGGCTTCCACGGTTTTGAATCTTCCGGCTTCCGATCGCCTGGCATTCCGCGCATCGGTCAATTTCGACCAGCGTGACAACTACATAAATTTTGGTCCGCGTACGACATCGACTGCAGATCAGTTCAAGAAGAACCTCTCTGTCCGTCTGCAGGGGCTGTACAAGTGGGACAGCGGTGATCTTCTGCTCCGTGGCGACTATGCGGACATTCAGGGCAATGTGTTTGATCTGGTTGCGCTGCGCAATTTTTACGGCCCGACGACCACCGGCGTCGATCCCGTTCACTTTGATCGTTCGTCGGACGGATATCTGAGCCAGGATCCCAATATCGGTTGGGACCTTTTTCGCCGCAACAGCTCGAAGGGCATTGGCCTGGAACTGAACCAGGATATCGGCCCGCTCACCTTGACCTATGTCGGGTCGTATCGCAATTTCAAGCGTAACGAGAGTGATGCCCGCATCACGCCCGACGCTTCGTCCTCCTATCGCGTGCAATATTATGCCGACTACAATCAGCAGTCGCATGAATTGCGGTTCGCCACCAATGGTAGCGGTCCATTGAAGCTTCAGTTCGGCGGCTATTATTTCAAGGAAGATTCCGACCTTTCGCTTCTGATCAATCTGGGGCGGCCCAATCCAGGCCCCAATGGCGACGGTACTTCGTCTGGCTTCTTCCAGGGGCCAACCAAGGCTGAGTCCTATGCGTTCTTCGGTCAGAGCACCTATTCCTTCACTGACAGCCTCCGCCTCACCGGCGGCATACGCTATTCGCATGACACCAAGTCGCGTATCGGGCGGACCATCAGCTGTGCGTCCTATTTCAACTGTACGCCTGCTTCCACGTCGGTTCCCAACAATAATGCCGAGGGCACCTTTTCGAAGACAACGTGGCGCGTAGGGCTGGATTATGATGTGAGCAGCCGGACGTTGCTCTACGGAAGTGTTGCTTCCGGCTACAAGGCGGGCGGCTTCAATGATGGCTGTGAGATCGGCACCGGTCCGGGCTGCGCGTTCTCGGCAGACACGCTCTATTATGATCCTGAGACGCTGACGGCATATGAAGCCGGCGTGAAGACTCGCCTTTTCGACGATCTCATTCGTCTTAACCTGGCAGGCTTCTACTACGATTATAACGACATCCAGCTTACTCAGGTTGTTGATGACTGCGGCGGCGGCATCACCTGCCGGGTTACGCAAAATGGCGGTAAGGCGAAGGTCAAGGGCATCGAGGCGGAAACTGTATTCCAGCTGACCGACAATGATCGCATCGATGTTTCCGCGACCTATCTGGATGCCCATTATTCGAACTTCTCCATTCCGCCCTATGACTTTGCAGGCAAGCCACTGGATCACTCTCCGAAGTGGACTGTGTCGGGAGGCTATCAGCATACTTTCCCGCTGGAGAATGGTGGTCGCGTCACTGCAGGCGTGCGGAGCTTCGCCAGCGCGAAATATTCGCTCATCAGCATCGGTACGGCGAATTTCTATCATCAGCCGAGCTTCAGCAAGACGGACGTGACAGTAACCTACAAGGCACCTGATGACCGCTGGTTCCTCCAGGGCTTCATCAAGAACATCGAGAACAATGTCATCGTCAACGCCATTACGATTGGTACACGTTCGGCCGTAGCCGCGGGCGACCCGCGTACCTTCGGTGCCCGTGCAGGCGTGAAGTTCTGATCTCCCACCCATCGCGGTCGCGGTTGCACACGCAACGGAGACCGCGATGGTGACGGTCGAAAACGACTTATAGCCACCCTCGCTGCACCCGGGGGGGGCATTTTTTTATTAAAAAATCATCCGGAAAAAGGCCGTATCCTTGTCGGCGTGAAGTCCGCGCGACACGCATCTGGATAGCCTATGCTGCGCTATCGCAAGCGATGATCACCTCCGGCTCGCTCGAGGGGTGCATTTGTCAGTGTGCTGTAGGAAGCAGGGATATGTAAATTTCCCCAATGCCCGGATATTGGCTATTCTCCAATTGATCTCTTGCGATCACTGGATTGATCCATTTGGCCTGGCGTTAGCCAAAGACGAGATATGGTCATTGGAAATGCTCGAGCGCGGACGACGGCAGGGCAGGGAATGTTTAAAAATGACGTAAAGATCGGCATCGGCCGATACACTGTCATTGCACAACGCTAGGAATTTCGTCCGGCGAACAAGAAGATTCACATCTTCATCATTGATCATGAACTATTGTCAGATACCCATCAGGCTCTTGTTCAGGTCACGATCGGTACCGCTGTTGGCGAAGTCGTCAAATGCACGTTCGGTAACGGGGATGATGTGCTTTGTAATGAAGGGCGCGCCCTCTGCTGCACCGACCTCCGGGTGCTTGAGCGCGCATTCCCATTCGAGGACTGCCCAGCCGGCATAGTCATATTGAGCCATCTTGCTGAAAATCTGCGAGAAGTCGACCTGTCCATCGCCCAGACTGCGAAATCGGCCGGGCCTGTCGACCCACGACTGGTAGCCGCCATAGACCCCCATGCGCCCGGAAGGTCGAAACTCGGCATCCTTAACATGAAAGCATTTGATGCGCTCATGGTAGAGATCGATGAATTCGACATAGTCCAGGCACTGCAGAACGAAATGCGACGGATCATAGAGGATGTTCGCACGTGGATGACCGCTCAGGCGATCCAGGAACATTTCGAATGTCGCGCCGTCGTGAAGGTCTTCGCCGGGATGAAGCTCGAAGCCGACATCGACGCCACATTCGTCGAAGATGTCGAGGATAGTCCGCCAGCGACGCGCCAGTTCCTCGAAGGCATCATCAACAAGTCCCGCAGGACGCTGCGGCCATGCGTAGAAATAGGGCCAGGCCAGAGCGCCGGAAAAAGTCGCATGTGTGGAGAGCCCCAAATTCCAGCTGGCCTTGGCGCCCAGTTCCAGCTGTGTGACCGCCCATGCTTGCCGGGCGGTCGGATTGCCGCGGACTTCCGGGGCGGCAAAGCCATCGAACTGCGCGTCATATGCGGGATGGACCGCCACGAGCTGGCCTTGAAGATGGGTGGAAAGCTCCGTGATCTGCAGCCCCTTGTCGGCGAGCATGCCCTTGACGTCGTCGCAATAGGTCTGGCTGTTGGCTGCCGTCTCCAGGTCGAACAACCTATCATCCCAAGTCGGAATCTGGATACCCTTGTAGCCCAGTCCGGCGACCCAGTCCGCGATGGACTCCAGCGTGTTGAACGGCGCCTTGTCACCAGCGAACTGCGCCAGGAAAATGCCGGGGCCTTTGATTGTTTTCATTGCGGCTGTCCGTCGATGAGAGCGTTAAATCGTCAGTCCAACCCAGCCGGCCTGCGCGGACGAAGCCGAAACTGCGGTTTCGATAAAGGCCATGCCGCGCAGTCCTTCGGTGATGCCGGGAATAAGCGAACTTTCCGCTCCCCGGACCAGGCTGGCGAAGTCGCGATAGAGATTAGCGAAGGCTTCTAGATAGCCTTCCGGATGGCCACCGGGTACGCGGGTTGCGGCCAGGGCATCGGCGCCGAGGCCGGGATCGCCGGCCTGCACCAGCTCGCTGCGGCCGTCATCATGAAACAGCCAGAGAGCGTTCGGGTCTTCCTGACGCCACCGCAGGCCCGCTTTCTCGCCATAGATGCGCAATGTGAGGCCGTTGCGCTCTCCTACCGCGATCTGAGACGCGAGCAGGGCGCCGCGAGCGCCATTGTCGAAGCGTAGAAGAACCTGGCAATCGTCATCGACATGCCGGCCGGGAACCACAATGCCCAGATCGGCGAGGATCTGGGTGACGCGCAGCCCCGTGACAAATTCGGCAAGATGGAATGCGTGTACGCCGATATCGGCGATGCACCCGCCCACGCCGCTGCGCTTCGGGTCTCCGCGCCACTCGGCCTGCTTGCCGGCATCCGGCTTGGCAAGCCATCCTTGCGGATATTCGACAACCACCTTGCGGATCGGACCCAATACCCCCTGGGCGACCCGCGCGCGCGCCTCACGGACCAATGGATAGCCGGAATAGGTGTAGGTAAGGCCGAAGGGCCTGCCGCTCTTGGCGATGATGGCGGAGAGTTCATGCGCTTCGGCCAGGGTCGTGGTCGCGGGCTTGTCGCAAAGCACGGCAACCCCGGCTTCCAATGCCGCCTTGGCCATCGGAAGGTGCATGTTATTGGGCGTGGTGATCGCCACGAAATCGACGCCATCCTCGCGGAGGGCTTCCTGGGCCAGCAACGTCTCGATATTCGGATAGGCGCGCGAGGGATCGATGCGATAGCTTGCCCCTGCCTCCTGGGAGCGCGCGGCGTTCGAACTGAAGGCGCCCGCCACCAGTTCGATCTCGCGATCCAGTTCTGCGGCGATCCGATGGACCGGGCCAATAAAGGAACCCGGTCCGCCACCGATCAACCCCATGCGTAAGCGCCGCGCAGTCATAACAGTACCTTTAAAGCTCGAGAGGTCGTTGCTGGCATGCGTCATGCACCAAAGCGGGCCAGGAAATCATGTGAGAGCTGCATTGATTCAAAACGGTCCCGCGTGAAGGGCGCTTCCTGCTCGACATAATAGTGCTGCACTCCTGCAGCGACGCACGCCGGCAGGATTTCCCGCCATTTGAGCGCGCCCAATCCCACTTCGACGGGATCCTGCGCCAGGGCATAGTTGACCTGGGTTGTCGGCTTGATGTCCTTCAAGTGAACCATCTTGACCCGCCCCTTGTAGCGACGAAGCTCGGTTGCGGGGTCAAGTCCGGCGGCGGCGATCCATCCCAGATCGAGTTCCAGGAATACGAGCTTGGGGTCCAGTTCGCGCATCAGCACGTCCCAACCCGTCGTTCCGTCCCGTGGTTTGAACTCCATATTGTGGTTGTGGTAGCCGACCTGGATACCGAACGGACGAAGCGCGAGCGCGCGTTCGTTCAGCACGTCGCTCATGCGCTTCCACATGTCGATCCCGCCGGCATCGATCGCTGCAAGAATGGCAGGGCGCATGCCGGGCCCCGGAGAGGCGTTGAAATCCTCCGGCAGCATCGGCAGCGGGAGCACGACATCATAGACGCCCAACGCATTCAGGGCATCGGCGATCTGCTGAGGACTCGACATCAGCGTGAGCGAGCCGGGAGGCAGTCGGCCGGGCAGATTGAGATGGATTGAGTTGAACCGAACGCCTGCGGCATCTGCATCGGCGCGCAGATCCGCTGGCGGGCGGCCGTAGAAACCCGGCAACTCGAAGTCGCCATAGCCCATCGCGGCCAGGCGCTTCAACGTACCGCGCAGATCCTTCTGTGCCGCATCACCCAGTGCATAGAGCTGCACGCCCAACGGCTTGCCGGCGCGCTGGAAAAGCGAGCGCCTTTGGAGCCGTGCGAGCGCCGGCGCGCTGCTGGCCATGCCGGCCGCGAGACCGGCAGAACCAAAGGCGGTTAGAAAACCGCGACGATTGAAAATGACGGTCATTAAGCGTGCTCCGGGGACCTGGCCGGCGCGGCCGTTGGAGGGTGAAAGCCGAAGGCCAGGATCAGCGCGCCCAGCGTGGCGAGGCCGGTCGGCACGAGAAAAAGCGTCTGATAATCGACCGTCCCGTCGCTTCTTGTCAGTGCGGCGACAAGATTGGGGAAGACATAGCTTGCGACCATGTTGCCCACGCCCAGGATGAGGAGATTGAACAGCCCCTGGGCGCTGGATCGTACGTCTTTCGGGAAAACTTCGTCCACGAAGATGTACACCGTAGCGAAGAAGAAAGCGTAGCAGATACCATGGAGAAGCTGGACGGCGATGATGGCCGGCACGCTGTCGGCCAGGAACGAAAAAGCCAGGAAGCGCGCCGCATGGCCAAGGATGCCGACGATCATCGTCGCGCGCCAGCCCAGCCGGGTGAGGACGATGCCCAGCACAAGCATGGTGACGATTTCGGCTACCTGGCCGAGGCTGAGGACCACCATGGAAAGATTGCCCGCGATGCCGACCCTGTTGGTCAGGAACGCGTCGGACATGACGTAATAACCGTTATGGACGACCGAATCGATGAAGGTCACAGCGAAGAGAACGGCAACATAGGGCTTTGCCAGCAGCCCGATGGCACGGCGCCACGCGAGAGAATCGACGTCGCCTCCCTTGCGTGGAGGGGTATGGGGCAAGGTGAGGGAAAAGGCGGCGAGCGCCAGCGAGACAAAGCCCGAGACGATGAAGATGCCGCGTACTTCCAGCACACCGGAATTCGCGCCGAGCAGGAATATGAACGGCCAGCTGGCCATGATCCAGCCTACCGTGCCACCAGCGCGCACCGTGCCGAAATCTCGGCCGTTTTTGAGGTTCGCGAAGGCAATCGTGTTGGTCACCGAAAGCGTCGGAACGTAAACAAGGCTATAGGCGAGGTAGCACAGGAAAAATGGCAGGAACGAACTGGCGAACGCCGCGCCGAACAAGCATGCCGCGCCGATGACATGACTGACCGATAGAAAACGCTCGGCCGCGAAATTGCGGTCGGCGAATTGGTTGGAAAAGAAGATGCCGACGACTGCGGCAATGCCCCAGCACGACCCGACGAGCGCCTGTTGACCGGCAGAAAACCCCATCATCCCCATGTAAGGAAAGAGTTTTGGAGCCCATGCACCCCAGATGGCCAGCTGCAGGGCCATCATGACAAACAGGCGAGTTTTTTGTGATTGAGTTGACAAGGTCGGACACCCTCCGCATATTTTTGTAATCGTTGCCAGAAGATCTTGGTATCGGTCAAGAAGTGAATTTCTGAGAGGATTCGGAATGATCAGTGCGGATCGGCGTACCTTGCTGGCTGGGGTGGGGGCCCTGCTGGGGTTGAGCATCATGCCGATCGAGGCTTTTGCGGCTTCGCCGACCGCTGTGCCCTACCTTGATTCCGCCACGACCGCGAGTGTCACCGCTTTTGCCGACACGTTGATTCCGCGCACGGATACGCCAGGTGCGCAGGATGCCGGCGTGCCGGGCGTGTTCGATGCGCTGATGCGCGACTGGGCAACGCCTGAACATCGCGGCCAATTTCTGGGCGCGTTGAAGGCGATCGACAGCGCGTCGGTTGCGCGGAACGGCAAGCCGCTTGCGACGCTGCCACGACCCGAACGCACCAAATTCCTCCAGGCTTATGATGCCGAGCAATTTGCCGCTCCTGCCGATCCTCTCGGCTCCAAGACGATGTACCTGCAGCTCAAGGAACTGATCGTCAGTCTGTATTACCTGAGCGAGCCGGGTGCGACCATCGAACTGCGATACGAGCAAGTGCCTGGGGCGTGGGAAGCGTCCATTCCCATCACTGCCGAGACCCGTGCCTGGGCCGGCGCCAATGTTGGCTGATAACGATAAAAGATTACGGGAGTTGGAATATGTTTGACGCCATTGTCATTGGGTCAGGAATGAGTGGCGGCATTGCGGCCAAGGAGCTCTGCGAACAGGGCCTGAAAACCCTCGTGCTGGAACGCGGCCGGAAGCTGGAGCACGGGGCCGACTATACCGACTGGATGCAGCCGTGGGATCTGCCGAACGCCGGAAGCGTGCCCGAGCAGCGCATGGCTGAGGACTATCCGGTCCAGCGGCAATGCTACGCCTTCTACAGCGCGACCCAGGATCTGTTCGTCAAGGATAGCCAGCATCCTTATGAAGTGCCCGACGACAAGCCGTTTTCGTGGATCCGCGGCTATCATCTGGGTGGGCGTTCGGTGATGTGGGGGCGCCAGACCTATCGCTATTCCGACCTGGATTTCGGCGCGAACCTGCGTGATGGTCATGGCGTAGACTGGCCGCTGCGCTATGCCGATCTGGCGCCCTGGTACGACAAGGTCGAGACATTCATCGGTGTATCGGGCGCAAAGGAAGACCTGCCCCAGTTGCCCGACGGCAGGTTCCTTCCGGCGATGCCCATGACGGATGCGGAAAAACTGTTCAAGCAGGCGGTGGAGACGTCGTTTCCCGATCGCAAGGTCATCCAGGGCCGCTGCGCGCACCTGACCGAGCCGCAGCCTCATCATATCGAACTGGGGCGCAACCCGTGTCAGTACCGCTCATTGTGCGAGCGTGGTTGCAGTTTCGGGGCCTATCATTCCAGCCTTTCGTCGTCGCTGCCCGCTGCCGAGCGCACCGGCAACCTCACGATCATTACCGATGCCATCGTCCAGTCCATCGTGACTGATCCAAAGACGGGGCGGGCGACAGGTGTAAGGGTGATCGATCAGAATACGCGTCAGGGTACGACCTACGAAGCCAAGATCATCTTCCTGTGCGCTTCGACTATCGGCAGCGCCTCCATCCTGCTCAATTCGCACAACGAAGCCAATCCGCGGGGGCTTGCGAACTCCTCCGACATGGTGGGGCGCAACCTGATGGACCATGTTTATGGCCCGGCTGTATATGGCGTGATGGACGGTCCGCCAACCTATCACCGCGGCCGTCGGCCTAACGGATTGTACGTGCCGCGTTATCGCAATCTCCAGGGCGACAACGAGGAGTTTCTGCGCGGCTATGGCTTTCAGGCAGCGGTGTTGAGGCAAGGCTGGCGCGGCGTGGCAGGGAGCGAGGCGGGGATCGGCACCGAGTTGAAGGATCGGGTGCGCGAGCCCGGGCCGTGGTACGCCCGCATGATCGCTTTCGGAGAAATGCTGCCGAACCCCGAGAACCGCGTAACATTGCATCCCAGCAAGGTCGATGAATGGGGCCTGCCGCAATTGCGGATTGACTGCGCGCATGGTGAGAATGAGAAAAAGCTCGTGCCGAAGATGATCGAGGATGCCAAGGCGATGCTCGTGGCAGCCGGTGTCAAGATTACGCGAGAGGTGACGAGGGTTCACCCGCCGGGGCTGGGCATTCACGAGATGGGAACCGCGCGCATGGGGCGCGATCCCAAGACGTCGGTTCTGAACGGGCATAATCAGGCGCATGATGTGCCCAATCTTTTCTGCACAGACGGGGCTGCGATGGTTTCGAGCGGGTGTCAGAACCCGTCGCTTACCTATATGGCAATGTCGGCACGCGCAGCCAGCTATGCTGGCGAATTGCTCAAGGTCGGGAGTCTTTGACGACGATGATCTGCGGCATCATGCAACTTTCCAAGCAAACGGCTTTTTATCTGGGGACTTGAGGCGCATCCGGAAGGTTGGCGCCCGCAGACAGATGATGTTTCATATTGGGTGGAACCGAACGAAACGGCTTGGCAGAAAGGGCGCGCGCAACGGATTTGCTGGATCTTCGCTTGACGTCCCGCCTGTTTCAGGCTTCCGGTCGCAAGGAAGAGGATTGATGCAAAGGACTGATCTTTTTGGCTACGATCACCGATATTGCTAAACGCGCCGGCGTTTCGGTAGCGACGGTCTCCCGGACCATGCGGAACCCTGACGCCGTTCGGCCCGTGCGGCGCGAGCGCGTATTGCGGGCGATCGAGGAGATGAACTACACGCCCAATGCCATCGCCCGACAACTGCGCCGCAGACGTAACGAAGCCATCATTGTCATCGTCCCTGAAATCGCCAACCCGTTCTTCTCCAATATTGTCCAGTCGATTGAGAATGTGGCGCACGACTTGGGCTACCGCGTTCTCATCGGTGAGACCCAGGGAAAGCAGGAACGGCTCGACTATTATGCCGATATGGTGCTCACACGCGCTGCAGATGGGCTCATTTTACTGGGCTCCATCTTGCCGACCGTGGTGGCTGCCAACCTTGGCCCTGATACGATGCCCTCGATCCCTTTGGTGCTGGCTTGCGAGCGATTTGACGGCCTGAACTGCCCAAATGTATCGATCGACAATGTCGCGGCAGCGCGCCTGGCCGTGCAGCATCTTGTCGATCGCGGCTGCAGGCGGATAGCGACGATTGCTGGTCCTGCCGGCAATACGCTCAGCCAGGACCGACTGCAGGGCTATCGCGAAACGTTGCAAGAGGCTGGGCTGCCGGCCCAAGACAGCCAGATAGCGGAGGGCGATTTTTCGATCGATTCCGGTTATGTGGCCATGCAGCGCCTGCTCGATCTTGATCCTCTTCCCGACGGCGTTTTCTGCGCCAACGATGAAATGGCGATAGGCGCCCAGCAGGCCATTCGCGAAAGAGGAATGGTGATGCCCGGTGATGTCGCCATCGTGGGTTTCGACGATCTTCGTTTCGGGAATTTCACCGTTCCGCCGCTGACGACAATACGCCAGCCCACGGCGGCGCTTGGCGAAACCGCGATGCACATGATGGATGCGGTGTTGAAGAAGAAGCCGATCAAACAACCATGCGTGGTCCTGCCGCATGCACTGGTGCAGAGGGCTTCGACCGGCCCGTCATAATGGCTGGCCGCAGGCCGACCAGCGCGGCCCGCTATGATCGCGCTGACGTCGGCATCACATGCGTTAGATGGATGGAGAAGACTGGACCTGCGCCATCAGATTGCGCGACAGTCCGCCGTCAATCATGAGTTCGGCCCCATTGACGTAGGACGACAGCGGACTTGCAAGGTAGAGCACGGCAGCCGTCACATCCTCAGGTTCCCCAATGCGGCGGGTTGGCACAAGTGAGGCCCGCGCCGCAGTCACTTCGGGCTTGTCATAGGCCGCCTGCGACAGGGGCGTGCGGATGAAGCCGGGATGTACCACATTGCTGCGTACGCCGCGTGGCCCCCATTCGAGCGCGAGCTGCGTGGACAGCATGGTAACAGCGGCCTTGCTGACGCTGTAGGCTCCAGAAAAGGGGATCGCCTGCTTTGCCGATATCGAGCCGACATGGACGAGAGAACCGCTGCCGGAGTCCAACATCGCACGCCCGAATATCTGGGAACAGATCAGATAGCCTGTCAGGTTGACCGACAAGAGATCGTTCCAGTCAGCAATGCTCAGATCGGCCAATGCGCCGCGCTGCAATCGCCCGGCATTGTTCACGAGGATGTCGGGGTGCCCCGCCGTTGCGACGATCGTCGCCTGCGCCGCCTCTACGCTCTGCGAATTGGTGACATCACAAGCGAGCGACATGGACGAACCTCTGGCCGCTCCCAATTGTTCGAGCGTTTCGCTCGCCATGGCTTCGTCCCTGTCAAGGACAGCGACACGAGCGCCTTCACCTGCAAGTGCGATGCAGATACTCCGGCCGATACCGCTGCCACCGCCGGTAACGACGCAGAGCTTGTCGGACAGACCGAATGTTGCGTTTTTTGTGACCATGATGTCTTTTGCCTATATTATTGGACGAGGCGGCTCTTCTGCCGATATCTGATCGCAGAGAGCTGCAATTGCCGGCAAATCATATGCCTTCGTTGCCGTTCCGTAGAAAAGCGCGCGACGTTCCCCATCTGACAGTCCTTGCGCCAGGCGTTTGAAGGCGTTCCAGACCGTTGCGTAGCTCGCACATTGGGCATCGACAGGAAAATTGCTCTCGAACATGCAGCGTTCGGCGCCGAAGGCGTCCAGGGAGATATTGAAGATTTCGCGCCAGGCTTCAGCCAACTGATTCGAGTTGGGAGGAGCCTGCAGGAATTCGAAGCCGAAACCGAACATCGTCATCCCCAGACCGCCAATTTTCATCATGATATTGGGGCGCTGGGCGAGCGTCCGCAGGTCGGATATCCAACGACGACGGCGCTCGTCCAATTCCTGGCTGCTCTCCGCAACCCCGACGAGGCCGCCAACATGGTCCAGTATGAAGACCGTGTCCGGGCAGGCGTCAGCCAGCGCGGTCAGTTCGGCGAGTTGATCGTCGTATACCCATGCATCGAAGCTGAGCTTGTGCCGAGCAAGCTGTGCAACGCCCCGTTGAAAGTCAGGATTGACGAGCAGATGCCGCGCGGGCGGATTGACGATCGAGCGCCCGACCGGCCCGGAGGTTACCGCAGTGCGATATCGGATGCCGCGCAAGCGACCCTTCCCGGCTGCAGCAAGGGCTTCAAATACCGGCACCACTTGATCACCGAGCAACAGGTCGGCAAAGGCGATGACGCCCGCGGCAACATGGCAGGCGCCATGGGGGAGGGCCCATGGCGTGGACGTCTGAGCAACGATGGCCTCCACTTCCCCTACCGTCCGCAACTCCTGCGGTCCGGTGGTGCGCCATCCGGCGCCATAAGCCTCGATATAGGCCGTCCCGACGATGCGGTGACCACTGGCGAGATCTCGCTTCAGGTCGTCTGGCGTATAATAGTTCCGGTCGCCGACACCCCCGTACAGATGATGATGGGGATCGAAGATTGGCTGTGATGGATCAAGGATTTGTTCCGGCTGCGCTTTTGCGTGCCAAGTCTCCACATCGGCTGTGCTCCGAGGGAAGCTGCCGGTAAAACGCTCCGCATGTTCGCGTGCAAGGGTCATGTTTTCTGCCTGCGACGATAGGTTTGCATGGAGTGGTGCGGCATGATGTTTCTCAAAGGGCTCCTGTCTCGACCGGCGCATATTTACGGTTGAGCAGATGAAAGATGAGGAGCGTGAACGGGAAAGCTAGGGCGCAGTAAAGGAACATCGGCACGTAGCTGCCAGTCGAGGCAAGAACCCAGCCTGCAAACCTGGCCATCAGCATGCCACCCACCGCCCCGGCAAATCCTCCCAGGCCTACAATCGTGCCTTGCGCCCATTTGGGGAAAAGGTCGGACGGCATGGTGAACAGGTTGGTGGAATATCCCTGTGTGCCGAAGGCAGCGAGGCCGAGCAGGCCCACGGCGACCCATAATGACGGCGCATGGGGTGCGAGGCAGATGGGCAGCGCGCAAATCGAGCACCCCAACATCGTCATCTTCCGCGCGAAATTTGCCGAATGACCCTTTGCCAGCATATGTGAGGATGCCCATCCGGCTCCTATCGCGCCCAGATCCGCCATCAAATAGACTGCCACGATTGGCGGGCCGAAATCTTTGAGCGCGACGTTGAATTGGCGAGAAAAGAAGTCGGGCAGCCAGAAGATGAAAAGCCACCAGACCGGATCGAGCAGAAAGCGGCCAGATAAATATGCCCAGGTCTGGCGAAATCGGAACATGGACAGAAACGAGACCCGCTTCTGCTCGAGCGGCGGATCGCTCTCTATATATGCGAGTTCATCGGTCGTGACGCGGGGATGCTGGCGTGGTTTTTTGTAGAAATATAGCCAGGCGATAAGCCACACGATATTCAGCGCGCCGGTGATCCAGAAGCCCGCGCGCCATCCCAGGGCAAGCACGATCGCCGGGATTACGAGCGGCGTGACGACTGCGCCGATATGGGCGCCTGCCCCGAAGATGCCGATGGCAAGGGCTCGTTCGCGCTTGGGAAACCATTCCGCCACTGCCGAAAGAGAAGCCGGATAGGCGCCACTTTCTCCCAGGGCTAGAGGAAGCCTGACGACGGCAAGCGCCGCAGTGCTGGTCACCAGCGTCTGTGCCATATGCCCGATCGTCCACATGGACATGGCCACGGCGTAGCCGATCTTCGTCCCTACCTTGTCGATAAAGCGCCCGAAGAAAATATATCCAATGCCGTACACGGCCTGGAACCAGATGGCGATGCTCGCATAGCCTTCCTCGGTCCAGCCATATTCCTGTTGCAGCGAAGGCTTGAGGATCGAAAGGACGAGCCTGTCCACATAATTGAGTACTACAGCCGAGAAGAGCAGGATGCAGATTGTCCAGCGTATGCGACCAACAGGCCGGGATACTTCTGCGGATTCGGCCACTGGCACCGTCTCGGCCGACCGTGAAATAGACATGGGCGGTATCCTTCTACCGACTTCGCGACAATTGAATGCTGGGGCGCGCAGCGGTCAGGCGGAATAACACCCTTGCGCCGGTTCAGGCCGGCATGTCCTCGGGCTCTCCGCAGATAAACATCGCGCCGAATTAACGGGAGGTGCGATCAAGCGGCAGGGGAGGCACCGGGAGATTGCACGTCCGATCTGCAACGTCGTCGCTGGATACAGCGGTGTACGCGCCAGGAGCCGTCGTTTCCTTATTGAGCAGCGGGGCATCGAAAGCGCCCCCGGCTGGATGGGAGGACATATCTCACTCTCCTCGATGTTCGTAATTAAGAACAATGTATTTTAATTACGAATATGGCATCGTTTACAGAGGCGTCAAGCACCTAAGGCAGTTAGCCGATTGCCGTCGGTCGCACGATGGCATCTTTCCCTCTTTGGTTCATTGTTCATGTCATGTCAGAAACGAATATCAGGCATTTACAAGGATATGCAGGAATGTTCGAGCGTCGTGAGCGACGGTGCCGCGCTACGCCTTTCCAATGCGTGCTATCGGTTGACAGCTTTCGCGAAGAGTATAAAACGTAATTACGTTATATCGTTCGTATATAGAAACATTTGGAGGGTTTAATGGCTGGGACGGAACTTGAGGTCGGCGAACAGGTCATGCGCGACCTGATGGGTGACGAATTCATGTCCCGGCGCGCAAACGCGCGGAACGACTTCAATCATCCGCTTCAAGATTATGCGGCGGAAGTATGCTTTGGGCGCGTGTGGGCGCGCGAAGGCATTGATCGCAAGCTTCGTAGCATCCTGAATATTGCAATGCTGACAGCACTCAACCGCCCCAATCAATTGCGCGTCCATGTCGAAGGTGCCCTCAACAACGGATGCACTGTCGGGGAACTTCAGGAGATACTTCTCCAGACCGCGGTTTATTGCGGGCTCCCGGCCGCGACCGAATCCGTCAAAATCGCGGAGGAAGTCCTGAGGGAGCGGGGGCTTCTGGCATAGTCTAACCTCCCTCCAAGAGTACGATATCCGGACCCAGATGACATCATGATCATGCCCAAAGGTACGACCGAACAGCGCGGCGGCAATTTGGAGCCGCTGCAGATCCTGCAGCAGGGCAGCTTTGCCGCCGGCGGAGCCGTATTGAGGCATCCAGGAGAGTTCGCGCCACACAGCACCGAACCTGCCGGACAGACGCTCCATGGTGACCATGCCTACGCCACATTCCAGATCCCTGTGAATGCGCGCCGTTTTCCCATCGCCTTCCTGCATGGCGATGGGCAGTCGGGGCGGTGCTGGCACACCACGGCCGATGGCAGGGAAGGTTTTCAGAATATTTTCCTGCGGCAGCGGCATTCCGTGTATCTGATTGACCAGCCGCGCCGCGGTGCAGCGGGGCAATCGACCTTGCCCGCGACGAACATGGCCATTCCCAACGATCAGGCTTGGTACGAGCAATTTCGTATCGGGATCTGGCCGGACATGTTTCCAGGCGTGCAGTTCAGCGATGACCCCGTCGCGCTGGACCAGTATTTTCGTCACATTACGCCGAACACCGGGCCATATGATGTGGAGGTGGTTTCAGCCGGCGTCGCTGCAGTGTTTGACAAGATCGGGCCGGCTATCCTCGTCAGTCATTCGCAAGGAGGCGGGCTTGGCTGGGGCGCTGTCATCAAGACGCCCAATATCCGTGCCGTGGTTTCCTACGAACCGGGCAGCGGCTTCATCTTCCCTGAAGGCGAGGCGCCGGCGCCGATGCCCAGTTCGGGTGGCGATCTGCATGCGCTTGAAGTGCCTGCGGAACAATTCCAGGCTTTGACGCGCATCCCGATCATCTTGTTCTACGGCGACTATATCCCGGAAGAGCCAAGCGCAAACCGGGGGCAGGATATCTGGCGTGTGCGTCTGGCCATGGCCCGGCTGTGGGCGGAAGCCGTCAACAGGAGGGGCGGCGATGCGACGGTCATTCATCTGCCGAGCCTCGGGATCATGGGCAACACGCACTTCCCGTTTTCCGATCTCAACAATGTCGAAATCGCCGATCTGATGACGGAATTTCTGCACGACAAGCAACTGGACGTTTGAACCCGGTGGGTTTTCAGGGCCGCAAAACGGCGCGGCGAGCAGCATATTTTACAGATGCAGCGCGCTAGGCGCTGCAGGAAACAAGGAGTTAGGTGATGCGGATTGGCTTTATCGGATTGGGCACGATGGGGCGTGGCATGGCGGCGAACATCCAGCGCGCAGGCTACGACATGGTGGTTAACGATCTTAACCTCGACTCCGCCAAGAGCTTCATCGAAAAGGGAGCAGTCTGGGCCGAGACGCCCGCGGCGCTCGCGCAACAATGCGATGTCATCTTCACCTCGCTGCCTACGCCCGCGGATGTCCAGGCGGTCGCCGACACACTGGGTGACGCCCTGCGGGAAGGTACTGCCTGGTTCGACCTCTCGACCAATTCCGTGGATGGGGTGCGTAGTCTGGCCGCGTCATTCGCGCAGCGCGGCGTCGCCTTTCTCGATGCGCCGGTCAGCGGTGGCCCGGCTGGCGCTGCGAGCGGCAATCTTGCGATCTGGGTGGGCGGCGACAAGGATGCCTTCGATCGCTTCGAGCCCGTTCTTTCATCCATGTCCGATGCGTTGCGATATATCGGGCCCATTGGTGCCGGCACGATTGCCAAGCTGACCCACAACATGGCGAGCGCCGCGCTGAGTTCCGTGATGGCGGAGGTCTTTTCGATGGGTGTGAAGGCGGGCGTTGATCCGCTCCCGCTCTGGGCGGCGATCCGGCAGGGGGCAACCGGCCGCCAGCGGACGTTTGAGCGGATTGGTGGCCGATTTCTTGCGCAGCCTTTCGATACACCTTCGTTCGCGCTTCGCCTTATCGAGAAGGATGTGAAGCTGGCGCTCAAGCTGGGAAATGATGTCGGCGTACCCATGCGGATCTGCGAACTGGTGGGTCAAGACCTCCATGAATCCATGGAACGGGGTTGGGGTGGGCGCGATGCCCATTCCTACATGCTTTTGCAGTGGGAAAGGGCCGGCCTTCCCGCCCTCACGACAACCGCAGACGATGTGAAAGCGATCGAAGCCGAAGGTTAGTGCGAGATCTTATCTCGCCGCGGGGCAGCATGAAGGAAAAATCTGGACCAGCTCCTCTTTAGCGCCAATCGCAAGGGATCTGGAACGCCCATGGTCATCAGCTTTGCATGCCCCAAGCGGCGGGCCGCTATCATCGCATATCTGTCAGGCAATTAGCTCTGGAACGTACGGCTCGGCCCGGACATAATCTCGATTATGCCTGGGCCGAGCCTGCCTCCACAAAGCGGGTGCGGCCTTGATGGTGTACGGGCGAGGATGGGCAGTCGGCGTCATGAGTGTCTAGGGACAGGCGTCGCCAAAATTTTTTTCGGATGAGAGGAAGGTTTCTTCGACGGAATGGCTCTTTGGATGAACATCACAACCATCCAGGGAGAGATCACTTGGCCAGGCCAACCCTCGTTACGATTTTACTCGGTTCAACGGCATTGCTCTGGGCAGTGCCAGGTGCGGCGCAGACCGCGGATGCGCAGGCCGCCGCCAACCCCGCTGCCAGCGAGCCGGAGGATAAGGGCGCGAGCGCACCGGAAGCCGATATTGTCGTAACCGGCACAAGGGCAAGCCTGCTCTCCGCCCAGTCGATCAAGCAGAATGCGCCTCAGATCGTCGATTCAATCGTGGCGGAAGATATCGGCAAATTGCCCGACCGCAACGTCGCGGAAGCTCTGCAGCGTATTCCCGGTATCCAAGTCCAGCGCAACTATGGTGAAGGCAGTTCGGTTGCCATCCGTGGCCTGACACAAGTGCGTACCGAACTTAATGGTCGCGACGCGTTCACCGCGGGCGGTAACAACCAGCTCAGCCTCGAGGACATCCCTTCCGAGTTGTTGGCGGGCATCGATGTATATAAAAACCCCTCGGCTGACCTCACCGAGGACCAACTGAGCGGCACGATCAATTTCCGTACGCGCAAGCCCTTCGACTTTAAGGGGTTCAAGGCGGCCGGATCGACTACGAACAGCTATTTCGAACTGTCCCGCAAGAGCCGTCCGTCTGGCTCGCTGCTGCTCAGCGATCGCTGGGATACCGGCATCGGCGAGATCGGCGTGCTTGCCAGCGTTTCCTATCAGAAGACGGCCTTCCGCCAGGACCGCGTCTCGACCGAGCCGTTCTACACGCTCAACGACGCGCTGGGTGCGGATGGCAATCCGGTCAATCCGGTGGACTATGGCACGGCCCAGGCACTTGGTCGCGTCGGTCAGGTAACGACGCTTCCCCATGGCGCGGGCGTGGGCAAGGTCTATGGCGATCGTCGCAGGCTGGGTACGGATGTTGCGATCCAGTGGAAGCCGACGGACTCGCTGGAATTGACTGGCGAGGTGTTCCGCAACGACTACAGCTTCAAGTTCTACGACTATATCTTCTTTGCCTCGGCCGGGGCGGACTCGATCTCGCCGCTGGCAGGGGCGCCGTTCAGCTATGCGGCCAATGGTGACTTTGAAAGCGGAACGTTCGCCAACGTCCCCATCGGCGACTACACCAGCTACGGAAGCCGCCATTCGCGCACGACCGATTACTCGTTGAACGCGAAATGGCACGCAACCGACAATTTGACGGTCATTGGCGATCTTCAGCATGTGAAGGCGACCAGCAAGGCGCAGCGCTCGATCGTCGGCCTGAGCGGCACGGTCGACACTTTCTACGAGAATATTGCCGGCCGCAGCACGCCCGAAATCAGCATAACGACGCCCAATGGGCTGACGGACCCTGCGCTCTACACATCGGGCTTCTATCTCGACAATCTCACCGAGACATCCGGCAAGGATACGACCGCGCGTATCGACGCCGAATATAAGTTTGACGCGAGCTTCCTGAAATCCGTGAAGGTGGGCGGTCGCTTCGCCGATCGGCGCAATCGCGCCATCGATACCGGCTATCGTTACACGGGCCTTGGCACCGTTCCTGATCTGGCCGTCGTCGACCAGAGCCACTTCTTCTATGGCAAGAGCGACACATTCGGCGATTTTCTGGCCTTCCCGCTGGACACGATCGTCGATTATGACAAGACCCGCGATGTGCTGGGCATCAGCGGCACGCCCCAATATCTTCCGAGCGGCGTCAACACCATCCGTCTGAAGACCTACACGGGTTACGCCACGGCGTTCTTCGGAACGCAAGGGGGGCTGCCTATCGACGGTAATGTGGGCGTACGCGTGATCCATACGCAGCAGGATGTCTCGGGCTTCTACCAGCAAACCTCGCTCATCGACTTGCCGAATGGAACGCAGGTGTCGGGCCCGACGGCGTTCAACGCCATCACGTCCGGCCAGAGCTATACGTCGGTCCTGCCGAGCATCAACCTGCGCGCCAAGATCACCGACCGGTTGCAGGTACGCCTGGCAGCCTCCAAGAACATCGCGCGTCCGCCCTTCGACCGCCTCAACCCCAGCCTGACCATTATCCAGCCGGGGCGCGAGCAGGAAGACGAGTTGCACAATGTTTCCGGCGGAAATCCCGATCTGCGACCGATGAAGTCGAAGAATATCGACGCGTCGATCGAATGGTATTTCTCGCGTACAGGTTCGGTGTCGCTTGCGGGCTTCTACAAGCATATCTCGAACTATATCCAGACCGGCATTGCCGATCGCGCCATTACCTTCGACAATGGACGCACCTTCATCTACAGCGTGACCTCGTACGACAATGTCGCGAGTGCCAAGGTCAAGGGCTTCGAGGCTGCATATCAGCAGTTCTTTGATTTCCTGCCCGGGCCGCTCAGCGGATTGGGCATGCAGGCGAACTTCACCTATGTGGACTCTCACGCGCCCAGTCCTGCAATCTCCGGCCCATCGATCGGCGTGCCGCTCGAACTGCTGTCAAAGTATAATTACAATCTTGTCGGCATGTATGAGAAGGGACCGCTCTCGGTCCGCTTCGCATATAACTGGCGCAGCAAATATGTGGAAACCACCTCAGGCAATGGTTCGGGCAACCTGCCGATCTTCGACAAGCCATTTGGTCAGCTGGATGCGTCGATGACGTACACGGTCACGCCGAATCTTGGATTTACCATCGATGCGGTCAATCTGACGAAGACATTGCGTTCGACCTATTTCGGTCTTGAAAGCCGGCCGCGCGAACAGCTCTACGTGGATCGTCGTATCAGCGGAACGGCGCGGATCACCTTCTAAACGCATCTTTTCCGGCCGCCGCGGCGCCCTCCTGGCGGGGTGCGTCGCGGCGGCTTTTGAAATCAATGGAAGCAAGGGTGGATCATATGAAGAGCTCCAGCATCAAATGTGGTGCGGCGTTGGTGCTGGGTGCATCGCTATTTGCCTTTTCGGGGTCGGCGTTTGGCGAGCCGCTTGGCGTGTTGGACCGTAATGGCAGCCTGGTGTC
>JARFNK010000014.1 GCA_029167225.1 Sphingobium arseniciresistens
AGCTTGCTCTGATCACCCGACGACCGACAAACCATGCTCGCACGAACCCGGAGCGGAGGCCTCATGAATAGTGCGGGCTAGCTGGGGCACGCCACCGGTGGGCAGTCGCGTTACCATTCGCGTTAGTCTGCTCGATCCATCAAAGTTCAAGTTGAAGCGTAGAGGCTGGGTCAATCCCGGTTGGTGCGGTAACGGCATTTGCTACTAGGCGAACGAAAAACGGCCGTTTACCGGAAACACCTGTCTGGTGGCGGCTATGGCCTGATAGTCGTCATAGCCAAAGCCGCCTCGCGACCTAATTGCTATTCCTGCTGTTCGTCGCGGATCCTACGGGGCTTCTCGAGACGATCTCGATCCTCCGGCGGTGTGACGATCAGCTATGGATTGGAAGCGAAGGCTGAATCGAGCGCACGCCACCTCAGACGACCTGCGCCGCCAGCGGTTCGAATTTGGCAAATTGCTGGGTGCTCGGGCAATCGGCGCAGTCGCGGTGCGCATTGCCGCTCTGATGCGATCTCAGGCGCTGCGGCAAGGCATCGAGATCGGCGGGGCTGTGTAAACCGTCTACCGAGACCTCGAAATGCTCGGGCGCGAAGCTGCATGGCGCGACCCGGCCAGCCTCGTCGATAAAGAGGAAGGTCTCGGCCACCCGGCAATCGGTTATGGGAAGCGGCCGACCCGCCACGCTATCCGCGAACCGTTCGAGGTAGGCAGCACCACCTACCAAAGTCGTCCCCACCTGGCTGAGCTCGGAGCGCAGCCGCGGTACTTCGTCCGCAAGGCGCGCAACGTCATCAGGGCGCAGGCGATGGCTGGGATAGAATTCGGGCCGGTCGCGCCCGCCCAGCTGATTGAAGCTGATCTCGTCGACTCCCCAGTCGGCGAGCATGCGGCATAGCGGGGCGAAGCCGGCAATATTGTCACGCATCAGCACGATATTGATCCGGACCTTGAGCCCAGCGCCCGCCGCGTCACGTTCGGCTACCAGCGCGGGCACCGTCTGCGCGAGCTTGGCGAACGCGCCGCGCCAGCCGCGCATGGCATCGAGGAAATCGGCCATGCCATCGATGCTGATCGTCACCTCGCGGTAGCGCCGTACCAGTTCCGCGCGGACCTGTGGCGCACCCAGGTGGGTGCCGTTGGTGGTCAGGCTGAGATCGACACCCAGCTCGGCGGCACGCGCGTCCAGTTCGGCGCGTGGTGCCCACAACAGGGGCTCGCCGCCGAGCCAGCTGAGCAGCACGGGCTGCCCTGTCGCACCGCGCCAGGCGCCGAGCAGTTCGATGAACCGCGCGACACTGGCCGGATCGGCTTCCTCGCGCGGCAGGCCCAGGCGCTTGTCATACGCGCAGAACGGGCACGCTAGATTGCAATGGTTCGATACGCGCCACAGGACGATCATGCCGTCGTCTCCAGCCGCACCGGCGCATTCGCGAAATCCTCGGCAACGACTTGCTCGATCGGCCGCGCGATCCCGCGGGTCAGACCCGCCGGCAGCTCGACCGCGAAGGCGCGCGCCACAAATCCTTCGATCGCCCAGCGCACGCAATAGTCGGCAGCGACGCCGATGACCGCCACCTCGCGCACGTCGCGCGCCCACAGCGCCGCGAAGAAGGCGTCGCGCGCCACGGTCTCGCCCGTGGCGACCGCCTCGATCGAGACATCGGCCTCGGCCCACATGTCGAACACGCCTTTCTCGAGCTGGTAGACCGGAATCGCCGGATCCACGGCACCTGAATCGAGCATGTTCGCCCAGCCCGGCGTGCGGCGCACGCAGTGAAGGGGAAACTGTTCGGCCTCGGCAGAGGCGGGATAGGCCTCGGCCGAATGGCTATCGAAGGTGAACAGCACCCCCGCGGTTTTCGCCGGCCGGAGCGATGCGAGCCAGCGCTGCATCGGGGCAATCAGCGCCTCGGCCCCGGCGACCGGCAGCGCCCCGTCCGCGCACATGAAATCGGCCTGTGTATCCACCACCACGACGAAGCGTTGCATAGTCGCATCTCCCACGAGTCAGTCTTGACATAAATGCACTGTACGTATAAGTAAAGCGCATCATGAATATAAGTAGCGATAGCGAATTTCTTAGCGACTATGATCCGACGGCGTACGATCGCCCGTCGGTCACCGTCGATCTTGTGCTGCTCGGCATGCACCGCCGTCGCTTGTCGGCGTTGCTGGTGCGGCGCGACCAGCCGCCGCAGGCGGGGCACTGGGCATTGCCGGGCGGATTCGTCGCGATCGACGAGAGCCTAGACGTCGCCGCCGCGCGGCTGCTTCGCGACAAGGTGGGCCTCGACGGCGCCCATCTCGAGCAGCTCTACAGCTTCGGTGCCGTCGATCGCGATCCGCGCATGCGCGTGATCACCATCGCCTATTTGGCATTGCTTCGCGAGGAGCAGATGAATGCGGCCGTGCGCGCGGGCCGAGTAGCCGTGGCGGCGCTCGAAGGCGAGACGGTGGCGGCGATCGGCGAGGACCAGGCGGCGCTGCCTTTGGCATTTGATCACCAGGCGATCCTGGCGCGCGCGCGCGACCGGCTGCGTGGCAAGATCGACTATTCGGACCTGGCCTTCGCGTTCCTGCCCCCGCGCTTCACGTTGCGCGCGCTCCAGGACGTGCACGAGGCGGTGCTGGGCACGCCGCTCAACAAGCCCGCCTTTCGCCGCCGCATGCTCGATCGGGGCCGGCTGGTGGCGACGGGCATGCGCGAGGACGAGGCATCTCATCGCCCCGCCGAACTGTTCACCCTCGGCAGCGCCCGCTGACCAGCCCGGAGCCATCGATGGTCTATACCGATATTGCCACGCGCACCTACAACCATGGCTGGCGGCTCGACCCGATCGTGCGCAGCCTGCTCGACACCGATTTCTATAAGCTGCTGATGCTCCAGCTGATCTGGCGGCTCCACCGCGACACCCAGGCGACCTTCGCACTGATTAACCGCACCCACTCGGTACGCCTCGCCGAGGTGATCGACGAAGGCGATCTGCGCGCGCAGCTCGATCATGCGCGTACGCTACGGCTGGGCAAGAAGGAGCTGATCTGGCTTGCCGGCAACAGCTTCTATGGCAATGCGCGGATGTTCGACCCCGATTTCCTCGCGTGGCTCAAGGATTTTCGACTCCCCGAATATGAGCTGCGCGTCGTCGACGGCCAGTTCGAGCTGCACTTCGCCGGGCCATGGACGCACACCACGATGTGGGAAATCCCGGCGCTGTCGATCATCAACGAGCTACGCGCCCGCGCCGCCATGGCCGGCAAGGATCGCTTTGCGCTCGATATCCTCTACGCCCGCGCCAAGGCGAGGATGTGGGATAAGGTCGAGCGACTCCGGCAGCTGCCCGATCTGGTTCTTTCCGACTTCGGCACGCGTCGAAGACATGGCTTCCTATGGCAGCGTTGGTGCGTCGAAGCGGTCAAGGAAGGGTTGGGCGACCGCTTCATAGGGACTTCGAACGTCTTGCTGGCGATGGACAGCGATCTCGAGGCGATCGGCACCAACGCGCACGAACTGCCGATGGTCACCGCCGCGCTGGCCGAGAACGATGGCACGCTGGCGACAGCACCCTATCGCGTGCTTGACGAATGGCGGCACGCTTACGACGGTAATCTGCTGATTGCCTTGCCCGATGCGTTCGGCACGACCGCTTTCCTGCGCAACGCGCCCGAATGGGTTGCCGACTGGACCGGTTTCCGCCCCGACAGCGCGCCGCCGATCGCGGGCGGCGAGCAGATCCTTGACTGGTGGCGCGCACGGGGCCGAGATCCGCGCGGGAAGCTATTGATCTTTTCGGACGGCATGGACGTCGATTCGATCGAGGCTACCTATCGACATTTTCACGGACGTGTGCGCACGAGCTTTGGATGGGGCACCAACCTGACCAACGATTTCCGCGACTGCGACCCCGATGGCGGTAGCAGTCTCGTTCCAATCTCGCTCGTCTGCAAGGTCGTCAGCGCCAATGGTCGCCCTGCAGTCAAGCTCTCCGACAATCCGGCGAAGGCCACGGGAGAGGCGGCGGAGATCCAGCGCTACCTTCGCGTTTTCGGAAACGCGGATCGCGGCATGCAGCCGGTCCGCGTATGACCGCTCGCGGCGGTTGCCGCCGAGCTGGAGGGCAGAACCGGCGCATAACTCCTGGCGAAATTCACAGGCGGGCGGCGGTTATCGCCTCAGACTGTCCGAAAACTCTGTAGCGGATTCCCGTATGATTGCATGTCCGGTATGGTCGGGCATGGGCTATATCGAAGGACATTCGCGGGACCAGATGCTGCTGCTTCCGGCATCGGTCGATGACTATGTTGGGGCTGACAACCCGGTGCGTTTCATCGCGGCGTTCGTCGATGATCTTGATCTTGGCGAGTTGGGCTTTGGCCGTTCGCGGCCCAATGCAACGGGGCGTCCTGGCTATGATCCCGCCGATCTGCTGAAGCTGTATCTCTATGGTTATCTTAATCGCGTGCGGTCAAGCCGTTGCCTGGCGGCCGAGACGGCGCGCAACCTTGAGGTGATCTGGCTACTTGGCGGGCTACGTCCCGATTTCCGCACGATTGCGGATTTCCGTCGCGCCAACCGGGCGGCGTTCAAGCCGCTGTGCCAATCCTTCGTGCTTTTGTGCCGCCGCCTCGACCTGTTCGGGCGTGAACTGGTGGCGGTGGACGGCACGAGCCTCAAGGCGGTGAACAGCCGCAAGCGCAATTTCACACGCAAGAAGCTGGCCGGATGGGTCAAACTCGCCGATGAGCGGATCGAGGAATATCTGGCCCGTCTCGATCTTGCCGATCGCGCCGAAGCCGAGGCAGAAGGTGCCGCCCGTCGTGCGGCGTTGCTGATGGCGAAGATCGCAAGAATGCGGGAACGGCGCGAACTCCACAGCGCGATGCTGGCTGACCTTGTCGCCAGTGGCGAAAGCCAGTTGTCGCTCACAGATCCTGACGCGCGCGGGATGGCGACACATCCCAAGGTCGGCGTGGGCTACAATGCGCAGGTTGCGGTCGATGCCCGGCACAAGCTCATTGTCGAACAATATGTCACGAACTCGGGCAGCGACCTTGGCTTTCTGGCACAGACGGCCTGTGCCGCGCGCGAGGTGCTGGGCGTCCAGCAGATCGATGCCGTGGCCGACAAAGGCTACTACAAGGGCGAGGACATTGCCGCCTGTGAAAAAGTCGGCGTCATTCCCTATGTCGTGCGCCCGCAACGCGGCCCGGCCATCAACGAAGGCTATTTCGCGAAGAGCGAGTTTCGATACGACGCCGACGAGGATTGCTACATCTGTCCCGGCCGACAGCGCCTCGATCCTTATCGCCGCTCGCAGAAGAACGGACATGTCACCATCCGTTACGGGAATGCCCGGGCATGTCGAGACTGTGCCCTCAAACCTCAATGCGCGACAGGTGTGCGGCGGACCATCGATCGCTGAGAGGGCGAAGCCGTGCTTGAGCGCATGGCGCAAAGGCTGGATGCCCGCCCTGATATCCTCGATCGACGGCGCGAGACGGTCGAGCATCCTTTCGGCACGATCAAACAGTCAATGAATCAGAGCGCATTCCTCATGCGCGGCCTGGCCAACGTAAATGCCGAGTTCAGCCTGACGACGCTCGCCTACAAATCTACGCAGGGTCATTAACATCCTTGGTGTTCCGGTTCTGCTGCGCGCCGTGCTGGCCTGAAATGGCCGCGCACCTCACCGTTCTCGACGTCAAAGCGCGTCACACGTCCCGATATGGCCGATCCAGACAGTCTCCAAGCTTTCCACATCAAAAAACCAGCATCCACAGAGACCGGCGCTCTTCGGCTCTCCGCCACACGGCATGCCACTGAGTTTTCGGACGGACTGGCCTGTTTCCCGGCAAGATCAATGCTATGGTTCCAGACCGCCCTGAAACTCGACACTGCCCAACACATAAGTCCGACGATTTCTGGATGAGTTAAAAATCCTCAATAGCACCATGAGAGGTCATCGTCGGCTGTATCCAAAGTTCAAATATGCTCATTTCAAGTCGGCTTAATACTTTCTCTGCGCCTTCTGCAATCCTTTGAGACGGCCAGTCGGGATGCCGATCCCGGATTGCTATCCGAACGGAAGAGGTTGCCGCCACTCGCTCTGGCTCACAGAATGCTACGACACGGGCGAAGCTGGCTATGAGCGGCAGTGGCGTTGGGTCAGGGCTAAGCTGTTCGAGAGCATTTGGTGACCCGTCGCGCCCTCGCTCTTGGTACCGAAGGCATTTACGATATTGATTGACTATGGCGCTCTGAGCCACGGAAGGCAGGTCGTCTTGAGTTTGTCCGGCTCGTGCTTCCTCGCAACCCCCGATTGCCAAGATCATGGTTATGGAAACGAGATGCCGCACCCAGAATAATTGCCCCTTGATGTCATCTCAATGCAATGAAAAATTGTCCTGGGTCGTCTTGCCGCCACATTCTGATCATCTAATCCGGCCCGGGCTTGTAAGCGCACTTGGCGGCAATCACACGGCGGGCGGCATGGCGGCTATGGCCTGTTTTCCGATCTATTTCTCAGCCGGAATGGCCGGGAAAGGTTGGCGGACCGGTAAGGTGTCATCGCTCACGCGTGGGCGGACAGGAGTATGCTTGCAAGTATGGCAATCCCCAGCAGCGGAGGAGCGCATCAAGAACTGCCAAGTTTGGCGGCCAGGGCACGTTCAGCGGCTTGCCGCTGCTATCGATAGGGGTGAACTCCGCTGGTCTCGACGTTCCGGCTAGCCTGGCCCTGGCCCGTTCGAGAGCTCGTCGATCGGCCTGCAGAAACGCGACGCTACCACCGACATAGATGTTCCAGGCCTCTGCCATCTCCGCCGAAGGCTTTTTCCGAGATTGTCGAAAAAGGGAAATCGCATCGTTATAGTGGTTCGCGTTTGCCCGCATTTGGCCCTCGTGCCATGATAGGATCGTGTCGGATGCCGCATTCAACTCGCGCCAATCGCGGATGATATCCGCTGCTGCAAGATAGCAGCCTGACCGCGCCAACTCCCTCCATCCAGTGGGCGTTTGGTCGAAGGACTGCTGGTCCAGCGCGAGCAAACGATGGCGATCGACAGCACATTGCTTTTCGCTGGGACCGACTTCCGCCTGGCCCGCAGGAGCGGCGGTCACGGCTACAAAGAGAATGAATAGGGCGGCAACGACTCGCGGCATGACGGTGAGAGAATAACAAGATCATGGCGGCATTTCGACGACGTACCGGCAGCCAACCGCGCACGTCCGACTACCAAGTTTTCCATAATGGATATCTGCATTGGTGGGCAACGGATACGGCCCGTTTGTCGTGACTTCTCGGCTTTACCGAAAGCGATCGAGGAAAAGGAAACGCTCTGATCGTCTATCTTTGCTCGACAGCGACGCCGCGGGCGTCGGCCGCCCGGTGCATCTGGCGAACAACGCAATGGCCAGGTCGCAGACACGGCAATGCCCTTCGCAGCAATCGTGCATAAGGAACGCTACAAGGTCGGACAGGGCCGGGAAGATAACGCTGTAGATGAGCGACCGGCCCTCGCGCCGGCTGACGACCAATCCCGCCTGCTCAAGCTGACACAGATGGACCGACAGACGCGACGGCGGTATACAGCCTAACGCCTCGCCGATCGCTCCGGCAGACCGTCCGTCCGCGCCCGCCACCACCAACAGGCGGACGATCCGGAGCCGGGTCGCGTTGGAGATTGCAGCGAAGGCAGCGAGTGCTTGATTTTCGTCCATCCGTCGCTCAATATTTCAAGCTCAGTTGAAATTCAGCCGTTCCCAGAGGTCGGCGCAAACGAGGCGTTCGGATGGATCATCATCGGATCGCCACGGGCGGGCCAGCAAGCGGCTTCGTTTTGTGGCTCTGCAGAGTGCTTTGCACATTTACCCTGCTAATGCGCCGCAATCGCGCAGCGGGCCGCTCGATCGCGCTCGGCCCGATCGCCATCGCCGCGCTGAGCGTCATGGGGGGCGCCGCCCCTGTGGCGGCACAAACCGCGCCCGCGCAAACGGCTTGGCGGCTGCTCGACTATATCGCGGTGGATTATCCCGAAGCGGTCGCGGACGGGAAAATCGCCAACGCTGGCGAGTATTCCGAAATGCAAGAGTTCTCCGCGACGGCCGCCGAGCTGATCGGGGAGCTGCCGGCGTCCTCGGCCCGCGCCGGCCTCGAACGCCAGGCAGGCAACCTGCAACGGATCATCGCCGCTAAAGCGCCGCCGCCTGCCATCGCGACCGCTGCGCGCGGGCTCGCGGCCGATCTCATCAAAGCCTATCCCGTTCCGCTCGTGCCAGCGAGTCCGCCCGACGTGGCACGCGGCAAGGCGCTTTACGCGCAACATTGCGCGAGCTGCCACGGCGCGACCGGCAAGGGCGATGGCCCGCAAGCCCGTGACCTCGATCCCGCGCCGATCGTTTTCGCCGATGAAGCGCGGGCGCGCGAGCGCAGCATATTCGCGCTCTATCAGGTGATCGAACAGGGGCTCGACGGCACAAGCATGGTGAGCTTCGCCGAACTGCCCCCGCAAGACCGCTGGGCGCTCGCCTTCTACGCCGGCTCGTTCGCCTATCCGGAGAGCGAGGCGAACGCCGGAAAGGCGCTGTGGGATGGCGATGCCGATCTTCGCAAGCGCCTCGATCTGGAACAGCTGGTCGGCACGACGCCGGCCGCGCTGGGGGCGCAAGTCAGTGACGACAAGGCCCGCCAGCTCATGGCCTATCTGCGCCACCATCCCGAGGCGACGATCGCGGCGGAAGCGGCGGGCACGCTGGCGCTGGCGCGCACCCGGCTTGATGACGCCCTGGCCGCCTATGGCCGGGGTGATCGCAAGGCCGCGACTGATCTGGCGCTTTCGGCCTATCTCGACGGGTTCGAGCCGGTCGAGGCGGTGCTATCGGCCCGCGACAATGCGCTGATGATCCGCATTGAGGGGGCGATGGCCGCTCTGCGCGGAGGGATCGCCAGGGGTGAGCCGGTTGAGACGGTCAAGGATCGTGTCGCCACATTGGACGGCCTGTTCGCCGATGCCGAAACGGCGCTCGCTCCAAGCGAGGCGTCGGCCACGTCGAGTTTCGTAGCCGCGTTCACCATCCTCGCGCGCGAAGGGCTGGAAGCCCTGTTGATCGTCGTCGCCATGATCGCCTTCCTCAGCAAAGCCGATCGACGCGACATGCTGCCCTATGTGCATAGTGGTTGGGTCGCCGCCCTTGTCGCCGGGGCCGCCACCTGGGCGGCGGCGACGTGGCTGATCGAAATCAGCGGTGCGAGCCGCGAGCTGACCGAAGGGTTCGGCGGAGTGCTCGCCGCGATCGTGCTGCTGTGGGTCGGAATCTGGATGCACGGCAAGAGCAACGCTGATGCCTGGCAACGCTATATCCGCGACACGCTGAGCAAGGCGCTCAACCGCCGGTCGGCATGGTTCCTGTTCCTGCTTTCCTTTGTCGTCGTCTATCGCGAGGTGTTCGAGACGATCCTGTTCTACGCCGCCATTTGGGGGCAGGGGAATGGCGGCGCGGTCATAGCGGGCGCGCTCACGGCCGTTGCGCTGCTCGCGGTCATCGCCTTCGTGATGATGCGCTACAGCCGCACGCTGCCGATCGGCAAATTCTTCGCCTATAGCTCGGCGCTGATCGCGGTGCTGGCCGTGGTCCTGATCGGGAAGGGGAGCGTGGCTCTGCAAGAAGCCGGCTATCTTCCCGTTACGCCATGGCCGGGGCTTCCCCGAGGCGAGCTGCTGGGAATCTACCCGACGCGGGAGACGATCGTGGCGCAGCTCATCATGATCGTGCTGCTGGTCGCCGGCTTCCTGTGGAACCGGCGCAGCGCCGCCAAGGCGGGGGACACGACCGTCATGCCCCGGGTTGGCAGCTGAATCAGCGGCAACTTCGACTGAAACGTCAATTGCGATCAGCCCCCCGCCGATCGCTATGATGTCCGTCTCGGACCGCCGTTTTCCGAAAAGCGCTTTCGCACCTCCGCGAACGCTAATAGACGACAATCACATGATCGCGCCGCCCCAGGGTGACGCTGGCGGCGAGCGACCATATCAGCCCGATACCCCCATGACGGCAAACCCTCCCCGCAAGGTTGTCGGCCACTTTTGCAATCCGGCAGTGATTATCGGACATTGTGGAGGAATCGGGGGACGGCACAACGCCGTGAGTGCCGGGATCACCGTGGAATTGCGCCGGTCCTATGACGGGATCATGTGTTTGCCGTCAGGGACGCTATATTAATGAATAGGGCTTTATTGCTGGAAGCTCCAAGCTGACCGTCGGTTCGTAGAAAGTTCGCAAGTCGTGATTGTGCCAGCAAACCATCCTGATCCAGAGTTTATACCGACCCTGGCATGGGGGGACCCGATCCCCGCATTGTGGCAGAGATTGTCTCCCGGAAATTGGCGCGTTTGGCCTCCGGCCCAGTTTCGGACATGCTTTTCAAAAAATATCGTGACGTGGCGCAGAGAGCCAAACGGATCGCCAGCATATTGGCCCGATGCCGAGATTTCAGAAATTGCGCGCGGCTCAGTTCACGAGTGCGGATTTGGTTGGGACGCACCGGAAATGAAATGGGAAGACCCAATACCGAGCCGATGGTCGCGTTACGAGGATGGGCGAGCAAGTGCCATGCTTGGAACGATGCGAGTTCGCATCGGGCCGTCAGAACTACATTTCCAAGACAATGGATGGGGGCCGCAGTTCCGCTATCCTTCTTGGGCCAGCAACGTGCCTAGTCATGCCGACACAATACCACAGACCAAATATCACGGTGCTCCCTTGGGTTCAGTTGACCCGGCTCGTAATTGGGCCAGGCCCGCACCCGAACATCGCTGGACCTTGGGCACACTTCTCGTTGAGCCAACAGAGCTGGTGTTCCTGGATGCCGGCGGACTTTTGCCTTTGGAGTTACCCAGTGAGGCCGAAATCGCGACGGCCGAGCAGGATCGCATGAACGAGGGCGAGCGATTGCGCGGAGAAAGTCATTATCTGACCATGCTGCCCGATCTGGCAAAATCAAAAGAGCTTATGAACAGGATAGGAGACGATCGCTTTTCTGCGCAGGTTCAATGCTTTTTGTCGGATCATGATTTCATAAGAAAAGATACTGGCGCTCGGGTATTTTTCACGAGTGAGAGAAATTATGGAGCTATGCTATCAATACTTCGCCGTTACGGCGAGAGCTACATGATGTATAATTACAATTGGGCCAAAGGCGATCCCATCGAACAGGGCCGCCTCAAAGTTCTTTTTGAAGAGGCTGGATATATCGTCGAATAGGTCGGAGCACGACAAACAGGCTTTTGCCGCAGTTGGATGGCTGAAAGAGCCAACGTCCGTCGCTCTCGGCGTCTCCATAACACCTTGCAATGATGGTGCCGGAAAATGAGATTGTGCGTACCCACAGTGCAGCAAATTAGGAGCAGCGATGGCAACAGTCTGCTCACATATGAAGGTTACGATCAATCACCGGCACAGGCAGGAGGTGGGGCATTATACCTTCTGCGGGTTACCCGACCTGATGGCCCTGCGGAGTTCAGGGCGACAGTACAATCAACCACTTGGCTCAGAGCAGAGGAACACGCCAGAAAGGACGGCTTAGCGCTTGCTACCATGCGAAGCTCCGAAATCAGGAAGTATCAAGAGAAATTCGCCGAGCGACATGGCAGGTCCCACGTCGTCATTATTTTCCAATATTCGGATGATAAGAAAGATGGGCCTGCTCGTCCGATCGTCGAAGAGGAAGAATATGCGGACATATTCTGCTCTTTGTTTCTTAAATTGACTGCGCTCTATAGGTACAACAATTCGGATTACCCGGAGTGTGGTGAAGGGTTTTATCCTGACATAGTCGAGTATGCCCCTCGGGATGGGAGGCAGCGGGTGATCAAACGGGTTTCAGCTTCGGAGGGCATCACTGACTGAACCTGCTCCTAACGCCCGAAAATCAGGTCAATTTCGTCCGCTGACCGGTGAGGCGGACCATCTGCCATTGAATATCCGCCAGCCCATTGTTCCCGCGCTGACGCCAAGAAGGCCACCTACCACATAGGCGCTCGGTGCGTCATTCGGCACGAACAAACCGCCAGCGACATAACCGCCGATCGCAGCGGCGCGCGTCACCGCGCCATAGATCGCAGCAATCTTGCCATGATCAGCGGGCGAGCATTCCGATTGAAGCAAGGTCCGTACCGCCACATTGTGGATGCTGTTCGCGCCGCCTCCGGCAATGAAGGCAATGGCGACGACCGTAACACCGATCGGAGCAAGGCCGATCAACAGCATGGTCGCCCCCATGATGGCAGCCGTACCGAATGCGGCCAGACCGATCCGACGCCCTATCACTCGTTCAGCCAGCGCCGCGCCGATCAGCATCCCACCGGCCCAGAGTGCCGTCAGCACGCCGAATGTCGTTGGGCCGCTCCCCAGCGTCACGGTGACGAGGAACACAAAGGCAACATCGGCAATCGCGGTCGCGAACACTTCAAGACTGAGCGCCCCGATGGCCACCATCGTCCGCCGATTGCGGAGCAGCGGCTGATAGTCGGCAAGAAGCGTTCGCCCCTCATCCTCGCTCCGTTGCGGCCTGCGGCGAAGGCCACTTGCCGCGACGACGAGTAGCAGCAATCCGAAACTGGCGGCGTCGGCCAGGAGCGCAGTGCGCGATCCCACCCAGCCTACCAGCACTCCGCCTGCGACAGGGCCGACGAGCATTCCAAGGCTGCGAACCATTTCCAAAAACGAATTGGCGCGCGCAAGCGTCATGCCCAGCGCGCCCGCCAGCACCGGGATCAACGCAAAGGTGGCGGCGCTGCTGATCGTGAAAAGCATGCTCAAGAGCGCGGCCCCGGCGAGGGTGAACGGGGGATTGAGTGAGATGAACGCGATCACTACCGCTTGCAGCGCCGACACCACGACCAGCACCCGCGCCGCATCTCGGCTATCGATCAGGCGGCCCGCATAGGGTGCCACGATCAAACCGGGCAGCAGTTCCGCGATCAGTAGTACCGGCACGGCGTAGGCGGGCGCATTGTCGGCCGTGCGGAACATCAGCGTCAGCAGAGTGATTTCGTCACCGATGGTCGAAGTCGTCAGCGCTGCAAGGACCAGCCACCCCCAGCCTTGCCGAAATTCAACCCCCACTCATCAACCCTTCCGCATTGGCCTGCTCTGTGCCGAATTGCGCGCTGCAACCGGATCATGGCAAAGGAAATAGCGGATTACGGTGATAAGCGCTGGGCCTTTCCGATCAGTTCGCGACAATCAGGTCATTTCGGCACCTCGCAGCATTTTCGCCATGAGTTGCGCCGGAGGTGCCGACGAGTACACTGACTGAGCCATTATCGGAGATATCCATGCACCGCTTCGCCGCCCTTCTTCCAATCCTCATACCATCCGTCGCTCTCGCGCAGTCCGTCGATGAGGCGCGCCCTAGAATCGTTGTCACCAGTGCCGCAACGATCCCGAGTCCGCCTGATCGTGCCGTAGTCAGCTTCTCCGTCCACGGCGAGGGCGCTACCAGCGACGAGGCCGTCCGCGCCATGGTGGCGAAACGCGAGGCGATCGAGAAGGGGCTGGCTGGCATTTCTTCCCAGCCCGACATACGCGTCGCACAGGTCGGCATCGCCGAGGTGCGCGGCCCTGATTGCAATCGCAACGGCTACGGTAATCCGCGCCTTTCGACCGGCGCATGCGCGATCATTGGCTATACCGCCGATCTTCAGGTGGAAGTCCGCACTGCGGCGGTGAACGATGCCGGCACGATGGTGTCGCTTGCCGGACGGCTAGGCGCAACCAATCCCCGCGTTGACCGCTTCTTCCTCGCCGAGGACAAGGAAATACGGCGACGTGGGGTCGCTGAGGCGCTGGCCGAAGCTAAGCTACAGGCGGAAGCCATAGCGCGCGCCTCCGGCGTGAAGCTTGGCGGCGTCCTTAGCGTCTCAAACTTAAGCTTCAACGGTCCAGGCCCGTATGACGACATCGTTGCCACGGTGCAGCGGGTCAACGCGCCGCCCTCGCCGCCGCCACCCCCGCCAGTCGCAATCGGAATGAAGCCCCGCGCGATCGAAACACAGGTGCGCGTTCAGGTGGTCTACGCAATTCAACCCTGATCGTCAGGCGGCGGCGTCGCGATCAAGTGACAGGGGACGTCCCCTCCTATCCATGGATGACTGAAGGCTCCCTTGGTGCCTCATAAGTTCGCCGGCCGGTAGCTCGCGTGGCCTCTGTTGAATGCGGCACCTCAACAGACGGCAGGAACCGGTTACTAGCGTGCCCGGGGTAACCACGAGACGGTGCGACATATCTGGTACAGTCGCCGCGAAGCGCCTCGATCGCTTGGGGAAAGAGGTTCCGTTCGAAGGCATTGCGAACCGTGCCTAAGAATCTGTTACTAGCGTGAGATTGACGCGCCCGAGGTCCGCCGGTGCCCAATCGCGCGCGCTGGTGAGCATGGCTAGCGTCGGCGCGTCAAGGGCGACAGTTTCACCCTCGCTGGGTGACGGTCAGCTGTCAATGGTTGCTGCCTTCGCGAAAGCAATAAGAGGCGGCGCGATGGGTGGGGCTGATCCTGTTGCCGCCGGACGAGCAGGGCTATTCGGCGATGGCGATCCTCGCAATGGCCACACCTACCCTAGTCCCTTCGGCTTCCAGCCTTGTTGCGATGATCGTCATTTCGGCGATCGGCTGTTCGAATTCTGCGGCTTCGGAAATGTCTTGTCCTGCCAAGTGCGCGAGCGTTGCTGACAGCCGTTCGGCCGTCGCTGCCATCAACCCTTTCGCCTTTGGCGTGAGACCGAGCGAGGGTTCCGCTAAGGCGGCGAGTTGATCACCAGCCGTTGCCGGCCGTACCAGTTTCGCGACTGTCGGATCACTGGATCGCTCAAAATAGACGGTCATGTCGTTTTTCACCGTCGGGAATTTCGAGGCGATGAAGGAGACCGGGCTGGGCGGGCTGGTAGCGATCAAACCGCTATGATCGATGATTGTTGCTTTACCGGTCGGCATATCAGTTACCCTCGCTGGTCCTGGTTACCTCAATCGTCTTCTCGTTCGCCTTGTCGTCTCCCTTGAAGAAGGTCAGCGGCACAGTACGGGACGCGGGAAGACTCTCGGTTGAGGCTGTCGCGAACTTCACCTTGAGCGACTTCCCGCCCTTACCAGGCGTTAGAAGTGTCGCGGTTTGACCGTTGAGCGTCACCGCAGTCAATTGGTTGAGCTTTTCACCGGTGACCGTAAACTCGACCTCTCCTGGCGCACGGATAACCGTCGGAGTGAGGGTGGCGACCGTGGGTCCCTCAGCGGCCTTCGCGGCTGGTTTGCAGTCGCCCTTCTTGTGGACGAAATCTACCATCGCACTGGGGTCGCCATAGGGGGTCAGCAACGTTAGTCGAAGCTGGGCATCGGCGACATCGCCAATCGCCGCATCGAGTGCGGGCACATCGAGGAGTACACCAGCCATGTCTGGCGCGGCCGAAATTGCGGTCGGTCCCAGCCGATACCCGTTGATCAATGCGACACTAGCTCGCCAAAGATCGTCACCGGCGACCTTGAGCGTCGTTGGGAGGCAGGCGTTTACCGATTGCCCCCGGAGAGCTGCGGCCGCGATCGTTGCCCGCCGCGGAACGGCGACGCCGCGGTTTGCGAGTTGAGCAGTCATCACCGCATAGTCGGCGGCGTTCAGCCGTCGGAAGACAGGCGCGGTTCGACGGCCTTGCTGGCCGGATACGCTCCCGAAGTCGCCTGACGCGAGCATGCCCTCGGATATGGCGGAAGGCTTTGGCGCCCAAGCCGTCATCGTCTCGACCTGAAAAGACGGCCACCAACTCGGCACCGAGAGGTCGACGGTTAAATCATACTCCCGGAGGCTTTGATCCATCTCGATCTTGCCCTTCGCGTCAATCGTCGCGCGCGGTCCGAGCACCCAGCCGAAGGTCTGTTGCGCGCGCAAAGAATAGCCGACGACCGCCGGAACGCGCTCGAGAGCAGCCGCGCGGCCCATCGCCTGACGTGAATAGGAGCCCGCGGCGTTGGCAGCTACGCCGGACCCGGGAGCCGAGCCAGCGACAGAAAGCGCGAGCTGCAGGCTGTTCGCCGCACGCGCAACGGTCGATACCTGCTGCACTAAATTGCGCGGGCCAACCTCGTAGATCGAAACCTGTCCTGGGTTGGAAAGCATGTCCGAAAAGCTCGGTGGCACGAACACCTGGCCCGACCCGTTTCGGTAGGCCTGGCGCTGGTCGCGCGTGCAGCCAGTATAGGCGAAGGTCTCGAGATTTGATAGCAGATCTTCCGATCGTTTGATTCTCTGAACGATCGGCTCAAGGTGGGGATCGCTGGGCGCCGCGATATTCTTTGCCGCAAGAAGGCTGCGCGCGAGGCGGTTGACCTCGAGCAGCTGGCCCCCACCGACTATCCGCAGGCGGGCTTCGCCTAGGCTTATATAGGCCTTGTCAACGGCGCCTGCGTTCGCGAGGCCCGGTGCTGCGGCGTGAGGAAGACCGCAGCTCGTAACGAGGTCGCCAGACTGACCGGCGATCGTCGCGCGCACCTGCTGGAAATCGGTGATCTCATTCGCCTCGCTGAAGGTGGCATTGTCGAGCTTAAATACCTCGACATAGCGATAGATGTCGGAAAAGCTGCCCTCTTGGGAGGAGCTCCCCTTGAACTTCGGCACAGCAAAGAACAGCGACGCGCAATCTGGATTTGGCGCTGCGGTAGCGCTGAGTATCAAGCCGGGACAAACCGTGGCCGGCACCGCTACTGCCGCGGGGGCTTTCGCTTTCGCTTTCGCTTTCGCCTTCGCTTTAGTCTTTCCTTTGGTCGCCGGCGCCGCGGCCGCTGGCACGGGCGGCGGTGAAGGTGCATAGCGGAATTCGACGAGGTCGAAACTCTGTGAGACTGAAGGTTGGAGCATGTCGGGGTTGGGATTCCATCGATTCCCATTCTCCACGTTTATCGTGCCGTTGAGATAGCTAATCCAGCCGCGATAGACGCCCTGCTCGAACTTGAGTTCCTCGTCAGTTGTGCCCGGCACGCGCTTCACCCTAACCTGGATCACGCCCGGGATGCCTGCCGCTTTGCGGTCAGGCATGATCATGGTGTGGAAGTTGAGGCGCGTGAGAGCGGCGCCGTTGTTGTCGTGAAGCTCGTCGAGACTCGCAGCGTTGCGTGCGGTCTTGAGCATGTCACGATATGAAACCCGGTCACGGAAAACATCGGCTGGGTTGGCCGTGGTGTTAGCTAACGCTGCGGGCTTGCCCTCAGCATCAAACCGGCTGGTAAGTCCGGCATTGAGGCGGTCGATAGCGGCCTTGAGCTGGTCTGCGGCAGCGACTGCTTGGCTCGCCGGAACCGTCGTGGATTTGGGATCGCCAAGAACAGCTATGTTGGGGCTCGCGGGGTCGGTCTGCTCGGCGAACCGGCTTCGGACAATCTCGGCGTCTCGTTTTAGCTGGTCCAACTTCAGCTGCATCTGCACGACGTCGATTTGTTGTTGGATTGCACCAGTCTCGTTGGCACGCTTATAGTTGATTGCGCCCACGGGGTCGAAGCTGAGGCCGAGCGCGGCCGCGATTGATACGATCTGCTCGACCTCGCGAGCGATCTCTGGCTTAAACTCGATCGTCTTGCTCTGCTCGATCAATTGATCGAGCCAAGCCATCTCGCCGATCCGCTCGTTGATCAGCGCCTCGCGCCGATACTCCTTGGGATCTGAGACGGTGATAGTGCCTGGTGCCGGACGCCCGTTCCACTCGATGCCGGTTGATTGCGCAAATGGGCTGGCGCAGCCGCTCAAGCCCAGCATCACGACAAATACGGCGGAAGACGCGCCCTTGGTCCTCATACCACACCCCCTGCGGTTGACGCCGAATCGGCCGCTCCCCTGCGGCGTCTTCCCGTCGGCGATCACAATGTAGATTGTTGTTAGAACTGATCTTGAGTCAAGCGGAGTAACGCCGAAGATGAAGTATTCAATTGAATGAGCATTATCTTATGGTAGTGCCAAGTCAATCGTTATGGCGTATTTAGGCTGCGTTGACGGGATACGCACAGATTTGGATACGACGCTAAGGGAATTGGTATCGGTGCACACGATTGATCCCTCGTGCTTTGCAAAAATCCCTTAAACGACGACAGGCCAAAACGTCAAGCTAACCTACTAATGCCACTAGCTTTATTCTTGGATTGGACGCTTAGGGGTAATTGCTCACGGGGTTGGCCAAGGGCTGCAGGCTCAGGCGACGGCGAACCTGCCCTCGACGAGTTCGCGCACAGCCTGAAGGGCTGACTTTCCCTGCAGGCGTGCGGTGCCGGTCACGGATCGATAGCCGGCGTGGATCTGGGCGCCCCAGTCGGACCGGAAGCCGTTTGTGACCTTGCGGAACACAACCGAGGGGCGGATCTCACGCTCGGATATGTTGTTGGTCGCAGGGACGTCGCGGTTGCTGAGGAAGACGAAGAACTTGCCCCGCCATGCCTTGATCTGTTTGAGCAGGATCTTGCCTGCGGGATGCGCGATGGGCATCCGCATGAGGCGGGTCAGCACGGTATCGGCCTTGGCACAATAGGCCGCCAGGGTCGTATCCTTCAGGCCGCTTCGTCGCTTGCCGATGCGTATGGCCCAGCGCAGATGGTCGCGGACCTTCGGGGCAAAGGCCCGGTCACCGCAGTCGATGGCATATTGTACGTCGCGCAGGACATGGGCGAGGCAGACCTGGTGCTCCTTGCCCAGTTCCTGTTGTCCGGCATAGCGGTCCGAGATCCACACATCGGGCTGATGTCCGCCCAGAACTTCCTCGGCGACACTGCGCGCCCGGCGCCGGGCGATCCTGTGCAGGACGGCCTCCTTCGAGAGGAAGACCCACTGCCAATGGATGATGCCGTTAGTGCGGGTCGTGGTCTCGTCGGATGCGATGACCCGTGCGGTCAGCAGTTTGTCGGTGATCGCGCGGGTCGCCGTTGCCATGCCTGCTTCCATGCGCCGGAAGGCATTGGCGATGGCGCCCTGAGAGATGCTCAGGCCGAACAGTTCCGATGTAATGCGCGACAGGCGCTCGAAACTGACATGATGGCTGTGGTGCAGATAGGCGAGTAAAGCGCGGATGCCCGGTCCAAACGGGGTTCCCGGCTCCATTCCGGCCGGGGCTGGCGCGCGCTATCGGTGTCCACACCCCCGGCAGCGCCCACCCAGCAGTTCCACCCTGGTCACAACTGGGCGGATCGGCGGCAGGTCGATATGATCGTAACGATGCCGGCAATGCTGGGTCTGGCCGGAAACGTCGCCTCCGCAATGGCCACACGCAGCAGCCAGCACGCGCTCGGTCTTGTCCGGCGTTTCCGCAAGCGGGCGATGCCTGCGTTCACGCGAAGGACGCTTGCCCGGCTTCGCCTTGCGACCTTTGCCGCCACCCTTGCCGAAATCGTCCTTGGAGGGCGGCACATGCGAGTTCTTCGACGTCTTGCGCGGTTTGCCGACCAGTTCCTCCAGTTCGGAAATCCGGGCAGCCATACGCTCGATCATATCGTGTTGCGCGAGCAGAAGTTCGTTCTTCTCGGCTTCGCTCAGGACATGAAGGGGTGGTGGCGGCATGCACAGGGTGAATCAGGCATTGCCAGACCGCGCAACCTCTTTTTGCCACCCCCCTGAGCAATTACGCTTAGGGCGCTGCGATCATGAAAATCTCCAATAGGATTAATTAATCATATGAAAAATGAGGAGGCATTAACTTCGATCTTGTGACGTCTGGTCGTGTCCTTATAGTGGCGCGTTCGGGCCGCGTTGACTAGCGCCGGCGCGGGGGGGAAATCACTGGCATGACAAGTCACCGAAAAAGGGGAAGTCCGTTCGCGCCATCGGGTGGCAGCGTAAGCCGTGCCAGCAAGTCCTTGAGGACCGGACCGATTGGGACCAGCGCGGTAAGCGCTTCTGGTGGCGGTGCGCTGATGGTGCGGATCGCGACCTTTCGATCCTCCGGCATAAATTCAAGTCGCAAATGTGAGGCTTCGTCGAGCGTGACCGATCGGCACAGATCGACCAGTTGCTCGGCAACTGGCTCCAGCAGTCCCACTCTGATTTCTAGGTCGATGACTAGACGTCGCACAAGTGCGAGCGCGAAAAGATCCACAAAGTCGAACACGGACTGCCTGCCCCGTTCGCTGCCGATAGCCGGCAGCAACTTTCGCCAGTTTCGCAAGCGCTCGGTATCGATGTCGAGCAACTCACGGACGTGTTTGGGGCCGTACAGAGGGGAGCCGGGATTGACCATTTATTCAACCAATTTGGGGATGACAAGTCCGTGGTGTTTGACGGGAGCGTCCGTTATCTATAACGAGGACTTCCAAGATCGCCAACGTCTGGAGTTTGCCCGTTGGACTGGTATTGGATCGGCCACGATGTACTGCACGCCTCGCGAGGCGGGTCAGTGACCGCGCTCCTCGCTCTTGATCGGTCCGATGCAGCGGTCCACGTCCTCATCATCGCCGTCGGCCGCTATGCCGACAAAGATCTTAAGCCTCTACCTGGCGCCGTTCTGTCTGCCGAGCGGCTCGCTGAGTTTTGGCGCGATGCGCCGCTCGCTGGCGGTCGGCAACTAGGCTCGATCGAACTGTTGGTCTCCAGTGAGAAGCCGCTCGAGATGATCGGGGTTGATGGCGTCAAGCAGGTGATTGAGCCTGCGACCTTTGATGCTGTCGGCAAGGCGATCCAGGACTGGGCGGATCGCTGTTCCCAAGGCGCGATGGGGATCTTTCACTGGATCGGCCATGGCGAGACAGTCTCGCTGACCGATGAAGCCGGTGCCAACAATGATGCCTGCCATGCGCTTTACACTGAGGACCTGTATCGACTGGGCGATCAGGTCATACGGACTGGCTATCATTGGGGTAATACCCTGCGCGATTTGCAGCGCGTCGTGCCGAAACCGATGCTCTGCTTCATCGATGCGTGCAGCCATGCGCCGGAGAAAAGCCGGGATGAAGGGTTTTCTTCAGTGTTTCGAATGACAAAGGGGCCCATAAAATCGCGTGCCGACGTTTTTCTCTCAACGCGACCAGGTGCAAAGGCGCATAGCGCCCGGGAAGATCAGGATGTCGGCGGTGATTTCGTTGGGGGCGCGCTCTTCTCCGAGGGAGTTCGTCTTGCCTTGACCCGGTTTGGTGCCGATGAGCGTGACGAAGAGGGCTATGCCGTGTTTCCCGATTTCATAAAGCGCGCTGCAGACAGTCGTTTTGGGCGCTGGCGACGTCGGCATGGTGAGCTGAAAGATCTGGGTGAGGTCTTCGTCGTCCAAGGCGCCTTCTCGAAGGCGGTCGTGAAATTGGCTGCGCCCTTCGGGATGGTTGACCTGGTTCCGCATGACCGCAGGACGAAGAACAAGAATTGCGAGGTCATGCACGATAAAGTCCCGCGGCATGAGCCGAGGCGCGCGAACGATCTCTGGGAAGCCGATCTGCCCTATGAGCGTGATTATCGTGCCAGCATAATGGAAAATCCCGGCTTCGCGCGCGAGGTGCAGGAACCCGCAACCAAATTGTTCGCCATCCATTCTCCTCACCGCAGGCTGGAGGTGATTTAACCTTGGCAACCGTGTCCGATCTCGCAATCCCGCTGTTCGTCACCGCAAGGCGGAAGGCTGGCGGGATCGTCCACATGTTACTCAAGGCTGGCGTTGTCGCGGACAGCGACGGTCCGTTCCAATGCCATGCTTCCGCCCCCAACGGACGGGAAGCCGAAGGAACGGTTCAGCGGCTCGATTATCATGAGGTCAGGCAGCTGTTCGAGAAAACCGGCGATCTCAACCTCGTCGTCGATAGAGGTCGTTTCGGTGCCGGAAAGCGATTGAAGTCGGTCGGCCTCAATCTCTGGTCAGCCGGCAAGGTGGTCGATGCGGAGAAGGGGCAGATCGAATTGGCACAAGGGCCGCCAGGCGCGGCGCATCTTCGAATAGCTCAAGCGGCTGAAGCCCCGATCAACCATGTCCAAGTGTGGAGTACGCCAGGTGCCGTTATGGTTTCGGTATGGCCTGTCGGTGGGACTCTGTTTCCTTTGCCGGGCTTGCCGGATGTCCAGCGTCGCGTCCGGCCCGTCATCCTGGGCCCTGACTTGCAATGTTCCTCATATTGGGGCTTCTATCGCCATTCGATGGTGCCGGCGGTACGCCAGCTCGGTGCCGAACTGCTCGAGAAGGCGCTCGATCCTAAAGCGAAAGCCAGTGAGGATGAACTGCTGGTCGCAAGTCATTATGCGCTGAACTTTCTTCCACCTTCACCCGGGCAACTCGGCCCACTCGCGAGCCGCTTGAGTGCCTGCTCCGGCAGTGATGCCGCGATCATGTCATGGTCGATCGGCTTCGATGCCGCGGAGACATTTTCGCAAGAGTCCCCTCGGGTGACATTCGAGCGCGCGATCCTCGCCCTCGCAGGCAAGGGTTGCCTATACACCGAAGTTTTCCGCATGCTCATCCAGCGCCTTGGCGAGGCCGAAGAAATCTGGCGAGATGAACCGCCCGGGCAAGAGCCTCCGTCCGCCGATGTTGAAACGGCGATCCAATGGGCCAAGCAGCTTGCCACTGCCACTTATTGGGACGCGGAGCACCTCACGTACCGTGCCCTTGATCCCTGCCTCCCCAATGCACACGCAACCTCCGACCAGTTGGTCGGGGGTGCAAAAAAAAAATGTGTCATCTTACCTCTTAAATGAGGCCACGGATCAGAACTTCAGGTCCCTTGGTGTCGGGCCTGCGTTCGGGGAATCGCCCCCCCTTGTGAAAAATCTGGCATCTACTTCGGCCGCCGTCTCCGTCGAGAAGGCCAATGTCGAGGCGCCGAGTATGCGGGTTCCCGTCGCCGCTGACGAACAACATCCGGCGCGCGAATTTGAGCCCGTGAGAGACGCCGGCGCGCGCAGACCGGACCGCGGCGGTCGCGGTAATCGCGGCGGTCGGGGCCGACGCGACGACCGACGTGGAGGCCGCAGCACCGAGGACGATGGCGGCGAGGAGTTCATCGAGAAGCTGGTCCACATCAACCGCGTTTCCAAGACGGTGAAGGGCGGCAAGCGCTTTGGCTTTGCGGCGCTCGTCGTCGTGGGCGATGGCAAGGGCCGTGCCGGATTTGGACATGGCAAGGCGCGCGAGGTCCCCGAGGCGATCAGCAAGGCGACTGCGGCGGCCAAGAAGGCCATGGTCCGCGTGCCGCTGAAGGAAGGCCGCACCTTGCACCATGATGGCCTCGGTCATTTTGGCGCCGGCAAGGTGACGTTGCGGACTGCACCTCCGGGCACCGGCATCATCGCGGGAGGTCCTATGCGCGCTGTTTTCGAGAGCCTTGGTGTTGCCGACGTAGTGACCAAGTCGAACGGTACATCGAACCCCTATAACATGATCCGGGCGACCTTCGCCGCGCTCACTGAGCAGACCAGCCCCAAGTCGGTCGCCCAGCGTCGCGGCAAGAAGGTCGCCGACCTGCTTCGTCGTGGTGGGACCTCTGCCGCCGTTGCCGCGGCCGACGCCGAGGCAATTGCGGAGTGAAGGTGGTGTGACAGACACTGCGGGTGAGGTGAATATCTGATCAAGGGGAATAATAATGGCTCCGCTATCAATCACGAATCCTAGTCCGTTTTCGCTGCTGAAGCGCCGTAGCAGGAAAGGCTTTGATACTCAGGGTAGTTCCGGTGGCTCGGATACGCCTTCGACCGCTGCCGAAGCCTATGCGCTGAACCTCGCCAAGCTCATCCCTGGTGACACGATCGCCCTCTACAGCCTGCTCAATCAAATTCCGCTTCCGGCCGGTGGGGAGGACTATCACATTGCGCCCGTTATCTGCGTCGTCGAACTCTTCCTGCTACGCGTGTTCGCGACCAAGACGAAAGGGGCTGCTCCCCGCTGGCTGCTGGTAATTGTGTCACTCTTGACCTTCATCTGCTGGACCTATGTCCAAAATGACTGGTTCTGGAACTTGAAACCGACCGCCTATGCAAAATATACATTCAACGTACTTTTGTTTTCCGTGGCCTTCATTGCGCCGATTTTCATTGGCGAGGAGAATTAAGGCTCGTTCGAGATTCTGCCGCCACTGTCGGTCGTCTAATCGCCCCTCTGTCAAGACTAACCAGCCTTCGTTGGTTCATGAGTGATGCCATGCGTATGCCGGGTACAGGGTCGTCTACGCGGTCGATACAAAGTTGATCGCCGCAGGATGGGTTCCGTAGGTGAGATCTTCCTATGTTCGTGACGCAATCTACTCATCGGGGTAGTTGCTTCCCGCTTCTCGGAATTGTCTCATCCGCGTCCCGGCCGGGACGGTTCGGCACAGCGCGTCATACGTCCCCGATATGGTCGATCCAGACCGTCTCTAAGCCTTCCACGTCGAAAACCAGCATCCACAGAGCCTGGCGCTCTTCGGCTCTTTGCCAAAGGATGTGCCGGTGAGTTCTCTGACGGACTGAGGCCATTGCCGCCGTGGCAGCAGCTTCGCAGTAGTCCCGCAGTCGGCAATGATTGCAATTCCGCCATGTCGAATCGGCTTTCCTGCCCGAGCCAACTACCGCCTTTCTGCTCTTAATTGATTTGCTTGCATCCGTGTCTGCGGATTAATTTTTCTCTACGCTAAAGTAGGAAACGAGCGCCTTTCTGGCCTGAAGCGTCAGCTCAACGAAATGACGGCGGCCGTCATTGGGATCGCCGACTTTCACCAGCAGCTTTGCATCGCAAAGCTTGTTGAAGATACGAAGCGCCGTGCTCGGCGTGGCGGTGGAGGAACCGCACACTGTGTTGACCGCGATTTTCACACCTTCGGCTTCCTGGATGAAGACCTCGACCAACATTTCCCAGGCCGGCTCTCCGAACAGTTCCGGCGATCCGATCAGGGCGCGACGGAACCTGCGGCGCTCGCGGACGGCTCTTGCGTTCTCAAGGGCTGCGGAACCTCGATCATAGGGGGAGCCGGCTTTCGGCCCCAGGCTGTCCTTAAGGACATGCGAGCCATCAGCCGGTCGATGGGGCTGAACCGTGTCGAGGGATGGCACCCTCACGGCCCGGGTCGCGGTAACCACGATATGATCGACGATATCGATGTCCAGAGAACGACCGATTTGCGACAATGTTCGAGTAACAAAAATGTCGCTTTCGCTGGGATTGGGATCTCCACTTGGGTGATTGTGGACAAGGATCAATCCGGCGGCCTCGAGTTCTATAGCCCGGCGAAAAATAGTGCGCGGATACAGTGCCAGTTGCCGGAGAGAACCAAGCTGCAGCTGTTCATCGGCTATCAGATGCCCTGCGCTGTCAAGAAATATGACCCGTAAGACCTCTTCGGGCAGAGCGCCCATGGACGTCATCAGATATTGCAGTAAATTGGGGCAATCTGGACTGATCGGAAGAGAGGCAAAATCCTCCCGCATTCCTTCAAGGAGCACCAAGCGAGCACCCAGCAATATCCGGGCGACGGCTGCATGACCGCGTAGAACACGCTCCAGCGATTCGGGGCTTTGAGCGAAGATGCGCCCGATGCTCCGAAATTCGTCGAAGAGGGCGTTTGCTAGCCGGGCCCCATCGACCGGCTCGATGATTTCAATGAAGTCTGCCAGGATGGATCGCTGCCGTTGCGTCGCAGGCGCAGCCGATGTCGCCAGGTTCCGAGGGCCAGAAGCGGTGGGAGAAGCCAAGATGAGGCAACCTGCATCGTCAAATACGCGATTGGATGCATGCTCAGATCCAGCGCCCGGCTGAAATGCGCCAGAAGTGGAAGTATCTGGAGGACGGCAGCCGCCATCGGCCAGAACCTGTGCGCAACGATCGCCAGCGAGATCGTCGATGTCGCCGCAAAGAGATCGATCGCAAGATGACCGGTGTCGACCGTCGCAAAGTGGGCCGGTATGAAGAGGTGCAGCGCCTGATCCATCAAGGCCATGGCAATCAGGATCGCGGCCATAGCCCGTTCCGGCATTCCTCCTTTCCAGATGGCGTATCCAATCGCCATCGACAGGAATATCAGAAACAGGGCAATGCGTAGCATTCTGTTTCCAGATCATGTCGATGGCTCCTGGTCAATCGACTTTAGGCAACGGCGGCGAGGTGAGGGGGCGCTACGGCCATCGAAGGGCATTCGTGGAGATCGAGACCTGCGGTCTCCTTGCCGATATCGGCAAGTTCGCCATGAGCCCGCAGAACGTCATTGCTGATATCGATCAGCGACATTTGCGCCTTTGCGAGACGTATGATGGTCGCTTGCCCGGTTTTCGCGGCGACGCCGATCTCACGCCGGGCAGTCACGACGCTGGTCATGAGTGTGGAAAGCGCGATGATTGCGTCGTCGATACGGGCTTCTGCGCCGGGCACATCACGTTGCAGACGCGCTACCGCGAGCGATTCGGAATTGGACATAGTTTCTCCTTCGCCGGAAGCGCGGAGCGCTCCGGAGCAATGTTGGGCCAGATTGTCAGGATCAGTTGGAAACGAGGCGCGTAAGCGTCTCGGCGATGCCGAGGCCCAGAAACACGACGATGACCAGGGCGGTGAGCATAGCAACCATGATCATTATGCGTGCCGGGATGCTGTAATCGTGTCTCCACCCTTCCTGGAACGGCGCCAGAAGATCCTTCCCTGCGCCCCCGGTCCCGATGCTGGGCGCAATACTGTCGCTCAGCAAAAGAACCGATGACGGGTCGCCGTCCGAAAAGTGGGATGGCACCAGGACAGGCGCGGGGGGAAGCTGCACCGGATCATATGTGACGCGATCATATACGCTATTCAGCCGGGCGTAGACGACGGCCGCCTCATCGCGGTCGGCAGCACCGAGAATTTTTCGGGCGGCGGTGATGCGCTGATCGACAGTGGGTTTGGAAATCTGAAGGATCCGTGCGATTTCCTTCGAGCTCTTGCGTTCAACTACAAGGTCGAGGCAGGCGCGATGCTTGTCGGTAAGGCGGGACCAGCGGGAGAGGTCGTCCGGTTCTTCCACTGATGCCTTCCTCCTGACCGACCACTCGATATGGCAATGCTCAATCTCCGCACGCCATCAAGGCGATTCGCCCCGAGGAAGCATATCCATACTCCATGCGTGAAACACCCTGCGGTCGCTAACAGCGGGAAACTGTTCCTATAACCCTTCGATTATGGATTTTTAGATCGCCGCGACTTGCACGACGAATGCAGATTCTGTACCGTCATTGCGCTTCATGACATCTGCGGAGGTCCCCGGACAGGGAGACCCTTCGCTTGCCCAAGGTCAATTTTCGCCTCGATGGGGCGCTGCACGCAGCGTTGACGCGACGTGCGCGCGGTACGAACCTCTCTTTGTCGGGTTTCATCCGCCAGCTGCTTGAGCAGGCGGTCGATGAACGCAAGCGCTACGTCTTCTCCTCGCAGGATGAGATCCTCGCCACCTCGATCCAGATCCTCTCGATCGTCGCGACGTCCGTCGGCCAGCAGTCTCCCAAGGCGCTCGAGCAGGGAATGGCCCAAGCCCGCGCCATTCTCGCCGAACGCGGTCTGCTTGGCGGGGAGGATGCCCTATGAGCATCTTCCGCAACGATATGCTGGGTTCATGGACGCGCGGCGGCCAGGCGATCGTCCACAACGTCCGCATGACCACGCAGGTCTTCTACCAGACCATATTGGCCGGCTCTATCATCTGGATCATCGGCACAGTCTGGTATGCGTTCGAGAAATCGAGCGAATATGAGCGTTTCGTTCTGCTCAAGCTGGCCGAAGCGACCATCAAGGTCGATGCGGCCGGCGGAACCAATGACCCTGTACAATTCCGCACGCCGGAAGGGCAGGATTATTGGACTTCGGCGGACTGGCTGGTTGCCTCGGCGCTCGCGAAGAAGACCCTTCGGTCTTTCGAGGGCTATCTGCTGCACGGTGCGCTGATTGCGGGGCTGTTCACTTTTGTCATGCTCGCCTGGGCGTGGTTCTACTTCACCCGGACGGGCAGGGGCCTGGGCTCCAACGAATATCTACGCGGCGCGCGCTTCGGCACCATCCGGCAAGTCCGACGTGCGCTGTGGGGCCAGAAAAAGGGGCCCCTCGTCATCGGGGCTGTTCCGGTTCCCGAAGCCTTCGAGCCCGAGCATATCCTGCTATGCGGGGCACCAGGTACCGGCAAGACCAACCTCATCGTGGGCATGCTCGACGGCATCCGCAAATCGGGCCGTCGCGCCATCGTCTATGATACCGCCGGTACCTTCGTCGAGAAATTCTATCGTCAGGGCACCGATATGCTGCTCAACCCGCTCGATCAGCGCACGGCGCGCTGGTCGCCCTGGGTCGATGTGCCGCGCGATTATCATTATGATCAGATCGCCGAGTCGACGATTCCCGACAAGCATGGCGATCCCTTCTGGGCCAAGGCGGCGCGGGGCACCCTGGTCGCTGTCATGCGCAAGCTGGCGCGTCAGAAGCACACCTATGTCTCGGTCCTGCTGGATCGGCTGCTGCGCTCGAAGCTCAAGGATTTGGCTGCCTTCGTGATCGGCACCGATGCCGCCGCCTTCATCAGCACCGAGGGCGAACGGACATCCGCCGGCATTCAGGCCGAACTCGCCTCGGTGATGCGCAGCTTCGGCTATCTCGATGATACCGAGGACGGCTTCTCGATCCGGGACTGGGTGGAGAAGGGTGAAGAGGGCAGTTGGCTTTTCATCACCGTGAAAGCCGATCAGCTACCCTCGCTCCGCCCTTTGATCACCGTCTGGCTCGACATCGCCATCAGCGCCATCATGAGCCTGACGCCGGATCGCGACCGGCGGCTTTATTGCGTGATCGACGAATTGCCGACGCTGCAGAAGCTGCCGTCGCTCTCAGACTTTCTCGCCCGTGCCCGCAAATATGGCGGGTGCGGCATATTGGGCTTCCAGTCCTATCCCCAGCTCAAGGCGACCTACGGCAAGGAAGATGCCGCAGCGATCACCGGCTATTGTTCGACCTGGGTGGCGCTGCGGGCGAATGACACGGATACTGCGGAGCATGTCTCGATCAACCTCGGTCAGGTTGAGCAGGTCGAGGCCAATGAAGGCATGTCCTATGGCGTCAACGACATGCGCGACGGCGTCAACCTGTCGCGCATGCAGGTGACCCGCCCGCTGGTGATGCCGACCGAGGTCACCAACCTGCCCAATCTGATCGGCTTCCTGCGCTTCGGCCGCAATCTTCCCGTGGTGCGGTTTGAAAGCCAGTTCAACGACATTCCCTCGCTGGGAGAAGCCTTTTCCGAGCGCACGGATCCGCCCGTCCAGATCGACAAGGCGCAAGCTCTCGTTCGCATTGCCCACGCCGAATCGCGTGTCCGTGAAGCCATGGAGCGCGAGGCCGCGCAGGCTCAGCCAACTCCCAACGCGGTGGACAAGCCATCCAAGAAACCCCGGCCATCTCCTGATGCACAGGCGCCCCCACCTCCACAGCCGGATCTGTTCAACCCGCCCATGCCTGAGATCGATCCGCAGCGGGTTGAGGACATCTTGCTGAATGAAGAGCATGCCGAACTCCCGGCTCCCGCGCGAACCCTTTGGACCATCCTTGCCGGCAAGCAGGGGGAGATTCGTTCGGACCTTGTCCAGCACGGCCGTGAAGACGGCCCGCGCGAACCGGCGAGGCCGGCATGATCCAACCTCAGCGCCTCCATGGTCAGCCTGCTAACATTGCCCGCTATTATACGGTGGGCGACTATTACACCAAGGGTGGGAACGAGCCTTCGGAATGGGCCGGCAAGCTCGCGGACGATCTTGGCCTGTCAGGCGCGGTCGACCCGAAAGTCTTCCGGGCGCTTCTCGCGGGCAAGGTCGGCGACCAGCAGCTTGGCCGTTACCGAGGCGACGGGCAGATCCAACATCATCCCGGCTGGGACTTTGCGGTCAACGCGCCCAAGTCGGTGTCGATCATGGCGCTGGTGGCGGGGGACGAGCGCGTGCTTGCCGCCCATGAGCGAGCGGTGACCGCCGCCATCTCCTATCTGGAGGAGCAGGCGCAACTGCGCCGCCGGGATGAAGGCAAGATCGTGCACGAAACCACCGGTCGCATCCTCGTCGCGCGCTTCACCGAACATGGCAGCCGGGAACTCGACCCCCATCTCCACACCCATCTGGTCGTCCTCAACATGACCAACCGCCAAGCCGGCGATCCGATGGCGAGCCTGGAAAGCCGGGTCATGTATGGCGAGCAGCGCGTCGCCGGCCAGATTTACCGCAATGCCCTGGCCTTTACTTTGCGCGAGGCAGGCTATGAGATCGACACCGACCCACGATCGGGCCTGTTTGAAATACGCGGTGTGCCCGGGGATCTCATCGCGCAATTCTCGCAGCGCGCCGAGGCGATCGAGGAACATGCCCGCGAACATGGGCTGGTCGGGCAGAAGGCGCAGCGCGCCTCTTTCTATGCCACGCGCAAGGCCAAGGTGAAGATCGGCAAGGAAGAACTTGTCGCGCGGTGGCACCAGCGCACAGGACCCCGCCTCGAGACGCTTCACCTGATCGCCGCCGCGACGCAGGAGCGCAAGGACATGCACCTGTCACCCACCGAACGGGAGGCATCGCGCGCGGCGCTTTTCGGCTTGCGGCAGTTGGAGACCACGGAAGCAGTCAACAATCTCGGCGATATCCTGCGCACAGGGCTCGCTGCCCATGTCGGCGAGGTCCGGCTCGAGGATATCCGTCCCCGGATTGAAACTCACGAACTCGTCCGCAAGCTGCTCCCCACCCATGACCAGACCGGCGACAAGATCCTGACCCGTGGGCGCACCAGCCGCAAAACCTGGCGACTGGAATTGGCGCTCACCCAGCATATCGCGCTGGGGCTGGGCGATACCCGCCCGATGGCCTCGAGCGATCGACTGCTCGCCATCCTCGAGCGAACCGGCCTCAACAAGCAGCAACAGAATGCCCTTGTCGAGACGGCGTTGACCAGCGATCGCGTCACCGCCATCCACGGTGTCGCGGGGTCCGGCAAATCGACCCTGGTTCGCGTGCTGGGCGAAGCAGCTGAGCCCGGCACGACCTTGATCGCCCTGGCGCCCACATCTTCGGCGGCAGCCGAACTGGGCAAGAAGGCCGACATAGCGTCCTTCACCGTTGCCGGTTTCGTCGCGCGAGGCGGGCAGGGGATCACCGACCGCCATGTGCTGGTCCTCGACGAGGCGGGGCAACTGAGTAACCGTCAGGCCCAGCGGCTACTTGAGATCAGCAGGACGACCGGGGCACGGTTGCTCTTCCTGGGCGACGAGAAACAGACCGGCGCCATCGAACAAGGCAAACCGTTCTGGCTGATGCGCAAGCTGGGCCTGCCGACGGTCGAACTCAGCCAGGCCGTGCGTCAGGAAACCAAATCGATCAAGGCGGCGGTGACGGAGGCACGAGCCGGTAACTTCGCGCAAGCGCTTTCCAAGCTCGATAGCGTCAGCACCGTCACAGACAATGAGAAGATGGCTGAACAGGTCGTCCATGCCTGGGTGCGGCTCAAACCTGATTCGCGCTCGGGCACCAACATCCTCGTGCTCGACAATGCGACGCGCCTGATCGTCAACAGCAAGATTCGCGATGCGCTGAAAGGCGAGAATGGTCTCGCCGCCGAAGATAGCCGCCTGTCCATCCTCGCACCCGCCGGCCTGACGGACGTCGAGAAGCATATGGCGCGTTTCTACGGCGCTGGTCGGATCGTGCGCTTCGACCGCGATATCGTCGGTCTCGGTGTTGCCCGCCATGCCGACTATCGCGTTGCCGGACTGGGACGTGAGCACAACGGCCGGCAGGTCGTGCGCCTCATCGATGAGCAGGGTCGCACGATTCGCTGGGACCCGCAGGCCACCAGGGCACGGCATATCAACATCTTCAATCCGGAGGATCGCGATCTTGCCGAGGGAGATCGTATCCAGTGGCGTCTCGTCAACCGTGACCTTGATCTGCGCAATGCCGAGCGCGGGACCGTGGAGAAGCTGGAAGGGGCGTTGGCAACGATCCGCTGGGATCGGGATGGGCGCGTACAGAAAGTCGATCTCTCCGAGCACAGGACCTGGGATCATGGCTATGCCGAGACCGTCTATTCCGCCCAGTCCAAAACCTATCCGCGCGTCTTCGTGCTGGCGCCGGTCGAATCGCCGCTCGTCAATGCCCAGAATTTCTACACCGCCATCACCCGTGCGGCCTTCGGCGCCAGGCTTTGGACCAACGATGTCAAGGCGTTGATTGCAAAGCTTGAGCGGCAATCGGGCGAGAAAACATCTTCGTCCGAGGGGCTGGGCCGCCTGAAGGCAGACCGCGTCGATGCTCTCTCTAGCCGTCGTGGTGAGCATCTGGCCAACGTCAGGGCCGAACAGCAGCGAATGCGCGCGGAGCGCCGTGATCGAATGCTCGAACGGCAACTCGATCGCCGCCAGCGTCCGCCGCGCGGCGCCGCCGAACATCTCGCCGAGGGCGCGCGCAGCGTTGCGCAGCTCCTCGATCGCTTTCTCGAGGGCATTCTCGATCGCGCTCGCACTGATCGTGACGCGCCAGACAATCAGCCGGCGCGGCCGGCGCCATCTCCTGTCCATCACCCCGAGCCCTCTCGCGAGCCCGAGCGATAAGGTCACCTCTCATGCTGTTTGCCCTGTCCGCGGTCATGCTCATCATCCTCGCCTTCCTCATCCATCGATTTCGGGTGCCGGTAAAGCATCGCTGGCGACGACGGCAGGCCAAGGCCATGGCGGCTCAACTTCGTGAGCGTGACCGGTTTCAGCCGCCACAGCTTCTCTATGCCCGCTTGCGCGCCATGGACCCGCTCGCATTCGAGGAGCTGTTGCTCGAAAGTTTCGAGCGCCGTGGTTACAAGGTCATTCGCAACCGCCGTTACACGGGCGATGGCGGGATCGATGGGCAGGTCGTCATCGATGGCGCCATCTGGTTGATCCAGGCCAAGCGCTATGCCGATACGATCCGGCCGGAACATGTCTCGGCTTTCGAGGCGCTCTGTCGCGCGAGAGGGAAGCGCGGACTCTTCATCCATACTGGGCGGACTGGGCCGCAAAGTCGGGCCGTCGTCGCTCACGGCAGCACTGTCGAAATCCTTGCCGGGCGCGCGTTGCTGGCCTTGCTGACGGATGGGCCGTTCCCGGACCTCAGCGGCACGAGACTTCATGCTCGATCGGTGTCGGTGGGGATGACGGGTCAATGACGCGCTGCGTTCCCTATCTCATCTGCGCGCTGCTGTGGGCAGCGTTGACCGCACCGTCCCCGGCGCAGGCCAGGACGCACAATCCGGACGAGGAGCGTCTGATCGGGGCGTGCATCCGCCGGGCCTCGCTCGGCAGGCCCTGGCTCGAAAAGACGCTATGGGGTTTGCGCGACCAGGAGGCGGGCTGGATCGGTGCCGAAGTTGCCAATACCAACGGCACCCATGATCTGGGGCCGTTGCAGATCAACAGTTGGTGGGTCGGCCGCATCGCAGCGCATATCGACCGGCCGAAAGCCCATGTGCGCCATTGGCTCCGTTTTGACCCCTGTTTCAATGCGGAGGCCGCCCGGTGGGTGTTTCTGTCCGCTCTGCGGACGACGGGGGACTATTGGAAGGCCGTCGGCGTGTACCACAGCCCGACGGCGTGGCGTCAGCGAAACTATATCGCCGCTGTGGCCGTGCACCTGAGCGCAAGGTTTGGGAACGATGTGTTCGTGCGCTGAACCTCCGCCGGGCACCGTGCAACTGAAAGAGAAAGCCGACGAAGGACGGTCTTCAAGTTGTTGCAAACTATGATATTATCTGCCTTGCTTCATGACATCGCATGGGTGCTCCAGTGAGGAGCGCGCTATGCGTTTTGCCATTTTTCGGGCTTTGAGGCCGCCTCTTGCCCTTCTGGGCGTTACAACCACTATCGGTCGCTGCCCGGACGCTGACGGTCACGTATATATAGCGGCACTCACCGGGATTCTGGGCTCGCCGTCGCTGCTGGGTGTAACGTCAGAGCACACCGACCGCCTCGTTAAGGAAGGGAGGGAGGAGTGCGGCGGGCAGGGGACCACGAGTTGGGTCTGCGCCCTGCGGCCTTGGGCAGCGTGCTGTGGCCGGACAGCGTAAATCCTCACCACGACGCCCCAGTCTCGCCCAGGCCATCCGCATGGCCTGCGAGGGCGGACTGACGATCGTGCGTACCGAGATCCACCCCGATGGGCGGATCATCCTCGTGCATCTGGAAACGGAACCATCCGCGGTTTCGTCGACCCCGTTCGACGAATGGAAGGCGCGGCGCGATGCGCGTCAATCTTAAAGGTGTCCACAGGGTTCGTAAGAAACTGGCGACGGGCCTGTACGCGACCTACTATTACGCGTGGCGCGGGGGCCCCCGCATCGAGGCCAAATTCGGCACGCCGGAATTTCACCAGGCTTATGTCGCGGCCCATGCGACGCGATCCAACAAGCCGATCGATACGCTCAACGCGGTGTTTCGGGCTTTCGAGCAATCCTCCGATTATACCCGTCTCGCTCCCCGGACCCGCAAGGACTATGGGAAGCATCTGAGATTCATCGAAACGGAGTTTGGAGATTTTCCGATAGGCGCACTCGGTGACCCGCGCACGCGTGGCGAGTTTCTGGCCTGGCGCGATCGAATTGCCGGCTCATCGGAACGCACGGCAGATTATCGCTTTGCCGTCTTGGCGCGCATTCTTGCATGGGCCCTCGATCGCGGACTGGTCATCGCCAATCCCTGCAAGCGGCCTGGTCGCCTGTATCAATCCGGCCGCGTCGATTCCGTCTGGAAAGATGGTGACGAAGAAGCCTTCTACAAGCACGCGCCGCCCCACCTCCATCTGGCCATGACGCTCGCCTTGTGGACTGGACAGCGTCAAGGCGATCTCATCGACCTTCCCTGGACGGCCTATGACGGCGCTGAAATCCGTCTCACGCAGAGCAAGACGAAGAGCAAGGTGAAGAACCGCAAGCCCAAGCGGGTGATCGTTCCTGTGGGAGCACCGCTCAAGCGTGCGCTGGACGCATTGAAGGCCAGCTACGACGTCGAGGGGAAGTCATTGCCGCCGACCATCCTGCTCACCGAACGCGGGCAATCCTGGACAAGCGACGGATTCAGGACATCGTGGCGCAAGGCCTGTGGGAAAGCCGGTATTGCTGGTCTCACTTTCCACGATCTGCGGGGCACAGTCGTGACCCGTCTGGCGATCGCAGGAGCGAGTGTTCCGCAGATCGCGACGATCACCGGGCATAGCCTCAAGGACGTCGAGACGATCCTCGATACGCACTATCTCAAGCGGGATTCCGAGATGGCGGAAACGGCCATTTCGAAGCTCGAAAACCGGAGGAAATTGTAAACCAAGCTGTAAACTGGAGGGGGTGGGTCCAGCTTTGGGCCTCAAACCACCCTCTAAGCCTTTGAAAAATATGGTGGACGCACTTGGGCTCGAACCAAGGACCCGCTGATTAAGAGTCAGCTGCTCTACCAACTGAGCTATGCGTCCACATTGCTTGGAGAAGTCCGCGTCAGGCGGGTCTCCGTTGGCCAGGGCGCGGCTAATAACATCCTTGTCGGACCTTGCAACCACGAAATGCATATGCGGAACATTTTTTTGAAAAAGCCCGGAAAATGGCGCTACGGTGCGGCGCAATCGGGAGCTGGGCGGCCGTTACCCCCAGTTGCGCACGCCCGTCTGCCCGGCGCGGTCGATCGACATGATGATGCCGATGCAGATCATCACCGTGAGCATCGAGGAGCCGCCATAGGACATGAAGGGCAGGGGGATGCCCACCACCGGCGCCAGGCCCATCACCATGAGCATGTTGATCGCCACATAGAAGAAAATGGTGGTGGTGAGGCCAGCAGCGACCAGCCGGGCGAACTTGTCCGGCGTGCGCAACGAGACTCGGATGCCCCAGCGGAAGATCATCGCGAAGGCGACGATGAGCGCGATGCCGCCGGCCAGTCCCCATTCCTCGGCCATGGTCGCGAAGACGAAATCGGTGTGGCCTTCGGGGAGATAGTCCAGGTGGCTCTGCGTGCCGTTCAGGAAGCCCTTGCCGAAGACCCCGCCTGATCCGATCGCGATCTTGGACTGGCTGATATGATAGCCTGAACCGAGCGGATCGCTCTCGGGGTCGAGGAAGATCAGCACGCGCTTCTGCTGATAGTCATGCAGGAAACTGAAGGCGATCGGGATCGCTGCAGCGAGTGTCAGCCCCGATCCGATGAACAGCCAGAGCGGCAGGCCGGCAAGGAACATCACCGTGATGCCGCCCGCCGCGATCATCGTGGCGGTGCCAAGGTCGGGCTGGACCAGCACAAGTGCCCAGGGCAATCCAATAAGCACCAGAGCCGGCCAGAGCGCGTTCCATCCGCGCAGTTCTCCGACGGGCAGCCGCGCATAGAAGCGCGCGACCGCAAGCACGATCACCGGCTTCATGAATTCGGACGGCTGAAGCTGCATGAAACCGAGGTTGATCCAGCGCTGGCTCCCGCCCGCCACGCCGCCGATCAGTTCGACCAGCACCAGGGCGACGAGAATGGCGCCATAGGCCGGAAAGGCCATGTCCGCGATGAGTGCCAGCGGCACGCGGCGGATCGCCAGCGCCATGCCCATGAAGATCACGAACCGGACGGCCTGGTTGACGGCCCAGGGCGTGATGCTGCCCCCTGCGGCGCTGTAGAGCACGATGAAGCCGAAGATGGCGATGGCGGTGAGCACCGTCATCACGCGCCAGGGCAGGGCGGCAATGCCTGCTGGAACCATGCTCATTGCGTGCCTCCGGTTGCGGGCGAGCCGGTCGGCGGGGCGTCGTCGGCTTCGGGATCGACTGGCGGTTCGGGCGCGGTGGGCAGAGGAGCGGCGCGATTCGCCGGTGCCGTGGCGTTGGAGGCCTCCGTCGCGTTTTCCATGGGCGGTAGGACTTCGCCGCGTTCGATCGCCTTCTGCCGGCGAAAGGCATTCATCTGCACGGCCTGTCGCTGAGCGGGCGTGCCGCCCCAGCCCTTTTCCAGCGTCTCCAGCTTCTCCATCGCCTTGGCGGGATCGAACAGGAAGGACATGGTGTCGCTGGCGATCATCGGGGCGTCCTCGACGCGGATGTTATGCCCGCCATGCTCGATGATGCAAGATACGGCGTAGCGGGGATTGTCGAAGGGGGCGAACCCCTGAAACAGGGCGTGGTCGCGCAGCTTGAACGGCAGACCGGCATTGCCGCGCACGCCGCCGGCGCGCTCCGCCATGGTGATACGGCGGACCTGCGCGGTGCCGGTCTTGCCGGCGATCATCACGCCGGGAACGTTCATACGCGCGGCGCCGCCGGTGCCGCCGCCGTTCACCACCGCGCTCATCGCATCTCGGATCACGGAAAGATGCTCCTGCGACGCGCCGATATAGCCGGGCTCCGGCATATGCGCGCCATGCAGGAAATTGGGCATCAACAACCGCCCCGAGGCCAGTCGCGCCGCCATCACCGCCATCTGCAGCGGGTTGATGAGCATATAGCCCTGGCCGATGGTGGCGTTGACCGTGTCGTAGACTTCCCACTTCTTCCCGTATTTCTTCATCTTCCATGCCGGGTCGGGCACGGTGCCATAGCTCTGGCTGGGGAAGGGAATGGGGAATTTCTGGCCCATGCCGACACGGCGGGCCATGCTGGCGATCACATCCATGCCGACGCGCTGGGCCATCTGGTAGAAATAGATGTCGCAGCTCTGGGCGATGCCGGTACGCATGTTGACCGCGCCATGGCCGCGCCGCTTGTGGCAATGGAACAGGGTATTGCCGACCCGAATCGCGCCCGAGCAATTTACCGTCTCAGTCGGGCTGATCCCGGCTTCCAGCAGGGAGAGCGCCACCATGGGCTTGACCGTCGATCCGGGCGGATACAGGCCCTGCAGCGTCTTGTTGCGCAGCGGGACATGGTCGTCCTTCGACAGCATTTCCCATTCCAGATGGCTGATGCCGTCGGAAAAGCTGTTGGGATCGAAACTGGGCATCGACGCCATGGCGAGCACATTGCCGTTCTGGCAATCGATGACCACCACGGAGCCCGACTGGGTCGCCAGGCGCCGTCCGGCATATTCCTGCAGCCCCGCGTCGATGGTGAGGCGGATGGTGTTACCGGGATCATCCGGCCGGGTGGTGAGTTCGCGAACGATCTTGCCGCGCGCGGTCACTTCGACCCGCTTTGCGCCGGGCTTGCCGGTCAACTGCTTGTCGAAGGTCTTCTCAAGGCCATCCTTGCCGACCTTGAACCCAGGCGTGATGAGCAGCGGATCCTTGCGCTCCTCATAATCCTTGGCCGAGGCGATGCCGACATAGCCGAGCAGATGACCGACGGCGGCACCAGCGGGATAATGGCGCGAGAAGCCTTGGGCGGGCGCCACGCCGGGCAGTTCGGGCAGGCGCACGCTGATCGCGGCGAATTGATCGTAGGACAGGTTCTCCGCGACCTGCACTGGCTGGAACCCGGCGGCCTTCTTCAGGTCTTCACGGATACGGTCGACCTCGTCAGGGGGCAGCATCAGGATGCGGGCGAGGGTGGCGAGCGTCTCTTCCTCGTTGCGCAGGCGATCGGGAATGAGATCGACGCGAAAATCGGTCTTGTTGTTGGCGAGCGGGCGGCCGTTGCGATCCACGATCCAGCCGCGGCGGGGCGGAATGAGGGTCAGGTTGACGCGGTTGCTTTCGGATAGCAGCTTGTATTTCTCGTTCTCCGCGACACTGATCCACATCATGCGCGCAGCCAGCATCGCGCCGATGCCGCCCTGAATGCCGCCGACCACCATGGCTCGGCGGGTGAAGGAAAATGTCTGGCTGCCCTCGGTCACGACCTGCCGGGGCTTCCGGGTAAACTTCATGACATGACGCGCCAGTGGTCGATCCGGGCGCATTGCCGGGCGACGAAGGGAAAAATGAGGATGGAGCCAATCATCTGCGGAACGATCAATGCCGGCCTTCCGGTGCCGCCTGTCAGGCGCGCGAACAACAATCCCCCCGCCAGGAAGAAGGTAATAGCAAATATCGCGATTAGCCAGTCATGCCAGTAATCGCGCCATAGCAGGCGCCGGTCGATGACGTCGACGCCGATCATGATTGCTGTCCACAGGAAGACGGCGCTGCCGAGCGGTTGTCCGCTCATCAGGTCGTCGAACAGCCCCAGCGGCAGGGCGATCCACGCCGCCCATAGCTCCGGCCTCAGTAGTCGCCAGGACAGCAGCATCAGCAGGCCGAAAGGTGGCATCACAGGCGACTGTGCGATCACCGGCAGGGCCGTCGTCATCGATCCCAGCATCACCGTGATGATCGGCGTGCTCTCGAGCCGCCAGCGGGAAGGATAATGGCCGAGCCGAGGCATCAGGGTGCTTCCGATATATTGTCCGCGGCGCTGTTCACAGGGGCGCCATTTTCATCGATCGCGCCGACCGGGGTGCGCGTGACGGTTTCCTGATAGGGGGGCTGCACCATCACCGCGTCCACGCGCGCGGGGCTGGCGAGCGGCACGGCAATGGCCGCTTCTCCGCGCAGGCGCACGACGATCGCCACGGGAATATTCGGCTTGTAGAGGCCGCCGGTGCCCGAAGTCACCATGATGTCGCCGGGCCGGAATGGGTTGCGCCCGGCCGAGAGCGCGCGAATTTCCAGCGTGCCGTCGTCCAGCCCGGTCGAGAGCGCGGCGATATTGTCGCTCGCGCGACGCACGGGAATGATGTTGCTTCCGTCGGTGAGCAGCAGAACCTGGGCGCTGTTGGGGCCGGCAGTGAAGATGCGGCCGACCAGCCCTTCGGGCGCCCGCACGCCCATGCCCGGCTGCACGCCCTGCAGGCGGCCCGCATTGAGCAGCGCGAAGCGCCGCGTACTGCTGGACGAGGAACTGATGAGCCGCGCGGTGACGACGCTGTCGCGCTCCGTTTCCACCAGCTTCAGCAGCTTCTTGAGCCGGATATTCTCCTGCTCGATCGCAGCCGCCTCGATCAGGCGCGTGCGGTTCGCATCAACCTGCCGGCGCAGGCCGATATTCTGGGAGCCCGCCAGGAAATAGGCGGCGACATGCTCGTCCAGGGAGCCGATGCCGCTCACCAGATTGCTGAGCCCCGCCGAGGCAGGGCGCGTGATTTCCTGCGTGCCCGATCGGATCGCTGCAAAGCCGGTGGGATCGAAGATCGCCACGACGACGAGCAGCAACCCCACAAATGCGCCCGTTACGGCAATGACATAGCTTGCGAACAAGCCATATTGCGCCTTCCGGTCATATCCGGGGCGCCGGCTGGGTGGCCGCGCCATCGCTGGTCCCCCTTCCTATGCTGTTGCTGTCAGGCCGTCTGGAGCACACCCCGGAACATCGGGTCTTCCATGGCGCGACCGGTGCCGATCGCGACGCAGGTCAGAGGATCTTCCGCGACGGTGACGGGCAGGCCGGTTTCGTCACGCAGTTCGTCGTCCAGACCCTTGAGCAGCGCACCGCCGCCGGTGAGTACGATGCCCTGGTCGACGATGTCGGCTGCCAGTTCCGGCGCGGTATTCTCGAGAGCGATGCGCACGCCTTCCACGATGGTCCCGATCGGCTCGGCCAGTGCGTCGGCGATCTGGCCCTGGTTGATCGTGATTTCCTTGGGCACGCCATTCACAAGGTCGCGGCCCTTGATGTGGATGGTCGCGCCGACGCCGTCGGCCGGCGCCTGCGCCACGCCATATTCCTTCTTTATGCGCTCAGCAGTCGCTTCGCCGATCAGCAGATTGTGGTGGCGGCGCACGAAGGAGACGATCGCCTCGTCCATCTTGTCACCGCCCACGCGGACGGACGTGGTGTAGGCCAGGCCGCGCAGCGAGAGCACCGCGACTTCCGTGGTGCCGCCGCCGATGTCGACGACCATCGATCCGATCGGCTGGGTGACGGGCATGTCGGCGCCGATCGCGGCGGCCATCGGCTCCTCGATCAGGAAGACTTGGCTGGCGCCGGCATTGCTCGCGGCGTCGCGGATGGCGCGGCGCTCGACCGAAGTGGAGCCCGAGGGCACGCAGATCACGATCTCGGGGAAGCGCCAGGGGCGAGCCTTGCCGCCATGCACCTTGGTAATGAAGTGCTTGATCATCTGTTCGGCGACATCGATGTCGGCGATCACGCCATCGCGCAGGGGACGGATGGCCTCGATGCTGTCGGGCGTCTTGCCCATCATCATCTTGGCGTCGTCGCCCACGGCTTTCACCCGCTTGACGCCGTTCAAGGTCTCGACCGCCACGACCGACGGTTCGTTCAGCACGATGCCGCGCCCACGGACATAGACGACGGTATTCGCCGTGCCGAGGTCGATGGCCATATCTTGGGAGGAGAATTTGAAAAGGCGCGAGAAGATTGACATGCTTGTCCCTGTCCAGCCGGCCAACGGGGGTGCCGCGGGCCATGCGAAAGTCCGTCATCCGCCAGTGACGCGCCCTTGAGTGAAGTCGAAAAAAATGTCGGGCAGCGGTCGCGGAATGCGCTCGATTGGGCTAGTCCCTGCCATATGTCAATACGCCGCCTGCCCGAACATCTGGTCAATCGTATCGCCGCGGGCGAAGTGGTCGAAAGACCGGCCAGCGCGCTCAAGGAACTTGTTGAAAACGCCGTCGATGCTGGATCGACGCGCATCGCGATTCGGCTGTCGGCGGGCGGGCTCGACGGCATAGAGGTGGTGGACGACGGCTGCGGCATGAGCCCGTCGGACATGGCGTTGGCGCTGGAGCGACATGCCACCTCCAAGCTGCCCGATGACGCTATCGAACTGGTTTCGACCCTTGGTTTCCGGGGCGAGGCCTTGCCCTCCATCGCCAGCGTCGCCCGCCTGTCCATCGAGAGCCGCCCGCGCGGAGGCGAGGGCTGGCGCCGGGTGGTCGACAATGGCGTCGTGGCCGAGGAGGGGCCTGCCGCGATGGCGCCCGGCACCCGCATCCGCGTGGAGCAACTGTTCGCCCGCGTACCCGCGCGCCGCAAGTTCCTGCGCTCCGCCCGGTCGGAATATGCCGCCTGTCTCGATATCGTCCGCCGTCTCGCGATGGCGCGGCCGGATATCGCCTTCACGCTGGAGCATGACGGGCGGCGGGCCCTTGGCGTGCAGGGCGGCGAAGCGCGCGAGGACCGGGTGGCGGGGCTGACCGACCGCGCGCTCGCGGAAAATCACGTCATCGTCTCGCTTGAGCGCGACGGCATTGGCTTGAGCGGCGTTGCGGGCCTTCCGACCTATCATCGCGGCGTTGCCGACCATCAGTTCCTGTTCGTCAACGGCCGGCCGGTGCGGGACCGGCTGCTGATGGGGGCATTGCGGGGCGCCTATGCCGATCTGCTGGCACGGGATCGCCATCCCGTGGTGGCGCTGTTCCTCGACCTGCCGCCGACCGAAGTGGACGTGAATGTCCACCCGGCCAAGACGGAAGTGCGCTTCCGTGATCCGGCGCTGGTGCGCGGCATGATCGTGGGCGGGCTCAAGCGTGCGCTCGATGAGGCAGGGTTCCGTTCCGTCCAGCGTGCCGACCCGGCGAGCTTCGCTGCCTGGCAATCGGAACCCGTTTCGCCGACGCCGATCGGCGCCATGCCGATCTTCGATGCCGTCGGCGCGTCGGTGGAGGAGAGGACGCCCGCCTATGCTCCGCCCGGTGCCGGCTACCAGCTTGCGGACCGGCGACAGAATTTCATCACGCCTCCGCCTATGGCGCGCGCCGAGCCTGCGGCCGAAGCACCGCCTGAAGGGACGCGCTTCCCGCTCGGAGTCGCGCGCGGTCAGGTGGCGCGCACCTATATCGTTGCGGAAGCCGAGGATGGGCTGGTGCTGGTCGATCAGCATGCCGCGCATGAGCGTCTGGTGCTGGAACGGATGCGCCGGGCGCTGGACGGGGCGGGGGTGTCTTCGCAGGCGCTGTTGTTGCCGGAAGTCGTCGAACTCGAGGAGCCTGCCTGCGACCGGCTGGAAGCGCGGATCGGCGAGCTGGCCGAATTCGGGCTGGAACTGGAGCGCTTCGGGCCGACCGCCATGCTGGTGCGCGCCAGCCCCGCGATGCTGGGCGCTGGCGGCGTCCAGGGGCTGGTGCGGGATCTTGCCGACGATCTGGCCGCGCATGACGATGCGCTCAGCCTGAAGGACCGCCTGAACCATATCGCCGCGACCATGGCCTGCCACGGATCGGTGCGGGCCGGGCGCGCTCTGTCAGTCGCGGAAATGAACGCCCTGCTGCGCGAGATGGAAGTGACGCCGCATAGCGGCCAGTGCAATCATGGCCGACCGACCTGGATCAAATTGCAGCATGGCGATATTGAGAAGCTGTTTGGACGGAAGTAACGGCGGGAAGGTCGGCGTCTTCTCTACGACGATGGGGCGCCGAGATTCCTCAGCCCAGAAGCGACCACGCCGTCAATATTGCCGACGGGCTCAATCCTCTTTGCAGGGCCACTCCGCCATTTCCTCGAGATAGGCTTCGAGTTCGCGCCAGTGGCGATCCCAGCCGGGGCCGCGCTTTGACGGGGGAACCTCGGCTTCAACGCGCAGCCTGGCCCTTGTCACGGGGTTGGTGACGGGTTGCTGGATGCGCTCGACGATGGTGCGCAGGGTGAGCGCGGGTGATGCTCTGGGCGCTTCACCAGCATTCGGGGTGCTTTCCTCTTCAACCGAAGAGGCATCGACGGGTGTGTCATGGGGATGGTTGTCGGCCATATCGTCATGGCCTCTCCTCCCAATAGCGCGCGGACGCAAGCCGAAAGAGGCGCGTCCCTACAGCGCGTCGACAACCAGCTTGAGACCAAGCAGGACCATCAGGACATAGATCATCTTGTAGAAGCGAGCCGGGTCGACCCGGCGCACCAGCGCAACGCCCGCCACGGTCGAGGCGAGCGCCAGCGGCAGCAGCATGGCGGTCGCAATCAGGTTGGCGCTGGTGAACTGGCCGAGCGCCGCATAGGCAGGCACCTTGATCCAGTTCATCACCGCAAAGGCGATGGCGCCGGTGCCGACCAGAATGTCACGCGGCAAGCGGCGGGGGAGAACCCACATCTGGAAGGGCGGCGATCCGGCATGCGCGATCTGGCTGGTGAAGCCGGAGACGATGCCGAAGATCGTGCCGACCCAATTGGGTGAGGTCGAGGGCTGGGGGACTGCCACGCCGCGTTCCAGCCAGAGCCGGTGCAGACCGAAAACCATCGAAATGACGCCCAGCGCGCCCAGGACGACGCTCTCATCCACCTTGGCCGCGAACAGATAGCCAAGCCCGACACCCGTTGCCATGCCGGGAAGCATGACCTTGAGCACCAGCGCGTCCCATGTGCGGCGGAAGGCCCACACGCTGACGGCGTCCTGCACGATCAGGATGGGCAGCAGGATCGCCGCGCCGCGCACCGGATCGATGCCGAGCGCCATGATCGGCATCGCCAGTGCCCCTACGCCCGAAAAGCCGCCCTTGGCGAGACCGGAAATGATGACTGCCGGAACGGCGCACAGATAGAAAAGCATGTCTTGCTGCATCCCGCCCGCATAGGGCAGGTAGTGCGGCGATGCACGGTGATTGTCGCATCCAGCGCGCGGTCGTCGCATGGGGCGATGTTGCCGCCAGCCCGCCGGCTCCTTTCGGCAGGGCGGATCGGTTTGACGAAGGAGGATTATGAGCGAAACGTCCGGCCGGATTGACTGGATCGATCATCTTCGCGGTCTTGGCATCGTGCTCGTGGTGATCGGTCATGTGACCAGCAGCGCGCCCTTGCACCACTGGATCTTCCTGTTCCACATGCCGCTTTTCTTCCTGCTGTCGGGCTATCTGGCCCGGCCGCGCGCACCTTGGCTGCTCGCTCGATCCCGATTTTTTGCGTTGCTCGTGCCATATGCGGCCTTTCTGCTGCTCGTGGCCGGACTCGACTATATCTGGGGGAGGATCGACGGCTCCGGCTCCATGATCGCGCATTATGGGCCGGTCGGAAGCGTCGTGCGCTTGGTCTTCGGCGGTTCCGCGCTGGTGGAAGTGTTCGGCACCTTCTGGTTCGTGCCGTGCCTCTATGTCGCCGGGTTGATCCTGAACCAGATCGTCGGGCATCGCCAGGCCATGGGCTTGGCGCTTGCCGCAATCATCCTGGGTGTGGCGATCAGCTATCTGGTGCCGGCAATCCCATCTCCGCTGGGCGTGGTACAGGTGCCAATGGCGCTCGCCCTGATGGCATGTGGCTGGCTTGCGCGCGGTCGTGGGAGTGTTTCGCCAGCGGTGCTGGCGATCGCGACGATCCTGTTCGTGGTGGCGGGAACAATGGCCGATCCCTTCGATATGAAGTATCTCAGCTTCGGGACGTTCCCGACGAACATCGTCTCGGCGATAGCCGGAACGGTGACCGTCGCCGGCGTTGCACAATGGCTGGGCCGGGTGACGGTGATCGGAAGCGGGCTCTCCCTTCTGGGCCGCGCCTCGCTGGTCATCATGTTCCTCCACCAACTCATCAACGTGCACCTGCATCCCTATGCCGGAGACTGGTTGACGGTGGTGGTCGCCATCCTGCTGCCACTCGCATTCTGGTGGGCTGTCGGTCGTGGCGCTCTGACATCTCGCCTTTTCCTGGGCCGGGCATGAAGCCGAGAGAGACGTACCCTTGAGACCAATAAAAAGGGACGGCGCGCAATGCGTGCCGTCCCCTTAAAAATCTTGCGCAGAGCGCAGGATTACATCGCGTTCGTCGCGTTAGCGGCGTTCTCGGTCGCGTTCGCGGCGTTGTTCGTCGCGTTAGCAGCGTTCTCGAGTGCGTTTGCAGCGTTGTCGACAACGTTCTCGACAGCGTTCGAGGCGTTGGCTTCGTTGGCAGGCTTCTCACCGCAGGCGGCGAGCGCCATCAGGCCGGCCGAAGCGAAAACAACAGCGATCTTCTTCATTGAAAGGCTCCCATAGCAATAAGCCGCGTATGGCGTATTCGGTCCCTTACGCGAGCGACCGCATTAACCTGTGCAGTGCACAAATCAACGCTTTTTTGCATCGGTGAAACGATAGAATCACGCGACGACATGTTGTCTACTATACAAGTCCACTTTTATCGCAAGGCCTGCTGGTCATCCGCGGCGATCGCGAGGGTGGCGGTCCAGGCTGCGACATTCTGCCGCAATTGCTGGAGATCGACCTTGTCGAGCGTGTCGTCGGCGGTGTGGTGGATGTCGAAATAACGGGTGCCATCCTGCTGCAGGTCGATCACCGGCACGCCAGCCGTCACCAGCGGTTCTATGTCCGATCCGCCATGCGCTTTTGTGCTTCCGATGCCGATTCCGAGAGGAGAAAGTGCGTTGCCGACCTTGGTTGCGAGCGGCGCTGCCCCCTCGGGCAGGGTGAATTGCACCTGCCACACCCTGTCTGCCCCGAAGTCCGATTCCAGGGTGAGAGCATGTTTCTCTTTGGAGTGGGCCTTGAAATAGGCCTCGCCGCCAAAGCCGCCCACTTCTTCCGCGCCGGCCAGCAGCAGGCGGATGGTGCGGCGCGGCTTGCTTCCCGAATCCAGTATCTGCTTTGCTGCCGCGGTCACGATCGCGCAGCCCGCTGCATCGTCGATCGCGCCGGTCGCAAGATCCCAGCTGTCCATATGGCAGGCGGCAACGATCATGCCGGCCTTAGGGTCGGTGCCCGGAACCTCGGCTATGACATTGCCGGAGGTCTGCTCTCCGATGAACTTCGGCGTGAGCGTCATCGCGACCGTCACAGGCTTGCCGCGCGCGAGCACGCGCTCCAGTTGCTCTGCATCGGGCACGGACAGCGCGGCGGCGGGAATCGGCGTAACCCCCTTATCCCAGGTCTGCACGCCGGTATGTGGCACGCGGTGATGATCGGTGCCGATCGACCGGATGAGAATCGCAACGGCGCCCTTCTTGGCCGCGATGCTCGGTCCCTGCCGCCGGGCGGCGCCGAAATAGCCGTAGGACGATCCATCCTGCGTCGCCTTCATGGCGTGGCTCACAAAGGCGATCTTGCCCTTCAGGCTACCTTCTGGCGCGGCGCGCAGGTCGGCGATGGTAGGGAAATAGACGACAGGAGCGGACAGCCCGGCCTCAGGAGTCGCGCCGCTGTTGCCCAATGCGGTGATCGCCAGCTTCTGCGGGAAGGGGCCGACGATGCTGGCGCTTTCCTCGCCGCGCACCCATGTCGGCATCTGATATTCCTCGATCCGCGCATTGGCGAAGCCCAGCGCCTTCAGGCGCGCCAGGGCCCATGCGCGGCCATTGGCTTCTTCCGGCGTGCCGGCCAGTCTCTGCCCGACCTCCGTCGTGAGCCCTTCAACAAAGGCCCATGCGACCTTATCTTCTGCTAGAGCGGTGTCGCGAAGCCTGCCGACCTGATCGGACGGTCCTGCGGCGACAGACATGGCGGGAAGGGTGGCGAGCAGCGCGATGGGCGCCAGAAGGATTTTCTGCATGGAAAGCGGCTTAACCCGGCGTCCGGGATTTGCCAATGCCGCCCCGCTCGGCTAACCGGACGCCAAACCCCGCGACAGCGAATTTACGATATCGGAGCATCGACCAGCATGGCCGTACAATACAGCTTTGTGATGAAGGGCCTGACCAAGACCTTCCCCGGCGCCAACAAGCCGGTGTTCAACAACATCCACCTGCAGTTCCTGCCGGGCACGAAGATCGCCGTCATCGGTGTCAACGGTGCGGGTAAGTCGACCCTGATGAAGGTCATGGCCGGCATGGACAAGGACTATCAGGGTGAAGCCTGGGCGGCCGAAGGGCTGCGCGTGGGTTATCTGGCGCAGGAACCGCAGCTCGACAACAGCAAGACGGTGATGGAGAACGTCAAGGACGGCGTGCGCCCGGTCGCCGACATGCTCGACCGTTTCAACGAGATCAGCACCATCATGGGCGATCCGCCGGAAGACGTCGATTTCGACGCGCTGATGGAGGAAATGGGCACGCTGCAGGAAAAGATCGACGCGGTTGATGGCTGGACGCTCGACAACCAGCTCGAAATCGCAATGGAAGCGCTGCGCTGCCCGCCGGGCGACTGGGGTGTGGAAAGCCTTTCGGGCGGTGAAAAGCGCCGCATCGCGCTGTGCCGCCTGTTGCTGGAAAAGCCCGACATCCTGCTGCTCGACGAACCGACCAACCATCTCGATGCGGAAAGCGTCCAGTGGCTGGAGCAGCATCTTATCAACTATACCGGCAACGTCATCCTCGTCACCCATGACCGCTACTTCCTCGACAATGTCGTGGGCTGGGTGCTGGAACTCGATCGCGGCCGGGGCATCCCCTATGAAGGCAATTATTCCAATTGGCTGGATCAGAAGGCCAAGCGGATGGAGCTGGAAGAGCGGGAGGACGCCGGCCGGCAGAAGGCGATCAAGGAAGAGCTGGAGTGGATCCGGCAATCGCCCAAGGCCCGCCAGACCAAGTCCAAGGCCCGTATCCGCGCGTTCGACGAGCTGGTCGAAAAGCAGGAAAACCGGGCGCCTGGCAAGGCCCAGATTGTTATCCAGACCCCGAAGCGCCTTGGTGGCAAGGTGATCGAGGCGCATGGCCTGACCAAATCCTATGGCGACAAGCTGCTGTTCGAAAATCTCGACTTCCTGCTGCCGCCCGGTGGTATTGTCGGCGTGATCGGCCCGAACGGCGCGGGCAAGTCCACCCTGTTCCGCCTCATCACCGGCCAGGAGACGCCCGACGCGGGTAGCATCCAGGTGGGTGAGACGGTGCAGCTTGGCTATGTCGACCAGAGCCGCGACTCGCTCGACGCCAACCATAATGTCTGGGAGGAAATCTCCGGCGGCCACGACCTGATGACCATCGGCAAGCATGAGATCCAGACGCGGGCCTATGTCGGCGCCTTCAACTTCAAGGGGCCGGACCAGCAGAAGAAGGTCGGCCAGCTTTCGGGCGGTGAGCGCAACCGCGTCCATCTGGCGAAGATGCTTAAGGAGGGTGGCAACGTTCTCCTGCTCGACGAACCGACCAACGATCTTGACGTCGAAACCCTGCGCGCCCTGGAAGACGCGCTGGAGAATTTCGCCGGCTGCGCCGTGGTCATCAGCCATGACCGCTTCTTCCTCGATCGCCTCGCGACCCATATCCTCGCGTTCGAGGGCGACAGCCATGTCGAATGGTTCGAGGGGAATTTCGAGGCCTATGAGGAAGACAAGCGCCGCCGCCTGGGCGACGCCGCCGATCGGCCCACGCGCCTCGCCTACAAGAAGCTGACCCGATAAGAAGCGGGGCGGGGAGGGAACGACCATGTCGGATTACCTTCCCGCCTTCGTGACCCGCGCCTATGAACTGGCCCTGCAGGGCTATGGCGAGGGTGGCTGCCCCATCGGCTCTGTCCTCGCGCGCGGCGACCATCTGATCGCGGAGGGATATAACCGGCGGGTCCAGCAGGGTGATCCCATCGCCCATGGCGAGATGGACTGCCTGCGCAATGCCGGTCGGCAGGCAAGCTATGCCGGGATGACGCTCTACACGTCGCTTTCGCCCTGCATGATGTGCGCAGGGACCATCGTGCAGTTCAAGATTTCGCATGTTGTGATTGCCGAGAACGTGACCTTCGGCGGGAACGAGCAGTTCCTGCGCGATCATGGCGTCACGGTGACGCTGTTGTCCGATCGGCGCTGTATCGACCTGATGACCCGGTTCATCGCCGAAAAGCCCGCGCTGTGGAACGAGGATATCGCCGAATAGAGAGAATGCCCGCCGCTTCAGGCGGTGGCGTGCTGCTCGAAGGGCTGGGGCAGGGCGCGATCCTCCTTAAGCGGCGTCTGGTCGATCCGATCGACCCGCGCGGCAGCAGGCCCCTGTTTCGCATGGGCGATGAATGCCGTCACGGCGGCCTCATCGGCTGACACGAGCGCCTCCACGCTTCCGTCCATCCGGTTGCGGACCCAGCCGGACAGGCCGAGCGATCGCGCCATTTGCACCGCCCAATAGCGATAGCCAACGCCCTGAACCCGGCCGATGATGTTCAGGTGCAGGATCATCTGACCCGCTTCACATAGCTGTGGCCATCGTCCCGCTGTTCGACCGTGAAATTGGGGATGCGGGCCAGCAGTTCGGACAGGCTGGTCACGCCATAGTTGCGCTTGTCGAAGCTGGAGCGGTTCGCTGCGCGCTGCCCGACCTCGCTCAGCCGGGCAAAATTGCGCTCGTCCCGCTTCGATGCCTTCCAGGCGTCCGTCAGCAGTCGTATGACATCTTCATCGATCAGGTTTTTTCCCGCTTCCGGCAAGGCGCCCGCCGATGGAATCGGCTCTTCCTCGATGCGCAACAGCGCGCCGACATCGATGAAGCGGGTGCAGGCCTGCCGGAACCCCTCCGGCGTGTTGGACGCGCCAAAACCATAGACCGGCAGCCCGTCCTGCCTGATCCGCATGACGAGCGGGGTGAAATCGCTGTCGCTCGACATCAGCCCGAAGCCTTGCACCCGGCCGCTATAGAGCATGTCCATCGCATCGATGGTCATCCGCATGTCGGTCGCGTTCTTGCCTTTGGTCAGGTCGAACTGCTGATAGGGCTGGATCGCCTGCGCTATGGAAAGATCTGCCCAGGCTTTGAGCGCGGGCTTGCGCCAATTGCCATAGGCGCGGCGGATGTTGACCGTTCCCAGCTCGGCAAGAACGGTCAGCACCGGGTCGAGCGCCCGGTGCGAGGCGTTGTCGGCATCGATCAGCAGGGCGATATTTGCCGTCAGGGCACTGTCCGGCATCGGCGATCTCCTGGGTGATTAAGCCCTGCAGCGGAAACTGGATTTCAAAGCAGAATATCAGGCCTCGGCAGGCGCGAAGCGATCCGTTTCCTCGTCCAGCACATGAAGGATGCCGTCCGATATCGCGAAGAACGCGCCGACCAGCCGGATCGTGCCCTTGCGTTCCTTGGATTGGACACAGGGGAATGTGCGTAGGTTGGTCAGGCTGACGCGCACGGCCTCCTGCTCCATCGCCCGCTGCGCCGGCCTGTCCCGCGCATCGCCATGCACGGCGACGACGCGCTCGCGCGCTTCGTCCAGCATTTCGATCCAGTTGGCAATGAAGCCGCCCTCTCCAGGGGGAGCATTTTTGAGTTCCTGAGTCAGTGCCGCGTTGCAGCCGCCGCAAAGCCCGTGCCCCATGACGACGATCTCGCCGACATTGAGCACCTGCACGGCAAACTCCAGAGCCGCCGACACGCCGTGATGGCCCGGCGCTGTTTCAAACGGGGGGACAAGCGCGGCGACATTGCGCACGACGAAGATTTCGCCGGGATTCGTGTCGAAGATCTGGGCGGGATCGACTCGGCTGTCGGAACAGGCGATCACCATCACGCGGGGCTTCTGCCCGGTGCTCAGCTCGCCCCAGCGCTCGCGCTGTGCGGTCCATCCGGTGTCGCGAAAGCGCCGGTATCCGGCCAGCATATCGGTAAAATCGGTCATGGGGCTCGGCTCTCCTTGTCTTATCGCGTTAAGACGTGTGCAAGGGACTGGCAAGAGCGCCGATGCATCGCTATCTGGGGCCAATGAACGAGATCTCACGCATCGACCCTGCGACGCCTCGCGCACGCAAGCCTGACTGGATCCGGGTCAAGGCTCCCACGAGCCCCGGCTACATGGAAACCAAGAAGCTGATGCGGGAAAAGGGCCTCGCGACCGTCTGCGAGGAAGCGGCCTGCCCCAATATCGGTGAGTGCTGGAGCAAGAAGCACGCGACCGTGATGATCCTGGGTGATGTCTGCACGCGGGCCTGCGCCTTCTGCAACGTCAAGACGGGCCTGCCGCGCAAGGTCGATCCGCTGGAGCCGATGCATCTGGCCGAAGCCGCTGCGGAAATGGGCCTCGAGCATATCGTCATCACCTCGGTCGACCGCGACGACCTGCCCGATGGCGGCGCATCGCAGTTCGTGAAGGTGATCCAGGAACTGCGCCGGACCACGCCGAACACGACGATCGAGATCCTGACCCCGGATTTCCGCAACAAGGCGCAGTCCGCCGTCGAGTCGATCGTGGAAGCACGCCCGGACGTCTACAACCATAATCTGGAGACGGTGCCCCGGCTCTATCCGACCATCCGCCCCGGCGCGCGCTATTACGCCTCGTTGCGACTGCTCGAGTCGGTGAAGCGGCACGATCCCTCGATCTTCACCAAGTCCGGCATCATGCTGGGGCTCGGCGAAGAGCGTCTGGAAGTGCATCAGGTGATGGACGACATGCGCTCGGCCGACATCGATTTCCTCACCATGGGGCAATATCTCCAGCCTACGCCGAAGCACGCCAAGGTGATCGACTTCGTGACGCCGCAGGCATTTGCGGGCTTCGCGGCGATCGCACGGGCCAAGGGCTTCCTGCAGGTCGCCTCCAGCCCGCTGACCCGCTCCAGCTATCACGCTGGCAAGGATTTCGCGGAAATGCGCGCCGCGCGTGAGGCCCAGCTTGCCAAGGCCGCTGCCGGGAAGGCCGATGCCAAAGCATAACGAAACACGGGCGCTGCCCTATTCGCCTGAACAGATGTTCGATCTGGTTGCCGACGTTCAGTCCTATGATCAGTTCCTGCCATGGGTTTCCGCCATCCGCGTACGCGAGGATAGCGAGACGCTGATGGTCGCGGACATGATCGTGGGCTTCAAGGGGCTGCGGGAGAGCTTTACCTCGCGCGTCAACAAGGTGCGGCCGGAGCGGGTGCATGTCGATTATATCGACGGGCCGCTGAAGCATCTGCACAATGACTGGCGTTTCCGCCCGGATGGGAAGGGCGGGGTGCTCGTCGATTTCGAGGTGGAGTTCGCCTTCAAGAACCGCCTGTTCGAAGCGCTGGCCGGGCAGATGTTCGACAGTGCCCTGCGCAAGATGATCGGCGCGTTCGAAACCCGTGCCGCCGCGCTTTATGGGGCCGGTACGGGCGCTGGCGAGTCGGGCAGCAGCAGTTCGAGCGCGCAGAGCGCGGCCTGAAGCCGCACGCCGCCCCGGCCGTTATCTTCGAAATGATGCATGTCGGCGACGATCTTGTCGGGGCTTGCCCCGCGCTCGGCGCGCGCGAAGACCACGGTTCCGACGGGCTTTTTCTCGGATCCACCACCCGGCCCCGCAATCCCCGTGATCGCGACCGCGACGTCTGCGCGTGACCGCGTAAGTGCGCCCTGCGCCATGGACCACGCCACCGCGATCGAAACGGCGCCGAACGTGTCCAGGATGTCATGGGACACATTCAGAACATCGTTCTTTATCTCATTGGAATAGGTGATGAAACCTGCGCCGAACATGTCGGATGATCCGGCGATCTCGGTGATCGCGGCGGAGACGAGGCCGCCGGTACAGCTTTCCGCGACGGCGACGATGCGGCCGGCACGCTTGTTCGCGTCAACGACCTTGCGGGCCATTTCAACCAGTTCGTTGGGGAGGATCGTGTCGGGCATGGGATCAGAATAGGTCCGGAAGGGTGAGAGTTGCAACTGCCTGTGCGGCGATGCCTTCGCCGCGCCCGGCAAAGCCCAGCCTTTCGGTCGTCGTCGCCTTTACGGAGATACGGGACATCGGGATCTGCAGCAATTCGGCGATCCGGGCGCGCATCGCGTCCCGGTGCGGCCCGATCTTCGGCGCTTCGCAGATGATGGTGACGTCGACATGGACGATCGCGCCATCGCGCTGCGCGACCAGGTCGCGCGCGTAGGTGAGAAAGCGCGAGGATGGCGCGCCGCGCCACTGCGGATCGGACGGTGGGAAATGACTGCCGATATCCCCGTCCGCCAGCGCCCCCAGGATGGCATCGACAAGTGCGTGGATCGCGACATCGGCATCGCTATGGCCGGAAAGTCCCTTGTCGTGGGGGATGCGCACGCCGCACAGCCAAAGCTCCTCACCCGCGACCAGCCGATGGACATCATAGCCCATTCCCGTGCGTGGTAGCCCCATGCCGCCCTGACCCGTGCCGCCCAGCAGGACAGCCGCAGCCTCGAAATCTTCCGGCATCGTGATTTTCTCCAGCGCGCGGTCGCCATCGACCAGAGTGACGTCATGGCCCCATGCACGCAGCATCTGCGCATCGTCGGTCGGTTCCGGCCGGCCGGTCCAGCCGCGATGCGCCGCCAATATGGCATCGAATACGAAGGCCTGCGGGGTCTGGACGCGGTATAGATGATTGCGATCGACGATGTCGCCCAGTTGTCCGGCCCCGCGCGCCAACGTGTCGACCACGGGGATGACGGGCACGGCGCCCTGCGCGCCATTCAGTCCGGAAAGCAGCCTGTCTATGACAGAAGCGGTCAGCAATGGCCGCGCCGCATCATGGATCAGGACATGGCGGGCACCACCGGATGCCTCGACCTGAGCGAGGCCGGCAAGAACGGATTGCCTCCGGGTCGCGCCTCCCGCAACGATCAGGGGCGGCGGCGAAAGCGCTGGCGTCATGCTATCAAGCGCCGCACGAGCCATGTCCATCTGGCCCTCGCCGACGACGAGGATGATCGAGTCGATGCGGGGATGGGCTGCCAGCGGCGCGATGGCCCGCGCAACCACCGGTTGCCCACCGAGTTGGCGGAATTGCTTGGGCAATCCGCCGCCGGCGCGCTCGCCCTTGCCTGCAGCGACGATGATCGCGACGGTTCTTCCGGCCTGTGTCATGGCGCGGCGCATAGCGCTTCCCAGTCCGCGCCGCTAGCGGGAGGTGTTGTCATGCCAGAGCGCATCGTCGCACCGGCCTTGTGGAAATCGCCGCTAAGGGCTATGGGCTGCCTGATTTTTAGGCAACAGGTATATGCGCACGCTCGCTCCCATCTCCATCGGCCCGGTCGTCATCGACTCGCCCGTCATTCTCGCACCCATGACCGGCGTGACGGACATGCCTTTCCGTACGCTTGTGCGGCGCTTTGGCTGTGGCCTCAACGTGACCGAGATGATCGCCTCTGCCGCGATGATCCGCGAGACGCGGCAGTCCATCCAGAAAGCCGCCTGGCACCCGACCGAAGAGCCGGTGTCGATGCAGCTTGCCGGCTGCTCGCCAACGGAAATGGCCGAAGCGGCAAAACTCAATGCCGATCGCGGCGCCGCCATCATCGACATCAACATGGGCTGCCCGGTCAAGAAGGTCGTGAACGGCGACGCCGGTAGCGCCCTGATGCGTGACCTTCCGCTGGCGGCCTCGCTGATCGAGGCTACCGTGAAGGCGGTTGACGTGCCGGTGACGGTCAAGATGCGGATGGGGTGGGACCACAATAGCCTGAATGCGCCCGAACTCGCCCGGATCGCCGAGGATCTGGGTGCAAAGCTCATCACCGTCCACGGCCGTACCCGGTGCCAGATGTACAAGGGCTCTGCCGACTGGTCATTCGTCCGCAAGGTGAAGGACGCTGTGTCGCTGCCCGTGATCGTCAATGGCGACATTTGCTCCATCGCCGATGTCGACGCGGCGCTCGACCAGAGCGGCGCTGATGGCGTGATGATCGGCCGTGGCGCATATGGCAAGCCCTGGCTGATCGGTCAGGTCATGCACTGGCTGGCGACGGGCCAGGAACTCGCGGACCCTTCGCTAGCCGAGCAATATGCAGTCATCGTCGAACATTATCGGGCGATGCTGGACCATTATGACCATGGCGTCGGCGTCAACATGGCCCGCAAGCATATCGGCTGGTATACCAAGGGGCTGACCGGATCGGCGGAATTCCGCAATAGCGTGAACCAGGAACCCTCGGCCGAGCGCGTGCTGGAGATGCTGGAAGGCTTCTACACGCCATTGATCAAGGCTGCCGACAACGGCGTCGATATCAGGCAGGCCGCCTGATCCAGATGGACATTTCCACTCCGCCAAGGCGACAATCCCCCGGTCGACCGCGGCAGGAGGCGCCCTCGCTTGCGGACATCATCACGGCTTTTCCTGTCGCGATCCTCGTGGTCGGGCCGGACAATCGCATTGCCGACACCAATGTTCGTGCCGAAACGCTGCTCAACATGGCGCGCTCGGCGATCATCGGCAGCGATATCGGTCGTACCGTCCGCATGGCCGATAATTCGACGCGCTTCGACATCTGGCATAGCGACAAGCCGCTCGCTGCCTATGATGTGCAGGTCCATGCCGGTCGCACAGCCGCAGCGGAAGTTGATCTCATGATTGCGCCGATCCCCGATCATGATGGGTGGCGCGCCGTTTCGATCCACCCGAAGAGCCAGGCACAGAAGATCGGCCATCGCCGGACGGCCGGCGGTACGCGATCGGCCATGGGGGCCGCCGCGATCCTCGCGCACGAGATCAAGAATCCGCTGTCGGGAATTCGGGGCGCGGCGCAGCTGCTCGACAATGGCGACGATGCCGGCACGACTGCGCTGACGCAGCTGATCTGCAACGAGGTGGACCGGATCGCAGCGCTGATCGATCGCATGCAAGATTTTACGACCGAGCGCACGCTGGATTGCACGGCTGAAAACATCTACCCGCTGATTGATCGCGCGGTAAATGTTGCCCGTGCCGGTTTTGCTAAAAACATCAAAATTACAAAACTTTATGATCCATCATTGCCATTTTCTCTTATCAACGGCGATGCGCTGGTGCAGGTGATGATCAACCTGCTCAAAAATGCCGCTGAAGCCTTGGGCAAGGTCGAAAACCCCTCGGTACGGATCGAAACGGCGTTTCGCCATGGCGTATCGGTCATGCTGGGCGAGCAGGGCAGCAAGGTGCTGCCGATCGAGATTGTCGTGATCGACAATGGGCCGGGCGTGCCAGAGAATATCCGCGATCATCTGTTCAACCCGTTCATTTCGGGCAAGCGTGATGGACAGGGGCTCGGTTTGGCGCTCGTCGACAAGCTCGTGCGCGATATGAACGGGTTTGTTCAATATGTGCGTGATGAAGAATCCGGTGAAACGATCTTTCGCGTGCTTCTGCCGATGGGAATGGGTTGATGTCTTCGATGCCGGGCAAGGTACTGGTCGTGGATGACGATCCCGCCATCTGTGTCGTCGTAGGAGAAGCGCTGCGTCGGCGCGGGCACAAGGTGAAGACGGCAGCCTCCGTTGGCGAGCGCACGGCGCTGCTGGCCAGCTTTGCGCCCGATGTCCTCATCACCGACGTCATGCTGCCCGATGGTGATGGCCTTGATGACGTCAAGGACATCGTCGCCCAGGATCCGGGCATCAGCGTCATCATTTTGTCGGCACAGAACACGCTGAACACGGCGGTTCGTGCGACGGAGCAGGGGGCGTTCGAATATCTCCCCAAGCCCTTCGACCTCAACGAACTCTCCCGCGCGGTCTCCGACGCGCTGGCGACGCGGCGGCAAAATCCCGGCGGCGAAGCGGACAGCGGACCAATCAGTGACGGCCTGCCGCTGGTCGGCCGCTCGCCCGCGATGCAGGAGGTCTACCGCACCATCGCGCGGGTGATCTCCAATGACCTTACCATCCTCGTTCTGGGCGAATCGGGTACGGGCAAGGAACTGGTGGCGGAGGCGATCCACGACCTCGGTCATCGCCGCACCAAGCCTTTCGTTGCGATCAACATGGCTGCGATCCCCCGTGAACTGATCGAGGCGGAGCTTTTCGGCTATGAAAAGGGCGCGTTTACAGGCGCTCATGCCCGCACCGCGGGCAAGTTCGAACAGGCGCAGGGAGGCACGCTGTTCCTCGACGAGATCGGGGACATGCCGCTGGAGGCCCAGACACGGCTGCTGCGCGTGCTACAGTCCGGTGAAGTAACTACGGTCGGCGGGTCCAATCCGGTCAAGGTCAATGTCCGCATCATCGCGGCGACCAACAAGAATCTGCCCACGCTGATCGGCGAAAACCGATTCCGCGAGGATCTCTATTACCGGCTGGCCGTCGTCCCGATCGCCCTGCCTCCGCTGCGTGAGCGGGGGGACGACATCATGCTACTGGCGCGGCACTTTCTGGACCGAGCCGCCAATGACGGCTTGCCGCGCAAGGCGCTGGCCAGCGATGCGGCAACGCTGCTGGCGGCGCATGCTTGGCCGGGTAATGTTCGTGAATTACAGAATCTTATGCAGCGTCTTTCAGTGCTGACACGAGAAACTCTAATTACCAGCGAGATGCTGCGCAACGCGCTGCCGCTGGGGCATGTGGGGGACGATCAGCCCAATGTCGGGGCGGACCAGGTTGCCAGTGCGGTGAAGACCTGGGCGCGGGGGCAGTTGGGTATCGGCGGGGTCCGCGCGCTCGAAACACTCTATGATGACTTGCTGGCGATCGTCGAGCCGGTGCTGCTGCGCGAAACCCTGTTGAGCGTGGACGGCAATCAGATCCGGGCCGCGGCCCTGCTGGGCATCAATCGCAACACCTTGCGCAAGAAGCTCACTGATCACGGCCTTGATCCCAACATGTTACGCCAGGGCGATTGACCCGTTCGGCTGGCGCCGGGAACGGCAAAGGGATCGTCGCCGATTTCGACCAAATGCCGCGTCGATTAGACCAACGGCGGCTATGTGACGATATTGTGTGTTTTAATAGGCACGTCATCGTTGTATCCGTGCAACTATGACTTCAAACGCGGGACTCCCGCAGACTCATGATGCTAAGACGAAGGCGAGCGTTTCCCTGGCCGTTTCGACGGTAGCGCAGGATTCCGAGACGGCGGCATCGCCGACCGATGGAAATGACGACGAGTCTGAAGCGCTGACCGGCTGGCGCCGGCACCTTCCGCGGCGGCTGAAGCAGACCAATCTCGCCGCGATCGTCGAAGGCGTGACGCTGCTGCTGCTGCTCGCCATCGCGATCATGACCTATTTCCTCGTGTCGGGTCAGGGCCAGAGCTACAGCCTGCTGACCCCGCCGATCGTCGCGCTGCTGCTCGTTTCCAATCTGGTGCCGGCCATTGCCCTGCTGATGCTGCTCGGGCGGCGCGTGGCGAAGCGCCGGGCGGCGCGGTCTGCCGTCGGCAGCGACGGGCAGCTTCATGTCCGCCTCGTCGCGATTTTCTCGATCATCGCCAGCGTGCCGATGTTGCTGGTGGTGATCTTCGCATCGCTGCTGTTCCAATATGGTGTGCAGTTCTGGTTCTCCGACAGCGCGCGCGGCATGTTGCAGACCGCCAGCGATTTCGCGCGCGGCTATTATGAGCAGAACCTGCGCGAAGTGCGTGACGAAACCGTGACCATGGCGAGCGACCTTCGCGACTATCTGAATGAAAAAGGTGTCAACAGCCCCGATTTCACCGAAGGCTATGTCTATCAGGTCGTGACCCGTAAGCTCAGTCGTTCGGCGATCATCGAGGTCGGCAAGGACAGGATGGCGCGGACGGTCGCCAAGGTCGACCCGGACAATACGCCGATCAATGCGATCCTGACGCCCAATGTCGTGCAAAGGCTGCAAAACGGCGAAGATGCCGTGGTGCGCGCGCAGGATAAACAGATCGAGGCTGTCACCCTGCTCTATCCCGGATCACAGGTCTATCTCTATACGACGCGCGATTCCGATGTCTGGAGCTTCAGCCAGGTCGAGCGGGCGCAGGCGTTGCAGGGCAGCTATGAGGATTTCGCCAAGAGATCGCGGCAGTTGCAGCTACGTTTCAACATCGCGCTGTTCGTGGGGTCGCTGCTGCTCGTCGGCATCGCCGTGTGGATCGCGCTGAAGGTCGCGGACAGGCTGGTGCGGCCGGTCAATGAACTGGTGGATGCTTCCCGCCGGATTACCGCAGGCGACCTTTCGACCCGCGTTTCCGGGCCTCATGCCCGCGACGAGATCGGCACGCTCGCCAGCGCCTTCAATCGCATGACGCAGCGGCTCGAGGCGCAGACGAGCGCGCTGGTGGCGGCCAATGGCCAGCTCGATAACCGCCGCGTCTTCATCGAGGCGATCCTGTCGGCGGTGACCGCCGGCGTGCTTTCGGTCGATCAGAAGGGGATCATCAAGCTGCTCAACAGCTCCGCCATGGCCATTCTGGTGGAGGAGGGCAATGATCCGGTGGATCGCCCGTTGCGCGACTTGTCGCCGGATCTGGCGGACCTGATCGACCAAGGGGAAGCCGCCGCGATCGTTCAGGTGAAGACGCTTGGCGATCTGCGGACGCTGGCGGTGAAGGTAACGCGCGATTCATCGGGACACGTGCTGACCTTTGATGACATCACCCAGCAACTCTCCGATCAGCGCCGCGCGGCCTGGTCCGATGTTGCCCGCCGCATCGCGCATGAGATCAAGAACCCGCTCACCCCGATCCAGCTGGCTGCGGAGCGGCTACAGCGGCGCTATGCCGAGGAAATTCAGGGCGACAGGGCGACCTTCACCCGGCTGACCGGCACCATCGTCCGGCAGGTGGGGGATCTGCGCAGGATCGTGGACGAGTTTTCCTCCTTCGCGCGGATGCCGAAGCCGGTCTTCCGGTCGGAAGCGATCGGTGACATCGCGCGCCATGCGCTGTTCCTGCATGAGGTCGCGCATCCCGACATCGCATTCCGGTTCGAATCCGAAGTGGGCGCGCTCGAAATGGTTTGCGACCGGCGCCAGATCGGCCAGGCGTTGACCAATATCGTCAAGAATGCCGTGGAAGCGATCGAGGCCAAGCCGCCGGGCACCGATGGAGCGATGCGCGGGCATGTCACCATGGCGCTGAGCCGCGGCGACGATGGCCGGTTGCTCATCGAGGTAAAGGATGACGGCGTCGGCCTGCCGCCCGAGCGCGAGCGCATCCTGGAACCCTATATGACGACGCGGGCGAAAGGCACGGGCCTGGGCCTCGCCATCGTCAAGAAGATCGTCGAGGAACATTTCGGCGACATCAACTTTACCGATGCGCCCGGCGGCGGCGCGCGTGTCTCCATCCATCTTGCCCCGGACGTGCTCGATCGTCTGGAGGCAGGGCGGGAAAGCCCCGATGGCAGGGGTATCGACAGCAAGGGAATGATGACCACTCATGGCGCTTGATGTTCTTATTGTCGACGATGAGGAAGATATCCGGGATCTGGTAGCCGGTGTTCTGGAGGATGAGGGCTATGCCGCTCGCACCGCCGCGAACAGCGATGCCGCGATGGAGGCGCTAGACGTGCGTCGCCCTTCGCTGGTGCTGCTCGATGTCTGGCTCCAGGGCTCCCGGCTCGACGGGCTTGAACTGCTGGACGAGATCAAGAAGCGCGATCCTTCCATCCCTGTGCTGATGATATCGGGCCATGGCAATATCGACACGGCGGTCGCGGCCATCCGCAAGGGCGCGGCCGATTTTATCGAAAAGCCGTTCGAGGCCGATCGCCTGATCCATCTGGTGGCGCGTGCGACCGAGACGGAACGGTTGCGCCGGGAAAATCAGGTTCTGCGCGCGCGTGTCGGCCAGGATGACGAACTGACGGGCACCTCGACCGCGATCAACGGTGTCCGTGCGACCATAAAGAAGGTTGCCGGCACGGGCAGCCGAGTGCTGATTTCCGGTCCCGCCGGCGTCGGCAAGGAAGTCGCGGCGCGGATGCTGCACACATGGTCGGGCCGGACGGATGCGCCCTTCGTGGTCGTCTCGGCGGCGCGCATGGACCCGGAGCGCGTCGAAGAGGAACTGTTCGGCGTGGAGGACCAGAGCGGCCTTGTGCGCCCCGGCTTCCTTGAGCAGGCGCATGGCGGCACGCTGTATCTGGACGAGATCGCGGACATGCCGATGACCACGCAGGCGAAGATCCTGCGGGTGCTGACCGACCAGAGCTTTACGCGCGTCGGCGGGCAACGGCAGGTGAAGGTGGACGTGCGTGTCATTTCCTCCACCGCGCTCGATCTGGCGCAAGAGATCGAGGAACGGCGCTTCCGCGAGGATCTCTATTATCGCCTGAACGTCGTCCCTCTGGTCATTCCGCCGCTCAGCGAACGGCGAGACGATATTCCGCCGCTGGTGGATCATTACTTGGCGCGTTTCGCGGCGGAGCGGCGGGTGCCGGCGCCGGAGATCGCGACCGATGCCATCGCCGCGCTGCAGGCGTGCGAGTGGCCCGGCAATGTCCGCCAACTGCGCAATGTCATCGAGCGGACGATGATCCTGGCGCCGGGCGATCGCATCGGCCGGATCGAGCTGGACATGCTGCCCGCAGAGGCCACCGGCGGCTCGGGATCGGAAGTGCTCGGCCATGGCGCGATCATGGGTTCGCCCTTGCGGGAAGCGCGGGAAAGCTTTGAACGCGAATATCTTCGCATCCAGATCCGCCGCTTTTCCGGCAATATATCCCGCACTGCAACATTTATCGGGATGGAACGCTCTGCACTGCATCGGAAGCTGAAACTTCTGGGAATTACCGATGGCAAGGACGGCAATTAATTTGGCCATTGCCGGAACTGGTAGACCTGCTTTCGCATTTGCGTTAGGAAGCGGAGTGCCCTTCGATGAGCGGGGGGCAGGTTCGACGCCCTACCAAGGGCGCGCGCGCGGGCAACGTCCCGCCAATAACGGAAAGGCTGAATATGGCCGACAAAGTGAACAATCTTCAGGATATTTTCCTGAACAGCCTGCGCAAATCGAAGACGCCCGTCACGATGTTTCTCGTCAAGGGCGTGAAGCTGCAGGGCATCATCACCTGGTTCGACAATTTCTCTGTCCTGCTTCGCCGCGATGGGCAGTCGCAGTTGGTGTACAAGCATGCCATTTCGACCGTGATGCCGGGCCAGCCGATGGACCTGTCGGACGTGCGCAAAAGCTTCGATGCGAACGACCGCAAGCCCAAGCTGCTGCAGGAAATCTTCCTGACGGCAGTCCGCAAGGCACGCGAGCCGGTCACGATGTTCCTGGTGAACGGCGTGATGTTGCAGGGCGAGATCGCCGCGTTCGACCTGTTCTGCATGTTGCTGGAACGGGACGGCATGGCGCAGCTGGTCTACAAGCACGCCATTTCCACGGTTCAGCCTGCCCATCCGCTCGACCTTTCGGCCGAGGGCGAGGGCGCGGACGACTGAGAGCCGGAGGCAATGCCACGATAATGGCCGTCCTGCCTGGTGCAGGACGGCTAGTGGCGCCTTTCTCTGTCGTTCACGCTGATGTTCCATGAGTGTCTTTGATCGCGATAGCGAAGATGAAGTCTCGCGCGGTGCGCGGGCGATCGTCGTCCATGCCGACACCCGCGGAGACAATCGCCGCGACAGCGACGCGCGGCTGGAAGAGGCAAGGGGACTTGCCGTCGCCATCGGCATCGACGTGCGTGACGCGCGTGCCTATCGCGTGCGCGACCGTCGCCCGGCAACCCTGTTTGGCAGCGGCCAGGTGGACGACATCATGGCGCTGGCGAAGGAGCAGGACGCAGAACTTGTCATCGTCGATAACGCGCTGACCCCCGTTCAGCAGAGCAATCTTGAAAAGGGGACCGGCGCCAAGGTCATCGACCGGACCGGGCTGATCCTGGAAATCTTCGGCGAGCGCGCTGCCACCAATGAAGGCCGGTTGCAGGTCGAGCTTGCCCATCTGGACTATCAGGCCGGGCGGCTGGTGCGCAGCTGGACCCATCTTGAGCGGCAGCGCGGTGGCTTCGGCTTCCTGGGTGGTCCCGGTGAGACCCAGATCGAGGCCGACCGGCGGATGATCCGCGATCGCATGGCCAAGATCCGCCGCGAACTGGATCAGGTGACGCGCACGCGCGGGCTGCATCGCGCACGCCGGCAGAAGGCGCCGTGGCCGGTGATCGCGCTGGTCGGCTATACCAATGCCGGCAAGTCGACGCTGTTCAACCGCTTGACCGGCGCCGACGTCATGGCGCAGGACATGCTGTTCGCGACACTGGACCCGACTATGCGCCAGATCGCGTTGCCGGGCCTCGATAAGGCGATCCTGTCCGACACCGTGGGCTTTGTGTCCGATCTGCCGACCCAGCTCGTCGCGGCCTTTCGCGCGACGCTGGAGGAGGTGCTGTCCGCCGACCTGATCGTGCATGTCCGCGACATTGCCCATCCCGACAGCGAGGCGCAGCGAGACGACGTGCTGGACGTGCTGGCCGAACTGGGCGTGATCGAGCGGGACGATCGCGGCGCTTCTGTGGGGGAGCCAGTGTCGCCGGTGCCGATCGTGGAGGCATGGAACAAGTTGGACCTGCTCAGCGACGAGGATGCAGCCACGGCGCGGGAGCGCGCGACGCGGCGCGACGATGTCGTGATCCTCTCGGCGCTGACCGGCGAGGGTGTCGATGCGCTGAGGGAGGATGTCAGCAGGCGGCTTACGGCCGATGCGAAGATCCTGACCTTCCATCTGGCGGCGAGCGATGGCGCCGCGCTGGCATGGCTGCATGAACATGGCACCGTGCTTTCGACGGTCGCGGAGGATCAGCACATCGCCGTGGAAGTGCGGCTTTCGGGTTCTGCCCACGCCCGCTTTCTTTCAAGGCAGGCTGCGCAGGACAGCTGAGCGCGGCGCGCCCTAACCGCTCCTTCAGGATTTCCGTTTAGGGCAGGCGTGATGAAGCATGCCGATTTTACCTTCCCGCGCGATCACAGCGCCGGGCCTGCCTGCACATCGGCCGGGCTTGGGGGTATGGAGCGGCTGACGTTCGCGCTGATCTGCGCGGTGACGTTGATCTTCGCCATCTTGACGCCGCCCTTTCAGGCGCCTGATGAAAACCAGCATTATATGAAGGCGCTGTTCCTCGCGGAGGGCGGCCTGATGGCGCAGACGCAGGGGAATGCGATCGGCGCGGCCTTGTCGAGGGCGGCGCTCGACCTGCGCAATGTCGATTTTCCGGCCGAACAGCCCGGAAAGCTGACGCGGTATGGCATGGATCAGATCGGTGTGGCCATGCGCGCCGACGGGCAACGTCCGGGCCGTGCCTTCGGTGATTTCCCCAATGTCGCCAACTATGCGCCCACCCTCTATCTGCCGCAGGCGGTCGGGCTTGCGATTGGCGATGCGCTGGGCCTGCCGCATCTGGGCGCGCTCTATGTGGGACGCATCGTCAATGCGCTCACCGCACTGCTGCTGCTCTATGCAGCGCTGCGCCTGCTCCCCTTTGGCCGCATGGCGTTGCTCGCCGTGGCTGTTCTGCCGACATCGACCTATCAGGCGGGCTCTCTTTCCCCCGATGCCGGGATCAATGCCGCGGGTTGGCTCGCGCTCGCCATCTCGCTGCGCATCGGTTTTGGCGACATGAAATGGGAACGAGGCAGGGCAGGGGCGTTGCTGTTCAGCGTTGCGCCGCTGCTTGCGCTGGCTAAGGGCGTCTATTTGCCCCTCATCCTTTCAGGCCTGCGCTGGCCACCGGCGCGAGAGGCCCGCCGGGCATGGATGGCGAGATCCGGCATGCTGATTCTTTCCGCAGCGATGGGCGCTATCGCCTTCATAGTCTGGATGAAATTTTCCGGCGGGACGCAGGCACTCTATCATATCGTCTCGCGGAAGACCGGCGAGTTGACCATCACCGCTCCGCTCGCCGAGCAACTGTCGGTGGTTCTGCGCGATCCGATCGGCTTCCTGCGCATTCTGGCGACGAGTGTGGCTGAGCGTTCTCCGGTCTATGTCCTACAGATTGTCGGGCGGTTCGGCTGGAACAGCATCCTACTACCCCTGGTGGCCTATCCGCTTGCGAGCTGCATGCTGCTCGCGGCCCTCCTGTCGGGGGATCGGGTTCAGGTGACATGGGGCGTGCGGCTGTGGTGGCTCGCTATCGCCGTTGGGGCAGCGCTGCTCGTGGAAACAGCGCTTTATCTCACGGGTACGCCGCTGGGGGCGGATTATGTGCAGGGTGTGCAAGGGCGCTATTTCCTGCCCATCCTGCCGCTGGCGTTGATGGCACTGTCTTTCGGCAGCCTGCGTCCCGCTATCTCACGCACCGCGGGTCGGCTGTGCCTATGCCTCGCTGTAGCACTTTCGCTGATGGCAGTCGTTACCGTGTGGGATGCATTCTGGTATCATGGCTTCGCGACATATGATGGCATGCCGCCAAGCAGCGGGATCATGCGTTCGCTCTTCCTGCCTTCCCATCGCTGGCTGAGCTGACGAAAAGATGAGGGCATGCATCGTGCAGCAGATCAGCCGCCGCGCTTCGCCTCCAGCCACAATATCTCCTTGTCTTCCAGTGACAGCCCGCCGAACGCATCGCCCGCGCTGTCTTCCATCGCGCGAAAGCGACGTTCGAACTTGGCGTTGCCCGCGCGCAGGGCGTTTTCAGGGTCGACTTTCAGGTGGCGCGCGAGATTGACGACGGCAAAGAGCAGGTCTCCGATCTCCTCTTCTCGCTCTTCCTGGGAGGTCGTGTTTTTAACCTCCTCGATTTCCTCGAAAATCTTGTCGTAGACCCTGTCCGTATCCGGCCAGTCGAACCCTGTGCGAGCAGCGCGCTTCTGCAGCTTTTCTGCACGGAGGAGGGCAGGCAGGGCTATGGCCACGCCCGCAAGCGCACTGGGATCGGGTTCCTTTTCGGCGCGCTCGGCGGCCTTGATACTCTCCCACTGCGCATGGCCGTCGACCCGCGCGACGCTGTCGGCGAACACATGCGGATGGCGGCGGATCATCTTGGTGGAGATGCTCTCGATGACGTCGGCCAGGGCAAAATACCCGCCCTGTTCCGCCATTCGCGAATGGAAGACGACCTGTAGCAAGAGATCGCCCAATTCGTCGCGCAGACCGGCCATGTCGTTACGCTCTATCGCATCGGCGACCTCATAGGCCTCCTCGATGGTATAGGGCGCGATGGACGCGAAATCCTGCTCGATATCCCAGGGGCAGCCGGTTTCGGGATCGCGCAGCCGCGCCATGACCCGCGCCAGCGGCATGATGTCGGCCGGGCTGGCTTCCACGCCATAGTCGGCCGCCGGTTCCGGCAATTCGGCGCGCGCTGCAGCGGAGGAAGGATCAATGTTTGGCATAGGTCGGACTCGGCTCGGATTGCATCGCGCATCTGTCGTAGCAGGACGACGGCTCACGAGAAGGGGCTACGGCGATCTTCTACCCGAAAGCCCGCCGTTCACTCGATCCCCGTCATCACGAATTTCTGTACGCGCCGGCCGGTGTTGACCTCCGTTGCATAGAGATTGCCATGCGAGTCCGTCGCGATGCTGTGGAGCCAGGTGAACTCCCCGGCATAGCGACCGTTCCGGCCGATCGCGCCGAGCACCTGGTCCGTCTCCCGAAGCAAGATCCAGATGCGGCCGTTCATCATGTCGGCGACATAGAGATATTTCTCGTCCGGGGAGAGGGCGATGTCCGTCACCGTGCGCGTGCCGCCCGTCTCCGGCGCGATCACGATGTCGCGCACGAACGTCATCTTGCCCTTGGCATCCTTGCGGTAGAGCTGCGCGCGATTGTTGCGCCGGTCGCAGACATAATAGTCATTGCCCTTGGTCTTCACGATGCAGTGGACGATATCGCCGAAGCTGCGCGATGCCGGGTCGGCTGCGGCGCCGGTCGATGCCTGGCTCTGGTCGAAATGCCCGTCGCGGCTCGCGCCGCTGGGCTCGCTGCCATAGGCGCCCCAATAGCGCTTGAAGGCGCCCGTCCGGTCATCGAAGCCGATGACGCGCTTGTTCACATAGCCGTCCGACACCAGCACCTCGCCATCTTCATGGAAGACGTCGGACGGGTTGCCGAGCAGTGCCTTGTCGAGATTGCCGCCCGTCGTCTCGCGCTTGCCGAAGCTGCGGATGAATTTGCCGTCGGCGGTGAAGTTCAGCACGGCATGATCGCCGTCGCCATTGCCCCCGAACCACACCGTTTTGGCCGCATCGACATAGATGCCGTGGCCGCTCTTGGGCCATTGGCTGACACCGTCGATCACCGGCCCGGTCTGGGGCGTGCCCCAGCCCGCCAGATAGGCGCCCTCCCGGCTGAAACGCACCACCGTCGGCGCGGGCCGGCAGCATTTGGCGATCGGGGGCGTCTGCGCGAGGCCATTGTCGGTGGGGCTCAGCGAGTGTGGGCGATGGATGATCCAGACGTCATCGTCGCGGTCCACGGCCACGCCGCTGACCTGCCCCAGCATCATGTCGTCGGGTAGCGTCGGCCAGGCCGCATCCACCTTGAAGCGCGGAAGGGGCGTGCCCTTGGGCGCCAGGACTTCGGTATAGACCGACGCCAGCGCCGGCGTGCGCGCCTTGGCAGGCGATTGTGCTTCGCCGGAAGACGATGCGGCCAGAAGCGCAATCATGGGAAGTGCAGGCACAAGCGCATGCAGGGCGAAACGGCCGACGGTCATGGTCGTCACTCCAGCGGGAGGGCAGGCAGGAAATGTCGCAGGTGCAAAGGCTATGCCGCCAGCGTGTCCCGCTCAAGCCCGAATATGTTTCCGCTGTGTAAACACTTCCCGCCCGCTACGGGCCGTGGCCCAAGGACCGACGCCTAAGGACCGTCGCCTAAGGACCGTCGGCTGTCGCCGGTGCCGCTACGGGAGCCCGTACAGGAGCGGCAGGCGGAGGCGGCGCAGCGGGCGATCCCGGCAACTGCACCGTCGGCAGGTCGCCCAGGTCGAGGTTCACGTCGCCCTCCGGCGTTACCCCGATACTGAGGTTGCCGATGCCCGTCTCCACCGTCACATTGGCGATGGCGTTGACCAGATCGGGGTCGGCCGCATTGCTTTCCACTTCCTCAGCCGCTTCGCCGATGGCGCGGCCCATGAAGTCGCGCCAGATGCGGGCGGGCACGCCGCCACCGGCGATGCCGGGCAGGGATGTGTTGTCGTCATTGCCCATCCACACGGCCGTCACGATGCCGCCGGCATAGCCGACGAAGATGGCGTCGCGGTTATCCTGTGTCGTGCCGGTCTTGCCGAAGGTGCTGGTGCGCAGCGCGGCGGCGCTGCCCGTGCCGCGATTGGCGGCGGAGGACAGCAGGTCGCGGATCTTCTCCAGCTCGTCGTGGCTGAAATGGCGCTGGCGATCCATCAACTGCTCGAACCAGCCGCGCTCCTCCGGCGGAAGGCCATGTGCCGCCACAGGATAGGCACCCGCAGCGATCGCCGCATAGGCCTGCGTCAGTTCCAGCAGGGTGACTTCCGAGGTGCCAAGGGCGCTGCTCAGATTTTCCGCGATCGGGCTTTTCACGCCCAGGTCGCGGGCGACCTTGATGACGTTGCGAATGCCGACCTTCTGCGCCAGCCGCACGGCCGCGACATTGCTCGATACCGCAAAGGCCTGTCGCAGGGTGATCGTCCCGCGATAGCGTCCGTCATGGTTGGACGGGCGATATTCGCCTTCCTTGATCGGCGTATCCTCGATTCTGTCGTCGGGCGTCATGCCCTCGCGGAAGGCGGCGAGATAGACGAACAGCTTGAAGGTGGAGCCGGGTTGCCGCCGCGCCTGAACGGCGCGGTTGAACGGGCTCTGATCGTAATTCTTGCCGCCGACCATGGCGACCACGGTGCCGTCCGGCTTCATCGCGACAATGGCGACCTGCGCCTTGCCCAGCGGCGCACGGCGCACGGCACCCTCCGCATAGTGCTGCAGCTTGCTGTCCAGCGTGGTCGCGATCTCCTGCGCGCCATAGACGGCGCCCGCCCGGTCCCGCGCCTGGGACAACACCCAGTCGGCGAAATAGGTACCGCTGGTCGATGCCGGGGCATCCCGCACATCCAGCGATGCCGGGCGCAGCGCGTCCCGCTGTGCCTGGCTGATATAGCCCGCATCGACCATCGCCTGCATCACCAGATTGCCGCGCGTGCGGGCTGCCTTCAGGTCGTTGGTGGGGGCAAGGCGGGAAGGCGCCTTCAGCAGCCCCGCCAGCATCGCGGCCTGCGGAATGGTCAGATTTTCGGGGCGGCGGTTGAAATAATGCTTGGCCGCCGCGCGCAGGCCATAGACATTGTCGCCGAAATAGACGTTCGACAGATAGCGTTCCAGGATCTGGTCCTTGGAGAGCCAGGCCTCCAGCCAGAAGGCGATCAGTGCCTCGCGCAGCTTGCGGCCGGCGGTGCGATCGCTGTTGAGGAACACGCCCTTGGCGAGCTGCTGGGTGATCGTGCTGCCGCCCTCCCGCGTACCGCCGGCCCACATGTTGCGCCAGAGCGCACGGGCGATCCCGCGCGGATCGACGCCCCAATGGCTGTAGAAGCGCCGGTCCTCGATCGCCATGAACGCCTGCGGCACATGCGCGGGAAGCTCTGCGATGGCGACGGGCTTATCGATGATCGATCCCTTGCGGGCGATCACTTCCCCGTCCTGCGACATCAGCGTGATGCTGGGCGGCGCGATGGGCTTGAGCGAACGGGACAGCGGCGCCGTGATCGCCAGCCATGCAACCAACGCCATGAACAGCGCAAGCAGCGCGGCAAGTATCCACGAGGCGATGCGCAGCCGCTTGCGCCATGGCGTGCGCGTGAACGCGCTGGGCGGGCCTTCGCCAAACGCGCGCTCGGGCGGAAGGGCGCCGGGTTCGGGAGGGCTTGCCGGCGGCGGCGCAGAGGTCATGCGTGTGTCAAACATGGTTGGCAGCGATGCTGTATTATATGAGTGATACAGTCAAGCCCCATGATATGCATGGCTCTATCATAGCGTTAAGCGTTGCCCTTGCCAGCGCAAAGCTGTGCTCCCCTGGTGATTTTTCCCCAGCGCGCGCCTCTGGTCATTGATCTGGATGATGGCATGACGTCGCATCCTGCCTTCAGAGGCCTTGATCCAAATGGCTCTTCGCCAGCACCTTGATCTGTTGGCGCAGCAACTGCTTGATCGATCGCGCCCAGGGGGATGGGGATCGTCGCTCGAGCGAATACATGACGACGCCGACATGCTGTGGCGGCTCCGTGGCGCTGCTGCAGGGAAGTTCGCGGAGCAGACCTGCGTTCAGTTTTTTGGTGATCGCATAGGTGGATGAAAACCAGAGCGCGTCCGAACTGGCCGTGATGGCCGCGAGCGAGCCGAAATCCTCGATCACATTGACCGCCCCTTGCATGCGGTCGCGGTTTTCCGCGGGAGCGGCAGGCCGGTCCAACTCGATCGCACGACCGGGAATTTGGCATCAGGGCATTCCCCCTGAAGCAGCGGATGACCGGCGCGCACGATGCCGCCGATCGGAAAAATGCCCCAGCGTCTCGATGCGCAGCCGGGGTGAATCGGAATGAAACCCCTCGTTGGTCACAAAGAACTCGATCTCTCCCGTCAGCAGCAGCGCCCACAGCGCATCGGCGTCGCGCACGACGACATGGTTCGTCACCTCGGGCGCGGTCCTTCTGGCAGACCTCGCTGGACGATCATGATCAATAGGCGGCCCAGGAGGAATATTCCGCATAGTTCGGGGCCTCGGTCGCGTTCTTGTCCGCGTCCACGGGGATCTGGATGACGGCCGGCCTTCCGCAGGCCAGCGCGCGGGCGATAGCCGGTGCGATATCCTCGTCGCGCTCGACGAATTCGCCATGGGCGCCGAAACCCTCCGCGATCTTGTCGAAGCGGACCTGCTTGCCCCAATGCGCTTCCGTTTCCGGCGAGCCTTCGCCAAAGGCCCGGCGATAGACGCCGACTTCCAGGCCCCAGGCATAGTCCGAGCTGATGATGACGATCACCGGCAGCTTCTTGCGGACGGCCGTTTCCAGTTCCGAAATGTGGAACATGATCGAGGAATCGCCGGTGAGCAGCATGACCGGTCTTTTCCCGTCCGACGCGATGGCCGCGCCGATGGCATAGGGCAGGCCGGTGCCCAGATGACCCAGATTCTGGTTCCACATCACGTCATGCGGCGTCGCCTGCGAATAGGTCCAGGTGAAGATGGTAATGGAGCCGCCATCGCGCACCATGATGCCATCCTTGGGGAAGGCTTTGGTCGCTTCCGTCACCAGCCGCGCGGTGTGAACAGGAACCATGCCGCGCGGCGCCGTCTTTGCCAGATCGGCCTTGAACGCGGTCTGCTGCGCTCTCCATCGATCGAAATCCGCGGAGGGCGAACGCGGCGTATCGGCGAGCGCCTCCACAAGCTGAGGCACGACGTCGCGCAGGTCACCCAGCAATGGTACATGGATCTTGCGATTGACCCCGAAGGCCAGCGGATCGCGCTCGATATAGATCCATTTGCGATGAGCGTCGCCCTTCGCCCAATGGCGGCCAAGGCCGAAATGCAGCGGCTCACCCAGTTCCGTGCCGATGGCGATGACGAGATCGGATGCGTCGACCGCTTCGTTGGCCGATGGGGAGAAGCCATAGGAGAAGGTCCGGTCCTCCATCCCCCTGATGAAGGGCGTGCCGCCGGAGGTCTGGATGATGGGGCAGGCCATCGCCTGTGCCAGCGCGCCGACAGCATCATGGGCGCGCGCGGTGAAGACGCCATGGCCGACCAGCAGGATCGGCTGCTTCGCGCCCCTGGCGAGTTCCACCGCCTTCTCGATCATCGGGGCGCTCGCGGCCTGATGGACGAGGCGATAGTCCTCCGGCTTCGGGATCGGGGCCCAGTCGGGCATTTCCTGCAGGACATGCATGGGAATTTCGACATAGACCGGGCCGGGCTTCCCCGACTGGCACACGCGCAGCGCCTCCAGCATGACCTCGTCAGCCTGATGGGCATATTCTATCACGCCGACATATTTCATCGCCGCTTCGAAATATTTGGGCTGGCTGATATATTGGATGCGGCCGCGCTTCACGCGATGCTCGGCCTCGCGGCCACGATTGCCGGCAAGGAAGATGGTGGGTGAATTCTCCTTCGCCGCGACGATCGCGGCTGCCGCCAGATTGGCGACGCCAGGCCCCATGGTGCCGAAGCAGACACCGGGCTTGCCCGTCATGCGGGACCATGCATCCGCCATGAAGGCGCCGGATTGCTCATGATGGGGGGCTACCACATTCCATCCGCGCGCCTCCGCCGTCACCGCCATATGCACGAAACCCGGATCGGGAATGCCGAACAGCGTGTTGATCCCCTCCGCTTCCAGCAGGTGCAGGATGCGTTCGTAAACCCGTGTGCCCATCGTCAATCCTCTGCTTTTCTCGCTCCATGCGCGCCAGCGGATTTTCCTTCCGCCGAGAATCGCATGGCTGTCAGCTTATGCTAACAAGGTGTTCAGAAATACCATGGGCAGCTGTTGCATGTCGACGCAGCTTGGGGTTAGGAATGGTGGGTAAAGAAGAGAGGATGACAAGGAAGATGCCGAGATTTACCCAGGAAACGGCCTTGTCCGCGATTGAAATCAACCAGCTTATGGCGGACTGGGGTTATGATCTCGACATCCATGGCGGAATGAACGTGGCGTCGCTCTGCACGCAGGATTGCCACTATCTGGTCGGCGGCGTGCTGCATCAGGGACATGAGCCCATCACCAAATTCTACGCGGCCCGCAACGAGCGTGTGGCGGCCCAGCAAAAGGACGGAATTCGCACGCAGCGGCACACGATCACCAACCAGCGCCTGTCCTTCAACGATGCCGACAATGCCGGCGCTAAGTTCATCCTGGTGAACTATTCGGGCGAAGGAAAAGCGCCTGTGCTGAACCTTGTCGGCCCCACGATCGTCGCGGATTGCCGCATGGAGTTCCGCCGCGAAGCTGACGGCGAATGGCGTATTTCCCTGTTCGACAGCACGCCGATGTTCATCGGCAACGACCCGTTCCTGAACGCTGCCGTCATGAAGAAATAAAGATCACCCCGGCGATGCGGCAAAGGTATCGCCGGGGCGAAACTTGATCATTGGTCATCGCGCTGCATTTGATCGGTTAAAGATCGTCGCTCGCTGGACGCCAATAGGAGAGGAAGCGGGGCCATTCACCGTCTCGGCATCGAGCAACTGAGCGTCTTCAGCCTGCCACCGGTGGAGTATGTAACGCTGGCCGCCGATCTCGGCTGTAGCTGCATCTCGCTGGGGCTGGAGAGCGCAGGGATCAATCCGCACGGCTATCCGCCTTTTTCCCTGCGCCACGATCTGGCGCTGCGGCGCGAGACGAAGGCGGCGATGCGCGACCGGGAGATCGCGATCTCGCTCGGCGAGGGATGCCTGATCCGCCCCGGCGTCGGCGCGAAGGACATGGCCGCCGACATGGATATCCTTGCAGAACTGGGATGCGAGCGGATCAACACGCTCAGCATCGACCGCGATCCCTCGCGCGGCCAGGACGAGTTCGCCATCCTGGCGGAAATGGTGGCCGAGCGCGGCATGGTCTCCACGATCGAACTGGTGCCGATGCTGCCCGTAGGTACGCTGGACAAGGCTTTGGCGACGATCGCGCATGTCGGTCGCCCTGATTTCCGCCTGCTGCTCGATACCATGCACCTGCGGCGCCTGCGCATTACCGCCGATGACATCGCCGCGATCGACCCCGCCCTGATCGACTATGTGCAGCTGTGCGATGCGCCGGATGCACTGACCGACAAAGCCTATATGGACGCCGCCGTTCAAGAGCGGATGGTGCCGGGGGAAGGGGATGTGCCGCTGGCAGACTATATCGCGGTGCTGCCGCGCGAGGTTACCTATGCGCTTGAAGTGCCGCTCCGCTCGCAGGCGGAGGCCGGCATTGGGCCGGAAGCCCGGATCGGCGCCTGTGTCGCGGCGGCCCGGCACCTACTGGGCGACGGCTGAAATCTTCCCCGGGCTTCTGCAATCCCTTAACGAATGCACAGGCTGGCGAAGATGTTCTTGCGCAGATCCCAGACATTCTGGGCGTCCCGCGACCAGCTTCTCGCGCCCTAGCCGCTGACCGAATATTGCTCCACATCCTTGCGCCTGGCTTCCTTGTCCAGTTTCAGCGGCGCGCAGGACGAGAGACGGCCTTCGCTGTCGAAGATCAGGCACGCCCCGGTGCTCGACATGAAGCCGCTCTTGTCGCGCCCGCCAAAGGTGCGACCGACGATCTCCACGACGGTTCCGAATTCGGTCATGCCATTGGGCCCGGGTCGCGCAAAGCTGCGAATGCCGAGGATTTCGGTGGAAGAGCGCGTGCCCGGTTCCAGCTTCATCGACAACCCGAGATATGCTCGCCAGGCTTCGGATGCATTGATCGCCGACGCCACATTGCTGGCCTGAACAACGGCGGTGTCCAGCGGCAGCAGGTCTCCCGGATTGCCGGCGAAAGCCGTCGCCGCAAAGCTGAGCGCACTGATGCAGAGCCCGGCGGGGTCTGCGATCCGATCCCAGGCGATCTGCTCCTCGGCATAATGCAGGCCATCGGTCGGGAAGATGCGATGATAGCGAAAGGCCTCCATCCATGCATCCCGAATGCCATCGTCGTCGATGGGCACGAGCCGTAGGTCGGCGGATATCACGGCGCGCAGGAAGGTGAAGAAGCTGATGTCGAAGGGCGGGCAGTAATCCAGTGCGCGGATGAGCATCGTCTGGAAAATCCGTGCCGTCTTGCCTACGCGCAGCGCGATCTCGTCCGCCAGAGCAGGGGACAGGGCTCCTTCCGGCAATATCCCGGTGCCGTTCGTCGCAATCTCTATGAGGCGGGCGATGCGCCTGTTCGCAACGGCCCGGAACGCCCGGTAGACCGCCTGCACCAGGACATTGCCCAACTCATGCGGTTCTTCGCCGACGGTATCATACATCAGGTTACCGGAGAGAGGCCGCAGCGTGTTCCCCATGCCCGATGTCTTGGCAAAGGTGCGTGCGAGCGAACTGAGGATGTCGAGCGCATCGATATTGGCGCGCGCGCTCCTGATCTGCTCGGCCACGAGATTGCCGTAGCGGAAGCGCTGGAAGATCGCGATCAGGTCGGCAAAGGCTTCGTGAAACGCCAGGACGTCGCGATTGGTGGGCGTGACGAAATAGGGCTTCACCGCATCGAGCAGCGCGTGGGTCATCTCATGCACGATCACGTCATGGGAGAGGGCCGTGAACACGCGGCTGCCCGGCGGATAGCCGACCGCGTCCTGCTTGGCATTGAAATAGCCGAAGGCGATCCGGGCATTGTCGCGGTCGTACCAGGCCTGCGCTTCCTCCATCGCCCAGGGGTGGAGTTCGAAGCAGGGGCAAAGCTGCCATTTTTCGGTGCCGTCGTCCTCCACCCCGGCGGGGCGCAAGCCAAGCGCGATTTCCCGTCCAAGCGACCGGCGGAAGGTGATATAGAGGTCGGAGGCGACGGCATAGACCATCTGGACGATGAAGCGCGGGTCCGAAAGCGAGGGCGCATAGCCGCCGTCCGCCAGGTTGGCCGGGCTGTCCGGCTTCATGTCGAACAGTTCGCGCTGCTTGTCCCAAGGGGCGCCGGTGGGCAGCACGACGGAAAAGCGTTCACCGCGCAGTGCCGAGCGATCCTGCGTCATCGTGAGTGGTTCGAAGGGGACCGCGATGGTGACGATCCCGCCCCGCTGGTTGCGGATCGAGGTGTCAACGGCATAGGCCCGCATGGACCGCATCGCTGGATAGTCCTGCAGCGACGGGGCATTAGCCGCGGCGCTGGGGCCCGCCGAGCGGACTTCATGCAGCACCCGTGCCGATACCGTGACGAGGCCTGCCTCCCCAGTCATGCCGGCGCGCCGAACAAGGGCGCCGTGGTGAACAGGGCAGAGCCCTCCAGCAGCGGTTGCTGGGGATCGCCCTGCATTTCCTTGGCGATCGCGGCAAAGGCGTCCTGCGCGCTCAAGGCCGCGCCTTGTCCGCGCAGCACACGGGTCGCCGCGCGCGTGAACAGGCCCGATCCATTGTCTTCCATCGCGGACTCATGCGGCAGACAAGCGCAGAAGGTGAGGTAGGGCAGATCCGCACCATAGCTTGCCGTAGGCATCGACCGTTTTTGCGAACGTGCATAGGCCTTCCGCGCGATCTCGTCGGGCAGGGATACGCTGCGGCGGCGCAGGCGAGGGGGCTCGGCCAGCGCCATGCGGCTGCTGCGGCCGGAGTGGCAGAAATCGTGAAAGCGGATCAGCTTCACGCCCTGCGGCGCGGCGAGCAGCGCGGGCCATTCATCGTCGATGATGAGGCCGCCATCCTTCCAGTCGATGGCGACCAGCGCCTCATCCTTGGTGTCGGCGAACTGGTTGTCGGCAAGCTCATCGCCATCGACGTCGAGCACCTGCGATCCGTGCGAGGACACATGCAGCATCACGCTGTCACCCGCCCGGCTGCGTTGCAGCACATTCCTGATCGCATCGCGGATCTCGTCGGCATTGGCATCGGTGAGGACGTGCGGATCGAACCCCTGCGCACGGAAGGTTTCTGCCCAGGTCTTGGCATCATTGACGCAGCCGAACAGCGCCATGCCGTCGGGAAAGGCATTGTTGCCGATGCAAAGCGCGATTTTCTGCGGCCCCACACGGATCGAACCGCCGGCGTTTGGCGCCGTACCGTCGGATATGGCGGTTCCGCCGACGATGGCGGGGGCTTCGACTAGCGGCTGTGGCGCCGGCGTCGTCTGACGGAAAAGCTCCTGCGGGATCCCGTAATAATTCGGTTCCGATATCGCGCGGGCAAGCCGTGGCTCTCCCCCCGGAAAAGCGGGGGACACGGGCTTCGTCAGCGGGATGCCCAGTATCCGGCGCAGGACGCTTTCCATCGTGGGCGCGTCATTATCGAAGCCGCCATGGGTGCGCGATGCCGATGCGCTGTCGAGTGGGGCGCTGCCGGACGTCGGGGACAGGAAGATGCGACCTGCGAACGCCTTTTGCACCTTGGCGTCGGTGCGCTGGAAATCCTCCATCCCAAGGATCGCGGCGTCATCCTCTTCCTCGAAGGCGCGGGAAACGAGGTACAGGAGTGACTTGCGATAGACCCCGCCGCAATTGTCTGCCCGCTCCGCCTCGCGGGAGAGGCCAAAGATCGTAGCCTGCGCGATCTTGTCGCCAAAGAGCGGCAACAGCTTGGCGTGGAACAACGCGTTGGTGACGGCAGGCGCAAGCAGATGGAACTGCTTTACCTTGAACTTGCGCGCGGACAGGACCGGCAGGAGATGGGCGTGGAAGATGGAGCCGGCGCTGTGGCCGATGGCGAAGATCTCCGTGGGGTTGCTCCACTTCGCGGCGAGCTTGTCGGCAAACAGCTGTGCGCCGCCGTTCGTGCTGCTGGACCGCTCCGCGCTGTCCTTCATCCCGCGCCAGAGCAGCCGTCCGACCCCTTGGCCAAGCCGCTCGACCACGGGATCGGTGGTGTAGTCCCAGATGTCCCGCGTCATTGCCCGGCCGCGCCGCTGCTCGACCTCGAGGATCTGCCAGAAGGTCTCGAGACCGCCGGTTTCCCAGATGAAGAACAGCGGGTAGACCCCATGCGCCAACCACCAGCGATGATAAGCCCATGCCATGGCGAGGCCATAGCGCTCGTTGGTCAGGCCGCCATGTGCATAGAGCATCAGCTTGTAGCCGCCTGCCTTGCACTTCTCGGCGATGTTGGCGACGATGGCGTCAAGATCGGCTTCGGTGGTGGTGGCTATACCGTCATCGGAAAGCTGTCCCTTGCGCAGGTTGATGACGTGGGGTGCGAGCGCGCGCAGCTGCTCCGGCGACCCGCTGAACGCGCCTGGATCGCGGAAGGGCGGCCAGGGGGCTGGTACGGGCGCCGCCGGCTGCGGCGGCACAGCGCGGCTGGTCTTTTCTGGAACGAACCGGTTGGGGCTGCCTTCCACGGCGCTGAGAAATGATGGCAGGGCCGTGTCGCCCCCCTTGTTCCAGGACGCAAGGAAGTCATTGAGATCGTAGAGCAGCTTTTCTTGCCCAACTGTGAGATCGTCGCCGGTTACGCCATCCAGCATCACAATGACGTCGATTGGCACCTCGCGGGCTATCGGCCGCCGGCTGGCGATCAATTCCCCCTCGATCGTCAGCAGATAATGACTGAGCGCATTGTCCGCAGTCGGCCCCGAATATTGCTGGATGAATTCCGCGGCGGGGATGTTTCCCTTCACCTTCTTGACCTTGATCCAGTCCGCACCCTTGGCAGCGTTCGTTGTCATGGCATTCTCCTAGACGGTGGCCGGCTGTTGCCGGGTGAAACGGGACAGGAGCAGGGGCATGGTGGCGGCCGCCCCTGGGATCAGCGTCAGGATCGACGCGGATGTGTCGTGATTGAGGTAGGTGATGAGCACGGAGCCCGCCGCGACCAGCAGCAGCAGGGGCAGCCGCAGCAGGCTCCACGCGCCGCCCGATTCCGCCTGCCGCCGGAACTGATCGAACCAGTCGGGATGCTCCAGCGTGCGAACCCAATGGCCGAAGCTCTCGTTCATCAACTGGAAATTGGGATCCGTCCTGATCAGGCGGCGGGCCAGCAGGCTGTTGAGCACCGAAAAGTTGCTGGTGTTGATGAACTTGTCATGCGCGAGATGATACATGACGAGATGCTCTTCCTTGGAGCATCGCACCCACTGGCCTTGATAATAGTCCCCCAGGAAGTTCGCCATATATTCGTGGATCTGCTCGACATAGACGTCGGACAGGTCGCCGGCTTCCTGCCCCGCGGTGGTGCCGTTGCCGGCCTTCGTGATGCTGAAGGACTTGATCTGGTCCTGTATCCGGTCGGAGGGGATACGGATCATCTCGTCCGCGATCACCTTCGCCACGCCGGGATTGACCTGCGCCCATCGATTGACGTCTGCCGTGACCTCTTCCGATCCGATTTCGCTGAGCAGCCGATCCAGATTGCTTTCCTGGACGCGCGAGCCCTGCACCGGCTCGGCAGTGGTCTTGTTCCAGGTGTAGGTGATGAATTCGGAGAATAGCTCGGCCCAGCGATAGGATTCGCTTTCGTTCATCACGCCCGCCGCGCCCGCAGCCTCGGCCTCGCGCTTCTCACGCTCGCGGGTCTGCCGCAGCCGCACAAGGGGAAGCGTCTGGGCGAAGAAGTAGATATTCGCCTCCGGCCGTGCCGCAAGCTGCTCCAGCAGGGCGAGCGTCTTCAGCCGAAGCTCTCGGTTTGCGACGATGCTCTCGAACCCCGTGACGATCCAGGATTTGGCCGTGAGCAGCGCCATCGTCTTGTCGCCCAGCTTGTTCCTCTCGATGGCGAGATCGAACAGTTCGAAGCCGCGATCCTCGGAAAGGTCGCTTTGCAGCTTCTTGAACTGGCGATGCGGATAATCGATGAACACCGCCTTGATCGGCTCGGTGGCATTGGGCCGCGTCCACATCTTGCGGATCTCGCTGGGCGAATGGGGCGGATGCAGGGCGCGGAATGCGAAATGCTGCAGTCCGAACAGGCTGTGGGCGAGCAGCAGCAGCAGACGGAAGACCGCGAAAAGGGCAAGGAACACGCCTCCCAGCACGAACAGCATGTCCCCGATCAGGATAGGCAGGCTGCCCGGCGGATGCATTGGTACGGTCTTGCCGGTTCTCTTCGCCAGCGTATCGATATCCTCCTTGATCGCGGCAAATTCCGCGTCGGGATCCGGGGCGGTCCCGATTGTCGCTGTCTGGCGGGAACTCCACAGGTTGACGAGCGGCGCGGCAAGTTTCGAAACGGCACCGCGATCACTGCGATAATGCGCGAGCAGCACCGCTTCGACGGAAAAATGCGGCGAAAATATCGGGTCTTCGGGTCGACATGCCGCCTTGCCCCGCATGGTAGCGCTTTCCGCGCAGGGATAGAGGCTGAGTTGCAGAGCCTCCACCGCCTTGGCGCCCGCCTGCTTCGCATCGATCAGGCGGACCATGTTCACCGGCACCCTGTCCGCCCGTATCACGCCAGCTCCCGCACAATAGGCCGCGATGGGAGGAATGACGGCAAGCAGATACAGGGTGATGGCCTGCAGCCGGAGCACGCTTCGCAGGCGCTGAGCCACCGATGCCGGCCTCTTCGCATCGGCGAGCAAGGGTGCTTGCAGCGCAATGGCGGGTGCGACCCGAGTGCGATCAAGCAGGTCTTGAAGGCTGAAATGTTCACGCCAGCCATCGGTCGCTAGGCAAAGGATAATGATAACGAGCCCGGCGTAGAGCGGCACCACCCATGACGGCTGCGGGATCGAGGCGAGCCAGACCACCGCGATGCAGGCCGTGACGATGAAACCCGCTAGAGCCAAGCCGCCCAGCGTCAACATGCCCGCCTGCCACTTGCCGTTACTCAGCGGCTTCGCGAACAACATGGTCAGCACGAAGATGCCGAGTAACCCATGGAGCAGAACCGCATCGCCAGCGGCGACCAGCAAGCCCAGGAACATCAGCGCCGACAGCAGGATATGGGGCAGCATGGTCCGGTCCAGCCATCGCAGCGTCACGGCATCCATGGCCGGATCGGGATCGGGCCAGAGGCGGCGGATAAGCGCGTCCCGGTCGATCATGGCGGCAAGCGACATGGCGATCGCCAGCATGATGCCGACGACAAGCATCATCGTTCCGGCCAGATAGGCCGGCTCCAGCGCCAGATTTTCTACCCGGGTCTTGTCATACCAGGTCGCGACCAGCCAGCGGGGCGAGCAGGCGGCGGCGAACGCCATGCGGACCTTCTTGCCGGCATAGAGCGCACTGAAGGCAAGGTCCGGGGCGGGCGACTGCGATGTCAGGGCCGCCGCATCGCAGCGCCCGGCAAGCGCCTGCGCGGCGCGCTGTAGTTCCGCCCTGGTGTCGAGTTGCTGATCGAAGCTCTCGCTATGTTCGCGTGTCGGATCGGAATGATGCAGCACCTCAAGGCTTGCCGGGTCGATCACCGCAAAGCCGAAATCCGCGGGCATGGGCGCCTCGATGGTCGCGGCGAGCGGCTTGCCTCCCATCAGGAAGCCGTTTTGCGAAAGAGGATCGGCCAACAGCGCCACCATGCGGGAATTGCCGTTGTTCGCGGCGGGCACCTGATCGATCACGTAGGACCAGTCCGGATTGCAGCGGGATGGCGCCCTTGCTGCATCTCTTGCTGTATCGGCGGGCTTGGGGCTGCATGGCAGCATGTCGCCGCTGCGGAGCCGGACGAAGTAGCGGCGCTTGCTGATATCGGCCTGCGGGGGATGATAGCTGCCCCCTACAGATTTCAAGACCTTGCCATCGCTCAGCCGCCGCAGCTGAACGATCAGGAGCGGGAGCGGGCTGGGCGTGCGCAAGGCCGGCTGGAGGGGCGCGGCGGGCGCACCCGGCACCGTCGTCGGGGGCCGGATTGTTGCGGGCGGCGTTTCAGGCGGCGAAGTGGCGGGGGGAGAATCCGATAGCGCGGAAAGTAGTGCCGGCGCCTCGTGCCCGGCGCCCAGTTCCTGCGCATGGCTTTGCAGCGCCCTGAGGCTGTCGTCGATTTCCCGGTCCAGATCCTGCGCCATCGCCGCCGCATAGGACCGCGCCATCAGGTCGTTTTCGCGCCTCAGGTCCGTCCACGCCAGGATGACCATGCAGCCCGTCACCAGCGTCGCCACGACCAGCGGCACGGCGGCCATGATGCCGATGACGTCGATCCAGCTCAGCGATCCGTTCGGATCGATCGACGCGAGCTTGATGAGTGGTATGAGCAGCAGCAGCAGGACGACGGCGAAACCGAATACCGCCTTGGTGAACGGACTGAGGCTACCCAGCGCCGCATTGATGCTCGGCGCCTCACCCAGGGCATCGATCCTGCACCGGCGCGGTTGGCAGATGATCTCCGGCTGGCCTTCGCGGGCAATGACGATCGGGCGGCCGAGGTCGAGCGGCCATTGATAGAGCAGCCTTTCGGTGCCGGCGAACATGATGGGAATGGCGCCCTCCCGCCTTGCTGCATTGACGAGTTCCAGCGCGTCGTCCTTCCTCCCATTTTCGGGTTGCTCGGAAATCAGGGCCGCGGCGGTCGGCTTGTCGGGCCAGTCGCCATCGCCGCGCAGCACGGTCAGGATGGTGCCGTCCGGCCCCTCTATGGCCAGATCACGCGGGCCGCTGTTGCTCGCCTTGTCTCCCATGATCGACCCGAAGGATGTGCGCGCACACAGGATCGGCGGGCCTTTGCCCACGGCCATCAGCCTTAGCTTGCGGTCGCGAGACTGCGTGCCCTCCGTAACGAGGCGAAGTTCGGGCTCTGTCGGCGGCGCGCTTTCACACCATCGGTTGGCTGCGTCGCCCGAGGTGGCGATCTCGATCTGGAACCGTTCGGTGATGCTCTCCCCGATCTGTTGCCGTCCCTCCAGCGAGACCCGCTCGATGACCACGTCGCCAAGATCGCGCAGTTGATGGGCGATCCGCTGCACGGCCCCGAAATCCGCCTGCTGTCGCCGCAGGGTGAGATCCGAGCGCGCCTGAATGAACAGCAGCCCGAACAGCAGTGCGACGGCGATGCACGTCGACAGGATCAGTGCGACCGTTCGCGTCGCAGCAGCCCCTGTGATTCTTTCCAGCATCGGCCTAGCGCCCGCCGCGCATCACAAGAACGGCTGGAGGTAGCGCGCCCAGCCCGTCACACGGTCGAATTGCAGCTCGGAATAGGTGGCGGACGTGTTGAACCATTCGCCGCGCGATGACGGGAACCAGAAGGCGAGCCCCTGCGACTGGGCTACGGTCGGCCCTAGCGCACAATGTGCGACGCGCGCAGACGTCGCGGCTTGCTCCAGCGCATTTGCCGCATTTTTCAGCGTGGCGTCCTGCGCGATCGCCGCCAGATTCTGCGCAAAGTCGATGATGTCGTAGCTGTCCTTGATGTAGAAGGACTGGCTCCGGCGGCGCGCGGTATCGAGGGTGACGAAGCCGGTTTCGCCCAGCGGCTGCGCGGCGGCGATCAGCGCCTTGAAGGCCGCGACGATGGCGGTGGAAGTGGTGAAGGCGCCCAGTGTGCAGGGGAACAGTTCGGGCCGGGGCTCGTAGGATTTTTGATAGGCTGTGATCGCGGTCTCAGCCATTCGTGCACCGTCCACCGGGCCGCTCGACAGCGCGCTCAGCCAGCGATGATAATCCCAGCCGTCGCCCGGCTCCAGATCCTCCGACGCGGTCACGACATGGGCCATGGTGTCGAACTGGGCCAGCACCTCGACCATGCCGTTCAGGCAAGTGTCGGAAAAGATCATGTCGACCTTTGGCCTGCCGGCCGCCTTCAGGCTGTCCGACAGCACCTTTCCCGCTTCCAGCGTTGTCAGCAGGCCGCCATTGGTGTCGTCATGGAGCATGGCGCGGATCTGCTGGTCGGTCGGCCGCTCACCCCAGAACAGCTTGCGGCGGGGCCTTTGCCGCAGCGCGCGGCTGCGCGGTGTGGTGGCGCGTCCGCGCGCGAGGACACCGCCCTTGGGATCGAACTCGTCGAACACGCCGGAACCATGGTCCCAGAAGCCGATGGCCACGGGTACGGCCGCCGGGACGCTCGCCAGCGCGCGCGTAAGGAAGGTCGTGAGGGTGTCGGGATCGCCCGTGTCGATCTCCTCCCATTGCTCGAGCGTACGGACCCGCCCGCGCGAGAGTTCCAGCACCTTGGCCTTGCTGTCGAAATGATCGGTCAGGGCGATGACGAGCCCGTCACGCGGCAGGCCATCGAGCATCTCGTTAAGGTCGGTGTCGACATAGCTCGACAGGTTGTTGTCGCCCCCGAACAACTCGATGATCGCGAAGCGCGGGCTTTTCATGCGAACGGCAAATGGTTGCGCTGACATCTGAGTCCTCCCGGTAAAAGGAACGTCAATTCAGTGCGACCTGAAGATGATGTCTGTGCGATCAACTTTGCGTTGATTCATATTGTACGGATTACGGTCCTAGGAAATTTCGAGGTATTTCATGGCGTGAGGCTGGCCCATTTCTCCACCTCCTTGCGATGTCGTCCATAGTCGATGATGCACCGCATATAACGCGGAAAGAACTGGACGGGGTTGAGCAGGCGCCGGTCCTCTCGCCGCCAGTCGGCGCAGTTCATGGTCCCCCGGCCCAGGTCGCGGTCGTCGAGGGTGAACATGTGGCTTTGCGCATCGGGCCGGATGCGCACGATGTTGAAACAGCCTTCGCACGCGCCGGCCTTTGTGCCGATGCGCTGCGCGGAAAAACGATAGACCTGATTGGCCAATATTTCCTCCGACCGCAGCGCAAGGCCGATGAACGTCCATGGATCATGTTCCCCCTCTAGGCCGCCCGTGGGCTGCTTGACGGTACACAACGTATCGTCCCGCTTCGGGCAGGCATCGGGCTTCCCGACCTCGAGCGTGCCATTGACGATGGCGTAGGTGACGGGGATTGCCGGCGCATTGCCTCCGCTCGCCGCGCGTGCCCGGCGATCCTCGATCAGCGCACCGATCTCCGCGCCGAACAGGCCGAAGCGCGCGCCGCCGTCCACATACATGCGATTGTCGAGAAACACCGGCGCTGCGGCAATGGGCGCCGACGATGACGCCATGATCGCGGAAATATAGCAATCCTTGAGCCGCAGCGCTTCGGCGGTCTCGGGGTTATCCGGCGTGGGTGGCAGCGGCTGTGCGGCGATGTAACGGCTGGCCATGTCGACCATGTCGAACGCGACCGCCTCGCCGGTATCGACGTCGACCGCGCCGACCCACAGTGTCCGCCCCTGCCGCCGGCCATCCGCCACCGCTGCCAATATCCGGTAGGTCAGATATCTGGCGAGATGCACGCGCAGGGGGTCGAGATTGGCGACGGCGCCATGTTTGGCGAGCGCAATGCCGGCATTCAGGCCCAGTCCTCCTGACGGGGATGGCTTCAGATAGGGGCGCAGCAGGGTGCTTTCGTCGGCGATGCTGTAGCCGGCCACCGCCTGATCGGTCTGCCCGGTGAAGGCGAAGGTGGCGAGGATCGATCCCGTGCTGATCCCCGTGACCATAGTGAATTGCGGAAATCCCTCGCCCTTGCCCTCGAGAGTGTTGCGCCATTCGTCGAGAAAGCCAGCCCCAAAGGCGCCATGCAAGCTGCCGCCGGAGAGGAACAGGAAGGCCGGTGCTTCTCCCCTGGGCCCGCGCCCGCCATTGGGGAGGCGATTGAGGGATCGATCAAGTTCGGCTGCGAGACTGTCTGGCGCCAGGGTGGTAGGGCCCATTTCTGTGGGCGCTCGCGCAGTCGCTCCCCTATGTCCCGCGGGCGAGGCAACACTCGCCCTTGGCGGGTTCGTCGGAGCAGCGTCCGGTGGTCCGGCTTGTTCCTCGCCTTCTTCCTCGGGCGAGGGGAAGTTTACCGCCAGCGCGTGCCGGACGAACCCGCACATCTGCGCGCTCGGCGTGAAAACGGCATCCTGAGCGCATCCGGCAAGCAAACAGAGCGCCAGCAGCATGCCGATGCGCAGCAACTGGACAGAAGTGACCTGGCGACTTTCCCGGCGATCTGCAGGTGCCAGATTTCTAACTGGAAAAAGAATGCGATAGCGATGCATGTTCGGAAAATCGAACAGCTTCCACTCTGGGACCAATATCGCCACAGGATCGCTCCCCCTTGCCTCAGGACGAGGCAAACAAAACCCCAAATAAGGCGCGACCATTATCTTTGGCGGGAAGAGACATCAGGCGATATTGAATGTCAATAATTTTCGATCTTGCTTGACCTTTGGTTTGAAATTTCGTTCTATTGCTGTCGACTTCATCCGGGTTCGCATTCTGATCCCGCCAGTAGCGTCGCCAAAACCATAACAGATTGTTTCCAAAAGGTTCTGATCGGCTTCTGCCGGTTGAGGGAGGATGTCATGGCGCTTGGAAAAGGCATTGCCGCGGGGCTTGTGCTCCTCGCGCTCGGGGCATGCAATCGCGGGCAGGGAGAAAAAGACGAAGCTGTCCTTGCCGGACTGTCCGACGATCATTTCATCCAGGCGGGCGAGGATTATTTCAGGGACATGGACAATGGCGTGCGACTTTCCCCGGCGGAAGTGCGTGGCCGCAACATGTGGCTGGTCTGGACCGGCGGGAATGATCGCTTCTGGGATCATATGACCAAGCCGACATTGGGCGGTTTCGACCTGCTCAAGATCGTCGCGCCAGATCCTCGCGGACCCAACCGGCGCGGCAACCGATGGTATCAGCTCGGCCTGGTGAACGAGCCCTGTTTCTCGGCGCCGACGAAGACCGACAGCTATGGCCTCTGGCGCGACGCCAGAAATCCTTCATGCCCGCCGGACCCTTTTGCGGACGCGAGCAAATATCCCGGCGTGGCCATCGGCGCGCGGGGCAAGACGGTGCCGGTCGGCTCCTATTATGGCGAACCGAGCGGCATATTGGGCCTGCGGCTCTTCCCCAACCCCGATTTCGACGACAAGGCCAAGGCGCGCTGGAGCGCCGCGCGCTATTATGGCGACCCACGCTATTATAATGATCCCACGCTGGTCAGGCCCTATCGCGTGGGCATGAGCTGCGGCTTCTGCCATGTTGGACCCAGCCCCGTGCATCCCCCCAAGGATCCCGAAAACCCGACCTTCGCCGATCTCAACTCGACCGTCGGCGCGCAATATATGTGGGTGGACCGACTGTTCTTCTGGAAGCCGGACGAGCGCAACTACATGTATCAACTCGTCAAGACCTATCGGCCCGGTGCGATGGATACGTCGCTGGTCTCTACCGACAATATCAACAATCCTCGGACGATGAACGCGGTCTACAGCCTGGGCGACAGGCTGGGGATCGCGCGGCAGCTGGGTCATGAGGCGCTCAAGGGCGGTGAGCGGAACAACATGCAGTTCAACATGTTCACGAGCTCCGGCCCGCTCACCCAATATTTCAAGGCGCCCGATCAGGTGTGGACGCCGCGCGTGCTGAAGGATGGATCGGACGCGGTCGGTGCCTTGGGCGCCCTCAACCGGGTCTATCTCAACATCGGCCTCTACAGCGAGGAATGGCTGAAGCATTTCAACGCGGTGGTGGGCGGCAAGCCGATCACCCCGATCCGCATATCGGTCGCGCGCAAATATTCCGCCTATTGGCGCGCGACGGAGAAGGGAACGCTCGATACCGCGCTGTTCTTCCTCAAGGCGGCAAAGCCAGATCGGCTGGCGGATGCGCCCGGCGGCGCGGCCCATCTGGGCGGGGACAGCGCGACGCTCACCCGTGGCCGCGACGTGTTCGCCGTCACCTGCGCGCGTTGCCATTCCAGCAAGCAGCCGCAGGCGCCAGCGGGGGCGAGCCTGGTCGACAGCGCCGGGCCGGGCTATATGACGCGCTTCAAGGCCTGGTGGAAATGGACGCAGACGCCAGATTTCAAGCAGAAGATGCAGGCGATCGCGGCGCGGCCGGATTTCGCCAGCGGCAATTATTTCAGCAGCGACGCGCGCATTCCGGTCACGCTGCTGCGCACCAACCTGTGCAGCCCACTGGCGACCAATGCGCTGGCCGGCAACATCTGGGATAATTTCTCCTCCAGCACCTACAAGGCTTTGCCCTCGGTCGGCAGCGCCAGCTATCAGGATCCGTTCTCGGGCAAGCCGCTGGTGTATCGGATGCCCGCGGGCGGACGCGGCTATACCCGCGTGCCCTCGCTGATCTCACTCTGGTCGACGGCACCCTATCTGCTCAACAATACGGTCGGGCCGTTCAATGGCGATCCTTCGGTCAGCGGCCGGATGGCGGCCTTCGATGCCTCGATCGAGGCCATGTTGTGGCCCGACAAGCGGCCACGCGATAATGTCGTGGCCAATGCACGGGGCGTGATCGACCGCACGACCGTGCGCAGCTATCTGTTCGTGCCGGCCAGTTTCCTGCCCAAACTGCCGGGCAAGCTGAATGACGAGGCACAGAAGGCACTTGCGCAACTGACCAACAAGAATGGCGACCTGGAGGTCGGCCCGATACCCGCCGGTATGCCGGTGAACCTGCTGGCATCGCTCAAGCCGCTGGCCGAAGATCATTCACCGGTCGCGATCACCCGCCACTATGGGCAGATCCTGATCCTGCTGGCGAAGCTGAAGGCTGCACTGCTGTCCGTGCCCAAGGGCGCGGATGACGCGGCGCTGCGCGCGCATTTTGCCAATGTCCGTGCGCCGTTGATGGCGCTGAGCAAATGCCCCGATTTCGTCGTCAATCGCGGCCATTATTTCGGTACGGATGCCTTCAACGACCAGCTGGGGCTCACTGCCGACGAGCGGGCATTCGGGCAGGAACCGGCGCTGAGCGAAGGGGACAAGCGGGCGCTGATCGCCTTTCTGAAAACCCTGTAGGCCGGCAGCGTCATGGAAGCCGCCTATGATTATATCGTGGTCGGATCGGGCGCCGGTGGCGGCACGGTCGCGGCGCGGCTGGCGGAGGCGGGGATGCGCGTGCTCGTGCTGGAAGCGGGCCCCGATCCGGGTGATGAGGCAAGCTACGCCGTTCCCGCCTTCCATCCGATGGCGAGCGAAGATCCGGCCTTTTGCTGGCGCCAGATGGTACGGCATTTCGATAGGCCGGAAGAGGCAGCTGCCGACGACAAGGCCGATGCCGAGGGCAATATCCTGTATCCGCGTGCGGGCTCATTGGGCGGATGTACGGCGCATAATGCGATGATCTTCCTCGTGCCGCCCGATGAAGACTGGGAACGGCTGGCGCGGGAGACAGGCGACGAGGGATGGTCCGCCGCCGCGATGCGCCGCCACCGGCGCAGTGTCGAACGTTGCCGCCATCGCCCCCTGTGGCGCCTGCTGGCGCTGCTGGGGATCAACCCCACGGGCCATGGCTGGCGCGGCTGGCTGCCGGTGGAAAAGGCGATGCCGATGCGGGCGCTGTCGGATGCGGGGCTGATCCGCACGATCTTCCTCGCCGCGCTGGTCGAACTGGGGCGAGGCAAGGGTCTGCTGGCGCGGCTGCATGCCTTTCTCCAGAATTGGGGCGATCCCAATGACGTCCGCCGGGGCGGATGCGAACAGCTTTGCTATCTGCCGCTGTCGACGGATCGCCACGCCCGGACCGGGACGCGCGAACGGCTGTGCGCAGTCGCGAAGCGCTATCCCGACAGGCTTCACATCCAGACGGATGCGCTCGTCACCCGCATCATCCTGGACGCCGGCGGCCGTGCTTCGGGAGTGGAATGGGTCGGCGGGCGGCATCTTTACCGAGCTTCTCCTTTACCTTCCCCGGAGCCCGGCGTCGCCATGACGTCACTGGCGGCGAGGGAGGTGATCGTGGCGGCCGGCGCCTTTGCCACGCCTCAGTTGCTGATGCTCTCCGGGATCGGTGATCCGGCTCAGCTCGCCGCGCAGGATATCCCTGTGCGAGCAGCGCTGCCCGATGTGGGGCGGAACCTTCAGGATCGCTATGAGATTTCGCTCGTCAATCGCATGGTCCGGCCCTGGCTGTCGATGAATGGGGCGGCGTTTTCAGTCAAGGACCAGCCCTATCGACTGTGGCAGCGCTGGCGGCGCGGCATGTATATCTCCAATGGCGCGGCGATCACGGCTCTGCGGCGGTCCTCGCAAGCGCTGGGCGACAGTCCCGATCTCGTGCTGATGGGGCTGATCGGACGGTTCCAGGGCTATTATCAAGGCTATGCGCAGCATGTTTGGCCGGGTGCCGACGGCTTTTCCTGGGTGGTGCTGAAGGGGCAGACGGGCAATCGCGCGGGCTCCGTAACGCTCGCTTCGGGTGATCCACGCGATCCGCCGCTGGTGAATTTCCTCAATTTTGCGGAGCATGGCGACAGGGATCTCGATGCCCTGATCGAGGGGCTGGGGATGGCCCGCGACCTGACCCGCCCCCTCGTGGCGTGCGGCGCGATCGCCGAAGAGGAACTTCCCGGCCGCGCGCTGGACGGCGCGGCGCTGCGGACATGGGTGCGCGCGAACGCATGGGGGCATCACGCCTGCGGGACGGCCGCGATCGGGCCGGTGCTCGATCCGCAAGGGCGCGTTCATGGCGTCGGCGGGCTGCGGGTGGTCGATGCCTCGATCTTTCCGCGCATACCGGGGCTCTTCATCGTCGCGGCCATCTATCTCGCGGCGGAAAAACTCGCGGCCGACATCCTTGCCGACGCCGCCATTGGGAAAGGTTGATCGATGCTTACGCCGCTCCATCGCCTGCTCGAACTTGGCCTACACGCCGAACGCAGGATCGATCCCTTCATCCGCCCAGCGCTGGACACGGCGCTGCGATGGCCGCTGACGCGCTTCGTCAACTGGACGATCAACCTGACGCGCAGCCGCGACGTGCCACCGCTTGCCGGGGAACGGCTCTGGGCCGACGAGGATGAGAGCCTTGACCGGATGGTGGCGGAAATGAAGCGCCAGCTCGATATCGATTTCACCCCCGGCAATTATGAGCGGGCGGGCAACACCAAGACCCATGGGCTGGTGCATGGCGAGCTGACCGTCTTGCCGGGACTGCCCGAGCATCTGCGCCACGGAATTTTCGCGACCGAGCGCAGCTATCCCGCATGGGTCCGCTTTTCCAATCCCGGCCCGCATGTGGAGCCCGACATCCGGGATGTCGGGTTCGGCAGCATCGGCGTGAAGCTGATGGATGTGCCCGGCCCCAAGCTGATGGACGACGAGCAGCATACGCAGGACTTCACGGCCGTCACCACCGTCACCTTCGTCACGCCGACGACACGGGAGAATGCCTTCCTGCAATATTGGAGCCGGCGCCACCTGCCGGTCTGGTACTTCCTGAACCCCAAACGCTCGCATATCCGCGACTTCATCATGCAGGGGCTGTGGAACCGGACGCTCGCCAATCCGCTGGCCAACGCCTATTTCAGCTGCGTTCCCTATCTGCTGGGGCAGGGCCAGGCGATGCAATACAGCTTTCACCCTCTGACGAAGGTATCGACGCGCATTCCCCGCCTGCCGCTTCGGCCACCCGAGAATTATCTGCGCGACAATCTGGCCCAGTCGCTGAGGGAAGGCGAGGCGCGGTTCGAGATGCGGGTCATCCTGCAGCGCGACCCCTTCCACATGCCCATCGAACAGAATGGCGTGCTGTGGGATCCTCGCCGCTCGCCGCGCATCCCGGTCGCGACGCTGACCATCCCGCGGCAGGAATTCCAGTCGCCCGAACAGTTCGCCTTTGCCCGCCAGCTGACGATCAACCCGTGGCACAGCGTCGCCGATCATCGCCCGCTCGGCAATCAGAACAGGGCGCGCAAGCGGATGTATTATGAGATGTCGCGCTACCGCCAGTTGATGAATGGCGAGAGCCATGTCGAGCCCACAGGACGCGAGCGGTTTCCGTGATGGTCGCCGCCGATCGTCTTCAGTCGGCCAGAATGGCAGAGAGCCCCTTGAGGCTGGGCAGGAAGAAATAGGCGCCGCCCTTGACCGTCACGAATTGCGGCACGCGGCCGAGCATATGCGGGCATCCGTTCGCGTCGGCATAGCCGAAACCGTCGGCGGCGAGCCCGCCGTTCGCCGTCAGTCGATTGCCGAGCAGCGGGTCCGCTTCGCCGCTGAGGCCGGCGAAATTATGGCTGGCGATCCATGCGCCCTGCACGAACTCGAACTGCCGGGCCAGGCTGGCATTGAGGCAGATGAAGTGCAGGCCGGACGCTTCGCCAGCGCCTGCGCCGTCACCGCTCATCGCCTCTGCGGGTGTGATCACGGGGCCATAGGGGCGGCCGCGACGAATGATACGATGGAAGCGGGCAGCGGCGACGGCGTCATGCATTGCCGTTCCCTTGAGGCCCAGCGACGACAGGAGATCGCGGAAAAAGCCCCGTCGCCCTTGCGGATCGTCGCTGCTGCGGGGATTGGCGCGGCGGATATGGGCGCCGATCGGGCAGGCCGCGCCATCTGGGTCGGTCATGAACGTGAAGCTATTCTGTTCGTCCTCCATACCTTCGATTTTCGTCACGGGAAGCCTAGCAAGCGGTCTGCCGTCCATCGTCCGGCCCACCATCTGCTCGGCCAGAGGGGTTGCGCCCTCGGTTCCCGCGACATCCTCCAGCCAGCGCCAGAAGCCGCGCACATCCTGTTCGAGCTGGCGGTAGACGAGATAGCTGCCATTGTGCCCGACATCTTCCGCCTCCGGATGATCGGCGACGAAGCCATATTCGTTGGGATAGCCAAGCAGCACTTCACCCATGGCGAGCCGGTTGCGATAGATCCGGTCGCGTGCGCCGCCGGGTTCCAGCGTGCCATCCCAATCCAGCATGGGCTGTGAGACTCCATCGACGAAGCCGAATGGCTCATGCCCGACATGGCCGTTGGTACGGTTGACCGTCAGAAGCGTACAGCCGGCAGAGGGAAGCGCGGCGAGGAGTTCTGCCTCCATGGCGGCGATCTCGTCTTCGGCCGCCATCAGGATCAGCAGCAGGTGGGGTTCCGCTGCACCCGTTCCCCACGCCCAATGTTCCGGGGCATTACTGCCTTCGTCGCCCAGACGGTGCGAGCGGCGCTCGTCACCGGCCATGCCCTCGAGAAATTCCGGGGCGAAGCCGGGGACGGTATCGGGATCGAAGCCGATGGCGCGGAGACCGGCTGCGGTAAAAGCGATCTGGTCGACGCGGGGCAGGCGGCGCGCCTTTGCCGCGCCAAGCGAGGTCACCGGCCATTGCCGCAGCCACGCTCGGGCGGCCGCAGGGTCGGTGATCCGCAGCAGCAGATAGCGCGCGCCACGGAGCGACCCGAAGCCGCGGTCGACGATCGCCTGGATGTCGTCGACTTCCGATGCGGCGGTCCTGCTCATATCTCGGCGATCCATTGGCGCAGGGCCTTGCCCGTGGGCGGATTTTCGAAGCCGCGCCTGATCCGTGTGTTGCGGGCCATGTCATAGGTGGTGAGGCCCGGCGCCGCCTTGTACCAGACCTGCGTCGGGATCTGGTGATGGAACAGGTAGCGCTTGAAATCCTGCTCGTGCCGCGCGCCGCCCAGGATCAGCCAGCGGGTGCGGGGATAGCCAAGGCCATTGGAGAAAGAGAGGTTGAGGCCGAAGGCAACCTTGTTGATGAAGTCGTCATTATAGGCTTCCCGGCTGCCGTCATAATTGCTGGCAAAATAGACGCGCCGCCTGTCGTCAAGAAAGGTCCACGAAGCAAAATGGATCGTGTTGACGCGGCCCAGCCGGCCCTTGTTGTAGATGTGCCTTGCCCCCCAGTTGATGATCCAGAGGATGACGATCGTCAGCCACCGCCGGAACAGTCCGGGCTTGAGCGAACCGATCGCGCTATACTGGTTGGTGATGTCATGATCCTCCAGCGCTGAGAGCAGGCGGTTGCGCGGCCGGGACGGGGTGGGCGCGATGACCGGATCGCGGCGTTCGCGCCATCGCAGTAAAATCGCCAGGAATGGCAGCAGGGGCAGGAGGATGGGCGCGAGCAGGAGCGCGATCACGGGGAGCAGCAGGAAGTGGCCGGCTTCCCTTATGTGCCAGCCGATCGAGCGTCGGGGGAGGGGGGTGAGGGCAACGGCGGCCCCTGCCTGATGCAGGATGGGCCAAAGCTGTTCCGGCGGCTTGCCCGGATGTGCGATCCGCGCGCTTCTGAGCGCCCGATGCAGCGCGGCTTCTTCACGGACTTGTACCACGCTTCGGCCGCGCCAGTTGGCATAGGTCGCGGCGGATCGGACCCGGTGAGCATTTATCCACTGCCCAAGGTCGGTATCGCTGCCGAAATCGGTGCAGTGACTGAAGATCCGGCGCAGGCCCGCTTCTCCGACGGCGATGAGATCGGCGATCAATCCGTCCGGGCCATCATCGAAATCGGCGACGAAGGCGAGGCGCGTCGGTTCATGCACTGGCAGCGTCGGCGTGATCAGGCGATCGGGAAGCGAGGGATCATCCAGAATGACGAACCGCGCGACATGCAGCTGCGCGATCCGGCCGAAGGGCACCAGATCATTGTCCGGGTCGGCCTGCCCCGGGGCGTGGTTCATGGTCGCCAGCAGCGCTTCGAGGGCGGGCGCTGCATCATGGCGCAGGGCCGAGGCCACGAACAACTGCCCTTGCGGGACCATGGCTAGTCGCCAAACTCCAGCGCGAAATCAATGAGCCGCTGCTTGCCCCAATAGACCTTGCCCAGGTAGACATTCGGCTGGATCATGCGAATTTCGTCGCGCACTCGTGAGGCAACAAGCGACGTATCGGAATAATCGAGGACGATGCACTCCTTGCCGTCCAGCCAACTCGCATCCTTGTAAACCTTGGCCACGATAGCCTTCAGGCCCATAGGCAGGATATGGTTGCGCAGGAAGCCGTGCTTGGCATCGAACACCTTGCCCTGCCAGGCGAAGAAGTTGATGATCGCCGCGATCTCGTCGGAAAAGCTGTTGCCCGGCGCAATGATCGCCGTGCCCTTGGCCTCCCCGTCGGGTATTGGCCCGGCTTCATGCGCAGAAAAAAGCGTGTCGAGTTCAGCCTGAGGCATTTTCAGCCATTGTGAAACGATCGTGCCCGCCATGGTTCCTCTCCCGATCCGTGCGACGAGACATGCTCGGTGGGAGAATGTCTGGCCGCGTGATGAAACGGATATTGCCTAAGCTACCGTGTTTTCGCGATCTCGAACGGGCTTGTTCTCAAGGTCATTCTTATGGGCTTGAGTGTTTCACCAATGCTCCCCTGTGACAAGTCATTAACAGGACGCTGCTGGTATTTGCGCAGCATGCGCGCAGCAGCGCCTTGCTCGATCGGGCGGAATGGAAATTCCGGGACAGTCTGGATACGCAATTGTCTTGCGCTTCCATGGTGATGGGCAGATGCAGATGGGCAATGTTCACTTTTGAGCAACCATGTTTTCCGGGCTGGGACAGGCAATGGATTTGCAGGGTTGGCACCATGTCCAAGCGATTTTCCGCAGTAAACGGCCGGGCAGCAGCGCCCCACTCTACAAAGAGGCGATGATGGATGTGTCGGGATGGACGCTCGCCACGCTGAGCGGCGCAGCACATGGTGCCATGATGGTGGGCGCGACGGTGGTTGCGCCCTGCCAGATCGAGCGATCACCGCCGAAGGTCGAATGTCCCACAGGGCGGGATGGCGAGGACGTCATTATTCGCCAGAGCTCAAGTGTGCTGTCCAAAAAATACGTAAAATCTGTAGAAAATGTAGAGTATCGCAACAATACTCCACAATGGTTTGAAATAGTATTTTGAATAGAGTTGCGGTTGATATTTTATTAATCCGGGTTCGCTAATCGTTTGCGTAGAAATTGATTGGGAGAACCCTATGTTACGGAAGGTTGCTTGTCTTTCCGTTGGCGTGATCGCAATCGCATGTCCTTGTGCAAACGTGCAGGCTGCGACGACGACGACCACCTTTCCGGTAACTGCAACGGTGCTGAAAGCCTGTGTTGTTTCGGCTACGGCGCTAAACTTTGGAAATTATGATCCAACCTCGGGAACGGCAACGGATGCGTCCTCGACGGTCACGGTGCTATGCACTGTCGGCACCTCCTTTACCATCGGGCTGAATGCCGGAACCGGCAGTGGCGCGACGGTCTCGAACCGCAGCATGACCAATGGCGGCAACAGCCTGCACTATGCCTTGTACCAGGATAGCGGGCGCACGACGAACTGGGGCAACACGGCCGGCACGGATACGCCCGCGGCGATCGTCGCGCCTGTCTCCACATCGTCGCTAACCGTGTATGGGCGCATAGCTGCGGGCCAAAATGTTGCTGCCGCAAGCTATTCGGACACCGTCACCGTTACGGTGAATTACTGAAGGCACGGCGGTATGCGTATGGCTCTTCCTGTGGCGGCGGCGCTCTTGCTGGCGTCGCCGATGGCCGTCAGGGCGGCAACCTTCAGCATCTTTCCCGTTCGGATAGACCTGTCCGAACGGGAGCCGGTGCAGACCATGACCGTGCAGAACGGCAGCGATACGTCGACCCGCGTGCAGGTGCGTATTCGCGCCTGGCGACAGGAGAATGGCCAGGACGTGTTCGAGGAGACGCGGGACGTGCTCGTCAATCCCGCGATGTTCGAAATCGGCCCCGGTGAGCAACAGATCGCGCGCTTCGGCATGCGTACCAAGGCAGCCGCCGTGGAAAAAAGCTACCGCATCTTCCTTGAGGAGGTTCCCTCCAGCGCTCCGCGCGCGCCGGGGCAGATACAGACCCTGCTGCGGATCAGCGTGCCGATGTTCGTTCCGGCCGAGCAGGCCGCGCCCGCCAAACTCAACTGGAGCCTCTGGCCATCAGGTGCGCATCAGGTGACGTTGTCTGTCCGCAATGATGGTGCCAGTCATGCGCATCTGTCGGGCCTGTCGCTGATGAGCCGCGACGGGCATGTGCTCGGCAAGCAGGGCAGGGCGGTCTATATCCTGCCTGGGGCGACCCAGCCCGTGCTGATCGACGTCAAGACGCCGGTCGCTGCCGGCGAACGGCTCAAACTGTCCGCTTCCAGCGATCAATCCTCCCTGTCGGCTGAAATTATCAGCCAGGCAGGCCCGCATGATAGCCGTCCATAAGGCGGCGCTCGCCCTGATGATCGTGACGGCATCTGGCGGAACGGCAAGGGCGATGCCTGTGCCGGCCCAGAGCCATGCGCCATCATCCGAGAGCCAGGGAAATGGCGAGAATGAGGACGCGGTGCTGCTGCTGGAGGTATCGATCAACGGCAAAGCAAGGCCCGGAACCTTCATGTTCGCCCGGCGCGGCGGGCGTTATCTTCTGCGCGTCGGCGATGTCCAAACGCTCCGCATCCTGCCTGCTTCGGCTCCGGCGATCGAGATCGACGGCGATAGCTATCAGCCGCTGAGTGCCATTGGGGTGTCCGCCTTCTCGCTGGATATGCGTCTCCAGCGAATGATGTTGACGCTGAAGGACGATGCGCTCGAAAGGACGGTGCTGGATGCCGCGCCGAGCGTGTCCGCTCCCGGCACCGGCGCCTTTGCCGCCTTCTTCAACTACGACCTGTCTGTCGAGCGCTCGAGCGGGACAAGGGCAGCGGCGTTCCTCGAAACCGGCATCTCCGACGACTGGGGACTGATCGTGAACAGCGGTCTTGTGAGCGGCGGCATCTCGGGTGGTGGCGTGCGGCTCGACAGCTATTTCATGCGCGATGATCCGGTCCGCCTGACCCGTCTGGTCGTTGGCGACACGGTGACGGATGCGCGGTCCTGGACCCGGCAGGTGCGCTTTGGCGGCATCCGCTTCGGCACGGAGTTCGCACTACAACCCGGCCTCATCACCTTTCCGACCCCCGATTTTGCCGGACAGGCGGCCGTCCCGTCCAATGTCGAGTTGCTGGTGAATGACAGCATGCGCTTTCGCGGCACTGTGGATCAGGGGCCGTTCTCGATCGCGCAAGTGCCGGTGGTGACGGGCGCCGGGGACGTGACATTGGTGGTCAGGGACTCGCTGGGTGTCCAACGGCAGATCAGGACAAGCTATTACGTCAGCCCAAACCTGCTCCAGAAGGGGCGGGGCGCCTTTTCACTGGAAGCCGGCGCCGAGCGGCAGGATTATGGCCTGCGCAGCTTCGCCTATGGCCGCGCGTTCGTCGCCGGCTCCGGGCGCCATGGCGTCAGCAACGGTTTGACGCTGGAAAGCCGCGGGCAACTGGCAAAGGGTCTGCAGATGGCCGGCGCCGGCGCAAATCTGGTGATTGCGCCGGTCGGTGAGATCGGCCTTGCCGGTGCCGTTTCCCATGGAGAGACGGGGGCGGGAGGGCTCTACCGCCTGTTCTTCAGCCGGGTTGCGCGAAACTGGAATGTCGGCGTCAGTTACCAGCGGGCCTCGCGCGGCTATCAGGAAATCGGGGTGAAACGCAGTGCGGAGCGGATTACGCGACAGGTGCAGGTCTCCGGCGGCTTCTCATTGGGCCGCAAGGGCAGTTTCGGGCTGATCTACAGCGATCTTGAATATGCCAGCCGGGACCGTGCCCGCGTGACCACGGCCAATTACAGCGTTGGCATCAACCAGCGGCTGTACCTCAATCTGTTCGCCATCAGGGGGAAGTTCCAGGACGCGCGGTCATCGACGACCGCCGGGCTCAGTCTCACCATTCCCTTGAAGAACAGCGCCAGCGCCTATGCCCAGGTCGACCGGAAAAATCGCTACGCCGAATATCGCCGCCCCGCGCCGCTAGATGGCGGTATCGGCTACCGTGTCGGTCTTGGAAACGGCCAAAGCGACCGGCAGCAGGCGGAACTTGAATGGCGCACGAGCTATGGCGAGTTCGATCTGCGGGCAGCGAGGCTGGGCGGCCGCATCGGGCTGCGGGGAACGGCAAGTGGTGGTGTCCTGCTGGCGGGAAGCGGCCTCTATCCGACCCGGCGCATCGAGGGCGGGCTGGGCATCGTCGAGGTGACGGGCCGCGAGAATGTCCGTATCTATCAGGAAAACCGTTTGGTCGCGAAAACCGACAGCCATGGCCGCGCCATCATTCCGGGGCTGCGCGCCTATGAGCGCAACAAGGTGAGTATTGCGCCGTCCGACCTGCCGCTGGACATGCAAATGTCGACGGATGCACTTGTCCTTGTGCCACGTTATCGTGGTGCGGCGCGGGCACGTTTCAGCGAGCAGCGGGAGCGCCCGGCCACCATCCTGCTGGTGCGGCGCGACGGTTCCCCTATCGATGCAGGAACGCGTGTGAGCATGGGCGCGCAAGAGGGCTTTGTCGGCTATGATGGCGAACTGTTCCTGAAAAATATGCAGGAGGGCGCCGTGCTGAACGTCGATGTGCCGGGTGAGGGATGCAAGGTCGTCTTGCCCGCATCGATGCCTGACGCCGTTTTGCCGCGTATCGGACCGCTGACATGTGCGGCAGGGGGTTGAGGTCATGAAGGCTCGGACCGCATCCATGATCGGCAAAACGGGGCTCGCCCTTATGTTTCTGACGATGCCCGGCATGGCCGATGCCGCCTGCAGTCCATTGTCGCTATGCTCCTGTACCGTGTCGGCCACGAGCGTCGCGTTCGGCAATGTGAATCCGGTGTCGCCCAGCAATGTCGATGCGACAGGCGATATTCGCGTCACCTGCACGCTGCTGCTGGCGCTGGCCGGTTCCTATACCATTGATCTGAGCAGCGGATCGTCGGCCAGCTACAATCCGCGGACGATGAAGAACGGCGCCTCCACGCTGCAATACAACCTTTATACCAACGCCGCGCGCAGTCAGGTGTGGGGCAATGGCACGGGCGGGTCGGTGGCCGTGACCAATAATTTTTCGGCGCTACTGGCCGTAGACCAGACGACCCCGGTATATGGCCGGATACCGGCAGGCCAGAATGTCCCGGCTGGCACCTATTCCGATACGATCGTGGTGACCGTGACCTTCTGAAAGCGCGCCTCCCCGGGGCCGACCCAAGGTCCAATTGTGTCACTGCGGGATTTCGCCATCCTGTGTCCCTGAATTCCGATTCCAAAATCGACCCAGGAGACAAGATGATGCTGCAACAGGCGCTGCAGAAATTTGCCGGCCAGACCTTCATCCGCGACCGGTATGAAAATTACATCGGTGGCCAGTGGACGGCCCCCGCAAAGGGAGAATATTTCGACAATATCTCGCCCGTGACCGGTCAAGTCGTGTGCACCGTGGCGCGGGGTACGGCGGAAGACATCGAACTGGCGCTGGACGCCGCCCATGCCGCGAAGGACGCATGGGGCAAGATGTCATCGACAGAGCGATCCAACATCCTGCTCAGGATGGCCGACCGGATGGAGGCCAATCTTGACCTGATCGCGCTCGCCGAGACGATCGACAATGGCAAGCCGATCCGCGAGACGACCCATGCCGACATCCCGCTCGCCATTGACCATTTCCGCTATTTCGCCGGCTGCGCCCGTGCGCAGGAAGGATCGATCAGCGAGATCGACCATGACACGATCGCCTATCATTTCCACGAACCGCTCGGCGTGGTCGGCCAGATCATCCCATGGAACTTCCCGATCCTGATGGCAGTGTGGAAGCTGGCGCCCGCGCTGGCGGCCGGCAACTGCATCGTGCTCAAGCCCGCCGAGCAGACGCCGATGTCGATACTGGTTCTGGCGGAGATCATCGGCGACCTGCTGCCGCCGGGCGTGCTCAACATCGTCAACGGCTTCGGCGTGGAGGCCGGCAAGCCGCTCGCCTCCAACAAGCGCATCAGCAAGATCGCGTTCACCGGCGAGACGACTACCGGCCGCCTCATCATGCAATATGCGTCCGAAAACCTCATCCCGGTTACGCTGGAACTCGGCGGCAAGTCGCCCAACATCTTCTTCGCGGACGTGATGGACGCCGATGACGATTATTTCGACAAGTGCCTGGAAGGCTTCGCGATGTTCGCCCTCAACCAGGGTGAAGTCTGCACCTGTCCCAGCCGGGCGCTGATCCAGGAATCGATCTACGAGAAGTTCATCGAGCGTGCCATCGCCCGCGTGAAGGCGATCAAGCAGGGCAGTCCGCTCGATCCCTCGACGATGATCGGCGCGCAGGCATCCAACGACCAGTTGGAGAAGATCCTCTCCTATATCGCCATCGGCAGGGATGAAGGCGCCGAAGTGCTGACCGGCGGCGACCGTGCCGTGCATGAGGGCGAACTGGGTGAGGGCTATTATGTGACGCCGACCGTGCTCAAGGGGCACAACAGGATGCGGATCTTCCAGGAGGAAATCTTTGGCCCTGTGCTGGCGGTGACGACCTTCAAGGACGAGGCCGAGGCGCTCGCGATCGCCAACGACACGCTCTACGGCCTTGGCGCTGGCGTATGGACCCGGGATGGCGCCCGCGCCTATCGCATGGGGCGCGGCATTCAGGCTGGCCGCGTGTGGACCAACTGCTACCATGCCTATCCCGCACACGCCGCCTTCGGCGGTTACAAGCAGTCGGGCATTGGCCGTGAAAACCACAAGATGATGCTCGATCATTACCAGCAGACCAAGAACCTGCTGGTCAGCTACAGCCCCAAGGCGCTCGGCTTCTTCTGAGGGCCCGGATGATGTGACAGGTGCGCGCACGTTTCGCCCCTCTCCACGGCGCGCACTGATGGCGGGCATCTGCGGATGCCCGCCCCCTTCTCCTTCAAGGAGACTGGCGATGAATGCCCTTCCTCCGCGCATCCTCTCCACGCCGGAGGCCGATGCGCTGATCGCCCGGCTGACGGCGCGGCATGGCCTGCTGATGTTCCATCAGTCCGGCGGCTGCTGCGATGGGTCGGCGCCGATGTGCTTCCCGCGCGGGGAGTTCAAGGTCGGCGCTCAGGATGTGCTGCTGGGAATGATCGCGGGCGATGTACCGGTCTGGATCGGCGCGGCGCAATTCACATATTGGCGCCATACGCAGGTGACGATCGACGTCGTGCCGGGCCGCGGCGCGGGCATGTCGCTGGAAAGCCCCGAAGGCGTGCGCTTCATCGTCCGCTCGCGGATCTTCTCCGATGACGAGGCGGCGGTGCTGGAGGCGGCGGGAGAGCCGCCCAGGGGCGGCTGACGCGGCACAATGACGAACCTTCGTTTCACCGAACATCCGCTGCGTTCCCAGGTGGTGAGCGAGATGCAGTTGCGCCGCGAGCCGGCCTTTTCCGTGCCGGCGCTGATCGTGCAGATGGTCCGTTTGCTTGATCCGGCGCAGAGGGAGGCCGAAGCAGAAGTGCTGGTCGCGATGCCCGGCAATCAGCGGCAGTGCGAGCAGCCGCGCCACCGTGAGGGGCAGGTCAGCGATGACATAAGGCTCTTCTGGGAGCGGCATAGCGAGGCGAGCACCGCGACTGTGGTGCTGACCGGCGCGGCGGCGACCCACTGGCACATGTGGGATGATCCCGCTGCGCGTGTAGCGCTGGATTGGGCGGAAGCACTACCGGGCGCAGTGATCCGGGCGGTTCGGCTGACGATCTTGGCGGATGAAACGCAGGCTCAGGATGCCGTGGATGGCGCCGGCTTTCTGCCGGCCCAACTGGTCAGCTGTCATGTCTGTGGAGGCGCCCGGATATGGTCCGATTTCCGTATCCATGATGACGGCTATGGCCGCATGGTGGTCGCCGCCAACGGCCTGTTGCCCGGCGATCTGGCCCGCTGCGTCCAGAGGCTGCAGGAACTGGGCAACTATCGCAACCTCGCGCTGCTGGGACTGCCACCTGCGCGGGACGCCTGGGGCGAATTGGACCGGCTGGAGGTCGCGCTGGAGGATGCGGGACAGGCCCTTGCCATCGGCCAGGCACGAGACGACGCGCTGCTCGGCCTGTTGACGCGCTTGTCGGCCGAGCTGCTTTCGATCGACAGCGGCTGCGCCTATCGGATGAGCGCCACCGTCGCCTATAGCCGGATCGTGGCGAGCCGTCTGGCGGAGCTGGACGTGGCGCCGATCGCCGGGCATGCCTCGCTTGCCGATTTTACCGAGCGGCGGCTGTGGCCCGCCGTCCGCACATGCGCCGCGCTGACCGATCGGCTGGCGCTGCTGAGCGGTCGCGCCGCGCAGTTCACGGCGCTGCTGCGCACGCGCATCGAAACCCATATCGAGAACCAGAACGGTCGCCTGCTGACGTCCATGGATCGCAGCGCCCGGATGCAGCTGCAGCTTCAGCAATTGGTCGAGGGGCTCTCAACAGTTGCCGTGAGCTATTATGCGCTGGGGCTACTCTCCTATCCGCTCAAGGCCGCCGAAAAGCACTGGCCCGGCCTGTCCGCCACCCTGCTCCTGGGGCTGGCGATGCCGCTAGTCGCCTTTACCGTCTTCCATCTGATCCATGGCGCCAAAAGGCAGCTGGTTTCGGGTGACAACCCTGCCGATCCCGGTGCATGATATTGCCATAAAGCATAAGCACGAGGGGCAATGGGATGAGGGCAATGACGGCGCAAGGCGTACAGGCGGGGATAGGCTTTGCATCCTCCCATGCCGACGACCCGTTCGAGGCGATGGCAGCGCTGGTCGAGACGCTAGGCGATGAGCCCCTTGCCGGTGCCGTGATCTTCTGTTCGCATCGCCATGACCGGGATCGGCTGGCGCGGGCGATCAATCGTCATAGCGAAGGCACGACCGTCATCGGCTGCACCAGCTCCGGGGAACTGACCGACTCAGGCTATGACCGTGACAGCCTGACGATCATCGGCTTCCCAGCCGATAGCTTCTGCATGACGTCGCATTGCTTCGACGACATCGACCATTTCGATCCGGTGGCCGCGCGGGAGCAGGTCCGCGCATTAGCGGCGCGGGCCGACCGGGACAGCCGGGCGCTGGGCGAGGGCGTCAATCATGTGGCGCTTTTCCTGGTCGATGGCCTCTCGCACCGCGAGGAATTGCTGACCATGACGATCCAGGACGCACTGGGCGACATCCCGCTAATCGGCGGTTCGTCGGGAGATGACCTCGCCTTTCGCCAGACCGCAATATTCGACGGCGGGCGCTTTCACGCGCGGGCTGCCGTGGTCGCCATATTGTCCACCACGCGGGCAATGCATGTGTTCAAGGCGCAGCATTATCGGCCGGGCGAACGCAAGATGGTGATTACCGGGGCAGTCCCGCATGAGCGCATCGTGACCGAGATCAATGCAGAGCCAGCCGCCGCCGAATATCTCCGTCTGGCGGGTCATGCAGGCGAGGAACTGGGCATGGAATTTTTTGGCGCGCACCCGCCGATGGTGCGGGCGGGCGGCGAATATCATGTGCGCTCCATTCAGAGCGCCAATCCCGATGGCAGCCTGACCTTCTATTGCGCGATCGACGAGGGCATCGTGCTGACCATCGGCGAGCCGGTGGACCGGATCGCGGGCATGGAGGTGCTGTTTCAGGATATCCATGCACATGTCGGCGATGTCGACCGGATCATCGCGTTCGATTGTGTGCTGAACCGCATCGATGCCGAGCAGCGGCAGATTTCGCGCGACGTTTCCGCGCTTTATGCCCGCCACCGGGTGATCGGCTTCAACACCTATGGCGAGCAATATCATGCGCTGCACGTCAATCAGACCTTCAGCGGCCTCGCAATCGGCAAATGAGCGATATGCGCGCCTCCCTCGATCCTGACACGGAGGTCGAAGAGCTGCGCGAGGAGGTGCGCAAGCTGCGCAAGATCAACAGCGCGCTGATGGACCGGGTCGAGCGGTCGAGCGACATGTCCGCCAATGCCTTTTCGATGTTCGAGACGGCGATCTCGCTGGAGGCGAAGGTGCGGGACCGCACCATGCAGCTGGAGGACGCGCTGGGACGGCTGGCCAAGGCCAATGCCGATCTGGGCGAGGCCCATGCCCATGCCGACGCCGCGCGCATGCGCCTGCGCGACGCGATCGAGTCGATCAACGAGGGCTTCGTGCTGTTCGATGCGGAGGACCGGCTGGTCCTCTATAACGAAGCCTATCTGGGTTTCTGGCCGCAGGTGGCCGGGCATCTGAACGAAGGGCTGACCTTCAACGAGATCGCCCGCATCGCGGCTCACAGCCAGAGCCCCGCAGGCGCACAGGTCGCGCCGGATCGCTGGGTTTCCGACCGGCTCGCCCGGCATGGCATTGCCGATGGTGGGCAGGTCCAGCGGCTTGCCGATGGCCGCTGGATACAGATCAACGAACTGCGTACCAGCGAAGGCGGGATCGTCGGCATCTATACCGACATCACGGAGGCGAAAGCGGAGGACGCCCGCGCCCGTGCGCTTGAGCTGGCGGAACGCAATGTCGTGCTGCAGGCGACGCTGGACAATTTGTCGGAGGGCGTGTGCGTATTCGACGGCGCGGGACAGCTTGCAGCGTGGAACGACGCGCTGCGGCGGCTGCTCGCCCTGCCCGAGAATTTCGCGAGCGCGTTCGCAAGCCATGCGGAGCTGCTGCGCTGGTGCCGCGAGAGATTAGGGCTGGACGATGGGGGCTGCCTGGACTGGCGTGGCGGCGACGTCGGCAATCCGCCAGTCGCGCGCCTGTGCGCGACGGGCGAGCGTCATTTTGAAATCCGCAGCAACAGCATGGCTGGCGGCGGGCAGGTCTTCGGTTTCACTGACGTCACCGACATGCTGCACGCGCAGGCGGGCTTGCAGGAAACGGCCGAGACGCTGGAGCGCCGGGTATCGGAGCGAACCGGTGAACTGGTCGAACTCAACAGCAAGCTGGAGGGCGAGGTTGCCGAGCGCCGGGCGGTTGAGGCGGCGCTGATGGATGCGAAGATCGCGGCAGAAAAGGCGAACCTGTCGAAGACCAGCTTTCTGGCGGCGGCGAGCCATGACCTGCTGCAACCCCTTAACGCCGCGCGGCTGTTCGTCGCGGCGCTCGGTGACCGGCGGCTGGCGCTGCCGACCCGCGCGCTGGTCAACCAGACGTCCACGGCGCTGGACTCGGTAGAGGATCTTCTGGAGGCGCTGCTGGAAATCTCCCGGCTCGATGCGGGAGCGATCCAGCCGGAAACAGGGCATATCCGCATCGACCGGCTGCTGCAAACCCTTGCGGTCGAATTCGCGCCGATGGCAAGATCGGCGGGCCTCGGCTTTCGGATCGCGGCCGAACCGCTGTGGGTCGAGACAGACGTGCGACTGCTGCGCCGGATCCTCCAGAATTTCATCTCGAACGCGATCCGCTATACGCCTCGCGGGGCGGTCGATGTTGACTGCACGGCAGAGGGGGATGCCGTCAGGATCAGCGTCACCGATACCGGGCCCGGCATCGCGGCGGACAAACAGGCGCTGATTTTCGAGGAGTTCAGACGGCTCGATACCCGCAGCCAGGGCAAGGGGCTCGGCCTGGCCATCGTCAAGCGCGCGAGCGAGATGCTGGGGCATCCCGTCACGCTTCGGTCCGCGCCGGGCGAGGGGGCGACCTTCACGATCAGCCTGCCGATGGGCCAGGAGCAGCGGGACGAGGAGCAGGATCGCAGCCGTCCGTTAAGGGATCGCTCGATGCGCAACCTGTCGGTGCTGGTGGTGGACAATGAGCGGCAGATCCAGTCGGGCATGCGGACATTGCTGGCCGGCTGGGGCTGCACGGTCGCGACGGCCGACGGTTTCCAGAAGGCTGAGGCACTTTTCCCCGATGGTACGCGGCCGGACATCATCCTGGTCGACTATCATCTGAAGGATGGCGAGACCGGTGATACGGTGATCGCGCGGCTGCACGCATATTTCGGCGTGAAGGTGCCGGCGGTGATTATCTCGGCAGATCGCGGCGAGGCGTTGAAGACGCAGTTGGCCGCCACCGGCACGCCGCTGCTGAACAAGCCGGTCAAGCCTGCACAGCTGCGCGCATTGCTGCGGACGATGATGGACTGAGGGTGAGGGGCGAGGGGATCTCGCCTTAAATTCGCTTGAAAGGGGGAAAAGTGATCCCCATGAACGGCTAGGCGGCGTAGGCAAATTCCGTGTTGTCGCTAACCATCAAGAAGGGTTTCACACTCCGTTCGTCCTGTTGAAACGAGGCACCTGTCTTATTTCAATGTCGAAGGGCTGCACTTTTCTTCTCCGTCACGCCCGAAAAGGAAGTACGGTTCTTCGACAAGCTCGGGACGAACGGAGTATTGTCACTTTTCTTTGATCGCTATCGATAGAACTGAATTTGTCTCAAGTTGCCTAGATGCTCCGGCGAAGGCTCACGCCGGCATCTTCATTGGCTATGCGCCTATCAGTTCTCGCCGTCGAAATGCACGCGGTTCGCCAAAATCACGGCCTGCGTGCGGCTGAAGACGTGGAGTTTTTGCAGGATGGCGGAGACATGTGCCTTCACCGTCGTCATCGAGACGCTCAAATCATGCGCGATCTGCTTGTTGAGACGCCCGTGGACAAGGTGGGTCAGCACGATCCGCTGCTGCGGCGTCAGGCTGCCGATCCGGGCCAGGATGTCGGTTTCTTCCGGGCTTTCCTGCGGACCATCCTCGATCGCATCGGGCATGTAGATTTCGCCCGAGACAACGCGGTGCAGCGCCTCCACGATGGCCGAGCGCTTCATCGATTTGGGGATGAAACCGGCCGCGCCAGCGCTGAGTGCCTCGCGCACGATGCTGCGGTCGAACGCGCCCGACACCATGACTACGGGCAGGATCGGGTAACGGCTGCGGAGCAGTCGCAACCCGTCCAGCCGCTTCACGTCCGGGATATTGAGGTCGAGCAGGATCAGGTCGAAATTGGATTGCTTGTCCAGCGTCGCGAGCGCGTCTTCCAGCCCCGCCGCCTCGAAAATCTCGCAGCCATCGAAGGTCACGGCGATCACGCTGCGCAGGCCATCGCGGACCAGTGGATGATCGTCAATGATGAGCACCCGTTCCATCATGACTTCGCCGCTGTCTTCAGCCTGCATATCCGCCCCCTGGGAATGATGATCGCGCATAAACAGGGACGCGGCAATATGCCCGCTTCCGGCGTAATTTCCGCGCCCTATGACGATCATCGTACCCGCCTCCTTATTTCGGCAGCTTGAACACCCAGAGCGATCCGCCCTGGTTGATATCCTTGAAGGATTTGGCGACTTCGCCGCCCCACAGCGGCACGGCGCCGCCCCAGCCGGACATCACCGCCACGAACTGCTCCCCATCCTGTTCCCAGGTGACGGGCGATCCGACCACGCCGGAGCCGGTCTGGAACTTCCACAGCTCCTTGCCGGTCTTCGCGTCGAAGGCCTTGAGATATCCCTCAGGCGTGCCGGTGAAGACGAGGTTGCCGGCGGTGGTGAGGACGCCGCCCCACAGCGGGGCCTTGTTCTTATATTCCCACATGATCTTGCCTGTCTTGGGGTCCATCGCACGCAGGGCGCCGATATGATCCTCAGCGATCGGCTTGATGGTGAAGCCGGCGCCCAGATAGGCGGCGCCCTTCTTGTAGGCGATCGGCTCGTTCCAGATGTCCATGCCCCAGTCGTTGGACGGGATGTAGAACAGGCCGGTATCCTTGCTGTACGCCATCGGCATCCAGTTCTTGCCGCCCAGGAAGGATGGCGAGGAGAAGACGCTCGTGCCCTTTTCGGTCGCGCTCGGCGCGCCGGGGCGGCCGGCGGGGATCACCTTGGGCTTGCCGTTCTTGTCATAGCCATCGGCCCAGGTGGTCTGCATCACGAACTTGCTGGCGCTGACGAACTTGCCGTTGGTGCGGTCGAGCACGAAGAAATAACCGTTGCGGTCAGCCTTTGCGCCGAGCTTCATCGACTTGCCGTTGATCGTGGCGTCGAAGGGAATGAACTCGTTAACGCCGTCAAAATCCCATCCGTCATGCGGCGTCGTCTGGTAGTGCCATTTGATGACGCCGGTTTCCGGGTCGATGGCCAGCGTCGATGCGGTATAGAGATTGTCGCCGGGGCGCAGATGGCTGTTCCAGGGCGCCGGGTTGCCGGTGCCGAAATAGAGCAGGTTGGTCTCCGGATCATAGGTGCCGCCCAGCCAGGTCGCGCCGCCGCCGGTCTTCCACAGGTCGCCCTGCCATGTCGCGTTGAGCTTGCCGGTGATGCCGTTGTCCTTGCCGCGAAGGGTGCCCATATTGCCCTCGACGACCGGGCGGTGCCAGATCAGCTCGCCGGTATCGACGTCACGCGCCTCGACCGCGCCGACAATACCGAACTCGCCGCCGGAGTTGCCGGTGATCACCATGCCCTTGACGATCAGCGGCGCGGCCGTGGCGCTGTAGCCGGCCTTGTAGTCGGCGATCTGCTTGTTCCACACGACCTTGCCGGTGTTGCGGTTGAGCGCCACCAGACGGGCATCGAGCGTCGCGAAGATGATCTTGTCGCCATGAATGGCGGCCCCGCGGTTGACGACGTCGCAGCAGGGCATGATGTCGTCGGGCAGACGGGCGTTATATTCCCACTTTTCCTCGCCGGTGCGCGCATCGAAGGCGTACAGGCGGGAATAGGATCCGGTGACGTAGATCGTGCCGTCATAGACCAGCGGCTGCGATTCCTGGCCGCGCTGCTTCTCGCCGCCCAGCGAGGAGGAAAAGGCCGGCACCAGCTTCGCCACCGTCTCGCTGTTGATCGCGGTCAGCGGGCTGAAGCGCTGCCCCTGCGGCCCCATGCCATAGGTCAGCACGTCGCCCGTGGAGGCTGCGTCGCCCATCAGGTCAGCGTCCGTCGGGCCTGTGGCCAGCAACGGTGCGCCGGCCGCCAGCAGCGCCATGGCGGCAACTCCCGCGAACGAACGCGTGAGACGTCCTTTCATCATCATCCTCCCTTGTTACGGGCGCTGTCGGCGCCTTCGATATCGCAGACTATTAGGTGTCGCCTGCGGAACAATTGGACCTTCGGTCGGTGTTTCAGCCCGCTGCGAGCGCGGGTGCATAGGTGACGCCATGGCGCGCGAAGATCGCCTTGATCTCGCCCGACGCGGTTATGTCGGCCAGGATCGCTTCGATCGCGTCGCCCAGGTTCCGGCTGTTCTCCTTGACCGCCATGCCGATATCCCAGCCGGCCGACGTGAAGGCGGGCAGGGGCATGGTGCGGCGAACGATGTTGGTGGCGCCGCTATCATGCAGCACGGCGTCGATCTGCGCCCGGCTGGCGAGCACGGCATCGGCGCGGCCCTCGGTCACGGCGGCAACCGCTTCGGCGCCGCCCGGAAAATGGACGACGTCCTTTGCCAATATGCCCCCGAAGGTGCCGATCAGGTAGAAATCGGGAATGGAATCGATCTCCACCGCCAGCCGCTTGCCGCGATACTGGACCGGCGGGGCATTCACATCCATCTCACCCTTCACGCAGGCGAACTGGAAATTCTCGCGATAATAGGGCGCGACGATCGCCACCTGGTCGTTGCGCGCGGCAAAGGTCCGGTCGAAGGGGACGTGCAGCATGATGTCTGCAGGCTGGAAGCCAAGCAGGCCGCCCTTCCAAACGCCGTTGCGCAGGTCATCGTCGGCGCTTTCGTCCGCCACAAGCTCCGCGATATCGGCACGCACGCCCAGACCTTTGGCCAGCGCCTGCGCCAGATCGACGTCCACGCCGATCAGCTTGCCATCCTTGCGCCAGGACCAGGGACGATTGTCCTTGTAGACTGCGACCCGAAGGACGCCCAGATCCTTGACCTTGCCGAGCGGGGCGGCCTTTGCGGCGCGCTCGCCCGGAAATCCTGCAATGCCGAGCAGGCCGGCAACCGCCGCGCTGCTCAGAAAGGCGCGACGGTCCATCTCGCCCTACTCCTGATGCTTGGTTTCGAGCCAGGCGCGGATCGCCCAGCCGGCCTTCTGGCCCAGCACCTCGCCCATGGGCGGCATATAGACCTTGCCGTCATGCGAGGAGCCATGCTGGAAGCGCTGGATATACCATTCGTCACCGGAATCGCCGACCTCCAGGTAGCGCAGGTCCGGGGCGATGCCACCGGATTCCGCGTCCAGCCCGTGGCAGCGTGCGCAATTCTGGCCATAGGCGGATTCGCCGATCTTGGCTGCCACGGCATTGCCGCGATAGGGGTTGTGCTGCAGCCAGTCCCCGCCGATCTCGGGCAGCGCGGACGTGTCGACGGCCTGAGGCGTGACATTGCCGTGCGCCATCAGCGCCGATGTGACGGACACGCTAGCCAGACAGGCAGCGCCGACCAATGCGATACGACCGTAGTTCCTCATCCCAATCCCTCATTTGTGCGTCGACCCATGTTGGCCGCTCGTCACCCCTGTTGCCGTGAGTGTAGGGAAGCTGACGCAGCCGCCCATTGGCCATTGGTACAATCCCGCGGGGGCGGGGACGGGGCTAATCGGGTCGAAAGCCGAAAGGACGTGGAGATAATGCTATGATGAAGGTCGCTTTTGCGGGATTGGCGCTGATCGCTGCGATGCCGGCCGTGCAGGCTGAAACCCTCTATGTTTCCAACGAGCGCGGCAATAGCATCAGCGTGATCGATGCGGCGACGATGCAGCCACTGGCGACATGGCCGGTCGGCGGGCGGCCTCGCGGCATCACGCTGACGAAGGATGGCAAATATATCCTGCTTTGTGCCAGCAGCGACCATGCCGTGCAGATGATCGACCGGGCGACCGGCAAGGTCGTGGCCGACCTGCCTTCGGGGCAGGATCCCGAGCAGTTCTTCCTCTCCCGCGATGGCCGCACGCTGTTCGTCGCGAATGAGGATAATGCCGCGCTGACCGCGATCGACCTCGAAAGCCGCAAGGTGGCGTTCCAGGTCGATGTCGGCAAGGAACCCGAAGGGGTGGCGCAAAGCCCAGACGGGAAATGGGTGGTCGTGACATCGGAGGATGACGGCGTCGTCAACTGGATCGACCTTGCGACAAAGACGATGGTCGACGCGACGGAGACCGACCAGCGCCCCCGCCATGTGGAATTCACCGCCGACGGCAAGCAGCTGTGGATCGCGGCCGAGACCGGCGGCACGGTACAGATTGCGGACCCGGGCACCCGCAAGATCACCGATACCATCCATTTCGCCATTCCAGGCGTGCAGGATTATCAGATCCTGCCGTGCGGCATTCGCTTCACGCCAGACGGGAAGACGGCGGTCGTCGCGCTGGGCCGCGCGAACCATCTCGCTCTGGTCGACGTCGCGACCCGCGCGGTGCGCGCCTATGTTCCGGTCGGCAAGCGGGTCTGGCATCTGGCGATCAGCACAGACGGCGCGCATGCCTATGCCGCCAATGGACTTTCGGACAATGTCTCCGTGGTGGACCTTGCCAGTGCGAAGGTCGTGGGCACGGTGCCGGTTGGCGCCGGGCCGTGGGGTATCGCCATTGCGCCCTGATCCAAAGTGCGATCCGGGACTGATCGAAGGAACGAGAACCAAAGTCCAATTTCGGTAAGGGAACGACCAAAGCACCTTCCTCCCTGCTGGCACGACCAGCGCATAATGGGAGGATGACATGGGAAGAGGGACGTTCCTCGGGAGCGCCGCAATGGCGCTCGCGTTCGCGGCAGGCGCAACGCCGGCGATGGCGAGCACGACACAAGAGCTGCTGAAAAGGCTTCACGAAAAGGGCATCCTCACCGACGAGGAATATCAGCAACTGGTGAAGCAGGAGGACGCCCAGGTCGCAACCGCGCCAAGCGCGCCGCCCGCGCAGGCAGCGGCCGCTTCGCTGGACGACAAGCGCCTCGTGCGGATGACGGATAGCGGTGTCGGCATGGAAGTGGGCGGCGTCGCGGTCAAGATTTCCGGCTCGGTGAACGGCTTCTACACGCATGAGAACGGTCAGGCACCTGGTGCGACAACAGCGGTCGTCGGGGGCGTGGTGCCGGTGGGAGGCAACAGTTCGTCCATCCGCAACGGCCTGCTCCCCGGCTATCTGAAATTCGACGTCACCACCAATCAGGGGGGATGGGATGTCGGCGCGCATTTCGGCATGTATCCCGGCATCAACAGCGCGGATTATTCCGGCGGTGGCGGCGCGAATGCCGGCGGCCGCCCGGTCGCGCTGCAGACAGCGGGCATCGATTTCCGTCAGACCTACATGACCATCGGCCGCAAGGGGCTGGGCGAGTTCAAGTTGGGCCGCGACATCGGCCTGTTCGGGTCGGAAGGCATATTGAACGACATCACCCTGCTCTCCGTCGGATCGAGCGGCGGCAATGTCGCGCCGTCCAACACCTCGCTGGGGCGCATCGGCATCGGCTACATCTACACCGATTTCCAGCCACAGATCACCTACAACTCACCCAGCCTTTCCGGCTTCCAGGTGTCGGTCGGCGTCTTCCAGCCGCTCCAGTCCCTCACTGGACCTGGCGAAAGCAGCAAGTCGCCCGGTTTCCAGGGCAAGCTCGTCTATGATGGCAAGTTCGGGGATTTCTCGGCCCGTGCCTGGCTGTCGGGCATCACCCAAAAGCATAACCGCATCGATGGCGTCTCCTATACCGGCAGCGGTTTCGATACGGGCGCCAAGCTCGGCTATGGCCCGATCGTGCTGACGGGCTATTATTATAACGGCGCGGGCCTTGGTACGACGGCGCTCAACCTGTTCGATACGGACGCGAACGGGGCGAAACGCGACAGCGACGGCTTCTACCTTCAGGGGCTGGCGACGTTCGGCAAATTCTCCGTCGGCGGCAGCTATGGGGAGAGCAACCTGCATTATGCCAACATGGCAGACGCCCTCGCCAATCCGGCACTGGTGGAAAAGAACAGCAGCTGGGTCGGGCAGGCGCGCTATGGCTTGACCGGCTGGGTCACGCTGATCGGCGAATATATCCGCACCAAGTCGCAGGCGCACAATGGCAATGAGGCAAAGGCGGACACCATCGCGGCAGGTGCAATCCTGTTCTTCTGAGCTTAATGAGGCGCCGACTAAAGGTATGACAGAACGCAAATTCGTGCCACCCTAGCGTCGATCGATAACAAAAATGGAGGCGATATGAGGGGATTGGGCTGGCTTTCAGCAGGAGTGGCGGGGATGGCGCTGGTTCCGGCGCTCGCGCGTGGGGAGGAGCCTGACGCGACTCCATCTCAGGCTATCGTCGTCACTGCCCCCGGCGGCGCGGTCGATAGCGACGATGCACTTTCCATCGGCGCACCGGATATCAGCCGCGCGTCGGCGCCCGATCTGCTCTCCGCTTTGACGCGGAACGTGGCCGGCGTCACTCTGCAGGATGCCCAGAACAATCCCTGGCAACCCAATCTGGTCTATCGGGGCTTCGTCGCGTCCCCGTTGCAGGGGCAATCACAGGGCCTGGCGGTCTATATGGACGGCGCACGCTTCAACCAGCCCTTTGGCGATACTGTCCAGTTCGACCTGATCCCCGAAGCGGCAATCCGCAAGCTCAGCATCCTCGATGCCAGCCCAGTCTATGGCCTCAACGCGCTGGGCGGTGCCATTCTCCTGGAGACCAAGACCGGCCGAAGCGATCCGGGGTTGGAGGCAAGCGCGACCGGCGGGCGCTTCGGCTATGCAGAGGGCAGCATCGCGGGCGGGCTCGCGCGTGGCAATGTCAGCGTTTTCGGCGCGTTCCAATATAGTCGGGAAGATGGCTGGCGCGATCATAGCCCATCCCGGCTTTATAATGGATATCTCGATCTGGGTTTCGATACCGAGGCCGGCGGCCTTCATATGAAGCTGGTCGGTGCCGATACCGACCTGACCGGCAATGGCGTCTCGCCCGTGGAATTGCTTGCCGCAGATCGACGCGCAGTCTTCACCTGGCCCGATAACAGTCGCAGCCGCTATGGCCGGGTCAGCCTGCATCCCTGGGTCGCTCTGTCTCCAGAAACGCGTATCGAAGGCACGCTTTACGCCCAACGGCTCACCCTGCGCACAGTCAATGGTGACGCCGCCGATATCGAGGGCTGCGAGGATGACGATGCCGATGGGCTGTTATGCCTGGAGACCGTGAGCGGTGATGGCGATGAAGAGCAGGCCATCCTGACGGAGGCCGGCGGCAATCCGATCGTCGATGCGCTGGACGGAGAGGGCTATGGCGTCCTTAATCGCGGGCGCACGCGCACTGATGCGATCGGCGCATTGGCGCAGATCATCGATGAACGACCCCTGCTTGCCGGCAATAATCACTTTGCGCTCGGCCTGAGTTACGACGGCAGCCGCACCCGTTTCGATACGTCGACGGAACTGGGCGAACTCACCGAGGACCGCAGCGTGGAAGCGCTTGGCAGTCGCATCGTGCAGGCCGATGGTGCGATTGCGCCAGTGGGATTGGTGGCCCACACCGAATATTGGGGTGCGTTCGTGCAAGATAGGGTGCCGCTGGCGCCGGGGATTTCCGCCGAACTCGGCCTGCGCTGGAACCATGCGCGGATAGAATTGACGGATCAGATCGGCACGGCGCTTAACGGCAGGCACAGTTTCGAGCGCCTCAATCCGGGCATCGAACTGGACTATATCGTGTCACAGGGGCTGTCGCTGCGCGCTGGCTATGCCGAGAGCAACCGCGCGCCCACGCCCGCCGAACTCTCCTGCGCAGACGAGACGGCGCCGTGCAGCCTCACCAACTTCTTCATCGCCGATCCGCCGTTGAAGCAGGTTGTCGCCAAAAGCTGGGAGGCGGGAGCGTCGGGCGCTTTCCATCTGGGCGGATGGCAGGCGACATGGCTGCTCTCCGCCTATCGCACCACCAACCGCAACGATATCCAGTATATCGCCTCGCAGATCCGGGGGCGCGCCTATTTCCAGAATATCGGGAGCACGCGGCGGCAGGGTGTCGAGGGTTCGCTCAAGGCTAGCCATGGCGGCCTGACCGCCGGCCTTGGCTATGCCTTTACCGATGCGACCTATCGTGATGACCTGATCCTGAGCAGCCCGGCCAACCCTGAAGCGGATGACGACGGCACCGTCGATGTCGCGCCGGGCGATCGCCTGCCGGGCATCCCCCGCCATAGCGTCACGCTGACATTGGATTATGCGGCAAAGGGCTGGTCGATCGGCGGCGACCTGATTGCCCGCTCCGGCCAATATCTGGTCGGTGACGAGGGCAATCAGAACGCCAGGGTGCCCGGCTATCTGATTGCGAACCTGCGCGCCGGGATCGATATCGTACAGGGCGTCACCCTGTTTGGCGAACTGCGCAATGCCTTTGGCCGCAAATATGCGACTTTCGGTACATTCTCGCAGGTGGATGAGATTGAACTGGAGGAGGCACCCGGCGCGAATAATCCGCGGGCCTATGGCCCCGGAGCGCCCAGAAGATGGTATGCAGGCGTCAAGACGAGATTCTAGCGCCGGCCAATGGAGAGAGGGGCCTTCCCTTATCTCTCTTGCACATCGATCCGGGGCAGCAGCCTGGCCTCCAGCCCCGGATAGAGATGCGACACGCTGCGCTGCAGTTCATAGCGGGCCACCGCCAGCCCCGAAAAACGCGCCGGGATCGGCAAGGCGCCCGCCTCGACCATATCCAGCCCGGACTGGACGGCGAGGGTGAGGGTGTCCTCCAGCCAGTCGATCCAGTCCCGCGTCTGGACGATCGCCGCCGTGCCTGATGGATCGAACGGGCCATGGCCGGGAATGGCCCCCTTGTGCGGCAGCTGCGCCAGCAGCTCCAGGCTCTCGCGCCAGCGGGCGAGATCCGCAGTCGGCGTACTTGGCGCGCGATCATGAAACAGCAGGTCGCCGCCGATGAGCGTGCCTGTCTTCTCGTCGAGTAGCGCAAGGTCACCGGCACTGTGGCCGGCGAGGGCCATCAGGCGTAAGGGCCGGCCGCCGAAATCCTCGGAAATCTCACTGATCGGCCGGCCCGGCAGCACCAAGTCAGTGCCGCGCATCCAGTCACCCAAGATCCGGTACATGGCATCGGAAAAGCCCCGGCCGTCGCGGGCCATGTCGCTGATCGTCTGCGGCAGCGCGGTGACGATCGCGCGATCGAACGCGGCGATCCCCATGCCATGGTCAGGATGCAGATGCGTCACATAGACCCGCACAACCGGCTTGCCCGTCAGCCCTTCCGCCACGCTTTTCAGTGCGCGGCCATAGCGGATCGACGGCCCGCTATCGACCAGCACGGCGCCTGCCGGCGTGTCGATGATCGCGATATTGGCGATCGCCCCGCCATTGCTGAACAGGATCGGCGCATCGGCGCCGTGGATCATCCATATACCGTCGGCAACCTGTAGAGGCGAAATATGATAATCCTCCGTCGCCGCCCACAGTGCCACCGGCATGGCTGCCATCAGCGCACCGAACATGCTCCTGCGCGAAAAACTCATCGCGGGCTGAGGGCCGGGACAGGCGATTGTCGCGCTACCGGCACCCTGGCCAGATAGCCGCGCCCGCTGGTGTCACGCGCCGAAATGGTCAGCATCTCACCCGCCGCAGCATGGGGCATCAGCGTGATGGCGGGATTTTCGGAAACCGATGCCCAGACCTCCATTGCGCCCAGCGTGGCACCCTGTGCGGATTTCACCGCCAGTTCCTCGATATGATAAGCCGGTATGTTGGCGACGAGCCCGGTGTCCATGGGATGGCGGAAGCTGATGCGCAGGCGACTGACGGAGTTACCGGCCGCCGGCCATGCTTCGCCGCGTATTTCGCCCAGATGATCGGCCCAGTCGCCCGCCACCCGGCTCAGTGGCGGCGCCGAGCAACCGCCGCCCACCGCGTCGACCCAGCCGCCCGCGACCAGCCATTGCCCGTCGATCAGCTGCACCGCCCCGCGTACCGGCGTGCGCTGGTCCAGCTTGATCCGGGTCGCGACATAGGGCTCTGCGGCGTCGGGCCGATAGTCGATGGCGATCGGGATGGGGTTGAGATCGGCGAAGATCACCATGCGCCTCACCTGACCTATCCCGCGCGCGTCGAGCGCCACGGGAAAGCTGCGCTGGTTCTCCGCCACCTCGGGAGAGCTGATCCTGAGGCGGGTATCGAAGCGGACAGGATCATCGCCGAAGATGCTCCGGGCATGGGCGGTCCACATCGGTGACTGCAACGGATCTGCAGGGTAGGGGACGCGCGCGGCGAGCACCGTTGGGATCACCAGCGGCACCGTGCCCAGCGGGACCAGCAGAGATATATGCGGCCTCATGTCCTTCTCCCAAAGTCCATGCATATGCAGCCGGCAATATCTTTACCATTGCACCTTGGGTCATGAGGATGTGAGGCAAGGGAGCGCGCATGATGTGGAAACCTGTCCTGACGATCCTGCTGCTGCTGGCACCGGCCATTGCCAGCGCCCAGCTGCCCGATGGAGGATTGTTCGGCGCCGACGGCTATCGCATCGCCCATTATCGCGCGCCGGTGCCAGAGGCGCCCGATGGCGTCGGTCGCATTGCCCCGGCAGCCGTGGCGCAGTTGCGCGCCGATGTGGACGTCATCCTGATCGACGTTTTGCCGGCGGAAGGCGCGCATCGCGACGAGACCGGCGGCTGGCACCTCGCAAAGGACCGCCCGAGCGTTCCGGGCGCACACTGGTTCCCCGAAGCGGGGCGCGGCGAACCGGCGCCGGATATCGCATCATGGTTCGAACGCGGCGTCGCGCGACTGACGGGCGGCGCGAAGGGGCGTATGATCGTGACCTTCTGCCTTGCCGACTGTTGGATGAGCTGGAACGCCGCCCGGCGGTTGCGGACCATGGGATATCATAATGTCTGGTGGCTGGCGGAAGGAACCGATGGCTGGCGCGATCTCGGCCTGCCGCTCACGCCGGTTCTGCCTGAAGGGCGATAGGACCAAAGGTCAATTGTGCCTGCAGCCCGTTCCGCCATTGTCGCTGCAACAGGCAATATTCAAGCTATTGATTACGGGAGAGATCTAATGCTTCATCGTCCTGCGCTTCGCATGGCGCTCGTGGGTTTCCTGCTGGGCGCCTCCGCCGTGCCCGCATGCGCCAAGGACATTGTCGTCCACATGAAGAACAAGGGCGCGGATGGCGCGATGGTGTTCGAGCCAGCCTTCGTGAAGGCGGCGCCGGGCGATGTCATCCATTTCCGGCCGACCGACCCCAGCCATAACGCCGAGACAATCTCAACGATGCTTCCTGCCGGCGCGACGCCGATGAAAGGGTTGATGAACAAGGAAGCGGTGATGACCGTCTCCAAGCCCGGTCTTTACGGCATCAAGTGCATGCCGCACTATTCGATGGGGATGGTCGCGCTGGTCCAGGTGGGGAAGCCGACGCCTACGGACATCGCTGCGGCCAAGGCCGTGAAACTCCCGCCATTCGCCATGAAGAGAATGACAGGCATGCTGAACGGCGTGAAATAGGCATGCAGCAACCGGATCGAGCACGGCCGGTGGATGAAACCATGTTCAGTCCCCGGTTGTCCTGGCGCTCACGACCGGAAGACCATTTACTGAAGACGCTGCGATACCGGTGGAGCGGTGAAGGGAAGCCAAAAATCACCATAATACACAGATTAGAAAGAGGTTTTCGATGCGCCAACGCGGCAGTGGCCCCCAATATGGCCCCCTGCTACGTCAGATGCCTGTGGAAATCCTGAGATTCAAAAAGACAATGCCAGGCGAGATCGTCCGCTCTTGCCAACGTACCGGCACAGCTGATTGCGGCAGCAATCGACCAGATTTCGCCCGTCTTTTGTGGTGAGATGAACGTCCGGCTTTGATAAAAGCAGCCGGTCAAGCGCGATGAACGCGCTGATCGGCGGCCGCTTGGACATTGTGATTCGATCGATTACTCTCGCTTTCCGGAACAGACGGTTTCGAGAATGCGTGAACGCCCCGTTTCTCCATCTCCGATCTGCCATTTTGGGAAAGCCTAGCCTGCCGTTCAGGTGTTTAAAAGCGCCAACACCGGTCGTCTCGCAACACCTTCTCAATCGGAAATGGCTTGGGGGCACCCCAATATTCGCCCTTTCGATCCGAAAAGTGCTGCGACCGCAGCGCGAACCGTCAGTCTGGCATCAAGGGCAATCCGCCGCTGTCCTGCGATTATGAAAGCGCCTGCCGATATCGGCGACTTCCTTTCAAGACTTCGCCACAGCGTGTGGTGATGGTGAAGTCGCCTGACGGGGTGCTGTTGATCGTCAACACGTTCGATCGGGAAAGAAGGATGCTGCGATGGATGCGGACGAAGGCGTCGCCCAGTTCCGTTTCGATCATCGACATGGTGGAGCGGTGCAGGATGCTCTCGCCGGTTGTCACGATCTCCACGTAATTCCCAGCTGCCCTGACGTAGCGGATCGCGTCGATCCGAACAAAATGGCGGCAAGCACCGTCTTGGACAACCAGCACCCTGCTTTCCGGCCGGGTCGCTGGAACGACTGATGATGCTCCCAATCTCCGGCTCAGCGTGAATGCCATTACGATGACAGCATAGCTCCACGCGTCCTTGCGAAATTCATAAAGGAGCAGATCGTCGATCGGACCAGCGTCGTACCGATTTCCCCAGATCAGGAAGCGCAGGGCGAGCATCAGCGCGATATGCAGGGCGGAAAAGATCAGGCTGCCGACGAGGTGAAGTGCCAGATAGCACGGCCAACCTTCCCGCGCAGGAGGCAGGCGCCCGGTGGCGTGCCAGATCAACGGCAGCAGCAAGAGGATGGAGATGCCGGAGGTCAGTTCGTACCCCCAAGCCTCTTCTGCGCCGATCGGATCGCTCGATGCCCTGCCATCCGCCAGGCGCGAGGCGGCGTTGATCGAGACTTGGACGATCACCGCTATCGGCACAAGCCCGGCAACCAGGCGGGCGAGCGTCCCGCCGCTTGTCCCGCCCGGACCGCCGTTCGTCACAACCACCTCTTCCGTCGTCACCGCCACACCGCTTCCCGCCCCTCGACCCTTGTCTCCGCCTATCGGTGCAGAATAGCTCGATATCAGACGCCAACGGTAGGAGAAAAGTCGTGGCGACACTGTCACAGAAACGACATTACGGAATGGACTGGTTGCGTATCGGTGCGTTCGGAATCTTGATCCTTTACCACGTCGGCATGGCGTTCGTGTCTTGGCCGTTCGAGATCAAGGTGACGGCGCCGATCGACTGGATCGCGATCCCGATGATGTTCACCAACCCGTGGCGGCTATCCCTGCTGTTCGCCATCTCGGGTTATGCCAGCGCCGCAGTGCTGTCGCGCAGCACAGGATACGGCCCATTCCTGCGCGGGCGGTTCTCCCGGCTGGGCATCCCGCTGCTGTTCGGCATGGCGGTGGTCGTGACGCCCCAGCCTTGGGTCGCCCTGGTGACGCAGCATGGCTATGCGAATGGCTTCCTGCATTTCCTCGCCTTTGACTACTACCGGTTCCAGTTCATCGACGGCATCGCCATGCCGACCTGGATGCACCTTTGGTTTGTGCTTTACCTACTTGTCTACACACTTGCGCTGGCCGCGTTATTGCGCCTGCCCGCCAGCCTGCGAGCAACGATCCGCGCCTTGGTGGAACGGCCCTTGGCCGGACGGTGGCTGCTGCCACTCCCGATCGCTTTCGTCTTCGTCGTTCGCGAGGTGTTGCCGCCCGGCTGGATCGACACCCATGGGCTGTTCGACGACTGGAGCGCCCATGCGACCTATCTGCCGCTGTTCCTGTTCGGGGTGTTGCTGCGGGGCTCGGCGGGGTTGCAGGTGGCGGTCGGGCGGCAGTGGCGGTACGCACTGGCGGTCGGCATCGTCGCTTATCCGGCCATCGCCATTCTGGAGGCGGCCTTCCCGGGCGCGACGCCACTGCCTGACATGGTGCGTCTCGCCTATCATGGCCTGCGCGCCGTCATGCTCTGGACGTTCGTCGTGGGGCTGATCGGAATGGCGGATCGATACTGGAACCACGATCATTGTTGGCGCACGACACTCGCGGAGGCGGTGTTCCCCTTTTACATCATCCACCAGACAATCATCCTCGTCGTCGGTTATTGGCTGCTACCGACACCGACCGGACCGCTCATCCGCTTCGTAATCCTGATCGCGGCGACCGCGCTCGGATGCTGGCTTTTTTACGCTATCGGTCGACGTCTCACGTTGCTGCGACCGCTGATCGGTTTGAAGCGTCAATCAAGACGGGCTTCGGACACGGGTAAGATGCCTAATTCGGTCTCCGCTTCGTAGCATGATCTATGGAGGTGAGGTTTCGAGTAGCCTTGATCTTTCCCGATATTCGATCCTTCCGGGATGTTCGCGGACGGCAGCTCTCGGCCGACCCCGCCGTTCGGCGAAGTTGTTGCGAACGGCGGGTTCGTCCCAGCTGTTGACCTTCAGACATCATCCGCAAAAAAGTCTTCATCGAGCCGCTTGACGTTGATCACACGGGTAGTTCGGACACCAATACCAAACTCGGTCATCAGTTCGGTAAGGCGTGGCCCATCGATGAGAATAACCCGTTGCTGCAGACTTCGAGCGTATTCCGTAGCCTGCTTGCTGAAGGCGGAGGTCGTTACGAAAACGCCCTTGCTCGCGCCCAATCCGACAAGGCTTCCGACGAACCCTTGGACTTCTGGGCGGCCCACTGCGGAACCAGTCGCATAGCGCTTCGCTTGAACATAGATTCGGTCCAAGCCAAGCCGATCTTCGTCAATGATACCGTCGATGCCACCGTCACCGGACTTGCCAAGCTGGCGCGCGGCATCTTCATGAGACCCGCCGTAACCCATTGCTACGAGGAGATCGACAATCAGGCGTTCAAAGAAGGCAGGAGATTGCTCCAGAACGCGCTGCAGCAAATCGGCTTTCAACGCTGCGGTCATTACAGAATACGCAGCGTCGATCTGTTCTTCGGGCGTGGCGTCAGAAAGCGTCGCCGCGACGGTCGCTGCAGCCTGGTCAGGCTCGGCACTTGCACCTGCTTGCCCGTAAAACTCTGCGAACGAGGGAAACCCCTTAAGCGTGTCAACGTCGATACGTTCGGGCTTGGTGGCGAGCAGGGCCTGCCCGGCAGCGGACGCCACAAAAACGCCCCGTTTGGGGCTATCGATAAGGCCCGCTTTCGACATGTAGAATTTTGCCCAGTGAACGCGGTTATGCAAAAGGCGCTGCTTGCCGCTTGGCAGCATCTCCTCGCGTTCGTCTTCGGTAAGACCCAGCCGATCAGCGATTATCTGAGCTGCTGTCGGCACCCTTACTTCGCCTCCTGCAGCAACGGAAAGCACTGGAAGCATTAGCGTCTGGTAATCAGGTATGGGCATGGATCTGTGGCTAGCAGGATGTACGGGTAACGGGCAATCCGCTGCGCCAAATTTGTTGAATAGGCCGAATTATTCACGCTCAGGCGCCGCGAGGCTTCGGCCAAGTCAGACAAGATTTCTTCTACTTGAAAGTTCTGCATGCCAAGCGATTGAAGCGGGATCTGCAGATGGCTGACAAGCACACCGTACGCAGTGGACTGCAGGGTGAAAGTTATTGGTAAAATTAGTAAAAACTGGATATTTCGGTCTGGTGTCAAACCGATTTGCCTCCAAATCGCGATTTGCAATCGCGCCTTCGAGGAGGATAAGTACAGCAATAACAATAACCTATCCTGACAAATCGCGCGCAAGTCGCGATTTGCGCGCCAGTTGCCAGCGATCAGCTCGTTGGATCGCCCGTCAGACCGATTTCGCCCCGTTCCGCAGCTCGTCTAGGTAGTCACTCCACCACTGCGCCATGGCCACCCGCTCCTTCCAATGGGCGCCGCGATGGTACGCGGCGCGTACCTTGTCGGTGTCGCCATGGGCCAGTGCACGTTCGATGGCGTCGGGGTTCCATTTGCCGCTTTCGTTGAGCAGCGTGGATGCCATCGCGCGGAAGCCGTGGGCGGTCATTTCGTCGGTGGCATAGCCGAGGCGGCGCAGCCCTGCGTTGATCGTGTTGTCGCTCATCGGGCGGCGGCGGGTGCGGACGGAGGGGAAGACATAGCCGCTCGGTCCGGTCAGTGGCTGCACGTCCTTGAGGATCGCTATGGCCTGGCGCGAGAGCGGAACGACATGTTCTTTGCGCATCTTGGTCTTTCCTGCCGGGATCGTCCACAGCGCCCCTTCCAGATCGATTTCCGACCATTCTGCGTGCCGTAGTTCGCCGGGGCGGACAAACACATGAGGGGCAAGTTGCATCGCGAGTTTGGTGATCGGTTGCCCCTCGTAGCCATCGATTGACCGAAGCAGTTCGCCCACCCCGGCGGGGTCGATGACCGCCCCGTAATGCGTAACGGTGGGGCTTGTCAGCGCCCCCTTGAGGTCGCGGGTAGGATCTGACTTGAGGCGTGCCGTGGCGACCGCATAGCGGAACACCGAGCCTGCCAGTTGAAGCGTTCGGCGGGCGCTTTCGAGTTTGCCTTTGCCTTCGATCCGGCGGACTGCGACCAGCACATCGGCGGGCTCAATCTCGGCGATCGGCATGTTGCCAATTGACCCGCACAGGATCGACAGAAGGTACTCGCAACGCTTGGCGGTAGCCGGTGCCCAGGCACGCTGGCCGTCCCGCTTGCGCTTCTCGCAGAATTCGGTGGTAATCGCAGCGAAGGTGTTTTCTGCCTCCAGCTTTGCCCGCACCTTGTCGCGTTGCTTCTCCCGTGCCGGATCCTTGCCGGCAGCCATTGCCTCGCGAGCTTCGTCGCGCCGCCTGCGTGCCTCGCCCAGGCCGATCTCCGGGTAAGGGCCAATCGCCAGTTTCTTCTCCCGCCCGTCGACCCGGTACTTGAGCCGCCAGAGTTTCCCGCCGGTTGGCTGGACCAGCAGAAACAGGCCGTGGGAATCGCCCATCTTGTAGGGCTTAGGCCCCGGCTTAGCATTGCGGACCGCAACATCGGTTAATGCCACGATTTCAATCCCTTCCATCCCAAGTGGCCCCCAGCCTGGGGGCCACTCGAATTGAGTGAAACCCAAGTGGCCCCCAAAATGGCCCCCAGATTCGCGAGATGTCGCGAGAAAAGGCGGGCACAGGCGAGACAAATGCGGTGCGGAAACCCTAAATTTTTGTGGGTTTCGTAGCATTTTCGGGATGTTCTGGGAAGGGAGGGCTGGAGCGGGTGAAGGGAATCGAACCCTCGTCGTAAGCTTGGGAAGCTTCTGCTCTGCCATTGAGCTACACCCGCATGCTGGCTCTTTGCGCATTTGGGCGTGACCAAGTCAACAGGATTTCTTTCATACTGGAACCATTGCGGCGCATAGGCGTATCCCTTGTCACGGTAGATTGTCCCTCGCGGGATGGGTGAAGAGGGCGTTCCGGGGTTATGCAGTTGTGGGGTGCAGGGCGGAATTGTCGTCTGGCCGTCTTTCCCGTCCTCATTGCCGGAGCCTCGCCGGCGCTCGCTCAGCAGGCTCAACCTTCCCAGGCATCTGAGCAGGGCGCGGCTGCCGAGCAGGCCGCGCCGGAGGCGATCATTCCCGACGAAGCGTTTGAAAAGCAGTTGCCGCCCATCGAGGAAAATCAAGGCGCGCCGCTTCCATCGATGGATGCGTTCATGCAGAGCGTTGGAGAGGGGGCTGCCAAGGCCGATCTTCCTACCGCCACGGAGCCGCCCGCCGATGCTGAACTCGCCCAGCCGCTGCCGCCCATCGATAGCTTCGACGTCACGCCCGTTCAGATCGCCGCCGATCCCAAGGAGGATGCGCCGTCGATCGCCTATGACGTTTCGCTCCAGGGTTTCGAAGGCACCGGCCTCGCCGAAAAGTTCAGGGAACTTTCTGCCCTTCGGGAAGGCAAGGGCAAGGCAGAGAATGCCGCGATGGTGCAGGCCCGCGCCCGCGAGGATGAGGCGCTTGCGCTTCGCCTGCTCAAATCGGCGGGCTATTATGACGCCACCGCCATCGCCTCGCTGGATCAGGAGGCTGGACCGAAGGGCGCGCTGAAAGCGATCGTTTCGGTGACGCCGGGCAAGCAATATAAGCTCGGCGAGATCGTCATCAGCGCGCAGCAGACACAGCCGCCCGGCCTCGTCCGGGAGGCGCTGCCGCTCAAGACGGGCGAGCCCATCGTTGCGGAGCGGATCGAGGGGGCAGAGGCGAATATCAGCCTGGTCCTGCCCCAGCGCGGCTATCCGTTCGTCGATGTCGGCGATCGCGACATCCTGCTCGACGAAAAGACGCTGACGGGCGCCTACACGCTGCCCGTCGACACCGGGCCGCGCGGGAGCTTCGGCACGATCACGACGGGCGGCGTGAAGGATGTCTTCGACGCCGAACATATCGGGGTGATCGCCCGCTTCGATCAGGGCGAGCTCTACGACAGCCGCAAGGTGGACGATCTACGCAAGGCGCTGGTGGCGACCAGCCTGTTTTCAAGCGTGACGGTAGAACCCGTCAGGACCGGGCGGCCCGCCCCGGACGGCACCGAATATGTCGATCTTGCGGTGGTGCAGGAAAAGGGTCCGGCGCGCACGCTGGCTGGCGACCTTGGCTATGGGACCGGGCAGGGCATCCGCGCGGAGGGAAGCTGGACGCATCGCAACCTCTTCCCGCCCGAAGGCGCGTTGATCCTCGGCGCGGTCGCCGGGACGCAGGAGCAGGGGCTTTCCGGCAGTTTCCGTCGGTCCAATGCCGGTCGGCGCGATCGCACGGTGCAGGCCGGCGTCGCCGTCAACCATCAGGATTATGATGCCTATGAGGCGTTCACCGCGACGCTCTCCGGCAGCATTTCCCGCGTGTCGACGCCGATCTTCCAGAAGCGCTGGACATGGTCCTATGGGTTCGAGGTGCTGGCTTCCAACGAAACCACCCGCAATCTGGAGGCGGGCACCAGCAAGCGGCTGACCTATTTCATCGGCGCGCTGCCGGGGCAGCTGGGCTATGATCTATCCGACGACCTGCTCAATCCCACCCGCGGGATGCGCGCGACGTTGCGGCTCTCACCCGAAGCGTCTCTGCAGGGCAATGTCTCGCCCTATGCGCGAGCGATGCTGGATGTGTCGGGCTATTATCCGGTGTCCGACAGCCTCGTCATCGCGGCGCGCACACGGCTTGGCACGATATCGGGTGCCGCGCGCGACGACATCGCGCCGTCCCGCCGGATCTATGCGGGCGGTGGCGGATCGGTGCGCGGCTATGGCTATCAGCAGCTTGGCCCGAAGGACGAGAATGCCGATCCGATCGGCGGGCGGTCCGTCACAGAATTCGCGGTCGAGGCACGCTATCGCTTCGGCAATTATGGCATCGTGCCGTTCATCGACGCCGGGCAGGTGTATGAAAGCTCGATCCCGAAATTCTCCGACATCCGCTACGGAGGGGGCATCGGCGGACGCTTCTATACCAATTTCGGTCCGTTTCGCGCCGACCTGGCGATGCCGATCAACCGGCAGCCGGGTGAAGCGAAATTCACGCTCTATATCGGCATTGGGCAGGCGTTCTGATGGCGGACGACCAGACCCAGTCCGTCGGCGATATGCCGGAGCAGAGCCCCACCCGGCAGCGTTGGGGGGCGGCGCGTGTAACGAAATGGGTGGGTGGTATCGTGGCCGGCTTCGTCCTGCTGGTCGGCGGAATCGTGCTGGGACTCAATACCCAGCCGGGCAAGCAGTTCCTCATCCGCCAGATCGCCGGGCTCAAGCTCGAGTCCGGCATGAGCATAGAAATCGGGCGGATCGACGGATCGATCTATGGCGACATGACCATCCATGATCTGATCCTGCGCGATCCCAAGGGTATCTTCGCCGTCAGTCCGCTGGTGCGGGTGGACTGGAGCCCGTTTCGTTACATCAACAATCATATCAGCGTGCGCACCCTGTCGTCGCCGCTTGTCGTGCTGGCACGATCGCCGCAGTTCAACGCCACGCCGACCGACCCCAATGCGCCGTTGCTTCCCGATCTTGATATCGACGTCGAGCGGCTGAAGATCGACCGCTTCCTGCTGGCGAAGCCGGTGCTGGGCGAAAAGCGCGAGATCGCGCTGTCGGGCACGACGCATATCGCGGATGGCCGCGCGCAGCTTTCGCTCGATGCGGCAGCGGACAGTGGCGATCGGCTGCGCGCGCAGCTGGATGCGGTGCCTTCGGCCAATCGTCTTGCCATGCAGGGCAGGCTGGACGCGCCCGCCGGAGGCGTGGTGGCGCGCATGGCGGGGCTGACCGATGCGGTGCAGGTGACGCTGGACGGCAAGGGTAGCTGGCAGGCATGGAACGGTCAGCTCCGCGCAACGTCGCGCAAGGGTGAACTGGCGTCCGTTGCGTTGGTGGCGCGCGATGGCACCTTCTCCGCCAAGGGGCCGGTTCGACCCGGCCTCGTCATGGAAGGCGCCGTCGATCGGCTGACAGCCCCCGCACTGATCGTCGACCTGACCGCAGCGCTGGCGCAGCGCCGAGCGACGCTCCGTGCATCGCTCCGCTCCGACGCGCTGGCAGCGACCGCCAATGGCGTAGTCGATCTGGGGCAGAGCCGTTTCGGCGGGCTGAAGATCGATGCACAGTTGCTGACGCCCGGCGCGATCATGGAGAAGGTGCGGGGCCGGGATGTGCGTGCCTCCATCGTGATCGACGGGCCCTTCGCAAAGCCGTTCATCGACTATGACATCACCGCGGCCCGGCTTGCCTTCGACGCGACCGGGATAGAGGGCCTGCGCGCCAGCGGCCGGGCGGTGATCGACGCCGATCGCATACGCATTCCCGTGAGTGCGCAGGCGAAGCGAGTGACGGGCCTGAATGCCGCCGCTGGCGGCCTGCTGCAGAACCTGCGCGTGAAGGGCGATTTCGCCTATGCCGGGGGCAAGCTCATCAGCGACAACCTCAAGATCGACAGCGACAAGGTAGACGCCACCGCCATCGTGCTCGCGGATCTTTCCAACGCCATTTATCGCGGCGCGCTGAAGGGACGGGTGAATGATTATTGCATCGACGGGGTCGGCATCGTCAACCTGACCACCGACGTGAAGCTTGAGCCCGGCACACGGGGCGGCTTTGGCCTTTCGGGACGCTTCGGCGTGCGGACCGCGCGGCTGGACAATGCGTCCGTGCGCGATTTCCTTGGCGGCAATGCGCTCGTCACGGGGCGGATCGGCATGACGCCGCAGGGTGATTTCACGCTGCAGGGGCTGAAGGGTGCGGCGCCGGCCTTCACTATTCTTTCCGGCTCCGGCCGCTATGCCGTCAATGGAGCGGTGCAGTTTGATGGCACGGCCGCTTCCCGCCAATATGGTCCGCTCGCGCTGTCCGTGCGCGGCACCATGGCGCGACCGCAAGCGGTGCTGCGCGCCGCGCGGCCGAATGTGGGCGTGCAATTGACCAACGTCGTGGCCAAGCTGAACGGCGAGCCCACCGGCTATCGGCTGGAGGCAACGGGAGGATCGGAATATGGCCCATTCTTTGCCAATGTACTGATCCGTACGGCATCGGGGCCGCTCACCATCGACATCAGCAAGGCGCGCTTCGCCGGCGTGGACATGGCCGGTACATTGCGTCAGTCCTCCGCCGGCCCCTTCGCTGGGCAGCTCGCCATGAGCGGATCGGGCATCAACGGCGTCGCGCGGCTCTCGGCCTCCGGCAAGGCCCAGGCGGTGCAGGTGAATGCCACCGCCACCAATACCCGTGTGCCTGGCGATTATGGCATCACCATCGGCCGCGCCATCGTCAACGCGTCGATCCTGCTGGCCGAAACCCCGCAGGTGCTGGCGGACGTGCAGATCGGCAATGCCAGCTATGGCGACTATGTGTTGCGGCAGGCCCGCGCGAAGGTCGACTATCGCGGCGGTCGCGGCACGGCGCAGGCGGTGGCGGAAGGCAGCAGCGGCGTGCCATTCAACGTCGCCCTGAATGCGGCGCTGCGGCCCAATCTCTATGCCGTTGCCATGAAGGGCCGGGCGGGGCGCCTCGACTTCCGCTTTGCCAAGCCAGCGATCATTCGGGCGGAGCGGGACGGCTATCGGCTGGAGCCCGTCACCATTGCGTTGCCGCAGGGCAATGTCGATCTCGCCGGTCGTTTTGGCGATCAGACCTCGCTGCAGGCCCGGTTCAAGGATTTCGATCTGGCGGTTGCCAATATTTTCGTGCCCGGCTTGGGCATCGGCGGCAAGGCGACGGGGGCGCTCGATTATGCCCAGCGCGGCGGCGCCATGCCTGATGCCACGACACGTCTCGCGATCAGCGGCTTTACCCGGTCCAGCCTGTCCGCCGTGTCCGAACCGGTGTCGATGGCTGTCGAGGGCAAGCTTGGCGCATCTGGAGCGGATCTGCGAGCGCTCATCCGTCGCAACGGTACCGCCGTCGGCCGGGTCGTTGCGACGATGCAGCCGCTGGGCGGTGGCGCGGGCTGGCCGGACCGGCTGATGACGGCGCCGCTTGGCGGAGGCATCCGCTACAACGGCCCAGCTGACGTGCTCTTCTCGCTCGCAGGGCAGGCCGACCAGACATTGACTGGCCCGATCGCGGCGGCAGCGGATTTCAGCGGAACGCTGGGCGATCCGCGGATCAACGGCCTCGTCCGCGCCAATGCGCTGACCTATGAAAATGAAAGCTTCGGCACGCGCGTCACCAACATGGCGCTGGATGGTCGCTTCACCAACGACCGGCTCGAAATCCGCCAGTTTACCGGGCGCGCGGGAGAAGGCACCGTGCAGGCGTCGGGTTCAGTCGGCCTTGCGGCGGCCAATGGATTCCCCATCGACATCAAGGTGCAACTGCGCAACGCGCGGCTGGCCCGTAGCGAGTCCCTGGGGACGACGGTGTCAGGCAATCTGGCGATCACCAACAGCCAGGCGGCCGGCGCGCTGATCGCCGGGGACCTCAACCTGCCAGAACTGCGCTACAAAGTCGTCTGGCAGGGCGGGGCGGAGGTCCGCGAACTGCGCGGGGTCAGGCGCAAGAGCGACGCGCAGCTCCAACCCGCCCGTGCTTCCGCCAGTGCCGCTGCGCCGCCCGGCATCTGGAAGCTCGATATCCGCGTGCGTGCGGATAACCGACTGTTCGTCAGCGGCATGGGGCTCGAGTCCGAATGGGCGGCCAATCTTCGCGTGAGCGGCACCACCAGCCAGCCGCGCGTGAATGGCCGGATAGACGTGGTTCGCGGCACCTACAGCTTCTCGGGTCGCCGGTTCGAGCTGGATGATGACGGCCAGATCACCTTCAACGGCGATGACATGTACAATCCCACGCTTTCGATCCGCGCGACGACGACGGTGGACAGCGTCAGCGCGATCCTGAACGTCACCGGCACGGCGCAGCGGCCTGAAATCGCCTTCACCTCCACGCCCAGCCTGCCGCAGGATGAAGTCCTCTCCCGCATCCTCTTCGGATCGAGCGTTACCAACCTCTCCGCGACGCAGGCGATCCAGCTTGCGGCAGCGCTCAATGGCCTGCGCGGGGGTGGCGGCGGGCTCAATCCGCTCGGCAAGCTGCAGGGTGCTTCAGGCATCGACCGGCTGCGCATATTGGGCGCGGACAACGCTACCGGCCGGGGGACGGCGCTTGCCGCCGGCCAGTACCTTACGGACAATGTCTATGTGGAGGTCATCACCGACGCGAAGGGCTTTACCGCAACGCAGCTGGAAGTCGCGCTCAGCAAGGCGCTGAGCATCCTGACGAAAACGGGAACGGCGACGGGAACGTCAGTAAACGCGCGCTATTCGAAGGACTATTAGGAACGCGGTCCGTTACGCGCCTGTCGCGCGCCTTTGGGCAGCGGTCAGGCATATTCCCTGACCGCGTGCCCTCCCGTTTTCGGACGCAGCGCGCTGCCGCCTCTTGCCGGTTTGCGATCGCTGCCGAGAACGAAGGCAGAGGAGTTTTCGAGAAGAGTGCTGACCTCATGATCCAGATTCTGCGTCGCTGTCGAGGTTTCCTCGACCATGGAGACGTTTTTCTGCGTAGCTTCATCCATCATGTTGATGGATGTAGAAATCTGGGACACGGCGTTTGCCTGCATCGCATTGTCGTCGGCAATCGAGCCGATCAGCGAATGCACCTCGACGACGCCAGTGCTGATATGGGAAAATGCCTCGTCCACCTTTTCGACGGACTTCACGGCGCCGATGATATCATCCTGAATGGCCGTCAGCTGCTTTCTTGCCCGGCCGCCTTCCTCTTCGGCGCGCATCGCGAGGCCGCTCACAAGGTCGGCGACGACCGCAAAGCCTTGCCCGGCGTCGCCGGCGCGGCCCGCCTCCACGGCGGCGTTCATCGCCAGAACGCGGGTCTGGAAAGCGATCTTGTCCAAGCCCTCGATCACCGAATCAATGCCGGCGGTGCTGTCTGCCACATTCTTCATCGACTGGACGGTGCGTTCGGTCAGGGATCGGCCATCGGCAACCACGACCATGACCTGATCCGCCCGCTGGACGGTCTTGCGGGCGGCCTCCGCCGTATTCGTCATTCGTTGGTCGATCTGCGTGACCGCCGCTGACGTTTCCTCGATGGTGGCGGCAACATTCTCCGTCCGCCGGGCCAATTCGCTGGAGGCGTTGGCAATCTCGGATGAACTGGTCGACATGGCAGCAGCGCTGGACTTCACCTGTCCAATCAGCGTGTCGAGCTGTTCGACGGCATGGTTGTAATGTGTTTTCAGCTCGGCGAAGGCGGGCGGCACGTCGATGTCGAGGCGCGATGCCAGGTTGCCGCTGGCCAGCTTGCGCAGATGTTCGCTCAGCACCGCCACAAGGGAGGCCTGTTCCTCCATCAGCGTGTGGGTAATGACCGCGTTGTCCCGGAAGGTGAACATCGCCCGCGTCATCCTGCCGACGCAGTCCTCATAGTGAGTGAAGGCGATCGGGCTAGTCAGATCACCGGCGGCCAGTGCCTCCATGCGCACCACCGTGGTCACATAGGGATCGGCAATTGCCTTTCGGAAGAACAGGCCCGCCGCTGCCGTCGCGGCCACGCATAGAAAATTGCCGGCGATCAGCCAGATCCCCTGTTCGAACAGGGATGAGATGGCGAGCATCATCGCAATGCAGAACATCGTGCCGAATGCAGTGAGGAGCTTGAGGCGTATGGGCGCCTTCGCCTTGAACCATTCCAACATCTTTGGAGTATCGCCTTTGCAATGATCGCCGACATATTACCGACACACATATTTATAGGCGGATGGAGGCATGAACGGTCTCAATCCATAGATATTCCGAAGAGATAGCGCGATATCTGCCCATCGGATAACAGGTCCGATGCGTACAAGGTCGAAGGGGAGGGCAGCATGGTGCGCCGCGGAACAGGGTTCCATATTGTTCATGCGACCCGGTGCGTGCCATTGCATAACGGGATCAACATCGGACAGGGAGCCGAAGCGCTCCCCGCAATTCAGCGCGACATGAGTTTTTAGGAGTAGCCGAATGATAGATCCTCGAGCGCTCAGAACGTTCCTCGCGGTCTGTCAGGCCTCGTCCATCACGGGCGGGGCACGGCTGCTCAATATCTCGCAGCCATCGGTCTCCAATGCCATTGCTCAGTTGGAACAGTCACTTGGCACAAGCCTGTTCGAGCGATCGCGCACGGGCATCAGCCTGACCATGGAAGGGCAAGTGCTATTGCAACGGGCGGAAGCGATCGACCGGCAGCTGCGCGATGCCGAGCATGAAATCCGGCTTGCCAGGAGCGGTGTGACCGGTCCGCTAAGGGTGGGCGGGACACCTGGGGCGCTGGTCAGCCTGCTGCCGGATGCCGTGCGCCGGCTCGACGAGCAGGGCATTCGCTTCGCGCTGCATGTCGTCGAACGGTCCGAACGGGATTTGGCCCTAATGCTGCGTCAGGGTGAAATCGAGCTGGCCTTTGTAACGACAGGGATCGAGGAACCACCCGAGGACCAGGACGTGATGACCTTCTCGCGCGATCCCTTCGCGCTCATCGTCGGACGGCGGAACGATCACCTTCCGGCGGACCTCTCGCTTCAGGATGTCGCAACCATGCGATGGGTTCTGCCAGAGGCGGGCGGTGCCTTTCGCCGGCAGATCGACGCGCTGTTCATGGCGGCGGATGTTCCGATCCCACAGGATTGCATCCGGTGCGATTCTCTCCTGACGACCAAGGCGATCGTGCGCAACAGCAACTGGATAACCGTGCTGCCCATGAAGGTCGCGGCGGCGGAGTTGTCCATCGGCGTGTTACGTGCCATCGCGATCAAGGAAGCCGTCTTTCCGCGCAACATAGGCGTGCGAATGATGAAGGGCGCACGGCTTTCCAGACTGGGCCAGCAGCTGCTTGACCAACTTATCCATAGCTCCACCCTATGACATAGGAAAAAATCATTATTATTCCTGAGGGAAAAAGGCGCACATAAGGAGGCCAGATAACGATCTGCGGGAGAGAAGACGGTGCGACAGCTGATACGCAATGTTGCGATATTCGATGGCACCGGTGCAGCATCAGTTCCCGGCGCCGTGGTTGTCGAAGGTGATCGGATCGCTGCGGTTCTCCACGACGAATCCGAAATTGCCGCGCAGCATGTGGACGTCGAGATCGATGGCAAGGGCGGCACGCTGATGCCCGGCATGGTCGATGCGCATACCCATCTCACCTGGGGCTCTTCGGTCGAGAAGATCTATCACCAGTTCATCCTGCCGCCCGAAGAACTGAAGGTTGCGGCTTGGCGCAATGCGCGGGTGCTGCTGGATCATGGTTTCACCAGCATTTATTCCGCCGGCGCGCTGGGCGACGGCATCGAGACCGAACTGGCGCGCGCAATCGAGGCGGGTGAAGCGCCGGGGCCGCGCCTGATCCCCTCGACCTTGGAACGCAGCCCCGAAGGCGAAGAGGGCGTGGAGACAGGCGACGTCTTCAACGGTCGCGGCCCGGAGGCGATGCGCGCGTTCATCGCTTATTGCGCGCAAGAAGGCGTCAAGTCGGTGAAGCTGGTGATTTCCGGCGAAGATGCGCTGAAGCCAGGCTCTGCGCAGGATATCCTCTACACCGACGCGGAAATGCAGGCGGCGGGCGAAGCCGCGAAGGACGCGGGCCTGTGGATCGCTACCCACGCCTATACGCCGCGCGCCATCAACCTTGCGCTCGAAGCGGGCGCCCGCATCCTTTATCACTGTTCCTTCGCCGACGAGGCCGCGATCGCGGCGATGGCCGCGAAGAAGGACGAGATTTTCTACGCGCCGGGCGCTGGCGTCTCTGTCGCCGCCCTGGAGGCAACACCCCCGCCGCATATCGACATGAGCGCGATGAAGGCAAGCGCGGCACAGCGCATGGAACTGGAAGCGAAGCTCGTGCCGGAACTCAAGAAGCGCGGCGTGCGGATCCTGATCGGCGGCGACTATGGTTTTCCCTTCAACCCCAACGGCCGCAATGCCCGCGACCTTGAGCATTTCGTCACCTATTTCGGTTTCACCCCGGCCGAAGCGCTGAGCGCTGCTACCATGCTGGGCGGCCAGCTCATGGGGCAGGGCGACGAGCTTGGGCTGGTGAGACAGGGCTATCTCGCCGATTTGCTGCTGGTGGATGGTGATCCGACGCAGGACGTGTCGATCATGCAGGATGCCGCGCGGATCAGGATGATCATGAAGGGCGGGCAATTGCACAAGGCGCCCTTCACCCAGCCCGTGACGGCCTGAACGGAAGAGACGTTCATGTTTGATGTAGCGATCATCGGCTGCGGGCCGGTAGGGGCCTTTGCGGCCAATCTTCTGGGCAAAAGCGGCCTCTCGGTTCTCGTGGTCGAGAAGGAAGCACGCCCCTATCCGCTGCCGCGCGCGGTGCATCTCGATCATGAGATGATGCGCCTGTTCCAAAGTGCCGGCGTGATCGATCGCGTGGCGGGCGACATGCGCGATACCGAAGGGCATCTGCATGTCGGCGCCGATCATGGCGTGATCCGCTATATGGGCACGGTCGGTCGGCCCCGGCCGTTCAGCTGGTCCAACGATTATTTCTTCTACCAGCCCGAACTGGAAGACCATCTGCGGGACGCGCTGGCGGCTTATCCCAATGTGACGCTTCGCCTGGGGACTGCCTTTTCCGGACTGGAACAGGACGAGGATGGGGTGATGCTGTACCTCTCCACGGACGCCGGCGTCGAGCAGGTCCGCGCCCGCTATGTCATCGCCTGCGATGGCGCGCGCAGCGCGGTGCGCAAGGCGCTCGACATCAGCCTTGACGATCTGAATTTCGACGAGCCCTGGCTGGTGGTCGATGCCGAGGTCGATGGCCCAGTGCGCTTCCCGGATCTGTGGGGCGTGCCCGAGGCAGCGAACCTCCAGACGCTGTCGGTGATGATGTGCGATCCCGGCCGTCCGGCGACGATCGTGCCGGGGCGCGGCAATCATCGTCGCTGGGAATTCATGTTGCTGCCGGGAGAAGACGACCAGGCGATGATGCGGCCGGAAGCCGTCGCGGCTCTTGTCGCGCCCTATCTCGAAGGCGTGCCACACAAGATCGTCCGCGCCGCGACCTATCATTTCCATGGGTTGATCGCCGAGCGCTGGCGGCGGGGCGGGGTGTTCCTCGCCGGCGATGCCGCACACCAGACCCCGCCCTTTTTCGGGCAGGGCATGTGCCACGGCCTGCGCGATGTCGCCAATCTTGCTTGGAAACTCGCGCTGGTGCTGGCCGGCAAGGCGCCTGATGCGCTGCTCGACAGCTATCAGCCCGAACGCGATCCGCATGTGCGCTCGGTCATATCAGCCGCCGTGGGTGCGGGGCGCTATATCTGCCTGCTCGACCCAGAAGCCGCCGCCGCCCGCGACGTGCGGATGCGTGAGGAAGCAAAGGTGGTACAGCAGGGAACGGCCGCCGATCTCATCCCGCCAATCTCCACGGGCATCGTTGCAACGGGTACGCCGGGCGCAGGCGAGCGCTTCATCCAGCCGCGTGTCGGCGGTAGGCTGCTGGACGATGTGACAGGCGGCGGCTGGCGCCTGTTTACGCGCGGCCCCGCCATACAGGCGCGCGACGTCACCGTCATCGACCTTGACACGCTGGACGACGATGGCGCGATCCTCGGCTGGCTTGAGGCGCGGTACGCCGACGCGGTGCTGCTACGGCCCGACCATTATGTTTTCGGCACCAGTGCTGGCAGCGGAGACGATCTTGTCGCCCTCCGCGATGCGCTGATCGCTGGCGTCAATATCCCCCAGGAGCTTACCGCATGACCCTGTCGCTCGCACAGGCTCGCAGCATCCTTGACGCTGCCCTCGCCAAGGCCCGCGCCAATGGTGCTCAGCCCCTGGCCGTCGTCGTGCTGGATGCGGGCGCCCATCCGGTCGCTTTCGCACGCGAGGATGGCGCCAGCCTGTTCCGCTTCGACATCGCAAAGGCGAAAGCAACCGGTGCGCTCGGCATGGGAGCCGACACACGGGTCATCGCGGCGCGCGCGGCGAACAATCCTGCCTTCTTTCAAAGCGTGGTGGCCGTCACTGGCGGCCAGCTCGCCTTGTCGGCCGGCGGTGTCCTGATCCGTGAAGAGAACGGCACGGTGATGGGCGCCGTCGGTATCAGTGGCGATACCGGCGAATGCGACGAAGCCTGCGCGGTAGCGGGCATTTTCGCCGCCGGCCTTTTCCATGGAGTGCAATCATGAGACTTCGCAGCATTGAACTGACGCTGCCGGGCGCGGCGGAGGCTGCCGCTTTCCTGACCGACATCTGGGGCATGGCCCCGGCGGACGTGGCGGGCAGCACCCATTATCTGCGTGGATCAGGCAGCTTTCCCTATCTCGTCGCACTGGAAGACGGCACCGAGAGTTATGTGCGCTCGACCACCTTCGTCTGCTCGGCCGAGCGGCTCGAACAACTGGAACGCAGCGTGACGAAGGCGGGCCTTGTTGCCAGCCCGGTGGTCTCCAGCGATCCGGGTGGCGGCCATGGCATCATTGTCGAACTGGCGGAAGGCGAGCTGCTGCGTTTCCTCGTCGATGCGCAGGAAGTCGCGCCGATCCAAGGCAAGGACCTGCCGGTCAAGCTCACCCATGTCGTGTTCAACAGTGGGGACGCCGAGGCAACCGGCCATCTGGTCGAGGATGCACTGGGTTTCCGCGTGTCGGACCGGACCAAGGGCATGGTGTTCGTGCGCTGCAATAACTCGCACCATTCCACCGCCTTTGCCCGCGCTGGCTTTCCCTCGCTCAACCATATCGCCTTCGAGATGGAAGATATCGACGCCGTCATGCGCGGCATCGGCCGCCTGCGCGATCAGGATATGGCGCCGGCCTGGGGGCCCGGTCGTCATGGCCCCGGCGCCAATGTCTTCGCCTATTTCATCGCGCCCTTCGGCCCCGTCATCGAATTTTCGACGGCGGTAAATAAGGTGCCGGAGGATTATCAGGCGGGCGCGCCCGAGGACTGGACCTGGCCCGCCAAGCGGATCGATCAGTGGGGCATGTCCGACAAGGATTTCGACGGGCTGCGCGCCGCCGAGGAAAAATTCCGCCATCGCCGCGACTGGCAGCCCCGGTCGCTGGACGCCTTCAACGAGGAAGAAGCCTAATGCGTTACGTCAGCTTTCGCCGCCCGGACGGCACCCCCAGCTTCGGTCGTCTCGACGGCGATGCGATCATCGAACTGGCTGCTGCGGGCGGTCCGCAGAGCCTGAAGGCAGCGCTGACCGATGGTAGCCTGTCCGGCCTTGCCGATGGCGCGCGTTTCGCCAGTGCCGATGTCGTCCTGCTGCCGGTCATTCCCGATCCCGCCAAGATCCTCTGCGTCGGCCTCAACTATGCCGATCATGTCAAGGAAACCGGGCGCGAACAAAAGGAATTCCCGGCGATCTTCGTGCGCTATGCCGACAGCCTGGTGGCCGATGGCCAGCCGATGGTGAAGCCTACAGTGACCCAGCGCTTCGATTATGAAGGGGAGCTGGCGGTCATCATCGGGAAGCCCTGCCACAAGATCTCGCGCGCCGATGCGATGGGCTATGTCGCGGGGTACAGCGCCTTTAACGATGGCTCCGCCCGCGACTGGCAGCGCCACAATATCCAGTTCACGCCCGGCAAGACCTTCCCCGGCACAGGCGGCTTCGGCCCGGCGCTGGTGACACCGGACGAGATCGCGGACCTGAACACGCAGAAGGTCGTCACCCGCCTCAATGGCGAGGTCGTCCAGGATCAGCCGATCGCGGACATGATCTGGGATATCGCCTTCGTCATCGAATATATCTCCGCCTTCACCCCGCTCGCGCCGGGCGACGTGATCGCCACCGGCACGCCGGGCGGCGTCGGCGATAAGCGCACGCCGCCGCTCTACATGAAGGCCGGGGACAAGGTCGAGGTTGAGATCGGCACCATCGGCACGCTCACCAACCGAATCATCGACGAACAATAATCAAGCAGACGACCCAATCATAAGAAGGGGAGGATCAGATATGCGTAAGTTCCATCATTCGATCGCGGCACTCGCTAGTGCCAGCGTCATTGCCATCGCCGCGCCTGCCATCGCGCAGGACGCCGCTGCCCCCGAACAGGCTGCCGGTGCGGAAACGACCGGCAGTGGCGCCGACATCGTCGTCACCGCCACGCGCCGTTCCGAGCGCCTGCAGGACGTACCGCTGGCCGTATCGGCCATCGGGGCCGAGCAGCTTGCCGCCACGGGCTTCAAGGACCTGACCAATATCGCGTACACCTTTTCCGGTGTGCAGTTCGGTACGACGCCTAATGACGCGGGCTTCCGCGTGCGCGGCGTCGGCACCCTTGGCGGCTTCACCAGCGCATCCGAAGCGCCGGTCGGCCTGGTCGTCGACAATGTCGTGGTCGGCTTCGGCAGCCCGGTGAACAGCCTGGGTGATCTGGAGCGGATCGAGGTGTTGAAGGGGCCGCAGGGTACGCAGTTCGGCAAGAATGCGTCTTCGGGCGTCATCAACATCACCACCAAGAAGCCGGAACTCGGCGTATTTGGCGGTAATGCCTTTGCCTCCTATGGCTCGCTCAACGAGCGCGACATCCACGGCGCGGTCAATATCCCGATCGGTCAGAAGGCGGCGCTCAATGTCTATGCCTTCGACCGGGCCTATGACGGCTTCATCAAGAACACGGTGCGCGACGAGGATTGGGGCGGTCAGCATTTCTACGGCACCCGCGCGAAGCTGCTTGTCGAACCGACCGACGGCCTGTCCCTCTATCTGATCGGCGACTATAGCAGACAGAAGCAAAAGGGGCCGGGCCAGACCTGGACCCTGAACAAGCTCTCCGCCGCGCAGACGGCACCGGGCGGGATCGCCGGCGTGCCCTTCGTCAACCTTTCCACGCTGGGCGTGACGCCGGGTCTGAACAACGACGTGTCGATCGAAGACGGCGCAGGCTTTTATGACGTCGAAAATTATGGCGCGTCGTTTCAGGCCGATCTGGAACTGGGCGACTATACGCTCTCGTCGATCACCGCCTATCGCGAGTTCAACGAAGCGCCCTTCACCTATGCGATCGACGGGCTCCCTTATGAGAAGTTTTTCGCCAAGTCGAAGGGCGAAACCAAGCGCTTCTATTCTCAGGAACTGCGCCTGACTTCGCCCTCGGGCCATCCGCTCGAATATATCGCCGGCCTCTATCTGTCGCGGCAGAAGACGGGCCTGGGTGGTGGTCAGAGCGCCACGCTCAGCCCGGCGCTGCCCTATTCGGCCTTCCCGACCATCTCGATCACGGCGGGCTATAATGTCACCCGCACGACATCGGACAGCGCCGCGCTGTTCTTCGACGGCAAATATCACATCACCGATACGCTCAGCCTGATCGGCGGCGGCCGCCTGACCCGAGACAAGGTGAAGGCCAGCAACTTCTCCTATCTCGACCCGGATCTCGACCCATTCGTGCCGCCAATGCCGTCCAATGGCTTCACGCCTTCCGGCACGGTGCCCTATTCGGCGCGCGACCTGCAGACCGGCACGGCCAAGAAGACCGATGTTTCCGGGCGTTTCGGCCTGGAATATAAGCCCGACCGCGACCTGCTGTTCTATGCGACGGCTGCGCGCGGCTATCTCGGCCCCACCGTCACCTTCTCGGGCCTGACCGGCACGCGCAGTTCGGTGGCTCCTCAGACCGTCAAGGATCTGACGGCCGGTGCGAAGATGCAGTTCCTCGACCGCACGCTGACCGTCAACATCAATGGCTTCTGGGACAAGTATAAGGATCTCCAGACCTCCGTGTTCAACGGGCAGGAGTTCCTGACCGAAAATGCCGGCGGCGCGGAAGTGAAGGGCTTCGAGGTCGAGATGGTCGCGCGGCCGAGCAAGACCTTCTCGGTCAATGCCTCGCTCACCTATTCGGATGCGAAGTTCACCGATTATCTGACCGCTTGCCCCAGCGTGTTCGTGCTCGCCGGCACGGCCGCCACAGTGTGCAACGCACCGGGATCGACGACCGCACAGCCGCTCTATCAGGCCAAGGGGCAGGTATTGCCCGGATCGCCAAAATATAGCGTCGTGTTCGGCGCGACATGGGAAAAGCCGATCACGGAGACCCTGACCTTCGATGCGGCCGCGAACCTCTCCTTCCGCAGCAAGACACAGAATGCGGTGGGCGACAAGAACACGATCCAGCCTTCCTATGAAGTCGTGAACCTCAACATCGGAATCGGTGATAGCGATGGTGCATGGCGGATCGGCGGCTTCGTCCGCAATCTGTTCAAGACCGACTTCAATTCGGCGATCCTGGGGCTGCCCTTCTCGGATGGTGGCTATGTGAACTGGCGCACGCGTGAAGCCGAGCGTACCTTTGGCATTTCGCTCGAAGGCCGCTTCTGATCCCCGTTTCGGAACCGCTCTCGTAGGGATGTGATGGCGGTTCCTCCCTTCATGTACAGCAGCCCATGACGGGCGGATATTGGAGAAGAAGCCGCATGGCCCAAGCCGTCTTCATCGATCGGGGGCATCAATGATACGCGAAGCGATTGCCGCGATGGGAAGCGGCCTTGGCCCGGATGCGCTCGCTCGTTGCAAGGCGCTGTTCGATGAAGAGCAAGGCGCGCTGGCGGAGTGCATTCCTGCATCCGCCCGCGACATCTTCTATGGCCCGCATGAGCGGCATCGGCTGGATCTCTATGCGCCGGCGCAGCCCTCTGGCCTCGCGCCGGTCCTCGTCTTCGTCCATGGCGGTGGCTTCCTCAAAGGGGACAAGGGCAGTCCTGACGCATGGCCCAATGCCAATGTCGGCCGCATGGCAGCGCAGGGTGGATTCCTAGGCGTCGTTATCAACTATCGCCTCGCCCCGGATCATCCCTGGCCCGCAGGCGCGGAGGATGTGGCGGCGGCCGTTGCCTGGCTCGCAAAGAATGCTGCGCAATATGGCGGCGATCCCGCCCGCATCGTTCTTGCCGGAACATCGGCGGGAGCCGTTCATGTCGCGGGCTATCTGAAATTGGCGGGGGAATCGGCCGTCCGCTCGGCAATCCTGCTTTCGGGCCTATATGGCTACACGCCGCTCGATGAACGCGACACGCTCTATTACGGCGATCCGGCACGGTATCCCCAGCGGATGCCGCTTGAGACGGTCGCCGCCACCAGCTTGCCGCTGTTCGTGGCCTGCGCCGAGCATGATCCTCCGCGCTTCCAGGCCGAATTTCTGGCGCTGATGAAGGATCGCCTGGCCCGGCATCATGCCTTGCCGCGGGCAATGATCCTGTCTGGTCACAATCATTATTCGATGCCGATGCATCTGGGCACTGCCGACCGCCGGCTGGCTGACGAGATCTGCGCCTTCGTGCGCGAAACAACAATATGACGGAGAGACAGATGATCGATCGCAGGACTTTGATCGGAGCAGGCATTGCGACCGGCGCGGCGGTCATGGCCGCGCCCGGCCTCGCCGCACGCAAGTCCATCGCCAATCCCGCCTTTCCCAGGGGCTTCCTTTGGGGCGTCGCCACCGCGCCGCACCAGATAGAGGGCAATAATATCGCGAGCGACCTGTGGTTTCTCGAAAACCAGAAACCGACGGTCTTCGCGGAGCCGTCGGGTGACGCGTGCAACAATCTCGATCTGTGGGAAACCGATCTGGACCTCGTCAAGGGCATGGGGCTCAACTGTTATCGCTTCGGCATCGAATGGTCGCGGATCGAGCCTGAAAAGGGCCAGTTCTCGCAAGCGATGCTGGATCATTACAAGGCGATCATCGCGGGGTGCCAGGCGCGCGGGCTTGCCCCGGTAGTAACCTTCAGCCACTTCACAGCGCCACGCTGGTTCAGCGCGCAGGGAGGCTGGACCAACCCGGAATCGGCAGAGCTCTTCGCGCGTTACTGCGACAAGGCGATGCGTGCGCTGGGGCAGGGGATCGCCAGGGTCATCACCTTCAACGAACCTAATATCCTGCTGCTGCTCAAGCCCATGTTGCCGCCGCAGGTGTGGGACATTCAGCGTGTGACGCTGGAAACCGCTGCGAAGCGATTGGGTGTGCCGAAGTTTGTTTCCGGCAACGTCGCCGACATCGCTGATCTGCCCGCTTTGCAGGCTGGCTTCGAAGCTGCCCACAAGGCAGGCAAGGCCGCGATCAAGGCCGTGCGCCCCGATCTGCCTGTCGGTTTCTCGCTGGCGATGATGGATGACCAGGCGGTCGGCAAGAATTCCGTGCGTGACCGGATGCGCAAGGAACTCTATGGCAACTGGCTGGAGATCGCCAAGACCGACGATTTCATGGGCGTCCAGAACTATGAACGCGCGCTGTGGAGCGACAAGGGCCGCTTGCCGGCGCCCGCCGGTTCGGTGGTGAACTGGTCGGGCACTGAAGTCTGGGCACCATCGCTCGCGGGCGCGGTACGCTATGCCCATGAGGCGACCGGCATGCCCATCCTGGTGTCCGAACATGGCGTGGGCACCACCGATGACACGATCCGCGCGAAGTTCATCCCCGCTGCGCTCATCGACCTCAAAAAGGCAATGGACGAAGGCGTGCCTGTCCTTGGCTATTGTCATTGGTCGCTGATCGACAATTTCGAATGGATCTTCGGCTACAAGGTCAAGTTCGGTCTGCACAGCGTGGACCCCGTCACCTTCGCCCGCACGCCAAAGACGAGTGCCGCCGTCTATGGTGCCATCGCCAGTCGCAACGCGGTGTAGGCGATGCCCGATACACAGGTCGTCTCGATCGCGCGCGAAGCCAGTACGGCGTTCTTCATCAACGCCGCGCTCAGCATCGCCTTCTTCCTGGGGATGTTCCGCACGCGCGCGACTCTTGCATGGGGGGCGCCTGACGGGCTTGCGATCGATTTTGTCCCGCAGAGCATCGCCGTCTGCCTGATGAGCGCGCTCGTCCCGGTGCTGATCGCGCGCAGGCGGGTGATGAACGCCGGGATCGTCGATGTCATCGGCGTGCGCAAGGTCGTCCTGCTCGCACTCTGCCTTGCCCTTGCTGGCGGAGCGCTGGGCGGACTGCTTGCCTGGATGATGCTGTCGCTGGGGCTGTCACCCATCACATGGCACACGGCGCTTGCTGGCAAGGCGATTTACGGTGGGCTGCTAGGCGCCGTCATCACGAAATGGGCTTTGAGGAGGTTGGTTCGATGAAGCGACTGATTATCGCGGCGCTGGTTACCGCGCTGCCAGCGCCGTGCCTTGCCCAGGATTTCCGCATCGAGCCGATCGCGGCGCCGTCGCAGGCAAATGCCATTCCGCTCTATCCCGACCAGCCAAAAGCAGGATCAGGCGATGCCGAGCAATGGTCGCACATGCACGGTAAGCTTGGCGAGATGGTCATCGACAACCAGATGGTCCGCAATGTCACCAGGCCGACCATCACCCCCTATCTGCCCGCACCCGGCAAGGGGACGGGGGCCGCAGTCGTCGTCGCGCCGGGCGGCGCCTTTCTTTCCCTGTCGATGACGAGCGAGGGAGAGGATATCGCGCGCTGGCTCGCCGACCATGGTGTCGCCGCCTTCGTCCTCAAATACCGGCTGAATGCGACGCCGCGCGATGACAAGGCTTTCATGGCGTTCATGGGCAGCCGCATGAGCGAGGCCGCAACGTCAGATCATGTACCCCATATCAGGGAGCCGCGCGCCACTCAGGACGCGCTGCGTGCTTTGGCACTGATCCGCACGCGAGCGAAGGATTTCAGCGTCGATCCCGCCCGCCTTGGCATGATCGGTTTTTCCGCCGGCGCCATGACGACATTGCGCGCGGCGCTGGAGGGCATGTCCGATCAACGCCCCGCTTTCATCGGCTATATCTATGGGCCGATGGAGGCAATCGCGGTGCCGGCCGATGCGCCGCCGATGTTCAGTGCGATTGCTATGGATGACGGCCTGTTCGCGCGGCAGGGCTTCGGCATTGTCGAGGCTTGGCGCAAGGCGAAGCGACCTGTCGAACTTCACGCCTATGAACGCGGCGACCATGGTTTCGGTGCTGGGCATCCGGGAACGACGACGACCGGCGTCTTGCCGCAATTTCTGGCCTGGATGGAGGCACGCGGCCTCCTGTCCGCACGCACACAATAATATTCCCGAGAGGATAACAATGAACCGCAAGCCCGTTCGCCTTGCCGCTCTGCTTGCCTGCACGGCGTTCTTTTCCACGCCGCTGCTGGCCGATGACCTTGCCGACGGCTTCCGCAATCCGCCGCAGTCGGCGCGGCCGCGCGTATGGTGGCACTGGCTGAACGGCAATGTCACCAAGGACGGGATCGACAAGGATCTCGACTGGATGCAGCGGGTGGGTATCGGCGGCGTGCAGAATTTTGACGCCAGCCTGCAGACCCCCCAGATCATTTCCGAGCGGCTCGTCTATATGACCGATGGCTGGAAGGATGCGTTCCGCCATGCCGTGCAGGTCGCGGAGGCCAAGGGGCTGGAATTTGCCATCGCCGCCTCGCCGGGCTGGAGTGAAACCGGCGGGCCATGGGTGAAGCCCGATGATGCAATGAAGAAGCTGGTGTGGGCCGAGGCTGATCTGGGCGGAGGCCAGCGTTTCAAGGGCCCCCTGCCATCGCCGCCCTCGGTCACGGGCGTTTTCCAGGATGCCAAATTTGTGGATCCTCTAGCGATCGGTGCCGAGGCCGCTAACCAGCCCGCCTTCTATCGCGATGCGCTCGTGCTGGCCTATCCCGTCACGCCGCAGCCATTGCCACGGCCGACGGCAAGCCAGGGGGATGGGAAGGCGATCGACCCCACGTCGCTGCTCGACAACAGTCTTGAGAGCAGCGTGCAGGTGGCGAAGGGCGATCCGGCCCATCCCGGCACGCTCATCCTGGACTATGGCAGGCCCGTCACGGTTCGCTCCGCAAGCCTGTTCGTGCCCCATGCCCGTCCGCCCTTTGGCGATCCCGAATATCTGCCCGCCCTTGAGGTCGAGAAGGATGGCACATGGACGCCGGTGGGCGTGTTCCCATTGACCGAAGCGGCCACGACGATCGCCTTCGCGCCGCTGACGGCCCGGAAGTTCCGCCTTCTGCTCGCGCCCAATACGGGCGAGAAGGCGCCCGGCCTCGGCGACGCCGCGCCCGGTGCCGTGAGCATGAATGTGTTCGCGAGGCCCGGAACCGATACGCTCGCAATCGGCGACTTCCGCCTCTTTGCCGAGGCGAAAGTGGATCAGTTCGAAGCGAAGGCGGGCTTCTCGATCGTTTCGGATTACAACAAGCTTTCCGGGGCCGTTCAGGAAGGCGGCGCTGCGTTGGACCCCGCGAAGGTCATCGACCTGACCAGCCGCTTGCGTGCCGATGGGACGCTCGATTGGGTCGCGCCCAAGGGGAGCAACTGGCGCATCGTACGCATGGGTTATTCACTGACTGGAAAGACCAATCACCCCGCCACGCCCGAGGCGACTGGGCTGGAGGTCGACAAATATGATGCCGCCGCCGTCCGCCGTTATCTGGAAACCTATCTGGCCATGTATCGCGACACCGTTGGCGCGGAATGGATAGGGCAGAAGGGCATCCGGGCGCTGCTGACCGACAGTATTGAAGTAGGCACATCGAACTGGACGCCTCATCTTGTCGATGAGTTCCGGGCACGGCGCGGCTATGATCCCCTGCCGTTTCTTCCCACATTGACCGGGGTGGTCGTTGGTTCGGCCGCGCGTAGCGATGCGTTTCTTCACGACTTCCGACAGACGCTGGGGGACCTGCTGGCCGATGCGCATTACGGAACGGTCGCCAAGGTCGCGCATGAGCATGGCCTGAAAGTCTACGGCGAGGCGCTGGAAAATGGCCGCCCGGTGCTGGGCGACGATCTGGCCATGCGGTCCCATGCCGATGTGCCGATGGCTGCACTCTGGACGTTCAATCGAGGCGCCGCGCCGCGGCCGACGCTGATGGGCGACATGAAGGGCGCGGCGTCGGTCGCCCATATCTATGGCCAGAATATCGTGTCGGCCGAGTCCATGACATCCGCTTTCGCGCCCTGGGCCTTTGCTCCATCGGATCTCAAGCGGGTCATCGACATGGAATTCGTGTCCGGCGTCAATCGACCGATCATTCATACGTCTGTGCACCAACCCGTGGACGACAAGGTGCCGGGCCTCAGCCTCATGATCTTCGGGCAATATTTCAACCGGCATGAGAGCTGGGCGGACATGGCAAAGCCATGGGTCGACTATATGGCGCGCACCGGATTTCTGCTCCAGCAGGGGCGCGATTCTGCCGATGTCGCCTATTTCTACGGGGAGGACGCGCCGATCACCGCCTTGTTCGAGCGGGGTATTCCGGCCGACCTGCCAAAGCACTACGCCTATGATTTCGTGAATGCGGACATTCTCTCGCGTCAACTCAATATCGAGAATGGCGATCTGACGGCGGCGAGCGGCGCGCGCTATCGGGCGCTCTATCTCGGCGGATCGAGCAAGGTGATGACGTTCGCGACGTTACAGCGGATCGCTGCGCTTGCCGAGGCCGGAGCGACCGTCATCGGGACGGCGCCAAAGAGATCTCCGGGTCTTCAGGACGATCCCAAGGCGTTTCAGGCACTGGTCACCCGCCTGTGGAGCGGTGCGTCGGTAACGCAGGTCGGGCAGGGCAAGGTCATCGCCAGCCGGGATGTCGAGGCCGCGCTGGCGGGCGCTGGCGTCTCTCCCGATTTCGCCGTTCAGGGCGGCGGGGTGGACAGCGAATATCGCTTCCTCCATCGCAAGCTGGCCGACGGTGATCTCTATTTCGTCACCAACCGTCAGGCGCGCGCAGAACATGTCGAGGCCCGCTTCCGCATCGCCGGGCGGCAACCGGAAATCTGGCGCGCGACGTCGGGAACGGCCGAGCCGGTCTCCTACCGGATGGAAGGCGATGAGACGGTCGTGCCGCTGGATGTCGCGCCGGAAGACGCATTCTTCATTCTCTTCCGCAAACCCACGAGCGAACGCAGCCTTGCCGCCCCGGCGAAGGCGGAACGGCAGCTGGCCACGGCCTTCGCACCCTGGACCGTGCGCTTTCAGCCGGGACGAGGCGCACCAGCTGAGATCGTGATGCCGTCGCTCAAGTCACTCGAAACGAAAGACAATGCCGGCGTGCGCTATTTTTCCGGCATTGCCAGCTACAGCACCAGCTTCGCCCTGCCTAAGGGTGCCAATCCGGGCAAGCCGCTCTGGATCGATCTCGGCCGGATCGGCGATGTCGCGGAACTCCGGGTCAATGGGCAACTGGCCGGCACGACCTGGCTTGCCCCCTATCGGCTCAATATCGGCAAGTTCGTGACGAAGGGCAGGAACGCGCTGGAGGTGAGGGTCGCCAATCTCTGGGTCAATCGCCTGATCGGGGATGAGCAGCCGGGCGCGACCAAGATCACTTTTACCGCCGCTCCGACCTATCGCCCCGATGCGCCACTACGTCCCTCGGGTCTGATAGGCCCGGTAACTCTTGTCGCGAAGGAGGATTGAGACCTCTTTGCTCCCCGCAGAAGTCCAAGATTGTCCGCGTGAAATCCTGCCTGGGCCGAAGCTGTCCTATTATAGACGCAGAAGTTACCAGTTCTGGAGGACAGCTTGCACTTTTCGGCGACGGTGAATGATGGGCAGGACGAGCAGCGCTCCCTTGCCGGGATCGCTGGCACGCTCAGCGCCTTGGCGAGCGGTCTGGATGCGAGATTTGTCAGCGCCGGCACCGCGCTTGGGACCGCCTATGATATCGTAGAGCGGCTGGTCGCGTCGCTGGAAGGCGTGACCAATGCCCTCAATCGCGACGCGGCGGCCAGCGCGGTGGAGAATATGCGCTCCACCGCCGACCGCCTGACGCAATTGCCGATGCAGCAGGCCGAGCGCCGACAGAGCCTGGATACGATCCGGTCCGCCAGCAGCACATTGTACAAGCATCTGCAGCAGATCCGCCGGACGCTCGACTTCCTCCAGATCTGCGGTCTCAATATCAAGGTGACGGCCGCCGGAGCGGAAGGTTTCGCCGAGTTTGCCGACAATGTCTTCGGCAAGCTCCAACTGGCAGAGAAGCAGGTCGAGGAATTTGAAGCCGAGATACGCCAACTTACCGGCGGGATCGCGCATATGGCGGAGGCGGACAGTTCGCTTGCCGCGGAATGCGCCGCCGTGATCCCGCGCGTACCTCAGAAACTGGCGGCCGATGCCGTCGCGCTTCAGGAACATCAGGGCGCCATCGCTGACCTTGCGACGCAGATTGCCGACGTCGCCCGCGATATTCGGGGCAAGGTCGCGGTCGCCCTTGGTGCTCTCCAGATTGGCGACATCACGCGCCAGCGACTGGAGCATGTATGCGAGGGCATCGCCATGATGACCGAATTCCTCAACGAAAATGGCGGAGTGGATGTCGCGACCGCCAAGATCGTTGAAGACCATATGCTGGCATTGCTGGCGGCGCAGGCGGCCGATACCGCCGAAGATTTCCTCAAGGAAGCGCGAAGGCTGACCGACAGCCTGCACGGCATCGTTCCCGATGCGAGCCGGCTGATCTCCCTGAAGGACAGCAATGGCACCAAGGGGGACGAGGGGCAGAATTTCCTCCTCATGCTCGAACAGGACATCGCCGAGATTGAAAGCGTGACCGGCCGCCTGCGTGACGCGGAAGCCTATAGCGCACGTCTGGGCAGCGCGACGTCGGAGGCTGCTGACAGCCTGGCGGAACGGCTGAAGGCCGTGCGCAAGCTCCAGCGCGATGTCGAGCAGATGTCCTGGAATACCGCGCTGCGCTGCCGCTCGCTGGGCAGCGAAGGCCTGGGCCTTGCCGTGGTCGCGTCAGAAATCCGGGGCTTTTCAAACACGCTCGCGTCGGTCTGGTCCATGGTATCGGAGACGTTCGAGAGCATAGACGCTGCCGCTGCGGCCATCCGCGCGCAGCAGGATGCGGGGAGTGGCCCGGACGCCGGCATCACATTGGCACAATCGCTGGAGGATATTCGCGCCGGCAGCGTGCGAATGGCCGAGAGCCTCACCGGCGTCGATCAGGAGGCATCGCAGGTGGCGGACATCCTGCGCGACACGACCGGCAATGTCGATTGCGAGGCTGATGTCGGTGGCCCGCTGATGGATGTCGTGGACATGCTTGCCACCTTAGCCGGATCAGCCAACACACCCGTCGCGGCCGACACCCTTAACGAAACAGCCGCGGCGCATCTCGAAACGCTGCTTGGCCAGTTCGCCCGGCGATATACCATGGCACGGGAACGCGAAGTGCATCGCCGCTTCGCGATCTCCGCTGATGGTGCTGGCCCTGAAGCTGAGATCATGGCGGAAGAGCCGACCCAAGGCATGGACGACGATGATCTTTTCGACGACGCGCTTTTCTGACAGCGCGTCTTGGAATGAAGCACTTCAGGGGCCGGCGAGGAATTCATTCGCCGGCCCCTGAAGTTTGTGCATTTTCGCATGGATCTCTATGACGCTGTCGTTGGCGACCCCGCTGGATCAGCGATCTTCAACATCAGACCCGTTTGCTCCGAGCCCGTCGAAGGGCCGCCCCTCCTTTTTTAATGATGCAAGGCGTCGACAATCACTCCGCGACGTCAAATCAAATATGGTGCCGTTTCGGCCCAATTTCTCAACGTGTCGTGGCCTGCAGCAGTTCGCGCGTGATGGCGTGTAGCGGCACGATGCGATCGACCCCTCCGCGCGCAATGGCTTCCTTCGGCATACCGAACACGATCGATGTCGCTTCGTCTTGAGCGATGGTGCGCGCACCGCCCTGCTTCATTTCCAGCATGCCACGCGCGCCATCGTCCCCCATGCCGGTCATGATGATGCCGACCGCATTGGCGCCCGCACATCGTGCCGCCGAGCGGAAGAGGACATCCACCGACGGCCGGTGACGGGAGACCAGCGGTCCCTCGCGCACGGAAACATAATAGCGGGCACCCTGACGCTCCAGCATCAGGTGCCGCCCTCCCGGCGCGATGAGCACATGGCCGCGCAACACCGGATCGCCATCCTCCGCCTCCTTGACGGAGACCTCGCACAGGCCGTCGAGTCGTCGCGCAAAGGCCTTGGTGAAGCTTTCGGGCATATGCTGGACGATGACGATGCCCGGTGCGTTGGCCGGCAATGCCTCCAATACCTCTCGCAAGGCTTCCGTGCCGCCGGTCGATGCGCCCATGCACACGACCATTTCGGTGGTGCGGCTCATCGCCCGGCCGGTGGGCGGCGGCAGGACGGCGTCGGCGGTGAGCTTCTTTTCCGGTCCTTTGCTTGTCGGGGCGCCGGCGGAGCGCGAAGGACGGCCCCGGATGCGTGCCTTGGCAGCGCCCTTTACCGTGTCGCGAATCTGAAGGTGCTGTTCCACCAGATGATCGGCAACGCCGATGCGCGGCTTGAGGATGATATCGACGGCGCCGGCCTCCAGCGCCTGAAGCAGCGTCTCCGATCCTTCTTCGGTCAGGGACGAGCACATCACGACTGGGATCGGGCACTGTATCATCAGCTTGCGCAGGAACGTGATGCCGTCCATGCGCGGCATCTCGACGTCCAGAGTGATGACATCGGGCACCTCCTCCTGGATGTGGCGCGCGGCGCTGAAGGGGTCCGAAGCAGCCGCGATGACCTCAATTTCGGGGTCTTCCTGCAGGATTGCGGTCATCGTCTGCCGCACGCTGGCGGAATCGTCGATGACGAGGACGCGAATTTTCTTCTTCACGATCATTGGCCGGTTTTCTGGAAAACGGTGTTGGCGACCTGCACGAGCGGCAGATCGAAGCCCGTGATCGATTCCGAATGGCCGAGAAACAGATAGCCCTGGGGCGCTAGGCAATCGACAAGGCGGGACACGACCTTGAGCTGCGTCGCCTTGTCGAAATAGATCAGCACATTGCGGCAAAAGATCAGGTGCATCGGGTTGCCGACCGGATAGCGGCTGTCCATCAGATTGAGCCGGGCAAAGCCGATCGTGCTGCGCAACGCCGGGGTGATCCGTATGGTACGGCTACGCGGATCATGGGAATGCATCACATATTTCTGCGCGAGGAGCTTTGGGACGGGGGCAACCAGTTCTGCAGGATAGATGCCGCGCCGGGCCGTTTCCAGCACTTCGGTATCAAGGTCCGTCGCGAGAATTCCGTATGACGGGCCACCATGGCGCTCGGCATAATCCTCCAGCACCATGGCGAGCGTGTAGGGCTCCGGGCCGGTCGAGCAGGCGGCGCTCCAGGTCCGCACGGTTCTAACGCCACGCGCCACCAGGTCGGGCAGGGCAAACTTTTCGAGATACTGGAAATGCGTTGGCTCGCGGAAGAAGTCCGTCTTGTTGGTCGTGACGGCGTTGATCAGATCGAGGCCCTCGGCCGCGAGATTATCCCCTGAAAAGAGGAAGTCGCAATATTGATCGATGCTGGCGCAGCCTGCGGCCCGCACGCGCCGGCGCAGGCGGCCTTCCAGCATCGTCATCTTGCTTTCCGGCATCTTGATCCCGGCATAGTCGTAGATGAAGCTCCCAAGCCGCGCGAAATTACGCTTGCTCAGGCGATCGGTGCTGGTGGGGGCTGGGCGCGCTGCTGCGGTGGACATGGAATACTCCGGGGGCGCACCTGCCGCCGACTAGGCAGCGGGCAGGGGCGTGAGTGATTTTAGGCGGGTTCAGGCTGCGTTGGCGTTTGGGTTTGCGAGTGTTGCGGGGTCTTGAGAGAAGATGCGGGCGATGTCGACGAGGACGACGAAGCCTTCGGGCCTGCGGACGACGCCGGCGATATAGTCGGACGGCCAGGGGGTGCCGATGTCGGGTGCGGGCTCGATCTGGTCGTGGCGGAAGCTGCCGACCTCGAGCACGCGGTCGACCAGGAGGCCGAGCGTGAGCGTCTTGTCGGGCAGCGGCACGTCGAGGACGAGGATGCGGGTGGCCGGGGTCGGCTCGGCCGGGGGAAGGCCGAGCCGGAGCCGCAGGTCGACGGTGGTGATGCCCTGGCCGCGCAGTTCGGTGAGGCCGAGCAGATAGTCCGGCCCGCCGGGGATGCGGAAGGGTGCGCGATAGTCGAGGATCTCCCGGACGAGCGCCACCGGCACGGCGAAGATCTCCGCGCCCAGGCCGAAGGTCACGGCCTGGATGTCGGCGGCGCCGATGGGGAGATCCTGGCTCATGCGGCGTGGCTTGCGAAATCGGCGTCGTCCGCG
>JARFNK010000015.1 GCA_029167225.1 Sphingobium arseniciresistens
GTCGTCACCGCCAATGCCCTGCTCAAAGCAGATCGCCTCTGGCAGCAATCGCGGGCTTGACCATCACGGATACTCTAGAGGCGGGGCGAGAAGCCGAGGGATTCGCGTTGAAGAGCTGACATGACGTTGATCGGCTGCGGCCCTTGAGCCCGCACATGCGAATTTCTCGCAATTTTCTCGTTCATCAGGGTGACAAGGCCGACCGGGCGCGGCAACAATCCGGCGCCCGCCGCGTTCTGTCTTGGCGTATCTGATTCTCCAGAGGAGCCCCCCTCATGACATTCCTGACATTTTCCCGCCTTTCCCTGCTCGTGCCGGCCATGATGATGGCAGGTGGCGCCGCTGTCGCGGCCAAGAGTGCTTCGCCGCATGCGATGGCGTCCCTGCTGGCGGCCGACGGCACGCCACGCGGCAGCGTGATGGTGCATGAGACGAAGGCGGGCCTGGAAGTCTCGGTAAAGGCAACCGGGGTGGCGCCGGGCGTCCATGCCGTGCATATCCACACCACCGGCACCTGCACCGCGCCGGACTTCACCAGTGCGGGTGGCCACTGGAACCCGACCGGCAAGCACCATGGCAGCGAGAATCCGCAGGGCATGCACATGGGTGACATGCCCAACATGACCGTGGGCGCCGATGGCACGGGCACGCTGAAATATACCATCGCCGGCGGCAAGCTGAAGGACGGCCCGACGCCCCTGCTGGACGCGGACGGCGCCGCGGCAGTGATCCACGCCGGACCCGACGACATGAAGTCCGATCCGGCGGGCAATGCCGGCGGCCGTGTCGCCTGCGGGGTATTGTCGGCGGGCTGACCCTGCAAAGGGTGTTGCGTGAGCGTGGAGTGACGATGTGATGGCGCCTGCGGGCGGGGATCGCGACGAGGCAAGGGATGTGCGCGCGGATGATCCGGTCGCGCGCATCCTGTTCGTGTGCCTCGGCAATATCTGCCGCTCGCCCATGGCCGAGGGCGCGATGCGCCGGGCGGTGGAGGCAAGGGGGCTCAGTGTCGCGCTGGATTCGGCCGGCACCGGATCATGGCATGTGGGCGCCCCGCCCGATCCACGCGCGCAGGCAACGGCGCTGCGGCATGGTGTCGACATTGGCGGACTGCGCGCGCGGCAGGTGCGGGCGCGGGACTTTCACGACTTCACCCATGTCATCGCTTTGGACGGCCAGAATCTGCGCGACCTGTCTGCGCTGCGCCCCCATGACGGGCAGGCACGTCTGGGGCTGCTGCTAGACTATCTGCCGCAGCGGAAGGGGGAGGGCGTGCGCGACCCCTATTTCGATGCCGACGAGGGATTCGAAACGGTCTGGGGCGATATCGAGGCGGCCGTCGAGGCGCTGGCGGATGCCGTGGCCCGGAGCGCCTGACGGCGCCTGCGCGCGGCGCATGATCTTGATCATGGCCGTGTTGCCGTAGAGGCCTTTGCCTGGCTTGCCCCATGGCGGGTCCGCGTGCGGTTGGAGGTGGCGCGCCTAAGGCCTGGCTGGGGCCTGCCTGCGTGGCCGTTGTCGAGCGCCGGCGCATCCCCCTTGGTCGGCCTGTCCTGTCGATCGGCAACGGCGTGGGATAATGCCGGCATCCTTTCTGTTGCGGGGCGACGACGGCGACGGGGAACGCGCCCGGCGCTGGCGAGTTTCTGGCGCGGGGGCCTTTCGCCCCGAACGGAGCGGATCATGATGTATCGCCACCTCCACCCCCTCATCCTGCTTGCGATGGTCCTCGGCATGAGCGCTGCCCATGCCCAGATACCGGGCATTCCCGGAGGCGCTTCGGGCGCGATGGGGCTACCCGATGTCTCATCCATCGGCGCGGGCAATGCCGCGGGCGTGCTCGGATATTGCCTGAAGAACAAGTTTCTGGGCGGGGGTGATGCCGGCTCGGTGCTGGGCCGCCTGACGGGCAAGCCGGATGTGAAATCGTCGAAGGATTATTCCGCGGGTGAGAGCGGAAACCTGCTCTCGGGCAACGGTTCGTCCTTCTTGTTGAGCAGTGCGCCCAAGCAGGTGAAGTCCAAGGTTTGCGACATGGTGCTGAAACAGGCCAGGTCGTTCATCTGATCCGGGGGGAGGGGCGTTCCGGTAGGCGCGCGGTGCCTTTAGGGCCTGCGTGACGGGTGGGGCCGTGTGTGCGAGCGGTGTGCGGTCAACTGGCTGTGCGTGGATGGGCTCGACCGGGACAGGGGCGTTCGATGAGGGGCGCTTTTCGCCCGGCACCCTGGGTTCCTGCGTTCGCAGGAACACTGAAGATGGGGGATGCTCCAACGCTGGGCTGGATATCGGGTCAACCTTACCTGTGCTCTTCATTCTGTCAGCAGATAGCGTTCCGCGAGGTGGTAGATGGCGCCTTCGCTGCCAAGGATGCTTTCATAGAGGCCGAATTCGCGCACTTCGAAGGGCGGGGAAGAGAGGCCGCCATGAGCCGCGACGAACATGTCGAGGGGGCCTGTGCCGCGATTGGCGCGGGCGAGGGTGATGTGGGGCAGGTAGGCGCGCTGATCGGGATCGACGCCCGCATTGACGCAGGCGCGATCGACCCGCCGGTGCAGCCTGCTCACCTCGTCATGGGGCGCGACGCCCGCCCACAGGGCATTCACCTGGCCGCGCTGGTCGAAGCTGCCGACGCCGCAGAGGGCGAGGGAGAAGCGGGGGCAGGTGATCCGCGCGAGGGCATCGGCGATGTCGGCGGCGCAGTGGCGATCGACTTCCCCGATGAAGCGCAGGGTGAGGTGCAGTTGATCGTCGCTTTGCCAGCGGGCGCCCTCGACGCCCTGCATCAGTGCGAGCAACTGGGCGCGGATGGCGGCGGGCGGGCGGATGGCGACGAACAGCCTGTGCATGGGGGCACTTTAGGGCGCGGTGCCGGCAATTGCGAGGATGGAGAAGGGCTTTTCCGCGGCGCCTGCAAAAGTGCCCCCCCTGCTTTTTCCGGCCCTTCCGCTTTTCCTTGAAAGCCGCGGCGATCCGCACGATAATATGGGAAAGGACGGCGGCAATCATGTCGCCGTCAAGGAGATAGGTTCTCATGGCTAACTGGTCTGATCCCCGGCCCAACATGGTCGGCATCGGCACGGCGGCAGGCACGCAGACGGAGCTGTTCGACGCCGGGCTGCGCAGCTACATGCTCACGGTCTATAATTACATGGCGAGCGGCGTGCTGCTCACCGGCCTGGTCGCCATGCTGTTTTCCTGGGGCGGCGCAAGCTCGCCTGCCGCGCAGATCCTGGGCGGGCCGGGCATCCTCAAATATGTCATCATGTTCTCGCCGATCCTGCTGGTGATGGCGCTGAGCTTCGGCATGTCGCGCATGTCGGCAGGCACGGCGCAGGCGATCTTCTGGGTCTATGCGGCGGTGAACGGGCTTGGCCTTTCGGCGATCTTCCTCGTCTATACCGGCCAGTCGGTGGCGCAGGCCTTCTTCGCGACGGCCGCAGCCTTTGCGGGCCTCAGCCTGTTCGGCTACACCACCAAGCGCAGCCTGTCGGCCATGGGGTCCTTCATGGTGATGGGCGTGTTCGGCCTGCTGATCGCGATGGTCATCAACATCTTCCTGAAGTCGACGGCGATGGAACTGATGATCAGCGTGCTTGGCGTGCTGATCTTCGCTGGCCTGACCGCTTGGGACACGCAGCGCATCAAGAGCGAATATGCCTATGTCGCCGGCACGGAAATGGCGAAGAAGGCCGCGATCAACAGCGCCCTGTCGCTGTATCTCGACTTCATCAACATGTTCCTGTTCCTGCTGCGGCTGCTGGGCAATCGCGACTGATCGCGACCTGCGCAATATTTGCCCATGCCCCGGCGGCGCGATGCCCGGCCGGGGCATGGAGCCTTGCCGGACATGAGGCCGGCCCCGTTCGCCGGTCATCATGCCGCCATTCCTCCAAGCTGGTGTGATCCATGGTGACGACGACCTCCATCAGTGAACTCAACGACCGGGCGCGGGATGTCTTTCGCCTGGTGGTGGAGAATTACCTGGGCACCGGCCTGCCGGTGGGGTCGCGCACGATCAGCAAGCTGGCGCTGCTGAACCTTTCTCCCGCCTCGATCCGCAATGTGATGCAGGATCTGGAGGAACTGGGGCTGCTCGCCGCGCCGCATACCTCCGCCGGGCGAATGCCGACCGAGACGGGCCTGCGCCTGTTCGTGGATGGCATGATGCACACCGCCGAGCCCTCGCTGGAGGAGCGCCGCGCGATCGAGGGCAGGCTGAGCGAGGCCGGCCCGATCGAGGATGCGCTGTCGGCAGCGACCATCGCGCTGTCGGGCCTCTCCGCCTGCGCGGGCATCGTGATGGTGCCCAAGCGCGAGCCGGTGCTGCGCCAGTTCAGCTTCGCGCCGCTCAACGGCGGGCAGGCGCTCGCCGTGCTGGTGGGGCAGGATGGATCGGTGGAGAACCGCGTCGTCGACCTGCCCGATGGCGTGACGCCGAGCCAGCTCAACGAAGCGGCCAATTACATGACGGCGCGGCTTTCCGGCCTGACCCTGCGGCAGGCGCAGGCGCAGATGCGCAGCGAACTGGTGGACGATCGCGAGACGCTGGACGGCGTGGCGCGGGCGCTGGTGGAGCGGGGGCTTGCCATCTGGTCTGCCGACAGCGAGGACCGGCCGGTACTGATCGTGCGCGGGCAGGCGAACCTGATCGACGACGGCACGGTGGCGGACCTTGAGCGCGTGCGGCAATTGCTGGACGAACTGGAAGGCAAGCGGGAGATCGCCCGGCTGCTGGAAAGCGCGCTGGCGGGCACCGCGACCAAAATCTTCATCGGATCGGAAAACAAGCTCTTTTCCTTGTCGGGCTCATCCGTCATAGCGGCGCCCTATCGTGCGGGCGACGGCAGTGTCGTCGGCGTGGTCGGCGTGATCGGCCCCACCCGCTTGAACTATGCGCGTGTGATCCCCATGGTGGATTTCACCGCACAGACCCTGTCGAGATTGATGAAATGAACGAAGACCAACAGATCGAGAATCCGCAGATGGCTGAAGATGTAGCAGAAGCGACCGGCGCCGCTGGCGATGCCGAGGATGCGCTGGGCGCGCTGGAGACCCGGCTGACGACGCTGGAAGAGGAGCTGGCGACGGCCAAGCAGGACGTGCTGTATGCACATGCGGAAACGCAGAATGTCCGCCGCCGGCTGGAAAAGGAACTGATCGACGCGCGCGCCTATGCCGCGACCGCCTTTGCGCGTGACGTGCTTTCCGTGTCGGACAATCTGAGCCGCGCGCTGGCCGCCATTCCGGCGGAGCTGCGCGAGGACGAGAAGCTGAAGGGGCTGGTGACGGGCCTGGAGGCGACCGGCCGCGAACTGGAAAGCGTGTTCCGCAAGAACGGCATCGAACGGATCGAGTCGATCGGCCAGCCGCTCGACCCCAACAAGCATCAGGCGATGATCGAGATGCCCAGTGCCGATGCGGAGCCGGGTACGATCGTGCAGGAAATGCAGGCGGGCTACATGATCAAGGATCGCCTGCTGCGCCCGGCACTGGTCGCGACGGCCAAGGCGCCGGAATAAGAGGCGCGAGAGGATGGGAGCAGGCGGGCGGCGACGCTCGCGGATGTTCCCGCCAGTGGATCAGAAAAGGGGCGCCTCCGCTCGGTCGGAGGCGCCCCTTTTTCGTGGCTTTTGCCTGTGTAGCGCGGGGCTTGGCGCAGGAAATGATGTACCCCGGCGCGTTGCGGCGATAATAAAGATATATCGTAGCTCTTGACGATGACTGTTGTTAAGATATATCGTGAGTCTAACAAGATGCACTAGGAGTATATATGCATTTCTTTAGACATCATCACGGACATCGTGATTTTGCGTTCATGGAGCGTGGCCGGGGCGGACCCGGCGGCGGTCATGGATTTGGTGGCGGGCGCCATGGCGCCGGTCATGGCGGACCTGGCGGTCGCGGCGGCCATGGCGGGCCTTTCGGCGGTGGCAGGGGCGGCGGACGCCGTCGGCTGTTTTCCGGCGACGAACTCAAGCTCATGCTGCTCAACCTGATTTCGGTCGAGCCGCGCCATGGCTATGACCTGATCCGCGAGATCGAAGCGCTTTCGGGCAGCGCCTATGCGCCCAGCCCCGGCGTCATCTATCCCACGCTGACCATGCTGACCGACATGGAACTCATCGCCGAGCAGCGGGGCGAGGGCAGCCGCAAGCTGTTCGGCATCACGCCGGCGGGAACGGCCCATCTCGACGAACATCGTGAGATGCTGGCCGATGCCATGACGCGGCTCGAAACGATGGCGAAGATGAGCGAGCGTACCGATGGCGCGCCAATCCGCCGGGCGATGCAGAACCTGATGATGGCCGTGCGCACCCGCCTTGAAAAGGAAGGGGCCGATGCCGACACTATGTTCGATGTCGCGGCCATGATCGACGAGGCCGCGAGCAAGATCGAAAGGCTGAAATGATGGCAAGCGCTACCGCACAGGTCCCCACGGCGAGCGGGAGCCGCTACCTCCAGCAGCTTTGCAAGCATTGGAGCCACAAGTTCGAGACGGCGTTCGACGCGCAGCAGGGTACGATCGCGCTGCCGATGGGCACCGCGACGCTGGTCGCAGCGCCCGAGAGCCTGAACGTCACGGTCTCCACCGATGACGCGGAGAAGCTCGACAAGCTCAAGGAGGTGGTGGCGAGCCATCTCGATCGCTTCGCCTTTCGCGAGGCGCCGCTGAGCTTCGACTGGCAGTAAGGCGCCGATAATGAAGCGCTGCCGGTGAACGAAGGCGGGGCCGTGCGCCCTGCACTTTGCCGGGCCATGCTTTCCCGCCGGCCGCTCTGGCGGATGCGCCATTTCCCCTTATGCTGCGCGGCAGCAAGGGAGATATTGATGCGCCATTTCGCCACGGCCGCGCGGGCCGCCATGCCGTTCGTCCTCAGCCTGTCCGCTTCCGCTCTGCCGATGGTCGCGCATGCCGCCGATCCCGCCGCGTCGGCCGGGCTCAATGCCCGCATCAAGGGCGACATGCCGGGCCTGATGGCGCTCTATCGCGATCTCCACGCCAATCCTGAACTGAGTGGGCAGGAGGTGAAGACATCGGCCCGGCTGGCGGCGGAAGCGCGCCGGCTGGGCTTTGAAGTGACGGAGAAGGTCGGCGGCACGGGCGTCGTCGCGGTGATGAAGAACGGCGCCGGGCCGGTGCTGATGATCCGCGCGGACATGGACGGTCTGCCCGTGGTCGAGCAGACCGGGTTGCCCTATGCGTCCAAGGTCCGCGCCACGACCGAGGGCGGGATCGAGAGCGGCGTCATGCACGCCTGCGGCCATGATACCCACATGACGACATGGGTCGAAACGGCGCGGCTGCTGACGTCGATGAAGGACACATGGTCCGGCACGCTCGTCATGATCCTGCAGCCCGCCGAGGAAACCGGGCGCGGCGCGCGGATGATGCTGGAGGACGGGCTGTTCACCCGTTTCCCCAAGCCCGACTATGCGCTCGCCTTCCACGATGCGGCGAATTTCGAGGCGGGCAGGATCGCCTATACGCCGGGCTATGCGCTGGCCAATGTCGACAGCGTCGACGTCCTCGTGCGCGGGGTCGGCGGCCATGGCGCCTATCCGCAGACTGCGAAGGATCCGATCGTGCTGGGCGCGAAGATCGTGATGGCGTTGCAGACGCTGGTCAGCCGCGAGCAGGATCCGCAGGATCCCGCGGTGGTGACGGTCGGTTCCTTCCGCGGCGGCGCGAAGCATAATATCATCCCGGACGAGGCGACGCTGCTGCTCACCGTGCGCAGCTATTCCGACGAGACCCGCAAGAAGCTGCTGGACGGCATCGCCCGCATCGCGAAGGGCGAGGCGATCGCGGCAGGCGTGCCCGAAGACCGGATGCCGCTGGTCACGGTGAAGGACGAGTTCACCCCGGCGACCTATAATCCCCCCGAATTTGCCGAACAGACCGCCGCCCTGTTCAAGGCGCATTTCCCCGCAAGCCAGGTCGTCCGCGCGCCGGCCGCAATGGGCGGCGAGGATTTCGGTCGCTTCTACCGTGCGGACAAGAGCATCAAGAGCTTCATCTTCTGGGTCGGTGGCGTGCCGGCCGACAAGATGGCGAAGGCGGCGAAGGGGGAGGACAGCTTGCCGTCGCTCCACAGCCCTTTCTGGGCGCCGCAGGCCGATGCGGTGATCCCTGTCGCCAGCGAGGCGATGAGCCTTGCCGCGCTGAACATCCTGGCGAAGAAATAGCGCCGCGTCCGGACCAGGCGCACCACGTCGCGGAGGGAACTTTACGGGGCGATGATCGTTGGTAATCTGCCTTGAAGGAGAGGCTTTTTCATGGCGGTGCGCCATCACATCGACGGGGAAGGCAAAAGCCATTCCGACCCGGACAATGAGCCGCTGGCGAGGCGATCGTCCAGCGGCGTAATCCTTGCGATCATCGTGATCGCCGTCATCCTGGCGATCGGGGCGATGATGATGTTTCCAGACCGTCAGAGGAACGATCAGGGCGAGGCGGCCATCCAGGCCGCGCAGACGCTCGATCGCGGCGCGACGGCTGTGGGCGACGCGGCCGCCAGTGCGGCGGAGAAACTCAAGAACGGCAATTGAGGCGGGCTGCGTGGAGCCGGCAGTGGCGCGTGTCCCACTCCAGCGATGTTGTGACTGAAGCGTCGGCTGCCAGCCTGTGACCATCGAGCGCCAAAGATGTAGACATGGGCAGGAAGGCCGTCGGCTTCGTCCATGCCCTGGCGCCGTTCCACGCTGCCCGGATGCGGGTCGCCCGGCACGCCCCAAGCATGCCCCGTCCCTGACGATTGCATCGCCGGATGGCGCCGCCGGTCAGCACGCGGCCGCTGGGCGTCGCTCCTTTAATTCGGCGCCCATGCCTTCACCCCGGCCTTCACCCCGGCCTTCATCGATGCCTTCGACTTGTAAGCGTTCAGGAAATCTTTGCCAAATCCGGTCATGATGGCTGCCGGTGTCGGTTTTCCTGACACCCTTGTGTAAAGACAGCGCGCCGGACCGTCCCGTTCCGCGTGCGCGCGACAGGATTGCGGGCCGAGCCATGATTCGCCTTTTCAAGCATTATGTGCCCCATGCCGTCCTGCTGCTGGGCCTGCTCGATTTCGTGCTGCTGCTGGGCGCCGCCGAAACCGGATGGGTGCTGCGCGCGCGGCAGATCGGCATGGATGTCGACTATGTGATGAACCGGGCCGGGCCGCTGGTCAGCTTCGCGCTGTCGCTGCAGGTCGCGATGATCGCGGTCGGCGTCTATGGCATGGAGGCGCTGCAGTCGCTGCGTTTCGCGCTGGCGCGGCTGCTGGTCGCGGTATCGCTGGGGGTCATCTTCCTGTCGGTCATGCACTTCCTGCTGCCGGGCATGACGCTGTGGCGCTCCAACTCGCTCTACGCGATGGGGCTGGCGGTGGCGTTCCTGCTCGGCGTGCGGATGATGCTGGGGTCGATGCTGGGCGGCGAGGTGTTCAAGCGCCGCCTGATCGTGCTGGGCGCGGGGCCGCGCGCCGACCGCATCCGCCAGATCGAGGCGCGCAAGGGCGCGGGCTTCCTGGTCGTGGGCTATATCGCCATGAACGACGGGCCGCAGCTGATCCCGGAGGCGATCAACCGCAACGCCATCTACAACCTGTCGGATTTCGTGATCCGGCTGGCCGCGAGCGAGGTGATCCTGGCGCTGGAGGAACGGCGCAATTCGATCCCCATGGCCGATCTGCTGCGGATCAAGACGACGGGCGTGCATGTGAACGACCTGTCGACATTCCTGGAGCGGGAGACCGGCCGGGTCGACCTCGACAGCGTCAATCCCAGCTGGCTGATCTTTTCCGACGGCTTCTCCGCCAGCCGCCGCCTCTCCAGCATGGGCAAGCGTCTGTTCGACGTGCTGGCGAGCCTCGTGTTGCTGGTGCTCACCGGGCCGGTGATCGCGCTGGCGGCGATCCTGGTGAAGATGGACAGCAAGGGGCCGGCTTTCTACCGCCAGCAGCGCGTCGGCCTGTTCGGGCAGGAGTTCTGGATCACCAAGCTGCGCACCATGCGGCTGGACGCGGAAGTGGACGGGCAGGCGCAATGGGCGGAAAAGGACGATCCGCGCATCACCCGCCTTGGCTACTGGCTGCGTAAGCTGCGCATCGACGAGCTGCCCCAGACATGGACGGTGCTGAAGGGCGAGATGAGCTTCGTCGGCCCGCGCCCGGAGCGGCGCCAGTTCGTCGACGATCTGGTTCAGCACCTGCGCTATTATGCCGAGCGGCACATGGTGAAGCCGGGCATCACCGGCTGGGCGCAGATCAACTATCCCTATGGCGCGTCGATCGAGGACAGCCGGCACAAACTGGAATATGACCTCTACTACGCGAAGAACTACACGCCCTTCCTAGACCTGCTGATCCTGATCCAGACGGTGCGCGTCATCCTCTGGCCCGAAGGCGCGCGCTAGGGGCGATGGCGATGGACGCCGCCCTCCTGACCATTGGCGATGGCGGCCATGCGCTGGCGGCGGCGCTGTTCGCCGCGCTCGCCATATGGCTGGCGCGCGGTCGCGAGGGGAGCCTGCAGCGCTGGCTGCTGGTCGGCGCACTGCACATGACGGCGCTGTGGGCGCTCTGCACATCCTTCACCGGGTCGATCTCCATGCTGTCGGGCCTGACCGAGAGCCTGCGCAATGCGGCATGGCTGCTGGCGATGTTCGCGATGCTGCGCCGGGGAGAGGCGCGGGGGCAGGAACGGGGAGAAGAGCGCTCCGGCGGCATTTCCGCGCTCTACGCCGTCGTGCTGGCGCTGCTGGTGCTGCAGAACCTGGTCGATGTGATTGCGCAGGGCGTGGCGACCGATGCGCCCGAGCGGTTGCGGATCAGCGATCTGGCGCTGGTGCTGCGGATGATGGCGGCGGTCGCCTCGCTGGTGCTCGTCCACAATATCGTCGTGACAGCGCCGCGCCGGCACGCGCCCTTCACGCTGCTGATGGCATCGCTCGCGGCGATGTGGACCTATGATTTCGCCAGCTATGCGGTCGCCTATGCGACCCATGGCGCGGGCCAGGAGCTGATGGCGCTGCGGGGGCTTGCCATGGCCGGGCTGGTGCCGGTGATCGCCATCGGTGCGGAGCGCAAGGGCGACTGGCGGGTGAAGCTGTCGCGCAAGGCGACCTTCGGTTCGCTCTCGCTGGTCGCGGTCGGCCTGTATGTCGTGCTGCTGGCGCTGGCGCTGGTGGCGATCGACATGCTTGCCGGCCCCTATGCCCGCATGGTGCAGATCGGCGGGCTGTTCATGATGGCGGTGACGGCGCTGCTGCTGCTCCCGTCCGCGCGGTTCAGGGCGCTGGTGAAGGTGTATGTCGCCAAGCATTTCTTCCAGCATCGCTACGACTATCGGCTGGAATGGATGCGCTTCACCGACACCATCGGTCGCCCCGGCGAGGAAGCGGTGCCGTTCCACAGCCGCGTGGTGAAGGCGGTGGCGGACATCACCGAATCCCCGGCGGGCCTGTTGCTGCTGCGGGAGGAAGACGGATCGCTGGGGCTGCAGACGCTGTGGAACTGGGCCGATCCGCTGCCTTCCGGCGTGTCGCTGGACCCGGCGCAGGTGCGGGCGCTGGAACAGAGCGGCTGGATCGTCGACCTGAACGCCGCCCGGCAGGCGCAGGGGCCATGCCCGTTGCCGCAATGGATGCTGGACGACGCAGGCGCATGGGCGCTGGTGCCGCTGATCCATTTCGACCGGCTGGCCGGCGCGATCCTGCTCGCGCGGCCGCGGCTCGACCGACGGCTCGACTGGGAAGACCTGGACATGCTGCGGGCCGCCGGCCGCCAGGTCGCGAGCTATATCAGCGAGGCGCAGGGGCAGCAGGCGCTGGCCGACGCCCAGAATTTCGACGAGTTCAACCGCCGCTTCGCCTTCATCATGCATGACATCAAGAATCTGGTGAGCCAGCTCTCGCTGCTCAGCCGCAATGCCGAGCGCCATGCCGACAACCCGGCCTTCCGCGCCGACATGCTGCTGACCCTGCGCGAGTCCGTGGGCAAGATGAACGACATGCTCGCGCGCCTGTCCCAGCACAACCGCGTGCGGCAGGAGGAGCCCCGCCCGATCGGGCTGCGCGCCATCGTGGAGCAGGTCATGCGTGCGCGGGGCGGCCAGCATCCGATCGATCTGAGCGGATCGGCCCCGATGGCGCGGGCTGATCCGGCGCGGGTGGAGCAGATCATCACGCATCTGTTGCAGAACGCCGTCGAGGCAAGCGCGCCCGGCGCGCCGGTCAGCATCCGGCTTGGCCGGCAGGGCGATCATGCGAGCGTCGAAATCGCGGATCGGGGATGCGGCATGAGCGCGGAGTTCATCCGCCGGGAACTGTTCAAGCCCTTTTCCTCCACCAAGCCGGGCGGCTTCGGCATCGGCGCGTTCGAGGCGCGGGAACTTGCGCGCGCGATGCAGGGGCGCATTCTGGTGGAGAGCCGGCCGGGCGAGGGAAGCTGTTTCACGTTGCTGCTGCCGGTCGCGGCGGCGGACGTTGCATATGTCGAGGAAAAGGTGGCCTGATGGCGGATGCGCGACCCAAGTTGCTGATCGTGGAGGACGATCCGGGCCTGCAGCGGCAATTGCGCTGGGCCTATGAGGATTATCAGCTGTTCATCGCGGGCAACCGGCAGGAAGCGGTGGAGATCATGCGCGCCGAGGCGCCCGATGTCGCGACGCTCGACCTTGGCCTGCCGCCCGATCCCGACGGCACGAGCGAGGGCTTCGCGACGCTGGAGGAAATGCTGCGGATCAAGCCGGATGCGAAGATCATCGTCGCGTCGGGCCATGGCGCGCGGGAAAGCGCGCTGCGGGCGATTTCGGGCGGGGCCTATGATTTCTACCAGAAGCCGGTCGATATCGACGAGCTTGGGCTGATCGTCGCGCGCGCCTTCCATGTCCATCGGCTGGAGCGGGAAAATGCCCGGCTGGCGTTGCAGGGCGCAGACGACAACCGCGTGCTCGGCCGCATGATCACCGCCGCGCCGGAGATGATGAAGGTCGCCCGCACCATCGAGCGGGTCGCATCCGCCGATGTCTCGGTGATGCTGCTGGGCGCGAGCGGGACGGGCAAGGAACTGCTCGCCCACGGCCTGCATGATGCGAGCCCGCGCCGCGAGGGCGCCTTCGTCGCCATCAACTGCGCCGCGATCCCCGAGACGCTGCTGGAATCCGAACTCTTCGGCCATGAGAAGGGCGCGTTCACCGGGGCGGTGAAGACGGTGCAGGGCAAGATCGAGCAGGCGCAGGGCGGCACGCTGTTCCTGGACGAGGTGGGTGACATCCCGCTGCCGCTGCAGGTGAAGCTGCTGCGCTTCCTGCAGGAGCGGGTGATCGAGCGGGTGGGCGGGCGCCAGCCGATCGCCGTCGACACGCGCATCGTCTGCGCGACGCACCAGAATCTGGATGCGATGATCGCGGCGGGCAGCTTCCGCGAGGATCTCTATTACCGTCTTGCCGAGATCGTCATCCGCATCCCGACGCTCAAGGAGCGCGCGGGCGATCCGGCGTTGCTGGCGCGGCATTTCATTGCCCGCTTCGCGCCGGCGATGAACGCGGCGGTCAAGGGGATCGCGCCCGATGCGCTGGCGGCGCTCGACGCATGGGGCTGGCCGGGCAATGTGCGCGAGCTGGAAAACCGGATGAAGCGCGCGGTCATCATGGCGGAAGGCAAGCTGGTGACGGCGGCCGATCTCGATCTGGAGGCGATCGGCGAAGGCGCGGACATCATCAACCTGAAGGCGGCGCGCGAGATCGCCGACCGCCGGGCGATCCGCAGCGCGATCGCGCGGACGCAGGGCAATATTTCCGGCGCGGCGCGGATGCTGGGGGTCAGCCGCCCGACGCTCTACGACCTGTTGCGGCAATATGAGATGCAGGATTGATCGGGTGAAAGTGCGTCTGCTCACCGCCGGCCTGCTGGCGCTGGCCTTCATGGTTGCCGTGCCGCTGCACATGGCGATGGCGAGCGGGCGCGAGGATGCCCGCGCGCTGCTGGCCAGGGGGCTGGCGGCGCTGAATGCCGGGCAGGCGCGGACGGCGCGCATCGAGCTGATGAACGCGATCAAGGCGGACCCGAACTGGCCGGCCGCCCATGTCGCGCAGGCCCGCGCGCTGCTGGAACTGGGCGATGGCGCATCGGCCGGAACGGAGATTGCGCGGGCGCGGGCGCTGGGCGCGCGCGCCGCCACGAACCGTCACCTGATGGCGCATGCGCTGCTGCAGCAAGGCAAGGCGGCGGAGGCGCTTGGCGAGGCGCAGGCGACCGATGTGATCGCCGAGCAGCGCAGCTACGCCGCCCGCATGGCCGGGAATGCGCTGCAGGCGCTGGGCCGGGCGGCGGAAGCCGGCGCGGCGTTCGACCGCGCGCTGGCCCTGACGCCCGACGACGCGCAGCTCTGGAGCGATATCGGCCGCTTCCGCCTCGCCAATGGCGACGCTGCCGGCGCGCTGGTGGCGGTGGACCGGGCGCTGGCACTGGACGGCGATGACGCCGGCATCATGACCCTGCGCGCGACGATGGTGCGCGATCAATATGGGCTTGCGGCATCGCTGCCGTGGTTCGAACGGGCGCTGGCGATCGACCGGGAGCATGTACCGGCCCTGACCGAATATGCCGCGACCCTGGCCGACATGGGGCAGGCGCGGGCGATGCTGTCGCTCACCCGCCGCGTGCTCGCACTCGATCCGGGCAACCCCCGCGCCTATATGATGCAGGCCGTGATGGCGGCGCGATCGGGCAAATTCACGCTCGCCCGCAACATGCTGGACCACACCCAAGGCGCGCTGGATGGCGAGCCGGCGACGCTGCTGCTGCGCGGGGTGCTGTTCCTGCGCGGTGGCAACGCGACATTGGCGGCGGAGCAGCTGGGGCGGCTGGTGGCCGCGCAGCCCTTCAACCAGCGCGCAAGGCTGCTGCTGGGCCGGGCGCAATTTGATGCCGGGTTGTTTGGAAACGCCGCCGATACGCTGGCGCCGCTCGCCTCGCGGCCGGATGCGGACAGCTACACGCTGCTGCTCGCCGCGCGGGCACGGGAAGGGGCGGGCGATGCCGTCGGCGCGCAGCAACTGCTGGCCCGCGCCTCCCGGCCCGAGCGTGGCGAGGCGACGGCCTTTGGCGATGCCGTTGGCGGGATGCCGGCCGATGCGACCCTCGCGGCGCCGAACATCGCCTATATCCGCTCGCTGATCGCCGCCGGGCAGGCGGGCGCGGCCATTGCGCGCGCGCAAGCGTTGCTCACGGCCAATCGCGGCGCGCCGGACGCGCAGATCGTGCTGGGTGACGCGCTGTCTGCAGCCGGGCGCCATGGCGAGGCGGCCCGCGCCTATGAGGGGGCGGCGAATATCCGTTTCTCGGAAAATACGGCGCTGCGCCTGATCAGCGCGTGGCGGCTGGCGGGCGATCCCGCGCGGGCGGCGAACGTGCTGTCGCTCTACCTTGGCCAGAACCCGCAGGATCTCTCCGCCAACCGACTCGCCGCGACCGCCTATCTGGGCGCGGAGCAATGGGGGCGGGCGATCGAAGTGCTGGAGGGGCTGCGCGCCCGGATCGGCAATGGCGACGGGCTGCTGCTGGCGAACCTCGCCTGGGCGTGGCTCGGCGCTGGCCATGCCGACAGGGCGCTGGTCTATGCGAAGGCGGCGTATCGCCTGCGCCCGGCCGACCCGATGGTGACGGATGTCTATGGCTGGACGATGCTGCAGGCGAAGGGCGGCAAGGACACGAAGGAAGGGACGCGCGGCGCCATCGACCTGCTGGAGAAGGCGGCGGCGCTGGTACCGGGGCAGCCGCTGGTGCAACTGCACCGGGGCAAGGCCTATGCGGCGGCGGGGATGAAGCGGGAGGCCTTTGCCGCGCTCAGCCTGTCGGCCTCTGCGCCAGCATTCGTCCGGCGGGATGACGCGCGGGCGGCGCTGGCGGCGTTGTAGGGAAGGGGGGCTCTGCCCTTGCTATAGGCAGCGCGGACAAAATCCGCCTTGTCGCCAAGTAATCAAGAAGCGGTTTTGCACTCCGTTCGCCCTGTTGGAGCGAGGCACGTCCCTCGTTCCAACGTCTAAGGGCTGCACTTCCCCCTCTGCGTCACGCCTGGAAAAAATACGGTCCTTCGACAAACTCAGGACGAACGGGAAAATAATGCGTCATCAGATGCAGGGACTAAGCCGCTAGGCCCCTGTATCTACCGCGCGGCGCATCAGGAAGGTGCCGGGGCCGTAGGAGATCGGCTCTCCCTCTCCATCCCCCGACGCGACGTGGTGGAAGCCGCGCGCCGACCAGAAGCTGTCCGCGCCATTCACCGCGATCAGCGTCACGTCCTGGAAACCGCCGGCGCGGGCGAGCGCCATGGCATGGGCGAGGGCGGCCGTGCCGGCGCCGGTCCCGCGGGTGCGCGGCAGCAGCGCGATGTCGTGCAAATAATAGGTGTCGGCATCCTCAGGGATCGGGCCCAGCGGGGCGTTCAGCGCGGGCGGCTGGTCGCGCAGCCATGGGTGGCTAACCAGAAATCCCGTGACCTGACCGTCCTGCTCAAGGGAGATGCACCCGGAGGGATAGAGCGCCAGCCGCTCGGCATAGACCAGTGCCGTTTCGGCAAAGGCGCCATGGACGGCATCGGAAATGGCGGTGACGGCCGGAATGTCCGCCGGGTGCATCGCGCGCCATGATCCCGGCGGCGGCGATCCTTCCGGCGGCGGTGTCATTGGGGTAAGCTGATCAGGCGTCCAGCGTGGCGCCCAGATCGTCCAGCGACACGCCCACGCGGCGCATCTGTGCGGCGACCGGCGGCCAGACATTTTCCAGGAAATGCGTGCGTTCGGCCACGCGCAGGCGGCGGGCCGCGCCGGGCGCGACGAACATGCCGACCCCGCGCTTGACGATCACCAGCTCGTCGTCCTGAAAGCTCTGATAGGCTTTCGCGACGGTCAGCGGATTGGCGCCCTGTTGCGCGGCAAACGCCCGGACGGAGGGGAGCATGTCGCCGTCCTTATACTCACCATCTAGGATGGAAGCGGAAATCACCTCTCGCAGGCGGAGGTAGACGGGCTTGGAATCATCGGCCATGCTGCATTGGTGGCATAATACAGCGCAGCGGGTCAAGCGGTGATTAGGCCGCTATTCACCCTGCGGGCAATTATCTTTCCCAGATCGATACAAGCTGGTCATAATCTGGCCTTGGGCGTTCGCTTTGCGCACCATTCGCACTGCCGATGAAGATGAACCCGGCGATCCGTTCTTCCGCCGAGCCGAATGCATCGCGCACGCTCTCATTATAGCTGGGCCAGCCGGTCAGCCAGCCGCCCAGAAAGCCCATCGCATGGGCGGCGTGCAGCAGGTTCATGATCGCCGCGCCGACCGAAAGCTCCTGTTCCCACACCGGGATATGGCTGCTGCGCTTGGGCGAGGAGAGGGCGACGATCAGCGTTGGTGCCTGATGCGCGAACTGGTGCATCGCCTCGATCTCCAGCCTCCCGGCCTCCGGCTTTTCCGCGCGATAGGCCTCCTCCAGCAGGGTCGCGAGTGCGGCGCGCTGCTGCGGCTGCACGATCACGAAGCGCCAGGGGAACAGCTTGCCATGGTCGGGCGTGCGGCCGGCGATTTCCAGCATGGTGCGCAGTTGCGCTTCATCCGGGCCGGGCGCGACAAGATCGCGGGGCTTGCCGGAGCGGCGGGTGCGGAGCAGGGCGAGCGGGTCTGAGCGGTCGTTGAACATGGATGACAAATGGCGGCACGCGGGCCGCCGCGCAAGTCGCTTTGCATGGGGTGCCAGCGGGCGATGCGATCGCAATCGCGCTGCTGCCGATTGAAATTATGTTCTTCACACGCGCAATTTTCGCGCTAGGCTGGCGGCATTGGGGCAGGCGCCAAAGCGCCGCCCGTCAGGGACAATCAACGGGAAGAGCGCCTGATGGCAAAGACAGATGCGGGCCGGCCGGACATGAACGGCACGCAAGGGCAGGGCGCGCAGGGAACATGGCTTGGACATCCCAAGGGCTTGTTCCTGCTGTTCTTCGGCGAGATGTGGGAGCGCTTTTCCTTCTATGGCATGCGGGCGCTGCTGATCTTCTACCTGACCAAGCATTTCCTGTTTTCCGACCGCGAAGCCAGCCTGACCTACGGCGCGTACATGTCGCTGATTTACATCAGCCCGCTGGTGGGCGGCTATCTGGCGGATCGCTACCTGGGTGCGCGCAAGGCTGTGCTGTTCGGCGGCATCACCATCGCGGCGGGGCATCTGCTGCTGGGGATAGAGGGCGATCAGGGCGCCGGCGGCGCGGCGCTCGACATATTCTGGCTGGGGCTGGCGACGGTGATCGTGGGCACCGGCTTCCTGAAGGCCAATATCTCGGCGCTGGTCGGCCAGCTCTATCCGCGCGACGATGTCCGCCGCGACCCGGCCTATACGATCTTCTACATGGGCATCAACACCGGCTCCGCTATCGGCCCGATCATCTGCGGCTATCTGGGTGAGGTCTATGGCTGGTCGCTGGGCTTCGGCGCGGCGTCGGTCGGCATGATCGCGGGCGTCATCGGCTTTGCGCTGGGGCGGAAGCTGCTGAACGGCGCGGGCGAGCCGCCGGACCCGGCGGCGCTCAAGGCCAGGCCCTTCGGCCTGCTCAGCCGCGAATGGCTGGTCTATCTCGGCAGCGTCGGCGGCATTGGCCTTACCTGGTGGCTGATCCAGAATGAGCGCGCGGTGGGCGGGTTGCTGCTGGTGTCCGTCGCGCTGATGGTCGCCTACCTGCTGTACGAGGCGCTGGCCAAGCTGGACCGGGAGGGGCGCAACCGGCTGTTCGCCGCGCTGTTCCTGCTGGCGCTCAACCCGCTGTTCTGGGGATTGTACGAGCAGACCGGATCGTCGCTCAACCTGTTCACCGATCGCCATGTCGACCGGGTGATGTTCGGGTGGAGCGTGCCCGCGTCGCTCTTTCAGTCGGTCAACGCCATCTTCATCCTGCTGCTCGGGCCGGTCTTCGCCTGGGGCTGGCTGGCGCTGGGGCGGCGCAATCTGGAGCCGTCGGCGCCGGCGAAATTCGGGCTGGGGATCATCTTCGTGGGCGCGGGCTTCCTGGTGCTGGTGGCCGGCGCGACGATGGTGGGCCGCGACGCGCTGACCCCGGTGATCTTCATCTTCCTGCTCTACCTGCTGCACACCATGGGCGAACTGTCGCTCTCGCCCGTGGGGCTTTCGGCGATGTCGAAGCTGGCGCCGGCGCGGATGCTGGGGCTCATCATGGGTATCTGGTTCCTCGCCATGGCGGGCGGCGAATATGTCGCCGGCATGATCGCGGCGGCGACGGGCGGCGACGGCGTGGAGAAGAGCGCCGACGCTGCCGGGCGGGTGCTGGACGTCTACAGCCGCATCGGCTGGATCGCGGTGGTCGCCGGCGTGGCCGTAATGGCGGTGGCGCCGCTGGTGAAGCGGTTGATGCACCTCGATACGCTGGGGAAGGGCGAGGGGTGATCGGCCTGGAGCCGGGCAGGCAATCACGGCGGTAACCCTGCACATGCGCAGGGTGGAAGGCGGGCGCAGGCTTCGCCGCTTCGCGCAGCAACGCACTCGCCAATCCGTCGCTCTGGCAAAAGAAAACGCACCCCATGCACTTTGGATGCGCGGCGGAAAAACTCGGTAGGCAACAGGAGATACGCTTGCTAAGCGCTTGAATGAATGACGCTTAATGGATGGTGTGAGAGATGGTCGATAAACCTGGTCGAGGCGATGAACTGGCTATGCTCTCCCCATATGCAGAACCGCGATCAGTGACATCCGCAGACGAATGCTATTTCTATCATACGATGGATGTGCCCGGTCACGGCACGATCAGGGGCGAATGGGATCTTCGCGGGTCGATCGACAAATATCTCGGCGGCTTCGATTTCGCGGGCAAGCGCGTTCTGGATGTGGGCGCTGCATCGGGCATCCTGAGCTTCCACATCGAGAAGCAGGGGGCTTCGGTCGTCTCGTTCGACCTCTCCGAGAATTTCGACTGGGACATCGTGCCTTTCGCTGAAAATGACAACGAGCGGACCCGGAACGAGAGGCGTAGCCATCTTCGGAAAATCAACAATGGCTACTGGCTGTGCCATCAGGCCTTCCAGTCACAGGCGAAGATGGTCAATGGCGTTGTCTACGACATTCCTGCTTCGATTGGGCCGGTCGATGTCGCTGTTTTCGGAAGCATATTGCTTCACCTGAGAGATCCCTTCCTTGCGCTGGAAAATGCCGCAAGGCTTACGCAGGAAGCCATCATCGTTTCCGACCTCTCGCCGTTCGGGAAGTTCGCGAGCAAATTCAAGCGCAACCCGCGCTTCATGCCGCGCAGTCTTCAGCCCGATGGCATCAACGATGGATGGTTCAGGCTCCCGCCGCTGCTCGTGCAGGAATATCTTGGGATCCTGGGCTTCAAAAATCACACGATCACATGGAACGACTTCAAATATGGGGATCGTGTCCGCCCGATATACACGATCATAGCGCGCAGGTAATCTACCCGGCCTTCACCCGCGCCCAATAGGCCGCCACATCCTGCCGCAATTCGCCCGCGCACAGGTACAGCGCGATCACGTTCGGGATAGCCATCAGGAAGAAGCTGCAATCCACGATGTCGATCACCCGGCCAAGGTCGATGACGGCGGCGGGGGGCAGGGCGATGACGTAGAGGATCTTGTAGCTCCACTGCGCGCGGGGGCCGTGGCCGAAGAGATAGCCCCAGGCCTGAAGCCCATAGAAGCCCCATGCCACCAGCGTCGAATAGGCGAAGAGGAACACCGCGACCGCGAGGATATAGGGGAACCAGGGCGAGACCTTGGCGAAGGCGGCGGAGGTGATGGCGATGCCCTGCAGCCCGCTATCCCATGTGCCCGCGACGACGAGGGCGAGCCCGCCCAGCGCGCAGACGATCATCGTGCCGAGCAGCGGCTCCAGCAGCGCGACCATGCCTTCGGACACCGGCTCGTCGGTGCGGGCGAGGCTGTGCGCCATCACCGCCGAACCCACGCCCGCCTCGCTGGCGAAGACCGCGCGGCGCATCCCCGCGACGAACGCGCCCACCGCGCCGCCCGCCGCCGCCGTGCCGTTCCACGCGCCGTCCCAGATTTGCGCCAATGCGCCGGGCACAGCGCCGGCGTGCAGCACGAGGATGGCGATCACGCCGGCCAGGTAGACCGCGACCTTGAGCGGGGTCAGCCGCTTGGCGACCTCGCCCAGCCATGCCGCGCCGCCCAGCGTCACCATGGCGACGGCGGCGGCGAGGAAGACGCCGTATCCCCAGCCGCTGGTGATCCCGGTGACGGCGGAGACCTGCGCGAAGCTCTGGTTCACCTGCACCATCGGGATGGCGCCGAAGAGCGCGAAGAAGGCGTAGAAGCCGCCGAGCGCGACGCCGAGGCGCGGCCAGCCGCGCTGCGCGAGCACGGATTTGAGCACATACATCGGCCCGCCATGGGCATGGCCGCGCGAGTCCATCACGCGATATTTGAGGCCCAGCGTCACCTCCGCCATCTTCACCGTCATCGCGAACCAGCCGATGACGAACATCCACAGGATCGCACCGGGCCCGCCCATGGTGAGCGCCACCGCGACGCCGGCGATATTGCCAAGGCCGATGGTGCCCGAAAGCGCGGTGGCGAGCGCGCCGAACTGGCTGACATCGCCGCTGGCCTCGCCCTTGGCCGGCTGGTGCCTGAGCACGCGAAAGGCGTGGCCGACCGCGCGGATATTGGGGAAGCCGAGCCAGACGGTGAAGAACAGCATCGGCAGCGCCAGATAGAGCACGATCAGCTCGATCTGCACGCCCAGCAGCGGCACTTTGAAGAAGACGGCGGCGGAGAGCGCATCCACGGCGCGGTTCAGCGTTTCCATCGCCGCACATTTAGGGGAGGCCGGTGGAATGTCGATCAAAGATTGCTTATAGAGCCCGGTTCCAAACAGAAGCGGTTACGGCAACATGAGCAGGAAATATTTCGGCACCGACGGTATCCGGGGGCGCACCAACCAATATCCGATGACGGCCGAACTGGCGATGAAGGTCGGCATGGCGGCGGGCAAGCATTTCCTGCGCGGCAAGCATCGCCATCGCGTGGTGATCGGCAAGGATACGCGGCTGTCGGGCTATATGGTCGAGAACGCGCTGGTCGCGGGCTTTACCGCCGTCGGCATGGACGTGGTGCAGTTCGGGCCGATCCCGACGCCGGCCGTGGCGATGCTCGCCCATTCGATGCGCGCCGACCTGGGCGTGATGATCTCTGCCAGCCACAATCCCTATTATGACAATGGCATCAAGCTGTTCGGGCCGGACGGCTACAAGCTGTCGGACGAGGACGAGCTGAAGATCGAGGCGCTGCTGGGCGAGGAGATTGCGCTGGCGCCCTCCACCGACATCGGCCGGGCGCGCCGGGTCGAGGATGCGCGCGGGCGCTATATCCATGCGGTCAAGTCCAGCTTTCCCGCCGACCTGCGGCTGGATGGGCTCAAGATCGTGATCGATTGCGCCAATGGCGCCGCCTATCAGGTCGCGCCGTCCGCCCTGTGGGAACTGGGCGCGGAGGTGATCGCCGTGGGCGTGACGCCCAATGGCACCAACATCAACGATGGCTGCGGATCGACCGCGCCGGCGCTCTGCCAGGAAACCGTGGTCGCGTCCGGCGCGCATATCGGCATCGCGCTCGATGGCGACGCGGACCGGCTGATCGTGGTCGACGAGCAGGGGCAGATCGTCGACGGCGACCAGATCATGGCGCTGATCGCGGCCAACTGGGCGCGCGAGGGCACGCTGCGCGGCGGCGGGCTGGTGGCGACGGTGATGTCGAACCTTGGCCTTGAGCGCTTCCTTGGCAGGCAGGGGATCGCGCTGGAGCGGACCAGCGTGGGCGACCGCTATGTGCTGGAGCGGATGCGCAGCGGCGGCTTCAATGTCGGCGGCGAGCAGTCCGGCCACATGATCCTCTCCGATTATGCGACGACCGGCGACGGCACCATCGCCGCGCTGCAGGTGCTGGCCGCGCTGATCCGGTCGGGCAAGCCGGCGAGCGAGCTGCTGCATCAGTTCGATCCAGTGCCGCAATTGCTCAAGAATGTGCGCTTCTCAGGCGGGAAGCCGCTGGAGCATGAGGATGTGAAGCGCACCATCGCACAGGCAGAGGCGGAGCTGGCGGGCTCCGGCCGGCTGGTGATCCGGCCTTCGGGGACGGAGCCGCTGATCCGCGTGATGGCGGAGGGCGACAAGGCCGATCAGGTGAAGGACGTGGTCGAGCGCATCTGCGCGGCGGTCGAGAAGGTGGCGGCGTGAGCCTGGCGCTTTTCCGTCATCCCCGCGACCTTTACTGTCATCCCCGCGCAGGCGGGGATCCATCTCCCCAGCGTAGCGCCTGGCGCGCCTTATGGGAGATGGGTTCACGCCTGCGCGGGAATGACTGCCGTGGAGCCGAAAATGCTTGAAATGCGCCCCGACTGCGAACGCTGCGGCACCGATCTGCCCGCCGACGCGCCCGGCGCGTTCATCTGTTCGTTCGAATGCACCTATTGCGCGCCCTGCGCCGAGGCGCTGGATGATCGTTGCCCCAATTGCGGCGGCGAGCTGATGGACCGGCCGGCGCGGGTGGGCGATGTGCTGAAGCGCAACCCGGCCTCGACGCAGCGGAAATATAAGGGGTGAGCATCGCGCGCATCCTTATCATCGCCGGATCGGACAGCGGCGGCGGCGCGGGCATTCAGGCGGACATCAAGACCGTGACGCTGCTGGGCGGCCATGCGATGACGGCGATCACCGCGATCACCGCGCAGAACACGCTGGGCGTGCAGGGCGTGCATCCGGTGCCGACCGACATGGTGATCGCGCAGATGGACAGCGTGATCGGCGACATCGGCGTCGATGCGGTGAAGATCGGCATGATCGGATCGGCCGCGACAGCCCATGCGGTGGCGCAGCGGCTGGAGGCACTCGCCGCCGCGCAGCCGGGCATCCCCATCGTCTTCGATCCGGTGATGGTCGCGACCAGCGGATCGCTGCTGGCCGATGACGACACGATCGCTGCGTTCGAGCGGTTGATGGCGATCGCCACCCTCGTCACGCCGAACATCCCGGAACTGGATGCGCTGGGCGGCGACGGGCTGGCCGCGCATTTCGGCACGCACCTGCTCGCCAAGGGCGGCCATGGCGACGGCGCGATGCTGACCGACCGGCTGATCGGGCCGGCCGGACCGCTCAAGGCGTGGAGCAATGCGCGCATCGACACGCAGCACAGCCATGGTACCGGCTGCACGCTGGCCAGCGCGATCGCGACCGGGCTGGGGCAGGGGCTGGACCTGCGCGAGGCGATCGAGCGGGCGCGCAAATATGTGCGCGAGGCGCTGACGCTGGCGCCCGGCCTTGGCGGCGGCCATGGCCCGATGGGCGTGCCCTTCGGCTTCCACGCCTATGCCTGATAGGCCGATGCCGGATAAGCCGATGCCTGACTTCACCCATGAACTGCGCCATCATCCCGGCCTTGTCGCCGGGGTGGACGAGGCCGGGCGCGGGCCGCTGGCCGGGCCGGTGGTCGCCGCCGCCGTCATCCTTCGGCAGGAGGATTGCCCGGACGGCCTCAACGACAGCAAGAAGCTGTCGGCAGCGCGGCGTGCGCCGCTGGAGCGGGAGATCAAGGCGCGGGCGCTGTGCTGGGGTATCGGCATCGCGAGCGTGGAGGAGATCGACAGCCTCAACATCCTGTGGGCGACGATGCTGGCGATGACACGCGCGGTCGAGGCGCTGGGCCGTGATTGCGCGCATGTGCTGGTGGACGGCAATCGCTGCCCGAAATGGCGCCATGCCTCGACCGCCATCGTCGAGGGGGACGCCAAGTGCCTCTCCATCGCCGCCGCATCCATCCTGGCCAAGGAAGAGCGGGACCGGATGATGGCCGCCGCCGCCATCGACCACCCGCATTATGGCTGGGCAAGCAACAAGGGCTATGGCAGCGCGCAGCACCTCGCCGCGCTGCGCGAACATGGGCCGACGCCGCTGCACCGGCGCAGCTTTGCCCCCGTCGCGCAGATGCTGCTGCTGTAGCGATATCTTCCCGCCGCCCTCGCCTGCCGAAGCGTCGCACGTCAGGATCGTGCCCGAACGTCATAGTGGGAGGGGATCATGCTGGTCGAACGGTCGGAAATCACGGTGCGCGAAGGAGCGGAGGCAGCATTTGCCGCCGCGATGAAGGCGACGGGCGTGCCGCTGCTGGAAGGCGCCGAGGGCGTCGTCGCGGTCCGTTTCGGGCAAGGGGTGGAAAACCCCGCCAAGTTCATCCTGCTGGTCGAGTGGGCGAGCATGGACGCCCATGTCGCCTTTAGCCAGGCGCCCACTTTCCCCGATTTGCGCGCCGTGTTCGCCCCCTATTCCACCGGCTGCGCGATGGAGCATTTCCTGATGCAGTGATGACGATGCCCGATTCTCGTGCGTGATTCTCGCATCTGATTCTGATCCGTGATTCTGGGACCATGATTCTGGGTTTCGCATCTGCGGAATGCGTCGCGGGGGTCTTCCCGCGGCCGTTAACGAAAAAAATCCCGGCCCCAGGAAATGATGAGTCTTCCGGGCAACACCACGACATGTTGAGTCTTTGTCTGAACCGACGACTCAACATGTCGTGGGGACTCGCTTCGTTCTCATGGCGCCGAGTCGCTCTCTCAGCGACGCCGTCCAAGTGCCTGATCTTGACGGCAGACTCCTTAGGACTCATCCCATGGCCTCAAGAGCAAAGGGGCATGAGACAGATGGGCGTGATGGAACGGGTAGGCACCCGACGGAAAAAGGCTGCGGTTCTCGCGCCCGCAATAGAGGCCAATCGGCTTATCAAGGGCGACTGCATCGCCGAAATGGCGAAGCTGCCCGACGGCTGCATCGACATGATCTTCGCCGATCCGCCCTACAATCTCCAGCTGGGCGGCGACCTCTTCCGCCCCGAGGGTGGCCGGGTCGATGCGGTGGACAATGACTGGGACAAGTTCGACACGCTGGCCGCCTATGACCGCTTCACCGCGGCATGGCTGAAGGAAGCGCGCCGCATCCTGAAGCCCAATGGCACCATCTGGGTGATCGGCAGCTACCACAATATCTTCCGCGTCGGCGCGACGCTTCAGGACCAGGGCTTCTGGATCCTCAACGACATCATCTGGCGCAAGGCGAACCCGATGCCCAATTTCAAGGGCACGCGCTTCACCAACGCGCATGAGACGCTGATCTGGGCCAGCCAGGGCGAGGACAGCAAATATACGTTCAACTATCGCGCTATGAAGACGCTGAACGACGAGTTGCAGATGCGCTCCGACTGGGTGCTGCCGATCTGCGGCGGTCAGGAGCGGCTGAAGCGCAACGGCACGAAGGCGCACCCGACGCAGAAGCCGGAATCGCTGCTCTATCGCGTGCTGCTCGCCTGCACCAAGCCGGGCGACGTGATCCTCGATCCCTTCTTCGGCACCGGCACCACCGGCGCGGTCGCCAAGCGCCTTGGCCGCCAGTGGATCGGCATCGAGCGCGAGGACGATTATATCGAGGTCGCGCTGGAGCGGATCGAGGCGGCGCTGCCGCTCGACGAATCCTCGCTGTCGATCATGCAGACCCCGCGCCAGGCGCCCAAGGTCGCCTTCGGCACGCTGGTCGAGACCGGCTATCTGGCGCCCGGCGCGGTGCTGACCGACAGCAAGCGCCGCTGGACGGCCACGGTGCGCGCGGACGGATCGCTGCAGTCCGATGCCGCGACGGGCGGGGCCGAGGGCTCCATCCATGGCGTCGGCGCGAAGCTGCAGAATGCGCCGTCCTGCAACGGCTGGACCTTCTGGCATTATGACGCGCCCGATGGCCTGAAGCCCATCGACACGCTGCGCCAGACCTATCTGCTCGCGACGCAGCCCTGATCGGGGGGGGGCACAAAACCCGTTCGCGCGGCGCCCGGCGAGGGGCTGTTCTTCCCTGGGGGCGATCGAGACTCGTTCATAGGCATTGGACGCTTCGTTCCTCCCGCTCCTGGTCGTGTTCCCGCGAAGGCAGGAACAGGACAACGCGCCTTTCTTTTGCATTGGGCCGAATGTCGATTGGTCTTAGTAAGGGCGGGATTTTGAAGTCCGGGCAAGGCATGTGCCGAGCCCCGGACGGCTGGACGGACATTCTGGATTCATGGCTTTCGATCATATTCCCGCCGACGCGCGGCTCTACCTTCGCCCGATCTGGTTTGCTGAAACGCCCGTAGGGCTCGATGGCCGCACGGCGCGGATCGGCAGCAGCCTGATCTGGTTCCAGGCCTATGAGGTGACGGCGGTCCATGGCGGCGCCCGCATCGCGCGGGAGGCCGTGCCGGTGGAAGCGTTCGCCGATCTGGTCGCGGGCCTGCCTGATCCGCTGGCGCAGCGCGCGCAGGCGCTCGCCGCCAACATCGCCGCGCCGCGCCCGCCGCTGGTGCTGGGCGAGCGGACCATTCGCCTCGACGTGCCGCAGACGATGGGCATCCTCAACATGACGCCGGACAGCTTCTCCGACGGCGGCAAGCATGTGAACGACGCGCAGGCGGCGGCCGATGCCGGCTTCGCGATGACGGTGGCGGGTGGCGCGATCGTGGACGTGGGCGGCGAATCCACCCGGCCGGGCGCGCCGACGGTCTGGGAGGGCGATGAGATCATGCGGGTCGTGCCGGTGATCGAGCGGCTGGCGGCGGCGGGCGTGCCGGTGTCCATCGACACGCGCAAGGCGTCGGTGATGGAGGCCGCGCTGGGCGCGGGGGCCGCCATCGTCAATGATGTGAGCGCGCTGCTGCACGATCCGCGCAGCCTTGAGGTGGTCGCCGCTGCCGGCTGCCCGGTGGTGCTGATGCACGCGCCCTCGACCGGTGACGATCCGCACATCAGCAGCGGCTATGCCGACCCGGTCTTCGATGTGTTCGACTGGCTGGAGGCGCGGATGGCCGCCTGCCTTGCCGCCGGCATCGCGCGGGAGAAGATCATCGTCGATCCGGGCCTGGGCTTCGGCAAGTCGCTGGGGGACAATCTGGCGCTGGTGAACCGCATGGCGACCTTCCATGCGCTGGGCGTGCCCATCCTGTTCGGGGCAAGCCGCAAGCGGATGATCGGTGCGCTCTCGAACGAGGCGCCGGTGAGCGAGCGGCTGGGGGGATCGGTCGCGTTGGCGCTTCGCGCGACCCAGCTTGGCGCGCAGATCGTGCGGGTGCACGACGTACCGGAGACGGTGCAGGCGCTACGGATATGGCGCGGCCTGCGCGACGGGGCGCTGAGCGCGCATTGAGATCGCGGGATCGCAAAACGCATGAAGGCCATGGCGCATCGCGCCGGCTGCGCTAAAACGGCCCGATGAGTCCTTTCGCAAGAACATTCGTCCGATGAAGCCCGTCATCTTCGGCCTGTCCGGGGAGGTGCTGACCCCGCAGGAGCGCGCCTTCTTCCGCGAGGCGGAGCCGGCCGGCTACATCCTCTTCCGCCGCAACGTCGTCGATCCGGCGCAACTGCGCGCGCTGACCGACGATCTGCGGGCGCTGCATGGCCGCGACGACCTGCTCATCATGATCGACCAGGAGGGCGGGCGCGTCGCGCGGATGGGCGCGCCGTACTGGCCCGTGTTCCCGCCGGGCGCGGTGTTCGATGCGCTTTACGATGTCGCGCCGTCGAGCGCGATCGAGGCGGCGCGCACCAATGCCCGCGCGATCGCGCGGACGCTGCGGGATTGCGGGATCACCGTCGACGCACTGCCGCTGCTCGACGTGCGCCAGCCCGGCGCGAGCAACATCATGGGCGACAGGACGCTGGGCGCCGAGCCGATGCGCGTGGCGGCGCTGGGCCGCGCGGTGCTGGACGGACTGCGCCGGGGCGGGGTGGTCGGCATCGTCAAGCATATCCCCGGCCATGGCCGCGCGCTGGTCGACAGCCATCTGGAACTGCCCACCGTGGACGCGGACGAGCAGGCGCTGGAGATCGACCTTGCCCCCTTCGCGACGCTCAAGGACGCGCCGATGGGGATGACCGCGCATATCGTCTATCAGGCGTGGGACGCAGAGCGCCCCGCCAGCCTCTCGCCATGGGTGATCGAGCATATCATCCGCGGGCGTATCGGCTTCGAGGGGCTGCTGATGTCCGACGATCTCGACATGAAGGCGTTGAAGGGGGAAATTCCCGCGCTTGCCGCCGGGGTGGTCGCGGCCGGCTGCGACCTGGCGCTCAACTGCTGGGGGCGGATGGAGGAGATGGAGGGCATCGCCGATGTGCTGCCAGAGATCACCGCCATCGGCCGCGAGCGGCTGGACCGGGCGATGGGCAGCATCGCCGGCATGGCGGACGAGGAGCCGCTGGACGCGCTGCTCGCCCGGCGCGATACCTTGCTGGCGCTTGCCTGATGGACGACCTGTTCCTGCCAGAGCGCCCGGCAGGACCGGATATATTGACGGTATCCTTCGAGGCATGGGAGGGGCCGCTCGACCTGCTGCTGGCGCTCGCCCGCACGCAGAAGGTCGACCTGCGGGAAATTTCCATTCTCGGGCTGGTCGAGCAATATCTGGTGTTCATAGACAGCGCGCGAGCGCTGCGGCTGGAGTTGGCGGCCGACTATCTGGTGATGGCGGCCTGGCTCGCCTATCTCAAATCCGGCCTGTTGCTGCCCAGGGATGCGCAGGAGGAGCCCTCGCCCGAGGAAATGGCGCTGCGCCTGCAACTGCGGCTGCAACGCCTGTCTGCGATGCGGGAATCCGGCGCGCGGCTGATGGCGCGAGACCGGGTGGGGCGCGACGTGTTCGTGCGCCCGGCGCCAGAGGGGTTGCGCACCATCCGCAAGGCCCAATGGGAAGCCAGCCTCTACGATCTGATGCAGGCCTATGGGCAGGTGAAGGCGCGCACGCAGAAGGCGGTGCATGTGGTGTCGCGCCGGCCGGTGATGACCTTGGAGGATGCCATCCGCCGCGTCGGCACGCTGGTCGGCTCCCGGCTGGACTGGACCCGGCTGGAGGCGTTCCTGCCCGAGGGAGTGAGCGGGGAACTGGGGCGATCGGCGCTGGCGAGCAGCTTCGTCGCCGCGCTGGAACTCGCCAAGCAGGGGCGGCTGGACATCCATCAGGAAGAGATCTTCGCGCCGATCTTCCTGCGCGCGGCCCAGCGCGAGGCGCGGGCGTGACGGACAGGACGGAGGAACCCGACGACTTCCGGCGCGCGGTGGAGGCAGCGCTGTTCGCGGCGGCCGAGCCGATGACCCCGCAGGAACTGCGCCTGCATGTCGGCGAATCGGGCGACTTGCGGGCGACGCTGGCGGGGCTCGCGCAGGATTATGCCGGACGCGGGATCAATCTGGTGGAGCGCGGCGGGCGCTGGCATTTCCAGACCGCGCCCGATCTGGCCCATATTCTGCGCCGCGAAAAGGAAGAACCGCGCCGCCTGTCGCGCGCGGGCATGGAAACGCTCGCCATTATCGCCTATCATGAGCCGGTGAGCCGCGCAGAGATCGAAGCGATCCGCGGGGTACAGGTGGCCAAGGGCACGCTCGACGTGCTGATGGAGGCTGGATGGGTCAGGCCAGCGGGCAGACGTGAGGTTCCCGGCCGTCCGCTCGTTTATGCAACGACTGCAGAATTTCTGACGCATTTCGGCCTTAGCAGTCGCCGCGACCTTCCGGGGATCGAGGATCTGCGGGCCGCCGGCCTGCTCGATCCGGTCGATCTCGTGATGGAGGGATTGACGCCGGCAGGCGGAGAAGACGACAGGGATGAGACTGACGCCTAATCGGCGCTGGAAAAGGGTGTTGAAGACGCCTAGATAGGCGGCTTCCTAAAGGAGATGTGTGATGGGTTCCTTTTCGCTGATGCACTGGATGATCGTGCTTCTGGTCGTCATGCTGTTATTCGGCGGTGGACGGATTTCCGGCCTGATGGGCGACGTGGCCAAGGGTATCAAGAGCTTCAAGAAGGGCATGGAGGAAGATGACGACCTGCCCGCCGCAAAGCCCGCGAGCCGTATCGAGGGCCAGCGCGCACCGGAACAGAGTGCGACGACCGGCACGAAGACCGAAGAAACACGCCAGGGCTGATCCTGCGCTTCTGACACTTTAAAGCGCGCGGTTTCTGCATGTTGGATATCGGTTCGTCCGAATTTTTGTTGATCGTCATCGTGGCCGTCGTCGTGATCGGCCCGAAGGATTTGCCGCGCGCGCTCTACAAGGTGGGGCAGATCGTGGGCAAGGCACGCGGCATGGCCCGCCACTTCCGCACCGGCATCGACGCCATGGTGCGCGAAGTGGAGCTGGAAGAGCTGGAAAAGAAATGGGCGGCGCAGAATGAGCGGATCATGCGTGAGCATTCCGCCACGTCGACGCCGGCCCAGATCGAGGGGCCGGTCGATGGCGATGCTGCCCGGGCCAGCCAATATGATGCCGGCTACTACGATACCGCGCAGAATAACGACGACGTGACGGGCAGCGGGGTGAGCGACGCGGCCTCCCATGACGCACCCGCCGCGCCGGCTCAGGCCGAGCATTCGTCCTCGGCTCCTGCCGCTGACGCATCTGCGCCGCCAGTCCAGTCGGCATTCCCCTATGACGTGCCGGCACAGCCTGCGACGGCACCCGTCACTGCCGATCAGGAACCCTCCGCACCGGCCGCATCCAAGGGTGGTGCTGCCGCATGATCCGGGAAATCGACGACAGCAAGGCGCCCTTGCTCGACCATCTGATCGAATTGCGTTCGCGGCTGCTGCGCTGCGTATGGGCGCTGCTGCTCTCCGGCGCGGTCTGCTTCTATTTTTCGGACAAGCTGTTCGCCTTCCTCATCCAGCCGCTGCGCGAGGCCTTTGGCGATGGGCATGGCCAGCTGGTCTACACCAAGCTGTACGAAGCATTTTTCGTGCAGGTGAAGATCGCGCTGTTCGGGGCGTTCTGCCTGTCCTTCCCGATCATCGCGAACCAGCTCTGGGCGTTCGTCGCGCCGGGGCTGTACGCGAAGGAAAAGAAGGCGCTGCTGCCCTTCATCATCGCGACGCCGGTGCTCTTCACGATGGGCGCCTCGCTCGCCTATTACATCGTCATGCCGATGGCCTTCCACTTCTTCCTGCAGTTCCAGGGGAATACCGGCGGCCTGAACGTGCAGGCACTGCCCAGCGCGGACGCCTATCTGACGTTGGTGATGCAGTTTATCCTGGCCTTTGGCATCAGCTTCCTGATGCCGGTGTTGTTGATGCTGCTCAACCGCGCGGGCTTCGTCTCGCGCGCTCAGCTCATCGGGCTGCGCCGCTACATGATCGTGGCCGCGTTCATCCTCGCGGCGGTGTTGACGCCCCCGGATGTGGTGTCGCAGCTCATGCTCGCGATTCCGTTGCTGCTGCTTTACGAACTGACGATCATCGCCATCTGGTTCACCGATCGGCGCGCCGCGCGCGACGCGGAGAAGGCCGGGACGGACGTCGCCTCCACCTCATAGGGGCGCGACCATATCCTGGCATGGGTCCGGGAACAGGAACAGCAAAAGGGCCGGCGCATGATATGATGCGCCGGCCCTTCTTTATTCCCGGAATGTTCGCCTCCGGGTCGGCGCATGACTGTCATGCGCCCAAATCGCTGTGGATCAGTTGGCGGATTTCTCGACCGCCTTGCCTGCGCTCTGCACGTCGCGGCCAGCGCCCTCGACGGTATTGCAGGCGCTCAGCACCAAAGCACCGGTCAGCAGCATCGCGGCCATGATCTTCTTCGTCATCGTCATTCTCCCGAATGTGGTGCCTTCATTGTGGCGACGACACATCAACCCCGGCGGGGCGAAAGCGTTCCGTCATAGCATCGGGGAGGGTGGGGGGAGGGTGGGGGATGCGCAGCGCGCAGATACAATCTGGGCCTGGAACGCAGTCGGGGGGAAAGATGCGGTCCAGGCCCATGTTTTGTGGATAGCAAGAGCGGGGGGCAAAAGATTTGCTATCCGCATGTAAGAACCCATGACCCGAAACCGGGTTCCAACGGCGCCAAAAATTTTCAAGAATATTTCGGTAGCGATTCCAGTGGATTGCGTGATTAACACCGTATCCGTGTTAATTTCCTGCGGTCAAGGGACGTCCGCTGTTGCGATATTCGGGCCGGATGGTGGAGATCGGCAATTCAGCGTCCCAATTTTGCGCAGGCGCAGCCGGGATCGGCGGTGTCCTGAACTCCGATCCGGGATTGACGAACGGCAGGAGCGGGGCGGAAGAGGGCGGCAGCGGCTGCAACGGGGCATAGGCGCGCGGTGACGGGCCGGATTGCAGCTCATGGCCGGAATAGCGCGCGAGGAAGGCCGGCGGTGCGCCCGCCGCGCCCCTGGGCCGGTAGAAGATATGGGCACCGACCACGGCGACGGCATCCAACGTGCCGGACCAGTCCGGGCGGACGGCGAGCGTGTGATAATGGGTGGCAAGGCCCACGGGCGGGAAGACATGCCCGGCCAGTGCCGCCGCCGCCGCCCGTCGGGCGCGGGCCCAGGCGGACATCATCGGCGGCCGGGTCATCGCGCCGTCGCAGGCGAAGCTGAACTGGCATTTGAGGTCGGCGCGCTCCGACCCCTGATAGACGACGCCGCAGATGCTGCGGGGCCAGGCCGGGTTGCGCACCCGGTTGAGGACGACCTGGGCGATCGCCTGCTGCCCTTCGTCGGGTTCATTGGCACCTTCATAATAGATGGCGGACGTCAGGCAGTTGAGCGCGCGGTAGCTATCGAGCGGGCCTACGCCGCGAAAGACATGGGAGGGCGCCGCGCGCGTGCGCTCCAGCCCCAGCACATGGGCGCTGCGCACGAGGGCCGCGCCGGGCACCGGATCGAACGCCCCCTGCGCAAAGAAGAAGGCCGATCCGGGGAAATTGTCGCCTGCCTGCTCACTGGAATGGCGGCGCGACAGCAGGGGCGGGCCGTTTTGCGGGCCCATGGCGTCGAGCGACGGCGGCAGAACGATCGCCAGCAGATGTGGCACGACAAGCGCGAGCAATGCGAGCAGTAGCCAGCCGGCGCGCCTGCGCCCATGGCCTTCACCCCTTTCGATCGCTATGCCGTGCATGTGCCTCCCCATCTTCCCGGCAGGGGAAGGGATGTCCGCCATAGCGCCATTTCCTTGCGATTTCCTGCCATCCCGCGCGCTTGTGCCATGCCGGGACAGCGCGTCGCCCGCCCATTGGCGCGGCGCGTGCAATGGCTGCTTTCAGCCCGGCATCATTCCATTGCTTGGCAAAGCGCTCCGTGCCTCCTATCGAGGGGGCATGCTCGTACAACAGGATACGCTCGCGCTGATCGGCAACACGCCGCTTGTGCGCCTTGAAGGCCCCTCCAGCGCCACCGGATGCGACATTTACGGCAAGTGCGAATTTGCCAATCCCGGCGCATCGGTGAAGGATCGCGCCGCGCTCTACATCGTCAACGATGCGGAGGAGAAGGGGCTGCTGAAGCCCGGCGGCACCATTGTCGAGGGGACGGCGGGCAATACCGGCATCGGCCTGGCGCTGGTCGCCAATGCCAAGGGCTATCGCACGATCATCGTGATGCCCGAAACGCAGAGCCGCGAAAAGATGGATACGCTGCGCGCGCTCGGCGCGGAACTGGTGACGGTGCCGGCGGCGCCCTATTCCAATCCCGGCCATTTCGTCCACACCTCGCGCCGGATCGCGGAAGAGACGGAGGGCGCGATCTGGGCCAACCAGTTCGACAATATCGCCAACCGCAAGGCCCACATCATGGGCACCGCCGAAGAGATCTGGGCCCAGATGGAAGGCCGGATCGACGGCTTCATCTGCGCGGCGGGCACGGGCGGCACGATCGCGGGCGTGGGCCTTGGCCTCAAGGCGCGCGACGAGAATGTCACCATCGGCCTCGCCGATCCGCACGGCGCCGCCCTCTACAACTATTATGCCCATGGCGAACTGAAGGCCGAGGGCAGCTCTGTCGCCGAAGGCATCGGGCAAGGGCGGATCACCGCCAATCTGGACGGCGCACCGATCGACACCCAGTTTCGCATTTCCGACGAGGAAGGGCTGGAATGGGTCCGCCGCCTGCTGGCCGAGGAAGGACTGTGCCTTGGCCTGTCGAGCGGCATCAACGTGGCCGGCGCGGTGGCGCTGGCGCGGCAGCTCGGGCCGGGCAAGCGGATCGCCACCATCCTGTGCGACACCGGCTTTCGCTACCTCTCCACGCTCTACAATCGCGAATGGCTGGAGTCCAAGGGGTTGACGGTCTTCCCCTGGCTCGCGCAGAATAGCGGATCGCCGACAACGGGTCACGGCGCATAACGGAAGGACCGGCCATGGCGGATAGTCCCCGCAGGCAGGAAGGGTTGCAGCGAGTCCAGATCGGGCTCACCGGCCTCGCGGGCGTGATCCTGCTGGTAGGCCTGGCCAATATCGTCATCGACAAGGCAAAGCTGGGCGACAGCGTGCAGCCGCCGCCCACCGTGCCCACGCTGGACAGCGCCAATGCGCTTGGCCAGCCCAAGGAACCGCTGGCGGAACTGGGCGTGACGCCCTCCATGCCGCAGAGCCAGGTCGTGCCCGACCTGCAGCCTGACCCCAATCTTCGCAAGCCCATGGATCGCGAGCCCCAGCAGCAGTGAGCCGGGTCGCGGTGACGACCATCGGTGCCGTCGTCGGATGTGGTCCCATGGGCTGGTCCGGGATGTGCCGGAATACCGGGCCAGGGACGGCATGGGAAAGGCTGGGCTGCATCAGGGGCAGGCCGGGGAATGGCCGGAATTGCCGCTGGACAGGGCTGGGACGAACCGGGGAAAAGCCGGGAAATCATGTTTTGGAGGATATTTTGGATAGCCGTCATCGGAACATGGCGGGAACATAGTCATGCGTTTATGCAGGAAAAGGGCTGAAAACCGTTCTTGAACGGATAATCCCATAATTTCCCATAAATTCCCCTTTATTCCCAGCCCTAGCCTTGGTAATCACAATGGCTCTGGGGCTGTTCAGGCTTTGCGATTCCTGCGGACGGGAAGGGCGGTGCGCACCGTTTTTCACGGCAGGAGGTCTGTTGCCCCGTTAGAAAGGGGCAAGCAGGCTTCGCGTGTCGGGCGACATTCACTTCTCGGGTAACGCCTTCAGCGTGGCGGACGGCAAGGGCCGGTTCGTGCTGCCCCTCGAGATGCGCAAACTTGTACGCAAGAGCAGCGGCGACGAACCTCGCCTGCGCGTCGCGCTCCATGAGAAACATGGCTGCGCCATCGGCTTTGGTCTTTCCTATGAAATCGCGCTGGAGGCAGAAATTTCCCAGGCTGCCCGCCTCGCGATGGAGACCGGCCGCGACTATGATGCCGACGCCGCGCGTGAGGCCATCTTCCCGCTGATCGAAAATGCCAATTTCGACGATGGCGGCCGCTTCTCCCTGTCCGAGGACATGCGCGAGGAATGCGGCATCACCGATGCGCTCTTCTTCGTCGGCGTGAGCCGCTACATCCAGATCTGGTCGCCCCAGCGCTATCTGGAGAGCGAAGGCCGCCCCGAACTGCTCAAGAACAAGGTGCGTCGCTTCCTGGCGGAGGGCGGCAAGAAATGAGCGCGTCTCCGCATGTTCCCGTCCTGATCGACGAAGTGCTCGATGCGCTTGCCATTGCCCCCGGCGAAACGCATGTCGACGGCACCTTCGGTGCGGGCGGCTACAGCCGGGCGATGGCGGCACGCGGCGCGCGCGTGATCGCGTTCGACCGCGATCCCGATGCGATCCGCGAAGGCCGCGATGCTGCCGAAGAGGCCGGCATCCTGCTGATCGAGGGCGAGTTCTCGCGCATGGAATGCCTGCTGGCGGAAGTCGGCGTGACATCGGTTTCCGGCGTCACGCTCGACATCGGCGTGTCCTCCATGCAGCTCGACCGGGCCGGGCGGGGCTTTTCCTTCCAGTCCGACGGCCCGCTCGACATGCGGATGAGCCAGTCCGGCCAGAGCGCCGCCGACTTCCTCAATGAAGCCGATGAAGAAGAGATCGCCAACGTGCTTTACCATTATGGCGAGGAGCCGCGCTCGCGCCGGGTCGCCCGCGCCATCGTGCAGGCACGGCCGCTGTCGCGCACCGGCGAGCTGGCGGCCGTCGTGCGCAAGGCGCTGGGCCACAAGCCGCATGACAAGAAGGATCCCGCGACGCGGACCTTCCAGGCGATCCGCATCCATGTGAACGGCGAGCTGGACGAGCTGGAGCGCGGCCTTGCCGCTGCCGAGGCCGTGCTGGCGCCGGGCGGCCGGATCGCGATCGTCACCTTCCACAGCCTTGAGGACAGGATCGTGAAGCAGTTCCTGCGCCAGCGCAGCGGCACGCAGGGCGGTGGATCGCGCCACATGCCCGCGCGTGTCGAGGAGGCAGCGCCGACATTCGAAAAGCCGGCCAAGGCGGTGCGCCCCGGCGCCGCCGAACTGGCCCGCAATCCCCGCGCCCGGTCTGCAACGCTCCGCAGCGCCGTTCGTACCACCGCTCCAGCTCAGCCCGTTCAGGGGAGGGTATCCGCATGATCGCCGTCAAGCGCCTCCAAAGTCTCTTCTGGGTCTTGCTCGTCACGTTGGGCGCGCTCGGCGCCTATCTGGTGTCGCTGCGCGCCGCCACCGAGCGCAACGAGTTGATGCATGTGCGTTCGCAGATCGCTGCGGCGCGCGGGGACATTCGCTATCTGGAAACCGAGTTCGGCGCGCGCGCCAGCCTGCGCCAGCTGGAACGCTGGAACGCGGAAGACCTGCGCTATGCGACGCCTGCCGCCGCGCAATATCTGAACGGAGAGCGGGCGCTGGCGAGCCTCGACGGCGTTGAGCCCAACGGCCCGACCTTCGTCGCGCCGCCGGTGATGGTCGCGATGGTCGAAACCCCGGCCGACCTGCCCTCCGCCGTGCCGCAGCCCGCGCCCAGCCCGGCGACGAGCCAGATCCGCAGCGACATCTCGATCATCCGCTCGGCGCGCGCCGCCGACATCGTGCCGAGCGCGGCCACCGAAACCATCAAGCCGGCGACGAAGGTGGCGTCCTCCACGATCGAGCGTAGCGACAAGCCGGCCCGCGCGATGCTCTCGGCACCCGCCCCCCGGATCAGCCCCGTGACGCGCAATGCCGAACGCATGGCGATGCTGGACGCCAAGCTGCTCGACGATCGCACCCTTGGCGAACTCTCGGCGCGGGCGGCGAACGAGAAGAGGAAGGACCGGCGCTGATGGCCACCATCGTCGTCCGTCCTGATACACCGCGCGCCGCCACCAATCGGATCAACCTGACGGCGGTGGCGCATCAGCGTCTGATGCTGCTGCTCATCCTGTTCGCCGGCATCACCCTGCTGATCGCGCTCCGGCTGATGTGGATGGGGGTGTTCACCGGCAACAATCATGGCGCGGGGCTGGGCAGCGGCCTGCCGGCGCGCGCAGACATCGTCGATCGCAACGGCGTGCCGCTGGCGCGGACGATGGACGGCTATGCCATCGCGGTGCGCCCCAAGCTGCTGATCGGCGACCCGGCGGAACTGGCGCGCAAGCTCGCCGAGATCTTCCCGGACGAGAAGCAGGGCGAACTCTATCGCAAGCTGACCGGCAAGGGCTGGGCCTATCTGCGCCGCAGCGCGCTGCCCGAACAGGTCGCCGCCGTGAACGCGCTGGGCGAACCCGGCATCGAGTTCCCGCGCGAGAAGGAGCGGGTCTATCCCCAGCGCACACTCGCCGCCCATGTGCTTGGCTTCGTGCCGACGGACGGCAAGGGCGGCATGGGCGTGGAATCGGCGTTCGATGCCGAACTGACCGAGATGGCGAAGCATGGCCAGTCGCTGGTGCTGTCGCTCGACAGCCGGGTGCAGGCGGCGCTCGAAAGCGAGCTGTACGCGCAGATGGTCTCGCAGCGCGCCAATGGCGCGGCGGGCATTATCATGAACGCCAATACCGGCGAAGTGATCGCCATGGCGTCCCTGCCGGTCTTCGATCCCAACAAGCTGGGCAAGGATGCCGAGGCGCGCCGCAACGATGTGGTGCAGGCCCGCTACGAACTCGGCTCGACCTTCAAGCCGCTCTCGATCGGCAAGGCGATGGACACCGGCGTCGTGACGTCCATGAGCAAGCGCTATGACGCGACCTCGCCGCTGCAGGTCGCCGGATTCCGCATCAAGGACGATCACAGCAGCGGCCGCTGGCTCAACGTGCCCGAAACGCTGGTCCACAGCTCCAATATCGTGACCGCGCGGATCGCCGATGAAATGGGGCCGGAACGGATGCAGCAATTGTTCCGCGACCTGGAGTTCGATCGTCGCCCGAGCATCGAGCTGCACGAGCGCGCACGCACGCTATGGCCTTCGAGCTGGGGCCGGATCACGACCATGACGGTCTCCTACGGCCATGGCATCGCCGTCACGCCGCTGCATCTGGCGAGCGCCTATGCGGCGCTGGTGAACGGCGGCCTGTGGCGCCCGGCGACGCTGCGCAAGCTGAAGGCCGACGACGTGCCGCAGGGACGCCGCGTCTTCTCCGCCGCGACCAGCGCGCGGATGCGCCAGCTGCTGCGCATGATCGTTGCGGCGGGCACCGGCCGCAGCGCCGACGCCAAGGGCTATCGCGTCGGCGGCAAGACCGGATCGGCCGAAAAGCCCTTCGAAGGCGGCTATGCGCATCATTCGCTGGTGACGACCTTCGCTGCGGCCTTTCCGATGGACGATCCTAAATATATTGTGCTCGCCATGATGGACGAACCGAAAGGCACCCCGGAGACATTCGGCCTGCGCACGGCCGCCTGGACCGCCGCGCCGGTGGTGAAGCGTGTGATCGAGCGGACCGGGCCGATGCTGGGCGTGCTGCCCGACGAGCATCGCGACGTTGACATTTCGGAACTGATGCCGCTGCTGTGGAACCCGAAGGGAGAGGATTGATGCGGCTGGGCAGTTTGCTCGCTGAATTGGGGCTGGACGCCGCTGCGGGCGCCACGGCCGACGGGGTCGTGACCGGATTTGCCATCGATCATCGCAAGATTGCGCCGGGCACCATCTTTGGTGCCTTTGAAGGGCTCCGGGTCAATGGCGAGGATTTCATCGCCGACGCCATTGCTGCCGGCGCGATCGCCGTCGTTGCCCGGCCCGAGGCCAATGTGCAGGGCGTGCCGCATATTGCCGACGCCGTGCCGCGCCGCCTGTTTGCCCGGCTTGCCGCACGTTTCTTTGCCCCCTTCCCCGAAACGACCGTTGCCGTCACCGGCACCAATGGCAAGACGTCGACGGTCGAGCTGACCCGTCAGCTGTGGCGGATGCTGGGCTATCATGCGGCTTCCATCGGCACGCTGGGCGTCACCACATCGGTCGATCAGGTGTCGACCGGGCTGACCACGCCGGACATCGTCACCTTCCTGTCGAACATGTCGGGGCTGCGCCGCGAGGGCGTGACCCATGCCGCGTTCGAGGCATCGAGCCACGGCCTGTCGCAATATCGCACCGAGGGGCTGCCTGTCCGCGCCGGTGCCTTCACCAACCTGACCCGCGATCATCTCGACTATCATGGCGACATGGAGAGCTATTTCGCGGCCAAGATGCGGCTGTTCGACGAGGTGGTCGGCGACGATGGCGCCGCCGTCGTCTGGGCGGACGACGCATGGTCGCAAAAGGTGATCGACCGGGTTTCGGAGCGGGGGCTCCGGCTGCTGAGCGTCGGCGTGGGCGGGGAGGCGCTTCGGCTCGTCTCGCGCACGCCGACCCAGCTCGGCCAGAACCTCGTCATCGCCGCCGATGGCAAGGAGTATAAGGTCAACCTGCCGCTGATCGGTGCCTATCAGGCCGCGAACGCGCTTGTCTCCGCCGGGCTGGTGATCGCGACCGGGGAAGACACGGCCAAGGTGCTCGAACTGCTCGGCCGGGTGCAGCCCGTGCGCGGCCGATTGGAGCGTGCGGTCATCAGCAAGGCGGGCGCGCCGGTCTATGTCGATTATGCCCATACGCCCGACGGGCTGCGCGCCGCGATCGAGGCGCTGCGCCCGCATACCAGGGGCAAGCTGATCGCGCTGTTCGGGGCCGGCGGGGACCGTGACGCGGGCAAGCGTCCCGAAATGGGACGCATCGCGGCGCAGCTCGCCGACCATGTGATCGTGACCGATGACAATCCTCGCTCGGAGGAGCCCTCCACCATCCGCGCCGCGATCATGGCGGGGGCGCCGGGCGCGGTGGAGATCGGCGGACGCCGCGACGCGATTGTCGCCGCCATCGCCCAGGCCGGCGGCGACGACATCGTGCTGCTCGCGGGCAAGGGGCATGAGCAGGGGCAGGTCATCGGCGACCGGGTTCTGCCCTTCGACGATGTGCTCGTGGCGCGGGAATGCGCTGCATGAAAACGCTCTGGACGTCAGACGAGATCGCGGCGGCGACGGGGGGCACTGCCTCGGCCGCGTTCGGCGTATCCGGCGTGGCGTTCGACAGCCGTGAAGTGGGTCAGGGCGACCTGTTCGTCGCGATGCGCGGCGAGACGACCGACGGCCACCGTTTCCTCGACCGCGCCTATGCCGCCGGCGCTGCCGGGGCGATCGTGGAGCACCCCGTCGCGGGGCCGCATGTGCTGGTGTCCGACAGTGCCCGCGCGCTGGAGATGCTGGGCGTCGCATCACGTGCCCGCACCCAGGCGAAGATCATCGGCGTCACCGGATCGGTCGGCAAGACGGGCACGAAGGAAGCGCTGTTCCATGCGCTCGACCGTTCGGCCCATGACGCCGTCCACCGCTCGCTCAAGAGCTACAACAATCATGTGGGCGTGCCGCTCAGCCTCGCGCGGATGCCGCGCGACACCCGCTTCGGCATCTTCGAAATGGGCATGAACCATGCCGGCGAGCTGTCGGTGCTGACCGGCTTCGTGCGGCCGCATGTCGCCATCGTGACGGCCATTGCGCCTGCGCATATCGAATATTTCGGCACTGAAGCGGCCATCGCCCGCGCCAAGGCGGAAATCTTCCAGGGGCTGATGCCCGGCGGCACGGCGATCATCCCCTATGACAGCCCGCATATCCAGGCGCTCTACAGCATTGCGGAAGCCTATGCGGGCAAGGTACTGACCTTCGGCATGGGCAAGGGCGCCGACGTGCGCGCGCTGGAGGCCGTGCCTGCCGAGCATGGCGGCACGCTGCTGACCGCGCATCTGCCGACCGCCCAGATTTCCCTGACCGTCGCGGCGCCGGGCGAGCATTGGGTCACGAACAGCCTGGCCGTGCTGGCCGCGGTCGAGGCGGTTGGCGGCGATCTGGCAGCCGCCGGCATCGCGCTCGCCGAAATGCCGGGTCTTCCCGGTCGCGGCGCGCGGCGCATCGTGCCGGTCGCGGGCGGCGAGGCGCTGCTGATCGACGAAAGCTACAACGCCAATCCGCTGTCGATGGCCGCGACCTTGCGCCAGCTTGGCCGCGAGCAGGCGGACAGGCGCATCGCCGTGCTGGGCGCAATGAAGGAGCTGGGCAGCCAGAGCGCGGCGCTCCACGCGGGGCTCGTGGACCCGATCGCGGCGGGCCGTGTGGATTATGCGATCCTTGTCGGCGAAGACATGACCCCGTTGGCGGATGTGCTTGAAGGCGTCGTCCCTTTCGCGCATGTGGCCGACGCAGGAGCGGCGGCAGGCGTGCTGGAGCATGAAATGCGCGCTGGCGACGCCATCCTGGTCAAGGGTTCCAACAGTGTCGGGCTATCGAGCGTGGTTGCCGCATTGAGCCACGGGGAAGAGAATTAATGTTATATTGGCTGGCTCAGACATTGGATTTCCACGGGATCTTCAATCTCGTGCGCTATCTGAGCTTCCGCGCGGGCGCCGCGATCGCGACCGCGCTCATCATCGGCCTGTTCATCGGCCCCACCTTCATCGGCTGGCTGCGTGTCCGCCAGGGCAAGGGGCAGCCGATTCGCTCGGACGGTCCGCAGAGCCATCTCGCCAAGCGCGGCACGCCGACCATGGGTGGATTGATGATCCTCACGTCTGTCATCAGTTCGGTATTGCTGTGGATGGACCTGTCGTCCGTCTATGTCTGGGCCTGCATCTTCGTGACGCTGGGCTTCGGCGCCATCGGCTTCCTCGACGATTATGACAAGGTCACGAAGGCGAGCCACAAGGGGCTTTCGGGCAAGTTCCGCCTGCTGTGCGAATTCCTGATCGCGGGCGTCGCCGCTTGGCTGATCGTGGGGCATAACGGCACGGCGCTCTACGTGCCCTTCTGGAACGGACCGGCGCTCGACCTCGGGCCGTTCTACTATGTCTTCGCGGCCTTCGTGATAGTGGCCTTCGGCAATGCCGTGAACCTGACCGACGGGCTGGACGGGCTGGCGACCATGCCGGTCATCATCGCCTGCCTGGCGTTCATGGCGATCGTCTATCTGGCCGGCCGCGCCGATTTCGCCGCCTATCTGGGCATTCCGCATGTGCCGGGCGCGGGCAACCTGACCATCCTGTGCGGCGCGATCATCGGTGCGGGCCTCGCCTTCCTGTGGTTCAACGCGCCGCCGGCCGCCGTCTTCATGGGCGACACCGGCAGCCTCGCGCTGGGCGGCACCATCGGCGTGATCGCGGTCAGCGCGCATCACGAGATCGTGCTGGGCATCATCGGCGGGCTGTTCGTGGTGGAGGCGATGTCGGTCATCATCCAGGTGTTCTTCTACAAGCGCACCGGCAAGCGGGTGTTCCGCATGGCGCCGATCCACCATCATTTCGAGCAGCTCGGCTGGTCGGAGCCGACCGTGGTGATCCGCTTCTGGATCATCTCCTTCGTGCTGGCGCTCGCCGGCCTCGCCACGCTGAAGCTGAGGTGAGCGGCATGGGGATCGTCTCCAGCGTCTTTGCGGGCAAGCGCTACGTCGTCCTGGGGCTTGCACGCTCGGGCCTTGCCACCGTCGATTGCCTGGCTGCGAGCGGCGCGCAGGTGGTGGCGTGGGACAGCCGGGAGGAAGCGCGCGCGCTGGTCGCCGACAAGGCGGAGCTGGCCGACCCGCTGGAAATCACGCTGACCGGCTTCGACGGCATCGTCGTCTCGCCCGGCGTGCCGCTCAACCGGCACCCGATCTCCCAGAATGCCAAACTCGCCGGCGTGCCGGTGATCGGCGACATCGAGCTGTTCGCGCTCGCCCGGCCGACCCTGCCCGCGCACCGCGTCGTCGGCATCACCGGCACGAACGGCAAGTCGACCACGACCGCGCTGATCCACCATATCATCGAAAGCGCCGGCATTCCCACGCGCATGGGCGGCAATATCGGCCTGCCGATCCTGGGGCAGGAGCCGCTGACGCCAAATGACAAGGGCGGCGGCATCTATGTGCTGGAACTGTCGAGCTACCAGATCGACCTGACCCACAGCCTGGATTGCGACGTGTCGGTGCTGCTCAACATCACGCCCGACCATCTCGATCGCTATGACGGTTTCGAAGGCTATGTCGCATCGAAGGCGCGGCTGTTCGCCATGCAGTCGCCCGCCCACCCGGCGGTGATCGCGGTCGAGGATGAGCCTAGCCGTTCCATCGCCGCAGGGCTCCGTCATTCCCGCGAAGGCGGGAACCCATCTCCTGACCTTGCTTCTGGACGCGGGGCAGGGGAGATGGATCCCCGCCATTGCGGGGATGACGTCGTGGAGGTGCGTTCCACCGATATCGACACCGCTGCGCAGGCCGGGTGGCCTTCGCTGCAGGGGCCGCACAATGCGCAAAACGCCGCCGTCGCGATCGCCGTGGCCGATGCGCTGGGCATCGACCGCGCCGTCACCATGGCCGCGCTCGCCAGCTATGCCAGCCTGCCGCACCGGATGCAGCGCGTCGCCGAGGTGAACGGCGTCCTCTACGTGAACGACAGCAAGGCGACCAACCCGGCCTCCACCGCGCCGGCGCTCGCCGCCTATCCGCCGATCGACGGCACACCGCGCATCCACTGGATCGTCGGCGGCCTCGCCAAGACCGACAATCTGGACGAATGCGCGCCGCATTTCGGCAATGTCGCCCATGCCTATACCATCGGCGAGGCGGGGCACATGTTCGCCGACATCCTGCGCCCGATCATGGCCGTGGACGACAGCGAGATGATGTCCGCCGCCGTGCGCCGCGCGGCGCGGGTTGCGCGACCGGGCGATGTCGTGTTGCTCTCGCCGGCCTGCGCGAGTTTCGACCAGTTCCGGGATTTCGAGGCGCGCGGCGATGCCTTCGCCGCCGCCGTCGCGGCACTGGACTAGAGGGGGCGATCGGGGGGACATGCGGGAAGGACTGCCAAGCATGAACAGCCTGAAGCCGCGGAACTTCGCCAAGGGGTTTGGCGGGCGCACCGTGCCGCGCGAGCGCACGGCGCTGGCCATCTGGTTCTGGGAAATCGACCGCGTGCTGCTGTCGCTGATCGCGGTGCTGATCGCCATCGGCCTCGTCGCGGTGGCGGCCGCCTCGCCCGTCGCGGCGATCGATCGTTCGACCAGCACCGTCGCGGTCAATCCGTTGATCTATTTCTATCGCCAGCTGATGTGGGTTGGCCTCGGCCTGCCGATGATGCTCGTCATCTCCATGCTGCCGCGCCAGCAGGCGCGCCGGCTGGCGCTGGTGCTGGCCTGCACCTTCTTCGTCTGCCTGCTGCTGGTGCCGTTGCTGGGCAGCACGGTGAACGGCGCGCGGCGCTGGATCGACCTGCCGGGCATCCGCTTCCAGCCATCGGAATTCTTGAAGCCCGTCTTCGTGGTGGCGCTCGCCTGGCTGCTGTCGCTGCGCGGGCGCGACGCGAGCCTGCCGGTCATCCGTCTTTCCGGGCTCATCACAGGCCTGATCGCGGTCATCCTGATGCGCCAGCCCGATTTCGGCCAGACGGTGATCTTCTGCGCGGTCTGGGGCGCGCTGCTGCTGCTTTCGGGCGTCGCCATGCGCTGGATCGGGCTGATGGGCGCCGCCGCGCTCGGCCTGTTCGTGCTGGTCTATCTTTTCTACGAGAACGGGCGCCAGCGCATCAACGACTTCCTGGGCATCGGCGTGCCCATGGATACCGGCCCGGATCAGGTCGACCTTGCCCACCGGACGATCACCAATGGCGGCCTTACCGGCGTGGGGCCGGGCGGCGGCCAGGCCAAGTTCAACCTGCCCGAAGCGCATACCGACTATATCTTTTCCGTGATCGGCGAGGAGTTCGGGCTGCTCGCCTGCATCGGCATCGCGGTGGTCTATCTCGCCATCATCGTGCGGGTGCTGCTGCGCCTGCTGGACGAGGAAGACAGCTTCACCATCCTGGCCGCTGCCGGCCTCGTCACCGAGTTCGGGCTGCAGGCGATCATCAACATGGGGGTCAACGCCCATATATTTCCGTCCAAGGGGATGACGCTGCCCTTTATCAGCTATGGCGGCTCCTCTATGCTTGCGCTTTGCATCGGGGTCGGCCTGTTGCTCGCGTTCACGCGGCGCAATCCCTTCATGAGCCGGCAGCCCGTCGTCAAATGGAGCGGTCGATGAGTATTTCCCGTCACTTCGTTCTCGCCGCGGGCGGGACGGGGGGCCACATGATTCCAGCCTATGCCGTCGCGCGCGAACTGATGGCGCGGGGCCATCACGTCGCTTTGGTGACGGATGAGCGCGGCGCGAAGATCCCGGAGATCTTCCAGGACATGCAGGTGCATGTGCTGCCAGCGGGCCGCATGCAGGGCGGCCCGCTCGGCTGGATCAAGGGCTGGCGCGCGATCCGCGCCGGTCGCGAGATGGCGCGGCGGCTGTACGATACCTTCCAGCCGACCGCCGTGGTCGGCTTCGGCGGCTACCCGGCCATGCCCGCGCTGCTCGCCGCGCTCAAGGACGGCATCCCGACCGCCGTGCATGAGCAGAACGCCGTACTGGGCCGGGTGAACCGCTATCTTGCCCGCAAGGTCTCGGCGATCGCCACAGCCTATCCCGACGTGCAGCGCCTGCCCGATCGCTATGCGGGCAAGGTCCACCTGATCGGCAACCCGGTGCGCGAGGAAGTGCTCGCCCTGCGCGACGAGGAATTTCCGGTGCTGACGGACGAAAGCGTCTTCCGCCTGCTCGTGACTGGCGGCAGCCAAGGCGCGACGGTGCTCTCCAGCGTCGTGCCGGAGGGGTTGGCGCTGTTGCCGCTCAGCCTGCGCCGCCGCCTGCAGGTGACGCAGCAGTGCCGCGCCGAGGATATCGAGAAGGTGCGCGCCACCTATGCCGAGATGGAAATCCCGGCGGACCTCGCCACCTACATCACCGACATGGCGGAGAAGCTGGGCTGGGCGCATCTGGTGATCGCGCGCGCGGGCGCCTCCACCATCGCCGAGCTGACCGCCGCCGGCCGCCCCGCCATCCTGATCCCGCTGCCCAGCGCCATGGACGACCACCAGACCGCGAACGTCAAGGAACTGACCGATTGCGGCGGCGCGCGGGCGATCCGGCAGGACCAGTTCACGCCGGTCGAACTCGCCAAGCAGATGCAGAAGCTGGCCATGGAGCCGGGCGCGCTGCAGAACGCCGCCAAGCGCGCCTGGGCCTGCGGCCGCCCCAATGCCGCGCGCGACATGGCCGATTTGCTGGAAAGCATCGGCCACGCGCCCATCGTCAACGACCCGATCCGCGTCGGCCCCAAGCCGACCGGCCTCAATCTTCAGGGAGTGCCCGCATGAGTCCGGCCCCCTATTCTCCGTTCGCCCTGAGCGTGTCGAAGGGCCGTCCTTCCTTTTCAGGGAAAGTACAGGGCGTCGACAGGCTCAGCCCGAACGGATCCACGCTTAAGGAATATAACGCATGAGGGGCGTCGGTACTGACATCGGAACTATCCACTTCATCGGCATTGGCGGCATCGGTATGTCCGGCATTGCCGAGGTGATGCATAATCTTGGCTACAAGGTGCAGGGATCGGACGTGGCCGAGGGCTATGTGGTCGAGGGCCTGCGCAAGAAGGGCATCGACGTGATGATCGGCCACAAGGCCGAAAATCTGGGCGACGCGGCCGTGGTCGTGACCTCCACCGCGATCAAGCGCGGCAACCCGGAAGTCGAGCTGGCGCTGGAGAACCGCATTCCGGTGATCCGCCGCGCGGAAATGCTGGCCGAACTGATGCGCCTCAAGTCGACGGTGGCCGTTGCCGGCACGCATGGCAAGACGACGACGACCTCCATGGTCGCGGCGCTGCTGGACGCGGGCGGGGTCGACCCTACGGTCATCAACGGCGGCATCATCAACAGCTATGGTTCCAACGCGCGTCTCGGCAACAGCGAGTGGATGGTCGTGGAAGCCGACGAGAGCGACGGCAGCTTCCTGCGCCTCGACGGTACGATCGCGGTCGTGACCAATATCGATCCCGAGCATCTGGATCACTATGGCAGCTTCGACAGGGTGAAGGACGCCTTTGTCGAGTTCGTCCAGAATGTGCCCTTCTACGGCGCGGCGATCCTCTGCCTCGACCACCCGGAGGTGCAGGCGATCCTGCCGCGCGTGCAGGACCGGCGCATCGTTACCTATGGCTTCTCGGCGCAGGCCGACATCCGCGGCGAGAATGTCGTCTCCTTCCCCGGCGGCAACCGCTTCGACGTGCAGATTCGCGAGCGCGACGGCTCCATTCGTCGGATCGAGGGCATCGAGATGCCGATGCCCGGTCGCCACAATGTGCTGAACGCGATGGCCTCGATCGGCGTCGCGCTGCACATGGGCATCGACGACACGACCATCCAGACCGGCTTCGCCAAGTTCGGCGGGGTCAAGCGCCGCTTCACCAAGGTCGGCGAAATCGCCGTGCCCGGTGGCAGCGCGACCGTGATCGACGACTATGGCCACCACCCGGTCGAGATCAAGGCGGTGCTCGCCGCCGCGCGGGAAGGCGCGAAGGGCCGGGTGATCGCCGTCGTCCAGCCGCATCGCTTCACCCGCCTGCACGACCTGATGGACGAGTTCCAGCAGGCGTTCAACGATGCGGACGTCGTCTATGCCGCGCCCGTCTATCCCGCCGGCGAGCAGCCGATCGAAGGCGTGAATTCCGCCGCGCTCGTCGCCGGGCTCAAGCGCCGGGGGCACCGTGCCGCCGCCACCATCGACGGGGCCGAGGGGCTGGCGAAGGCGCTCGCTGCCGATCTCCACGCCGACGACATGGTGATCTGCCTTGGCGCCGGGGACATCACCAAATGGGCGGCGGGCCTTGCCGGTGCCGTCACCGAAACCCTGTCGGAGACCGCGTGATGTGGGATGTGTTCACGGTCGGGCTCGACATGCAAAAGCGCATGATCGACATCCAGATGCAGGGGATGAAGGCCGCGCAGGACATGGTGACGGCGGCCCAGAAGAATGTCGAGATCGGCAAGGCGTCCCATGACGCGGGCGAGGCCGGCATAACGGCGATGAAGAGCTGGATGCGCTTGTGGGGAGTGCGCGATTGACGACGACCTCCGCCCCGGATGCGCTCCCTGGCGCGATCGCGGTGCGTGGCGCGCTCAAGGCCGATGCGCCGCTGGCGCCGCTCGTCTGGTTCAAGTCCGGTGGTGCCGCGCAATGGCTGTTCGAGCCCAAGGATGTGGACGACCTTGCCGGGTTCCTGGCGGCGCTTGCGCCCGACATGCCGGTGATGGCGCTGGGCCTGGGTTCCAACATGATCGTGCGCGACGGCGGCGTGCCGGGCGTGGTCGTGCGGCTGGGCAAGCCCTTCGCGAAGGTGGAGGCGCTGGGCGAGAATATGCTGCGCTGTGGCGGCGGCGCATCGGGCATTCTCGTCTCCTCGACCGCGCGGGACGCGGGCATTGCGGGGCTTGAGTTCCTGCGCTCCATTCCCGGCACCGTCGGCGGCTTCGTGCGGATGAACGGCGGCGCCTATGGCCGCGAGACCTGCGACATCCTGGTGGAATGCGACATCGTGCTGCGATCGGGCGAGCGGCGCACCCTGCAGCCGTCCGAGCTTGGCTACACCTATCGCCACAGCACGTTGCCCGAAGGCGCGGTGGTGGTGAGCGCGACTTTCCGGGGCCATCCGGGCGATCCCGCCGCGATCCAGGCGGAGATGGACCGCATCGCCGCCGCGCGCGAGGAAAGCCAGCCGCTGCGCAGCAAGACCGGCGGATCGACCTTCAAGAACCCGGACGGGCACAAGGCATGGCAACTGGTCGACGAGGCCGGCTGCCGTGGGCTGCAGATCGGCGATGCGCAGGTGTCGGAAAAGCATTGCAACTTCCTGCTCAACCTCGGCAGCGCCACCAGCGCCGATATCGAGGCGCTGGGCGAGGAAGTGCGCAGGCGGGTGAAGGACAAGAGCGGCGTGGCGCTTGAGTGGGAAATCCAGCGGGTGGGCGTGGTTGCTGCCGCCAATGAAATACATGCAGGAGTGACGAAATGAGCCGTGGCCCATGGCATGTTGCCGTATTGATGGGTGGCTGGTCGGCCGAGCGCCCGGTCTCGCTGATGAGCGGGGAGGGGATCGCCAAGGCGCTGGAAAGCCGTGGCCACCGTGTGACCCGCATCGACATGGACCGCGACGTCGCGCTGCGCATCGCCGAGGCGAAGCCCGATATCGTGTTCAACGCGCTGCACGGCGTGCCGGGCGAGGACGGCACGGTGCAGGGGATGCTGGACCTGATGGGCGTCAAATATACCCATAGCGGCCTTGCGACCTCCGTGATCGCCATCGACAAGCAATTGACCAAGCAGACGCTGGTGCCCCATGGCATCCCCATGCCGGGCGGTCAGGTGGTGCAGAGCGCCAGCCTGTTCGAGGGCGACCCGATCCCGCGCCCCTATGTGCTCAAGCCCGTGAACGAGGGCAGCTCAGTCGGCGTCGCGATCGTGACGGCGGAGGGCAATTACGGCACGCCCATCGGCCGCGATGTCGAGGGGCCGTGGCAGCATTTCGAGGAACTGCTGGCCGAACCCTATATCCGTGGCCGCGAGCTGACGACGGCCGTGCTGGCGGACGAGGCGCTGCTGGTGACGGAGCTGCGCCCCAAGAGCGGCTTCTATGATTTCGACGCCAAATATACCGACGGCATGACCGACCATATCTGCCCCGCCGACATCCCCGACGATGTGACCGAGCGCTGCAAGGCGCTGGCGCTGCAGGCGCATCGGGTGCTGGGCTGCAAGGGTGCGTCGCGCGCCGATTTCCGCTGGGACGACACGCAGGGCATCGAGGGGCTGTTCCTGCTGGAAGTGAACACGCAGCCGGGCATGACGCCCCTCAGCCTGGTTCCCGAACAGGCAGCGAAGCTGGGCATCGACTATGCCGAGCTGGTCGAGCGCATCGTCGAGGAGGCACTATGAGCGAAGCCCGGATCAGGCGCGGAGGCACCAGCCGCCTGTCCCCACGCAAGCCGGTCCAGTCCACGCGCGGCGGCAATGGTCGCGGCCGCAAGACGCTCAAGCAGAAGGGCAGGCTCGATCGCGTGATCGCCGCGCTGCCGGTGAGCGAGGAAACGGTGCAGCGGCTTGCCACCTGGGCGATCGTGGGCATTGTCGTCCTGTGTGCGGGCGGGGTGGCGACCTTCATGGGCGTGCCCGCCATGGCGCGGCAGGAATTTGCCGACCTGACGGCGAGCGCCGGCTTCGAGGTGAAGAAGGTCGAGGTCCATGGCGTCGAGCGGATGGACGAGCTGCCGGTCTATAATATCGCGCTGGGCCAGGTCGACCGGTCGATGATGAATGTCGACCTGGTGCATCTGCGCGACGACATGCTGAAGCTCGGCTGGGTGAAGGACGCACGCATCTCCCGCCGCCTGCCCGATACGCTGGTCGTGGACATCGTCGAGCGCCAGCCGGTGGCGGTGTGGCAGAATGCAGGGCAACTGCATCTGGTCGACGTGACCGGATCGGTGCTGCAGGTCGTCTCGCCATCCGCCATGCCCGACCTGCCGCTCGTCGTCGGCCCTGATGCCAACCGCCAGACCGGCGCGCTCGGCCAGCTGATGGAGGCAGCGCCGGCGCTCAAGCCGATGCTGGCGGGCGCGACCTGGGTCGGCAACCGGCGCTGGGACCTGCGTTTCCAGTCTGGCGAGACGCTTTCGCTGCCCGAGGGAACCAAGCAGGCCAGTGCCGCGCTTGTGAACTTTGCGCGCATGGACGGCGTCAACCGCCTACTTGGGCGCGGCATCGTCCGCTTCGACATGCGCGACCCGGATCGCTTCGTGCTCCGCCTGCCCGCCGATCATGGGCAGAAGGCGGACGCGGCCAAGGATGGCGCGGCTGGTGCCGGCACTGGCGCTGGCCCCGGCAAGTCATCATCAACGCCTGAAAGGGAAGGCTGACAGCCATGGCCCAACCCAAGGTCGAGAAAATCTTCACCGCGATCGACATCGGATCGTGGAAGGTCTCCGCGCTCATCGCCGGGCGGACGGACACCGGCGAGCTCACGATCCTTGGCACCGGGCAGCGGGAAAGCCGTGGCGTGCGGCGCGGCTATATCGCCGACATGGAACGCACCGAAATGGCCGTGCGCGAGACCGTGGAACAGGCCGAACGGGTCGCGGGCATCAATATCGAGGATGTCTGGGTCAGCTTCTCGGGCGGTAGCCTGGTGAGCGACGTGGTGACGGTCGAGCGCGAGATGAGCGGCTATCGCGTCGAGCAGGCCGATATCGACGAGCTGCTCCAGACCGGCCGGCAGAGCATCGACCCAGACGGCCGGGTGGTGCTGCATGCCCAGCCGACCTGCTTCACGCTCAACGGATCGCAAGGCGTGCAGCGTCCCGTGGGGATGCACGCAGACCAGCTTGGCGTCGACATCCATGTGGTGCTGGCGGACGGCGCGCCGCTCGCCAATCTCGAAATGTGCGTGCGCGGCGCCTATCTCAATGTGAACGGCATCGTCGCGGCGCCGGTCGCGACCGGCCTTGCCTGCCTGTCGGACGAGGAGCGCGACCTGGGCGTGGCGCTGGTGGAACTGGGTGCCGGGGTGACGAACGTGTCGCTCTATTACGGCGGCATGCTGGTCGGCCTGCATTCTATCCCGATCGGCGCGGCGGACATCACCGACGACATCGCCAGCGCCTTCGGCATCCGCCGCAGCCAGGCGGAGCGGATGAAATGCTTCTATGGTTCGGCGATGCAGTCGCGCCGCGACTTCCGCGAGATGATCGAGATCGCGCCGATCAGCAGCGATGGCGAGAGCGCCGACGCCGGCCGCATCACCCGCGCCGCACTGGTCGGCGTGATTTGCGAACGGTTGAACCAGCTGATGGTGGAAGTAAATGCCAGCCTTTCGGCAATGGGTTTCAACTCTCCGGTAGGTCGCCAGATCGTCCTGACGGGCGGCGGCGCAGAATTGAAGGGCATTGCCGACTATACCCAGGGCGCGCTTGGCCGGGCGGTGCGGATTGGCCGTCCGCGCGGGCTCTCCGCCCTGCCCGAAGCCCATAGCGGCCCGGCTTTTGCGACGCTCGCGGGGCTGACGCTCTATGGCGCATCCAACCCGGTGGACCTGCGGACCATGGCCCCGGTGGCGCAGACCGTGCACCGTGTCGGCGCTGGCCAGTGGTGGCAGCGCGTCTGGGGCGCATTGAAGGCGAATTATTGACGAAACGGGCTAGAACAACGCTGCCCGGTGTGAAATTAGGTGTCGAATTGCCAGTTCATCTGGTGCATGTAGAAATTATTACGATTTGCTTCACAGAAATAGCTGGAGCTTAGGGAGCGAGAATATGAGCATCGAGATCGGCCTGCCGCAGGTGGATGAGCTGAAGCCTCGGATCGCCGTGATCGGCGTCGGTGGCGCCGGCGGCAATGCGATCGCCAACATGATCGCGGCATCGGTCGAAGGTGTGGATTTCGTGGTGGCCAATACCGACGCGCAGGCGCTCAACGCCTCGCCGGCAGAGCGCCGCATCCAGCTTGGCCCGCGCATTACCGAGGGGCTTGGCGCAGGCTCCCGTCCTGAAATCGGCCGTGCCGCCGCCGAGGAAACGATCAACGCGGTCGAAGAGGCGCTGGACGGCGCGCATATGTGCTTCATCGCCGCCGGCATGGGTGGCGGCACCGGCACCGGCGCCGCTCCGGTCATCGCCAAGGCCGCGCGCGACAAGGGTATCCTGACCGTCGGCGTCGTGACCAAGCCCTTCACCTTCGAGGGCAGCCGCCGCATGCGTTCGGCGGAATCCGGCATCGACGAACTGCAGAAGCATGTCGATACGCTCATCGTCATCCCGAACCAGAACCTGTTCCTGATCGCGAATCCGAACACCACCTTCAAGGAGGCCTTCCAGATGGCCGACGAGGTGCTGCAGCAGGGCGTGCGCGGCATCACCGACCTGATGGTCATGCCCGGCCTCATCAACCTCGACTTCGCCGACGTCCGCTCGGTGATGGGCGAGATGGGCAAGGCGATGATGGGCACCGGCGAGGCGGAAGGCGACGGCCGCGCGCTGCAGGCCGCTGAAAAGGCGATCGCCAACCCGCTGCTCGACGGCGTGTCGATGCGCGGCGCCAAGGGCGTGATCGTCTCCATCGTTGGCGGCGAGGACATGCGCCTGATGGAAGTGGACGAGGCCGCGAACCACATCCGCGAACTGGTCGATCCCGATGCGAACATCATCTGGGGTTCTGCGTTCAATGACAGCCTGAACGGCCGCATCCGCGTGTCCGTGGTGGCGACCGGCATCGACAGCGATGTTGCCGTCGCCGCGCCGGCCCAGTCGCAGCCCTTCAGCTTCGCCAGCCGTTCGTCCGCGCCGATCACGACGCCGACGCCGGCTCCCGTGGTGTCTGCACCTGCCCCCACGCCGGCGCCTGCTCCTGCTGCGATCGAGGAGGAAGAGCCGCTCGACCTGTCGACCGTATCGCAAGCCCCGGTTGAAGAAGCGCCGCTGCCGATCGCCGCAAGCGCGCCCGAGCCGGCACCCTTCGCCGCGCCCAAGCCAACGGCGGTCTTCTCCGATTTCGATCCGTCCGAAGATGAGCTGCTGCTGGGCGGCGAGGCGAAGGCGCCCGCGCCCAAGCCGGTCGAACCCACCCGCCCCGCGCCCCGCGTGGCGACGGGCGGCGGCACCCTGTTCGAGCGCATGGCCGGGCTGTCGCGCGGCGCCGCCAAGCGCGACGACGATGATGGCGATACCGGTGGCGGCATCGAAATCCCCCGCTTCCTGAACCGCCAGGATAACCAGTAAGCGCAGGCAGCCAGCATCGGCTAATATGGCACAGCACGGGGCCGGACGATCGGATCGTCCGGCCCCGCTTTCCTCTGGTCGATCCTTTGCGCTTGCAGACAGTTCCCATTCACGCATCGGGCTGTTAGGCGGCTGTCGTGACCCATTCTCGCTTTAGCTCGTTTGTTTCGGCACTGGCGCTCTGCGCTACGACCGCGATCGTCATTTCCCCCTTGCAGGCCATGGCCCAGCAGGCCGCCGGTTTCTCGCAGCTGGATGTGCGACGGCCCGACGCGGCGGCTGACCTCAACGCCCATCTGGCCCGGCTGGGCACGAACCCGCGGGACATCACCGCGCTCATCGGTGCCGGCGAAGCGGCGCTCGCGCTGGAAGACCCGCGCGCCGCCACCGGCTTCTTCGCTCGGGCGGACGAAATCTCCAGCGGCAATGGGCGGATCAAGTCCGGCCTGGCCCGCGCCATGCTGCAGATGCAGAATCCCGGCGAGGCGATCCGGCTCTTCGATCAGGCCGCGCGCCTGGGCTATCAGGGGGCGGACATGCTGTCCGACCGGGGCCTTGCCCGTGACCTGAGCGGGGACCAGGACGGCGCGCAGGCCGATTATCTGCAGGCGCTGAAGCTGAAGCCCGACGATGCGGTGCTGCAGAAGCGCTATGGGGTGTCGCTGGGCATTTCCGGCAAGGTCGATGCGGCGGAAAAGGCGATCGAGCCGCTGCTCTACAAGAATGACCGGGAGGCCTGGCGCGACCGGGCCTTCATCTTCGCGATGAACGGCCGGCGCAGCGAAGCGCTGCAGATCACCAGCAAGACGATGCCCAAGCCGCTGGCCGACGCGATCCAGCCCTATATGGAGCGCATGTCGATATTGACGCCCGCGCAAAAGGCGGCGGCGGTGCATTTCGGGCGCTTCCCGACCAATATCCGCACGGCGGCAGTACCCGCGCCGGCACCTGTCGCCCCGCCGGTCGCGGTGGCCGCCGCAGCGCCAGTGGCGGAGAGCAAGGCGAAGGGGCGTCGTGGCAATGATCGCCGGCAGAGAAGTGCTGCCCCGGTGGCAGGCGCGGGTGCCGCGCCGACGCAGCTCGCCGCCGCGCAACCACGCCTCCCTGAACCGCCGGCCCCTCCGGCGGAAGCTGGCCCGGTCGAGCGCAATGCGCGGAGTCCGGATTTTTCCAGTCAGGCTATGACGAACACTGCCGGGAACCAGCCGCCTGCCGGTACGCGTTCCGTGCCCACGCCGACGCCCACGCCCGCCGGCCCGCCGTTCGGGGCGTCGCAGAATGCAGCCATGGCAGCACCGCAATCATCGACATCCTCCACACCATCCCGGCAGCCCATCCCGATGGGGCGGTCAGCCTATGGTCGATTGCAGGGGCCGGCGTCTGTGGCGGGGCAGGGAACATTCCCGGCATCAGCGCAGCAGGCAGCCCCCCCGTCTTCGTCCGCTACGGGCGCGCCGTCGTCACCTGCGCATGCCGTGCCCGTTCCTTCCGCGCCTGTTTCTTCGGGCGCCGCGCCTTCCACCATGGCGCAGGTGCAGGGGCCACCGTCGCCTGATCGCGCGGTCTCTCCGCCCGCCAGCCAACCCGCGCAGGTCGCCGCCGCATCGCCGGCACCCGCAACGGGGCCGGTCGCGACCGCATCGACGCCCGCGCCCAATCCCCAGGCGACCCGCTCGCTTGCCGACATCATCCGCGAACTGGATGTGCCGGAGGCGGAACGGCGGCAGGCCGTCGCCGCGGTCGACCTTAACGAAGTCGCGCGGCTGCAGGCCGAGAAGCGCCGGGCGCAGCAGCAGGCGGCAGCGGAAAAGGCGAAGAAGGACGCCGCCGCCAAGGCCAAGGCGGAAGCCGCGGCAAAGGCGAAGGCCGAAGCCGAGGAGAAGGCGCGGCTCGCCCGCAGCCCTGCGCGCAGCTGGGTCCAGATCGGCACGGGCCGCGATATCTCGGCGCTTGCCTTCACCCTGCGCGGCCTGCGCAAGGACTATGCGGCGATCGCCAAGCAGGATGCGTACACCGCGCCCTGGGGGCGGACCAACCGCCTCGTCATCGGCCCCTTCGCCAGCTTCACCCGCGCGCGCGCCGTGGAAGCCGAATTGAAGAAGGCCGGCACCGACGCCTTCGCCTGGCAGAGCGAGGCGGGGGAAGAGGTGAAGCCGATCGGCGGGAAATGAGGCTGATCGCTCTGCTTGGGTGCAGCCTTCTTGCCCTGCAGGACGCCCGAGGGAATACGGGGTCTCAGGTGATGGCCGCATAGGCCCCGGACAGGTGCCGAGCCCTACAGCTGCATGTCACCGCCATTTTCCGCGCCCTTCGCTACCGAACGCCGTTTCCTCTTGGGCGCAAAACGCTATAGGGCAGGGGCATGAATGCCCTCGCGCCCTATGCCAGCCATGCCGATCGCAGCCGCGGCCGTCTTCACCCCGAGCCCGGCGGCGAGACGCGCGGGCCGCGTGATGCGTTCCAGCGTGATCGGGACAGGATCATCCATTCCATCGCCTTCCGGCGGCTGCGGCACAAGACGCAGGTGTTCGTCTCGCCCGATGGCGATCATTATCGCGTGCGGCTGACCCACAGCCTGGAAGTCGCGCAGATCGGCCGCACCATCGCGCGCAGCCTGGGCCTGAACGAGGATTTGACGGAGGCGCTGTGCCTTGCCCACGACATCGGCCATCCGCCCTTCGGCCATGCCGGCGAGGATGCGCTGGAGGCGGCGCTGGAGCGGCAGGGCGGTTTCGACCACAATGCCCATACGCTGCGCACGCTGATGCTGCTGGAATCGCCCTATCCGCGCTTTGCGGGGCTCAACCTCAGCTGGGAAACGCTGGAGGGGCTGGCCAAGCACAACGGCCCGGTCGTCCATCCTGGCTGGGCGATGCAGGAACTGGACGCCGCCTTTCCGCTCGACCTGAACGGCTGGTCGTCGCTGGAGGCGCAGGTCGCCGCCATCGCCGACGACATCGCCTATGACAATCACGACATCGACGATGGCCTGCGCGCCGGCCTGCTGACCCTGGAGCAGATCCTGGAGGTGCCGATGGTAGCGCGCTGCTGGCAGGGGGTGCGCGCCCGCCATCCCGACATCGCGCCCGACCGGCTGCTGCGGGAACTGGTGCGCGACCAGATCGGCCTGATGGTGAACGACGTGATCGAGACGACGCGTGCGGCGATCGCCGCACATCATATCGGCGATGTCGAGGATGTGCGCGCCGCCGGGCAGGCACTGGCCGGCTTTTCCGACGCGATGGTGCAGGAGGAAAAACAGCTCAAGCGCTTCATGTATGCCTCGCTCTATCATCATCCCACGCAACTGGCGGCGGCGGACAGGGCGCGCGCGATCGTCCGTGACCTGTTCGAGGCCTATCGCGCCGACCCCGCGCTGATGGCCGAAGGCTGGCCGCAGGGCTGCGCGTCGCAGGAGCCGGACCGCAGCCGCCACATCGCGGATTTTATCGCCGGCATGACTGATCGGTACGCCGAAAACGCGCATGCGTCGCTTTTCGGCACGCATTCTCCATCCCTTGCGGATTGACGGCGTGCTGTGATTGCGTAATGCAGGATTTGTCTCCGCGCCGAGGATTCGACGCGGTCATGATGCGGGAGAGTGTGGAAGGGGCGTCCTTTGAGGGCTGCACCGGAAGCCGCCGAAGGAGCAACCGCCCCGGAATCTCTCAGGCCACGGGACCGCATCATGGGCAGGCACTCTGGAAAGCGGACGGATCATGCTGTCCCACCGAAGGGGTAAGCCGCGCATCCTTCCAACGGAATGCGGTGAAAGCTCTCAGGTTTCCTGACAGAGGGGGCGACGAATTGTGTGATCTCTCTCTGGTCAGCACATGCGCCGCTTAACGACCTCTTGCCAACGGAGCCCAAGATATGACCGCATCCAGCCAGGACAACAGCGCCGACGTCGCTGAACTGGAAACCGAACTTCCGCTCGGCAAGCTTCCCCTCGACAGCTGGCATCGCGCCAAGGGCGGCCGCATGGTCGGTTTCGCCGGCTATGAAATGCCGATCCAATATGAAGGCATCATGGCCGAGCATCAGTGGGTGCGCGAGCATGCCGGACTGTTCGACGTCAGCCATATGGGCCAGCTGAGCTTCAGCGGCGACAGCGCCGAAGCGGTCGCGACCGCGCTGGAAACGCTGCTGCCCGGCGACATCCTTGGTCTCAAGCCCTGCCGCCAGCGCTATTCGCTGCTGCTCGACGAAGAGGGCGGCATCCTGGACGACCTGATGGTCTCGCGCCTGCCGGAAGCCAGCCCGTTCGACGGCGCGGCCTATTATATGGTGGTCAACGGCGCGACCAAATATGACGATATCGGCTGGATCATCGAGCATCTGCCCGACGAGATCACCATGAACCACATGGACGAGCAGGCGCTGCTGGCGCTGCAGGGGCCGGAAGCCGGCGCTGCGCTCGCCGCGCTCATCCCCGCGACTGCCGATCTGTTCTTCATGCAGTGCGGTCCGTTCAACTGGGAAGGGCATGACATCTGGGTCAGCCGGTCGGGCTATACCGGCGAGGACGGCTTCGAGATCAGCGTGCCGGCAACGATCGCGGTCGCCTTCGCCGATGCGCTGTGCGCGCTGGAGAGCGTGAAGCCCATCGGCCTTGGCGCGCGCGACTCGCTGCGGCTGGAAGCCGGCCTGCCGCTCTACGGCCATGATATCGACACGCGCGTCAGCCCGGTCGCCGCCGATCTGGGTTTTGCCATTTCCAAGCGGCGCAAGGAACAGGGCGGCTTCATGGGCCATGCCCGCGTGATGCAGGAACTGGGCGGCGATGTCGCCGCCCGCCGCGTCGGCCTGGCCATCGACGGTCGCCTGCCCGCGCGGGAGGGCGCGCTGATCTTCGCCGGCACCACGCAGGTCGGCGAAGTGACCTCCGGCGGCTTCGCGCCGACCGTGGGCGCGCCTATCGCCATGGGCTGGGTCGCGGCCTCCCATGCCGCCATCGGCACTGCGCTGGAAGTGGAAGTGCGCGGCAAGCGCCTGACCGCGACCGTCGCGCCGATGCCTTTCGTTCCCCACCGCTATCACCGGGCGTCGGCTGCCGCCAAAGCCTGAAACACCACACTCTCCAAAGCCTCTAGAACGGGAGCCAGTTATGAGCCGCTATTTCACCGACGAACATGAATGGATCGACGTGGAGGGTGACATCGCCACCGTCGGCATCACCAACTATGCGCAGGAACAGCTGGGCGACATCGTGTTCGTCGAACTGCCCGCGGAAGGCACGACGTTCGGCAAGGGCGACGATGCCGCCGTGGTCGAATCCGTGAAGGCTGCGTCCGACGTCTATGCCCCGCTGTCCGGCGAGATCGTCGAGGCCAATGCCGCGCTCGAGGGTGAGCCGGCGCTGGTCAACACCGACGCCGAAGAGGAAGGCTGGTTCTTCAAGCTCCGCCTGTCCGACCCCGCCGAACTGGACGGCCTGATGGACGAGGCCGCCTACGAGGCTTTTGTCGCAGGTCTGTAATCGCGACCGTTGCGTGAATCTCCCCGTCATTCGTTTTGACGGGAAGAAAGGATCAAGATGCGTTACCTTCCCCTGACCGATGCCGACCGGAATGCCATGCTGTCCGTTATCGGCGCCGGTTCTGTCGATGACCTGTTTGCAGACGTGCCCGCCGAGGCGCGCCTGACCGCGAAGATCGCAGAACTTCCCGATCATGCCAGCGAACTGGCGGTGGAGCGGCATATGGGCCGTCTCGCCGCGCAGAACATGGCGGCGGGCTCCGTGCCGTTCTTCCTGGGGGCGGGGGCCTATCGCCACCATGTGCCCTCGAGCGTTGACCATCTGATCCAGCGCGGTGAATTCCTGACCGCCTACACGCCCTATCAGCCGGAAATCGCGCAGGGCACCCTGCAGGTGCTCTTCGAATTCCAGACGCAGGTGGCCCGGCTGCTGGGCTGCGACGTGGCGAACGCCTCCATGTATGACGGTTCGACCGCGTGCTGGGAAGCGATCGTCATGGCCCGCCGGATCACCCGTCGCGGCAAGGCGCTGATCTCCGGCGGCGTGCATCCGCACTATGTGTCGGTCTGCAACACCATGGCGAAGTTCACCGGCGATGTGCTGGCCTACACCCTGCCGGAACTGGCCGCGCAGGGGGACGAGGCCGCTCTGCTTGAAGCTATCGACAAGGAAACCAGCTGTGTCGTGGTGCAATATCCCGACATTCTGGGCCGCGTGACCGACCTGGCCGCCCTGGCCGCCAAGGCGCATGAAGCGGGCGCGCTGCTGATCGCGGTCGTGACCGAGCCGGTGGCGCTGGGCGCACTGGTACCTCCGGGCGAGATGGGCGCCGACATCGTCGTGGGCGAGGGGCAGTCGCTGGGCGTCGGCCTGCAATTTGGCGGGCCTTATCTGGGGCTCTTCGGCTGCAAGCAGAAATATGTGCGGCAGATGCCGGGCCGCCTGTGCGGCGAGACGGTGGATGCGGAGGGCAAGCGCGGCTTCGTGCTGACGCTCTCCACCCGTGAGCAGCATATCCGCCGCGAAAAGGCGACGTCGAACATCTGCACCAATTCCGGCCTGTGTGCGCTGGCCTTCAGCATCCACATGACCCTGCTGGGCGAAGCGGGCCTGCGCGGCCTTGCCGAACTCAACCATGGACTGGCGGTGCAGGCGGCCGATCGCCTGGCCAAGGTGCCCGGCGTGAAGGTGCTGAACGACAGCTTCTTCAATGAATTCACCCTCGTCATCGACGGTGATGCGCGCGAGGTCGCCCGCAAGCTGGCCGATCGTCACATTCTGGGCGGCGTGTCGCTGGGCCGCCTGTTCCCCGATGCGTCGCAACTCGCCTCCGGTCTGGTCGTGGCCGTCACGGAGACGACCACCGCAGAGGATGTCGAAGCATTGGCCACCGCGCTTGAGGAGGTGCTGGCATGAGCATGTTGAAGGAAGGCCGCCCGACCGCGCCCGTCCCCGTCGCCCATGAGGGCAAGCCGACCGTTACCGGCAACAAGGCGCTGATGCTGGAAGAAGCGCTGATCTTCGAGATCGGCTCCACGCAGACCACCGGCGTCGACCTGGCCGAAGCGCCCAAGGTCACGAGCCGTCTGGGCGGGCTGGAACGTCGCCGCCCGATCGGGCTGGCGGGGCTCTCCGAACCGGAAACGGTGCGCCACTATACCCGCCTGTCGCGGCAGAACTACGCCATCGACCTTGGCGTCTTCCCGCTCGGTTCCTGCACGATGAAGCATAATCCGCGCCTGAACGAGAAGGTCGCGCGGATGCCCGGCTTCGCGGACATCCATCCCTTGCAGCCAGTCTCGACCGTGCAGGGCGCGCTGGCCGTGATCCATGAACTGGCGGACTGGCTGACGACGCTCACCGGGATGCACAGTGTCGCGATGAGCCCGAAGGCCGGCGCCCATGGCGAGCTGTGCGGCCTGTTGGCGATCCGTGCGGCGCTCGAGGCGCGCGGCGATGCCCGCTCGGTCATCCTGGTGCCCGAAAGCGCCCATGGCACCAACCCGGCTACGGCGGCCTTCTGCGGCTATGCGGTGGAGGATATCCCCGCCAATGCCGATGGGCGGGTCGATCTGGCAGCGCTGGAAGCGCGGCTGGGGCCGGATGTCGCGGCGGTGATGATCACCAACCCCAACACCTGCGGCCTGTTCGAGCGCGACATGAAGAAGATCGCCGATGCGGTCCATGCCGTGGGGGCCTTCGTCTATTGCGACGGCGCGAACTTCAACGCCATTGTCGGCCGGGTGCGCCCCGGCGACCTGGGCGTTGATGCGATGCACATCAACCTGCACAAGACCTTCTCCACCCCGCATGGCGGCGGCGGTCCGGGTTCCGGACCGGTGGTGCTGTCCGAAGCGCTTTCGCCCTATGCGCCACTGCCGTTCGTGGCACGCAATGCCGATGGGCATTTCGCGCTGATCGAGGAAGAGACGGCGGGCGAGGAGCATCCCGGTGCTTTTGGCCGCATGGTCGCCTTCCACGGCCAGATGGGCATGTTCACCCGCGCGCTGACCTATATCCTCAGCCATGGCGCCGATGGCCTGCGCCAGGTGTCGGGCGATGCGGTGCTCAACGCCAACTACATCCTGCGCAGCCTGGATGACGTGCTGGACGCGCCCTTTGGCGGTGCCGGCCCGTGCATGCACGAGGCATTGTTCAGCGACAAGGGGCTGGCCGAAGGTTTTACCACGCTCGACATCGCCAAGGGCCTGATCGACGAGGGCTTCCATCCGATGACGATGTATTTCCCGCTCGTCGTCCATGGCGCGATGCTGGTCGAGCCGACCGAAACCGAGAGTAAGGCAGGGATCGACCAGTTCATCATGGCGCTACGCAGCCTGGCGGAGCGTGCCAAGGCAGGCGACGAGGTGCTGAAGGGCGCGCCCTATCATGCGCCGCGCCGTCGCCTGGACGAGACGCTGGCGGCCCGCAAGCCGGTGCTGGTCTGGTCCGAACCGGCGTTGGCACAGGCCGCCGAATAGGGGCATTGCTTCTCGCCAACATGCTGAAAACTTTGACGGCGGCACCCTTTGGTGTCGCCGTCAACGCATTGAAATCACTCGGAACAGGATGGTTTTCTGCTGGTGTTATCGCGCGGCAGATGAGACGTTTGCGAATTGCTAACGCTTTTCTTCTATTTCAGCCGCGGAGGCATAGAATATGCGTTTTGCGGTCGCGCGCATTTCAGCTGTAAAATCATGGGTGAGCAGACGCAGGTTCCTGCTCGTGCTGACGCTTATCACCTTGATTTTCGGGGCTCTGGAGATGGGGACACCCGTCGACCTGTCCCTGCGCGTGCTTCGCAACAAGTTGCGGGCGCATGATGCCAGCGGCCAGACCGTTCTCGTCGGCATTGATGACAAGGCGCTGCTGCGCGAAGGGCCGTGGCCCTGGCGGCGGGCGCGCCTCGCCGAGCTGACCGACGACCTTTTCGCTGCCGGCGCGCAGCGGGTGTTCTTCAACCTGCCGCTGCAGGCGGGCGATCCCGCCGATGATGCCCAGCTTGCACAGGCGGTCAGCCGCTATCCCGGCCGTGTCTTCGTCGGCATCAATGTCGAATCGCAGGATCGCGGGGGCAGTCGTCCCATCGCGCCGATGGCGGCGCTTGAGGGCAAGGTTACGCAGGTGAGCGCGGTCCGCTGGATCAGCGGCTATTGGAACGGCGTTGAATATGTGCCCTATCGCCGCCCGCTGGGTGGACGAGACCTGCCGGCGATCGATTCGGTCCTCTCCAATGTCTATGGCAAGAAGGACCAGTCCTTCCCGATCGACTATGCGATCAGGAGCGCGTCCATCCCCTATTTCAGCGCGTCGGACATATTGGCGCGCGGCAGCGCATCGCGCGATCTTTCAGGCAAGGATGTCCTTGTCGGCTTCAACACGCAGGCGATCGCCTCTCCGGTCCTGATCCTGGGGCAAGAGCGCTCCTCGATCAACGCGGTCATCATCCTGGGGGCGGAAACCCTCAAGGCCGGCAAGCCGGTCATGCTGGGCTGGCTGCCGCCGTTCCTGCTGGCGCTGCTCGCCGCGGCCGCGACCCTGCACGGCAGGCGCCGGATGTCGCGGCTGGGCGGCGCTGTGGCGCTCCTGCTCCTGCTGGTGCTGCCGGTTGTGCTCGAATCGGCGCATGTCTTCGTGGAGATTATGCCGGCGCTCACCCTGCTGGTTGCCGCGATGATCCGCGCGGCGTGGCAGCGCTTCGGCGCACAGCAGAGGGACGCGGGCGCGATCAATCCCGTTTCCGGCCTGTTTACGACCAATGCCATCCGCCATGATGACGGCCTTGACGACCGCTTGCTGATCGCGGCGCGCATCCGGCGCTTTGCGGAGGTGGTCAGCACCCTGCCGCCCAATTCTGAACAGGCGTGGACGAAACAGATCGTCAGCCGGCTGGAATTCGGCGTGGGCGGCGCGCAATTGCTGCATGGCGACGACGGCAATTTCTTCTGGATGGCCGATGCCGCCGATTTCGACCTGATGGTCGAACAGTTCGAGGCGCTGCACGTGCTGTTCCGCAACCCGATCAAGGTCGGCGACAAGAGCTTCGACGTCGACATCGCTTTCGGCCTCGACCGTGAGTTCGGCATGCCTCTGTCGCATCGTCTGGTCAGTGCCCTGGCGGCCGCCCATGCCGCAAGCACGGACGGCATCTGCTGGAAGCTGCATGATCCGACGACGGCCGGTGCCAAGGAATGGTCGCTGTCGCTGCTCGGCGAACTGGACCAGGCCATTCTCGCGCAGCGCGTGTGGGTGGCCTATCAGCCCAAATATGATCTCGCGACCCGGCGGATGATCGGTGCGGAAGCGCTGGTGCGATGGACGCACGAGACGCGCGGCCCGATCAGTCCGCAGGAATTTGTCGAGATGGCCGAACGACACGGACGTATCGGCAAGCTGACGGCCTTCGTGCTCGACGAAGCCTTGTCGCTGGTAGCGAAAATGCTGCTGGCGGACCCCGCCTTCAAGATCGCGGTCAACATCTCGCCCAGTCTGCTGGGCGATGAGCGTATCTTCGAAATGGTGATGCAGGCGATCGAGCGCCACCATGTCCCGGCGCAGTCGCTGATCCTGGAAGTGACGGAGACGGCGGCCATCGCGGAGGCCGAACTGGCGCAGCGGCTGCTCCGCCAGTTCAAGGCACAGGGCGTTGGCCTGTCGATCGACGATTATGGCACGGGTCTCTCCACATTGGAGTATCTGCGCAAGATCCCGGCAAGCGAGTTGAAGATCGACCGGCGCTTTACGGCCGAACTCTGTTCCAGCCCGGCGGATCAGGTCGTGATGAAGTCCACCATCCAGCTGGCCCATGCGCTCGGCATGACTGCCGTGGCCGAAGGCATCGAGACCGCGGAGGCGCTCTACCTGCTGGCCAGCATGGGCTGCGACATCGGGCAGGGGTTCCATCTGGCCCGTCCCATGGGCGCGGCTGACATCATGGCGCTGATGGGCGCCAGGTCGGGCGGACGCGAGAAGACAGCCTATGGTTAAGAGGTTGTAACCTTTGGCAGTTAATGATAGCTCAACCATTAGCCCGGCTGTGCCGGCCGGGCGTATAATGGGGTGTTATCATGAAGAAAAACACGATCCCGGCTGGCCGCAACCAGCGTCAGCAGCCGGTCAAGGGCTTCTGGGACTGGCTCTACGGCGGCGGCTGGGGCTGAGTTTTCAGCCATTTTTTACGATTTGGAAAAGCCCCTTCAAGGGGCTTTTCTTTTGCGAATGTGCGTTAACCATAAATGGGCTCTGGGGAAAAGCCACCCGTGAAAATGGCCCCGACGGCGTACCGTTCCGCGAATCGGCCCAACCGAATCGGATGTTATTAACCTTCTGAGGCTGTTAGCCGTTGGCTCTCAACGGCTTGCGTGCGCGTCCCGCATGCGAATATGTTCGCGCAGTACGATGTAGAGGCCGCTCCCCACGATCACTGCGGCGCCGATGAATGTCGTGGCCAGCGGCCAGTCGTTCCAGATCAGCCAGCCCAGGATCGTCGACCAGAGGATCGTGCTGTAATCCATCGGCAGCACGACAGAGACGGGAGCCCAGCGCAGCGCGCCGGTGAGGCAGAGTTGCGCGATCCCGCCGCACAGGGCCATCACGGCCATCAGCGTCCAGGTGCCGGCATCATGCGGCTGGGCATAGAAGATCATCAGCAGCCCCAGCGGTGGCATGGAGAGCAGCGTGAACCAGAAGACGGTCACGGCGGCGCCCTCCGTCCGCCCCAGTGCGCGCAGCAGGATGCTGACCAGTGCGGTCACGACAGCGCCGGCCAGAGCGACCAGCACGCCGATGAGCGGAAAATGATCAACGCCAGCACCGGCGCTCACGCCCGTGCCGGACATGATGACTACGCCGACAAAGCCCAGCAGCACGGCGCTCCAGCGATGGATACCGGTCTGCTCCCGCAGCAGCAGGGCCGACAGGATGGTGCCGAAGATCGGCATGGTGAACCCAAGCGTCGTGGCCTCTGTCAGCGGCAGCAGGATATAGGATCCGAAGTTGAAGATCATGCCCAGCAGGCCTAGCGCCGTTCGGCTGCTATGGGCACCGATCCGCGTGGTGCGGACCGCGCCGGGGCCATCGGTGAAGGCGATCCAGGCGAAGACGAGCGGTAGCGCCATCGCCTGCCGATAGAACAGGCTTTCGACGAGGTTGACGCCCCAGCTGTTGAGCATCTTCACCGCGGCGAACATGATCGACATGGACAGCATGGCAAGCAGCCGCAGCCCGATGGCGAGGAAGGGGCGTTCTTCCCGCGATGACGGGGAGAGTGCAGGGGCCGGGGGTGCCGGCTCCGCCAGTGATGTCATTGAAGATCGTTCCACGCCCCCGCTTTAACCGCTTTGCTGCACTGCGCAATAATGTGCGGTGGGCAAAGATGGCAAAGACGGCGAGGGCGTGAAGCCGCCGGCTATTTTGCCGGTTTGGTGAAGCGCAACGTCATCCGGTCGCTCTCGCCGATGGCGAGGTAGCGCTCCTTGTCGACCGCGCCCTTGGTCAGCGAAGGCGGCAGGGTCCACACGCCATCGGGCCAGTCGGCGCTGTCCTTCGGGTTGGCGTTCACCTCCGATGCGCCGGCATAGGTGAAGCCGGCCGCTTCGGCGATGCGGCGCACGGTGGAGACCTTGAGATAGCCGCTGCTCTTCTCGACCGCCGCGTCCCGGCCTTCGGGCAGGCGGTGGTCGACGATGCCCAGCGTGCCGCCGGGCTTCAGCACGTCGAAGAACGCCTTGAACTGCGCCGCTTCCGTGCCGTTCATCACCATGTTGTGGATGTTGCGGAAGGTCACGACCACGTCTGCGCTGCCGGCGGGAATGACGGTCTGCGGCGCGGCCCACGGCACCAGCTTCACCTTGCCATAGGCGGCGGGATCGGCGGCCAGCTTCGCCTTGAGCGCGTCGAAGCCGCGACCGGGCGCCTGCGCGGCGTAGAAGACGCCCTTGTCCCTCAGCAGCGGCGCGAGGATCTCCGTATACCAACCGCCGGCGGGCGAATATTCCACGACCGTCTGGCCCGGCTTCACCCCGAAGAAGTTCAGCGTTTCGACCGGGTGGCGATATGCGTCGCGCGCGACATTGGCCGGCGTACGGGTGGGGGCGGCCACGGCCGCGGCGACGGGACCCTTTGCCTTGGTGGGCGATTCCGCGTCGGCCTTCAGCGCGAGCGCCGGAATGGCGATGGCGCTGACGCCAAAGATCAGGGCGGTGTAGAGAAATGTGGGTGAGCGCATGGGGAGGAGCATCCTTGACGAGCGCGGAGGGAAAGCGTGCGGTCAGGATGGCCAATGCCGGATGCGTGCGCAAGCCGTATGTCGACAGGCGACTTCGGCTATCGACAGGGGATGTGGCGAGGCGGGCGTGATGGCAGCAGTTGCGATGACGGCACTTGCCTGTGTCAGCCCCGCGCGCCGCCGCCCGTCACGTCAGAGGCAGGCTTCCAGGAAGGGCTGGTCGAAGCCGAAGCCGCGCGCCTTCTCCAGCGTATAGGGACGCAGGCCCATGGCGCGATATTCGCCGATGATCTTTCCGTTCTCGTCCTCGGAGATATATTCGAACTTGAACAGCTCCTGAGTGACGATCACGTCGCCTTCCATGCCGATCACCTCGGTGATGTTGGTGATACGGCGCGATCCGTCGCGCAGGCGCTTCACCTGCACGATCAGGTCGACCGAATCGGCGATCTGCTTGGAAATGGCTTCCTTGGGGATCTTGATGTCGCCCATCAGGATCATGTTCTCCATGCGGCCCAGGCATTCGCGCGGGGAGTTGGAGTGGAGCGTACACATGGAGCCGTCATGGCCGGTGTTCATCGCGGCGAGCAGATCGAAACATTCCGCGCCACGAATTTCGCCCAGGATGATCCGGTCAGGCCGCATACGCAGGGCGTTCTTCACAAGGTCGCCGATGGTGATCGCGCCTTGCCCCTCAAGGTTCGCCGGGCGGGTTTCCAGCGGCAGCCAGTGGGGTTGCTGCAGGCGGAGTTCGGCGGCATCCTCGATGGTCAGCACGCGCTCCCCCGGATCGATCATCTTGGAGAGGGCATTGAGCATCGTCGTCTTGCCCGAGCCGGTGCCACCCGAAATGACGATGTTGAAGCGGCAGGCGCCGGCGATCTTGAGCGCGGTACACATCTTCTGGCTCATCGCGCCCCATTGGGCGAGATTGTCCAGCGTGATCGGCTTGGCGGAGAATTTACGGATGGAGATGGCGGTGCCGCGCAGCGAGAGCGGCGGCACGATCACGTTGACGCGGCTGCCGTCTGGCAGGCGAGCGTCGGCCAGCGGCGTGGTCTGGTCGACCCGGCGGCCGACCTTGTTCACGATCCGCTGGGCGATCTGGAACAGATGCTCCTCATCGCGGAAATGGATGGGCGCGATCTGCAGCTTGCCCTTTTTTTCGATATAGGTCTGCTCGGGGCCGTTGACCATGATATCGGTGATGTCCGGGTCCGACAGCAGCTCTTCCAAGGGGCCAAGGCCCAGCAGTTCGTCGACCAGTACCTTTTCCAGCGCGAACTGCTCGCGCCGGTTGAGCGTTAGCTTCAGCTCCGCCAGCACCTCCATGATGATCGGGCGGAATTCCTCCGCCAGTTCATCCTTGGTCAGCGTCGCGGCGGCTTCCGGGTCGACACGCTCCAGCAGGCGGGGGAGCACCTGCTCCTTGATCTTATGGACGGAAACCTCGAAGCCCTGTGGCTCGTTGCCGATGCTGTGATCGGTATTGGCGCGGTCCGACAGGCGCGCCATGGCCTCGGCATTGCGCTGCTCCTGGGGGGAGATCGCGGCCAGCGGATCGGCCGCCAGCGCTGCCTCGATCGGGGGAAACTGTTCGCTGGCGGGCGCTTCGGGCTCGCGTGGCGCGGGAACGCCCCCCTGCATGGGACGCGCCACCCCGAAGGCGGGCTTGATGCCGCTGGTTCCGTTCTTCCGTCCGAATGCGCTCATGCTTCCCCGCCGAATTCCCGTGGCAGGCTGGTGAAGCCCGCCCAATATTTCATGGCCAGAACTGGTGAATAGGCCGGAAACTTTGACAAAAGGCTAATGTCGGCGCGGCGTTAATATCCCGCATAGGGCACCGGCCCGGCCATGCCCCTGCCTTTTGCCAGGCTGCGCAGCGCATAGACGTAGAAGATCCGATCGGGATGATCGACGGCGGCGACCAGCACATAGTCCTTCATGAGCCGTGCCCTGATCTGCGCGACATTGGCCTTGTTCATGACCGGGATGACCGGCGCTTCCGCCGTGATGATGGCGCCGGGGCGGCTATCGAGCACGCGCTTCATTTCCGCGATGGTATCCGCGCCGATCGCATGTTTCTCGACCTCGTTGCTCAGATGATCGGGATAGACGAAGCGGGTCGGTACGCAGGCCTGGGTGGTCATGTAGATGACAGCAGGGCCATCAAAGATGAACAGGCAGTGCTGTCCTTGCACATAGGGCAGGGTGGCCTGCGTCAGCTCCATGATCTTCTCGCGCTTCTCCCGGTTGTAGCTGAAGTCGGGATAGCCGGTGATGGCAATGGGCCAGCCGATCAGCAGCGCGGCGACCGTCATGCCGATGGGCGTGCGCGACAGGATCGCCGCAACGCAGACGAACAGCGGCACCATTAGCGGCAGGATATAATGATCGTAGAAATTGCCGATCATCGCAAAGCCGAAGGCGGCGGCGGCCAGCCAGCCGGCCATCAGGATGAAGTCCCGTTTGGCGGCGTCGGACAGGCGCAGCTGCCATCGCCGCGCGATCGCGAAGGGCAGGCAGATCGAGAGCGGCACGGTGACGAGCAGGAAGAACTCGCCCGCGCGCCGCAGGAATCGGTCCGGCATCCGTGCCCGGTCGAACACCGAGAGGAAATTGGCGTAGGCAAAGGCGTGCCATTGGCCGATGGCGACGTAATAGGCGGAGACCAGCAGGGTGGGGGCGAGCCCCAGAAGCGTGAAGACGAGCCCGGCGAGGGTGACGCCGCGCAGGCCGCCGCCACCGCGCCAGATGCGCCAGAGGAACCACAGGCCCAGCAGGGCGCCCTCGGCAACGGCGGTATATTTGACCTGCAGCGCGATACCGCACAGCGCCATGGCGCCCATGCCGAGCCTGAGCGCGCGCCGCCAGTCGTCGCTGTCATTGGCGCGGAAGGCGAGCCATGCGGCGATGGCAACGAACAGGTTGTAGAAGACCGGCGACTGCCCGGCGCTGCCCGAGAAGAGGTTGAGCCAGAGCAGATAGGAGAGCGCGGCGGTGATCGCGCCGAAATTCGCCGTCGTCCGCCGCGCGATCGCCCAGATGACGCCCGCCGTCGCGCCGGCGAAGAGTGCGGCGACGACCTGATATTGCATAAAGCCTTCGCCGCCCAGCAGGCGTGTCATCGCGTAGATGAGGAACAGGCCGATGGGCTTGCGGTCCCAGATGTCGACGAAGGGCAGCGCGCCATGCATCATCCGGTCGGCGACGACGAGGTAGAATTCCTCGTCCAGGCTGACGTCCGGGTCACCATATTCCGGCGAGCGCAGGACGAGTGCCAGCAGGATCAGCAGGAAGAAGGGCCAATATCTGCGGAGAAACCCGGCGATGCCGCCTTCCGGGGCGCTGGTGGCGGGGGAGGCGGCGCCAGAATGGCCATTGCCGGTGCGGCCATGGCCGATGCGGGAGGCTGCGCTGGATGCTACCGGCGGCATGAGGCCTGCCGGAACCTGTGCCGCGATGTCCGAAACCATAGCCCCCGCCGTCCGCAAGATGATTGCGGCAGAGCAATGTCAGGATATGGTTAGAAAGTTCTTAAATCAGGCGGCCATCGGCCTGAAAGGGGCGGCCGAGGCATGGCCTCGACGCCGCCCGGAGCAGCTTGCTCAGCCCGCCTTTTCGGCGAGGACCGTCAGGCCCTTTTCATTCACTTCGGCGAAACCGCCTTCGACCGGAACGATCTCCGGCGCGGCGCCGGCGCTGGCGAAGATCTGGATCGCGCCGTCGCGCACGGTCGACATGAAGGGCGCATGGCCTTCCAGCACGCCGAAATCGCCATCGCTGCCGGGCACGACGACCATGTGGACCTCTTGCGAGCGCACCAGCTTTTCCGGGGTCACGAGTTCAAAATGCAGTGCCATGTTTTCAATCCTTGGGCTGTAAAGCCGGCTGTCTAGGTGTAAGCCCTATTTCCCTTCGGAAATTGGCAACAAGCAACCTTGGGAATTCATTCAAATCTGTACCAGTCAGAGCTTTTCCTGAACTTTTTTCAACTATAGAAATAAGTCGTTCAAATGCCCTAACTTCCTCGTCTGTCCCAAAAATGCCAATTTTGCTTCTTGCTAAACTAAGTGCTCTAATAATTTCTTCGGGACGACGTTCTGTCGCGTTTAGGCTTAAGACTGCTTCCAGGCACAGCTCAAGCATTTCGAGGCGATATTTGGTTCGAAGTTCGAACCTTCGATCTTGCCTGTCTTTAAATGCGTTAAAAAGCCAACCTCCAACCGCCAGTATAGCGCTAATAACTATCGCTGTCGCTTGGAGGTAGGCTTCCACTACATTTTATGCCGCTTCGGCAGCCAGCTTCTTGGCCTTCTCGATCGCCTCGTCGATGCCGCCGACCATGTAGAAGGCGTTCTCGGGCAGGTGATCATATTCACCATCGACCACGGCCTTGAACGACTTCACCGTGTCTTCGATCTGGACGAACTTGCCGCTGATGCCGGTGAAGACCTCTGCCACGTGGAAAGGCTGGCTGAGGAACTTCTGGATCTTGCGGGCGCGGGCGACGGTCAGCTTGTCCTCTTCCGACAGCTCGTCCATGCCAAGGATGGCGATGATGTCCTGCAGCGACTTGTACTTCTGCAGGATCGACTGGACGGCGCGGGCGGTGTCGTAATGCTCCTGGCCCACGGTGCGCGGCTCCAGCACGCGGCTGGTGGAATCGAGCGGGTCGACGGCCGGGTAGATGCCCAGTTCCGAGATCGCGCGGTTGAGCACGGTCGTCGCGTCAAGATGCGCGAAGGACGTGGCCGGCGCCGGATCGGTAAGATCGTCCGCGGGAACGTACACGGCCTGAACCGAGGTGATCGAGCCCTTGTTGGTGGAGGTGATGCGCTCCTGCAGCTGGCCCATGTCGGTCGACAGGGTCGGCTGATAGCCCACGGCCGAAGGAATACGGCCGAGCAGGGCAGACACTTCCGCGCCTGCCTGGGTGAAGCGGAAGATGTTGTCCACGAAGAACAGCACGTCCTGGCCTTCGACGTCGCGGAAATATTCCGCGATGGTCAGGCCCGAAAGGGCGACGCGCGCGCGGGCGCCCGGCGGCTCGTTCATCTGGCCGTAGACCAGCGCCACCTTGGAGCCTTCGGAGATCGCGTTGCCATCGGCGTCCTTGGCGATAACGCCGGCGTCGAGGAATTCGTGGTACAGGTCGTTACCCTCGCGGGTACGCTCGCCGACGCCCGCGAACACGGAGGTGCCGCCATGGCCCTTCGCGATGTTGTTGATCAGTTCCTGGATCAGCACGGTCTTGCCGACGCCGGCGCCGCCGAACAGGCCGATCTTGCCGCCCTTTGCGTAAGGCGCGAGCAGGTCGATCACCTTGATGCCGGTGACGAGGATCGCGCTGTCGGTCGACTGGTCGATGAATTCCGGCGCCTTGGCATGGATCGGCGACTTCATGTCGGTCGCGACCGGGCCGCGCTCGTCGATCGGCTCGCCGATGACGTTCAGGATGCGGCCAAGGGTGGCGGGACCGACGGGAACGCTGATCTGCGCGCCGGTGTCGGTCACTTCCTGCCCGCGGGTCAGGCCGTCGGTGGAGTCCATCGCGATGGTGCGGACGGTGTTTTCACCCAGATGCTGGGCGACTTCCAGCACCAGGCGCTGGCCGTTGTTGCTGGTCTCCAGCGCCGAGAGAATAGCGGGGAGCGCATCGGGGAAGGTCACGTCGACGACAGCGCCGATGACCTGCGAGATGCGGCCTACATTGTTGGTGGTTGCCATGATCGTTTCCTTGCCTTCTTCGTCTCTTGTCACGTCACCCCAGCGAAGGCTGGGGTCTCGTGCCTCTATGTCCTGCCCGTCCGCCAGAGATGCCAGCCTGCGCTGGCATGACGGAGACCGTTACAGCGCTTCCGCGCCCGAAATAATCTCGACCAGTTCGGTGGTGATCGCGGCCTGGCGGCTGCGGTTATACTGGATGGTCAGCTTGTTGATGAGGTCGCCGGCATTGCGGGTCGCATTGTCCATGGCGGTCATCGACGCACCCTGTTCGGATGCGTTGTTTTCCAGCAGCGCCTTGAACAGCTGGATCGAGATGTTGCGCGGCAACAGGTCGTCCAGGATGGCTTCCTCGCTCGGTTCATATTCCACCGTCGCGCCGATGGCGTTGCGGTCGGCATCCTCGGGAATCTTGACGGGGATGATCTGCTGCTCGGTCGGGATCTGCGCCAGCGCCGACTTGAAGCGCGAATAGAACAGGTGCGCGACGTCGAACTTGCCGTTCAGGTACATTTCCGTCAGCTCGTGCGAGATCGCCTGCGCCTGCGAGAAGCCGGGCTCCTTCAGGCCGGTCGTGTCATATTGCGCCACGATCGCGCCGGGATAGGTGCGGTTGATGACCGGGCGGCCCTTGCGGCCGATCAGGTAGAAGATGACCGTCTTGCCTTCCTCGATCAGCGCATCGGCCTTGAGGCGCGCGGCTTTCACGATGTTGGCGTTGAACGCGCCGGCGAGGCCACGGTCGGAGTTGGCGACGACCAGCAGGTGGACCTGGTCCCTGCCGGTGCCGGCGAGCAGCGGGGATGCGCCTTCACCCGTTCCGCCGGCGATCTTGGCGGCGAGGCTAGCCACCACCGCTTCCAGCCGGCTGCTATAGGGGCGGGCAGCTTCCGCCGCGGCCTGCGCCTTGCGCAGCTTGGCGGCGGCGACCATCTGCTTCGCCTTGGTGATCTTCTGGGTCGACTTGACCGACCCGATCCTGATCTTGAGTTCCTTGAGGCTAGCCATTCTCTATGCGTTCCGTGCAAGGGCCAAACGACCCGCGAGACCAAAAAATCCGACGCCCATGGCGCCCTCGAACCAGCGCATCGCGCTGCTTTGCCCAACCCTGCGGCCCGCATGGGTCGCCAGCATCGCCAGCACCACGCACCAGAGGAAGCCGATGCCATAGACGATCGCGATCAGCAGCACGCCCTGCTGCGGTGCCTGCGGCCCGGTGCCGACGAACTGCGGCAGCGCGGCGAGGAAGAAGATCGCAACCTTCGGGTTCAGCACGGTGCTGACGAAGCCCTGGGCAAAGGGCGACCCGCCGATCCGCATCTTTTCCTGCGTGGCCGGACCCGGCTTGATCGCGCCGCGCAGCATCCCGATGCCGAGCCATGCGAGGTAGATCGCGCCGGCAATCTTCACAGCCATGAACAGGCCGGGCACCGCGTTCAGCACGCTGAGGAAGCCGAAGCCGCAAAGCGCCATGTAGAACAGACCGCCCAACTGGATGCCGCCGATCGCCGCCATCCCTGCCTTCAAGCCGCGCCGCGCCGAATGACCGGCCACCAACATGGTGTCCGGCCCCGGAAGCAGCACCAAGCCGATCGCCATGATCGTCCAGGCCAGAAGGGATTGGGTGGTCAGCATCTAAAACAAAGACTCTCTACTTCCTCATTCGTCATCCCAGCGCAGGCTGGGATCTCGGGCCGCCAGGCTGACGCCATCCGGCCTGAGACCCCGGCTTTCGCTGGGGTGACGGTTGTTATGCGAAGGTCTTGCCGTAGCTGTCGAGCGCCGCCTTCAGCTTGGCCTTGGGCTCGTCGCCCAGATCCTTGCTGTCGCGGATCGCCGTCAGCACGTCGGCATGCTCGTGACGCAGATAGGCAAGCATGCCTTCCTCGTAACGGGTCACGTCCTTCACGGCGACGCTGTCCAGATAGCCGTTGGTGCCGGCGAAGATCGACGCGGTCTGCTCCTCGAAGGGCAGCGGCGAGAACTGGGCCTGCTTGAGCAGTTCGGTCAGGCGCGCGCCGCGGTTCAGCAGCTTCTGGGTCGATGCGTCGAGGTCCGAGCCGAACTGGGCGAAGGCGGCCATTTCGCGGTACTGGGCGAGTTCCAGCTTGATCGAGCCGGAGACCTTCTTCATCGCCTTGGTCTGCGCGGCGGAGCCGACGCGCGATACCGAGAGACCCACATTGATCGCCGGGCGGATGCCCTGGTAGAACAGGTTGGTTTCAAGGAAGATCTGGCCGTCGGTGATCGAGATCACGTTGGTCGGGATGTAGGCCGACACGTCGCCCGCCTGCGTCTCGATGATCGGCAGGGCGGTCAGCGAACCGGCGCCCATCGCGTCAGACATCTTGGCCGCACGCTCCAGCAGGCGGCTGTGCAGGTAGAACACGTCGCCCGGATAGGCTTCGCGGCCCGGAGGACGACGTAGCAGCAGCGACATCTGGCGGTAGGCGACGGCCTGCTTGGAAAGATCGTCATACACGATCACGGCGTGCATGCCGTTGTCGCGGAAGAACTCGCCCATGGTCACGCCGGTATAGGGCGCGAGATACTGCAGCGGCGCGGGTTCCGAAGCGGTCGCGGCGACGACGATGGAATATTCCATCGCGCCGTTTTCTTCCAGCTGGCGGACGATCTGCGCCACGGTCGAGCGCTTCTGGCCGATCGCGACGTAGATGCAGTAGAGCTTCTTGCCCTCGTCATCGCCGGCGTTCACGCCCTTCTGGTTGATGAAGGTGTCGATCGCGACGGCGGTCTTGCCGGTCTGGCGATCGCCGATGATCAACTCGCGCTGGCCACGGCCGACGGGGACGAGGGCGTCGATCGCCTTCAGGCCGGTCTGCACGGGCTCGTGCACCGACTTGCGGGGGATGATGCCGGGCGCCTTCACTTCAACGCGCTTGCGCTCGGTGTAGGTGATCGGGCCCTTGCCGTCGATCGGGTTGCCGAGGCCATCGACCACGCGGCCCAGCAGGCCCTTGCCGACGGGAACGTCGACGATCGTGCCGGTGCGCTTGACGGTGTCGCCTTCCTTGATCTCGCTGTCCGAGCCGAAGATCACGACGCCGACATTGTCGGCTTCAAGGTTGAGGGCCATGCCCTGCACGCCATTGGAGAACTCGACCATTTCGCCCGCCTGGACGTTGTCGAGGCCATGGACGCGGGCGATGCCGTCACCCACGGTCAGCACGGAGCCGACTTCGCTTACCTGTGCTTCGGTGCCGAAATTGGCGATCTGGTCCTTGATGACCTTCGAGATTTCTGCGGCGTTGATATCCATGTTCAGCCTTTCATCGAACCTTGTGTTCGGGCCTTCAGCCCTTCATCGCCTGGGCGAGACTATTCAAACGAGTACGTATGGAACTGTCGATCATCTGGCTGCCGATCTTGACGACCAGCCCGCCGAGAATTTCGGGATCGACCTTCGCCTCGATCGCGACTTCGCGGCCGACGCGCGCCCGCAGGCTTTTCTGCAGGGCGGTGATCTGGGTCTTGGTGAGCGGATGGGCGGAAACCACCTCCGCGCGGGCTTCGCCCTTGTGATTCGAAAGCAGCGTCTCATAGCCGCGGATGACCGCGGGCAGCTGGGAGAGGCGCCGGTTCTGTGCGAGCACGCCCAGGAAATTGCCGGTCAGCGCGTCCAGCTTCAGGCTGGCGGCGACAGCGGCAATCGCCTTTGTGGCGACGTCACGCCCGATCACCGGGCTTGTAATCAAGTTCTTGAAATCGCTCGATTGTGCCAGCGCCGATTTCAGCGCAGCAAGGTTTTCCCCAACCGCATCGAGCGCCTTTCCGTCTCGTGCCAGCTCAAAAAGCGCTACTGCATAGCGCCCACTGAGGCTTGCCTGAATGCCGCCGCTGTTTTCCACGCGTTCCAAATCCTCCGGCTCGATGTGCTGGCCATGCGAAACGGGGGAGGGAAGTTGCCTGCCCCCCATGACATGCGGGCCGGTTAGCAGGGGGGAGGCATGGATGCAAGGCGGCTAAAAGGATTACTTGGCACCCCGCCAGTCGTGATGGAAAGTATCGCCCCCCGGCTTTCTGCCCCGTCACTGCGTCACGCAATCGTTAACGGTTGCATGACAGAAATGTGACGGTTTTCATACGACTTTTTCCTGCCGGCACGGGATTGTCTTAACGGATTTTTATGCCGGGACTGCGAGTGACCTGCACAACAATATGGGTCGAGCGCGAACATGAGCTTCAAAATGATTCCCATGCCGGCATGGTTGCGGGGGCGATTCCTTCGGCGCGACCGCTCGGTTGCGCACCAGGTGCGGCTGATGGTCAACGGCCTGTGCGCATCGCTGCTGATTCTCACTTTGTCGGTTTTCGTCGCCGCGCTAGTCAACCAGGCGGGGCTTTCCCGGCTGGTCGAGCGGCGGATGCAGCCGATCGGCACGCTACAGGATGTCGCGAACGATTATAACCAGGCCATCGGGGTCGCCTACAAGGTGCGCAGCGGCAACATGACGCCACAGGGCGGTGTGAGCGCCGTCGGCTCGCTCCAACGGCATATCGCGCAAAGCTGGGCGAAGCTGGAAGGGCGGGTGGTGCCGATGGCGGGCGGGATAGGCTGGGCGAGCCTGACCGAAAGCCGGAGCGCTGCGGATGCGGCGCTGGCGCAGCTCGTCAGGCTGCTGGAACGCAGCGATCAGGACGGGCTGGATTTCTTCCTGTCGGGGACGTTCTACACGCAGGTCGATCCGCTGTTGACCGGCGCACAAGGCTATATCGGCGGATTGCGCGAGATGGCGGAAAACGAGCGCGACACGCTGTGGGTGGTCGCCATCGCGACGCAGATGGTCACGGCGATCATCCTCGTGGCAGGCATGGCAGCGGGCTATCTGATGCTGCGCCACGCCAATCGCAACCTGGTCGGCCCGCTGGTGGAGATCGGCGAATATGCCGCCGGGGACTGGGCATCGGGGCATGCCGCCGCCAATGTGCCGCATCGCGACCGGCAGGATGAGATCGGGGAAATCGCCCGCGCGATTGCCACATCTGCCGAGCGCGCGGAGGAGGTGCGCCGCGAGGCGGTCGCCCGCCATGAGGCCGAGCGTGCGATGCTGGCGATGGAACATGCCGCGACTGATGCGGGCCGCCGCCGCGCCGCCGCGCTGGACCAGTTGTTCGGAAAGTTCGAAGCCGGTCTCTCCGCGCTGGTCGGCGGGCTTGCGTCCGCCGCGCAGTCGATGCGCGGCATGGCGAGCCAGATGACGGCGGCATCGGCGACCTCAGCCGACATGGCCATGAGCGCGGCGAGCAATGTCGAGACGATTGCCACCACGATGACGCAGATCGAGCAATCGAGCACGACCCTGTTCGCCATGGCTGGGGATGTCGAGGAGACGATCGGTCTTGCGCGGACGCAGACCGCGAGCGTCCATGCCCAGAGCCAGGAAAATCGCGCCCATGTCCATGCGCTGGGGGATCTGGTGCAGGATATTTGCGGGGCTCTGGATCTTATCACCGCCATTGCCGCGCAGACCAACCTGCTCGCGCTCAACGCGACCATAGAGGCGAGCCGTGCCGGAGAATCCGGGCGCGGCTTTGCGGTCGTGGCGCAGGAGATCAAGAATCTGGCGCTGCAGACGCAGACCGCCGCCGCGGATATCGACGCACGCCTTCAACGGATCGTGGGAACCAGCGACCGGGTGCTGGCCAGCGTGTCACTGGTCGAGGACATGGCGGCCGGCATGGGGCGCAATACCGATCGTATCGGGGAGGCTGTCGCGACACAGAGCCAATCCACGCGGGAGATCGCCGCTGCGCTCGGTCATGCGCGGATCGGTACGCGCGACGCGGTGGACGGCATGATGGTGCTGCAGGAGCGGGCCAGCGAAGTGCGGGCCGAGGCAGGCAGCCTGTTCTCCACCGCCGAGGACATTGCCTGCAAGGCGGAGCAGTTGCGCGGCGAATTCACCCGGTTCGCCCGCGAGGTGAAGCAGGCGGCCTGACCACTGACGAACCCTTTGCGAGAGAGAAGGCCGCTCTGGAGCAATGTTCAGGGTTGCTCCGCCTGCGGTTCCGGCAGCTTGCCCTTCACGCACTGATAGACCAGCTTTTCATTGGGCTGGGAGGGGAGCAGCGCGGCAATTTCCGACTGCATCTTGGCGATCTGCTGCATCGCCGCCGGGTCGCTGGTGCAGGCGCCTTCCTTGTAGCGCGCACGGATTTCCCGAGCTTGGTCCAGCGTGTCGAGATCGGCGAGGTAACGGTCTGCCGTCCATATGCCGGTGCCGGGGGTGAAGCGGCTGATGGTGATCGCTGCGTCGTCATGCGGGGCGATCAGGCGCGTCCAGCGGTCGCCCTCAGGGATGAACTGTGTCTTGCCATTGGCGCAGCCCTGCTCGGTCCAGTTCAGCCCGACGTCGCGCAGGTCGGACACGGTGATGCGGCTGCGGGCCTCGTCGATGCGGCAGATATTGTCGCCTGCCGCGACATAGCCCTGGCTGGTGCTGGTCGTCGCCTCGCCGGTGTCGGGGGCAACGATCCGGTCCTCGATGCTGGAGAAGCTGGGCCTGAGGAAGAACAGCAGCAGCGCGCCCAGCAGCAGTACGCCGCCGCCGATGCCGCCCCACATCGTCTGGCGCTGCTTGCCCTGCGTGTAGCCAAGCCCGGCGGCGCCGAGCGCGAGTACCGCCATCGCCAGCAGCACGGCGGCACCGGCCATGGCATTCTCGCGGCCGGAGATCACTTCCTGCTCGGCGGCGTCGCGCGCCCGCGCCATCGCCGAATCGCGCCGAGCCGCATTGGCGCGGTCCGTCTCCGCCCGCGCGCTGGCTTCCTGCTCGGACCGGCGGGCGTTTTCCTCGGCAAGTTGCGCGCTCGATTTGCACGCGACGCTGGTGTGCAGGAATTTTACCCCGGCCTGCCGCAGGAAGGATGCGATCTCGCGGTTGGATACGGCAAAGCCGAACTCCGCGTCATTGCCGTCCGACACCGAACCGAAGCTGTTGAGGCCCAGGATGCGCCCGCAATCGTCGACCAGCGGCCCGCCGCTATTGCCCGCCGCCATCGGCGCGGTGTGCAGGATCGTGTCGAACTGCTTGCCCGAACGGCCGGAGGAGATGTTGCCGCTGGTCTTCACCGTCGTCTGCGGCTCGATCATGTCCTTCAGGCCAAGGCCCTGCGCGCGATCCACGGCGCCGGGATAGCCAATGGCGGTCACATGCTCGCCATCCACCACCGCGCCGGAATAGAAGGTGCCGGTCGGCAGGCGCCCCTCGCGCAGCTGGATCAGCGCCAGGTCGTTGCCCGGCGAATAGGCGATGACGGAGCCGCCATAGCTCTGCCGCCCTTCGGAGGGGATCACACCGATGACGATGTTCTTCTCGTCGCGGGTCAGCTCCACGACATGGGCGTTGGTCAGCACCTTGTCCGGCGCGACCGCGATGCCGCTGCCATGGCCCACGAAATAGGCGTCGCTGCCATCGGTCGCGACCAGCGCCACGCGCACGACGCCGCGCGCCGCCGCGCCGACATCGGCCTGGTCGGCATGAGCGCTGGCGGTGACGCCGATGGCGAACAGGATGGCAAGGATGCGACGCGGGTGCAGGATCATATAGGCCGCACTACATATGGCATGCACGCCTTTAGGCAATCGGGAAAAGCACGGCGGGCGGCGGGGATGCGCGTGCACCCGCTTTGACAGCAAGGCGCGGGAAGCGGCAGGAGGGGCGTGCCGCTATCGAGGAGGCATGAACCAGATGACTCACCCCCGCGCCGCGAAGACGCCCGCTCCCGAGGCGTCGCATCGTGCTTTCGTGGACAGTGACGGAACGCCTGGCCGCGGCCTGCCGCCCGATGACATCTGCTGGGCAGCCTTCTCCGCGCGCAATCGCGATCTCGACGGGCAATTTGTGGGGGCGGTGCGGACGACAGGCATCTATTGCAAGCCCAGCTGCCCGGCGCGGCACCCAAAGCGGGAAAATGTCAGCTTTTACCCTGATGGCGCTGCTGCGCGGATCGCAGGCTATCGCCCCTGCCTGCGTTGCAAGCCCGACGAGGTGGGCCGGGACCGGCTGGCCGTGGACCGCGCGCTGGCGCTGATGGCGCAGGCCGAGGAGCCCTTGCCCCTTGAAGCGCTGGCCGCTGCCGTCGGCTATGCGCCGCATCATTTCCACCGGCTGTTCAAGCGCGCTACCGGCGTCACCCCGGCGGCCTATGCCCGCAAGCTGCGCGCGGATCGCCTGGAGGCGGGGCTGGCGCGCGGGGCGAGCGTGACGGAAGCGATCTATGACGCCGGCTATAACGCCGCCAGCCGTGCCTATGCCGATGCCGGAGGGCGGCTGGGCATGACGCCGAGCGCGTGGAAGGATGGTGGGCGGGGCGTTACCATCCGCTATCTCGTGGCGCAGAGCAGCCTTGGCCCGATGCTGATCGCCGCGACCGATCGCGGCCTGTGCCGGATCAGCTTCGACGAGGGCGAGGCCGATCTGCGCCGGCGCTTTCCCCACGCCGATGTCCAGGCGGCCGATGAGGCCTTCGCCGCGCTCGCCGCCCAAGTCGTGGCGCTGGCGGACGATCCCGCGCGCGCCGCAAACCTGCCGCTCGATGTCGCGGGCACGGCGTTCCAGCAATCCGTCTGGGAAGCGCTGCGCGCCATTCCGCCGGGCGAAACCCGCAGCTACAAGCAGGTCGCTGCCGCCGTTGGCCGGCCGGATGCGGTGCGGGCGGCTGGCTCGGCCTGCGGAGACAATAATCTCGCGCTGCTCATCCCCTGCCACCGGGTCTTGCGCAGCGATGGCGGGCTTGGCGGCTATGCCTATGGACTGGAACGCAAACGGGTGCTGCTGGCGCGCGAGCGGGGTGAAAAGGGCGGATAAGCCTGCCGCGGCCATCCCGAATTTTCCCTCCTGTCATCGCACCAGCGCCACGGCTGGTCGATCGAATGTCCGTGACATCGGGGTCGCGCAGTGCTTAACTGACCGCCATGGTGAGGATGCGGCGCCGCCTTGTGCATAGCCAGCACTTTGGCAGGGGAACGACCCCTGTTCAGTCATGTCCCTCCTCCTGACATTCCTCATGCTGTCATCCGCGACTTCGCTCGCGGACGTCCCGGTCTGGTTGCCGGAGCCGCCACGATCGCCGGAGCAGGCGCGTGATCAGGATAAGGTCGTCGCATCGTTGCTGGGGGACATCATGGGCTATGTCCGCTGGCCTGCAGCGCCAGTACCGCCCGCGCCGTTGCGGTTATGCACCATGGGCCCCCTGCTGTACGCGCGCGAGCTGCGGGACATTCGACTGTCCTCGGGGCAGGGCGTGCGGGTGCGTGCGTTGGCTGGCCCCTCGTCCATCGGCAAGGACGCTTGCGATGCGCTGTATTTCGGCGGGCTGAAGGCGATCGATCAGCGCCGGCTGCGGGCAGGTCTGCGGAACCTGCCCGTGCTGACCATTGCGGAAGACGACGAGGAATGTCGCGGTGGGGCGATGATTTGTTTGCACATCGGCGCCGCATCCACCGGCTTTGAACTAAATATAAATGCTGTGACGCACGGCACGGTACGGATCGATCCGCGTGTGCTTCGGTTGTCCCGGGGACATGAGGAGGTGAAATGAACGCACGGGAAGGACTGCCAACGCTGCGGCGTGTGCTGTCGCGCATGCATTTGCGCGTCACGCTGTTTGCCGTGGCCATGGCGGGTCTGACGGTGCTGGCGACCGGACTGGTGGTGATGCGCGGCTATGCCCATCGGAACCTGGAGCTGATCGCTCAGTCGGCAAGCTATGCCGTGGAGCCCGCCGTGGTGTTCGGCGACCGCAGCGCCATCGCCGAAGCATTGCTCCCCTTTGCAGAGATGGAAGGCGTTGCCGGGCTGACCGTCGCGACGCCCGATGGCCGCGTGATCGCCCATTGGCAGCGGCCCGGCAGGGGATGGCTCGCGCGCATGGAGCGGCGCGCCGGTGAAGCGCTGTGGCCCATGCCGGTGGTCGCGCGCATCGGCGAGCGGGGCAGGGTCGTGGGCGAAATCAGGGTGTCCGGCGATGCCAGCGGCATCGGCCGCTATGTCACGCTCGGGCTGGTGACGGCGCTCACATGCATGTTGCTGACTGCCGCGATCACCTGGTGGATGGCGCTTCGCCTGCAACGTACCGTCGTTCTGCCGCTGGATGCGATCGCGCAGGTCGCCCATGCCGTCCGCTCCGATCGGGCGCTGGGATTGCGCGCGCCCCCTGCCGGGATCGCAGAGATCGATTCGCTCGGGCGGGATTTCAACGCGCTGCTCGGGGATCTCGAATCCTGGCAGAGCCGCCTGCAGCATGAGAACAGCTCGCTGGCGCACCTTGCCAGCCATGATGTGCTGACCGGCCTTGCCAATCGCGTGCTGCTGGAAGAGCGACTGGGGCAAGCGATCGCAGCGGCGGATGGATCGGATGCCGGCTTCGTCATCCTCTACCTCGATGCCAACCGCCTCAAGGAGGTGAACGACCGTTTCGGGCATGCGGCAGGGGACGCGATGCTCGTCGCCATTGCGCAGAGGATAAGCGAGTGCGTGCGCGCCGGCGATCTGGCGGCGCGAGTGGGCGGCGACGAGTTCGCGATCATCGCTTCCCCGCCAACGGGGCCGGACGATGCCGATGCCATCATCGCCAAGCTGCGCGAGGCGATGGCACGGCCCATCCGCCTGCCCAACGGTCACGAAGTCCTGTCCTCGCTCAGCATCGGCGTCGCCCACTATCCGCGCGACGGCACGCAGCCCGAAGTGCTGCTGCAAAGCGCAGACAAGGCAATGTACGATGTGAAGCAGAGGCGGCAGGCGAGCGGTTAGGGCCTGCCACATCGCTCTACATGAAGCTGTAGGGGTCGATATCCACGGCGACGCGGGTGCTGGGTTTCCATGCGACATTGCCCAGCCATTCGCGCATGACGGCCTGCAATTCGACCTGGCGGCTTGCCTGCACGAGCAGGCGGTGGCGGTGGCGGCCGCGCAGGACCGCGAGCGGGGCGGGGGCGGGGCCGTAGACTTCCATGCCCTCGACATGGGGCGCGCTCTTGCCGATCAGCCGGGCGATGTCGGCGGCTTCATGGCTATCCTCGCTCGACACGATGATGGCGGCGAAGCGGCCGAAGGGCGGCGCGCCGGCGCGGCGGCGGTTCTCCGTCTCGGTCGCGTAGAAGCGCGCGGAATCGCCGGAAACCAGCGCCTTGATGACGCCGGCCTCGGGCATGCGCGTCTGGATGAAGACACGGCCGGGCTTCTCGCCGCGTCCCGCACGGCCGGAGACCTGCACGATCTGCTGGAAGGTGCGCTCCGACGCGCGCAGGTCGCCGCCCTCCAGCCCCAGGTCCGCGTCGATCACGCCCACGAGCGTCAGGTTGGGGAAGTGATAGCCCTTGGTGATTAGCTGCGTGCCGACGATGATGTCGATGTCGCCGCCTTCCACGCTCTTCACGAACTCTGCTGCCTTGGCCTGCGACCAGAGCGTGTCAGACGTCGCGATGGCGGTGCGCGCCTTCGGCCATAGCGCCGCCACCTCGTCCGCAATGCGCTCGACGCCGGGGCCGCAGGGGACGAGGCTGTCTTCCTCCTTGCAGTCCGGGCAGGCGCGGGGCGTGGGGATGACATGGCCGCAATGGTGGCAGGCAAGACGGTGCGTCAGGCGATGCTCGACCATCCACGCCGTGCAGTTCGGGCACTGGAAGCGATAACCGCAATGGCGGCACAGCGTCAGCGGGGCATAGCCGCGCCGGTTGAGGAACAGCAGCGACTGCTCGCCCTTTTCCAGCACGTCGTCGATGGCCTTCACCAGTGGCGGGGCGATCCAGCGGCCGCGCTCGGGCGGATGCTCCAGCAGGTTGAGGCCGATGATCTCCGGCATCTCCGCGCCGCCATAGCGGGCAGGCAGGCGGATTTCCTCATAACGGCCGATCTCCACCTGATGCCGCGTCTCGATGGCGGGCGTCGCGGAGGCGAGGATGACCGGGCATTGCTCCATCAGCCCGCGCATCACCGCGACGTCGCGGGCGTGGTAGTGGACGCCATCCTCCTGCTTGAAGCTGGTCTCATGCGCTTCGTCGACGACGATCAGGCCGAGATTGGGATAGGGCAGGAAGAGGGCGGAGCGTGCGCCCACGACGACCTTGGCCTGGCCGCTGGCGACGGCGCGCCAGGCCCTGCGGCGCTCCGACTGGCGCAGGCCGCTGTGCCAGTTGACCGGCACCACGCCGAAGCGCTTTTCGAAGCGTTCGAGGAACGGTTCGGTCAGCGCGATCTCGGGCAGCAGCACCAGCGCCTGCTTGCCCTCGCCGATCACCTGCGCCATCGCCTCGAAATAGGTTTCGGTCTTGCCCGATCCGGTGACGCCGTCGAGCAGGAACGGCTGGAAGGCGTGGGCGTCCACCGCCTCTACCAGCCGGTGCGCGGCGCGCATCTGTTCGGGCGACAGGTCCGGCGGCGCGAAGCTGGGGTCGGGCTCTGGGAATGGTGTGTCGGTGCTGACTTCCACGGCCTCGAATGCGCCGCTCTTCACCAGCCCCCGGATCACCGCGTCGGAGACTCCGCCGATCGCCGCCAGTTCGCGGATCAGCCCCTGCCGCGCGCCGATCCGCTCCAGCGCCTGCGTGCGCTGGTCGGTCATGCGGTCCGGCGTGACGCCGGTCGCGCGATATTCGATGACGGTCCGCGCACCCTCCAGCGCCGACATGGAGGCCAGCGCCATGCGCAGCACGGCGGCAGGCGGGGCGAGATAATAGTCCGCCGTCCATTCGATCAGGCGGCGCAGCGGCGCGGGGATCGGCGGCGCGTCGAGGACCGAAATCAACGGCCGCAGCCGGTTGTCGCCCACCGTTTCCGTGCCGGGAAAACTCTCCTCCTCCCACACCACGCCCACAAGCTGGCGGGGGCCGAGCGGGGCGACGACGATGCTGCCCGGCTGCACCGCCATGCCATGCGGCACGCGATAGTCGAGCGGCCCGAGAGCAGCGTTGAGGATGAGGACACGGGCGCGGGACATCGGGATGGTCCTAGCTGCCCGCTCTCGCCAGCGCTACCCGCCCGGAGGTGGATCGCGCTGGCGGGAAGGTTTATTCGCCGAAGCCGCGCGGCGCGGCGTCGATCGTCTGGAAGGTGCCGGCGTTTACCTGGCTGACTTCCAGCGCGCGCTCCGCAACGCCATCCCTGCCGAAGCGGAAGGCGCCGTCGATGCCGGAGAAGCCGCCCGAATCGGTCAGGCGCGCCTTGGGGAAGGCCGTGCCCACCTTCCAGTCCTGCGCGATGCGGACGGTCAGCAGCACTGCGTCATAGCCCAGCGAGGAGAGGCGATAGGGCGCGGCGCCGAAGCGGGCGCGATATTTGGTGCCGAGCTGGCGATAGAGTCCGTCGGCGACGCTGGCGAACCATGCGCCGCGCACGGCGGGATCGCCCGCCAAAGCGCTTTCCGTGTTCCACAGCTCGGTGCCCAGGATGCGGGCGGTCGCGCCGGCCGGCGTCTTGCGCAACTGCGCGGCGGTCTGCATCGCCACCCGGCCGCTGTCGGCGATCAGCACGGCCTCATAACCGCTCGCCGCCTGCAGCTTCTTCACGGCCGCCGCGATCGAGGCCGGAGCACGGTCGAAGGTTTCCAGCGCGACGACGGTGCCGCCCGCGCTTTCCACCGCGCGGAGCATCGCCGTGCCGGCGCGCTCGCCATAGACGCCCTTGGGCACCAGCGCGGCGAACTTGCTCATGCCCTTGCCGCGCGCATAGCCCACGACGCGCGTGATCGACTGGGCGGGATTGTAGCCCATCAGGAACACGCCATTGCCGGCGACGCTGTTGTCGTTGGAAAAGCTGATGACGGGCACGCCGGCGCGCGATGCGATGGGGCCGACGGCGCGGGCGTCGTCCGCCATCAACGGGCCAAGGATCAGCTTGTTGCCGTCTGCCAGCGCCCGGTTCGCGGCCCCGGCAGCGCCGGCAGCTGTGTCATAGGTCGTGATGCGGACCTTCTCGGTCCTGGTATCGAGCAGGGCGAGGGTCGTGGCATTCGCGATCGACTGGCCGACACCGGCATTGGGGCCGCTCATCGGCACGAGCAGCGCGACGCGGTGGCGCTGGGCATCGGTGGGCAGGCCGGGCTGGACGACATCGGGCTGCTCGGGTGCAGGCCCCTTGGGCCCGCCGGGCTGCTCGCCGCGGGGCACCACGGTCGAGCAGGCGGCGACCAGCAACGCGCTGGCGGCGACCAGCAACCGGCCAGCGCGCCGCAGGGCGCCAAGTTTCGCGGGGATCGGGCCGAAGTTAAAACCGAAAACGCGTCCTTCGAGCGAAGCGCCCGCTTGCCGTCCGGCATCCGTCTCTGTCATTGGAGTGTCCTATGGTGGAATCTCTTGCTCCCGGCCTTTACATCGTTGCAGGCCCAATCGGCAACCTGGGTGATCTGACCCCGCGTGCCGCCGACATCCTGCGCCGCGCGGACGTGATCGCGGTCGAGGATACGCGGGTGAGCGCGAAATTGCTGCGCCATGCCGGGTCCGACCGGCCGATGCTCCCTTACCACGATCATTCAGCCGATACCCTCCGTGCCCGGCTGATCGAACGCATGGGGAGCGAAGCGGTTGCGCTGTTGTCCGACGCGGGAACGCCGCTGATTTCCGATCCGGGATACAAGCTGGTGCGAGACGCACGTGCGGCAGGCTGCATGGTGACGACGCTGCCGGGGCCGAGCGCCGCCATCGCCGCGATGACATTGTCGGGCCTGCCGACCGATCGCTTCCTGTTCATGGGGTTCCTGCCATCCAAGGCGAAAGCGCGCAGCGATGCGCTGGCGGAGGTGGCGAGCCTGCGCGCGACACTGGTGTTCTACGAAAGCGGTCCGCGCCTGTCGGCCAGCCTTGGCGCCATGGCGATCGCGCTGGGGGACAGGGACGCCGCCGTCGCCCGCGAAATCAGCAAGACGTTCGAGGAGGTGGCGACCGGCACGCTGACATTGCTGGCCGCCCGCTATGACGATGCGCCGCCCAAGGGCGAGATCGTCGTCATCGTCGGCCCGCCGGGCGAGGCGCCGGTAGCGAGCGCGGACGAGGCGGACGCCGCGCTGCTGGAGGCGCTGGAGCGGCTCCCCGTGTCCAAGGCGGCGGGCGAGGTCTCCAAGGCGCTGGGGCTCGACCGGCGCACGCTCTATGCCCGCGCCATGGAACTCAAGGGGTGAAACGCCCCGGCCCGGCGCGGCAGGCAGCGGAAAAGCGCGGGCGGCAGGCGGAGCGGCTGTGCGGCTGGTGGCTGCGGCTCAAGGGCTGGCAGATCCTCGACCGCCGCGTCCGCACGCCGGCGGGCGAAGTCGACCTGATCGCGCGGCGGGCCGGCATCGTCGCCTTTGTCGAGGTGAAGGCCCGCGCCACCCTCGCCGACCTCGATCTGGCGATCGACGAGCGCCGGCTCGCCCGCGTGGCTGCGGCCGCGGAAATCCTTGGTCCCGGCTATATGCAGCCGGGTGACGACATGAGAATCGACGTGATGCTCCTTGCGCCCGGCCGTCCGCCGCGCCATCTGACCAACGTCTGGCACGGGGGCTAGGCGTTCGCCTTGCCCCTCGCTGCCACCTGCCCGATCGAACTGGAGCCTCAAGCATGACGTTGAACATCGCCGTACAGATGGACCCGATGGAGAGCATCAAGATCGGCGGCGACTCCACATTCCACATCATGCTGGCGGCGCAGAAGCGCGGGCACAGCCTGTATCATTATCTTGCGACCGACCTCACATGGGCGGGCGAGCGCCTTTATGCGCAGGCACGGCCGGTGGAGGTGCGCAAGGTCGAGGGCGATCATTTCGTCTTCGGCGATCCCGTCCGGCTCGACCTGGGCAAGGATATCGACGTCGTGCTGATGCGGCAGGATCCGCCCTTTGACCTCAGCTACATCACCGCCACGCATTTGCTGGAGCGCATCCAGGGCGAGACGCTGGTGGTCAACGATCCCGCATCGGTCCGCAACGCGCCCGAGAAGCTGTTCGTGCTCGACTATGCCCGCTTCATGCCGCCCACGATGATCACCCGCAGCCTTGCCGAAGTGCGCGCCTTCCTGGCCGAGCATGGCGAGATCGTGGTGAAGCCGCTCTACGGCAATGCCGGCAATGCGGTGTTCCATGTCGGCAAGGGTGGCGCCAATCTTTCCGCGCTCGTGGAACTGTTCAACGCCTCATGGGTCGAACCCTTCATGTGCCAGGCGTTCATTCCCGATGTCGCGAGCGGCGACAAGCGCATCGTGTTGGTCGACGGCGATGTCGCGGGCGCGGTGAACCGCATTCCGGGCGCGGGCGAGATCCGCTCGAACCTCGCGGTCGGCGGATCGGCGGCGAAGACCGAACTGACGCCGGAGGAACGCGAGATCTGCGACGCGCTGGGGCCGGAACTCAAGAAGCGCGGCCTGCTGTTCGTCGGCATCGACGTGATCGGCGGCAAGTGGCTGACGGAAATCAACGTCACGTCACCGACCGGGATCGTCTCGATCGAAGCGTTCGACGGCACCGACACCGGCGGCATGATTATCGACGCCATCGAGGCGCGGCTGGCGGCGCGGGCCTGAGCCCGCGTTTCCTCCCATGACGTGCTGGCCATGACCGACTGGGTTCTGCATCTGATCGACGCCGGCGGCTATTGGGGCATCGCCCTGCTGATGGTGCTGGAAAATGTGTTTCCGCCGATCCCGTCGGAACTCATCATGGGCATTGGCGGCATCCGCGTGGGGCAGGGGCGCATGGAGATGCTGCCGCTGCTGCTAGCCGGGACCATCGGCACCACCATCGGCAATTATTTCTGGTATCTGGTGGGGGCCAGGCTCGGCATCGCACGCCTGAAGCCCCTGGTCGACCGCTATGGGCGCTGGGCAACGATGGAGTGGCGCGACGTGGAGGCGCTCGACAATATCTTCCTGCGCTATGGGCAGGCGGTCGTCTTCGTCTTCCGGTTCATGCCGGCGTTTCGCACGATGATCTCATTGCCGGCGGGCCTGTTCCGCATGGGCCATGTGCGATTCGTGGCCTGTACCTTTCTGGGGGCGACGATCTGGAACATCGTGCTTGCCTATTCCGGCTATCTGCTCGGCGCGAATTTCAAGGAGATCGACAAATATGTCGGCCCTGCCGCTACGGCAGCCGTGGTTCTGGCGATCCTGTTCTACCTGTATCGTCTGCTGACATGGCGGCCGGTTGGCGATGACGCTGTGAAAGTCACTGAAAAATAACGATATTTATTTCGGCATAGAAATGATACAAGCGAATTGTGAAATAATCGGAAAGTCATTCCGCTTTATGTGATAAAATTAAATATTTTATAGCAGTAGATCTTCCCTATTGCTTCAAAGCTGCACTTTCCGTAGCGGAGCCCATCCTTCTTAGCCCTTGCTCTGGAGGTCAGGGCGGGGGGGTGCCGACACACTCTCCTGCCCGAATAGAATGACGGCGATCGCGTCAGAATGGCAGCTTGAGCGTCACCATCGCGCGGTTGCTGACCGTGCCATTGCCGAAGCTCTGCTGTTGCACGACGACGCCTCCCCGTAACTTGCCCGCTATCCCCATTTCTGCTCGGGGAACCGTGTCTGGCGGAATGTCCGGTAAAGGCGCGATGCGCTGATCGCGCCGGCGGCCCGTGACGATGATCTCGCCGGGGGCTGCGGTGGTGACGGGCACCTTGCGCAGGTCGAAATCGATGTCGGCCATGGCGCCTGAAGCGCCGACTCCCTGAAGCGCAAACAGCAGAACCCGCATCGCGAAAGGCCTTTCGGAGGACCGACGCCCGATAAGAACCTGAAATTACGGCAGCAGTGCGGCGATGGCCGGCGCCATGGCCGTTTGTCCTCAAGCCCGTGGGTGCGCGTTCCGGTACACGTCCAGCAGGTGGGCGGCGTCGACCTGCGTATAGACCTGCGTGGAGGTGAGGCTGGCATGACCCAGCAATTCCTGCAGCGAGCGCAGGTCCGCGCCGCGCCCCAGAAGATGCGTGGCGAAGCTGTGGCGTAGCGCATGGGGCGTGGTGCGGTCGGGCAGGCCCAGCCGTACCCGCGCGCCTTGTACCGATCGGCGGATGAGGGCCGGCGACAGCGGGCCGCCGCGCGCGCCCCTGAACAGCGGCTCGCCCTTTTCCATCGGATAGGGGCAAAGCGCGACATAGGACTCCACCGCCGCCCGCACCTGCGGTAGCACGGGGATGACCCGCGTCTTGTTGCGCTTGCCGGTAACGCGGATCGTCTCGCCCAGGGGCAGCACGTCGCCGCTCAGCCCCATCGCCTCGCCGATGCGCAGGCCCGCGCCATAGAGCAGCATCAGCACCGCCCAGTCGCGGGCGCCGATCCAGCCGTCGCGCGCACCCTCGGCAATATCCTGTGCAAGGGCGATGACTTCGTCGGGCGCGATGGGGCGGGGGACGCCGCGCTTGACCCTCGGCCCCTTGACCGCCGGCACGCGCGCCTCCTCGCCGCCGGCAAAGCGCAGGAAGGAGCGGACGGCCGACAACTCACGCGCGGCGGAGAGATTGCCGATGCCGTCGCGCCGCCGGTCGGCCAGGAAGGCGCGCAGGTCGGCCGCTTCCAGCCGTTCGAGCAGGGACGCGCCGATGCCGCCGCCCGTGTGCTGCCGGAGGAAAGCCACCAGCCGCTCGGCGGTCGCGATATAGGCGCGCACGGTATGCGTGGAACGGCGCCGGTCATGGGCGAGGTGGCTGCGATACGCCTCGATCAGTTCGCCGGTGGACATGGGGCGAGTGTAGGGCGGTTGATCCGCTCCGTCACGCCCGTTCGACCGCGCGGGGACGCGACATCAATCCCCCGCCGTCACGATTTCCGGCAGGATCGCGTCGAGCAGCAACATGCCGGCGGGAAGTACCGTCAGCCGGTCGCCCGCGCGCGTGACGAGCGCCATGCCGGCAAGCCGCTCTATCGCGCCTTCATCGACGATCTGCGGCACGGTCATGCCGCTCAACGCCGCGATGCGCGACAGGCTGATCCCCTCGGCAAGCCGCAGGCCCATCAGCAGCGCTTCCTGCGCGCGCTCGGCGCCGGGGATGGGCGCTTCCTCCTGCAGGCCGTGGCCGTTGCGGTCCACAGCGGCCAGCCAGTTCTCGGGCTTCCGGTGCCGCCGCGTTGCCATGCCGCCGCGCCGTCCATGCGCGCCGGGGCCGATGCCGACATGGTCGTCATAGCGCCAATAGGTGAGGTTGTGTCGGCTCGCCTGCCCGGCCCGCGCATGGTTGCTGACCTCATAGGCGGGGATGCCCGCCGCGTCCGTCATCGCGCGGGTCAGCTCGAAGAGGTTTGCGGCATGGTCCGGGTCGGCGGGGATGAAATCTCCCCTGCGGACCATGGTTTCAAAGCGCGTGCCAGGCTCGATCGTCAACTGGTAGAGGGAGAGGTGATCGGTGCCGATCGCCAGCGCGCGTGTCAGCTCCGCTTCCCAGTCGACCTCGCTCTGGCCGGGGCGGGCATAGATGAGGTCGGCATTGACCCGCGCGAACACCCGCTGCGCGACGTCCAGCGCGGCGCGGCCTTCCGCTGCGTCATGGACCCGGCCAAGGAAGCGCAGCGCGGGATCGTCCAGCGCCTGGATGCCGAGCGACACGCGGTTGACGCCAGCCGCCGCCAGATCGGCGAAGCGCGCCGCCTCGACCGAGCTGGGATTGGCCTCCAGCGTGATCTCGATATCGGGCGTGAACCCCCAGTGGCGCTCCGCCGCGGCGATCAGCTTTCCTGCAAGGGCGGGTGGCATCAGCGAAGGCGTGCCCCCGCCGAAGAAGATGGAGCCGAGGGGCCGACCCGGCATCAGCGCCGCCTCATGCGCCATGTCCGCCAGCAGCGTGCGTTCCCATGCGGCGACGTCGATCTGGTCGCGGACATGGCTGTTGAAGTCGCAATAGGGGCATTTGGCGACGCAGAACGGCCAGTGGATGTAGAGCGCCAGCGGCGTTAGGCCGGCGTTCATCCGCGCGTGGATAGGTGCAGGGGACATTTCGGGCGGGACCAATAGAGTGAAATTACGGGCAAGGCCATGGCTGGCGGCAATCATGCTGGCGAATCTGCTGAATAGTGTCGCTTCGGCGCAGACCGCGCGCCAGTGGCGCCAGCAGAGCCGGTGGGAGGACGCGGACGAGGCAAGGCCGCGCGGCGACGCGCTGATGCGGCGCGAAATGCTCTATGCCCATAACCGCGCCCGCGACGCCATCGGCGTGCCGCCGCTCGCCTGGGATGCGGCGCTGGCGCAGGATGCGGACCGCTACGCCTATGAACTGGCCCGCACCCGGACCTTTCGGCACAGCAGCAAGGCGCAGCGATCGAGCCCGCAGGGCGAGAACCTCTGGATGGGCACGCTCGACGCCTTCAGCTATGCCGAGATGGCGGCGAGCTGGATGAACGAGCGGCGCTTCTACCGCGCGGCGGCCTTTCCCAATATCAGCACGACGGGGCAGTGGGCCGATGTCGGCCATTATACCCAGGCGGTGTGGCGCAGCACCACCCGTGTCGGCTGCGCGCTGCGCGCCAATGAGCGGGACGAATATCTCGTCTGCCGCTATTCCCCGCCGGGCAATGTGTTCGGCCGGACAGTGATGGACGACCAGCCCCGGCAATGACGGGGCACCGTTCGCCGGCCCTCTTGAAGGGCGAGCCTTGAAGAGATAGCCTTAGGCTCTTCATCCGGGAGAATGCCTTTGCTCATCATGCCGACAGATGTCCGCTTTCGCGGTCGATCGGCGTTGGGCGCGCAAGGGCCTGCGTTCGATTGATCGCGCGGTTGCGTGCCAGCTCACGGCGCGGTTTTTCAATCCGGGTTTGAACGATGATTTTTGAAACGACGAAAGAAGACGATCAGGCTCTGGTCGCCGGTGTCTCCCCGCGCGGCTTGCGGGCCGCTGACAGTCCCGTCGCGGAGGCTGCGGTCCTGAATATGCTCTGCGACCTCGCGGCACGGATACGCGCGGATTTCGCGCCGGCATCCTGGCTGATCGTGGAGGAGGGCGAACTGGTGGGGATGTGCTCGATCACCCGTCCGCCATGCGATGGCGGCGTGGATATCGGCTATGGCATTGCGCCCACACGGCGAGGGTGCGGCATCGCCGGCCGGGCGATCGGCGAGGTGGTGACATGGGCCGTCGCCGACCCGCGCGTCCGCAGGCTGACGGCGGAAACGGGCACGGACAATATCGCATCCCAGCGGGTGCTGGCGCGCAATGGCTTTGCCGTCGTCGGCGAGCGTGTCGATGATGAGGATGGCCCGCTGATCTGCTGGCAGCGCGACTGCTGAGCAGTTGAAAAGAGGAGAGGGGCGGGTGCTCCTCTCCTCCTTTTTTCAGAATACCGCCGCGACCAGCTGCCGGAAGGCGTCGGCCCGGTGGCTCATCGCATGTTTCGCGGCGGGGTCCATCTCGCCGAAGCTGATCGCATGGTCGTTCGGCTGGAACATCGGATCATAGCCGAAGCCGTTCTTGCCGCGCGGCGGCCAGCTGATGATGCCGTCCACCCGGCCCTCGAACGCCTCCACATGGCCGTCGGGCCAGGCGAGGGCGAGGGCGCAGACGAAATGCGCGTCACGCCCGGCATCCGGTCCCTTGTCGACCAGATGCTGCCACACGAGCCGCATCGCGAAGTCGAAATCCTTGTCCGGCCCGGCCCAGCGCGCGGAAAAGATGCCGGGGTCGCCGCCCAGCGCCTCGACGCACAGGCCGCTGTCGTCGGCAAGGGCGGGCAGGCCGGAAAGATCGGCCGCCTGCAGCGCCTTCAACTCGGCATTGGCGATGAAGCTGGTGCCGGTTTCCTCCGGTTCGGGCAGGTCGAGTTCGGCCGCGGACACGGGCACCACGCCATGGGGCCCGAGCAGCTCGCGGATCTCGCGGACCTTGCCGGCATTGTGGCTGGCGATGACCAGCTTGCCGGGGGCCAGTTTGCGGATTGCCTGTTCGCGGCCGAAATCGTCTGTCACCGTCCGGTTGCCCTGTTCTGTGCGGCAAAGATGTTGCTGCAGCCGATGCGGGCCAGACGCAGCAGGCGCAACAGCGCCTCTTCATCATAGACCGCGCCTTCGGCCGTGGCCTGCACTTCCGCGATGTTGCCGTCGCCGGTCAGCACGAAATTCGCATCGGCGTCTGCATTGCTGTCCTCGTCATAGTCGAGGTCGAGGACGGGCGTGCCCTTGAAAATGCCGCAGCTGATCGCGCCGACATTGCCGGTGATCGGATCGGACTTGAGCGCGCCGCTGGCGATCAGCTTGTCCACAGCGATGCGCAGCGCGACCCAGCCACCCGAGATCGCCGCCGTGCGGGTGCCGCCATCCGCCTGGATCACGTCGCAGTCGATGGAGATCTGGCGCTCGCCAAGGGCTTTCAGGTCGACGATCGCGCGGAGCGAGCGGCCGATGAGGCGCTGGATTTCCTGCGTGCGGCCGGACTGCTTGCCCTTGGCCGCCTCACGCGAGCCGCGGGTATGGGTGGCGCGGGGCAGCATGCCATATTCCGCCGTCACCCAGCCTTCGCCCTTGCCGCGCAGGAAGGGCGGCACGCGCTCCTCGACCGATGCTGTGCACAGCACCTTGGTATTGCCGAAGCTGATCAGGCAGCTGCCCTCGGCATGGATGGTATAGCCGGGCTCGATGCTGATCTCTCGCATCTGGTCGGGGGTGCGGCCGGATGGGCGCATGAAGAACGTCTCCTTGAACAAGCATAGTGCCGGGGTTCCGGCGGAAATCAAGCGCGGGGCTTAGCCGCCCCGGCGACGTCATGCCAGAGGGCGCGGAGAAAAACCGCGCGCGGGGTGATTTAGGGTTCAGGCCCATGCATTACGACGACCTCGTAATGCATGGGCCTGAACCCTAAGTTGGGATACAGGCAGGCGTGCCTAGAGTCGAAGGGGCAGAAGGAGCAGACGATGCGAAAGAGCTTTGCAATGCTGGCAGTGATCGGCGCGCCGCTCTGGCTGGCAGCTTGCGCCCATAAGGCCGAGGTCGCCACCGGGCCGCTGCCGACGGCGGACACGATCCGCTTTGCCGCCGGCCCCTGTTTCGGTGCATGCCCCAGCTACAGCGTAACGATAGAGCCCGATGGTTCGGGCGTACTGATCCCACAGAGGAATACTGCGGTGCCGGGGGAGACCCGCTTCACGGTGACGCCCGCGCAATATCGGCGGTTGCGCACGGCGCTGGCGCCCTGGCGCCCGGCCACGGGCACGAAGAAGCGGATCGCGCAGGGCGAGAACTGCACCCGCGCGGCGACCGACATGCCGGGATACCAGATCGAATGGAGCCGGCGCGGGCAGGCGAAGACCAATCTCGACTTCTATGGCGGCTGCTTCGACGCGCGCTATGCGGGTCTGCGCAAGGCGGTCGGGGACGTGCCGGCGATCCTGGATATCCAGAAGATGCTCAAGGTGCCGGTGAGACCGGCCGGATAGGCGGCAGCGTCCCCGCCTTGGTCTTTGTCGATATGTGACATGCCCGAATGGGACACTCCACGCGAAGGCATGGCCTGTCCCGCATGCCGGTGCTATTGCCTTCAATATGGGTATGGCCCCGGGGGAATGAGGCAGGGACGTGACGACACAGAATGACGATGGCGTAAAGAGCCAGGAAGAGGGTCCGAAGGGCGCGCAGACGCTGATGCGTGCGCTCGATATTCTGGACGAGGTGATCGACGGGCGGGTGCGCGCGGCCGACCTTGCCCGCAAGCTGGGCATGAGCCGCACGACGACGCACCGGCTCGCCCACGCGCTGCGATCGCGCAACTATCTGTCCGTTACCTCGGACGGGTTCGCGCTGGGGCCCAAGCTGTTGCAGCTGGGCGCGATGGCGAAGGAGCAGACCGATTTCGTGCGGATCGCGCGCCCCTATATGGAGCTTTTGTCGGAACGCACCGGCTTCTGCGTGTTCGTGGGCAAGCGTGAGGGCGACTGGTCGCGCCATCTGGACCGGGTAACGGGCCGCCAGCGGCTGCGCGTGGCGACGGCGCCCGGCGATCGGCGCCCGATCGCGGAAACGGGGCTTGGCAAGGCGCTGCTGCTGGACGAGGATCGCGCGACGCTGGAGCGCCTCTACATCCTGTCGAAGGACGGGGATGTCGCACCGGCCAAGGTCGAGGCGTGGCTCAAGATGATGGCGGCCCATGCCGCGCGCGGCTTCGTGACGCATGAAAGCGAATTGAGCGATGGGGTGCGCTCCATAGCGGCGCCGGTGCGCAACGCCGAGGGGCAGGTGTGCGTCGCCATCAGCATCGCCAGCGCGGCCCATTATCTGGACGACGAGACGATGAAGGATCTGTCTGTACAGGTTGTGCAGACGGCCGCCAATATCAGCCAGGTGCTCGGCTATGTGCCTGATCGGGGGGCAGCGACCGGCGCCTGATCGGGCGCCGGGTCGAGCGGCGAGGCGCAGCGGCAGCGCGAGGGGCGAAGGTGCGAGGACTGTCCGTTCCGCACCACGCCCCCCATGCCCGGTCTATTTCACGGTAGCAGGCTTGTCCTTCGCGGCTGCAGCCTTGGCCTTTTCGTCCTCTGCGGCTCTCCAGACCTGATAGGCGTCGATCTCGTCATTCTGGCGCAGCAGTTTCGACATCGGATCGATGCGCGGATGTATGCCTTGCGGCACCGTTATGCTGCCCGTGCCGTCCGCCATCGGCAGGGTGACGAGCATGCCGCCCATTTCCACCTCCACCGGCATCGCGAAGGTCGATTTCGCCGCGCTTTCCCAGCGGAGCGTCAGCCGGTCGCCCTCGCGGGTTTCGACGAGTCGCGGCAGCTTGGCCTGGCGGAAATAGCTGTCGAAGAACCAGCTGTAATCCTTGCCCGTCACCTCCCGCAGGATCGCCTCATAGTCCTTAGTGCTGGCGAAGCGGGGGGTGAAATTGCCGGGCCTGGGATCGGGGCGGCCATAGACGATGCGGCGGGTGGCATCGAAAAACGCCGTGTCGCCGATCAGCCAGCGCAGCGTGTGCAGCACCAGCGACCCCTTGTAATAGATGTCGTTCCCCGGCCCGATATCCTTGTTGTAGACCTGTTCCTCGGTCATCGGCTTTCCGGACACGACGGGAAAGCGGTTCATCAGGGCGATGCGATGCTTCCACAGCGTCTGCATGTAGGGCATCTCGCCACCGCGCCATTGCAGGTAGAGCGGCTGCATATAGGTGCCGTAGCCCTCGTGCAGCCACATGTCGTCCCAATTGCTGTTGGTCAGCTGGTTGCCGAACCATTCATGGCTGAATTCATGCTGGAACAGCCAGTCATAGCCCTCCGGCGCCAGTTTGTAGCCATTGCCATAGGCGTTGATCGTCTGATGCTCCATGCCCAGATGCGGGGTCTCCACCACGCCCAGCTTCTCGTCGCCAAAGGGATAGGGGCCGATCATCTCCTCGAAGAAATCCAGCGTCGGGGCGAACTGCGCGAACAGTGCCTTGGCCTGCGCCTCCTCGCCCGGCAGATACCAGTAGCGCATGGGGATGATATTGCCGAAGCGGCTCTTATAGTCCGCCTCGATCACCTTGTAGGGCGCGATGTTGAGGGCGATCGCATAGCCATTGGGATGCTTCGCGCGCCAGTGCCAGGTGTGGCGGCCGCCGGGCTGCGCCGTTACCCCCACGAACACGCCGTTGGAGGGCGCGACCAGATCCTGCGGTACGGTGATGTGGAGGTCGACCGTGCCGACCTCCACCGTGGGGTTGTCGAAACAGGGCCAGAACAGGTCGCAGCCCTCGCCCTGCACGGCCGTCGCGATCCACGGCTTGCCGTCCCTGATCTTGTCCCACACGAAGCCGCCATCCCAGGGCGCGTTGACCGCGACATGCGGCGTGCCGGCATAGCTGACGGTCAGCGTGAAGCTCTGCCCCTTGGCGATCCGCCGGGGCAGGGCGACGCGCACCATGCCATCGGGATTGCACCAGGCGGAGGCGGGCAGGGGCTTGCCGTCCAGGGCGATGGCGCTGATCGGCAGGTTGTGGTCGAGATCGAAGACCATCGCGCGCAGCGGCGCCTTGGCGGTAAAGCCGAGCGTTGCGGTGCCGGCGATGGCGTGGCGATCCGGGAAGACTTCGATCGCGAGATCGGCGGTGGTGAACTCGACCGCCTTCTGCTCGGGCGCCAGCGGCAGGCCGCTGGCCTCGGTCCGTTCGGTGAGGAGAGGCTTGCCCTTTTCGGGCAGGGCTGTGGCAGCCTGCGCAAGCGCGGGCGCGGCGGCTGCCAGCAGGCAAGTGGCGAGGAAGGAAAAAGATGTCGTCATGCCGCCCCTGCTGCCCATATCAATCTGCCGTATCAGTGTGCCGTGACAATAAGGCAGTGGCGGCGCGGGGCAAGGGGGCGGATGACGGAGGCTGGAGTGCTTCCCGCACCCACAGCCCCCGCCATACGGCATCATTTCTTCAGCCGGTATCCGGTGCGGAACACCCAGGCGATGATGCCCAGGCACAGCGCGATCATCCCCGCGATGAAGGCCATCGAAAAGCCGATGTCGACGTCGCCCTTGCCGAAGAAGGTCCAGCGGAAGCCGCTGATGAGGTACACGATCGGGTTGAACAGCGTGATCGTGCGCCACGGCTCGGCCAGCATGTGGATGGAATAGAAGGCGCCGCCCAGGAAGGTCATGGGCATCACCACCAGCAACGGGATCACCTGCAACTGCTCGAAGCTCTGCGCCCAGATGCCAAGGATGAAGCCGAACAGGCAGAAGCTGATCGCGATCAGCGCCATGAAGGCGAACATGGCGATGGGCCGCTGCACCTCGATATCGACGAACAGATGCGCCGTCGTGAAGATGATGAGGCCGACCGTCATCGACTTGGTCGCCGCAGCGCCGACATAGGCGATCACGGTCTCCACCGCGGAGACCGGCGCCGAGAGCAGTTCATAGATCGTGCCGGTGAACTTGGGCATGTAGATGCCGAAGCTCGCGTTGAAGATGCTTTCGGTGAACATCGACAGCATGATGAGCCCTGGCACGATATAGGCGCCATAGGGAATGCCGTTGATCTCCGTCATCCGCGACCCGATCGCCCCGCCGAAGACGACGAAGTAGAGCGAGGTGGTGATGACGGGCACGGCGAGCCCGGTGAGCAGCGTGCGGGCGAAGCGATGCAGCTCGAAGAAGTAGATCGCCTTGATGGCGTGCAGATTGAGCGTCATGCCGCGACCTCCGTCTGCTGGGTCGGCTGCTGGTGGACGAGGCTGACGAAGATATCCTCCAGCGAGCTTTGCCGCGTGTCGAGATCCTTGTAGCCGATGCCCAGGTCGCCCAGCGCCCGCAGCAGCGAGGCGACGCCGGTACGCTCCGCCTGCGTGTCGAACAGATATTCGATCTCGTTGCCGTCTGCCTTCAGCGTCAGCTGCCAGTCCGCCAGTGCTGGCGGGAGGGCCGCCAGAGGCTCGGTCAGGAACACCGTTAGCGTTTTCTTGCCGAGCTTCTTCATGAGCGCGGTCTTGTCCTCGACCAGCATGATCTCACCCTTGTTGATCACGCCCACCCGGTCGGCCATTTCCTCGGCCTCCTCGATATAATGGGTGGTGAGGATGATGGTGACGCCGGTCTCGCGCAGCTGGCGCACCAGCCCCCACATGTCGCGGCGCAGCTCCACGTCGACGCCTGCCGTCGGCTCGTCCAGGAAAAGCACGCGCGGCTCGTGGCTGAGCGCCTTGGCGATCATCACTCGACGCTTCATGCCGCCCGACAGCTCCAGGATCTTGCTGTTGCGCTTGTCCCACAACGACAGGTCACGCAGGATCTTCTCGATCAGCGCGTCGTTGCGCGGCTTGCCGAACAGGCCGCGGCTGAAGCGTACCGTGTCGATCACCCGCTCGAACGCATCGGTGTGCAGTTCCTGGGGCACCAGCCCGATGGCGCTACGCGCGCCGCGATAGTCGCGCACGATGTCATGCCCGGCAACCGTTACCGTACCGTCGCTCGCTCGCACATTGCCGCACACGATGGAGATCAGGGTCGTCTTGCCCGCGCCATTGGGGCCGAGCAAGGCGAAGATTTCGCCCTCCTCGATCTGCAGGTCGACGCCCTTCAGCGCCGAAAATCCGGAGGCATAACGCTTGGTCAGCCCCGATATGTCGATGATGGATGCCATAGGAAAATACTGCCCCCGGTCGTTGCCAGAGAGGTAAGGTGCGCCCCTGATATTGCAAGCGCTCACACGCGAGGCGGCCTGCAGGAGACCGAACGCGATTTCCAGCCCACGCATGTTTCACGCGGCCCTGAAACCCTCTAGGAGGGCGGCATGACAGCAGCCCTCAACATCACCCGTTCCATCGTCGGTCAACCCTGGCACTGGCGCGGGACGAGCACGGACGGGCGCGATCCGGGGTTCCAGCCCGACGACCTGGTGACGCAGCTGCTTATCAGCCGCGGCTGCCCGCGTGAGCAGGTGGAGCAATATCGCAACCCCACCATCCGCGCCTTCATGCCCGACCCCAGCCTGTTCCGCGACATGGACCGCGCTGCCGAGCGGCTGGCCGATGCCGTGCAGGCGGGCGAGCAGGTGACGATCTTCGGCGATTATGACGTGGACGGGGCGACCAGCGCCGCGCTGCTCGTGCGCCTGCTGCGCGAGCTTGGCTTGCCCGCGGGCAGCTACATTCCCGACCGGCTGATGGAGGGCTATGGCCCTTCGGGCGAGGCGCTGGTGCGGCTGGGCGCGCAGGGTGCATCGCTGATCGTCACCGTCGATTGCGGCGCGCAGGCGTTCGAGGCGCTGGCGATGGCGCGCGATGCGGGCGTCGACGTGGTGGTGGTGGACCATCATAAATGCGCCGCCGCGCTGCCGGCCGCCTTCGCGCTGGTGAACCCCAACCGGCTCGACGAAAGCGACGAGGGGGCGACCCATGGGCATCTGGCCGCCGTCGGCGTCGCGTTTCTGCTCGGCGCGGCGCTGCTGCGGACCTTGCGGGGCAGGGGCTGGTTCGAGACGCGCGCCGAGCCGCGCATCATGGACCTGCTCGATCTGGTGGCGCTGGGCACGGTCGCGGACGTCGCACAGCTGCGCGGGCTCAACCGAGCCTTCGTGGCGCAGGGGCTGAAGGTGATGGCCGGTCGCCGCAACATCGGGCTGGCCGCGCTCATCACCGCCAGCCGCCTCAGCCGTGCGCCGCTGTGCCATGATCTGGGCTTTGCGCTGGGGCCGCGAATCAATGCCGGCGGACGGGTAGGGCGCTCGGACCTCGGCGTGCGCCTGCTCACCACGCAGGATCCGCAGGAGGCCGCGACCATCGCCGCAGAACTCGACCGCCTGAACGAGGAACGCCGCGCCATCGAGGCGCAGGTGCAGGAGGCCGCGGAGCAGCTGGCCGATGCCCAGCATAACCGCGCCGTCGCGCTGGTTTCGGGCGAGGGCTGGCATCCCGGCGTGATCGGCATCGTTGCCGGGCGGCTGAAGGAGCGGCTGGGGCGCCCGGCCATCGTGATTGCGCTGGACGAGACGGGCGTGGGCAAGGGGTCGGGTCGCTCGATCGCGGGCGTGGACCTGGGCGCCGCCGTGCTTGCGGCCAAGGACGAGGGGTTGCTGGTGGCGGGCGGCGGCCATGCGATGGCGGCCGGCCTTACCGTTGCGGCCGGCGGCGTTGATGCGCTCGCCGAATTTCTCGATGCGCGCCTGTCCGCTGATGTCGCCCGTGCCACCGGCGAGCGCTCGCTGCTGATCGACGCGGTACTGAGCCCGCGCGGCGTCAATCCCGATTTCGTCGCCGCGATCGACGCCGGGGGGCCCTATGGCATGGGCTGGCCCGCCCCGCGCATCGCCACCGGCCCCGTGCGCATGATCCGGGCGGACATCGTGGGCACCAACCATGTCCGCGCGATCGTTGCCGGCGAGGATGGGCAATCGCTCAAGACCGTGGCCTTCCGCCAGGCGGAAACGCCTCTGGGACAGGCCCTGCTGGGCGCCCCGCGCGACCGCCGGCTCTGGCTCGCGGGCCGCGCGAAGATCGACGACTGGGGTGCCCGCCCTGCCGCCGAGCTGCATGTGGAAGACGCCGCCTGGGCCGATTGAGGGGCTGTTTTCCTTCCTGTGCAAAGTTCGCGCAAAGAAGGCTGGAAAGAGGGTTGACCACACCAAACATACCCCCTAAAGGCCGCCTTCACTCATGGACATGCGCTCCGGCGCACGGCTCATGGCCCCTTCGTCTAGCGGTCTAGGACGCGGCCCTTTCACGGCTGAAACACGGGTTCGATTCCCGTAGGGGTCACCAGTCAAGCGCTTCAACGCCTTGATATTGGCTGATAAATTAGTTTTCTCGGAAAATCAGGCCCACATGTGTTCCCACAATTTGGCTGGGACATGTTGAACCTATTCGCGATCCGTTGATACCGCCCAGAGCGCATCCAACGATGTTCGCTAAAATCCGAAGCGATTCAGATTTCGCCTTTTTGGGCGATGGTCCGAACGATGCGCTTCCCGTTCCGACGCTCAAGTTGCACAAAAATGTCCACGGTGCTGCGCACATAATGCAGGATATCTTCGCGCTTCAGTTGGGTTCCCGATTGCAGGATGATCAACGCCAGTTGCTCGATCGCTTTGGTCGGGCTGTCGGCGTGTATCGTCGTCATTGAGCCTGGATGGCCGGTGTTGATAGCACGTAGGAATGTATAGGCCTCACCGCCGCGCAATTCTCCCAGGATGATCCGATCCGGCCGCATACGTAGGGATGCCTGGAGAAGGTCGTCAGTATTGACCTTGGCTTCCCCCAGTTCGCCTTTCACCGCGACAAGGCCCACGGCATTAGCGTGATCAAGCTGTAACTCGGGCGTATCCTCAATGAGGATCAATCGCTCCTCGGCAGGTATCTTACGCATCAATGCGCCAAGGAAAGTCGTCTTGCCGGTCGATGTGCCCCCGGAAATCAATATGGTCTTACGCTGGCGCACGGCCTCGGAGAGCATGGCGACACGATCATCCGTCTCGGCAATCGCTTGCGCGACCTCTTGCTCCTCTGGCCCATCAAACGCCCTATTCAGAGCATAATCTTCCAATGTGAGATTGGATGATATGTGCCGCCTTATGGCAAGCGCCAGCGGCCCTCTAGTCGCCGGCGGCGCGACGATCTGCACACGCGACCCATCGGGCAAGCGAGCGCCGAGCAGCGGATGTTCTCTGTTGATGCCTTGATGGGACAGGCTCGCAATTTGACGTGCGAGACGCCACAGCGTTGCTTCTGTGAGTGCTGGCACCGCTTCTCTGGCGATACCGCCGCCCAACCGCTCAATCCATATTTCGCCAGGGTGGTTGATGTAGATATCGGTGACGTCGGGTTGGACGAGCACATTCGAGATTGGAGAAAGATAGGCGTCGAGGAATGGATAGTCCGAAATCGCTGAATTCGTCCCAGCATCTGTCGAGTCCGCGCCGCCGTCCGTCATCGGCGCAGGCCCGTGCCGCTAAAGTCGAGATCCTTTGCCACAAACACCGAGATTTCTGCGCCAGAGGCTACTTTGACGGTCGGAGCGGAATCCACATTGGGGAGGAGGTTCTGCGCCGTGGCACCGACCTGCCCCGGCAGACCCACGATCACGGAATTGCCTTTGGGTTGGGACGCAAGATTGACGCCAATTGTGAGGGCAGATTGCAACACCGCATTACCGAACCGTTCAAAGAAATGATTATTGACCTTGCCTGCGATACCAGCGCCACCCAGCACATCCGCAGCGGGTGAGCCAATGCGGATGGCAACGCCATCGGGCCGGATGAGCCTGGTCCAGGTTACCAAGACACGTTTTTGCCCGGCCTTGGGGTCGCCCGACGCTTCTCCGATCAGTCGGCTTCCGCGCGGGATAAGGACACGCGTGCCATCGAACCCCCGCGCATCGCGCGAGACTACTGCCCGCACCAATCCAGGGCGACGGCTGTCGATCGGCGTTTCCAACACCGCATTGATCATCGAACCTTGTGGAACAAGATTAGTGCGATTGCGGATGACGCTCGCGCGGACGGCCTGGTCATCGCCCGCCGCGCCTGCAGCAGCGGAGGCGTTACCCGGACCTTCGCCCACACCTAAGTCGATGATCAGCGGCGAACCGTCGCCATCTTCCTTAGCGCGAGGCGGCGATGCGGCTTGAGCAACCTGTATCGGCGCCATAGGCGGGTGGTAGATGGGGACCGGCTGCTGTGGAAACATGGGGCGGTTTACGCTCGCCGTCGATGGCGGCGTCACAATCGGTTCGGAGGTCGGTATGACTACGGATGTTTTCGCAACTGGTAGAGCTGGCAAAGGCAGGGCAAGCGGCTGAGGGGAAGCTATGATGCCCTGAGCAGATGCCGCCTGGCCATTATTTCGTTCATTGTTTCGCCTGTTGCTGTCCAGAACCAGAAACAACCCAACTGCAAGAACGGTGCAGATGCCGCCAATGGCAAAACCGGAAAGCCCTGCAGCTGGAGGGCGAACAATGGGTCGCACGTCCCGCGCTGACAGCGCCGCACGCGGATCTAGTTCGTCGTTCATGGCTGGCCCACCGGGACTTGCCGCGTTGCGGTCGCCATGCGCTTGCCGGCACGGAAAACGAATCGAGGTGCGATGGAATCCACCACGAATGCACCTTCGCGCATGGCACCATTGATCAGCGTTTCATCTCCCTGTGCATCGATGGCGTAGACTGCCGGGATGGCGGAATCGGCGGCCCATCGAATGCTTGTCGACATGCCATCATCCGACATGGCCGTTGGTATGAGCTCCTTGGCGCCGCGAACACGAAAGGTCGCTTGGCTCTCACTTATGACGGTGGGCGGCGCCATATCGATACCGGCATAACGAAAGCGGACGATGAAGGGATTGGTGCCAAAGCCAGCCCCCGGCACCAGCATGAAGCTGTATCGACGCGCATCGGTCAATACTATGAGATTGGTGTCCTGCGCGCCTTCGACAGGCTTGATGAAAAGATGGTCAGCCCGTTTATTAGGCGTCACTTTCCAGCCCTCCCCCTCGCCGATCGCAACATTTTCCACCCGCTCGTCCGCCGCAAACTCGATCGCGACCGTATAGCCTTGTTCAAGGCTCAGGCGGACGACCTGGTCAGTATCATAATCGACTGTCTGGATACGAGGATCGCCCGGCGACGCTTGTGGGATGACCTCCGCTAAAGCCGGAACGGTCAGCGCCAGCGCCGTGAAGCATATAAGAGGCTTGATCATGGCCGGGCCGCCTGTAGCGCCGACGTCTGCGGAAGCGGCGCGGGCTGCGCCGGAACCTGCATGGACCCGCTGCTCTTCGATACTGGATCAGGCGCCTCCTGATCACGCCTATAGCGCAAGACCTGGAAGCCGAGCGGATTGACCAATCGGTCCTCCATTGCCATCGGCGCATCGATGAAGCGGTAGCGGATGATCGATACCCAGTCCTGCTTCGAACCTTCGACCTGTCCCTGATCCCTGCGCTCGGTCTCAAACCGTACCTGAGCGACATTGGCGCCCAGCGGCGAAACGCTCTTGACGCGAACCGCAAGAATAGTGGTTCTGGGCAGGCGTTGGAACGGGCTGGCTGGATTGGTCGCCGGCATCATCGCCATATAGTCGCTGCGCGCCCGCTCGGCGGACCAGAGACCCACTTTGCGATAGTCGGCCTGGATCGTGACAATGTCGAAGCCCTCGCGCGCCATCACATATTGGGCGAGCAGCGACTGGGTCAAAGCCCCGTCTGGCGCGAGACGCTGACGGCCATCCCCTTTGAGCAGTTGCACATAACCGGTGGTGCGGTCGACCAGCAGCGTGTTGGATTCGACCGTCTTGAGCGGCATCATCAAAAGGATTGCCAGAATGGCAAGGACGGCAACGCCACAGGCAATGCCTGCCACGATCCAGGCAATGCGCCGGGATTGGCGCATGCGCGCCTGATCATCGTCCGCCCAAGTGACGGCGCGCGCATAATAGGCTTCACGATCGGGCGCCACCTTTGCCGCCTTGTTCTTCTTCTCACTCATGTCCGATTGTTCCGCTGGCTTATGCTCTTGGTGTTGCGCTGATTGCCCGTGCGACGGTAGCTCTGGCCAATAGGCGTCGGGCGAGGCTCACTGCCATTCTGTCCTGACAGTTCTATCCGCCGGCCAGCCTCAGACCCGGCGCCCGCCAGGACGGGGCGAATGGCCCACTGGTCGCTGGCCGTGATGGAATCTGCGATCAAGGCACCGCGTGAGCGCCCTCCATCCGCAGGGGGAGATGGCGAGCCCATGCGCTGTTCAGTAATTTGGCGGGGCTGAGCCAGGCTTGATGTCTGCCAGCGGCTGCTGATCTGTGATCCAATGGCCAGGCCACGCTCAAGGAAGCGGAAACCGGCGCCGATCTTGAACGAGACCGCAAGTGCCACCAGCAGTGCGATAAGGAAGATCAGCGTCGTCGCCAATATCTCTCCGGGCGCCATGACCGGCAAAGCACCGGCCGCCATGACTGTCACCAGATTTTCAAGCTGGGATTCGATGATCGATATCTCGATGCCAAGCAGAACGGCGGTGGAGATGCTGGCAACTGCAGTTCCCACCAGCCCGCGCACCCAGCCTTCGAACATGCCGCGCGTCGTATCGAACAACAGGCAGGCAAAGAAGAGCGGACCAAGCGCCAACAGCAAGCCGGCGATCAGTCGCACCGAGATCAGCACAGCCAGGCCCGATACCAATAGCAATATGCCTGCTGCGCTGAGCAATGGATTGCCCGCAAGCGAGAAGGCCATGGGCGCCGCAACGGTGGCAGCTGAGCCGGCCGCAGATGCAGCCTGCGCTGGCTGAACATTTTGAGGCGCGGCGTTGGGCGACGGACGCACGATTTCGGCGACCAGTTGATAGCTGCCCTGCAGCCGCGCGGGAAAGCTCCGTCCACTGCCACCACCTGCACCGGGAAGCACGGTCAGCAGGTCACGGGGCGCGTCGACGGTCAGGTTGTAGACGACCGAGCGATAGGCCGACCATTGGGTGGCGAAGGCGAGCACCAGGCCGATCTTTGCCGCCAGTAATATACCATCACGGATCTGCAGTTGGTCGCCTAGCAGCAGACGATAACCCTGAATGGCGATCAGGATGGTCAGGAGGCCGCCGAGAGCAAGAATGACGGGCGAATTGGCAGCCGCGAGCGCCGCATAGCCGCCTTCGCCCAGAAGCGAGGCCTGGCAATCGACATAGCGGGTGAGCGCCATGGCATAGCCCTGGGTCGCATCGAAGGGCGCACAGCCTTCCATCAGGCAACCTTGAGCAGCACAGGGAGCCAGGCATCGGGATCGTCGCCAACCTGCGCCCGAATGTCGTCGAGCAGGCGCACCGTTCGCTCCCGACCCGACAGGATGGTCAGGATGTCGGCTTCACCGCTCAGATTGAGGCGCGCGACGACGCTGTCATTGCCATGCTTGATGAGGAAGCAGTGCGCGCTGTCGGGAAGGCTGCGGATCAGGTCATATTCATGGGCGGTAAGGCCGAAGCCGTCACAATAATCTTCGCGCCGCGCCTTGGCATTGGCCATGAAGATCTGAGTTGCGGCCTGTTCGACGATGGCACTCGCAATCTTGCTGGAAAGCGCATCCTCTGCGCTCTGGGTGGCGAAGCCGACCAGCCCGTTGCGCTTGCGGATCGTCTTCTCCCAATCCTTGATCTTGTGGACGAAGATATCATCGTCCAGCGCTTTCCACCCTTCATCGATAACGATGATGGCCGGGGTTCCATCGAGCCGTTCCTCCACCCGATGGAAGAGATACATCATGGCCGGTGTGCGCAAGGTCGGCGTATCCAGGATACGGGTCATATCGAAGCCGATGGTCGGGGCTTCGATATCGATTTTGTCTTCGGCATGGTCGAACAGCCAGGCATGCTCGCCTTCGCCCCACCAGGGGCGCAGCCGCGACCAGAGATCGTTGGCATGCGGACGCTCACTGCCCCGGAAGAGCTGGGCGACATAGCGCAGGCGGCGATGGGATTTGGGAACGCCATAGCTTGCGTCCACCGCCTCCTGAATGTGGAGCAGTTCCTGCGGCGTCAATGGTTCCCCCGGCAGCGCGACCAGTCGGCCAAGCCAATCACTGAGGAAGCGACGGTTCTCGGGCGTATCGTCAATCTGAAGCGGATTGAGCGCGGCGGACATGCCGGGGCGCAAAATGTCATAGACGCCGCCGATTGCACGGATGAAGAGTTCAGCTCCGCGATCCTTGTCGAAGAAGACGATACGTGGCGCAAACTTGCGGGCCTGAGCCAGCAGGAAATTGAGGACGACCGTCTTACCCGAGCCCGAAGGACCGATGATGGTGAAGTTCCCCAAATCGCCCTGATGGAAGTTGAAATGATAGGGCCCGGCAGCGGTCGATTCCAGGATCGTGACCGCATCGCCCCAATGATTGCCCGTCGCTTTGCCACTCGGGAAATTATGATAGCTCGCCAGGCTTGCGAAGTTGCGTGATGAAATGAGCGCGCGCCTGGCGATATAGGGGAAGTTGCCGGGGAATTGCGCCCACCAGGCCGCTTCCAGGCCAATCTCCTCGCGCACCGCAATCAAGCCGAGATCGGTCAGCGCGGACTGGACCTCGGCCATCTGCGCATCGACAAGATCGATATCGCTGCCACGCACTGATATGGTGAGATGATGTTCCCCAAAGGCCGAACGTCCGGCCGCCAGATCATCCTTGGCATTGCCGAGTTCGCCGCGCAGGCTGAGCGCCTCATCGTCCGAAGCACGCATGCGCCGCAGCGCCAGGTTCATCCGGCCGAGGCCTGCTTGCCGATCAACGAAGCCGAAGCTCTGACTCACCACCATCTCAACGGGGATGCGCAGCAGATCATCCAGCATACCCGGCGTGGTTTGCCCCGGATAATCCTTTATCGAAAGCATCGCCTGGAATTCGCGTGGCAAAGCGCCCGCCGCGCCAAGCTCGACCATATCCTGGCCAAAGCTGATCCGACGGTAGGGCAGATACTCTCCGATATCACCTTCTGGTAGGCGAACGGGCCGCATCTCACCATTGAGGATCATCGAGAGAAATTCGAGTGGCTCGGAATATAGGCCTTGCTCGGTCTCATAAGTGCTGAGCACGCGCGGGCGATAATGGCCGAGTACGGCTATGATCTGCTCCGTCGCCGTGTCGAGGGCGCGCTTGTCAGCGGAGCGATCGGCGGCCGAAGAATTGCCTCCGGTCAGTCTGCGCGACAGGCGGTCGACGATGCCGCTACGCCCTTGGAGAGGGCGGCGCACGACGGTGAGGAACAGATCGTTGACATAGAGATGCCGAGCCCCAAGGCGCGCGCGCCAGGTCTCGTCCAGTCTAGCACTGAAGCTATCGGGATATTCCGCTTCGAGCGCGGTATCGATCCGCCTGCGAACGATATGATGATAGATTGCGAAGCGCGAAGACCCGATCGCCTGGAGCATCGCGTCGCGCAGGCCTTTGCGATAGTTGAGTTCGTCAGTGTCGGCCGTTTCGAACAGGAAGCCGCCCAGGTGAATGACCTGCATCATCAGGCCATCACGGGTCAGCAGCGTATGGTCGTCGATCTGTGCGGCATAAGGCAGCCGGCTGCCCACCGATCGCTCACGCTTTGCCACTTTCTCCGTCGCGCTCAGGGATGATAGGAATTGCAACGCCACAGCCGATAGTTGGGAATGCGGGGGCAGCGGGCGACCTTCACCAGCCACAGGTCGAAGATGTTGGCGTCGCGCAGGCAGGCGAGATAGCCGATCGCATGGACCGCTAGCGCCGCGAGTAGCACCCAGACCGACTTTATGATCAGGAATAGCTCTGTTGTGACGATCGCGTTGATAACGAAGAAACTGTAGGTGACACCGGCGAACATTTGCGGCCGCGCAAGCGCGACGAACAGCGTATCGCGATCAAGTCCGACCATCGCTTCAGTAGCCAGCGGACGCAGAGGACTGGATGCCACCCACGATGCTGGCGGCACCGAAGAGGATGAAGCAGCCCAGGATCACGACCGCACCATAGCGCCAGTTCATCCGGCCGGTCAGCATCATGAAGCCCACGGCTGCCACAGCGATCACTGCGGCGACGGTTGCCACCGTGCCGAGCAAAGTGCCTTGTAACCACTGCAGGGCACCGATGATTGGGTCGGAACCTTCTGGGTCATCGAATCCGCTCCGAGCCCTCGCATTACTAAAACTCGTAAAAATAGAAAATAATGATAATCGATTTATCATCTTCTTTATCGTGTAAAAATTAATCATTTTCATTTCATTCTGAAATTTTAATAATATCAATTATAGCGTTCGCTGTATCAATTGCACGATTTTCGTCAAAATAACTCAGTCCCATATTTTCTTTAGATGCCCACTTAAGATATGAGAAAATTTCATCGTATCCTGAACCATTATTTATCATGCTACATAATTGTCGTGCATAACCGTTGTATTCATCGTCATCATCAGAAATTTTTTCAAGACCAATAGGATTCCATTTTTCCCAAAGTATTTTTACAATATCACTATAATTTATCATATTATTTTCCTGGCCTTACCGTTACCACTCGCCCGGTAGCGCTATCGACTACAACAGTGAGATTATTTGCAGAGCTATGAAAGGCGGTCGTTCCCGGGGTGTTTCCAGGGCTAGGTGTCCCATAGGCGATCGTATCTTGAACCGCTGTTGGAGGGACGCCCCGTCCTTGCATTCTATCAAATGCGTGCCCTGTAAATTCTCTCCCATCAATTTCACCGGGCTCGTTGGTGCCCGGCTTAATCTCAATTGGACCGCTTTTCCTCCCGACAGGCTCCGTCGAGCGCGCGTCTCTGGCTGGCGGCGCGACTGACTTTTTTTCATTGGGCCCTTGAGGGCCTCCGCTATCATTCTTCGAAGGCTTTCCGTTAGAATTTGACGCTTCGCCTTGCCCATCATCACCTTTATTGCTCATTATGGAAGCAATGGCGGTCTGTGCAGCGGCATATACGCGCATTGCTAATGTATCCAAAAATCCTTCAGATCGACAGGTCTCCGTCCCATTTCCATTATCTGTGCATGTGAACATCCCGGTTGGATCACTGCGGCTGAAGGGATCGTTTGCGACATATGCATATAAGTTTATTTGATCCCCATACCCGATGGGATCGGTTTGCATGAACCGGCCAAGGGTTGGCGAGTACATCCGAGCCTTGTAATAATATAGACCGAGATCGGGCATCCATGCCTGCCCAGTATAAAGGAATCTCGCACCATTGGCACCTGTCAATGCGGCGCCATCGCTCGCCTGAGGAATCCCATAATCGTCGAACCGGAAAGTCCGCGCTAGATACCCGGCGTAATCGAGTATCGCCGAGATCGACCCTTGCTGGTCAGCATGCAGGAGGCGGCGGCTGGAGTTCTGAACGGGCGCACCTTCATACCAGGCAAGTGGATCGTCAATTCCTTCGCTTGCCCCATGAGCATATCGGCGCAGCAATGCACCATTCGTGTCATATTCGGCGACCATCGCGTCGCTGTCGATGAGATAACGGGTGGTGCCGGTCACAGTCCCCGCCGTCTCGAACAGTCGCCCACTCGGATCGTAGCGCAAGGTCGCCTGGAGCGCGCCAGTATATGCCAGTGCAGCGCAATCGCTGTTGGCCTGGCTGCGCTTCTCTATGAGCCGGTTCTCAACATCGTATTTATAGACGAAACTGCCGTCAGCAGTGAGATTGCCATTAGCGTCATGACAGAAGGCAACGCCAGCCACCGTCACATATTGGTTCAGACCATTGGCCATATAATAGCGGGTGACGTCAGCATCCGCGCCATAGACATAGCTGTCGTTGGAGCGCGTTCGCGACGCAATCTGCGAAGCCGGGCTATAGCTCAGGCCGATCGTGAGATCGGCATTCGTACCGGCCGCATCGATCGTCACACTCGATAGGCGCGACAGATTGTCGAACCCATAGCTCTGACTACTGACGCCGGTCGATTGCCCGGTCCGCTCGCCCTTCGCATTGTAGGAGATGGAGGCCAGGGTAACAGCACCATTTTCCTTCACCGCACTGGAGCGATCCAGCCCGTCATATTCATAGCTGACATAATTGCCATCCGGATGGGTGACGCGTGTGCGATTGCCGTCCGCATCCCATTGATAGCCCAGCGTCCATGCGCCGCCGCTCATATTGTTCGAGGATGATGCCGGACGCCCGGCATTGTCGAAGCTGGAGGTTAGCCCGAGCCCGCTGGTCGATCCAAAGCGGGCGTAAAGCTGGAGGCCGCGCAGGTCGTAGCCATAATAGACGTCAGCACTGGTCCCGCCGGGAATGTCCTTCACCGTCATCCGGTCGAGGGCATCATAGGAATAGCCAATGACCTGACCGTCCCGCTTGCGCAGGCTCGTGCGATTATCATTGGCATCATAGCCATATTCTTCATAATCGGCCATGTTGGCGACGCCCGCCGTCGTCTTTGATGGGAAGTACCAGCGGGTCATCCGGTCAAGACCGTCATAGGCATATTGCGCCAAGGCGCCGTTCGCGTCGGTCACCGTGGCAATCTGGCCGTTCGGCGTGAAGCTGTAAGTCACATAGTCCTGCTGCAACGCCGTCCCATAGGCCTTCTGAACCTTCTGAACCTTGCCGCCGGAATAAAAGGTGCGGGTGATACGATCCGGCCCGAAACTGCCCTGCGTACCGAGGGCGCAAGCGTCAGATGGCAATGCGGAGAAGGCTGCGCTGTTCATGCGAACCGCCACACAATTCACCGTATTGTCGCCATTATAATTGGTCTGGGTCACCAACTGCGGCGCACCCGCTACAACCACGCTCTCCTTGGTCTTTCGACCTGACAGATCATATTCGAACACCACCGAACGGAAGATCGTGAAGCCGGCCCAGTTCTGCGGAAGCACGGATTCTGATTGCCAATTTGCGAGTTCACCATAATCGGTCTGCGTCAGCCTGCCATTGGCATCGTAGCTGTTTCGAACTGCGCCATATTTGATCGAGCCCGCGCCATCGGGATCCGGACTGATCGTCCCGACCAGGTTGCGGGCCAGATCATAGCGATAGCCGGTGGTGAATGAAGAGGCACTGGCCTGTGCCTGAGCGTCACCGGAATGAACGGCGGTGCCGCCAGCGGCCAGGCCCAGCCAGGCCACGCCGTGGAGAATGCGCTTGCGCATGCCAAAGCGCGCGGAGGTTCGCGAGTTGCTGATGTTGATCACGGGCAGCCTCCCAGGCCAGCACGCGGCTTGGTTTCGCTGATCTTGTTCCCCATCGCGTCATATCCATAGCAGGTTCGCAGGGCGAGGCCCGTCGCATCTTCGACCACGCCGCGCAGTTCAAGATTATTGGGGCCGCTGTTCGGCCCATAATCATAGGTGGTGACGACTTCATCGCCCGCGATCGCGCAGCCTGAACCCGACGCTGCTCCTGTCTTGCAGATGCTCTTCTGCGTCAGAACCCAGATAGGTGTCGCAGCCTGCGAATAGCCGCCGCCCGAATTTTTGATCCAGGCATAGCGTTGCGCATAGCTGTATCGCACCTGCGGGCGAACGCCATTCACGGCAGGTCCAGTCTCCGTCAGAACGCCACCATGGGCGCTGTCATAAGTGAAATCCGTCTGATTGCCCTTTGCGTCAACCTGCGTGATGGGCTTCTTGCACAGCACATCCGCCGCATTGCACAGCGTTGGGTTGGAAAAAGTATTGGAGGCCGGGAAGGTCTGCGTCGCGACTTTGTCAGTTAGGCCAGAATTTGGCTTTGCCGTCTCTCGCCTCATCAATGCGTTGCCATTGGTATCATAGCTGAATTTTAGCTTATTTCCTTCAGGGAAGGTTACCTCGACCGGTTTAAGGGCGCTAAATTTATAGTCCCTTGCCCCATTGACTGAGTCATCGATATGGGCGGCAACGCCATTTTCATAAGTGATGAAAGCTACCTTTGGACCATACATGGTTGCATAGCTCAGGATGATTTGCCCCGGCTGCGGCGCAGGATTGTCGCCACCATAAGCGGACATGTCATAATCATATGTATAGGTTTCACCTGTGGCTGTTGTTTGCACGGTGACCTGATCAGGCTTGATCAGAATTGATCCTCCAGGCTGAGGGCCGTAACTGTTCTGTAACTTGCAAGTACTGCTGTTGATGAGTGTGATGCAGGATATCAGCCCGCCGGTACGATTTACGCTTGTTGTACCGCCGCGCACGTCGATATATGACGAAATATCGTTGCTGGTGCCATTGCTCAGAAGATTAAATGCAACTTTCGTTGCTGACCCACTGCAAGTGGTGTTATCATCCACATAAATTTGACTAGTGTTAAACCCGCAAATCGATACTTTCGAGTTCGATAAGTCGAACTGGTAAACTATTGCGTAACCTCGGTTGCTCTTTACAGTGCGAAGATGTGCTGACGAGTCATATGTGTAGTCAAGGCGATGGCCATTAGCCTCGACCTTACTACTTAAGAGCTTGTTTTTGTCGAGGTAGCCCGTGTTAGGGAAAGAGGGGTGGTCAACGAACGTGTACACCTCGCCAGAGGCGTTAGTCAGAATATAGTTCGCCCCCGATTTCACAAGCTTCCACCCTTCCGTGCCCGGATCCCAAGGAAGATAGCTCAGTGTTCCAGACGCGCTCGTAACGGCAAAGCCGAGGCGGTTTTCGCCAATCATGAATTTTATCATCGTCATTTGGCCGCCGCCGGCTGTATTTTTATTTGTCCAATACATGTAACCGCGTAGATTGCTGCCAGCAGTTGTATCGGGAATGCTCCCCGTCCAATTGGATTGGACGACAAACGGTCCAATCGCGAAGTCGGTGTTTGTGTAGCGAAAACGCCCAGTCTGGAGATTTACTCCCAAAGGACTCATCGTTAGAAGTTCTGGGAAATCGTCCCGAAAGTCATCTGCCCTGGCAAGGCTCGGCAACATAATGCCGGCAAGCAGTGTAGTGCCGGCAAGAAAGGCGGCTTTCATCGGCCGAGCGAGCGGCTTCTTGTTCATCTTCTCTCTCATGTTAGCTGCAGCCAGTGCCGCTTGTGATGGTGATCGCGAGCGTTCCGGTTGCGGTCGCTCCCAGGCTGTCTTTTACCGTATAGGTGACCTGCGCGTTGCCGGTTGAGCCATAGGCTGTGAAGCCGATGCTGCTGGCATCAACCACGTAGGTGTCGCCCTTGGCTGTGGAAGTCACCGACACGACAGTGAGCGGATAATTGCCCTCAGGATCGGTGTCATTCGCCACAACATTCTTGACCGCGCTCATGCACACTTTAACCGACATTGTGTCGGTGACTGCCATGGGTGGCTGATTTGGGCCAGAGTTGGCGTTGATTGTTCCTGCCGCTGATGCCGTTCCAAGGCCGCTTCCGCCACTAGGCGACGACAGCGTGAGGGAAAATTGTTCGGTGCCCTCCGCAAGCGTGTCCACGATCGTTGGCGCTGACACCGTCTTGACGGTTTCCCAGCCCTTGAACGTAAGCGTCCCGCTGGTCGCGGTATAATCACCGGGCGCAACAGCCGTGCCGTTCACCGTCGCATAATTAACGGTGAGAGGCGCTGACCAGGGTGCCGACTTGGTAATGGTGAAGACAGAACTCTGGCCTTCATTCACCGCACCGGCGCTAGCAACCGAAAAGCTGATATTGTTGGTTGGCGCGGCGCCGGGCGCGCCCTTGGAATAGCGCTTGCGGTTGCCCGCCTCATCGAATTCGGTTGACGTCTGCTTGCCATTCCTGGGACCTCCAGAATTGGAGGTCGCCACCAGTCGGCCAAGGGCGTCATAGCTAAAAGTTGTCGTTTCCGCTGCGTAAACGCTACCGCCCAGGCAAACGCCTGCCAAGACTGCAAATCTTATCTTTGTCATGAAACCCCCACTTACTGCCAAATCAGCAGCAACAAGAGATTCTGGCAAGATATTTTTGCAGTCGTTTTCAATTATATATTGCAGAATATTTGCGTATTTTACGCAATATTTGAGAAGGGTGGCCTGGGTTGGAGGTTCAACCACGCCTCGGGCCTGAATAAGCTGAGAGCAGTTGTGCTGCGCGTTTAGGACGAGGGCACCGATGCACCACCATAAGGGTCAAATCGCTCCGGAGGGCGCGGCGGCGGAGGCGATATTTCCACCTCTTGGTTCGGTGCGTTGACCTGCCCACTGCCACTTGCTGCCGTCGTCATCATCCCTGCAGCAATCATCGGTGCGCCAATGATGATAAAGCATCCAAGGAGCACGCGGACAGCAAAGCTGCGATCAATACGACCGCTAAGTGCAAATAGGCCGAGGATTGCGACCGCCATGATCATCACGCTCGTGCCAACGGCGCCAAGCAAAAGCCGCTCACTCCACTGGACGGCCTCAACTATTCCATTATTGGTCAAATCGCTCATTCCGCCGAACCCGATAAATCTCGATGGTATCAAAGTCAGCGAGACGGCCGAATCATCGGTTGGCCTGTCCCAAAGCCTTTCTAACCGCCAATCGGCTTATTCGCGTAATTGCTCGGTATTGCGAATTAAAATAGTGCAGCGCACGGGACGGCTGGATTTTGCGGCGGTCTGCTCGCATTCACGCAAGGCTTCGCTATTCGCCTTGAGTATATCCATCCCCTCGACGATTGCCTGCCAAGCTCGCGGATTTCCGGTTTCTAGCAGTCTGGTTCCTGCCTCCCATAACGTTGGCTCGCCCATCGTTCTGCGCGCAACTCTTTCAGGCCAAAGCCAGCTTTTCGGTCCGATATTCGCCGCCCAGCCAGGATAGAGCAGCCAGAGCAACATAACGGCCACCGTCGCGCCGATCGCGCTGTAGGCCATATGCCATCTTTGCTCCCGCCGGGTTCGAAGGTGTCCGATCGCTCGCATCTGGTTTTCACGGGCATCATTGAGGAGCATACGCGCCTGCTCGATGTTGACCCGATCCGCCTCCCGCGCCTGCCGAGCCACCTGATCGATGCGATCCGCCATATTCTCCGGTGTGATCTGCAGCGCCGGCGCCTTGGCCATCTTTTGAGCCTGCGCCGCCAGCTCCACGAGATAGCTATTCATCTTGGTGAGCGTGGGCGTGTAATCCGGTATCTCGATGCCCTGCTTTTCGATGGCAATATGCTCGAGCGCCCGTGTCATCAGCGCGATCCGGCCATCCATCTCGGATATCCGCATTTCCAGCCTGGCGAAGGCTTCAGCCGCGAAATCGGGCTCGGGATCACCCGCATGTCCATGTTGATCCATATCCATTCCTCCTGAGAGTTAGCGGCCAAAGCCGCGACCGATGCCGCGCCCATGATCGAAGGGGATTGAGGCGGCGAGTTGCTGGGAAAGGCTGCGCTGCGCGTGCTGGCCAATTTCAAGGCCAAGCTCGCGGCTGCGCAGCCCCAACACGGACTCCAATTGGGCGTCACGCTGCAGGCTCTTGGCCATGTCGGTCATGTGCTGCGAAGCCGTTCTGGCACCCCGGAAATTGCCGTCGCGAACAAGCTCGTCGTGCTGACGCTGAAGCTGCTGCCAGCCCTCTACAAACCGATCCGCTCGGGCGTAGGGATCGACGCGGATTTCCGCTTCCAACTGCATCGCGCGGACAGCCGCCTGGCCTCGCCCTTCTGCGGCGTCCCTGACAAGTTCAGGGCCTTGCCGGAATGCGCGATCGAGATCCGATGCGCCCTCGGGGCGGATCGCGTCCAGCGCCTGCCGAGCCTTCTCCAGCGCCACCTGCTGGTGCGGCATGGCTTCCAACCCCTGCGCCCGCGTCTGCTGGATCTCATGCGCCGCCCTTGCATAGCGCTCCACGGCACCGCGAAGACCACCGAGCCGGATCGGTTGCGGATCACGGCCATGGTCATGCTGGACTGCTGGCTGGGGCTGCGCAGGCGTTGCCTTGGGCCGGAAATTGTCGAAGAGACCACGCGCTTTCTGCGCGCCTGCGCGCGCAATCTCCACCACCCGTTCACGAAAGCTGATGCCCCGCCGCTCGGCAAAGGCCCGCGTGACCTCGGTTGACGGCTGATGCGCGGTGCCAGCCTTCTCATAGTCCGTCGCCATATCCTTGGCGCGCTCACGCGACAGCGTGTGAACCAAACGCGCCTGATCGCGAAAATCATCGCGGCCATAATGAAGGGCGACTCCATCCCTATGGCGTGACAGTGCGACATAAGTGCCGTGCCGATCCATGCCCGGCGTCGCCAGCACATGCGACCGGTCAACGGTCATGCCCTGCGCCTTGTGGATCGTGGCTGCATAGCCATGATCGAAGTCGCGATAGTCCTTGGTGTCGAACGCCACTGATCGCCCATCGTCGGTCCGCACGGCCATATGGCCATTGCCGATATTCTCGATGGTTCCGAGCGTTCCGTTCTTGACCTCAAGGCTGCGCTCATTGCGCAGGAACATGATGCGGTCTCCTGTCGCGAACTGCCGGTCGCCGCGTTCGGTCTTCACGGCAATGTCCGGCCCCAGTTCGCCGGCCTGTCGCATGCGCTCGCGCGCGGCCTCATTGAGGTCGCGCACCTCCGCATTGGTGTGGGTCAATATGATCCGGCTGGCATCTGGCTTCGCCTGTCGATCCCGATCCCAGCCGTTGATCAATGCACTGCGCGCCTGGCCACGGGTATCGGCGGCGCGGACCATATTGTGCTCGACATAGACGCCGATCGCTTCCCCGGTGCGCCCGGTTGCCAGATGTCGGGTCGCATTCTGCTGCCAGCCTTCACGCTGACGGCGGACTTCGGTGATCTCGACGCCACCATGGCGCTCATGCAGTGCCCGGAACGCGGCGCCCGCTTCGATCGATTGCAACTGCTGCGGATCACCGACCAGCACGACCCGTGCGCCAACCTCGGCGGCATGGGAGAGAACGCGCTCCATCTGGCGCGTGCCGACCATGCCGGCCTCGTCGATCACCAGCACGTCGCGGGCTGTCAGAAGATCACGTCCGTGCGCCCAGCCATGCTCCATGCTGGCGATGGTGCGAGAGGCAATGCCCGAACCGTTCTCCAGCCCTTCGGCGGCTATGCCGGCAAGGGCGGCGCCGCGCACATTAAGCCCGGCATGCTCCCACACATCGCGCGCCACCCCCAACATGGCGCTTTTGCCGGTGCCGGCATAGCCAAGGATCAGTGACAATCCCTGCCCACCTGTTACATGTCGCAACGCGGCGTCTTGCTCTGCTCCCAGAGCAAGGCCTTTACTCTCGGCGGCACGAATGGCGTAGTTCGTTGCCGTCGGGAGACCAGGCTCCTGCTGCAGTGCAAGCCGATCAGCCGCGCGTTCCAGCCGTTGCTCGACCTCGATCATCTCACGACTGGTAAAACGGGCCTCGCCACGTCCATCCTGACCGAGCGCAATCAGGTCTGGCGAGCCGCGTACCGCGTGCATCGCTTCGTTGAACTGCTGCTGCCCATCGCTATGCCGGTGGATGAACATGGCGAGGTCACGATGGGTGAAGGTGGCCTGGCCATGGGTGATGGCGTTGAGCGCAACGCCAGGGTCAGCGATGATGCGTTCGCCATTCTCCCGCGCAATCTCGCGATGGAGTTCGACACGGTCGGCTTCGAGGCCTTGCGCGCTCATGCGGTGCGCGGGACCGCCGATCTTGCTTTGTGGCTCCAGATCGATGCCCTGATCGGCAAGGCTGCGATGATCTATCCGTGCGTCGATGTCGAGTTCGGCCAGCCGTGCGTTGACATGGGCGCTCCAGTTCTCGCGCCAGCGCTCGACATTCGCATGGTCGTTCCACTCACGCACCTTCTGGCCAAAGCCGTCGGGCGTCACCTCGCGCATGGTCAGCATGACATGCGCATGGGGCTTGGCCTGGCCATCGGCGCCAATGTCCCAATGGACGTTGAGATCGGCGATCATGCCGCGATCGACAAACTCTTGGGCAACAAAGTCGCGGGCAAGGTCGATACCCTGCGCCCTGGTCATTTCACGCGGGATAGCGAACTCGATTTCGCGTGCGAGTTGCGCGTCCTTGCGGCTCTCGAACGCCTCGACATCGTTCCAGAGCCGTTCGCGGTCGCGCCATTGCTCCGGCGCGCCTTCGGGCAACATGATCTCGCTATGCTCGACACCGCAGCGAGCGCGAAAATCATGGTCGCGATCAAGGCGCTCATCATGCAGCCGCTCGCCTGCACGATAGGCCGAGGCCGACACGGAAGAGCGGCCCGCTGCGAGACTGATGACCTGAACGGAAAAATGGAAGATCGCCATAACGATCGTCCATTTACTATGCTGAGCCGCACGTCGGAACGACGTATAAGCGCGCCCTTCTCGAAATTTTCCTGGAAGGGACTAGGCGGTGTCAGACTGTCCCGGCGACTCTACTGCGCACCACAGTCGGTTCTTCTATCATGAGCGCATCATCATTCAACGGAGACTTGATCATGCGCAAACCCCGCGATTTTGATTCGGAACTGAAGGCGCTGGCCGACAAGGCAAAGCAATTGAAGGAACGGCGCGTGCGTCAATTGGGCGAATTGGTCACGGCAACCGGCGCGGACATGCTCGACGCCGATATGCTGGCCGGGGTGCTCCTTCATGCGGCGCGGAGCAAGGATGCGACAGCCAAGGAGGCGTGGCGCAAGGCAGGTGCCGCCTTCTTTCGCGGCGACAAGCGCCAGCCTGCGGGCGGACCTGATCGCCTCCAGAGCGGCACTCTCCCGCTCGACGGTGGCTCGGCATCGGCTTGAAGCACAGAAGGCACGCACCGACATGCGGGACTGGGCCGTCAAACGCCGGGAACGCACCCGTCATCTGATCGAATTGGGTGGCCTTGTCATCAAGGCTGGCCTGGTCGATCTCGTCGATGACGATCGCGCCACCCTCTATGGCGCCTTTCTCGCCGTCGCCGACAGGCTGCGGGGCGAGGATCGGCAAAAGGCGCTGGCCCTATGGCAGCGTAAGGGCAAGCGCGCGTTCGAGGCTGAAAGCGGTCAGCGCGATCGATAGATTGTCGTGCTTGCCTGCTCATCCGGCTGTATCACTTCTTCAGTGCTGGCGATGACAAAACGACCGGATGGATCGCAGAAGCGTATGGTGATCAGATCATCCCTTATGGTCGGGCAAAGGCCTGAGCCGTAGAGAATGTCGGCAAGTGCGTCGAAGGTCGTCGCCTTGGCACGATAGGTTCCGGTCCAGCGGACCGTCCAGATGTCCTCATTGGCTGCGGTCCGATAGCCGGCTCGATTGGCGACCTCAACGACCGCTTCCAACACGGTCTCGGCGCGAATGTCGAAATCGAGAATGGCAGTAGGCTTGGCAGGCTCAAATGGAATGACCGGTCTTGCGCGCTGATGACGCCAATGCATCGCTTCAGCCCCGGCCAGAAACAGGCAGAGGCCGACAGAAAACAGGGAGGTGCGCCTTACCCAACGTCCGATGGAATCGCCGCATTCTACGGCATGTAAAAGTCTGCGCAGCCGAGCCGAAGGCGACCCGTATTGGCGCGCGCCTACGGCTGCGGGTAACAGCGGCGGCAGTGCGCGAGAATTTGGCGTCAAGATCAGCGATTGCGGAGGCGGCTGCGATACTGTGGGTTGCTGTTGAACGGCAAGCGACGCGTCATGGTGGCGCCAGCTTTGCGCGGTCAGTTGCTTCAGCGCTTCGCCTCGTTCCAGCGCCCAGAAAAGTTCGGCCGGCGTGATGCGATAGGACCGTTCATAACGAGCCTCGACATAGGCCCTGCGGATGCATCCAAATGCGCGGCGCTGGTGCCGGTCTTCGCGCGGCCACGCGGCGCGGAGATCGGGTGCCAGGGCCTCCGCCGCTTCGCGTAATTCATCCAGCGCATGGGTGCGTGGCCCATGGAGCGTGAAGGACCATAATATGCTCTGATAGAAATGCTCGCAGGCCTGATGCAGCAGCAGCGCGGCCATCCGCATATTGCCCCTGTCGCGATAAAAGGCTGCGCCGGCCAGAAAGTCGCAGCCATTTCTGTGCCAGCGCGCGAATTCTGCTCTGCCCCTTCTGGCTCTTACTTCCTCAGGCAAATGGCGCGGCGCTTTGAGGCGCAGCCCTTCCGCCTGATACAGCGCTACGCCCTTCTCCGCGATCGTGACGAAATGAGGCACAGCCTCGGCAAGAGCGCTGTTGATCCGATCCAGGCTTTCCACTGTCATCCGGACCGGCCGAGCAATCTCGCCATGTTCCCATGCGCGGCGCAATCGGTCTTGCACCAATCGCCAATCCTGCTCGCTGCGCGCGAGGCGCACATGGTTGACGATCAGCATCAACCGGAACGCCTCGCCCGGCGGAACGTCCTCCCATGCCTGCTCGGCGTACGGGCCGTGCAGAATGACTGCGAGTATACGCCCCTCGCGATATTGCTGCGACAGTCTGCCTTTGCAGCATTCCGCGAAGGTCTCGAAAACCATCCATGTCACCTGCTCAAGCTCATGCCGGATCGAGGCTGGAAGTTGGCCGAAATCAGTGCGCAGCGTCATGACGCTATCGTCGCATGCGGCTGGCCTCCATCCGCCAGGCGGGCATGACCGGTTACGTCATGCACCCGGTCCAACAAGACCCGGATCAGCAGGCAAACTTGTTCGGGAGAAAAGCCGCCATCATCCATCGGCGGGTCGCCGATCAGATGGGGATAGCCCCATTTCCAGTAGGGCGCGAGAATGGCGGCCAGCCGCGCCATGTCCGGGCAATCAAGGCCAAAGCCTGTGGCATTGGCGTAAGTCAGCGCTTTGCTGATATCCTGACGGATATGTTCGGCATTCCACCCGTCGGAAAACCCGACATCGAGCAGATATGCACACAGCGCCAGTTTTGCGACTGCGCCGGCCTGATGAAGCGTCGTGCGGATATGCCGTCTGAAAAAGCCGGCATCGATCCCGGTAAAGGCAATCTCGGCGCTCTGAAAACGGTCTCTGCTCAGGTCCCGGCTTTCGCGGCTGCGGCGCAAGGTCACCGGCGCGTCTGCATATCGCCCCTGCAATGCAGTCAATGCTTCATTCCAGGGAGCAATAACGATCGCACTCCCCGCTCCAGCAATCGCGAAACTCCGCAGGATCTCACGCCGGGAGGTGTGACCTACTGATTCGCTGGCGAACATGTCGTTGATGCTCATCGCATTCACTCCATTCAGCCGTCTGGATGTCGGTTCAGTCTCGCAGACGGATTAACCGGCACCGCTTATAACGGCAAAACGCACAATATTGCAATAAGCGGTGCCGCTTATTCTGCTTCCTGTTGAATGGGGTTTGCAGGCAGTTACGACGAAAGCATGGGAAGACCGCCGCTTAACCTCAGATCGACCAATGTGCGTTTGCCCGAAGGACTGGGCGAGCGGATTGATAAGCTGGTTGGAACCAAACGGCGGGCAGGCTTCATTCGTGAGGTCCTCGAACGCGAAGTCGAGCGGATGGAAAAGGAACAGGGTAGGGCCTGAAAGGCGCAGCCCCTGCCTGTTGTATCCGGAGAACAATTCCAGCATGCTCGTTGATGGCGGGCAGACCTCCATTTTGTTGGAGATCGCCATGAACGACTCGACCTAAATCGAATGTAGATCGCCAATTTGGCGATCCGGAACGTCCGGATGCTCATCCATTGGGACGATATGGGAAAAAATCTGCGCTGATCGCCAAGCCCTCACTTGGCTACGCCATCATCCACAGCCGTTCCCAATTGTTTTCAGAAGTCTCCAGATGTCCACGCTTTGCGCGCTTTTCGGTCCGTGACGCCTAGTCCCACCCTCTTGCAGGGCGGCTTCGGCCGTCTGATGTTGATCGGAGGGGGCGTATGCAACGTCATGAAATGAGGACACTGCCCCATGAACAGTTCCGATCGTATCATTCGAATGAAAACCGTTCTCGCCCGCACTGGGCTTTCTCGTTCGACCCTCTATCGCAAGATTGCGGACGGCACCTTTCCCGCCCAGATCAAAATCAGTGTGCATGGTGCGGGATGGCGGGAATCTGCAATCAATCATTGGCTTGCCGATCCTGTAACCTATCGAGCGCCGGTGGGAGATCCGAAATGAGCGGTTCTCCTTCCCCTGAGCCAATCTGCGTGCGTGTCAATGACGCCGCACGGATGATCGGTGTTGGGCGCACCAAGCTCTACGCGTTAATCGCGGCCGGAGAGATCGAAACGGTAAGGCTGGGCAAGGCTACCCGCATCACGACAGCTAGCCTGCACGAACTGATCGAGCGACGAAGCGCCACATGAGCCGGCACGATCGTCCGCCAGGCATTTCCAATTCAGTAAGACTATGGAGCGTCTCCCTCTCTGATCTGCCGAAGAAGGACACGCTTTCCGTTAACCCTCTCTCTCGCGCACTGGCCGTTAGGCGAATGTCCGGATCGGAGCCGGGTGGCGGGGATAGCTGAACCCTCACGCGGAGTCGGCTGCGACCAACTAGCGCTGTTCCAAGACCCCAGTCAGAAGGACTGCTTTGTGCCAAAAACCTGCCTTGCCAGCCGCAGTCATCAGGGTCGCCGTCGAACGCCGCGGGGGCTTGGCTTTCGCAAACCGTACACGCAATTATCTGAGTGGACAAATCGGAACACAACAATATAGTTGTGTTCATGATACCGGACTTAATCGAGCTTGGCTCACCTTGCCCTTGGGCCGTGTTGCCACCTGGCATTCACGACACGACCCTTGCTGAGGTTGAGGCTCGCTTCGCGATCACACCGCATCGCAAGTGGCTGTTCGATGGCTTCGTCCGCATGATTCAGGCTCTGGCCGCCGCCGGCTGCCGTTATGTTTATCTGGATGGCAGCTTCGTGACCGCGAAACCGCACCCCGGCGACTACGACGGCTGCTGGGAGCATGTCGGGGTCGACCCGGCCAAGCTCGATCCGGTTCTTCTCGATTTCGACAACAAGCGAGCAGCGCAAAAAGCAAAATACCTCGGTGAGATGTTCATTGCCGGAATGCCCAATGGGCCGGGCGCACCCTTTCTCGACTTCTTCCAGGTCGAGAAGTCATCCGGCCAGGCCAAGGGCATTCTCCGCATTCCGCTCGCGCCGCTGAAAGGAGCGACGCCATGATCACCAACGAAAAGCAGTACAGGTCGACGAAGGCTTCGATCGAGAAGCTGGCGGGAGCCTTTGCCACACTCGAGACGTCGACCAGCGACTTCCCTGAAGTGTTCGCGAAGGCCCAGCGCTCGGCACTGCGCAGCCAAATCGACGAACTCGAGGAGGATGTGCGCTTCTACGAGGACCTCCGCGCGGGCAGAATTTCGGAATTCTCGGCGGAAAGCCTTCACGATCTTCCTGATATCCTCATTCAGGCCCGCATCGCGCGCGGCATGAGCCAGAAGGATCTCGGCGATTTCCTCGGCGTCGCCGAACAGCAGATCCAGCGGTACGAGTCCGACCGCTATCGTATGGCAAGCCTCGACCGACTCACGGAGGTGGCCGACGCCCTGAACGTGCGCATCGTCGAGCGCGCCCAACTGGTCGGCAGCCAGAAACTCGATAGCGTCGATTCGACGGTTTGGCAGGCATTCCCGGTCGCCGAAATGTACAAGCGCGGCTGGTTCGAGGACTTCTCGGGCACGCTCTCACAGGCAAAGAAGACTGCCAGCGATCTAATCCCGGCATTTCTGCGGGGGACTCACTCGCAGTTTGCGCCGATGGCCCTTCACCGCAAGTCGGTACGGTCGAGCGGACAAGTCCATGAGGCCTCCATTGCCGCTTGGGAAGCGCGAGTTCGGGCACTGGCCGATCGAAATCCACCCGACCGTGCGTTCGATCGAGACCGTCTGACTGCGGAATGGGTGCGCGGCCTGGTCGGGCTCAGTCTGGAAGACAATGGACCACGCCTTGCAGCCGACTATCTGCGCGATGTAGGCATATCGCTGGTGATCGAACGCCACCTGCCAGGAACATTGCTTGACGGTGCCGCGCTGGCGTCAGCCGATCATCATGCCATTGTCGCGATGACCCTGCGTCACGACCGGCTCGACAACTTCTGGTTCACGCTGCTCCACGAGATCGGGCATCTGAAGCTGCACATCCGGTTGGGAGAATACGCGGCGATCTTTGACGACAACGATTCGCCGGCAGCCGACAAGGTTGAGCAGGATGCCGACTATTTTGCGCAGGAAGCCCTGATCCCGGAGGCGAACTGGAACCTTGCGGTGTCGCGCTTCACCCGCAACGACAAGGCAGTCGTGGCCGATGCCAAACGCTTTGGCGTGGCACCTGCGGTGATCGCTGGCCGGATCCGGCGGGACGCGAATGACTACACACTTTTCCGCACGCTCGTCGGTAATGGCGAAGTTCGCCGCCAATTCGATATTTAAGGGGCGACGACATGCCAATTACGCACACCGACTACGTGCCGATCCTCAAATGGCGGCAGGGCGAATACCAAGCACTCTTTCGCCTGCCGGACGCGGTTAAAGACAGGACCGTTCCTCTTATCGAGGTCACACCCCCGGATTTCGATTTCGAGACGTGGACACCTTCGAAGTCGATCGACGATCACGTCGCAAAGTTTGCCGCTCGCTTTCGAGTCAAATGGGGAACGCGCCTTGCGCTGCTCGACTGCGGGCTGCTGGATCCGGCTGAGGTGATGCAGGGCGGAAAGCATCCAATACTATACCTGTGCGAGGAGGCTTTCGCACGGGGAGCCACACTTATCCCGGTCATCAGACTGGACAGCAACGCAGCCTATCGCACGGCCGTGAGAGCAGCGAACGCATTGATGCAGACCGGAGTGGTATTGCGCTGTTCTCTGGACGAAGCTCTGGATCCCCACTTCGACTCCAATGTCGGCGCAGCACTTCAGCAACTCGGTGTGACCATTGCCGACTGCGATGTGGTTCTCGACCTCGAAGCTCCGGCCTGGGATCCTCAGGACGTGCTGATCAACATAGTCACCGCTGCAATCCAAGCATCGAATGCCATGGCGACCACGCGTAGCCTCATCCTCGCGGGGACATCATTTCCCGCTTCCATGGCCGAGGTGACCGGTCCCATTCAGTTCTTGCCTCGGCGGGAATGGACGTTTTTCCGGGCGCTCCTGGCTAATCTGGGCGAGACTGTCCGCAAACCGACATTTGCTGACTATGCCATTGCCGCCAATGGGTACTCACAAATGGACATGAGGAAAGTGAAGCCTTCGGCAACGATCCGCTACGCCTGTGACGATGGCTGGATTATTGCCAAGGGTGTCAACGTGCGTGACAACGGGTTCGGGCAGTATCGGGGGTGCAGCGGCACCGTTACAGGATCAGCCCACTTTCTGGGTTCGGGTTTCTCGCCCGGCAGCGACTATATCGAGCAGTGCCGAGACGGGATTGCCGGCACCGGGAGCCTGTCCACATGGCGGTGGGTAGGCTCGAACCATCACATCACCAAAGTGGTGGCCGATCTCGCCACGATGTTCGGGCCTTGAGAGTTTCACGGACAGTCTGTGAGAGACGGCGCAGCGGCAGCCTATCCACCAACATCTTGTAGAGCGTCGCGCGCGGAGCGCGGAGTTCTCGCTCCGAGACGCCAAGACTTCTCAGGATCGCCTGCGCTTCAGGTCGCCACAGCAGACGAGCCAGAATAAGTGGATCGATGCCCTTGTTTGCTCGTTCCGGTCGGACACGACGGAACCGCACGCCCTGGGTCGCGCCGCGCTCGGCGACCATGATGCCCCACCAATCAGGCACCATCGTCATGGCCGATGCGAGATGTTTGGGATCGACGATCAACAAGGCCTTGTCGACGACATCGCCATAGGCGGCCACCTGCCGCGGCAAGCGCTCCAACGTGTCGGCTTCTGCCTTGATTTCGACGCCGCGAATGTGGCCGTTGATCACGGCAATATCGATCCGGCAACTGCCATGATCGAGGCCGAGTTCATCGATGACTAGGGTGTCGGGACAAGCCTGGGCGTGCGTGAGCAACCGCCGATAGGCGGCTTTCCTTACATCACTGTCCCGAAGCGGTGTCGAAGCCATCCCGCATCGATAGCCGTGGTTATAGCGGAGTGGCAACGGCCAATGTTACGCCGGGCCTGTCATGACCTCTATCCGCGTGATCTAGAGCACAAGATGGAGCGTGCCGCCGTCGTTCTGGGTGTCCAAGCTGCCATCCCCCCGTCGATGAATATCGTGTCGACGCGGATCGGCAGCTGCGCACTACGTCAGGCGCGTATAGGCGATCAATTGGTCGATGAATGCCTCCCGCCCGTGGGCGGGGCGGGGCAAGGCCGTCGACGGATCGAAAAAAACTTTCAGCGCATAGGCGCTCACCTCGAAGGCGATGCTGACATCCGGGGCATCGTCAAACTTCTCAAAGATTTTCTCAAGGCGGCGTGCCGCAGGCGGGTGGGTAAAGCTTGTGCCCCGGACTTCATCGATCAAGCCGATCCAGAGAAATCCGATGCAGATCGCGAGGATCCGGAATTCACGCTCCAGATGATCCTGAGCATGGTCGAGGATCCAGCGGACCGCCCAATCGTCGGCCGAAAATTCGTCGTCACGCCTCGTGTTTGAATCATGTCGGTGCTTCAATGCGATGTGCGCACATTCGTGGAGGATGACAAAGCTAGCAGCGCCAAAGAACAGATTGTTCACGAGACCATCCTCGCTATTCGCTTCGGCGTCCGGGTCAGGCGCAGGCAGTTCCCTAGGCCAACTGGCGAGAGGATCCTTAATCAAGGCTATGGCGGCATGCTTGAACTCGACCACCTCCGATCCCGCGCCGCCAGGACTGATAGTAACTTCGTCGAGTTCAAGATCCGCCGCTGTGTTCATGAGGACCATTAGCACGCGGACGGACGCGGCAACCGCCCATAGGCTCAGGAGCGCGGAATGGGCCGCCTCGATGCTTTTTTCGCCGACCCGAGCCGTGAAATTGGCATGGCCCGGTGCTGTATCGAAAGTCCAGGGGATGCCATCCATAACCTGGAAGAGTTCATCCTGCCGCTCGAGCGCAATTCGAAAAGGGCTCTCGCGTAGCAGTGCTGCGAAAGCGCGGGTGAGTGTCTCGGCATCAGTCATTTTTACGCATTAGCAGAAAGCCCAGCCCCGTTTCCTTCCTTTTACGCAGGTGCGCAACGCGGCTCGCCAGATATTCCGCGGCACTGCCGGAATCCACCGTCGCGAGCGACCCGCGATAGACGATTCCGCACGCGGCGAGGCCCTCAGCAAGGCTAGACGCTACCGACGTCTGCTCACGGCGCAAGCTGCCCCTCGAGCTCGCCGCCGGAAGCGTCCGCTTAGTCCCCAGGTCCCGCCCATCACGTTCGACCCTTCTTTGCCGTTCCAACGCGAGTTTTCGATCCCCAGGTCCGGAAGGGCAGGTATTTGATCTTCTCACCTCGAAGCTGGCGCTTGGCAGTCTCGCGGATCATCGGCTCATTTTTGATGACAGAGCCTCGGTCGGTTTCGATCGGATGACGGAGATGGCACTATTCGAGGGGCTTGTAGTCGTCCGGCCGGACTCGGTAGAAGCATCGTTAGGCTAAACAGGGGGGGAATAGATGGCGCGTTGGGGGCTCGCCGCTACAGGCGGCATAATCGCGTTGATCGCCATATTCATCGGCGGTGAAAAGCCGCCAACCGGCACCAAGCCTGCGCCAGGGGCATCCTTCGTTGACGCAGCAGCTGCGCCCGGACAGCATAGTGCGATGGAACAGCCCCAGATCAAGGGCGGCGAGACATATGCCGAATATGAAACCCGACGCTATTCGCTGGAAGGCTCGGCAGGTTCCTATGAAGGTTATGGCTGCACACAGGATTGCAGCGGCCATGACGCTGGATATCGGTGGGCTGAGGACAATGACCTGACCGACCCCGACGATTGCGGCGGTAAGTCCTGGTCCTTTGAAGAAGGTTGTCGCTCTTTCGCGGAAGAACGCCAGGAGGCAGAGGCTGAAGACCATTCGGAGCAATGAGGCCCTGGCATGTCGGCATGGTTGGGATGCCCCAGTCCCAACGGCGCAGTGCTATGTTGCGTGTTCCGTGATTGGCGAAATTGCCCGGCTATAGCGGATTTTTGCGGAGCTGAAGAAACCGCCGCATTCGTTCTTCGCCAAACAGCCTGTGCAGTCGGGCATGTATTCCTGTTTCCAGTCGCTGATTGAGGACGAGCGAAGCCTCGGATCGACGGCGCAAGGACGCAGGTCTGGCTGTTGTAAATCGATGTCCTGAGCCCGGCCCGATCGAGGATTCCTACGGCTTCGGCCAGCTCTGCCTGGTAGACGGCGTGGGTAACCGGAGTTACTCACCGCCCTCGGTCATTCGTTCACTTTCGGGCTAGTGCTGGCATCGATGATCACGCCAATATCGAGGCCAGACCAACACCAATTTAGTTGCGATCATCGCGCACGAAAGGTCGCGCTCATCGGCCAAAGTGCACTATGCCGCCGTACGACTTCCGCCGGCGTCTCCGACTGAACGACAGACCATCGGGGCTGACCGAACCTGAATGTGGCCAGTCGCAATGCGTCCTTTTGGTCCTCCGAACAGATTGACCAATGCGTCACGGGCTTGCTGCGCTGACGCTTGAGGACAAGGCTGATTAGGGCGGCATGTGCCATCGGCCTCTCGCGCAGCGATGCCGCTGATCCGAACTTTTGGACCCTCGGCACACCATACCGGTCCATCTCCGTAATATACGTGAGTGGGACGACACTGGAAAATCTTGCCAGAAGGCACAATCATTGCAGCGGCGGCAATCAATGATATCATAAAAAGGGGTTGTCCTCATCCGCATAGCGCTGCCCGATAAACTGGGTGTTTTGAGTGAAGGCATCTATGTCATGCTGAGCGAGATTGCGCAGGATTTCGTCGATCCGGCTCTGCATCTTGTCGAGGCTCTCATTCAGGATGAAGCTGGCTGATTTGCCGGTCTTGCGAAAGATCTCTGACCGGTGCAACGCCGGGATGTCGATGTAGCTTTTGACAAGCTTGGGCAGATGATGACTGCGCATTTGCTCGACATCGACGCGGGAGAAGCCGGGAATGGTTTCACGTTCCATCGCTGCCTCGACCTGCTGCAGACAAGCATGGATGCGGCGTATCCGGTCTTTGGCTGGGCCGGGTACGCGTTCATCTTCATAGTCGATGATCGCCGGCGGTAGCGGAGTGGCGGCGGCAGAAATGGCATTGGTCGGCTTCGTGGATGGGGAACTCTGGGCACCGAACAGTGCGCGGTTGAGCTTGTCAAAAATGCTCAATTCAGCCTCCAGCTCGCGTCTTGTTTCTCGCCATGACCTTCGTCCATCTTTCTTTAACCGCGCGTCATACACCACCCATACTGCCCTACCAGCACGCTTATTGCGATACTGGTAGAGCAACAACTGCAGGACGTACCATGCAGCAATCAGTCCAAAAAGGATTGCAAGGGCAGCGATCATGCGATGCTGAGAAGCGGATCCGTCCCGAGAGCGCGCTGCGATGCGCCTTCCGAGCGGGCGATATAGCCCTTGGCCTTTTCGGTTTCGGCCGAGAGGACATCGACCGTCTGCTTCATGTTCGACAGCGCCTTGATCTTGAATTCATCGACGGCGTCCATCGTCGCGTAGATGTTGGCAAAGGCCCTCTGAAGCGTTTCGACCTGAATGGTCGAGGAGGCCGCCTGCTCATGGATGCGTGCCGTGTTGGTCTTGAGCAGTTCGCTGGTGCTCTCGATCATGTTCGAGGTGGTCGTGTTGAGGGCCGTGATCTGATCCAGCACGAGCTTCTGGCTGGCGAGCGCCTGCGCTACCGTCACGGCGGTGCGCAGGGCTGCAATGGTCGTCGTTGACGCACGATCGACGCCCTTGATCAGCTCGATGTTGTTCTTTTTGATCAGGTCCATGGCGAGGTAACCCTGGACCGTGACGGCCATCTGGGTGAGAAGATCGGTGGTGCGCTGGCGAACGTAGAACAACGCCTGCTCGCGGATGGCCTTGGCTTTCGCTGGATCAATCGCGTCCAGCTCTGCCGCCTTGTCCTCGAGGCGGGTGTCGAGGGTCTTGGAGATATGGATCATCTGCTCCAGTTTCCCCATCATTTCCCACATTTTGCGACGCTCAGCTTCGATGGCGATGTTGTCCTGAAGCAAGCCATCCTTGCCTCGGGTCAAAGCCGTGAGAATGCCGTTGATGTGGCTTTGAGCAGACGCATATTTGTCGAAATAGGCCTTCAGCTTGCTGCCAAAGGGGATAATGCCGAACAGCTTGCGTGGCTGGAGCAGGCCGCCATCGCGCGACGGATCGAGCCCTTCGATGACATTGCGCAATTCGATCAAGGAGCTGCCGACGCCACCCTCACCGTCCATCGCCTTGGTTGGGCGATCGAGAAAGCGGTTGCTCTGGCTCGTGAGGGCAACGATCTCCTTCTGGCCGATGTTGGCCAGCTGGTTGACCTTGTTGCCGAAGTCCGGGCTGTTGGCGTCGAGCGATACCAGTTCGCCGACATATTGGTCCACCTTGACGTCGAGCTTGCTCTTAACGTCGGAATCAATCGGCACAAGGCCAGCAGCCTTTTCCGATGGGATAGAGGCTACGGGTTCCGGCGCTTTAAGGACAAGATCGTTCATGGTTACCCCCAAAGTTCGTTCTGCATTCAGTAACTAGGCGATTTCTTGCGCGTGCTCCAGCCTATGCGACTCTGCTTTGCGCCTCTGTGACCGGTGTCGCGGTGCCAAAGATTTGTGCTCGCTGAATGATCGTGCCGGCCCATCGTGAGTGCGTGGCAGGCTCGCACATGCTGCCATGGGCGCCGAAAACCGCCGGGGCGTCCTTTTCGAGGATCGCCCGAGCTTCGGCCATTTCTGCGCCGCTTGGACGGTACAGGCTCTGGATGGTTTCCATCTGCAAAGGATGAACCGCTGTCTTGGTCAGCAAGCCATGTTCGATGTCCTGTTCAACCTCAGCGCGGAGCACATCGGTTGAGGAGAAATGCTCGAAAACGGGCGCTGCGACGCTGAAGCCGTAGGGCAGGAAGGTTCCAGCAATGTCGCGGATGACCGGCCCAAGCGGACCATCATAGGCGGTCCGCGTATTGGAGCGACGAACCCCTAGGATGTTGAGGATATCATTGCCGCCAATGCGAATAGCGGTGACACGGTCGGCATAGGGCAGCAGCTGGTCCCGCAGACGGCTAAGCGCCGTCCGGTCAAAGGCTTCCTCGCCCTCGATCGTGGGCATGAAGGCATGTTTTCCTTGGACGAGCACGGAAAGCCATTGGGGCAGGTTCTGAGTCGTGATCTTCGGGAGGACAAATCCTTGGATTGCTTCAATGCCCGGAAGGCGCAGCAAGCGGACCAGCATCTCGATATTGCGCGGACGCGCGAATACCAGAACAGGCGTTTCGCGCGCAGCAAATTGGGCCAGCGCTTCGGCAAAGCGCGCTTCAGCTTGCTCAACCTGATCCTCGCGAATGGCGTCCTCAAGGCAGATGACAATGGAACGAACCGAAGGGTTGGCTCCGTAGGCAGTGTCGAGGAGATTGTCCTTGATCGCAGGGACGTACAGGGTTGCCCCCAACTCAATTGCTTTCATTCCTGTTCCCCCTGCAGGCGCTTGATGATCGTTACGGCGCGGTAGTTTTTCAGGTCCATTTCTTCGACCACCAGGCCGACAGCTTCTGCCAAATGCCTGATATGCTGGACATCAGGGTCATCGAGATCGCGGACGCAGACCCGATCAGGAACTCGGCGCAGGATCGCGCGGGTTGCTTCGGCGATGCCCGGCTTGATCCGGTTTACGTCGCTGATCTCACCTTCCACGGTGAAATTGCGGAGCAGGGCTTCGCGTCCGTCGCGTGCTGCATTCGCTTCATTCAGCGACCATGGATTCCAAATTGCCTTCGGCATGGGCGCATTTTCGATAGCAGTGATGAAATGACGGCTGATGTCGAATGGCGCGTGCTCTTCCTGGAAAAGGCAGGCGTGGAAATCGTCTGGACCCACGAGGTCATCGGTCAGGACAGAACGGCTGATGAGACCCGAGACGATGCCGTTCAGCAGGCCGCTCGGAATGACATAATCTTCGGCCGTGGCAGCCAGATCCGCGCAGCCAGCGGGATCGGCGATGACTGCAAGATAGGGCGAGAAGCCGAGCGATTCCTCAGCGAGCGAGCGCTCGAGCTCACCCTTGATCGCGCCCTTGCCGGTCCATCCGTCGAGGAAGATCGAGGTTTCGGTACCGTGACAAGCCTTGATGTAGCGAAGGGCATTGAGATCGATGCCGCGACCGCGAATGATGCTGATCGAATAATGATGGGCATCAATGCCGATACGGACCAGAGCGCGCTTCAAAAGGACGCCGATGGGCGTCCCTGCCCGCGCCAGAGAAATGACGACACATTCCTTGGCGGTTTCCGGGCACGCCGCGATCTTGCGCGCGAGGAACTCGATATGTGCCCGCAGCGTCCCGCCATTACGGCGAAGCGCGTCGGCATAGAGCGTCATATAGCGCTCGTCCGGCACCTTTTCCGGTGACAGCATTTCAGAATAGTGGCGCGTGCCCGACTGGATCAGGCGCTCCTTCTCCTCGACATCGACATGCTGGATTGCGGCCGGCTTAAGCAGGATCTGGACGTCAGACGGATCGTAAGAGCCGGAGAACAGGGCGGGTTTTTCAGCGAGGATCGTGCTCATTAGCGGGTCCAATCATTGCCGCTGCGCACAGCGTTCCAGAACTGAGAATTGGTGGGGGCCATGGCAAAGTCACACAGGTCCATGAAGCCGACGTCCGAGGTGCTGTCGCCGACGCCGATGATCGGGGCGTCGGGCGCGGTGGAGCGGACTTTCTCGATGAGGTAGGTGACCGCGTGCCGCTTGTTCAGCCACGAGGGCATGTAGGCGAGATTGTTGCCGTTCTTGTGGCGACGCCAGCCGAACGGCGTAATCTCGGCATGAACCTCGGTCAGCTCATCCAGGATCTCACCATCATCGATGTTGCTCTTGATGACGATGTAGAGTGGCAGGCCGTGCTCGGAGACGATCCAGTGACGGAACTGCTCTGCTTCAAGCGGTCGGGTCATCTCCCCGTACATCTCATGGATGCTGGGCTCGTTGGCGGCCGAGGCGATGAGGTGGCTGTGCCACTCTTCGTCGACCGCCCCCCCTTCAAGTGTGATGCAGCCACCGTTGGAGCAGATCGCTGGCGCCTGCTCAATATCGACCCGGGCCATCACTTCGGTGCTGCGGGCGGTCACGGGGATGACCTTGCCGGCGCGAAACCAGCCGAGTAGGTTTTCCTGGCGCTTAGTGGCATAGCCCGACGGCGAACCATCGACGAGCGTGCTCATCAGGCGGAGACCATCCGCCTTCTTGTCAGGGCACTTCCGGGCAGTTTGGAACAGGGTGTCATCCAGATCGGTGAACACAACAGGCGCGGTCATTCTTATTTTTCCTCCGCAGAGTGGTATGCGCAAAGGACCATCTCAATCGGTATGTCCTTGCCAAGAGCGGCGACGGCCGCCTTCGCCTGGCGGACCTGTTCACCCGCAATCTCAGCAGTGATGATGATGCGGTCGGGCTGATGGCCCAGGATGTTATAAAGGTGGCAGGGGGCGCCGCTGCCGTAAGCATCGTCGAAATGCGATACGTTCTCCATGGCATGGCCCAGCAGCGCGGGCGTCCGGGTGATGCATTGGACGGCGGCAATCCCGCCCTTGGCTTCGATTTCCTCGGCGATGAGCAAGGCTTCATAGCTGTGTTCGCCGTCGCCAAGCACAAGGATGCGCTCTCCGGCCTTAGGTTCCACCGGCGCTCGGGAGGCGCACTCCGGGTCGAGAAGACCCGAACGGCTGCCCATGCCAGTGGCCGGAGCCGTGCCCACACCATTGCTGGTGCTGGCCAACTGGGGCGGCACCTGGTCCGGGTTCTTCTCCCAATTCATCGCGCCCCGCAGGATCGCGTGCCCGGTGGTGGGAAGCGGCATGGCCGTGCAATAGGCCTGGCCGCTCCAGTCGGTGAGGCAGCAGGTTTCGATGCGCTCAAGGTTCGGCAAGGCCGCCATCATTGCTTCCGCGCCGCCGATGAAGGTGTGGCCCGTGCTGCATTCGTCATCGATGATGACGAGGGTTCGGGCGGAACGCGCGAGCGCGATCAGCTGCTCATCCGCGATCTGGACGAGATGCGAGGTTGCATGGCTGTGCCCCTCTTCAAAGGTTGCGATGATCGTTGATCCGTCGACGCGCTGGCGGGAGGTCTGCAGGTAGAGAGCAGAGACATCAGGATTGTTGCGCCGATAGGCGGCAAACACGCCTTGCCCAAGAGCTGTCGCCGTCTCTGCCATGCCGAGGAAGGCGACCGGCTGGGGTAAGTCGGCGGGCAGCATAGCCCCCAGCTGATCCATGGAACCGCGCATGGCGGCCGGAGCCGCCGGCAGGTGGCGTCCGAGAACCTTCGAGACGATCAGGAACCCACGCTTAGGATTGGCGCGAGCTGCAAAGCCGCACAATTCGTCGATCGAAGCGTCGTTCTGAATTTTGAGAGTGAGAGTGCCGCTTTCAAGCGTCACGACGCGCGTGTCGTCGACCATGATCGTCATGGATCAGAAATTTCCTCTTTATCTGTGAACCCGATAGCCGGGTGTGCCCTGCATATATTTGATCATGTCAGAGGCGTCTGGACCAGCAGTATTCCTCTGCTGTTGGTTTCTATTTTTGCCCCGAGATGCCGGAGCAGATTTTGAGGCTCAATCTGCGCTAGAGAGGCAAGATTGACCTCGGCCCATGCAGGCCGATCGACCGACAAGGTGGCCACATATTCATCTCGTTCCTGCCCAATTGCCCCGCTTCTCTGCGTGTAGGCGGACAGGGCGACGGTATGGATAGGTTCAGCGACCGCCATAGAATGCCCTACGAGCCGCACCAGCAGCGAACAGACATGGCCGAGGTAGAGAGCTGCGCGCTCCTTCTGGGTCAGCTCTTTCGGGCGGAATGCCAGCTGTGTGAAGTCAGCCAACCATTTGACCGAGGGCATGTCCTCGATTTCCGGCAGGTCCACGTCGAGTAGTAGCCTGCCGCCGCTAAAGGAAATCGCGATATTGGTTTCGCGGGGCCATTCCAGCGAGCCGAGACGTTGCAGCAAAGCGTCTTCTATCGCAGCGAGATCGGGCCCCGCGTTCGCTTGAGCGGCCCGCCAAGCCATGAGCGCCGCCATGTGTTCCTCGCCAGAAGCAAATTGCTCGCGGCTTGGCTTTCCCGCGCCGGAGCCGGAGATCTGGCCGACGGTTTGGGGAATGTCGAGATGGATGGTCGTTAGAGAGGTGGCAGCGCCATTACGCGCATCGACATTTTCCTGAAGGAATTCGCGCAATTCGTCCTTCATGGTTCGCTTGATGAGCGGGATCAGTGCGGGGTCAATGGACTGGCCCTCCCCATCGAGAAACACCAGCTGATCCTCGACAATCCGAGCTACGAGGCCGTTGGGGATCTGAGGCTCCGGGGGCGTTGGCGCGGCTGGTGGCCGACTTGGAGTGGAGCTGCGGCTGGGCTTGTCGAGCCGCTCGCGATAGCTCAGCCCGGTTCCGGGGATGCCGACATTGCCATAAACACCGCGCTTACCCATCGTAATCGAGGCGCCGCGCGGCCCGACCGATAGCGAAGCACCAGAGCCGCTGAGGTTGAGCCGGACGCCCGGCAAGATTGAAATACGTTTGCTGAATCGAAAACCCACGAGACCCCCTCAGGCGCTGACGATGATGCTGACGACGCTGGCGCGCAGCCGGTTGACGACCTCCCGGCGATTATTCTCCGAATGGTGGCCAAGGGTTGGCGCGGTGAAGCCGGCGGCCGCGATCATTTCGAAAACAAAGCTGCTGCGGATGCCAAAGTTCACATTCTCTGAGATCGAACCGCGCTCGCGCATATTTCCATGGGCAAGGGACGCCGAGGTGACGCCGACCAGGTTCCCATATTCATCGACGATGGCGCCGCCAGAGGAGCCTGACCCGATGGGGGCGGTGAACTGGAAGCGGGAGATGTCGCCGTGGTTTCCGGTGAGGCCTGAGATGTTGCCGGTAGTCACCTTCAGATCAGCGCCCAGCACATGCATCAGGGGAAAGCCGGCAGCCATCACGCTTTCGCCGAGCCAGATAGGCGCACCGATACGCATGGGCAGAGGCTGGCCATTGGTTGAGCCTTCGAGCAGCGCCAAATCATGCTTGGGATCTACTGCGACCGGTCGGAGGAAATTTTGCGTCCGTCCCTGACGAAAGCTCTCTCCATCCTCGATGACATGGGCATTGGTGATCACGAGATCAGGCGCAACGATGATACCGCTGCCGGTGCCGATGACCTGTCCTGGGGCTGCGGACGGGCGATGCCGGTCGGGTTCAAACGGTGGGGGTTGGTCTGGCTCTTCCGTCCGCGCCCGCTTTTGCTGCCGGAAGGGCATGGTCACAGAGGCGAGATTGCGGGCGCGGAGATAGGCTTCGATGCCGAAGGTATAGCCTTCGTTCGAGACCTTCATCCGCCGAGTGCGGGCCTTCACGTAGATTTCAGAGAGGATGATGGCGGCGAGTTGGCCGTCTGGAGCCGGCAGCGCATATTGCTCGCCTGAAATCTCCATCTGGATGGGATAGCTCTGATTGACGAAGCCTCCTGACCGATCATCAACGATGTAGGCGATGATCTCGAACTGATCGCCCAACGAAGCGAAGGAGGAGAGATACCAGCTCCCCTCCTGACCTTCCTCGAACGGCAGAACTGCGCCCTGCGAGTTGATCGCTGCGACGCCCAATCGCTCAGCATCGCGCCCCAGAATCCGGATGTGGCATTCTGGATTATTGTTGAGCTGGATGCGTTGACCAGGTTGCGGAGTGATCACCAGAGGCCCTCGTGCTTAGCTGACTTCAAGAACGGTGTTTGAGATGGCGATCTCAGTGTCGATCGAGCGACGGTCGATGCTGTCCGGGGTGAGACGGCCGGTCAGCAGTCCCGCCCAATCCGCAATGATGCGCGCGCCGACTTTCTCGCCATAGACAACGCCGCCGGCGGGACGGCTGTTGATCTCAAGCGCCTTCCAGCTACCGTCCTTGGCCTTGCGGAACTGGACATTCACAACGCCATGCAGGTTGAACAGCTCGATCAGCCGGGCGGCCGCGTCCTTCAGCGGATGCTCGGACTGGATACGCTGGCGGCCGTTCTCCTGTTTCGTGCGCGCGACTGCCTTCAGCAGCCGGCCGTGGTGCGCGAGAATGTCGAACGAGATCTCTGGGCCCGGCAGGAATTCCATCAGCACGAGTTCATCGATCGGGCCGTCCACCTCCTGCGCGCGCATGGCATCGAGGTAGAGGTCCACTCGGATCTTCCGCTCGTCTGGGTTGAGGAGATGGCTGGTCGGATTGACCTTGGTCAGATGCCAGAACCCGAGGCCATTGACGCCCTTGCGCGGCTTTACGCAGGGTTCGGAGTCCTCGCCATGGACTTCTGGAAAGGTGAAGATGCTGCTCTCCAACTGCCACGTGGTTTCGACGGGCGTGGTCAGCAGGTGAAAGGGTTCGTCGCGGATCGCCTCCGCGAAATCATATTTGTCCTCGAGAAGAGCGAGCGTCTCGATCGAACCTGGCAACTCCACCCGGCAGGGCAGGTCTGCTTGCGAGAGGGCTTTGCGGTACCGTGTCGGGATGAGGATATCGATGCCCCGGGCGATCACCATCTCCCGCGCCCATTCGACATATTGAGCCACCGGCAAATTGGGTTCGACCCAGGTCTCGGTCGGCCCCTCATAGGCCGGCATGCCTTCGCCCACGCTCGCGTAGGCCTCCAGCGTCGGATCGGCTGCGATCATGGCAGCCGAAATAGGAGCAAGGGAGAAGCCGCGATTGAACCAGATACGCATGGGAAAGTCCTAGAGGAGAGATGGTGCTTTTGTGGTTAAGACAGGCGGTCAGGGCATGATCCGTGCGGCACGCGCAGCCTTCAGCCAAGCTGGGAATTCGGATAGAATGCGGTCGTAAAGCTGATCGTCGCTGATGCGCGAGAGATCATCGACGCTGAAGAAGCCCGCATTGTCGACAACCCGGCCGTCGATGCTATCGAGCTTTCGCAAAACCCCGTAGTTCGCGTTGCCGACGCCCACGAACTGCCAGAAAATCGGGCGGTTCGAGATCCGCTGGAGTATCGCGATGATCTCTTTCGAGGTCGAACCGTCGATTCCGCCGTCGGTCAGGAAAATGATCAACAGCGGCTTGGTGCGGTGGCTTGGCTCGGCGTCCAGAATGGTATTCATAACCACTGGCTCATTATTGCCGTAGCCGATGGAGTCCCCGCCTTCCTTGACCGCGCCGCCGAAGAAACCCTTCTTGCCGGTCTCGCGGGCGCCGATTTTCGCGCCGGGAGAAGGAAGTGTGCGTGCGACGAAGCCTTCGAGGTTTGTTGCGGTCAGATCCTCGACCTGCTTGCAACGCGAGGCATAAAACCACGTCGACATGGTGCCATCATCGTCTAGCCGCAGGGCTACTGGCGCGATGCGTTCCACCGTCTCCTGGACAGTGCCATTGCTGTAGAGTTTGGCCATGGAGCCGCTGCCATCGATGACGAACAGGACTTCGGTCTTCTCATGCTCGATCCCCAGCTTCTTGAGCGAGACGCCGACTTGCTGCTTGCGCAGATCGACCTTGCTCAGCGAGACAGGCGCGGATGGCGCGGCGGACGGAATGGGCGCCGGCGCAGGGGTGCTCGGTGCGGGGGATGAAGCAGATCCGTCATCGACCTCTCCGCCGAAGTGCGTGACCAAGGCCGCAAGACCACCGGCAAAGCCCTGCACGACAGCGCCGAGGCGCCAGGCACCATTATGGCGGTAGAGATCCAGCAGCATCACTGCTTTTTCGTCGCCAAGATGCGGCTTGGCGTCGAGGGTCACAGCGTTGTTGATGGTCGCCTTCAACACGGTGGCTCGTTGCAGCGGGAGCGTGTCATGGGTCGCGGTGATCGTGATGCGGTCGATATGGCCCGGGACCTTCTCAGGATAGATCGAGAAGAGCGTCCCGCTGTCCAACCGGGACATAGTGATGGATTTGTCCGGGCTAGCGCTGTTGCTGAAGAGGACCGTATAGCGGTCGTCGGCAATCTTTTTCGTTGCGTCGAGTCCAAATGCGGCAATGTCGATGTCGGCCGGATCATGGACAACGATCACGTTGATGACATTGCTGTCAGTGAAATCCGCGATGGCACGCTTTTCGCCGGGGTTCATCAGGTTCAAGGCTCGATATCCTCTGGACAAAAAAGACAATTGAACCGCCGGAGGCAGGCCCCGGCGGCTCGAGAGGTAGCAGCTAGGTGACCGGCCGCTTCATGGATATCAGCCGAGGTTAACGCCCATACCGCCGGCCAGGCCCGCCAGGCCCGATTCCCAGCCTTCGCCGATCGCCTTCACCTTGATCTCGCCCTGGGCGCTGCGATACAGCTCGACGAAGATCATGGCGGCGTTGGTGCTGCTGTCTTCCGACAGGTCGAAACGCGCGAGCTCCTTGCCATCGGCATCGTTGATGACGCGTGCGTAGGCGTTCGAGACCGAACCGAAATTCTGTTTGCGCTCGGCGCCTTCGTGGATGGTAACCGCGATCACGACCTTCTTCACGTCGGCCGGCAGTTTGGCGAAATCGATCTTGATGGTTTCGTCGTCGCCTTCGCCGTCACCGGTGCGATTGTCGCCGCCATAGACGACCGAGCCGTCGGGCGAGGTTTTGTTGTTGTAGAACACGAAGTGCGCGTCCGAGATGACCTTGTCGGTTTCCCCGATGATGAAAGCCGAGGCGTCGAGGTCGAAGGCCTGGCCATCGGTCTTGCGCACGTCCCAGCCGAGGCCGACCGTGACGGAGGTGAGGCCCGGAGCCTCCTTGGAGAGCGAAACGTTGCCGCCTTTGACGAGAGAAACAGCCATTGAAGACTCCTGCTGGTACTGTGTTTTTGAAAGGTGTGAAGGCAGGCCGGGGGCGCGGCTGCGCCCCCGGAACAGATCAGCCGACGTTGACGCCGTAATTGGTGGCAAGCGGACCCAGGCCGCCCTTGAAGCCCTGGCCGACGGCGCGGAATTTCCAGTCGGTGCCGTGACGATAGACTTCGCCGAGGATCATCGCGGTTTCGACCGAGGCGTCTTCCGACAGGTCGTAGCGGACAACTTCGTTGTTCGACTTCTGGTTGACCAGGCGGATGAACGCGTTCGAGACCTGGCCGAAGCTCTGACCCTTGGCCTCGCCTTCGTGGATGGTGACGACGATCGCGACCTTGTCGACGTCGGCCGGCAGCTTCGACAGCGTGACCTTGATCTGCTCGTCGTCACCTTCGCCGGCACCGGTGCGGTTGTCGCCCTGATGCTCAACGCCGGCTACGACCTTGTTGTTGTAGAAGACGAAGTCGCTGTCGCTGCGGACCTTGCCGCTGGCGGCCAGCAGGAAGGCCGAGGCGTCGAGGTCGAAGTCCGAGCCGTCGGTGGCGCGCGCGTCCCAGCCCAGGCCGATCATGATTTCGTCGAGAGTTGGATCTTCCTTCGACAGGCTGACATTGCCACCCTTGGAAAGCGAAATTGCCATGTTTCAAACGTCCTTTCATTTTGGCGTTGGTGGTTCCGCGCGGCGCCCGCCCAGCAGCACGCGAGAGATGATCAAGCTACTTGCGCTTGAATTCGATTGCCCCCTTGCTGATGTCCCAGGTGCCATCCGCATGAAGGCGGGGCGCCCGTTCAGCAGCAACAAAGGCGCGGCCGCTCTTCCCATATGTCTCGACATGCTGGATCACGATCTCGCGATCGATATCGAGATGGGTGATGGCGACCCAGTAGGAGGTCCGGTTCGGATTGAGCAGTGGCACGGTGACCTCGCTGCCATCCTGGCCGTAGAAGATGAGCTTGGGACGATAGCTCTCGAAAGAGCCGGCGCCGTTGCTGACGGCGCTGTAAGCACCAAACAGGGCGTAGCGAAGCTCGTCCGGGCGATGCAGGACTATTTCTTCTTCACCAGCTACCTGAGAATCTCCCGACAGGGTGATATAGGGCAGCGCGTGAGAGCGCCCCATGTCCTTCCAATACACCTTGCCGCAGGTCCCGTCCTTGAGGACGTAGAAGCAATAGAGGTCGAGGTCGCCCTCTCCCTTTCCACGTCCTTCCCATTTGAGCTTGGCGCGAATGCTGCCCGTGGCTTTCGACAGGCTCACGCGCTCATTTTTGGCGAGCGTGACCTTCTTGAGGGAGACAGCACTCACTGGTGTTGACGGGGCGGAGACTGGCGTTGGCGCTTGTTCATTGGCGCCTTCGACGTCGACGCCGAAATTGATAGCAAGCGGGGCCAAACCGCCGTTGAAGCCCTGACCGACGGCCCGCACCTTGAGGGTGCCGTTGCGCTTATAGACTTCACAGATGATGAGAGCCTGCTCGGACATGCCGGCTAGTGGGATCTCGAAGCTGTTCGATCCCATCTGCATTTTGAGAGCACCAACGTCGGCGAGGCGGCGCGACTGATCGTGGCTTGTGTCCAGTGCCACGCAGAAAGCGATGGTCTCGATGGTCGCAGGCAGTGTGGCTGGGTTGATCTCGAAAACCGCTGCGCGCTGTTCCTGATAGATCGTGAGGTTTGCACCCGGGACGCTGGGCTGGCCATAGAAAACCATGCCAGCATCACCTTCGACCTTGCGCTCGCCGGTCAAAAGATAGGCTGAGACGTCCACCTCGGCTTTGCCGGGCGTGGCGTGCCAGCTGATTTCCACGATATTGCTATCGATCTCGGCGTTTGCGCCTTTTTGAAGCTGCATGGCTCTTGCGTATGTCTGATGGTGATATGACGGGGCGCCGTCGGGCGCCCCGTTGCTCGATCAGGCCGTCTGCGGACCAGGATTGCCGGTCGGCGAAGCAGCCGGGCTGGTCGGTTCGACCGTGTCGGCGCCTGCCGTATGCGCACCGACGATGACCTGGCCGGTGGGCAGGATCGCTTCGGCTTCACCACCCTCTTCATATTCATGCGGAAAGCGCTTGCGGTGGCGGACCGATGCCCAGAGCGAGAGCGCTAGAATGGCCGCGCCCAGCAGGCCGGTGACGACTTCCGGGGTTTCGACCCGGATGCTCAGAAGCATGATCATGCCCAGGGCGATGATCGCATAGAAGGCACCAGGCTCGAGGAAGCGGAATTCCGCCAGGTGGCCACCCTTCACCAGCGCGATGGTCATCGAGCGGACGAAGAAGGCGCCGATGCCGAGGCCCAGAGCAATCAGGATGATGTTGTTGGTGATGGCAAAGGCGCCGATCACGCCGTCGAAGGAGAAGGAAGCGTCCAGAACCTCAAGGTAGAGGAACGCGCCTGCGCCTGAACGAACGACCGCACCGGTCGCATCTTCTTCGCCGCCGACCAAATCCCCGAACCACTGCACGAGGAAGTAGACCACAACACCGGCGAGGCCGGCAATCAGGAAGGTCTGCTGTTCATGACCGTGGACGAGGAAGGACAGGCCAGCAACGATCGCGACGGTCGCGATGTAGGCAGAATAAGGGATCTTGGCGAAGGCCGACAGCGGGCCTTCGATGAAGCCGAGCCAGTGATGCTCGCGCTCGTCGTCGAAGAAGAAGCTGAGGCCGACCAGCATCAGGAACGCGCCCCCAAAGCCAGAAATGCCGACATGGGCACCGGTGACGATCTGCTCATAGAGTTCATGTTCGGTGACCGCGATGCGCGCGGCTTCCCACGGCCAGACGAAGGCCGAGAAGGAGACGATCAGGATCGGGAAAATGATCCGCATGCCAAAGACAGCGATGAGCATGCCCCAGGTGAGAAAGCGGCGGCGCCAAACCTCGTCCATGTCCTTGAGGACGGTCGCGTTGACAACCGCATTGTCGAGGCTGAGCGAGGTTTCCATAACGCCGAGCACCAGCGCAAGGAAAGCCATGGAAAGGGCGCCGCTGAGCAACCCGGACTCACTGTAACCGACCAAACCGGCTGCAATGAGGGCAAAGACGGTGAACGCCAATGACCCTGTGAAATTCTTCATTTATACCCCCCTGTGGGCTGGCTGGATCAGGTCAATCCTGCCGCAAAAATGTGAAACGATGAGGTGGCCGGCTCAATCCTTCGAGCCGGCTGTCCAGCGCAGGCGGATGCCGATGTCGTCGGCGAACTGCTTCTGGTCGCGATAATATTTTATATGGCGCTTCATCTGCAGGTTCCCCCCCACGTTATCGATGAGGGCGATACCGCAGAGACGGCGGTTATCATCCCCTTCATTCATCTGAACCTCGATCTCGGGCTGCCCTGGGATGTTCATCCGGACGATACCGTCGGTCTGGCGCCAGTTGGGGACGCCGTCGTAGATCAGAGCGAACACCCCGATGCGCTTGATCTGGTCGAAGAAGCGTCCGTTGACCCGGATGGTCTCGCCGGTTGCGACCGAGCCGGTGCGGTCATCGCCGGAGAGCTCAATCCAGGGCGCATAGTCAAACGAGCCGAAGCTCTCGCCGAGAGCCTGGATGCAACCCTTGAAGCCATCATGCATCTCGAACATGACGCCGAGGTCAAGGTCGACCTTCTTGGACCCGCCGCCGAAGAAGCCGCGCTTCGCTTCGCCCTGGTTCCAGTTCAGGTTAAGGATGATCTCGCCGAACGTCGAACCGGTCTTTTTGAGGCTGACCGACGGATTGGATTTCTCCAATGTGATCTTCTTCAACGAGACAGGCGCTGCCGGAGGCGGCGGAGGTGGAGGCGGCGCTGCGGGACGCAGGGGCGGCGGAGGCGCGGCCGGCGTCGGCGTGGGGGCAGGCGAAGGGGTTCCAGCGATTTCCCCGCCGAAATGCTCGATGAGAGCGGCCAGCCCTGCTGCAAAGCCGGCCGCCATCGTGCCAACCTTCCAGCCGGAGCTGTGGCGATAAAGCTCGATCAGCATCACGGCCTTTTCGGACGAGAGATGCTCTGCGACGTTGAACATCGCCTTGGAACCGTCAATCGTGACAGTGAGCGGCCTGGATTCAGCGATCGGGCGTGTATCATGGGTCGCGGTAAATACGATCCGATCCACGGCCGCTGGCAGTTGGTCGAGGTCGATGTTGAAGACGGCACTGTCGGATGTCGGAATGAGCGTGACTGCTCCCTCCGGCGTACGCGTGTTGGAGAAGAGAACGACATAGCGGTCGTCCCCAATCTTTTTTCCCTTGTTGAGGCCGAAGGCTGCGATATCGACACCTTCGAGGCCAAAATCCACCTTGATCGTCAGACGATTGCCGACGCCAAGATCAGACAGGCCGCGCTTTTCCCCCCGCTGCAGCTGCATGCGTTACTCCAGAATGAAGGCGGGGAGCTTTTGTCTCCCCGCCAAAAGGCATCAGATGTGGCGAGCGGCTTCCGCCGTCAGGTCATGAGCCGTGCGACCGTTTGCCCGGGCGCCGATGGCCTTGAACGTCCAATCGCCGCCATTGCGCGTGACGCTCGCAAGAACCAGGCCGGTGTGCGGGCCGGAGTCGGAGATGTCGAAGCGCGCCAGTTCCGTGCCGTTCGAGTTCACGACGCGGCCATAGGCGTTCTGGATCTTATCGAAGGTCTGGCCCCGGAAGGAGTTCACGGTCAGCACCAGCGTTTCGACCAGACCTGGCAGCCGGGTCAGATCGATGGCGATCGATTCATCGTCACCGTCGCCCTCGCCGGTGAGGTTGTCGCCGCTGTGTCGGACCGAACCGTCTTTGCTGTTGAGCTGGCCGAAATAGACGATGTCGAGCGGCTTGCCGCTGCCGTCGAAGAGAATGCAGGAAGCGTCAAGATCGATGCTTTCCGGCTGGCCGCCACCGAACAGCTTGCCCATGAAACCGCTGCCGCTGGTGGCAACATCCCAGCCGACGCCCAAAGTAATACCTGTCAGGGTACTGCCGGCTTGCTTCTGAAGGCTGACGCTCGAGTTCTTCTGCAGGGTTACCGTCATCGTTATACTTTCCTTGTGCTAATTTTTGTAGAAATCGCCAATCTTTGCCGCGCAAGGCGACTGCCCTCCTTCCGAAGGGCCGCAGGATTGCCAGAACAGCTTAAAAATTCACGAATTCCCCCTCGCAATGCATCTTAATCTTCAAATGAACATGGGGAAGCCCCTATGAAAATTTCGATGGTCTCGCTCTCTCAGTCGAATGCATGGTGCAATCCGGAAAATTTCCGGGATGAAAATGCCGGTTAGCTGGGTCTTGGCTGGAAGTGATTACCGCCATAGGCAGAGCAGACTTTATCGGGAGGGCAAATGAAAAAGCTACACTCAACTCCTATTTTGCTGGTGTGCATGGGCGGGCTTCCCGCGTGCGGATCCTCGTCAGACGAGCGAGAGGCCGTGCGTGCAGCGAATGAGACAGTGCTCGCGGAAGCTGCGGCTGATGAGGCGCTGAATCATGCAGACGCCGCGCTTGGCAAAATGGACAAGCCGGGAGCCATTGCCCTCAGAGAGCCAACTACGCTGTCACGTAAGGATCAAGTCCGTGCCTGCAAAGCTGGGATCGCTATTCTGATGGGGAAAAGCCCGTCCATTATGAAGGCTTCTGCGGACGGAGATATTGTACACAATCAGTATAAGCGTCCGGATGACGGGAAGCTGTGGAAGCAGGGCTGTCGGATTGTAGGGAATAGGATTTACTGGCGCGGCGTGGACTCCTTTGCTGGATCAGGCACTGGAATGTGGCGTGATGGTCCGAAGGACGAAATCCTCACATTCTCGTTTGAGGGCAACAAGGTGCGAGTGATCGAGGCATATTCAGATGGTTCAAAGACTGAAGAAGTTTACACCATCAAGAGTTAGGCCATACGTAGCACTGCAGGTCCGGTTTAAACAGGCTTGAATTGCTTTGCTAAAGCGGTGAATATCATGATCGGCTACATAGATGATGCGGCCGATCATCCATTCGACGGGTGGCGGATATCGGCTCACTTGACCCAGTCATAGGTTGCGCCTGAACATGGCTCAGCAATCGAGCAGATAGGGATCGTGACCACAACCTCGCTCGCCAGGCGCCGCCGCCGGCCGGAGCCGGATGGCGAGAGCAACGGCAACTCCAGTGTGAAGCCGTAGACCCTGCAAGATACAACGCAACCGAGTGAAGCTTCGGCCCAGACAGATCAGCTTCGGTCCCGCCACTTTCCAGATCGCCGAACAGTTCCTCAATGACCAGTTTTGGGCGCAATACGGTGGTGATGATAAAGGTGGCGAATGTGCGTGGCGACAACTACGATGGCCGGTTGAGCGGCAACTATGATGGCCGGTAGGATCGGTTGTCTGGGCTGATCGTAGGGAGGGGCGTAGCCCTGACCGGAGAGCGGACCAGACAACCGATGGCGATCTTTTTCCCCTTCTTTTGGGGGGCTGATCGGGGCTGTGGCGGGCGGTGGTATCGGAACACTCATCGAACAACGAGCGATGGGTTTGCGATGCCGGGCCACCACATTTCCGATCAGCAGGTATTTCTCTTCATGACCCATCGTCGCCAACACACCCAGGCCGTCGCGGCTGCCAAGGCCGGTATCAGCGAGCGCAGCGCACGCCGGATCGAGAACGATCCGCAGCTTCCGTCCCAGAAGAAGAAGGAGCGCCACTGGCGCACCCGCGCCGATCCGCTCGAGCCATTCTGGCCACGCGTCGAGGAGTTGCTCCAGATCGACGGTATCATTGCCGTCACGGTCTTCGAGACGCTCCAGGACGAGTTCGGCGAGGATGCTGTTCCCGATGCGATACGACGAACACTTGAACGCCGGATCGCCCGCTGGCGGGCACTGCACGGCGGCGAGAAGGAGATCTTCTTCCCGCAGCATCATGAGCCCGGTCGGCAGGGCCTGTCGGATTTCACGGTATGCGACAGTCTCAAGGTCACCGTTGCCGGCGAGACCCTAGCCTATCGCCTTTACCACTTCCGCTTGGCGGCGAGTGGCTGGGAGCATGCGGCTGTCGTGCTGGGCGGGGAGAGCTTTGCCGCCCTTTCGGAGCACCTGCAGGATGCCTTGTGGAAGCTGGGCGGCGCGCCGGCCGAACACCGCAGCGATTCCCTGTCAGCCGCCTACAAAAACCTCGACGCCGATGCGCAGCGGGATTTTACCCGAAGCTATGACGAGCTGTGCCGTCATTACGGCATGCTCGCTACCCGCAACAACCGCGGCGAGGCGCACGAGAACGGATCGATCGAAGGTCCGCATGCCCATCTCAAGCGACGGCTCGATCAGGCCTTACGCCGGCGGGGAAGCCGCGATTTCGTCAGCATCGAGGCCTGGCGCGAGTTCGTTGAGGCGCAGGTCGCCAGACAGAACCGGCGGCATGCTGCGCGCATCGATGCAGAACGCAGGGTACTCAAGGCGCTGCCCGCAAGGCGAACCACCGATTTCGCCATGGTCACCGTCGATGTCACCCGCAACGGCACCGTCGCCATCGATCGGGTTACCTATTCGGTGCCTTCCCGCCTCGTCGGACGGCGCCTCAACGCGCATCTCTTTGACGATCGCA
>JARFNK010000016.1 GCA_029167225.1 Sphingobium arseniciresistens
GTCCTGGTAGAATCAATCAAGCGTTCAGTGTTCGTTCTTCAACCTGGCCAAAATCGCAGCTTCGGGCCGACTGGGCCGATCAGGAGATCTCCATGCGATTATTTTTGTGTATGCCGCTGTTAGCGGCAATCCCCGGCATTGCCTTCGCCGAGCCGCTCACCTTCGACGCGGCCCTCCAGCGCGCCCGGCAGGAAGCGCCGTCGCTCAAGGCGAAGGCGCTCGGTGCCAACGCCGCCCGTTCCGTGCGCGGCGCGGCCGGCGCCCTGCCTGATCCGACGCTTGCAGTTGGGATCGACAGTTTCCCGGTATCGGGACCGCTCGCGTTCGAGCCGCAGCGCGACAATTTCAGCATGGCGCGGGTCGGCGTGTCCCAGGACATTCCCAATCTCGCCAAGCGCCATGCGCAACAGGCGCGCGCCGACAGCGACATAAAGGCGGCCGAGGCTGATACCGCAGTCCAGGCGCGCACGGTCGAGGTTGGCACCGCGCTAGCCTGGATCAACTTGGCCTATGCCGAGCGCAGGCTCGCCGTGCTCGACGATATTCTGTCCGGTCTCGAGCGTGTGGTGGGAACGACGCCAGGTGCGGTCGCATCGGGAGGCGCGCGCCCGGCGCAGACCCTTGCAGGGCGCCAAGCCGTCGCCGCGATGCAGGATCGCCGCAGTGAACTGGTCTCGAACGTGGCGCGGGCACGCGCGACGCTAACCCGGTGGACCGGAGACCCCGCGCCGGAGATCGCCGGACCGATCCCCGATTTTGCGGTCGACGCAGCGGGTCTGCGCGCAGGACTCGACCGCCACCCCACCATCCAGATGATCGATGCCCAGGCCGGGCAGGCGGATGCCGATGTGCGCGTAGCCGATGCCGGCCGGCGTTCCGATTTTGGTGTCAACCTGGCCTACCAGCGCCGCGATCCCCGGTTCGGCGACTATGTCTCGGCCGGTGTGACGGTCAGCCTGCCGTTCTTCACGCGCAGTCGCCAGAATGCCGGGATCGCGGCAGCCCAGGCAAATGCCGGACGAGTGATGGCTGAACGCGAGGCCTCGCGGCGCGCGCTCGCCGCCGACCTTGATGCGGATATCGCCGACCATGTCATGCACCATGAGCAATGGATGCGTGCGCAGAGCACACTGCAACCGCTCGCTGAGCAGCGCGTGAAATTGGAAACCGCCAGTTATGCGGCTGGTCGTGCCAGTCTCGTCGATATCGCCGACGCCTATGCCGCGCTGGCCGATGCCACCATCACGACTCTTGATCGTGAAGCCCTGGTCACCGCGGACGGTGCGCGGCTGACACTCACCTACCGGAGCGCAAATCGATGAGCCAGGTTATGATAGCCCGCGGGTGGCTCTTTGGCGCAGCTGCTGCTCTTGCGCTTGCTGCCGGCGGTCTCGGGTTCGCTCTAGCGGGCTTCCAGGGCACAAAAGATGGTGGGGCCGTAAAGCCGGCAGCGCGCAAGATTCTTTATTGGTACGATCCGATGATACCGGCCGAGCACCATGAGGGTCCGGGTCTCTCATCCATGGGTATGCAGACGATCCCTCGTTATGCGGACGAGGGCGGAGCAAGCGCGCAGGTGCCGGGCATTTCGGTCGACGCTTCCGCCTCGCAGGCGCTCGGTCTGCGGATCGCCACGGTGCAACGCGGCGAGCTGGCTAGCAGCCTCACCGCGACCGGTACAATCGACTTCAACCAGCGCGATGTCGCGATCGTCCAGGCACGTGCCGGGGGCTTCGTGCAGCGAGTCTATGGTCGCGCGCCGGGTGACGTGGTCGGCGCGGGGGCGCCGCTCGCCGATATCCTGGTGCCGGAGTGGGGCGGGGCGCAGGCCGAGTTTCTCGCGGTGCGCCGCACCGGCAACGCAGCACTGACCCAGGCGGCCCGCCAGCGACTCATGCTGCTTGGCATGCCGTCTGGCACCATCGCGTCGGTCGAGCGCGGCGGCCGTCCGCACAATGTCATCACGATCTCCACGCCGATCGGCGGCGTTGTCAAAACATTGGACGTGCGAGCCGGCATGACACTGACGGCAGGACAGACGCTCGCAGAGGTGAATGGTCTCGGCACTGTCTGGCTCAATGCCGCCGTGCCCGAGGCGATCGCCGGACCGCTCAAACCCGGGCAAACCGTGCGGGCGACGCTCGCGGCATTTCCCGGCGAGATCTTGTCGGGCCGCGTTTCAGCGATCCTGCCGCAGACGCAAGCCGACAGCCGGACGCTGACCGTGCGGATCGAGTTGCCCAACCGCAGCGGACGCCTGCGTCCCGGCATGTTCGCAACCGTGTCGTTTGGCGGAGCCACGCAACCGGCGCTGCTGGTGCCCTCCGAAGCGCTGATCCGTACCGGCAAGCGGACATTGGTGATGCTCGCGCTCGACAAGGGCCGCTATCGGCCGGCCGAGGTCCAGACCGGGCGGGAATCCGGGGGCCAGACTGAGATCCTGGCGGGCCTGGGCGAGGGTGAGAAGATCGTCGCGTCGGGCCAGTTCCTGATAGACTCCGAGGCGAGCCTGTCCGGAGTCCAGGCGCGGCCGATCGGGGGTGGCGCGCCTATAGCCGCCAAACCCGCTGCTACTGGCAGACTCTACGAGACCGTTGGAAAGATCGAGCAGATCACCGCCAATTCGGTGACGCTCAGCCATGAGCCGGTGCCTGCGATCGGTTGGCCGGCGATGACGATGACCTTCCAGCTACCCGATCCTAAGATCGCGCGCGGCCTCAAGACCGGCGATCGGGTCCGTTTTGGATTCGATCAACCTTCCGCCGGAGCCACTGTGCGGCGCATGGCGAAGGTCGCGGGCCAGTGATCGCCCATCTCATCCGCTGGTCGGTCCGTAACCGGTTCTTCGTCCTGATCGGCATGCTTGCGCTGGTCGGGGCGGGGCTGTGGGCGGTGCGTTCGACCCCGATCGATGCGCTGCCCGATCTCTCCGATACCCAAGTCATCATCCGCACCAGCTATCCGGGACAGGCGCCGCAGATCGTCGAGAACCAGGTCACCTATCCGCTGACCACCACCATGCTGTCGGTTCCCGGCGCGAAGACGGTGCGCGGCTATTCCTTCTTCGGCGATAGCTTCGTCTATGTGATCTTCGAAGACGGCACCGACCTTTATTGGGCGCGCAGCCGGGTGCTCGAATATCTCAATCAGGTGCAGGGACGGCTGCCGGCAAGCGCCCGCAGCGCGCTCGGACCGGACGCCACCGGGGTTGGCTGGGTCTATGAATATGCGCTGGTCGACCGCACCGGCCGCCACGACCTGTCGCAGCTCCGTGGGATTCAGGACTGGTTCCTGCGCTACGAGCTGAAGACCGTGACCGGCGTCGCTGAGGTGGCCAGCATGGGCGGCATGGTCAAGCAGTATCAGGTGCTGCTCGATCCGGTGAAGCTGGCCGCTTATGGGATCACCCATCAGCAAGCGGTCCAGGCGATCAGCCAAGCCAATCAGGAAGCGGGCGGCTCGGTGCTGGAGATGGCCGAAGCCGAATATATGGTTCGCGCCTCGGGCTATCTGAAGACGCTCGACGATTTCCGGGCGATTCCGCTCAGGACCGGCGCCGGTGGCGTGCCCGTGCGGTTGGGCGATGTCGCCACCATCCAGATCGGCCCGGAGATGCGACGCGGCATCGCCGAGCTGAACGGCGAAGGCGAGGTCGCCGGTGGCGTGGTGATCCTGCGTTCGGGCAAGAACGCGCGCGAAACGATCGCCGGAGTCAAGGACAAGCTCACCGAACTGAAAAAGAGCCTGCCACCCGGCGTCGAGGTGGTGACGGTCTACGATCGTTCGCAGCTCATTGATCGCGCAGTCGAGAATCTCACCCACAAGCTGGTCGAAGAGTTCATCGTCGTCGCCATCGTCTGCGGCCTGTTCCTCTGGCACGTCCGTTCAGCGCTGGTCGCGATCCTCACTCTTCCGCTGGGGGTGCTGGCGGCGTTCGTCGTGATGCGCTTCCAGGGGGTGAATGCCAACATCATGTCCTTGGGCGGCATCGCCATCGCGATCGGCGCGATGGTCGATGCGGCCGTCGTCATGATCGAGAATGCCCACAAGAAGATCGAGCACTGGGAACAGGATCATCCGGGCAAGCATCTCGAGGGCGAGATGCGCTGGATTGTCATCACCGAAGCCGCCGCAGAGGTTGGCCCCGCCCTGTTCTTCAGCCTGCTGATCATCACGCTCTCCTTCATTCCCGTGTTTACACTCGAAGGACAGGAAGGGCGGCTGTTCGCGCCGCTCGCTTTCACCAAGACCTACGCGATGGCGTCGGCGGCGATCCTATCGGTGACCTTGGTGCCGATCCTGATGGGTCTGCTGATCCGCGGGAAGATCCCGCCCGAGCAATCCAACCCGGTCAACCGCTGGCTCACCAACATCTACCGGCCCGCAATCGACTGGACGATGCGGCGGCCCAAGACGGTACTGCTTATCGCGGCTCTGGTGTTCGCGACCACGGCCTGGCCGCTCACCCACCTCGGCGGTGAGTTCATGCCCAATATGGACGAAGGCGACCTGCTTTACATGCCGTCAGCACTGCCCGGGTTGTCGGCGGCGAAAGCGTCGCAACTGCTCCAGCAGACCGACCGGTTGATCAAGACCGTGCCCGAAGTCGAGAGCGTATTCGGCAAAGCCGGACGCGCCGAGACCGCCACCGATCCGGCGCCGCTGGAGATGTTCGAGACGACCATTCAGTTCAAACCCCGCGACCAATGGCGGGCGGGGATGACACCCGACAAGCTTGTTGAAGAACTGGATCGTACGGTGAAACTCCCCGGCCTCGCCAATGTCTGGGTTCCGCCAATCCGCAACCGCATCGATATGCTGGCGACCGGCATCAAGAGCCCGATCGGGGTCAAGGTGTCGGGGTCCGATCTCGTCCAGCTCGACCGGATCGCCCATGATGTCGAGACGGTGGCGAAGACCGTGCCCGGCGTCAGTTCGGCGCTGGCCGAGCGGCTGACCGGTGGGCGCTATGTCGATGTCGACATCGATCGCGCTGCCGCCGCCAGGTTCGGGCTCAACATCACCGATGTGCAGGCGATCGTTTCGGGTGCGATCGGGGGCGAGACGATTGGCGAAACGGTCGAAGGCCTAGCCCGCTACCCGATCAGCGTGCGCTACCCGCGCGAGGTGCGCGACAGCCTGGAAGGCCTCCGCACGCTCCCGGTCCTGACGCCATCGGGGCAGCAGATCACGCTCGGCACGGTCGCGAACATATCGATCGCTGAAGGGCCGCCGATGCTCAAGACCGAAAATGCGCGCCCCTCCACCTGGGTCTATGTCGATGTTCGCGGGCGCGATCTCGCCTCCGTCGTCGGCGATCTCCAGCGCGCGGTGGCGAAGCAGGTCAAGCTCTCGCCGGGCGTCAGCATCGCCTATTCCGGCCAGTTCGAATATCTCGAGCGTGCGGTCGACAAGCTGAAGCTGGTTGTGCCTGCAACGCTGCTGATCATCTTTGTGCTGCTCTACATGATCTTCGGCCGGTTCGATGAAGCCGCGCTGATCATGGGCACGCTGCCGTTCGCGCTCACAGGGGGCATCTGGATTCTCTATTTGCTAGGTTTCAACCAATCGGTCGCGACCGGCGTCGGGTTTATCGCGCTCGCCGGCGTTTCGGCCGAGTTCGGCGTGGTGATGCTGATCTACCTCAAGAACGCACTGGAAGAACGCGGCGCCGGTCCCGATGCTACTCAGGTCGAGGCTGCGGTGCGCGAAGGTGCGCTGCTCCGCGTCCGGCCTAAGGCGATGACGGTCGCGGTTATCCTCGCCGGCCTGCTGCCGATCCTATTGGGATCTGGCGCGGGCTCGGAAGTGATGAGCCGGATCGCCGCGCCGATGATCGGCGGCATGCTCACCGCGCCGCTCCTGTCCATGTTCGTACTTCCTGCGGCCTATCTTCTGCTCCGGCGGCCGAAGAGCAAGCCCACACCTCAACCTCTTATTTCATGAAGGAGAAGACCATGAAGCATGCACGACTGACTATTGCCCTCGGCCTCGCCGCCTTGACCGCTGCGTGCGGTAAGAAAGCGGAAACGCCGGTTGCGGCCGAGACCAACCAGGCGGCGCCCGCCGCCGCCATGAGCGGTGACATGGGCAATATGGCGATGGCACCAGCTGCCACTGCGCCGATCATGGCCAAGGGTCATGGCACGGTCACCGCGATCGACAAGACCGCTGGCACGATCACGCTCGACCATGGCCCGATCCCGGAAGCCAACTGGCCGGCAATGACCATGGCGTTCAAGGCCGCGCCTGCGATATCCGACGCGGCGAAGGTGGGCGACAAGGTCGATTTTGATGTCACGCTTGTGGGCAGCGCCGGTGAGGTAACAGCGATCCAAAAGAAGCCTTAAGCAGGGGATTTTATAAGGCCCATTAAAGGCTAATTAACCTCGTTCCTTCACGCTTCAGTGATGAAAAAAGAACGAGCTGGGCGCGAAACGCAGATCAAGATTGGAAGAACCGAGCGGTGGCAGTCGTGATTGCCACCGCCTTCGGTTGCGTGGCGCTTCTGTGTGTCATTATCTGGCCGTTCTTCAGCGACTACAAGACGGTCGTAAAAATTCAGAGCGCGGGCGCTGCTGCGTTTGCGACATATTTTCTAATGTTGGGATCGCCCACTGCGGCGGTGGCATGCCTCATTTCTTGCGCGCAACTCCTCGTCTCAGCGTCAGTGCGTGACCGCTATGTCGTCGTGCGACTCTATGGGGCCAGCCTCATTGTGTTGTCCTTCCTATCGGTCATAACATGGCACGGAATACCATCCGCGCTGGCGTTGACCGGCAGTTCGCTGGGTAGTCTAGCCCGCTTGCAGACATCGACGACGCGTATGAAGGGTCTGTTCCTCGTGGGGGCTCCATTTTGGCTCGCCCATAATTTGATCGTTGGAGCCCTTTTCGCCTTGGGCACCGACGTTGTTTCTTTGCTCTCGAACTTTGGGAATTTGTTGAAGTTTGCGGTGAGACGTTGGCGCGAATCAGCCTTTCATGACGCTGCCACTAGAGCGGCCATAGGCTATTAAGCGCTCGGGTCTTTTTCCTATGTGGGATCATGACCTAACCACAACCATCTGAAAGGCCCTTCAGATCTGACTGTACACGGCGGGCTTCCGAATCAAAGTGGTTGACGGTTGCGCATGGGTAACGCGCTGAAGGCGCCGAATTCGGGCAAGACTCGGCGGTGTGCGGGCGGCGTGACATCCATACCTGAACGCTGATAAGTTTGGCGGACGCAGGTCAAAGGATCGTTCGTCGGACAAGCATTTTGGTGGGGAAGTGCCGCTCTATTAGCACACGCTAGCAGACTGCGTCTGGTCGAGTAGCCGATCAACGTCAGACGTAGCCGCTCATAGATATTTCGATATTATCCTGAACTCCTCTACCGCCGAGCCAACGGCCTCCGTGCCGTCGGCATGGACGAGGCAATGATCGATATGGTCGTTAATAAGCGCTCTCTTCGCGCTGGCGACTGCCTTTTCGACTGCATGAAGTTGCTGGACGATCTCGACGCAAGGTCGACCAGCCACGATCATATCGACAGTGCTGCGCAAGTGGCCACCAGCGCGATTTAATCGCTTGACGATCGCGGGATGACTTTCGTGCCTGTGTTCCGTCATCCGCAAGACCTCCTGCAACGCGCTACATGGCTTTACATATCCTCCAGGGGAGGATAACTCAAGCGCGTCCGATATCCCCCATGGGGGATAGGGTCGCAAATCAATCGGAACAAACGCGACGTGATCTCCGTCCTGGCAAACCGCACCTATCGCCATCTTTTCATGGCTCAGGTCATCGCGCTTATCGGCACGGGGCTCGCAACGGTCGCGCTCGGTCTGCTAGCCTATGACATCGCCGGCGGCAGCGCGGGCGCGGTGCTCGGCACGGCGCTCGCGATCAAGATGGTTGCCTATATCGGTGTCGCGCCGGTCGTTGGCGCCTTCGCCGACCGCCTGCCACGTCGCGCGTTTCTTGTCAGCATGGATCTCGTGCGGATGGCCGTGGCGATCTGCCTGCCATTCGTGAGCCAGGTCTGGCAGATCTATGTCCTGATCTTCGTGCTGCAATCGGCCTCCGCGGCGTTCACGCCGACCTTCCAGGCAACCATCCCCGATATCCTGCCAGAGGAGCGCGACTATACCCGCGCGCTGTCGCTGTCGCGGCTCGCCTATGACATGGAGAGCCTGACCAGCCCGATCCTCGCTGCCGCGCTGCTGACCGTCATCAACTTCCACTGGCTATTCTCGGGAACGGCGATCGGGTTTCTGTGCTCGGCACTGCTCGTCGTGACGACGGTCCTGCCGCGCGCGGTGAAATCAGAACCGAGAAGTGGCGGGATTTACGCCAAGACCACGCGGGGTACGCGCATCTATCTGAAGACGCCGCGCCTGCGGGGGCTGCTGGCGCTGACCCTCGCTTCAGCTGCGGCCAGTTCGATGGTCATCGTCAACACGGTGGTAATCGTGCGTGGTAATCTCGGCCTCACGCAGCGCGATGTTGCCTTCACCCTTGCGGCTTTTGGCGCAGGCTCGATCCTTGCCGCGCTGACCCTGCCACGTATCCTCGATCGGGTCGCCGATCGTACGATCATGATTGGGGCTGCGGCAGCAATGACGATCGGTCTCGCCCTTCTGGCGATGCTCACGGCAAGCTTTGGGGCAGCGCCCGGTTATTGGCGCATGGTCCTGATCGGCTGGTTCATACTCGGTATCGCCTATTCGATGAGCGTGACGCCATCGGGCCGATTGCTTCGACGGTCGGCCAATGCCGACGACCGCCCGGCCTTGTTCGCCGCGCAATTCGCGCTCAGCCACTGCGCCTGGCTGATCTGCTATCCCCTGGTGGGGCTGTTGGGCGCCAGTATCGGGCAGACGGCGGCGTTTGCGGCAATGGCGGCGATTGCGGCCGCCGGAACCCTGGCCGCCTTGTGGCTCTGGCCCAGCGCAGATCCCGATACGGTGAACCATGACCATGCGGATCTCGCGCCCGATCATCCCCATCTGCGCGGTGATCACGGCAAGGCGCGGGAGCATGCGTTCGTTATCGACGATCTCCATCAGCGCTGGCCACGCCGATGACTTTCATCTCGACTGTCATGATCCCTGTCTTGCGGCGCGCTTGTGGACCGGCCGTGTTCGCGATACCCGTATCGACATGACGGCATCGTCGGTCAGATTGCGCTCTTCGGTGCGGGCCTGTGCCCGCTTGCGCCTTTTTGCGCTCTCGGCGATTCTGGCGCTGTTCGGGATGCTGGCGCTTGCCACCTGGCATGACGCTATGCCGCACGTCCATGATGCCGCGCATGGCATCAGCGTCGATCGGGATCATCATGATCACGCCCCGGCCGAGCAGCCGGACACACCCGACCTGATGCATCTGGCGGCTCATGCGGTGCTCCAGACAATCGACATGCCTGCACAGACTGTTGTTGTTGCGCTGTTGAAACCTGTCGCGGCGATCTGGGCGCGCGAACCTGCCGAAGCGGCGCGGTCTATCGCACCTTCGTCAATTCTGCGTCCCCCGCGAGGCTGAATTCACGCGCGTAGCGCGTGCCGTCATTGCAGCCTTTTTTGGGGATAAGAATATGAGAGCCTTTATAAGCCGGCTGCCGCGTCGCGTGGTGTCCGGCATGATGGGCGCGACCTGCGTCGCGGCGCTGTGCGCACCCGCACAGGCGCAAGTGGCGCCGCCGTTTGCTACACTGCTACGCCAGACCGCCGATGCGCCCCGGCGCATCGAAAGCGAAGCCGAGGTTCGCCGGTACGAGGGTCTAGCACGCCAGGCGCGCGCCCGACCCAATCCGACGATTGGCGTGCTCACCGAGAATGTTGCGGGATCGTCTCCCTATCGCGGGGTCGATCGCGCCGAGACGACGCTGCAATATAGCCAGCCGCTCGAAATCGGCGGCAAGCGTTCGGCGAGGATCGCAGCCGGAGAGGCCGGCGTCGCTGCGTCCCGCGCCCGCGATCATGATGCGAAGATCCGCTACGCTTATGATCTTGCACGCGCTTATGCAGCGGCGGACGTCGCAGACCAGCGGATAATGCTCGTCGAAGGCGAGGTCGAGCAAGCGCAGAATATCCTGCGCGCCGCTCGCGTGCTGGTCGATGCCGGCAAGGAAGCGCGGCTGCGCGCCCTGCAAGCAGAGGCCGCGCTGAACGCCGTGACCGCCGATCTTGAGGGGACGAAAGCGGATCGCATTGCGGCCTATGCCCGTCTCTCCGCACTCGCCGGCGTCGACGAGACCTTCACCGGCTTGTCGGAATCGCTCCTGACCGTGCCGGTCGCGGCACCGGCTTATGGCCCCGTCGATCCGATGACGAGTTCGTCCTTTCTTGCCGCGCAGGCAGAGCGGGAGGCTGCCGAGCGCCGCCTGACCGCCGAACAGAAGCGGGCAATCCCCGATGTGACGGCAATCGTCGGCGTGCGGCGTCTCGATTATGAGAATGCGACCGCTCTCACGGCGGGCGTCTCGATCCCGCTGAACATCTTCGATCGCAACCGCGGCAATATCGCCGCCTCGGAAGCAGAGGCACAGGCCGCCGCTGCAAGATTGGCCATGGCGCGTAACGATGCGATTGCCGAAGCCCGCGCGGCCGGGGCGCAGATTGCGGCCGCACAGTCGCGGGTTGCCGCAGCGGAGGCATCGCAACGCACCGCGGAAGAAACCTATCGTCTCGCTCGCATCGCCTATGAGGCTGGCAAATCCCCGCTCGTCGAATTGTTGAACGCCCGCCAAGGCCTTGGCGCGGCACGCGGGATCGTCCTCGACGCCAAAGTGGCCAGTTTCGAGGCGCGCGCGCAGCTCGCCCGCCTCCAGGGCCGCACCCTTTCCGGAGGTGAGATCCAATGAACCCCGAACGCAATAAGCTTTATGCCGGGGCCGCGATGGGTCTCCTCCTCGCCGCCCTTGCCGGTTTCGGTGTCGCCAGAATGACTGGCCCATCCGCACCGACAGCCGAGACGGAGGCGGCGGCCGATGCTGCTCAAACCGACACCGTCGTGATCACCCAGGACGGTATCAAGACCTCGAGGATCGGAGTCGCACCCGCAGCAGCCGGTGGCGTCGCCGGCATCATCCTCGCCAGTGCCACCGTTGAGGCAACGCCAGATGCCGAAGCGGTGCTCACTGCCCGGGCAGCGGGCACCGTTACCCGGATCTTCAAGCGGATCGGTGATCCGGTCAGCGCCGGCGAAACGATTGCCCTTGTCGAGAGCCGCGATGCGTCGGCGATCGCCGCCGATCGCAGTACGGCTGCCGCAAGGGTTACGCTTGCAAGCCGACAACTGGCGCGCGAGCGAATACTGCTCAATCAAGGGGTGTCGCCCCGGGCAGACTATGAGACCGCCGAAGCCAATCTGGCGGTCGCTCAGGCCGAAGCCCGGCAAGCCAGCGCTGCCGCCAGCGCGGCAATGGTCTCGCGCGACGGCAGGTCGGTTGCGGTGGTCAGTTCGATCTCCGGCCGTATAACATCCGCACCCGTCAATCTCGGCGCTTTCGTGCAGGCCGAGACCGAGCTGTTCCGTGTCGCCGATCCGCGCCGCCTTCAGATCGAGGCGAGCATGCCGGCAGCGGACGCATTGCGTGTGAAGGCGGGTGACAGGGTCGAGCTGACGACCAACAACGGCCAGAAAGTGGAAGGCCAGGTCCGCTCGGCGACCGGCGTGGTCGATCCGCAGACGCGGCAAGCGACGGTGGTCGTGACGCCAAGCGGAGGCGGCGGCCTGATCGCGCCCGGCCAACTCGTCCAGGCGCGTATCTTCGCCAGCGGCGGCGATGCGGCCTCCGGCGTGAATGTGCCGCAGGATGCGGTCCAGACGCTAGGGGATCGCTCGGTGGTGTTCGTGCGAACCCGCCAGGGGTTTAAGGCGCAGACCGTGCGGGTTGGAACGCGCAGCGGCGGCATGGTCGAGATTGCCTCGGGCCTCCCTGCAAACACGGTGATCGCCACCACCAATGCCTTCCTGCTCAAGGCCGAGCTTGGCAAGGAGTCGGCGGAATGATCGCGCGGATTTTAGGGCTCTCGGTCAGAGCGCGATGGGCCGTTGTGTTCATCACCTTCCTCGTCGTCCTGTTCGGTGCCTGGCAGATCACCCTGCTGCCGATCGACGCGGTCCCGGACGTCACCAACCGCCAGGTCCAGATCAACAGCTTCGTGCCGACCCTCGGACCGGTCGACATGGAGAAGCAGGTCACCTTTCCCGTCGAGACAGCGCTTGCCGGTATTCCCGGTCTGCAGACGACCCGCTCACTCACGCGTAACGGGTTCAGCCAGGTCACCGCGGTCTTCAGGGACAGCACCGACATCTATTTTGCTCGGCAGCAGGTTACCGAACGGGTCGCTCAGGCCAAGGACAGTCTGCCTGCCGGCGTTCAACCCCAACTCGCGCCGCTCACGACGGGTCTGGGCGAGATTTTCATGTTCAGCGTCGCGTTCGACCATCCCGACGGCAAGGGCGTTAAGGTGGTCGACGGTCAGCCCGGCTGGCAGTCCGATGGTTCCTATCTGACGCCCGAAGGCGAGAAACTGACCACGGTGGTTGCCAAGGCCGCTTATCTGCGAACGGTCCAGGATTGGATCATCAGGCCGCAGATGCGCACCGTGCAGGGTGTTGCCGGTGTCGATTCCAACGGCGGCTATGTGAAGCAATATGTCGTCGAGCCCAATCTGACCGCGCTTGCATCCTATGGCGTCTCGGTCACTGACCTCGCCGACGCGCTCGAACGATCGAACCTGTCGGCGGGCTCCAACTATGTCCGCCGTGCCGGCGAATCCTTTCTCGTTCGCGCCGACGCGCGGCTGCGCTCGGTCGCCGACATAGAAGAGGCGGTGATCGCCACGCGTGCCGGCGTCCCGGTGCGCGTGAAGGACGTCGGCCAGGTCGTCATCGGGGGCGCGGTGCGGACCGGATCTGGCAGCGTCGGCGGGTCAGAAGCAGTCATCTCGACTATCCTGATGCTCACTGGCGAGAACAGCCGCATCGTTGCCAATCGCGTCGCCGACAAGCTGGTCGAAATCAACAAGACGTTGCCGCCGGACGTTGTTGCAAGCCAAGCCTATAACCGCTCCAAGCTGGTCAATGCGACCATCGCCACGGTCGAGAAGAATCTGGTCGAAGGCGCACTGCTGGTCATCGTCGTGCTGTTCCTGCTGCTCGGCAACATCCGCGCCGCGCTCATCACGGCGGCGGTGATTCCGATCACCATGTTGATGACTGCGGCGGGCATGAATGAGCTCGGTGTCTCGGGCAATCTGATGAGTCTCGGCGCACTCGATTTCGGCCTGATTGTCGATGGCGCAGTCATCATCGTCGAAAACGCGCTCCGGCGCCTCGCCGAGCGGCAGCACAAGGAAGGAAGACTCCTAACCCGACTCGAACGCCTCACCGAAACCACTCACGCCGCGCAGGAGATGGTCCGGCCAACCGTCTATGGCCAGGCCATCATCTTCCTCGTGTTCATACCTTTGCTCACCTTCCAGGGCGTGGAGGGCAAGACGTTCGCACCGATGGCGATCACGCTGATGCTGGCTCTGGCCAGCGCGTTCATCCTGTCGATCACGTTCGTGCCGGCGATGGTCGCGTTGCTGGTGACCGACAAGGTCAGCGAGACCGAGGTCAGATCGATCCGCTGGTTCAAGGAGAAATATCAACCGGCGCTCACCCGCGCCGTGGCGCGGCCAATGCCGTTCATTCTCGGCGGCGCAGGCGTGTTTGCGGCAGCGGTGCTGCTGTTCGGTACGCTTGGACAGGAGTTCATGCCGCAGCTCGACGAGAAGGACATCACGGTCACCAACTTTCGTATTCCATCCGCCTCGATCGACCAGTCGACCGCGATGCAGCTCGACATCGAAAATGCACTCAAGACATTGCCCGAGGTGGCATTGGTCTTTTCCAAGAACGGCAATGCCGATCTGGGTACCGATCCGATGCCGCCTAATGCGTCCGATACCTATGTCATCCCAAAGCCTGAAAAGGAGTGGCCAGCCGAGGTCAAATCCAAGGAGGATATCCTTCGGCGGATCGAGGAACGGATGAAGCCGCTGATCGGCAACCGTACCGAGATCCAGCAGCCGATCCAGATGCGGTTCAACGAGCTGATCGCGGGCGTTCGCTCTGATGTGGCGGTCAAGCTCTATGGCGACGACCTGGACGCGATGAGCGAGGCGGGAGGCCGAATCGCGACCGCGCTGCGGACCATTCCCGGCGCGGCGGACGTGCAGGCGGAGCAGACATCCGGCGCGCCGACCTTCGACATCAAGGTCGACCGCCAGGCGGCGGGCCGTTACGGCCTGTCGGTCGAGGAGGTCGCCAGTACGGTCGCGGCCGCCCTGGGTGGACGCGAAGCGGGCTTGTTGTTCGAAGGCGATCGACGCTTCGCTGTGGTGGTGCGACTGCCCGACGCACAGCGCGACGATATCGACACCTTGGGATCGATCCCGGTCATGCTACCATCCAACGGTGCCGGGAACGCGCGTTCCATCCCGCTCAGCGAAGTGGCGCGCTTCACTTACACCGAGGGGCTCAACCAGATCAGCCGCGAGAACGGTAAGCGGATGGTCGTCATCCAGGCCAATGTGCGCGGCCGCGATCTTGGCGGATTCGTCGCGGAAGCCCAGACGAAGATCGCCGATGTGAAGCTGCCCGCCGGAACCTTCACCGAATGGGGCGGCCAGTTTGAGAGCCTTCAGTCCGCTTCCGAGCGGTTGGCGATCGTCGTGCCGCTTTGCTTCGTCCTGATCTTCGCGCTGCTCTACATGGCACTGGGCGGCGCTTGGCCGGCGCTGGTCGTGTTTACGGCCGTTCCCATGGCGCTGGCCGGAGGTGTGTTCGCTCTGGCCCTGCGCGGGATACCTTTCTCCATTACGGCGTCGGTCGGGTTTATCGCGCTTTCCGGCGTGGCGGTTCTCAACGGCCTTGTCATGATGAGCGCGATCCGCAAGCGGCTTGACGATGGCGAGGGGATCGACGGGGCGATCATTGGTGGCGCGATGGAACGAGTACGGCCTGTGTTGATGACCGCGCTCGTTGCGAGCCTGGGCTTCATCCCAATGGCGCTTGCCACCGGAACCGGAGCGGAGGTGCAACGACCGCTTGCGACTGTAGTGATCGGGGGGCTCATCACGTCGACGGCGCTGACGTTGCTCGTCCTACCGGCGATCTCGGCGCTAATGTTCCGGTTATTGGCGAAAAGGAAAGGTATCCAGGAGCCACCGATAAAGGTTGTGGCGGCGTGAGGGGGCGTCTCCAATAAATTTGGTGGATAGCTAGGCTGAAAGGCAGACTAACCGGCGACACTCTAATCGTGCCGGCCACGGTGTCCGGCCGAGCAATCGATGCGGTGCTCGACATCGGTTCGTCTGGTCCGCGATGTCGCGGTGACGCAGGGCGGTTATGCGCGCGTCCTGCCTTCGCGATAATCGCAGACTTGGGGGCGGCCTCGGCCGCCTTTGGCTGTCCGATATTATGCTCGGAGCAGATGTGCTGGCCGGGGCTGCGGCGTTCGCGTTTTCGACGCGACGGTTCGCATTGAGAAGCCACCCAGCTTTGTAGCGGGGTCGGAATGGACTGAATTTGCGCACGACAGGGTGCCAGACAGGAACTGTTTCCCCTCGCTTTCCGGCACCTCGGCACGCAGGGTCGGAAGCCGTGTCTCCCATCATCGCCGGCACGCTCAGCGCGCCCATTATGCCGACTTCACCACCGGCATGGGCACGCGCATTTAGCGATGGCTTCAGGCTGGAAGGCTGCGCGGCCCCAGCATGATGATGCCGGTACCTAAGAGGCAGACCGCAGCGCCGATGACATCCCAGCGATCTGGGCGGATTCCTTCGAAGGCCCAGAGCCAGAACAAGGATGTGGCGATATAAACCCCGCCATAGGCAGCATAAGCACGACCGGCCGCATTGCTATCGACCAGAGTCAGCAGCCAGGCGAACAGCGCTAGAGCGGCTATGCCCGGCACCGTCCACAGCGGCGTTTTGCCAAGCCGCAACCATGCCCAGAAGGAGAAGCATCCAGCGATCTCCGCGAAGGCAGCGGCAATATAGGCGAAAGCTGTAGGCATTAGACGTCACTCTGCTTGATTTTATGCGCCATGAGCCGGAGGGGCCGGCGCAGATCCTCATCAAACGTCCGCATGAGTGTCTCCCACGACAGGAGCCAGCGCTTCCAGAATGCGGCATTCGGCTACGGTTCCGCCTTCGCATGAAGCGATGAGCGTGCTCAATTCGCGCCGCAACGCGCTGAGATCGGCGATCTTTCGGTCAACCTCACGCAGATGCTCTGTTGCGATCCGGTCGATCGTGGCGCAATCGCGACCGCGGTCGTCCGAAAGGTCCAACAACGCGCGGACGCGCTCGATCGGAAAGCCAAGATCGCGCGCGCGGCGAATGAACGACAATCGCGCAAGATGGTTCTCGCCATAGTGGCGATAATTCGCTTTTGTTCGCGCCGGCGGGGGCAGCAGGCCAGTTTGTTCATAATAGCGGATCGTTTCAACCTTCGTGGCCGTCGCCCGCCCCAATTCCCCGATCTGCATCACACAACCCTCTAGTTACTATAGAGCGGATATAGGATGACGAAACCTCCCGGTCGAGATCGCGATTTGCGAGTTGCACTTTCCGATCCGAACGATCTGAACATCGCGCCGGAGCGAGGGGCCGGAATGAGACGCGATACCGCACAGGGCATTGTTGCAACTAAGTCGCAAAACGCTTGACCCTCTAGCTGCTAGAGGGTGTATTTGATACGGATGTCACTCCCCGATCATCCCGAATCGCGCAGCACCATTTCTGCCGCCTGCCATAGCGCGGCGCCGTTGATCCGCCGCGCTATGGCCGTCCTGGCAGTATTTCTCTGTCTGGTTGGTGTCAGCACCATCGCCCACGCCGAAACTGCTGACGTGCAGACGGCTTGGCGGCTGCTCGACTATATGGCGGTCGACTATGGCGGTGCCGTCAGCGGCGGACGGGTGAAGAGCGCCTCGGAATATGCCGAGATGACCGAATTCGCGGCTTCGGTATCCGACCGCCTTATGGCCCTGCCACCCACGCCGGCGCGCGGACAGCTGATTACGGGAGCAACCCAGCTCCGGGGTGTGATTGCCGCCAAGGGCGAACCCAAGGAGGTCGCACGCATCGCCCATGGCCTCGCCGCCGATTTGCTCAAGGCCTATCCGGTGCCTCTCGCGCCGAGCAAGGCGCCTGACCTCGCTCGCGGCGCCTCGTTGTTCGCGCAGAACTGCGCGAGCTGCCACGGCATGACCGGGAATGGACATGGCCCCGACGCTGCAAAGCTGACGACGCCGCCGATCGCCTTTAGCGAGATCGTGCGCGCGCGGCAGCGCAGCCCCTTCGCGCTCTATCAAGTCATCGATCAGGGCATCGATGGCACCGCGATGCAAAGCTTTGCGACCTTACCGAGCGACGATCGCTGGGCGCTGGCCTTCTATGCCGGTCGCTTTGCTTTTCCGGACGCTCTCGCGCACGAAGGCGAGCGGCTGTGGAAATCCGATCCCGGCCTGCGGCAGATGATCCCCGACCTGACGACACTCGCGGGGCTGACGCCCGAGGTGCTGGCAAAGTCGATCGGGACTACCAAGGCCGACGCGGTGATCGCCTATCTACGCCGCCACCCGGACGTGGTGATCCAGCAAGCGCCCGGCTCGTTGGCCATTGCGCGCGATAAACTGGCGCAGAGCCTTGCCGCCTATCGCGGTGGCGACCGTCACGCCGCCCAGGAACTTGCGCTTTCGGCCTATCTCGATGGCTTCGAGCCCCTCGAACCGATGCTGACCGCGCGCGATGCTACGCTCATGGGGCACATTGAAAGCGCCATGGGCGAGTTCCGGGCATCGCTCCAGCAAGGTCGCCCCGCCGACGAGATCGCCACGCGCATCCAGGTGCTCGACGGTCTGTTCGACGACGCCGAGGCGGCCTTGTCCCCGGACGCGGCGAGCACTGCATCGACCTTCCTGGGCGCCTTCACCATCCTGCTGCGCGAGGGACTCGAAGCCCTGCTGATCGTCGTCGCGATGATCGCCTTCCTGCGCAAGGCCGAGCGGCCCGAGGTGCTGCGCTACGTCCATGGCGGATGGATCGGGGCGCTGGCGGCCGGAGCCTTGACCTGGGGAATCGCGACCTATGCGATCGGGATCAGCGGCGCGAGCCGGGAGCTTACCGAAGGGTTCGGATCGCTGTTCGCAGCCGTCGTCCTACTCTCCGTGGGAATCTGGATGCACGGCAAGGCGCAGGCGGACCAATGGCAACGCTACATCAGGGAGAAGATGTCGCGCGCACTGTCGCGGCAGTCGGCCTGGTTCCTGTTCGGCCTGTCCTTCATCGTCGTGTATCGCGAGGTCTTCGAGACGATCCTCTTCTACGCAGCGCTCTGGACCCAGGGCAATGGCGGCGCGATGCTGGCTGGCGCGGGCTTGGCCGTGCTGCTGCTCGGACTTATCGCCTGGGCCGTGCTGCGCTACAGTCGCGACCTGCCGATCGCGAAATTTTTCGCCTACAGCGCCTGGCTGATGGCGATCCTTACCATCGTCCTCGCCGGTAAGGGCGTGTCGGCGCTACAGGAGGCCGGCATCATCGATATCGCGCCGCTTGGCGGCGGCATCCGCGTCTCCATGCTCGGAATCTTCCCGACCTTGCAGTCGATGGGCGCGCAGCTCCTGATGCTCATCGCGGTGCTTGGTGGCTTCCTCCTCAACCGGCGCCGTGCCGCTGTGGCGGTCGGCTGATGCAGCCTGCGACACCGACGACGATTTGCCTTGACCCTCTAGTTGCTAGAGGGTGCATAGAGATTCCATGATGCTTGTTCGAGTAGATGATGATGGTCTGTAACAACTGCCAGTCCGACGCACCGCCGACGCCGGATCCGCGCTGGCGCCGCATGCTCTGGATGGCGCTCGCGATTAATCTGGCGATGTTTCTGGGCGAGATCGTCGCGGGTATCGCTTCGGGATCGCGATCGCTGCAGGCGGACGCACTCGATTTCCTGGGCGATTCCGCCAATTACGCGATCAGTCTCGGGGTCGCCGGCATGGCGCTGGGCTGGCGGTCCCGTGCCGCGCTGCTCAAGGGCGGCACGATCCTCGCCTTCGGCCTTTATGTCCTCGTCACGACGGTGCTTGCGGCGCTGGGCCGCGGGGTGCCGCACGCCGAGACGATGGGAATCGTCGGGGTGATCGCGCTGGTCGCGAACGGCAGCGTTGCCCTCATGCTCTATCGCTACCGCAGTGGCGACGCCAACATGCGCTCGGTCTGGATATGCTCGCGCAACGACGCAATCGGCAATCTTGCGGTCCTTCTGGCTGCCGCCGGTGTCGTCGGCACGGGCACCGCCTGGCCCGATCTCGCTGTCGCCTTGATCATGGCGGCCTTGGGCATCTGGGGCGGCCTGCAGATCATCAATCAGGCCCGTGCAGAGCTACGCCCGAAAAAACCGGCAAGTCTAGTCGAGGCACAACAGACGTTGGCCTCCACGAGCTTGTAGTTGCCAAAAGGAGCATAGATGTCCGCCCGCAGTCACGGCGACGCCGGTAAACTGAGCCGATATCGTTTGCGGTGTCATCGCGATCATCTCGCTGCGCCCGGGGAGTGGGCGCTGGCCGAGGCGATCTCGGCATGGCACGACGCGCGTCCTGTTTTATTGCAGACTCTCCGATGACGGCTTTATTTCTTCATGCGACGAGCGGGACTAGCCCGTTACCTGCGTTCCTGTTAGGGCGTGATCTGTGCGACGCCTGCTGAACATCCTTGCGTATTTGACGATCGCCCTCTCCTTGGGAACGACGGCGACTGCACATGTGCTGGAGCGACCGGATGTTAGCGCTTCATCCCATGAGGCGCGCGTGGACGAAGTTGCGTTAGGCCACGTGCCTGGCGACGCCGACCAAGTGCCCTCTGATAGCGATAAGGGCTATCCTCATCATCACGGTGGTTGCCATGGCGATCACGTCGCAGCGCCGGTCAAGGCTATCAACACAGCACTGACGCACGATCTTCGGCTCGCCCCCATCTTCGCGAGTCATTCCATGCGGCCGCTATCTACCGCCGATCCGGCGCTGAGGCCTCCCCAAGCCTGACAATCCGCTGACCTCGCTGGGCATTGCCGCGCGGGGCGAATCCGGTTCGTCAGGAGTTATCATCCATGTATCGTACAATCGCGGCCGTCATGGTCGCGGCGTCCATTGCCAGTGCGGCCGGGGCGCAAACAACAACGCCACCCGGCATTCCGGCGGCGACCACTTCGTCACAATCGACCGATGCGTTCTCGCTCGAGAACGCTCTCGCTGCGGGCGGCATGCCATCCATCCCATCGGCCGTCCTAGACAACGGCGCGGCCTCAGGGGGGGGCGGATCGGCTCAACTTCCGTCGGTCGCGGCGGCCACGGCCGGCGTCGATGCCGCGACCGCGGCGCGGCGTGTTGCAGGCTTGCGCCCCAACCCCGAAGTGCAGGCGCAGGTTGAGAATCTTGCGGGGACCGGTGTCTACAAGGGTTTGCGAAGCTCCGAGACGACGGTTGGCGTAGCGCTGCCGCTGGAGTTGGGCGGCAAGCGGCCGGCGCGTGTCGCGCTGGCGACCGCCCGCCTCACTCGGGCGCAGGTCCAGTCGGAAATTGCGCGAGCGGATCTCCGCTTGCGGATTACGCAGCTCTACATCGAAGCCGCAGCCGCCGAGCGCCGTGCCGAGGTGCTGAGCGAGCAGGCCGGGATCGCCAACAATGCGTTTCGGGTCTCAAGTGAGCGCGTCAAAGCCGGCGATGTCAGTCCGATCGAGCAACAGCGCGCCGATGTGCTGCGCATCAATGCGCAGGTCGCGGCCGATAGCGCGGCCCGGCAGGCACAGGCGGCGCGCGCGAACCTTGAGACGCTACTTGGGGCGCCAGTGACCGGGCCGCTCGATCGCGCATGGTTCGAGCGGATCGATGGCTACGGACCGCCCCGGCCCGTCGATGTTGATGGGACACTCGCCTTGGTTGCTGCGGAAGCGGACGTTCGCACCGCGGATGCGCAGGTTCGCGTGGCCCGGTCGTTGCGGGTTCCTGACCTAACGGTAAGCGCCTCCGCACGGCGACTGGCGGCGACCAACGACACCGCCGCGGTCGTCGGCATTTCGATCCCGATCCCGTTCTTTAACAACGGCAGCGCGTTCGTAGCGCAGTCACGCTCTGAACAGACGCAGGCGATCGCGCTGCGCAACCTGGCCGTGATCGATACCCGGCAACAGATCGCCAGCGCACAAACCGAAGTGGCGAACGCCGCTGCGACCGCGCGAGCGGCCGGCGGACCCGGACTGGCGGCGGCACAGGAGGCTGCCCGCATAGCGCGGATCGGTTGGACGCAGGGCAAGTTCGACCAGATCGCTCTCCTCGATGCCGAGCGCACGCTGTCACAGACGCGCCAGACCTACGTCGATGCGCTCGCCGCCTATCACGACGCACAGGCCCGGCTCGACCGGCTCACGACGCCGGCCCCCATGATTTCCGGAGATGATCGATGATGAACGATAAGCGCCTTCTTGGCGGTGCGGCAGCTGTCGCGATCGTCGCCGCACTTGGCGGCTTCGGGATCGCCCGCTGGACCGCGAGCGAACCTGCCGCGACCGAAGCGGCAAGCGGCAACGCCGCGGCCCCTGCAGAAGAGGAAAAGACGCCCGACACGGTGACGATGACCGCGCAGGCCATCCAGCAGGCCGGCATTTCCACCGAGACGATCAATCCCGGCGGGCTAGGCGCAGAAATCGTCGCGCAGGCGACGGTGAGCGCATCGCCACAAGGCGAAGCGATCGTGACCGCCCGCGCAGCCGGCGCAGTCACGCGGCTAATGAAGCGGCTTGGAGATCCAGTGCGCGCCGGTGAGACGCTGGCGATAGTCGAAAGCCGGGACGCGGCGCAATTTGCCGCCGATCGCACCGCTGCGGCGGCCAAGTCGACGCTGGCGCAAAAGGCGCTCGCCCGCGAGCAATATCTGTTCCGCCAAAAGGTTTCGGCGCGGGTCGAGCTGGAACAGGCGGAGGCGGAAGCCGCGTCTGCCGCGGCCGAAGCGCGCCGCGCCAGCGTGGCGGCAGGCGCCGCGCGCGTGACATCGGATGGCCGCGGCGTGGCAGTGTCGAGCCCGATTTCGGGTCGCGTCACTTCGGAGAATGTCAGTCTGGGCGCGTTCGTCCAGCCCGAGACCGAGCTGATGCGCGTCGCCGATGCCTCAAAGATTCAAATAGAGGCGGCGGTCGGCCCGACTGACGCACAGCGGCTAGCTCCCGGCGATCGGGCAATCATCGAGCTGCCCGACGGGCGGACGGTGGAGGGGCGCGTGCGCGCCGTCACACCCGGGCTCGCCAACGATACGCGTTCGGCGACAGCGGTCCTCGACGTTTCGGGTAGCCTTCAGCCGGGACTCGCAGTGCGGGTGCGGCTCCTACCGAGCGGGGGTGGCACGACCAGCAATGCGATCGTGGTGCCTGAGGACGCGGTGCAGACACTCGAAGGGCGTGACATCGTGTTCGTGCGGACCGCGCAGGGCTTCAAGGCTCAGAGCATCACGATCGGACAACGCAGCAACGGGAGGGTCGAGATCCTGAAGGGTCTCGCGGCAGGCAGCCAAGTCGCAACCAAAAACGCATTTCTGCTCAAGGCCGAACTCGGCAAGGGCGCGGGCGAGGAAGAATAGACCATGATCGCAAATCTCATGGCGCTCTCCGTCCGCATGCGTTGGACGGTACTCGCCCTTTTCTTGGTCATCGGCGGCCTCGGCCTCTGGCAGCTTACGAAGCTGCCAATCGACGCAGTGCCAGATATCACCACTAATCAGGTTCAGATCAACACGATCGACCCGCGTTTGTCGCCAGTCGAAATCGAGAAACTCGTCACCTATCCCGTCGAAATCGCCCTAGCCGGCATTCCAGGCCTTGAAACCACACGTTCGATCTCGCGCAATGGTTTCAGCCAGGTCAGTGCGATCTTTACCGACAGCACCGACCTCTACTTCGCGCGCCAGCAGGTTGGGGAGCGCCTGCGACAGGCAACCGAAAATTTGCCTGACGGTGTACAGCCGCAGGTCGGACCAGTCTCGACCGGTCTCGGTGAGATCGTCATGTACACAGTGGGCTATGCCAATCCAGACGGAAAGGGCGCCAAAAAAATCGCAGGCCAACCAGGGTGGCAGCCTGACGGTAGCTATCTGACGCCCGAAGGCGAACGACTAACGGATGCGGTTGCCAAGGCGAGCTATCTGCGAACTGTCCAAGACTGGATTATCGGCCCGCAGCTTCGCTCGGTGAAAGGCGTTGCCGGCGTCGATTCCATTGGTGGCTATGCGAAGACGTTTGTGGTCGAACCAGACCCGACGAAACTCGCCAGTTTCGGCATCTCGTACAGCGAACTCGGCGAGGCTCTCGAAAACGCAAATCTCGCGGTGGGCGCCAATTACTACAACCGTGGTGGCGAAGCGTACCTTGTGCGCGTCGATTCCCGCGTGCGCACGGTCGATGAGATCAGCAATGCTGTCGCGGCGACGCGCGGGGGAACCCCAATCACGGTCGGCCAGATCGCCAACGTTCGCGTTGGTGGCGATCTGCGAACGGGTGCGGGTAGTATGAACGGCGAGGAAGCGGTCATCGGCACGGTGCTGATGTTGATCGGCCAGAACAGCCGGGTTGTCGCCACGGAGGCCTCGTCCAAGCTCGATCAGGTTGCGAAAACACTGCCGCCGGGCATCCAGGTCAACGTGGTGTTGAACCGCGCTGAATTGGTTGGCGCGACGGTGGCGACGGTCCAGCGCAATCTGACCGAAGGCGCGATTCTTGTTGCCGTGGCGCTGTTCCTGCTGCTTGGCAACTGGCGCGCCGCAGTGATCGCGGTGCTGGTCATCCCGTTTTCGTTCCTGATGATGGCCATGGGAATGAACGCGTTCAAAGTCCCCGGCAATCTAATGAGCCTGGGGGCGCTCGACTTCGGCCTAATCGTTGATGGCGCCGTTATCATCATCGAAAACTGCCTCGCCAGACTGGCGCACCGGCAGGAACATGAAGGCCGACTGCTCTCGCTCCGCGAACGACTGGAGGAGACGATGCGGGCGTCGCAGGAGATGATCAAGCCGACCGTCTTCGGCCAAGCGATCATCCTGCTCGCGTTCGCACCGCTGCTCACATTTACGGGCACCGAGGGCAAAACGTTCTCGCCGATGGCGATAACGATTATGCTCGCGCTGGTGGCCGCGTTCGCGCTCGCAATCACGCTGGTGCCAGCGCTGGTTGCAATCCTGATCCGCGGCAAGGTTGCGGAGAAGGACGTATGGCTGATCCGCAAGTCCAAAGAGCGCTATCTGCCGTTGCTGGATCAGGCGATTGCGCGTCCGTGGCCATTCATCCTCGGCGGATTGGCTTTCTTCGTGGCGGCCATACCAGCGTTTGGGCTGCTAGGCTCGGAATTCATTCCCCAGTTGGACGAGAAGAACCTCGCCTTTGCATCGACACGAGTGCCCTCGGTCAGCCTTGATCAGTCGCTGGCGATGGAACGCAAGGTCGAGGAGGCGGTAATCAAAATTCCGGAAGTCGCCTTAATGTTCTCGAAGACGGGCACTGCGGAAGTTGCAAGCGATCCGATGCCGCCGAACGTCTCGGATGGCTTCGTTATCTTGAAAGAGAAGGACCAGTGGGCGGAAGGTACAACCAAGGCCGATGTGGTCGCCAAGATTGAGAAGGCGACCGGCGGTCTTCTTGGCAATCTTTACGAGGTCAGTCAGCCGATCCAGCTACGATTTAACGAGCTGATCGCGGGTGTCCGTGGCGATGTTGCGATCAAGCTCTACGGCGACGATCTCGACAAGATGGCGCTGACGGCAAATGAGATGGTGCGAGTACTCCAGACCATACCCGGTGCGGCCAGCGTCAAGGCCGAACAGGTCGGTGGCGCGCCAGCGCTCGATGTGAAACTCGACCGCGCCGCGATCGCGCGCCTCGGTCTCACCGTCCGCGACGTTGCGGATACGGTTGCGGCAGGGCTCGGCGGGCGTGAATCGGGGCTTGTGTACGAGGGCGACCGGCGTTTTGACGTCACCGTGCGCGTCCCTGAGGCTACCCGCGCCAATCTCGACGACATCCGCTCGATGCCGGTGCTGCTCCCGGAGGTGGAAGGGAGGCCGCGCGCCCAGGTGCCGCTGGCACAGGTCGCGCAGATCCGGCTTACCGAAGGGCTAAATCAGATCAGTCGTGAGAACGGCAAGCGTCGCGTGGTCGTCCAGGTCAATCTCGGCGGACGCGATGCCGGTTCGTTCGTTCAGGAAGCGCAGGCGAAGATCGCACAGGTTAAGCTGCCGGCGGGCTATTACCTCGAATGGGGCGGTCAGTTCGAGAACCTTGCCGCGGCATCGAAACGGCTGTCGATCGTGGTGCCGTTGTGCTTTCTGGTCATCTTCGGGCTGCTTTACATGGCACTGGGTGGATTCGGCCGTGCGGCGGCGGTGTTCCTGGCGGTTCCCCTAGGGCTCGCGGGCGGCGTCTTCACGCTCGTCCTCACCGGCATCAACTTCTCGGTGTCGGCGGCGGTGGGGTTCATCTGCCTCGCCGGCGTGGCAGTACTAAACGGGCTTGTCGTCATGACGGCGATCCGGGACCGGAGTGAAGCTGGACTGCCCATCGCGCAGGCCATTCGTGAAGGCATGGCCGAGAAGATGCGGGCGGTCATCATGACGGGTTTCGTGCCGGCGATCGGCTTCGTGCCGATGGCGCTCGCGCACGGCACCGGCGCTGAGGTCCAGAAGCCGCTTGCGACGGTCGTGATCGGCGGCCTGATTGCGGCAACTATCCTTACCTTGCTCGTGCTGCCGGCGCTCGCGAAAGTGATCCTTGGGCGTACCGAGGACCAAAAAGATCAAGAAGGTAGCACGCCGCACGGCGAGGATACTGCCCCTTTGAGAGGAGAAGCGTAATGGGACAACCCGCTCGAAAATTGCTGCGGATCTACACAGACGAAGCGGCCTATATCGGCGATCGCAAGGTTTTCGAATATGTCGCCTCGCTGGCGCGCGATCGGAAGATGGCGGGTCTCACGGTGCTTGAGGCGCTGATCGGGTTTGGGGCGTCGTCGCACATCCACCGCCGCCATGTGCTCGAAAGTGATCGAGCCGTGGTGATCGAGATCGTCGATTTTGAGGATGCGTTGCGCGCGTTCGTTGCCAGTCTGGAAGATGTACCTGACATCGGCCTCATCACTCTCGAAGCCGTAGAGGTCATCGGGGGCAAGGCCAGTAAAACGCTGGAGAGCTCTAGCCAATGAGGATCGGCCCCGCACGCGCCGAGGCTTGGTCGGTACCAGCCCCTGGCGTCCACGCAGCTCCCATAAATTTCCCGCTTAATCGGGGAGGCCGCTTTTGCGCGGAATCCGGTTCGGCTGTGTCGGGGCCCGGCAGGACAGGCAGTCATGAAGGAAGAGACGATTTTCGATTTCAATATGTCAGCACTGCGAGTGTGGTCGCTGATCTCCGATCTGAGGGGCTTTGCACGATGGCACCCGATCTATCGCATCGCGGGCGAGGCCGAACGTGGTGCCGAAATCGATGTGACGTGGCTCCTGTTCGGCGGCGATCGGAAAATGACGACGCAAATGATCATCACTCGGCTGACGAAACCCCAGCTCATCGGATGGCAGATGGGTGTGCGAGGTTTTCTCACCTTGGACGAACGCTACGAGATCGAGCCTATCGCGAACGGCGTCTCAATTCACCATTCGGTGGAATGCCGGGGCATCTTTGGCGGCCTGGTCGGCCGCATGATGCGCAAGGGTCTGCGGCGGACAATGCGGCTGCAGGATGCGGCGTTTCTCGCTCTCCTGCGGCGGCAATCGCGACTGCCGGGGCAGTCCACGCGGCATCATCGGCGCCCCATCAAACCACCGCCTCCTCCTCGCGGCGCCGCCAACGACTGACGGGGCGATATTCGGAAGAAGAAACCCATCATGGTAGATAGCCGTGCGCCCCAAGGGCTGCTGTGCCCGACATGCCGCGTCGATCTCGTCATGAGCGAGCGGCAGGGCATCGAGATCGACTATTGCCCGCAATGTCGTGGGGTCTGGCTCGATCGCGGCGAACTCGACAAGATCATCGAGCGCAGCGTCGGAGACGACAGCGCGCGGCCGTTGAGCGGCGTTCGTCTTGGAATATCCGAAGATCGCGGTCATGGCAGGAAGCACGGCTACGAGCGGGAACATAAGGGCCGCCGCAAGGGCTTTCTGAGCGAATTGTTCGACTGACTGCGATGGATCGGCCGCCACACAACGAGTCCTTCGGGTGTCCGTGTGAGAACGGCCCGCGCCATGGGCGTGCCCCCTGTAGCGCCCATGGCGATAGATCGTGGAATGACGGGGAAATAGCGGCTCGGCGCCTCCGGAGCGGCCCGGTTCGGGGGATCATCCTCGCGACCGGGCTTGCTCTGGCGCCGGGCCTGCTCGGCTGCTCGCCAGTCACCAACAAGAGCGAGGCCGAAGCATCTCGTGATCGCGAGATGCCCGACTTCATCGGTGAGCATTTCTACGCCCGCCCTGATGGTTCACGCCTCGATGTGGATTTCCTCGGCGATGGCCTGACCCTCGACATAAAGACCCGCCCCAACGCCGCTCCGGAACGGGTAATATCGCCGGCAAACGGGCGGGCCTATGTCGGCCGCAACCTCAACGTGTCGATCTCAGGCGGCGACCGGATCACGCTCAAGCGCCCCGGCGCGCGCGCTTTGGCCTGCAACAGGGTGCTGGCCTATCGGGATTCAGCGGACGAGATCGCGAGCGGCCAGGCCGGAGGATCGGCCGCATGATGACGATCTCGTCCTGGGAGGAGTCGTTTTCCCATATCGTCAGCCTCGCCCTGGCCTATGCGCTGGCGCTTCCGGTTGGCTGGAACCGGGAAAAGGACGAACGCAGCGCCGGCATCCGGACCTTTCCGCTGGTCGCCATCGCCAGTTGCGGTTTCGTGCTCGTCGGTATCGCCATTCTCGGACGCACATCGCCTGCCCAAGCGCGCCTGCTCGAAGGATTGATTACCGGCGTCGGCTTCATCGGCGGCGGCGCCATATTGAAGCACGCTGGCAAAGCATCCGGGACCGCGACCGCTGCGAGCCTTTGGGCGACCGGAGCGCTGGGCGCTGCGGTCGGCTATGGTCTTTACGACATCGCGGTGACCCTCAGCCTGACCACCTTTCTGACGTTGCACCTCTCTCATCCGCTGAAGCGCGCCTCCCAGGATCGCACCGAGCCGGCTGATCGACAATGAGGCACAATCGTCCCTCCGAAACTCGCACGACGCGGCGAGTGCCCAAGACTGGCGGGCAATGCGGGCCGGTGTCGTCGCCTCCAAGCGACGACCGTCGTTCGCGCTTGGAGCGGTGGGCGTCTCTGCTCGAACGCGATCCGCACCGGCTTGTCGCGCTGCTGCGTCCGTCATGGGCAGCGGGCGACGACATCGCCCCGATGACGGCGAGCCCAAGTGCCATCGATCTGGCCTGGGCCGATCCGGTGTTTCGCGTGACGGGTCTCGCGGGACGCTCTCGGGGCGACGTGAGAGCGTTTTTCCAGCTTTCGGATGCCGAGCTGGACCGGATCGCAGCGGGGTCCTGGCGCGTCCCGCTGCGGCCTGCCTGGCAGGTCGCGGCGCGCATACGCAACGTGGCAGATCCGCGCCCTGAAAAACTGATCCTGGTCGGCGTCATGGTCATGATCGCCAGTGTCGTGGGAGCTGCCCAATGGCTTGGATGAACAGGCTCTTCCCGGGAGGTAATATGACGCCGGTTCGGTTTGGGTTCGCCGGCATAGCCCTTGTGCTGGCGTCGGGCTGTTCGGAACAGCCTCGCAAGGCGAAACCCACGGAACAGGAAATCCACGCTGGCGACAGCGGCGATGCCAGCGGCATCCCCGGTCGCCACCCCTATCGTTGCGACGACGATCGCCCGCTCCTGGTCGACTTCAAAAATGAGGGCCTGACGCTTGAACTGCGCCGCGACGGGAACGTTGCACCGGTTGTGCTGACCGCGCCCGCGGCCGGGCTTCAATATGTCGGCGACACGATGAGCGCGATGTTCTCGGGCAACGAACTCAAGATCGAGGAAGGGGACAAGCCCCCTGTCTTGTGCAGGAAGGATACGAGCTTGTGACCAACCCACCTGGCACAGAGGGGCGCTGACGATGGCGGCGCTCAAATTCTCCCTGATCCCCATGATCGCGATCGTGATCGGCGCGCTGATCGCCGGATGGCGCACCCCCGGCGAGAAGCTGGTAGCGGCCATGCAGCATCTAGCGGCCGGCGTGGTATTCGCCGCTGCTGCGACGGAGATTCTGCCGCTGGTGATGCATGCCGGTTCCCCGACCGCGACGCTGATCGGCGGGGCGCTAGGCGTCGCGGTGATGCTCGGCCTCAAGGCGGCGGAAAGCCGTTTTGAAGGGCCGGTGGCGCTGCTTGCCGCGATCGGGCTCGATCTGGCGATAGACGGCTTGGTCCTCGGCCTCGCCTTCATCGCCGGCGAGAAAGCGGGCACGCTGCTGGCCGTCGCACTGACCCTCGAAGTGCTGTTCCTGGCCCTGACCCTCACCAACGATCTGGCGGGGCGGTATCGCAAGGCGAAGGCGATCGGCCTGACCTGCGCGCTGGGGGTGCTGGTGCCGATCGGCGCGCTGGTCGCGCAGCCGGTGGCGTTGCTGTCGCCGATATGGATCACCGGATTCCTGAGCTTCGGCTTGATGGCGCTGCTTTATCTCGTCACCGAAGAGCTGCTGGTCGAGGCCCACGAGAAACCGGATTCGCCGCTGATCAGCGCGATGTTCTTCGTCGGCTTCCTCATCCTCCTGCTGATCGAGGAAATCATGGCATGACGGCTTCACCCGACGCAAAGGTCGCGGCCGAGCGCCGCACGCTCTGGATCGTGCTGCTGCTCAACGCGGCGATCGCCGTTGGTTTCTTCGTGACGGGCCTGATCGGCGATTCCAGCGCGCTCATCGCCAACGGCGTCGACAACCTGTCGGACACCGCGGTCTATGCGCTGAGCCTTATTGCGCTCAGCCACGGGCGGATGTGGAAGACGCGGGCGGCAACCGCGTCGGGCGTCATGCTGCTGATCTTCGCGGTTGGCATCCTGATCGACGTCGGCCGCCGCTATGTCCAAGGCAGCGATCCGATCGGCCCGACGATGATGGTGATGTCAGCCATCGCAGGCGTCGTGAACTATGTCTGCCTGCGCCTGCTCCAGAAGCTCAAGCAGCCCGATGTGAACCTGCGTGCCGCGACCACGTTCAGTTTTAACGATTTCATCTCCAATGGCGGCATCCTGATCGCGGGCGCCCTGGTGCTTTGGCTGGGGACGAATTGGCCCGATCTGCTGGTGGGCCTGGCTACCGCTCTTATTGCGATCAAGGGCGGCATCGAAATCCTGCGCGACGCGCGGGCAGAAACCAAGACCAACGCGGAGACGGCGTGATGACCGAAAAGCTCGAACTCGATATTCCCGTCCTGCTGCCGGAGGTTCCCGACGCGGCCGATGCCTGTGTCGGGCGTCTCGTCTCCACACTGAGCGCCAAGCCCGGCGTCGAGCGCGCGCACGTCCTGCCTGCCGATGGCGATACGCCGGCGAAGCTCTGCATCCATTTCGACGGGGCGGCGCTGCCGCTGCCGCGTGTGCGCGAGATGGTGCGGGCGGCGGGCGCCGATATCAGCGGGCGATACGGCCATGCGACATGGCAGGTCGAAGGAATCGGGCACGAGCGCCGCGCCCGCACTGTGGGCGAGACCCTGTGCCAGATGCCCGGCGTGCTGCAGGCCGACGCCAGCGCCTCGGGCAGCGTCCGCGTCGAATATGACAAGGAGCGCGTCGACGAGGCGGCGATCGTCGCGGCGCTCGGCAAGCTGAAGGTCAAGCCGGGCAAGCGCACGGGCTCCGATCATGCCGGCTCTCATGCGGGACACGATCACGGCGCCGGCGACCATGCCGGGCACGATCACGGGCCTGGCGGCCATGCCGAAGGCGCAGAAAAGCACGGACCGGGCGATGGCCACGATCACGCCCATGCCAATTTTCTCGGCCCCAATACCGAGCTGATCTTCGCGCTCGCCTGCGGCGCGCTGCTGGCGATCGGCTTCGCGATCGAAAAGCTGGTGGCGGGCGCCCCCGACTGGCTGCCGACCGCCTTCTATGTCGGCGCCTATGTGTTCGGCGGCTTCTTCACGCTGCGCGAGGCAATCGACAATCTAAAGCTCAAGAAATTCGAGATCGATACGCTGATGCTCGTCGCGGCCGCCGGCGCCGCGGCGCTCGGCGCCTGGGCGGAAGGCGCGCTGCTGCTGTTCCTGTTCAGCCTCGGCCATGCGCTCGAGCATTATGCGATGGGTCGCGCCAAGCGCGCGATCGAGGCGCTGGCGGAACTCGCGCCTGAAAAGGCGACGGTTCGCCGTGACGGACAGACGACGGAGCTTCCGGTCGAGGAACTCGTGGTCGGCGACGTCGTGGTCGTGCGCCCGAACGAGCGCCTGCCCGCCGACGGCTTCGTCATCAAGGGGTCGAGCGCGATCAACCAGGCCCCTGTTACCGGCGAGAGCATCCCGGTGGACAAGGAACCCGTCGCCGATGTTGAGGCAGCGCGCGCGAAGCCCGACGCGGTCGAGGCGACGTCGCGGGTGTTCGCCGGCACGATCAACGGCGGCGCCGCGATTGAGATCGAGGTGACGCGGCGTTCCAACGAAAGCGCGCTTGCCAAGGTCGTGAAGATGGTGAGCGAAGCGGAAACGCAGAAATCGCCGACGCAGCGGTTCACCGATCGGTTCGAGCGCGTCTTCGTGCCGGCCGTCTTGGCCCTTTCGTTCATCCTGCTGTTCGCGTGGGTCGTGGTCGACGAGCCGTTCCGAGACAGCTTCTATCGCGCTATGGCGGTGCTGGTTGCCGCCAGCCCCTGCGCGCTAGCGATCGCTACCCCGAGCGCGGTGCTGTCCGGCGTCGCGCGCGCCGCGCGCGGCGGCGTGCTGGTGAAGGGCGGTGCGCCGCTCGAAAACCTCGGCTCGCTGAAAGCGATCGCGTTCGACAAGACGGGGACGCTGACGGAAGGCCGTCCTCGCATCACCGATGTCGTCCCCGTCGACGGCGCGAGCGAAGAGGATCTGTTGGCGCTCGCCATCGCGGTCGAAGGGTTGAGCGATCACCCGCTGGCACAGGCGATCGTGAAGGATGGACGCGAGCGCTTGGGCGGGCGCGAGCTGCCGACCGCGACCGATCTCAAGAGCCTGACCGGACGCGGCGTCACCGCGATCGTCGACGGCGAAACGGTATGGATCGGCAAGGCCGAGATGTTCGGCGTGGAGGGTATCCCCACGCTGAATGCCGCTGCGACCGACGCCATCGCCATCCTGCGCGAGGGCGGGCGCACGACGATGGTGGTGCGCAAGGGCGATAAGGACATCGGCGCGATCGGGCTGATGGATACGCCGCGTGAAGCAGCCAAGGTTGCGCTCAAGCGGCTGCGCGAGATGGGCATCACCCGAATGATCATGATCTCGGGCGACCATCAGAAGGTCGCCGACGCCATCGCCAAGGATGTTGGGCTCGACGAGGCATGGGGCGACCTTATGCCGGAGGACAAGGTTGCCTCGATCAAGAAGCTCGCCGGCGAGGATAAGGTCGCGATGGTCGGCGATGGCGTCAACGACGCCCCGGCAATGGCGTCGGCGACGGTCGGCATCGCGATGGGCGCAGCCGGCTCTGACGTGGCCCTGGAGACGGCCGACGTTGCGCTCATGGCTGACGATCTAGCGCATCTGCCATTCGCGGTGGGCCTGAGCCGCCACACCCGCGGCATTATTCGGCAGAATGTGTTCGTCAGCCTCGGAGTGGTCGCGTTTCTCGTGCCCGCGACGATCCTCGGCCTTGGCATCGGCCCAGCAGTGGCGATGCACGAAGGCTCGACGTTGCTGGTTGTATTTAATGCGCTGCGGTTGCTCGCCTACCGCGATCCGGCAAAGCAAGTAGCGTGACGGCAGATCGCTATGACGCCTTGATCGTCGGCGGCGGACCGGGGGGCCTAACTGCAGCGATCTATCTTGCGCGTTATCACCGCCGTGTCGTCGTAGTCGATGAAGGGCATAGCCGAGCGAAATGGATACCGCTCTCCCACAACCACGCCGGCTTTCCAGACGGAATTGCTGGCGAGGAGCTGCTACGGCGGATGCGCGAACAGGCGGAACGCTACGGCGCCACGATACTGGCGGACCGCATTGAGACGATCGACGGCAAGGCCGATGCCTTTGAAGCGCAAGGGTCCACAGTGACGATCGCCGCGCGCGCCGTCCTGATCGCAACCGGGGTCGAGAATCGCCGCCCTGCGCTCGATGCCGATACGCACCGCGACGCGTTGCAGCGGGGGATGCTGCGCTACTGTCCGGTCTGCGACGGCTACGAGGCGAGCGGGCAGGCGATTGGGGTGATCGGCGCGAACACGCACGGCGTTGCCGAAGCGCTGTTCCTGCGCACCTTCTCGGAACGGATCACGCTTGTTGCGCAGGAGACGATCGACCTTGGTCCCGACGATCGCGCGGCGCTCGCGGCGGCCGGGATCGCAATTGCACCGAAGCCGCTGGCCCGGATGGACTTTTCGGACGACCGTGTTGCGCTCCACTTGACCAACGGCACCGAGCTGCACTTCGATACCGTTTATCCGGCACTCGGGTCGGACAGCAACAATGCGCTCGCGCGCCAGCTCGGCATCGATCTGAGCGACGATCGTTGCATCGTCGTCGATACCAAGCAGCGCGCGAGCGTCGCCGGCGTCTATGCGGCGGGCGATATCGTTATGTCGCTCGATCAGATCAGCGTCGCGATGGGCCACGCGGCGATCGCCGCGACCGCCCTCCACAATGATCTGCGCAACCGGGAAGGGGGGGGCACCGAGTCATGAAATGGCTGATCGTGTTCGACCTCGACGGGACGCTTGCGGAGAGCAAGCGCCCCTTGTCAGCCGAGATGGCGATGACGCTTGCGCGCTTGCTGGCGGTCGTCGACGTCGCGGTAATTTCGGGCGGCGACTGGCCGCAGTTCGACCGGCAAGTCGCCTCGCGCTTGCCGGTCGAGGCCGAGCGCGAGCGGCTGTGGTTGATGCCGACCACTGGCACGAAGCTTTACCGCTTTGTCGATGGTGCGTGGCGCGCGATCTATGCCGAGCTATTCGATGACGCGGAGAAGGCGAGCATCCGTGCAGCGTTCGACCGTGCGCTGTCGGAAGCGGGGCTTGCCGACGAACGCATTTGGGGAGAACGGATTGAGGATCGGGGAAGCCAGATTACCTTTTCCGGACTCGGCCAGGACGCGCCGCTGGAAGCGAAGGAGGGCTGGGACCCCGATCGTGCCAAGCGGACTGCGCTCCAGAAGACGCTACAAGCAGCGCTGCCCGGCCTTTCGATCAACCTGGGCGGCACTACCTCGATCGACGTCACCCGCGCAGGCGTCGACAAGGGCTATGGGCTGAAGCGGTTGAGCAAGGAAAGCGGCGTGCCGCTGGCCGGGATGCTTTTTGTCGGTGACGCGATTTATCCCGGTGGTAATGACTATCCCGCCGCCGAACTCGGGATCGACACGATAAGGGTCCGCGATGTTGCCGAAACTGCGGCTGTCGTGTCAGCGATCATCGCCTGTTTGAAGCATTGAAAGGCCAGTTGCTCAGCTGATCTTTGAACGCGACGAGGATTGAGCACGAAACGCATCATAATCAAGCACGTACCCCTTGCGGTTTCGATTTGAAGCGCGACATCCACCATGATGCGTAGCATTTCATCCGGGGTGGGGCGAGCCCCACCCCGGATGGCAAAATTCAACTGGCCTTGAGGAGAGTGATTTGCTCTTCCAGAACCTCCTGTGGGGTGCGGTAGCCCAGGCATTTGCGGGGTGTCCGATTGAGACGATCAACCACCGTTTGGATCTCTTTGTCCGATAGGAGCGCTATGTCCGTTTCGGACGGCAGGAAGCGCCGTATGCGCCCATTGCTATTTTCCACGCTCCCTTTTTGCCAGGGGGCGGATGGCAGACAGAAATAACTCGTCATGTCGAGTTTCTCCTGCAGTGTCTTAAAGGCGGCAAATTCCGTTCCCCGATCGAAGGTGATGCTCTGGCGCAGGGAAGGGGGCATGCTGTGCAAATGATGCTGGATGCCCGCCATGACACCGGCGGAATGCCGGCTGGGATTGCGGGCGAGGATCGTGAACCGGCTGCGGCGCTCGACCAGTGAGGTGAGGTTGGCTTTGCCATGCTCTCTCCTGAATATCAGGAGATCGCCTTCCCAATGCCCGAAGCTGCTCCGGTCGCCAATTTCCGGGGGGCGCGCGCTGATCGTGTTAGCCAACGGGATATGAAGACCCCGCGGTTTGCGAGCATAGCGTTGCCTTCGAGAACGACGGGCCACAGGCAAGTGGCGCCACAATTCCTGCCGCCGTCCATCCGGCCCGTAGACGAACTGGTAGATGGTTTCGTGACAGACGGTTTCACGATGACCGCGATCGCGCCGAAGGTACCCCGCAATCTGCTCAGGTGACCAGGCCGCCGACAAGCGGTCGGAGATATAGGCGGCAAGGTCGGGGCGACGTGCAATCTTGCCGCCGCGCACGCGACGTCCGCTCGCCATGGTCTGCGCAACCGTCGGGAAATAGCCGCGGAACAATGGATGCTCATCCAGATGGCAGTTGCGCTTGAGCTCGCGATAGATCGTCGAAGGATGGCGACGCAGTGTAGCCGCAACCTGCCGCACGGATCGGCCCGTCGCCACCAACCGATAAATATCCCGCCGCTCATCCAAACCAAGATGCTGATAGCCGTCCATCATGTGCCTTCCTTGAAGGGAGTCAAACCCCTATAAATCCAAGGATTTCGCACTTCGATCTAGAATCCACCCCTACAAAATTCTTAGTTTGATAATAATGGTTATGTTAAATTTGGCGAATTCCGGTGCGATCAGAACGCTAGTTCTGCCTGTCTTGGAACCGCTCTCGGCTGCTCTTGTCTGCCGCCAATCAGGCCCCGCGCGGACCCTGCCAGAACATAGACGGCTTGGCGTTGCGCCCCGCGATTGTGATGATCGACGCAATAGCCCTGATAGTGCCGCTTGAGCAAGCCGACGCGCACGAGTTCGGATACCGCCCGGCTCACATTCGTTTTGCCCGACGCCCGCACTTGCTCACGGATGGCGTCATCGACGACCACCGTGGCCTTATCGGCATCTGCTGGTAATGCGCCTGATATCTCCAGATCGCTCCGTATCCGCTCTTCCAGGACAACGCGCCGAGGGTCACGCTGCCCCATCGGAGTCAGCGCATCGCAAAGCCAGTCACGCAAGGGAATGAGGGCGCCACCCTTGGCTACCAGCGGCCCGGCGCTGCCATCGGAACGGGAAACCTGTGCAATCAGATTTAGCACCACGAAGGCGTAGCGCGGTCGAGACGAGGACCGCGCAAGCATCTCCAACAACGACGGCATATCCAGTTGCGGGCGGCCGTCGCCGATGATCGGAGCGTGCAACATAACAGGATTGAACCAAGCACATATGGGGGGTGAAGTGAATCCCCTTTGGCCGCAGATTTCGTCATTTTGTCGGCTGTGACACTTTGCCCTGAGGTGCCGCACCGCGCGCGTGCGCGCTATCGACGCCGACGCGGAGATGGTCGCGGGCTGGGTGCGCGCGCTGGCGGGGATCGATGCCTCGACCGAGAAGGTGCGCGCAGCCGCGACGATCGCGCGCTACCTTGTCCATGTCGGCTGGGCCTATCGCATGGCCGGGCTCGACGACCCCACCGCCGCGCCCCTGGTCCGGATTGAGTTGAAGGCGGCGCGCAAGACGCTCGGCACCCGCCAGCGCCAGGCGCGGGCGCTGCGCTTCAAGGGCGACATCGCCGACCTCGACAGCCCGGCGAGCGGCGTCTGCCTCGCGCACCTGCTGAAAGCCTGCCGCCGCGACTTGCTTGGGCTTCGCGACGAGGCGCTACTGCGCGTCGCCTATGACAGCGGTTGCCGGCGCTCGGAGCTGGTCGCGATCATGGTCGACGCGATCGAGGGTCCGGACGGGGAGGGGGCGGGCACCCTGTTCATTCCCGAAAGCAAGACCGATCGCGAACGCGAGGGCGCGGTTGCCTATCTCTCGCCGGCGACGATGCGCGCGATCGCCCGCTGGCGCGACGCCGGCCATATCGACACGGGCGCTCTGTTTCGCCGGGTCGAGACGCATTTCGACGCGTCGGTGCGGACGGTGGGGCAGAGGCCTTTGCACCCCAACAGCATCACGCTGATCTACAAGCGGCTGATCCGGACCGCGTTCGATCGGAAGTTGTTGGGAGAGATGAGCGAGGCCGAGCTGCAGCGCTGGCTGAAAGCAGTGTCGAGCCATTCAATCCGGGTCGGGGTCGCGCAGGACAATTTCGTGGCGGGCGAGAGCCTGCCCGCGATCATGCAGGCCTATCGCTGGCGCGATCCCAAGACGGTGATGCGCTACGGCGCCAAGCTCGCGGCGAAAAGCGGGGCAAGTGCGCGGATGGCGGCGCGGCTGTCGGCATCTGCCACTGGGGAGAGCTGAGGATCCATCGCAGCCGGCTGTGGTCGTCAGCCCCAGAGGCTGGAGAGCGGTGCTGCGGCCAGGCGGTCGCCGAAGGCTATCGTCTGCTCATGATCGTAGAGCACGGCGCCGAACGCAAAGCGTTGCCCCGTCGCAGCGGCGAGTTTGCGCAGGCCCGAGAAATCCTCGGAGCGGACCGTCGCGGACGCCTTGACCTCCAGGCCGACGATCCGCCCGTCCCGGTCCTCGAGGACGATATCGACCTCATCCAGCTCCTTGTCCCGAAAGTGGCTCAGCGAGAAGCGGTCGTCGGACCAGCCCGTGAGCTTGAGGATCTCCGAGAACACGAAGGTTTCGAGAATGGCGCCGAAACGGGAGCGATCCGCCGCCACCTTTTCGGGTGTGAGGCCGGTGAGCGCGGCCAGCAGGCCTGAATCGAGGAAATGCAGCTTGGGTTTCTTGGTCAGGCGCTTGAGGGCGTTATTGTGCCAGGGCGGCAAGGTCCGCACGAGAAACAGCTGCTCGAAGATCCCGGTATATTTCTGGGTGGTCACATGATTGAGATCGAGACCGGCGCCGACACCCGCGTGGTTGATCAATTGTCCGGCATGAGCGGCAAGTGCCCGAAGCAGGCGCGGCATGCGGTCGAGCTGGTCGACGTTGGCGATGTCGCGGACGTCTCGCTCGACCACGGCCTCGACATAGTTGTCGTACCAATCCTGGCGTCGGGTCCAGCTTTTGCGCGCGACGGCCTCCGGATAGCCGCCGGCCAGCACCAGATCGACGAGGTCGCCGCCGAGCCGCAGCGTTCCGGGTTCCGGCGCTCGCCCGGCGAAGAGGGACTCGAGGAAGCGCGGTGCTGGCTGCGCAAGAATCTCGGATTGGGCGAGCGGTAAGAGGCGGATGATTTCCATTCTGCCCGCAAGCGAGTCCGCTATCCGCGGCAGCGTCATCAAATTGGCCGAGCCGGTTATGAGGAAGCGGCCGGGGCGGGGATCCCGATCGACGCTTTCCTTGATGGCCAGAAGCAGATCGGGTGCGCGCTGGACCTCGTCGATGATCGCCTGGTCAAGCCCGCGCACCAGCCCGGCCGGATCGGATTTCGCGGCAGACAGGGTCGTCGCGTCGTCAAGCGTCAGATAGGTCCGGGATTTCTCCGCGAGGGAGCGGGCGAGGGTGGTCTTGCCTGCTTGCCGGGGTCCGGCCAGCATGACCACCCTGGTATCCTGCAGGGCCTCATGGACGCGATGGGTTGCATGACGAAGAAGCATGGCGGTCTGAAGCCCAATCAGCACCTAAATGAAAGAGTGTGGGCGTCTATCTGAAATTATCTCCACGGCCAAATGAAATTGCACTTGAGGCCGCGAAGCCTCGCCCGTCGGTCGCCGGCGACACCGGGTGCGCCCGCTCGCTCAAAGCGGTGTCGAGCCGTTCGATCCGCGTACGCATCGCCCGGGACAATTTCACTGACGGCGATCATGCAGGCGTATCGCTGGCACGATCCGAAGACCGTGATGCGCTACGGCGCGAAGCTTGCAGCGAAAAATGGAGCGAGCGCACGGCTGGCGATGCGGTTTTCCGCGGCGCAACAGCGCGGGTGCTGCCTGTGGTCGGGAGGTGTTGGTTGATCGGTCCTAGCGCAGGAGGCGGAGCGCGACATCGCGATAGCTCAGAGGATGAACATTGTCCTCTGAGCGAAAGCGCATCAGATCGAGCGTCTCATCGCCGAAGGTCGCCGCGACAGAACTGACCGTGTAAGCTTGGGCGCGCGCATAAGGCAGCAACCAGATGACACGCTTCGCCGAAACGCTCGTTCGGATTTTCAGGAGCTTATTGAGAAGTCCCTGACCGGCCATATCATTTGATCCTATCGCAAAGATCGATGTCCCGTAGCGCTTGGCTGGCCGCCGCCAAGCAAGGATCTGGGCTGCAGTGGCGCGCTCGGTTGCCTGGACATCGCACTGCTGGGCGTAGCGGGCATTGATCGCCCGCGCCGTGCCGACGCCAGTGCTATCACCCAGGATAAGGCATTCGAACATGCGCGAGCCGCTCCTTGCGAACAGGTTAGCGCCAGCAGATTGAAAGCGAAATCGAAAATCAGAAGGTCATGATGGTCGAACAGGGGAGGGGCAACATCCACAGGCCTCGGTGCTCAGCTCGTCGACGCGGTCCGCCAGTTCCGTAAGGTCAGCCTCGGCCAGGATGAAAAGATCGTCCTCATCGGCAAAGAACATCTTGGCGCGTTCCTGCTCTTCGAGAAGGTAGGGCTCATCGTCGAACCGCTGGTGCCACTGGCTGTCCACGAACTTCATGAGCTCAGACCATGCGGCGGCTTCGGCGTCGTGGACCGTAATCGCCTCAACGCCCTGATAGACAATGAAGAGGACCGTCACCAGCATAGCTCTATCCGCCTGGAGGTCGGTGATCCCGGCGCAACATCCGCTTCACCTAGCCTCATTCACGTTGTGCAACGCAATATGTAGTTCTCCGACCCTTGATTTATCGGCGATTATGCGATGGAATGTTGCCGTTTGGCGGCAAGAAAAATCATACCGGCTGATGCTTTTGCCTTTACGTCTGCGATTAAGGCTTTGCTCACCATGATTGGGTAGAGGAGGGCAAGGCAGGGACGTCAGGCGGGGCCGACACACGCCGGGTGCAAATCTGGGGCGAGTCGTCGGAAGGGTGATGGCATTATCATGGCGCATCTGACACAGGTCGAGATCGCGAACTGGATCGCTCTTTACGTCGCCGCAGGCCTGTGTTGCGGCATCGCGGTCATTTTGTCGGTCGCAACAACATTTATCGAAATCTACCGCGAGCGCGCGTGGACAAATATCGATTCTTTCGGCTCCGCTGCTCTCTTCCTGCCAAAGACCTGGTGGCGCTGGCAGAAGCTCTATTTCATATCGACGCCCGTCACCCTCGGCATCGTGGGCGCTTTCGCCGTCTCGATGTCATGGAGCTGACGGCCACCGCAGCGCTGTAGAAGATTAAGCGTTGAGCGCGTCCGTCAGAATGGCGCGGACATGGCCCTCGTGGAGATGTGCCGGCGTGATGCTGACCACCGGGGCGATCTGCGCCATTCGTGGATGCGTGACGGCCTTCGATGCCTTATAGTCCTCATCCTCGAAGCCCATTGCTTCCACGACGAGCTGCCGGATCTCGCCCGTGGAGCGCGAGCGAGCCTCGAGGAGGAAATCCGGCCTGCAGGCGCCGATCGGCGTCAGCTTGTCAAAGACGGGCTTCTCGATCGCGATGTCGATCCCATCCCGATCCAAATAGTGCCGTGCCGCCAGCAACTCGCGCAAAACGGTCCGCTCAAACTCTGAATCGACGGGAATGAAGCGCCTGCCCGAATAGATGGGCTGGGCATAGGCCCGCAAAGGCGCGTAGCCGTGCGCTTCGGGATATTCGCCGGCCACGACGATGACAAGATAGGGGCCCTTGATCGGATTTCCCCGCACAGACGGGGATTGAACCCGATTGGCGATCACGACGGGCTCGCACCCCGCAACGATAACTTGCGCTCCTTTGAACGCGGGCGAGAAGAGGGTAAGGAACGCTTGGGGTGCATGGCCTCGCGGCCAGTTTCGAGACAGCTCGCGAAGTCCGGCATAAACGCGGTTGCTGTGAAGCGCCTTGGCGTGGGTCCACAGCGCTCGACCGAGCTCGATGCCAGGCGCGATCTCCATCTTACCCGCGGCCGCGGTGAGCGCGTTGAACTCGTCGCTGATCGAATGGTCGACCAGATCATGCGACAACGGCGCGCAGAGGTTGAGGCCCGCCACGTCGAGAAGTCGCCATAGCAGCCGCGCAAGGCGGGGCACCGAAGCATGTCGGGTCCGATCGTCGCTTGTGTCTTCCTCCGGTCGCTGGGCCAGCTTCTCGGGAGCGGGCCGCAAAACCTCGAAATAGCCTGTGGGAGGATCCGCCGGTGTTTGATGAGTACGGATCTCGGTGATACGGTTCGTCACCTGATCGCGGAAGAACGGGCAATCGGGTTGGTGTTCGGGGCGCTTTGAGCTGGTGAGGCGGCGCAAATAATAGGTCTCCGCCTCGGAGAGAAAGGCAGGGGTCAGGATGGGTGGCGCCGTGTCGTCGTCCCGGCAGTCACATGCGATCCACTTACCGCCAATCCGGGCTTGCTGGACCAACATGATGCCCGCTTCCTCGTCCCCTCGGGAGCCCTCGCCGGCGTACCATCGGACCAGAGCCGACCTGACAGCGTCGGGGAGGGGGATTCGGCGCGCACTGCGCCCGTCGCCATGGCGATCGATCAACCACATGAACGACCCTTTCGGAGGAGGAATAGGGGATTCTCACTCAGGTCGGCGGGATTGACAATCCCGTTCTGTCGATCCCCACTTTCGAAATGGCGGTTTCGGGAGGCCGAAAATGAGGTCTTATCTTCTTTGCGGTGTAGCAATCCTGATGGGCAGCGCGTCGATGCTGCAGGCGGCGCCTCAGGATAGAAAAGCCGTTCGCTCCGTGCAGTTGATCTCGATGACGGGCGCCACGCCAGCACCAGCGTCGGCCGAATCGCCGGGGCCGGACGCAGGACGAGGGGTGGAAACCAAACCGTCGGTCGACATTGGGGTGGTGCTGGGGGAATTTCGGGTGCATGATCTCAGCCGGCGATGGGTCGAATTTCAGATGGCCAACAGCTTTACCCCTCGGACTCCTTCAGCGGCGCAGGCAGCCGCCGACGACGATGATCCGTTCGCGCATGTCGGGGTAGCCCAGCTCGGCGCAGCGCCCGTCGCAGGCTATACGATCCCTTCGGTATCTTCGATGCCGATTCCGGCATGGATGAGGGGCGGGCCGGTGTTTGCGGCCGCAGTTAACCGCTATGTGCCTGGCTGCATCGCCGCCGGCTATCGACCTAGCGGCTTCCTCACGGCCGACACCGAATATCGTCGGCAGAACTACTATTCGATGATGAGCAACATCGCCTGCCAGTACGGCATCCCGGTCGGCCTGTTCGATGCGATGATCATCCGTGAGAGCCGCTATCAATCTGGCGTCTATTCCCCGAAGAACGCCTTCGGCTTGACCCAGCTCATGCCGGACACGGCAGTGGGCCTGGGTGTAAATCGCTACAATGTCGCGGATAACCTGCGAGGCGGAGCCAAATATCTGCGCGAGCAGCTTGATCGGTTCGGTCAATACCACTTGGCGCTCGCGGCCTACAACGCGGGACCGGGCAGGGTGCGCAACGGCCTCGTACCGCGGATTGCCGAGACCCAAGCCTATGTCGACGATATTCTCCTGAACTGGTCTCGATTGAGCGGGCTCTCGAGAGTTGGCACGGTTCAGACACCGTCATCGCCTGCGCCGTCGGTCCAGCGCGCTCGCTTCGGGCGTTCGGCCACCGTGTCGACCTTTTGAGGTGTCGGTTTCTTGACGGCGTTCCAGCGAATAATGGATTGTTGTTCGTGTCATTAGGGAAAACGCGACAAAAAAAAGCCCGTCGGGGCTTGGTCGCTATATTGCGAGGTTGGCTATTTCTGAAAGATTGGCTCTGCGAACGAGAACGGAACTGACTTCCTTGACCAGCCTTTGGACCACCGCTGCTTGCAGTGGCCCGGCCCATTCTCGTCGGACTTCGGAGCCATCCATCCCTTCAATTTCTTCGAGGGCTGCGACCAGCATTGAAGGCAGACCTCTGAACATTTCGCTGAGCATTGCAATCAGGGTCGCGTAGCGCGCGTCGTGCAGGAGCTCCTGGTCGCGAAAAGCCTCTACGCGAATGATGGCTTGGATAATGTTTATGTCCAACGCGTGCAGGACCGTCTGGAATTCGACCAGCGTCATGGCGGCGCGCTTGGCTGGATCGTGATGCAGAATAAGGGCGAGGCGGGTCTTGCTGATGCCCGTCTTCAAGGCAAGCTTGCGTTGACCTGTGTCCTTCTCGGCCATCGCCTGAAGGATCATTGGAATGTAATCCCGCTGCGCATCGTCAACCGCTAATGCGGTCGCCGCTGTTGCCTCTATCCTGGCAAGGGATGACATTGCCTGGCCCCCTGTATTCCGCTCGGACTCGAAGAGGAGAACATACCAGCACAGCCATTGCAACCCCGTCCAGAGCCGAACATTGCCCCACGATGAAGCGGTAACTACTTGAGACGAACGACATTTTCGTCTTGCGACTCGTTCGCATTCGCCTCGGCGCATTTTCCTTTCGGCTCGTCGAGGCCGAGCCGTTCAAGTACTCGCGTCGCCTTCTGTTCGACGACGTAATCAAAAAGCAATATTGACAGTGCATCGCCGACCGTTAGATTCGATCCAATCTGGCTCCCAAGTCGCTTCTTGGCTTCGACAAGTGAATCAGCGCTGGAGCGCGAGATACTGAGGTAAATCCGGATATCGCCTTTCGTCGGTATCGTGACGAGGTGATCGCGTATTATCTCGGGATCATGCTCCTCCATTTTGCAACTGAAGGCGGCTCGAGAGTTAACCAGGCTGGCAAGCGTCTGATATCGCTTGGTCTCATTGGAGCGAAGGCGCAGACTCTCGGTGGTCAGGTGAAAAAGGTGCTCTGAAATATCGAGAGCATAGCCGCGAGAGTCCCCACTCATTCCTGCACGTCCCTCACCCTGTTATAGGTTTACCCTCGGCGAACGGCCGACCCGCAGAGCTTAGTTGAATTCTAGACGCCTGAAACCACCTCGATTCCAGAGCGCGAATCTACTCGCATCCATACCGTATCGCAATTGTCCGAAAGGCCGCCCCGATATGTGGGGCAGGGTGCCCTGACGCACGGGGCGAGGTGCCCCGGGATTAGCGGCAGTGCGCCCTGCCCGACGGGGCAGGGCGCCCCGGAAACCGGGGCAGAAGGTCCTTGCGCGGTGAAAATTTTCACCTTTCCCCGTCGTTTCCGAAACCGCGCGTTGCAGCCGGGCTCCCCCCGGGGTCACCTTTCGAATGGGCGCGGATCCGTCGCGTCTCCATTGAAGGGAAAACCCATCATGCAGTCTGTCCTGAAACACAGCGGACGCGCGGAGTTGGCAATCCTCGCCCTCGCCGCACTCGCGCTCGCGCTCCTCCTGTTCGCCGGACCGGCATTCGCCGGCGCCGACACCACGTTCGACACGGCCCTGACGAAGTTCACCGACTTCCTTGAGGGTTCGGGCGGCAAGATCATCACTGTCCTGTCGCTCGCGGGCGGCATCGTCGCGCTGGCCTCGGGCCGCTTCTCCATGGGCCAGATCGCGATCCCGGTCGGCGTCGGCGTCGGCGCCGGCACTGGTATTCCGATCGTCACCTCCACGGTGACAGCCACGATCTGACAGGGCCAACGGCCGGGCGAAGTAGCAGCTTCGACCGGGCTTTGGGGAGGGTGGTGCAATGGCCGCAGACAAGTACGTCATACCGTCTCATCTGGACGATCCCGAGCTGATCGGGCTGTGGACGCTGGATGAATTCCTCGCAATGGTGATCCCATTCATCTGGGGAATCCTGTCTCAGCATATTCTCATTGGCATGTTGCTCGCGGGCGCAGGCTGGTGGGGTCTCAAAAAGGCTAAGGCAGGTCGGGCGGCGTCGTGGCTGCTTCACATGGCTTATTGGCACCTTCCTGCCGGCTTCACCGGCATGAAGGCGACACCACCCTCTTATCTTCGCTTGATGGCAGGGTGACATGGAAATCACATATCAGCACGCGCAAAACCAGCGCATCCTCAAACAGCGAAATCTTCTTGTGGTGGCTGCGGCCGCGCTCGCATGTCTGACGGCCGTCCTGTTTTTTGTGACCCTCACGCGGGATCGTGAAATCGTCCTGCAGCCAGTCCTACGGTCTCCACTCACGGTGAGCAGCGCAGGCGTCTCCCGCGAATATCTCGAGCTGATTACGCGCGACACCGCGGTACTCACGCTCGATCGGAGCCCCCAGAACCTCGAATATTGGATGAAGTCGGTTCTCGACATCACCGCCCCTGGTGCCCAGGGCAAGCTGAAAGCCGATCTCATGAAGATCGTGAATGAGCAGCGCGGGTCCTCGATCGCGCAGTTCTTCACGATCCAGACGATGGAGATCGACCCCAAGAATCTGTGGTCCACGGTGACCGGCGATCTCCACACGATTGTCGGCAACAAAGTCGTGTCCAACGAACGCCGGACCTTCCGTTTCGACTGGGAATATTCCGGCGTCTCGCTGAAGCTGGTTGGCTTCGGAATGGTGACGACCGGCAAGGAAAAGGATCAATGATGTCGGTCTATGCCCTTGGCAGCGCCGTGACCGGCGCCGCCTTCCTGTCGCGCACCTATTGCCACGCGAGCCGCTTTATCGGGGCGTCTCTGGTCGGCCTGGCGGTCCTTCTCATGGCGGACCCTGCCTGGGCCGATCAAACGATCATGGCGTCGGACAGCAGTCAGGTCGATTGCACCGCGTCGGCCAAGGACCTCACCCGGATCAGCCTCGTCGAGGATGAGTTCGCGTCCGTGTCGAAGATCTCGACGGGCAATCCGCAGGACGATTTCTCGGTCGTCAACGAGCCGGTGCGAGGCGACATATATATGTCGGTTCCGGACGGCTTTGGGAGGCCGGCGCTGTCGTTCTTCGCGACCAGCAAGCGCGGTTACGTCTACAAGTTCGTGTGCCGCGTCGCCGGTGACCAGGCAGCGCAGGTCTTCATCTCCAATCCAGCAATCGCAAAGGAGAAGGTGGCCGAGAATGCGGCGCCTGAGAAGGCCGGGCTCCAGGATGCCGCCGTCGAGCTCGTCCAGGCCATGTATTCTAACAGCGTCGTTGATGGCTACGAGATGCGGCAGCGCGCGCTCAGGCCCGTCTATGTCGGCAACCTCAAGGTCCAGATGATCGCGGAATATCTCGGGTCTGACCTGATCGGCAAGGTGCTGCGGATCGAGAACAAGAGCGATGCGCCGGTCGAGCTGACCGAGGCGACCGTTGCTCCGGCAAGTGCGCTCGCCGTCTCCATCGCCGAGCCCAGGCTCGCACCGGGTAAGGTCACCACGGCCTACCTCGTCTCGCAGAACGGGAGGTAAGGACATGGCCTTTGCCGATCTCTTCCAACGCAAGCGCAAAGCCCTCGATGGCGAGGAAGGGGGAGGGGTTTCGCCCGTCGCCAACGAACTGTCGGCCAATGAGGCCGTGCGGAAAAAGCAGCGCCTGTTGCTGGCCGGCGTCGCTGGTGTCGGCCTTGTCGCGTCGTCCTTCTGGATCTTCGGCGGCAGCGAGGACAAGACCAAGGTCGCTGATGATGGTGTCACCAAGGTCGAGGTTTCGACAAATGATCTCGTCAATCGCAATCTCTCCCAGCAGGAATGGATGGCGCTCTCCGAGAACCGCTTCCAGTCGACCGAGAACCAGCTCAAGTCGGTCAACTCGCAGCAACAGCGCATGGACCAGCTGGCGCAGCAGATCGAGCTTCTGAAGGGCCAGAACCAGTCGATGCAGGCCGATGGCGCGCGCGTCCTGTCCGCCTATCAGGCCGAGAACGATCAGCTAAAGCGGCAGATCGCCGACAAGCGCACCGCGCCTCCCCCGGTTCCTGGTCCTGGCGCGATGTACGGACCAAGCGGAGCGCAAGCATACCAACGCCCCGACGGCGCGCCTGGCGCCCGCCTCGCCGACATGGGGCGGGGGAGCGAGGTCAAGATGGTCAGCTTCTCGACGGCCGATACCGGCACGGCATCGAAGGTGGCCAAGGGCAACACGGTTTATACCGACAGCATCAACTACCTGCCGCCCAACAGTTTCGCGTCGGCGAAGGTCATCGTGGGGGTGGATGCGAGCGCGGGCGTCAACAGCCAGACCGACCCGCTGCCCGTCGTTCTTCGTGTCACCGGGCCTGCGCGGTCGGTCTACCAGAATGGCAGGCTCCTCACGACCAAGATCGAAGGTTGCCTTATCAACGGCGCGGCGCGCGGCGATCTCTCGAGCGAGAAGGTTTACGTCAAGCTGCAGAAGATGACCTGCCCGCAGCCGGGCGGGCGGTATGCCGTCTCCGAGGTCAAGGGATTCATCGCCTTTGGCGGCAAAACCGGGGTTCGCGGCCGTGTCGTATCGCGCGAGGGTTCTCTGGTCACGCAGGCCTTCATCGCGGGTCTCGCCGGGGGCTTCGGTCGGGGCTTCTCGGCCAACGCCAATTCCGTTTTCCAGGGCACCAATATCAGCACCAACGGCAAGCGCGACAAGCTGTCCACGGGTGAGATCCTCGAAGGTGGCCTTGGCGAGGGCGTGGCTCAAACGGGCGACATGGTCTCGAAATATCTGATCGAGCGCGCCGAGCAGTACCAGCCCGTCATCGAGATGCCGACCGGTGTCGACGTCGAAATCGTCTTCTTGGAGGGTGTATATGTTCGCAATTGATCGTTCAGGCGGCCTTCGCACTTTGGCACGGCCGTCAAGCCTGATGCTCGCAGCCACGATATTGAGCGTCGCCGGCATCGCGCTTGCAGCCGACGTTCAAAAGCCCGAGGACAAGGTTCGCCTTCTGCTCAAGACGCGGTTGCCGAAGACCCCGATCAACGCGATCGACTGCGGCAAGATCACCGGGCTCTGTGAGATAACCGCCGGCTCCAACCTGTTCTATGTCGATAGCGGCGCGCGATATCTGGTCATCGGCCGGGTTTACGACATGCAAACGCGGCAGGATATAACGGCCGCGCGCCTGCTCGAGATCAACCCCGACATGCTCGTTGGCGGCGCGGCCAAGGCGAATGCCGCTGCTGCCACGGGCGAGCCGGAGGAATCGGCCGATATCCGTTCGCCCGCGACGGGTGTCAGAAAGACGTCGCTCCCGTCGAAGCCGACGATGCTGTCCCTTGCGGGCCTTCCCAAGGAGGGCGCAATTGTCTGGGGCAACAAGGCTGCGGCCGAAACCGTCACGGTCTTCACCGATTTCCGCTGCGGCTATTGTCGCGCGCTGACATCCGTGCTGCGCAGCATGAACGTGCGGGTGGTCGAGCGGCCGATCTCGGTTCTGGGCAGCCGAGATGTCGCCGATCGTGTCTACTGCGCCAGGAACCAGGAGCAGGCGCTGCACGCTGCTTATGCTGGAGAGCCGTTCAAAAGCGGAGCGTCCTGTGACACCAAGGGGCTCGATGCGAACGAGAAGTTCGCACATCAGCATGGTCTTAGCGGGACGCCAGTCATCGTTCGCAGCGACGGCGCGGTGCTCGAGGGCTACCGACCCAAGCAGTTCCTCGAGGCCTGGCTCAAAGGAGCGAAGTCGTGAGCGCGCCCGCCCGTCGCGGCGTTTCTCGGCGGCTGCCGGCGTTCGCGAGCCTGACCCTGCTGGTGGCTCTTGGCGGATGCGCCAGTTTCGGCGGTAATGTTAAGGGCAGTTTTTCATGCGCCGCGCCAGACGGGATCTGCGCGCCGACGTCGACCATCGACGATCGTGCGCTGGCGATGATCTCGGGCGATGCGAACGGCGCCTCGACGACGCCGGCGGGGCCGTACATGGACGACGCGCCGAAGGCCCGGGCATATCGTACCGCAGCATCCGGCCAGCGGACCCCTGTCCAGCAGGTCGACGCGGGGCGCACCCGGGAGCGGGTGCTGCGCATCGTCTTCCAGCCCTATATCGACGAGCGCGGGCGTCTGCACGAGGCCAGCGCGGTTCATGCCGTTGTCGCGCGCGGCGAATGGCAGCAACAGGCGCTGGCGACCGCGACGCCGATCCCGGATCAGAACGCTGTCGCAACGCTGGAGCGTCCCAAAACGCTCGCGGAAGCGGTGGATCGAGCTGATCCGCCTGACGCGGTTGTCGCCTCGATCGATCCCAACCTCCCTGATCCCGCCGTGGTCGCCGCCGCGCGCGCACGCAAGGCCGATCCCGTCGAAGCGATCAAGGCCGATGTTGCGTCCCGCCTCGCGCCCAGGGCGGGTCGCACGCCTGCCGTCACGACGGGTACGCCGGCAGCCTCTTCCTCGGCGAGTGCGGCGACGGGCGTATCGAAACCCGTCGCGCCGAGCGTTCCGTCGGCCGCCTCGAAAGCGGCGACTCCCCCGGGCACGCCGGTGCCGACTCAGGCGGCGGCCACGGCGCGGCCGGCAGCCGAGCAGGCTGCGCTAGCGACACCACTTCCGAAAACGACCTCGAGTGCCGAGGCGCAGGCACGGGTCAAGGGCGATCCGCGCTATCAATCGGCAACGCGGAACGTCGAGCAGACCGCGCAGCAGGCGGCAACTGACGCCGTCCTTCCCGAAGCGAAGCCGACGCCGAAGGCGACGGTCCGTGCAGCGGGGTTTCCCGCCGCAGTCCCGGAGGACAACTGACATGAGCGCGAAGCCCGGCTTCTTCGACAATCTGCTCGCCGGTGTGTTTGGCGACACCAACCGTCCCGACGCGCAGCGACCCGACCTCGCGGCGCCGATGCTTGCGCATTGGCTCCCCTACCGCAGTTACGACCCGAAAACGGGGATATTCTATAACAGCGCCTCGCGCGGCTTCGTGATCGAGGCAGCGCCGCTGGTCGGCGCGGACGAGCGCACCGGCGAGATCCTGACGCAGTTTCTGTCGGAAGGGATCCCGGCGCCGGGCTGTCTGCAGTTCCATCAGTGGATGTCCCCGCGGATCGGCGAACGGCTCTCCAAATGGTATCTGCCGCGCTACGCGGCGCGGGGCGTGTACGAGCGCATGGCCAAGCATCGCGTCGACTTCCTGACCGATGGTGTCTGGGAATCGCTCTCGGCCGATGCACCGTTCTGCCTGCGCAACCACCGTGTCGCGATCTCCTACTCGACGCCCGAGACGTCCAGCATTTCGGTCGAACAGATCGTATCGATCATGGAGGGCCTCATTTCCGCCCTTGCGTCGGTGAATGTCTCGGCCCGCAAGATGGATCCCGTCGCGCTGATCGGATGGATCGATGACATTACGTCGCCGACGACCGCTGCTGGCGACGACGTGGTCAGCTACAACCCGCTGGACCCGATCGCCGATCAGGCGGTCCGCCGCGATATCGAGCTGCAGGTCGAGCCCGACCGGATGCTGCTGCGGACCGAGCGCTTCCGCCCGACCGGCAAGAAGGTGCAGGGCGCACCCGAAATCGGGGAGATCTACCCCGACGTGTTCGACGTCCGCTCCTTTTCGGTCCGCAACCTGCCCAACCGCTGGGCGCCGTGGGATGTCGTTCGCCTGATCGGCGATATGTTCACCGACAAGCTGCGAATGCCGTGCCCGATCTCGACGAACCTCTGCCTCGAATATCCGGACACGCAATCGTCGACAAACAGGGCCAGCTTCAAGTTCATGCGGACAACGAGTCTCGCGGATTCCAAATCAGCTCGCTTCCTCCCGCAATTGCGAGATCAGTCGCAGGAATGGCGGTACGTCAATGAGGAAATCCGGCAGGGTCGAAAGCTGGTTCGTTGTTTTTACAGCGTAACGTCCTTCTCGCCGAAGGGGAGGGGGGACGCCAACGAGCGGGTGCTGAAGTCGGTATACCGTGCCGCGGGCTGGGATCTTCTCGACGATCGATACCTGCAGGTGATGGGCCTGCTGTGTGCGATGCCCATGACGATGGCCAACGGCCTTTCCAAGGATCTCGATCGCATGAAGCGCATGAGGACGCTGCTGACCACGACGGCGGCCAATCTCGCGCCGCTGCAAGGTGAGTATCTTGGTGGCCAGGTGCCGCATTTGCTGCTCATCGGCCGGCGCGGTCAGCCCTTCTTCTGGAGCCCGTTCGAGAACGCCGCCGGCAACCATAATGTCGCCGTGTTCGGCAAGTCGGGGTCGGGCAAGTCTGTCGCGTTGCAGGAACTGTGCGCGTCGCTGTGCGGAGCCGGCTCGAAGGTGGTGGTGATCGACGATGGTCGATCGTTCGAGCATTCGGCCAAGCTGCAGGGCGGGGCATTTGTCGAATTCACGATGAGCTCGGGCTTCTGCCTCAATCCGTTTTCCATGATTGACGAGGAACAAGCCGCCCAGGACGAAGACTATTTGCTCGACTGCATGGCGATGCTCAAGGCCATCATCAACCAGATGTCGCGGCATATCGACCGGCTCAACGATACCGAGCGCGGTCTGATCGACGGCGCGGTCAATGACGTTTGGGAAAAGCACGGCCGTCGCGGCTCGATCGACCATGTGATCGAAGCGCTCGGTGCGACGGGCAACCCGCTCGCGGCCGACCTCGGCATCGCGATGCGGCCCTTCTCGTCGGGCGGCACCTACGGCAAGTTCTTCAAGGGCGAGGTGTCCTTCGAATTGAAGGCGCAGCTTACCGTGTTCGAGCTGTCCGACCTGTCGGCCCGGGAAGAGCTGCGCAGCGTCGTGCTGACGGCGATCATGTTCATGTCGCAGCAGATGATGCGAAAGGTCGACCGCGCGATCCCGAAGGCTCTCCTGCTCGACGAAGCGTGGCAGATGCTGCGCGGCGGGGCGATGGCCGACTTCATCGAGACCTATGCGCGTACCTGCCGCAAATATGGTGCGTCGCTGGTGACGGCGACGCAATCGCTCAACGACTATTACAAATCGGCCGGCTCGATAGCCGCGCTCGAAAACTCGGACTGGTTCGTCATCCTGCAGCAAAAGCCGGAGACGATCGCGGACTTCAAGAAGCACGATCGCTTCGAGATGGACGACTACACCGACGCCCTTTTGCGGTCGCTCAAGCGCAACGGGTTCGAATATTCCGACATCATGATCAAGGGCCCGGAGACGCTCGCCGTCGGCCGCCTCGTTCTCGATCCTTATTCGGCCGCTTTGTTCTCCTCGAGCCCCAAGACCTTCGCCGCGATCGACGCGATGATCGCCGAAGGGCTCAGCATGGACGAGGCGATCGAGCGCATTGCCTATCCCGACAACCCCGAGAAATGGGTGAGCAATATCGTCCCCCATGACGATATCGCCATCGCTGCGGAGTAAGCCATGGCGACGATTATTCCGGAACCGATCGACACGGCCGCTGCTGCGGTCCGCCGTCCGGCCATCGACGGCAGGTATTTTCTGTACTTCTACCTGCATTTCACCGGGTTTCTGGCCACGACACTCCTGATGACGTGGGGCATGTTCTTTCTCATTTTCCTCGTGATCGGCGGCTTTTCAATCGACGGGTTGATGCACCAGCTCAACAATTTCGCGAGCCGGTATGTCGCAGCGGACGCCGACCGGATCGCCGCCTTCAAACAGACCATCACCATCGCGCACCTTGTTCTGTCCTCGGCGATCATCTTCTTCCGCCGGCACAGCATTCTTCCCGCGCGCACCCCTGAAGGGAGTCGCCGTCATGGCTGAACAGCCCGAACTTGACCTGCCGTCCGGTCCCCCGTCCGCGCCAAAAGCCGTGGCGGTGAAGCGCAAAACTGTCTTCGCCGGCTTCACAAAAGTGCAGATCATCATCGGCGGGCTGGCGCTGCTGGCGATCATCTGGTGCATGTGGGTGACGAAGGCCCTTGTCGCGCCGAAACAGGATCACATCGTCTCGGCGCGGCTGTCGTCGATCGTGGGCGAGTATGTGCAGGGGCAGGCCCGATCAGCGTCGCCGCCCGCTCAGGTCGAGTCTGAAATGCGGACGTTCATGGCAACGCTCGACAGCGAGCTGCAGCGGCGTAGCGCCAACGGCCAGGTGGTGTTGGTCGGTGAAGCCGTCCTGACGAAGAACGTGCCGGACATCACGGACAGCCTGAAGGCGGCAGTCTACGCATCCGGTATCGCGCGTCCCAAACCGGCATCGGCCGAGGATTTGCAGCGGCTCGAACAGCTTGGCGCGGCGCAGCTCCCCGCACAGCCGGCGGCGGCGCAATCCCTTGGCCCGGCTGCAACGATCGATCCGATGGCCGCAGCGCAGGGCATGCCGCCACAGGCGATGCCGGTCCAGGCCCCACCGCAGCAACCGATGCAGTACGGAGCGCCGGGAGCTTCGGTATCCACCTTTGGAGGCCCCGATGGCAACGGCGGTCAGTGACGCGCCCAGTCCGCTCTGGCGGCCGCGGAAACGCCTCTGGGGGATGTTGGGCGCGTTCCTTGTCGGCAGCATCGTCCTGACGGCGATCAGCGATTGGCGCGATGCGCATGCCGTCCTCATCAACACGACGGATTCGCTTCCGAACTGGGCGTTCGTGATCCACCGGAACCAGCTCCCGGGGCGCGGCGGATATGTTTTTTTCGATCCTCCCAGCAATGCGCTGGTGCGTCGTCACTTCGGCGCCAAGCCGAAGATGTTCGGCAAGATCGCCTATGGGATGCCGGGTGATGTGGTTGGCCATGTCGGGTCCATCGTCACGATCAACGGCAAGATGGTGGCCCAAATGAAGCCGCTGACACGCTTTGGCGAGCCGCTGACGCCCGGCGTCGTCGGTGAAATCCCGCAAGGCTGTTACTTCGCCGGCACGCCCCACAAGGACGGCTTTGACAGCCGCTACGCAGAGATAGGCCTCGTCTGCCGCAAGCAGATCGTCGGGACCGGGGAGCCAATCCTGTGAGAACCGTGCTTGATCTCCTGACCGTCGGTGTCGCTGCGACCGTAGTCACCGTGACCGCATCGTTCGTGGGGCCGGCGCGGATCGAGGCCAAGGACTACGGGCAAGCGGGGCAAGCCTTTCCGGTCATCGAGCCGGATCTGCTTACGACGATCGAGTCGCGGTTGAGGCGCGCGGAAGCATCCGGCGAACTAGCGAGAACCAATGAGATGTTTGCCGCGCGTGCCGAGGCAAAGGTGCGTCGGCCGACCCCGGTGGCGGGCATCACGCCGGCGGAGGAAGCGCGGACCTGGGACTATGATCCGTCGGTCACGCTCGAGCGCGACATCCACGACCAGAAGGGCAACCTGATCGCGGCCGCCGGGCAGAGGATCAACCCGCTCGACTTCGTTGCGATCAAGCAGGATCTCGTCTTCATCGACGGTGACAACAATGCGCAGATCGCGTGGGCGACCAGTCGCTACACCGATCTCAAGGCCAAGATCATCTTCGTGAACGGCTCGCCGATCGAGGCGATGACGGCGCGGAAACGGCGCTTCTATTTCGATCAGGAAGGCAAGCTTACGGCCAAGTTCGGTGTTCAGCATACGCCTGCCGTCGTGACCCAGGCTGGCAGGATCATGCGGGTTTCGGAGCATGTACTGAAGAAAGGGAGCATCGGCTGATGCCGCTATGGCTGGACCTGCTGCGCACGCCGATGGCGGCACCCGAAAGCCGCTCGCTCCGCCGTATGCGGTTCACCTGGCAGGGGCTTTGCCTGTCGCTGGCGCTCGGTGTTGGCATGTTCACGCCGTTTCATCGCATGGCGGGCCAACTGGCGCCGGTCCTCGTAGCGATCCTGCTGCTGGCGACGGCGCTTTACACCTGGCTCTACCTCGTCCGGAAGCACCGCATCGACAAGGATTTCCTCGAGCGCGTTGGGGAGGGTGAATGATGCGTTGGCTGCGTCCTGTCCTTGGTGTCCTCCTGCTGTTGACGGTCATGTTCGCGCTTGTTCCCAAGGCGGAGGCAGCCGGTCCGACCTGCAACGGCAAATTCGTCAATCCGATCACCGACGTCTGCTGGTCGTGCCTGTTTCCCCTGTCGGTGGGAGGGCTCAAGATCTGGCCGAGCAGCCGACCCGACCCGAGCAATCCAGCGTCGCCGGTATGCGTCTGCAGCGATCCGCTCCCTCGCATCGGCATTTCGGTGGGTTTCTGGGAGCCGGCGCGGCTTGCTGACGTGACGATGAAGCCGTGGTGTTTCCCGAACCTCGGCGGGGTCCGCATCGCGCCCGGCTTCGATATCGGCCAAGGCTATCTGGCCGGGCCGTCGATGGTGGGCGGTCGATCCCAAAGCACGGCCAAATGGCACGTCCACTGGTATGTCTATCCGCTTCTCTACTGGATGGAGATCCTGACCGATTTCGTGTGCTTCGAGCAGGCGTCGTTCGATATCGCCTACATGACCGAGATCGATCCGCTCTGGCAGGATGACTCGCTGACCACGCTCATCAATCCTGAGGCGATCGTTTTCGCGAACCCTATCGCGCAGGCAGCGTGCGCCGGTGATTGCATTGCCGGCACGGTCGGGCTTCCGCTCGATCCGCTGTTCTGGTGCGCGGGTTGTCAGGGCAGCATGTACCCACTGAACGGCAATATCCCGGCGTCGATCGGGCATGTGCAGTCGTCGCGTCTCGCGATTTCGCGGTTCGCCTACAAGATGCACCGCGAGGCGCTGGCTTGGGGAACGATGGGCTCGAAGGGCCTGTGCAAGAAATACCTCATGCCGATCATGCGGAAGCAGCAATATCGCTTCCAGATGGTCAACCCGATCCCGACCGTCAGCGGCCGCTTCGCCTGCTCGGCGATCGGGGCTTCCACCATGCCGCCCGATGCGGGTCGCGCCTACCCCGCCGGCGGCGAGGACATGGGCTACCTCATCTGGCGCAAGCGCAATTGCTGCGTGCTGTAGGGGACCGACGATGCGCCTATTGGCCTGGGGCGTCACCGCCCTCTTGGGAACCGCCGGGATTTCGGCCCTACTCGCCCAAACCGTCGACGGGCTCGACGTACAGGCAATCAAAAAGCGCTCGGCCGACCTGGCGGCTGACGCACAAGCCTTCGTCGACCAGGTCAAGGACCGAGGAGACGAGTTCAGGGAGGAAGCCGTCGCGATCCGCGAAAGCGGCACGGAAAACATGCGCCAGGTCGCGGCGAAAGATCTGCCCAAGGGCCCGGCGGGGCCGATCGACTTCGATGAGATCGTGCAGGGGGCGTCGAAGAACGCCAGCGCAACGGGCGGCGATGCTCCGCAATTAATTGTCTTCGCGAGCCTGTCGATGCCGCCGCAGTCGCTTAAGCAGCTCATCAAGGACACGGCGAGGGCAGGGGGCGTCGTCGTTTTCCGGGGCTTCCCGAACAATTCCATGAAGGAGTTCGCGGGCAGGCTCGGTCAGATTGTCGAAAGCCAGGGCGATTTCACAAATATCGGCATCGATCCGCGCCTCTTCCGCGCGTTCAACGTGCAGGCGGTCCCCACCTATGTGGCCGTCTCCTCGGACTTCGACCTCTGTGCCGGCTTCTCCTGCCAATCCAAGGTTCCACCCTTTGACCGTATGACCGGCAACGTGACGGTCGAATATGCGCTCAATTCCTTTGCCGAGGGCAACGGACCGGGAGCTCGCATCGCCGCTGTCGGCCTTTCGAATATGCGGAAGGGACGGGAGTGAAGGCTTCAGCGCTTATCGTCGCGCTCGTCACCGCCTTGCTCGCCGCCGGTCCTTTGGGGGCGCAGATGACGCTCGAGCAGGCGCGCGAGCAGGGCAAGGCCATGGGCAACGAGAAGAAGTCGGACTCGACGCTTGTTCCCCGCGACGATGCTCAAGCCGAGGCGGTGCCAGGGTATGCGGGCACGACCTTGCCTGAAGGCGCCTATTTCGACGATCCCGATAAACTGGAAGCAGCCGCCGCTTCGGCAAAATCGAGCAACGAGCAATATAAGATAACAACGGACGCCGCGCATACGCGACCAACTTTCAGCAACGACGAGATCCTCGCGACGACGGATCGCGCAACCCAGGTCGAGAACGACCCGTCAGCGTACCTCGACGGCGAGAACATTACGGGCGGCGCCGGCTCCTGCACGCCGCTGCCGCCCGGCGCAGGGGCCGACGGCTATTATGAAGCGACCTGTAACTCCGGCGCTAAGGTCGAGGAGTCGACCCCTTCATGCTCGGTCGGTCTCAACCACAGCTTCTCGACCACGCACGTCTACACCTGCGGAACAGCGTTTTTGACAAGCGAAGCGACGCGGTGCGTCAGATATGCGGGACGAAGGTGCCTCGAATATCAGACGGCGGTTACGCCGGTCGAGACGCACAATAGCTGCTACGGCTTTGAAGCGGCACCGCAATGCACAATGTCGAACGAGGTCTTTGCCGATCAGCATCGGCGCATCACGGCTGGACGGACCAACTACTGGTCGACGACTTCAGATCGGACCTATACCTGTTCGTCGGAAGCGAACTCGACGCCGGGCGGCTCGTCGACCAGGAGCTATTGGCGGCGCACGGCCGCACCGCCGGTTTATGTTGGACCGCAGCAGCATTACGAGGGGACGTCGCGGGACGAGAGCGCCTGTTCGGCGTACACCGGCAACAGCGAGTGCAGTCTTCGGGAAGAGGTTTGCACATCGAGCGATCCGGTGACTCGCGAGGTAGAAGGGGTCGCGATTACACAGCCGTGCTGGGCTTGGAACCGGACCTACACCTGTAACCACATCACCACAGGGAATGATTGCGCCGATCTCGAGGCAAACCGCTCGTGCACGTATCTGCGCGACGAATGCTTGGATGAAGATCCGGACGGCGGCCCGTGCAAGGTGATGGAGAAGGTCTACAAATGCCCGACCCCGGGAGGCGTGTCGGCCGACCCGAAGCAGTATATCTGTGGCGACGACGTCTATTGCATCAACGGCGATTGCGAGCCGATCGTCCGCGAAGCATCGACCGAGTTCAAGGACGCGCTGGTTGCGCTCCATTCGATCGACCAGGCTGGCAAGGAATTCGACGAGACAAATTTCACCGTTTTCAAGGGGACGCGCGAGACTTGCCATAAGCCGGTCTTCGGCCTGATCAACTGCTGCGCGGGCAAGGTCTCGGGCGCTGTGCCGGTTGCGGCCGGCGCGGCCGCGCTGGCGGGCGGCCCGCTCGCGATCGCGGCTTTCGCCACGCCGTTCCTCACACTGTTCGCTTGCTCTCAGGACGAGATGAAGCTCGATATCAAGGATCGCATGGGCTTCTGCCACAAGGTCGGGACATATTGTTCGTCAAGCTTCCTCGGCATCTGCAAGACCAAGCGGACCGCCTATTGTTGTTTCGAAAGCAAGCTCAGTCGTGTGCTTCAGGAACAGGGCCGGGTCCAGCTCGGCAGACCATGGGGCGCGCCAAAAAAGGAACAGTGTGAAGGCTTCACGATCGAGGAATTTGCTTTGCTCGACCTGTCCGTAATGGATTTCACCGAGGTGTATGCCGATTTCATGGATGCGGCCAAGCTGCCCGATGAAGTCGAAACGATGAGCGAGATTCAAGACAAGATACAGGCCTACTATGATCTCCACGGCAAATGACCTGCTCTCGTCAGGCGGCGGTTCGCCATGCGGCTGGGACATGACTGTGTTCCAGCTCGCGAGCTTCCTGTGCATCTATCGCGCCGAACAGCCCATGCGGATTGAGGAACTCTGTACGGTCCTGGCGGGCTGGTTCGAATGTGCCATCCCGCCGCAGGACGCAGCCGGACCAGTGGCGGACATGGTCGAACGGGGATGGCTGATTCCGGTCGCCGACCGGCTGAAGGCCAGCAACGAAGGCCGGGAAGCGGCACGTCCGCTCATGAACGGGATTATCAGGATGCTCGACCACGGTACGCGGCTGATCGACGTGGCGCTGATGATGTCCGTCCTTCGGCTAACCAAGGGGGAGCTGGACAGTGGCAATGTCGATCTTTGAACCCGCAATCATCCTGCTAGTGGGCGCGCCGGTGCCGCAGATGGCGCCCGGCCCGCCACCAACCTCTATCCCGAGCGCTCTCCCCTGCGGCTCGTCGTCGTCCGCGAATGGCCTCGACTGCTGCTTTCACTACGCGATCTGGAATGGACCATCTCCGGCCAGCGATCGCCCCACCCATTCCGCGCCCAGGTCCGTCGCCGCGGACGCAACCGACGAAAGGACGACAAGCGATGTCCAGACTCGCTAAGCTGTCGATGCTGCTCCTCACTTTGTCACCGATCGGGTCGGCGGCACCGCTTCAGGCCCAGGATGCTTCCGCATCCAGCGACTCCCTCGAACGTGGTGGGAGCGGGGATGATTTCTACTGTGGTGAGCGCAAGCTCGGCCAGTGGTTCTATTGTGCCAAGCCGAAGCCGCCGGCGGCGAAGGAACAGTCGCAGCAGGCCCCGGCGACCAGCGCGGCCGAGCGAATGGCGGCGATTACCAAGCAACTCGACGAACTAAAGGCCCGCGCCATATTGGAGCCGTCCGAGGACAACGTGATCGCCTATGTCCGTTTTCAGCGCGAGCAGCTCGATCGCGCCTCGACCTTCTCAGACACTTGGCAGCGCGCGCTTTGGCAGAACCCGGATCTCGACTACACGCTGCAGCGGCCGGTCTCGACGATCGGCAAGCGTGCCTGGCTCGACAACCGCAAGGCTGATCGCGATGCTGTCCTGACGAACCTCAGCCAGCGCTACGGCCTCTTCTATTTCTATGCGCAGAGTTGCGGTGCGTGCGAGCTGTTTGCTCCGATCCTCAAATCGGTCGCCGACAGTCATCGAATGGCGGTGATGGCGGTCTCGATGGACGGTGGTCCGAATCGCGAATTCCCCAACTATGTGGTCGACTCCGGTCAGCGGGCGCGAATGGGCGTGCCGGGTAACCAGACGCCGGCGCTGGTGCTGTTCGATACCCAGACCAAGCGGACGATCCCGGTCGGATACGGCGTGCTGAGCGCTGATGAGATCATGGATCGGATCTTCATGTTGACCAACACCAAGGTTGGGAGCGACTATTGATGGAACAGGATCGCAGAAGCGGCAGGGTCCGCAAATTTCTCCGGCAATCCGCAGGGTGCTTGAGCCTGGTGGCGGCGTCGCATTTCGCGCTGGTCGGTGTCGCGCATGCCGACGTCGCGTCGGAAATGAACGGGTTCTTCAACGACGCCGGCGGCGCTGCAAATGTGACCGGGCCAACTGCGTTCCAGGGCCAGTCGGCGGGCTACTATTCGTTGGGCAATGTCTGGACGCGCTTCCCGCAGAAAAGCGTGTCGCCCTTCAACCTGCAGCTTCCGAGTGCGCGCGCGGGATGCGGCGGCATCGACCTGTTCAGCGGCAGCTTCTCGTTCATCAACGCCTCGGAAATCGTCGCGATGCTGAAGGCGACGGCCAACAATGCGCTGGGGTTCGCCTTCAAGCTGGCGATCGATTCCGTGTCGCCCGAGATCGGCAAGGTCATGGATGAGTTCAGCCAGAAAGCGCAGCTCCTCAACCAGATGAACATCTCGAGCTGCGAAACGGCGCAGGCGCTTGTGGGCGGCATCTGGCCACAGATGGAAACGACGCGCTCCACGATCTGCGAGGCGGTCGGCAACAGTCAGGGCGTATTCTCCGACTGGGCGGCATCACGCCAGGGCTGCAACAACGGCAACCGTCGTGACAGCACGATCGCCGGCAACACCGATGCGTCCATGAAGGATCAGCTTGTGGGCGAACCCCACAACTATACCTGGGAGGCGCTGAAGAAGTCGGCCAAATTTGGCGCGTTCGACCAGTCCTTCTCAGAATATATCATGACGCTGGTCGGCACGGTTGTAACCACGCCGTCGACCGACCCCAGCGTCGGCGGCAAGGTCGTCATGTTTGGGCCGGCCGAAGAGGCTGTGGTGACGGCATTGCTCGATGGCACGGCCGATGCGCCCGCGGTCAAGATGCTCAAGTGCAACGACGAGAATTGCTACGATGTGGGCGAACAGACCCTCACGGTGCCGGCGTCCTCGGCGCTTCGGCCGCGCATCAGCACCATGATCAAGTCCATGAGCGACAAGATCCGGACGGATACGGCGCTCGATGCGGCGGAAAAGCAGCTCCTCAACCTCGCGACGGTGCCGATCTACAAGATCCTCGCGGTGCAGGCATATGCCCATTATGCGCTGACCGACGGTGAGATTCAGACGCTATCGGAGATCGTCGCGGTCGACCTTCTGGCAGCGATGCTCGACAATATGCTTGACCGCGTCGAGCAAGCGAAGGTCCACTACCAGACCTTCGATCAGGAAACCGCGACGCAGTGGAAACAGCAGATCGCCGCGACCCGGGCCAAGTTCGCGCAGCGCGATGTGAAGCTGAACAATAAGCTGCAAGTGACGATGCAGATCATCAACCGCAGCATCATGCTCGAGTCCACACTTCAAAACTCAATGACGCCCGGGATGTCGTCCGCGCTCAATTTTTCTCGCGGTCTCAACGCACAGGGCCTGATGTAAGGGCACGGGAGCAACGGCTATGCTGGAGGTCTTCACAGTGGGCGGCGGCGAGTATCTCGTCAACACCTTCAATGCCGTAGCTGCATGGTCGGGGGGAGGGGGCTACCGTTCCCTCCTCCGCGTCGTGATGGTGATGGGCCTCATCTACTCGCTGCTTGTCGTTGCCTTCACCCTCAACTTCCGCGCCTGCATGAACTGGTTTCTCCAAGCGACCGCCATCTACCTCTGCCTCATGGTTCCGACGATCAGCGTGAAGGTGACTGACCGGATCAACCCTTCGCTGGCGCCCGCGACGGTCGACAATGTCCCGCTTGGGCTGGGCGTTCTGGCGAGTTTCACAACCCAGGTCGGAGATTGGCTCACACGAACGGCGGAGACGGTCTTCGTCATGCCGAGTGAGCTGAACTACACGACCAACGGCATGGTCTATGGCGCGCGCCTCTTCGATGCGACGCGCAATTTCGTGATCCGCGACGCTGAGTTTTCGACGAACCTCGAGGAGCATTTCAAGAAGTGCCTGTTCGGCGACGTGATGCTCTATCAGAAGTCACTGACCAATCTCGCTACCTCGACGGACCTTTGGGCTGCGATCGGACCTGGCTCCGAGGCGCGCTCGCAGGAGTGGCTTGAGCGGCAGGGAGACGGGACCGTCCAAAGCTTCATCATCACCTGCAGACAGGCGTATCAGGCGCTCGACGCACAGTGGACCCCGATGATCGAGGCGAACGCGCCGCTGTGGGGCAAGGAGCTTTATCCGAAGCTGAGCAACGCGCTGGCGGCCGACAAGCTCAAGCACGATCTGCCGATCGTCAATGCGGCTTTCACCGGGTCGGGGAGCAACTTCACCGAGGCGATGCGACAGAATACGGCGATCAACGCCTTCATGCAGGCCCGCAACAGCATGGCTGGCGGGAGCGGGTCGGCCGCGATCGACACCTTCGCGCAGACGCGCGCCGACATTCAGGCGCGCAACACCTATAACTCGATCTCCCAGCAGGCGATGGCGTGGGTTCCGATCCTGAACATCGTGCTGACGGTCGTTTTCTTTGCGATGTTCCCGGTCATATTCCCGCTGTTCCTGATGCCGCAGACCGGCGTCAGTTCGCTCAAGGGCTATGGGATGGGGTTCTTCTATCTCGCCGCATGGGGGCCGTTATACGTTATCCTGCACATGATCTGCATGACGCGAGCGGAGTCGGCCGCGGCCGGGGTAGCCTCGGGTGGCGTGACGCTCGGCAGTTATGCCGGCATCGGCGCGGTCAACGGCGAGACGGCGACGATCGCCGGCTTCATGCTCATGAGCGTACCCTTCCTTGCGGCGGGCCTCGCGCGCGGCGCGATGTCGATCGCCGGGCAGTCTATGTCGATGCTGGCGCCGGCGCAGAATGCCGCCGAAGCGGCGGCTGTGGAGCAGACGACGGGCAATTACTCCTACGGCAATGTGAGCTGGGCCAATTCGACGTCGAACATGCGGCAGAGCGATCAGTGGTCGACAGCGCCGAGCTTCATGGGTGGTGGCCCGAGCTTTGGGTGGCGTCAGGACAACGGCGCTGTGGTGTCCGGCTTTGGCAATGGGCAGGATGTCATCGATACCAGCGGCGCGATCTCGCGGCTCGGCTTCACGCCGACCATGAACACCGGCACGGTCGCGGAATGGCGGGAGATGGCCAGCGAGGCACACCGGCAGTCGCAGGCATATGAGAATGCGGCGAACGACATCCTGACCAGCACGCACACTAATCGCAGCGCGTTCGGAACGTCAAGCGAGCGGTCGTCTGGGTGGGATTCGAGCAGCGGCCGGTCGGCCAACACGTCAATCGATCAGTTCGATCGAACAACGGGAAGCAGCACGCAGGGTCTCGAGGAACGGTCGTCGACGGGACAAAGCCTGCGGGTTTCAAACGGGCATGATCGTTCAGCGGGGACGCTTGATCAGGTTAGTGGGCGTCTTGATGGCGGCATTGGCAGCGGCGGGAGAGGTGGTAGCGCTCGAGGCGGGAAGGGCGTTGGTGACAGAATCGGTGGGCTCCTTCCGTCGGTCGGAGGAAGCCTCGGCGTCAGCAGGACCGGCCAGCAGGGTGATACGCTGCGGCATGGCACCGAGGACTCGCGTTCATCCGATAACTCAAGCTCGGCAAGCAGCGGCGTTCGCGATGAACATTCGAGCGGGTCGGGTGCCACCACATCAGACGGGACGTATGAGCGCGACGGTGTGTTCAGTCGTGCTTCTCAGTCGTCGTCGTCGTCGGTCAGCACCGAGGATGCGCTGGCGAGGGCTAAGTCTTACTCTGAGACCGCTCGAAAGCTCGAGGAGCTATCGCAGTCGCTTTCACGCGACGCCAGTTATGCAGAAACGCACGGGATGCAGCTCAGCGAGAATCTGAGCCAGGATCTTGCACAATGGTATCGGCAGCAGCAAGCCTCGAACAGTGGTCTGGACGCGCCCGAACTTTGGGCGACGGAGCTGACGGATCATCAACGGACTGTCCGTCAGGAGATGATCTCACGGTGGATGCAGGAGAAGCGGGACACCATTCGTGATGAGATTCAGGGCCGCCTTGATGTGCCCGACCTCGTTGACGTGCATCATACTGAGGTTGGGAGCGCGGCCGATGTGCGTTCGACCTATCGGGCGCATGGTGTGGCCGGCATACCTGCAGGACCTGGTGGCGGGGATCCGGGAGCCGCAGCGAGGATTATCGACGAGGGCCGAGCGTCGCTCAGCGACGATAAAGCGGCGGCGCAAGCTGCACGGACTGGCAGGGCCCAGGCTTCTGTGGATGTGCAGTCAGAGGTAAACGACGATCACAACAGGGGGTTCTTCAATGATCCCGAATTGCGGAAGTGATTTGATGTTAGAGAGCGAGGACCAAGTAGGCGCCGGCGGCGACCAACAAGCCAAGCGATATAAAGCCACCGATCAGGCCCCCACGAGTCGCGGGCACTTCATCGTCGATCTGTGCGGGAAAGAGCGTCGGCTCCTCCGGACGAATGATCGGACCACCGGGAAGGGTTTGGGTGAGCCCATAGGTGACCGTGTCGATCATAGTCCAAACCTCCGAACGTCTCAAACATACGACATTCGAGGTTTGTTCACAAGCCGGTTGAGCGCGGAGATTTCCTGATGGCAGCCCGCTTCCGGGAGAAAGATCAGCGGGCGAATCCGTTCGAGCGTTTGAACTTGGCCGATGCGCTGGCGTTCGGCTTCTCTTGGATGCTGGTGACGGCAATCGGGCTTATGCCGATCATCGACACGATCCTGCAGCGGCCGCCATCGATCTCGATGCAGGCCGCAATCGTGTTTTTCACGGCTGTCGCTAGCTCCGTCGTTCTTCGCCGGCAATATTCCTGGATCGGACTGGTACTACACATTTTCGGCCAGATCTTAATTTGGCTCTCAATACTTGTGATGTCGCTGGCGATGGCAATTTATTTGAATGACTGATGCCGCTGAGGAGAGCGGGACGGGCGGCAATTGCAGAAGCGGGGATGGATTTGCACCCAGCGTCCTTGGTGAATGCAGAGGGCGATACTTCAGCACGTCGCTTCGCGGGGGTGATCGCGCACCCCATCGACCAAATAAATGCCCGTAGATTCCTTATAGCCTGCTATATACGCGGCTCTGTTGCGAAGCGGCCGGTTTGATTCTTCTCTTCGAGCGAGATGGCCGCCGAAGATCGCATTGCCCGAAGACCATGATTCGCGTAGATCGAAACGCCAATGAAACGTGCGCTTCATCTCTTCCTCCTTCTGGGAGCCCTGATCGGCCTGTTCGGCCAGGCGGTCGCTTATGCGTCCGTCCCGCACGCGGTGTCCGCGCCGATGGCGATGTCGGGGATGACGGATTCAGGCATGTCCGAAGACTGCATGAAGATGATGGCGCAGCAACATCAGCCCGCGCAGAAGCCCTGCAAGGGCATGACCCTCGCCTGCATCGCAGCAATGGGCTGCGTCGTTCCCATGGCCGTTCGCAATGACGCACCGGCGCTGGCGGCGCGCGCGGCCGATCCGGCGCTGGCCTTCTGGCCGACCACAAATGTCCTGCGTGGCAGTGAGCTTACTCCCGAACCGGAGCCGCCCACTCTCCTTGGCTGATCGAATCCGGCGTTCAGGCTGGCAGGATCGGTGCGCGTATCGTGCACCGGAATATCCTGTCTGACCTGCGGCCACTCTACGATTATCGCCAAAGGAATAGTGTCATGAAGACGTTCAAAATCGCCGCAGCCGTCATTGCGGCGTCCATCTCCGCGTTCACAATCTCCCCTGCGTTTGCCCAGGGCGACGTTACCAGCACGGCCCAGGGCCACTATGAATGGCGTCAGGTTCCGCAATATGGCCCGCGTGCGCCGCTCCAGTCGGCCCGCCGGGTCTGGGTGCCGGATGCCACGCAGGTGGCAAGCTGCGACTGCGACATGATGAAGATGAGCGGCACGGCGGCGGCTAGCTGCATGAAGGCGATGCCCGGCATGGCGTCTCCTTCCGGCGCCTCGGCCGGCTAAGGTCAGGTCCTGGCTTGTCCGGTTCTTCTTGACGGTCAGGTCTGAGATGCCGGTGGAGCGGACCTCCGCTCCGCCGGCATCGTCGTGCCTCGTCTCATAGCGCCGCGCTGGCCTGATCTCGCGATCAGGAGATTTCCATGCGATTGTTTCTGTGTCTGCCGCTGCTCGCCGCGATTCCCGGCATTGCGTTCGCCGGGCCGCTCACCTTCGAAGCCGCGCTCCAGCGTGCCCGGCAGGAAGCGCCGACGCTCAAGGCCAAGGCGCTTGGCGCCGATGCCGCGCGTTCAGCGCGCGGCGCGGCCGGTGCGTTGCCCGATCCGACGCTTGGCGTGAGTGTGGAGAGTTTTCCGATCTCGGGGCCGCTCGCCTTCGAAGGCAGCGCTGGCGAGGGACGCCTGTCGCTTGCGACCCGCGCCGATTATGCCGAGGCTGCAGCCGTCGTGCTGACCAGCGGGGGTCATGAGGGTAAGACGTATGAGCTGGCCGGTGACGACGCGGTGATGCTTGCCGACCTTGCCGCTGAGATCTCGCGCCAGACCCGTCGCGACATCCCGTACCGCGATCTATCGCAGGCCGAATACGCTGCAATCCTGAAGCAGGTCGGCCTGCCCGAGGGCTTCGCCGAGGGGCTTGCGGCGTGGGACGTCGATGCCTCAAACGGTGCGCTGTTCGATGACGGTCATCAGCTCGCGAAGCTGATCGGACGTCCGACGATGCCGCTGGCCGACGCCGTGCGGGCGCAACTCGCCGTGCAGGGCTGACGTTACGGACAACCCCGACCGATAACGACCATCCCTGGAGATAGCGCATGAACATCGACCTTTCCGGCAAGACGGCGCTCGTGACCGGCTCGACCGCCGGCATCGGCTTTGCGATCGCGAAGGGGTTGGCGGCAGCCGGGGCGATCGTCATCCTGAACGGGCGCGACGAGAGCCGCACCCAGGCGGCGGTGGCCAAGCTAAAGCGTAAGGTCGGGGATGCCGATGTGCGCGGTGTGGCCGGAGACGTCGGCACGGAAGCCGGATGTGATGCCATCGTATCCGCGCTTCCGGCGGTCGACATCCTGGTCAACAATGCCGGCATCTTCGGCCCGCAGGACTTTTTCGAGACACTCGATGAGGAATGGGAGCGCTTCTTCCGGGTCAACGTGTTGTCGGGCGTACGCCTGTCCCGGGCCTATCTGCCAGGGATGCGGGACAAAGGCTGGGGTCGGGTGCTGTTCCTGTCCTCGGAATCCGGCCTAAATATCCCGGCGGACATGATCCACTACGGCGTGACCAAAACGGCCGACCTTGCCTTGTCGCGTGGGCTGGCCAAGCGCATGGCGGGCACGGGCGTGACGGTGAACGCCATTCTTCCCGGTCCAACGTTGTCGGAGGGCGTGACCGAGATGCTGGCGGACGCGGTCGCATCGGGCAAATCGTTGGAAGAGGCCGGCGCCGATTTCGTCAAGGCGCACCGACCGTCCTCGATTATTCGGCGTGCTGCCACGGTCGGGGAAGTCGCCAACCTGTGCGTCTATATCGCCTCTCCGCAGGCGTCCGCGACCACCGGTGCGGCGCTACGCGTTGACGGCGGTGTGGTGGATACGATCGCCTGACTTTCAGTTTGTCCCATCCCGATTGGAAAGGGCGGCCAGCACGACCAATGCGCGAGGTGCACGACAGACGGCAAGGCGGGTGCCGTTTACCGAACTGCTTGTCGAGCGTGGCGAAACGGAAAGCCAGACCGCCAGAAAAACGACCGGGGCTGTTGAAAAATGCGCCGCTGGCGGCCGGTCCGGCTGAAGGCGAAATGACAGCCCAAGGTTTCGCGATCCCGTCTCGCATGGGATCCCAATCGGGACGGCGGGCCGCGGTAGCCAACGTCAGCTATGCGCCTTGCCTTACCCAAAAGCGGCCGATCCGCTAACCTTAAGAGTTTCGGGCGCCGACAGGCGTACGAAAGTCCGGGATGCCCGAACCAGCGGGCCCCAGGCGGCGTCCTATGGGGATTTGGGTTTTGAGCGCTTCTGGGCGTTGGAGAACGCTGCCGATATTCGGACGAAACTGGGAACGGACAGTCTGATTTTGGGCGGTCGATGAGGGTGCTCATATGCGGACAGTCCGACTTTGGCCGTCCCATGTCTGCATTTGGAGGGTGCGAAAGCAGACGTCTGCTTTCCCAGAAGCGCGGCTGCTTTTGAGTATGTCGGTGATGAGCCGCGCCGGATCACAGCATCTGCCTCCCGGATGTCGCCAGGAGCAGTGGTGGCGCGCGCGGTTGGTATCGGCGCTCGAGGATCTCGACGACGATCATGTGGCCGCCGCAGCACGGACATGGGGGCCGAGCGTCTGGCTGTTCGACCGGTGCGTCCTTGGCGACGGGTAGCGCGACGCTGAGCAGCTGACGCGCGCGTTCGAGATTATCTTTACGCGTGCCGCTGGCGAGGAGGCCGTAGTGGCGGATGCGGTGAAAGCCTTTGGGCAGGCTATGCAGAAGAAAGCGGCGGATGAACTCGTCAGCGCGCAGTGTCATTGTCTGCTGTCGATCAGTGCCATTACGGCGGTAATCCTTGTAGCGGAAAGTGACGCCGTCGTCGTCGAAGCGGATGAGGCGGCTGTTCGATATTGCGACCCTGTGGGTGTAGCGCGACAGATAGGCGAGGACCGCTTCGGGTCCGGCAAACGGGGACTTGGCGTAGACGACCCAACGCTTCTTCCGGATCGGCGAGAGATGGCGCAGGAAAGCTCGTCGCTCAGCGAGATGCGCCATTCCTCCGAAGAAGCTGAGCCGGCCGTCGTCGTAGAGGGCGAGCAGCCGGGTCAAAAACAGACGGCGGAACAGCGCACCAAGGACCCTGACCGGCAGGAGAAACGCCGGACGGGCCGAGACCCAGCTCTCGCCATCGAGGGAGACGCCGCCACCAGGTACGATCATGTGGATGTGCGGATGATGGGTAAGCGCTGAGCCCCATGAGTGCAGAACCGCGGTGATGCCGATGCGCGCGCCCAGATGCCTGGGATCCGCCGCGATGATCTGCATCGTCTGCGACGCTGCGCGGAACAGCAGGTCATAGACGATCGACTTGTTCTGGAGGGCGATGGTTGCGATCTCGGCCGGCAGCGTGAAGACGACGTGGAAATAGCCGACCGGCAGCAGGTCCGCCTCACGCTCGGCGAGCCAGGAGCGCGCTGCCGCGCCCTGACACCTGGGGCAGTGCCGGTTACGGCAGCTGTTATAGGCGACACGCCAATGCCCGCAGTCCTCGCAGGCCTCGACATGACCGCCCATCGCAGCGGTGCGGCAATGTTCGATCGCCGACATGATCTTGAGCTGATGAAGGCTCAGATGCCCGGCATGCGTCAAGCGATACGCGGGACCTGCATCACGGAAGATGTCGGCGACCTCAATAGAGGCGTGCACTGGGCCTCAGCCGTCGGGCGTTCCTCCGGCCGAGATCATCAGCTTATCAAGCGGACTGGTTACGGCGCGCACCGTCCGTGTCGCTACCTGCGTGTAAAAAGCAGTCGTGTTGAGTTTAACATGGCCCAAAAGAGCCTGAATGACGCGGATATCGACACCATCCTCGAGCAGATGTGTGGCGAAGCTGTGCCGTAACGTATGGGGTCCGACCCGCTTGACGATATCCGCCGCCTGGGCTGCTTCGACAACAACGCGATGCAACTGCCGTGTGCTGATCGGTCTCAGCGCGCTCTGGCCTGGAAACAGCCAGCCGTCCGGATGCATTACGCCCTGCTGACGTCCGGCCCGCCACCACTCCCGTAGCAGCAGGAGCAAGCCTTCGGGCAGCATGGCGTTGCGGTATCGCCCGCCTTTGCCGCGCTCGATCCGCAACAGCATGCGCTTGCTGTCGATGTCGCTTACCTTGAGCGCCGAGACTTCGGCAACGCGCAACCCGGCTCCGTACGCGACCGATAATGCCGCCTGGTGCTTCAGACATGTCGTGGCATCCAGCAGCCGCTTCACCTCGTCCATGCTCAGCACCACAGGAAGCTTGCGGGTGTGTCTGGTGCGCACCAGCTTGCGAGCGAGGTCTGGCCGGTCGAGTGTGTGCGTGAAAAAGAACCGCAGTGCCGACACAATCATGTTCATCGTCGGCGCCGGCACTCCAGAATCCTGCTGTTCGATCTGGAAACGGCGAACGTCTTCAGCGGTAGCGGTATGGGGCGAGCGCCCCAGGAATGTCGCCAAACGTTCAACATCGCGGATATAGTTGCGCTGCGTCTCGTGCGAAAATCGGCGCATGGTCATATCGTCGATCAGGCGCTGACGAAGCGGGCTGATTGCAAGAACGGGTACAAGGTTGTTCATCTCAAAGCTCCTGTGTCAAAGGAACCTCAAGGTCTGCCCGGACTCAGCAGCAATCAACTCAGGCGCAATACTCGCGTTCGCAGCTTAACCTCGCCGCGCACACCACTCCAGCGCAGCTGGTTCGTGCTCCCACTAATTCCGCTTCACGTTAGTAGATCTATAATCAGAATCTTATCGTTGTCCAAACGCCAGTAAAAAGAGCGTCAGAGTAGCCGGCGCGGGTTAGTACCCTGTCTGCGCGCAGATACTCGGCTCGGATCGTCGCTCCGCACGTTCGCCCATCTTCCAGGTGCCTTGACCCATCGAAGGCACGACTTCCCCGCCCGGCAGCGTCACGCATCTCATATGCTTTCGCTCCTTCAATGTTCTCGGCTACTCGTTGAAGGTAGGCGGATATGTCGGTCACGGCCACGTATAATCGAACATCGATACACCTGGTGTCACAACCGGTCGGTTGTGACACCAGCACCCGGCATTCGCGCGCGTGCGGTTTTGCGAAGGTCAGAACCCCGCTTCATAATATCAGCTGCTGGGATCGACAGCCCAGCTCGGTCGTGACCGCCACATGGCCGCTGCCGAAAAGACCAATTCCGGGCTACCGTGAATCTGTGTCCGAATAATGCACAGGGGCCACGATGCCGGCGATCGCCTGGACGGCGACCCAGATGCGCGCCGGCGCGCGCATCGTCGTCAACGAAGCGCTGATCGCGGCGTATCAGGCGGCGAGCTCGCCGCATTCGATCCGCGCGCTCAAGAATGATCTCGAAGCCTATGACGCCTGGTGCCGGCGCACAGGCGTGATCGCCCTTCCGGCGACCCCGGAGACCGTCGCCGACTATCTTGATGCACGGGCAGGGCAGGGGGCAAAACCGGCCTCACTGGGCCGCTACAAGGCGTCGATCGCCAAGATTCACCAGCTGCTCGATCTCAAGGACCCGACGCAGACCGAGTTGGTCAAGCTGCGGCTGCGTGCCATTCGGCGGGAGAAGGGGACTGCCCAGGCCCAGGCACGGCCGCTGCGCTTCAAGGGGGCGGTGAGGGACGTCGAGCGCGAAAAAAAACCCCGTGGCCTCAACATCAGGGCACTCCTGGAGGCTTGTGGCGACGATCTCACGGGTCTGCGGGACCGAGCACTCCTCTCCACCGCCTATGACACCGGCTTGCGGGCCTCGGAGCTCGTGGCGGTGGCCGTAGAGCACATTGTCGACGCGCTCGATCCCGAGGCGCGGCTGTTGGAAATACCGCGCAGCAAGGCGGATCAGGAAGGAGAGGGGGCGACGACCTATCTTTCACCGCGCTCGGTGCGCGCGATCGCGGCGTGGCGCGCCGCTTCGGGGATCGACAGCGGGCCTTTGTTCCGGCGGGTGCAGGTGCGGCGCTACAAGGCGCGCAAAGCCGTTCCGGGACGCCGGATCGAGAGCATCTCGAGCCGGGAAGCCTGGGACCTCCGCAAGACGCTTGCCAAGCGCGCGGTAGCGGCCCGAACGGAACATACCGTCGGGGAGGGCGCTCTCCATCCTGGCTCGGTCGGACCGATCTGGCGGACTATGATCCGCAAAGCGTTCGATCGCGGGGCGTTGCTTGACCTGACCGTCGACGATGTGGCGCGGCTGCTCAAGGGCGTGAGCGCGCATTCGACGCGGGTCGGGCTGAACCAGGACCTGTTCGCCAGCGGCGAGGATCTCGCCGGGATCATGGACGCGCTGCGCTGGAAGAGCCCGCGCATGCCGCTCGCCTACAACCGCAATCTCGCCGCCGAGCAGGGGGCGGCGGGGCGGCTCATGGCCAAGATCGGATAGCGTTGGACAATTCCTGCTAGGCAGCTTCGGGATGACGTCCACACCGGCTCGAACGGCGTGGACGCACGGGTTTCTATCCTACGGCGGCGGAGTAAGGTTGCAGCCATCCGGGATGCTCGGCCGTTTTAAGTTTTACTCGAGGAAATGAATGGTGTGAGCGCCGCCGCCCTGTTTGTTCCAGCTAGTACCATCGCCGATGGGCAAGGACTTGGCAAACCTGACGCTACCCGGCGTGGCGAAGCCGATAGGAACGCCTTCTCCACCTGATCGACGGGTTGCCCCCGATGTCCTTCCAGCGGGAGCTGTCATCCTAGAAAATGCAGAACGGCTGTCGCAAACGGCTTGGCCTGTTCCACGTTTGAGAGGTGCGCTGCCTTCAGCGTGACCAGACGGGCGTCGCGGGCGCTTTCGGTAAGGAAGCGTGCGTCGGCGATGGAAGTGGAAGGGTCTTCGCTTCCGGCGATCACCAGCGTGGGCGTGCGGTTCAAGCCCGCGGTCGGGCGCTGATCCATGTCGCGGATGGCAGCACAGCAGCCGGCATAGCCAACAGGATCATTGGCGAGGAGCATCGCGCGGACCGGCGCGACGGCAGCAAGGTCACTCGCTGGAAAGGCGGGGGTAAACCAGCGTGTGATCGAGCCTTCGGCCAAGGGAGCCATGCCGTCCTTCAACACGCCTTCGATCCGTGCCTGCCAATTCGACGGCGGCCCCATATAAGCGGCGGTATTGGCGAGGACGAGCCGGTGTAGCCGCTCGGGCGCGCGCACGGCGAGCCATTGGCCGATCATGCCACCCTTGGAAAGGCCGCAGAAATCGACCTGGCCGATGTCCAGCGCATCCAGCAGCTCGACGGCATCGCGGCCCAGCCGGTCCATCGAATACGCGCCCGGCGGCGAAGCGGAGCCGCCGTGGCCGCGGCTGTCATAGCGCAATACCCGGAAGTGTTCGGTGAACGCTGCCATCTGCGGTGCCCACATCGTCATATCGGTGCCGAGCGAGTTGGAGAGCATCAGGACCGGGGCACTCGCCGGTCCGTCGAAGCGATAGGCGATCCGGCAGCCGTCGCCGACAATGACTGTCTGTTTGTCCATCAGACGTGCTCCACCGCGACCGCCAGGCCCTGTCCGACACCGATGCACAAGGTGGCAAGGCCGAGTTTGCCGCCGCCGTGTTCCAACTGGTGCACCAAGGTCATCAGGATGCGCGCGCCCGACATGCCGAGCGGATGGCCAAGCGCGATTGCGCCGCCATTGGCATTCACGCGCGCGTCGTCATCCGCGACGCCGAGCGCGCGCAGCACGGCAAGCCCCTGCGAGGCGAAGGCTTCGTTGAGTTCGATCGCGTCGAACCGGTCGATCTTCAGCCCGAGCCGGGCCATCAGCTTTTGCGTTGCGGGCACTGGACCGATCCCCATGATGCGGGGCGGAACGCCCGCGCTCGTCATGCCGAGGATACGTGCGCGCGGGGTCAGGCCATGGCGTTTGACCGCAGCCTCGTTGGCGATGATCATCGCGGCGGCCCCGTCATTGACGCCCGAGGCATTGCCTGCCGTAACCGTGCCATCGGGACGGACGATCGGCTTGAGCTTTGCCAAACCCTCCGCCGTGGTGTCTGGCCGAGGATGTTCGTCGGTATCGACGACCGTCTCGCGGCCTTTGCGGTCGGTGATCGTGACCGGCACGATCTCCTCAGCGAAGAATCCCGCAGCCTGCGCCGCGCCGGCCCGTTGCTGGCTGCGCAAGGCGAAGGCGTCCTGATCCGCGCGCGAGACGTTGAAGTCGCTCGCGACATTCTCGCCGGTCTCGGGCATCGAATCGACGCCATAAGCCGCCTTCATCTTTGAATTGACGAAGCGCCAGCCGATCGTCGTGTCGTAGAGGGCATTGCTTCGCGAAAAGGCGCTTTCCGCCTTGGGCATCACGAAGGGCGCGCGGCTCATGCTCTCGACGCCGCCCGCGATCATCAGGTCGGTGTCGCCGGCGCGGATCGCGCGCGCGGCGATGCCGATCGCATCCAGCCCCGAGGCGCACAGCCGGTTGACGGTTGAGCCACCGACGCTGTCGGGAAATCCTGCGAGCAGGGCGGCCATCCGCGCGACATTGCGATTGTCCTCTCCCGCCTGATTGGCGCAGCCAAGAATCACATCGTCGATCGCCGCAGGGTCGAGTCCGGTGCGCTCGATCAGCGCCTTGAGCGGAATGGCCGCCAGATCGTCGGCGCGAACGGCAGACAGAGCGCCGGCATAGCGACCGAGGGGCGTGCGGATCGCATCGCAGAGGAATGCTTCGGTCATGACTTCACCTGCACGGTGAGCGGCGCGCCGGTCCGGGCGATAACCTCATCGACGCTCACGCCCGGCGCGGTCTCGACAAGGATGAGGCCGCCGGCCTTCTTGTCGACGGTGATCACCGCCAGATCGGTGATGATCAGATCGACCACGCCCTTGCCGGTGAGCGGCAGCGAGCAATGCTCGAGGATCTTGGGCGAGCCGTTCTTCGACACATGCTCCATGACGACAACCACGCGCTTGACGCCCGCGACCAGGTCCATGGCGCCGCCCATGCCCTTCACCATCTTGCCCGGAATCGTCCAGTTGGCGAGATCACCATTGGCGGCCACCTCCATCGCGCCAAGCACCGCCATGTCGATATGACCGCCCCGGATCATCGCGAAGCTGTCGGCCGAGGAGAAGAAGCTCGAGGTTGGCAGCGCGGTGATCGTCTCCTTACCTGCGTTGATGAGGTCGGGGTCCGCTTCGCCGTCATAAGGGAAGGGGCCGATGCCCAGCATCCCGTTTTCGCTCTGCAGCGTGACATTGATGCCAATGGGCACATGGTTTGCCACCAGGGTCGGGATGCCGATGCCGAGGTTCACATAATAGCCGTCGCACAGCTCCTTGGCGGCGCGCGCGGCCATCTCGTCGCGGGTCCAGCTCATGCCGCTACCTCCCGGGGCCGGGTCGTCAGCTTCTCGATCCGCTTCTCGTTGATGGTCGAAAGCACGATACGATCGACATAGATGCCCGGCGTGTGAATGCAGTCGGGATCGAAACTGCCCTCAGGCATGATCTCCTCCACCTCGACCACGGTGATCTTCCCCGCAGTCGCCATGTTCGGGTTGAAGTTACGCGCGGTCTTGCGGAACATCAAATTGCCCGCCGGATCGGCCCGCCACGCCTTGATGATTGACAGGTCGGCGCGAAGCCAGGTCTCGCGTACATAGTCCTCGCCCTCGAAGGCCTCGACCGGCTTGCCCTCGGCCACGACGGTGCCAACCCCGGTCTTTGTATAAAAGGCAGGAATGCCGGCACCGCCAGCGCGGATACGCTCGGCCAGCGTGCCCTGCGGGTTCAGTTCCAGGTCCAGTTCGCCGGAGAGATATTGCTGCTCGAACAACTTGTTTTCGCCCACATAGGAGGAGATCATCTTCTTCACCTGACGGCTTTCCAGCAGCATCCACAGGCCAAAGCCGTCCGCACCCGCGTTGTTGGAAATGACGGTGAGTTGCTTGATGCCTGACGCGCGAATTTCCGGGATCAGACTCTCCGGATTGCCAGACAGTCCGAAACCGCCAGACATGATCGTCATGCCGTCGAACAGGATGCCCGCCAGCGCGTCGGCGGGGCTTGTGAAGATCTTGCTGGCCATATGAATCTCCTTGAACGCGGCCCGCCAGCAAGCGGGCCGCTATCCTGTCGTCATCCCGCTGCGATTACGCTGCCAACGCGCGCGGACGGCTCGACGCATGAACTTCATCGGCATCATGCGCCCGCAGCATGACGAAATCGAATTCGATTTCGGCATGCTGTCCCGCGACGTCAAAACTGGTGGCCAGGGCTCCGCCGCTTTGGTGCGTCACCGGCGGGATCAGTTCCTCGCGCGTCGCATAGGCGAAATCATCGCGCAGATACGGATCGCCATCTATATTGATCTGCGTGGTCAGATGCCGGTGGCTATCCGCCGAAATGAAGAAGTGGATGTGCGCGGGACGATTGGTGTGGCGGCCGATCGCCTTGAGGATCGTCTCGGTCGAGCCTCCCGGCGGGCAGGAATAGCCCGACGGCATGATGCTGCGGAAGGCATAGCGCCCATCGGCATCGGCAATGATGGTACGACGCAGATTATAATCGCTCTGGGTCTTGTCGAAATAGGAATAGTTGCCCAGCGTATTGGCGTGCCAGACCTCAACCTTGGCGCCGGGCAGGGGCGTGCCGTCCGCGCCGCGCACCTGACCATGCATGATCAGCACTTCGCCCTTGTCGGCGCCGTCGTCGAGGCGCGCGGTTCCGTTGGTCACAGGGGCGCCGGCGACATAAAGCGGTCCTTCGATAGTGCGAGGCGTTCCGCTTGCCACGCCTTCGGCGGCGTCGATCGCATCGGCGCGCAGATCGAGATAATGTTCGATGCCGAGACCGGCGGCCCACAACCCATATTCGCCCGAGCCTTGCGCGGCGAAATTGAGCGCGGTCCAAAGTTCGTCGTCGGTGACGTCGAATTCGTCGATCGTTGCGAACAGATCGCCCACGATGCGGCGAATGATCGCCTTGAGACGCGGGTTCCCGCTGACGACATCAAGGCCGGCCACTCGATCGAGGAGCGTTTGCACGGGAGCCGTATCAGAAAGTTTCAACGTCATGTCTTCTCTCCTTGAATTGTGGGGTTCCGCGGGCGCGGTCAGCGATCATCCGCGTGAATGGAGGACGGATGGCGGCAAAGCGGGGTGACCGCGATCTCCATGAACGGAAACAGCGGGAGCGTGCTCACCAGATCGTGAAGCTCCTGTCCGTCGGCCACGTCGAAGATGCTGATATTCGAATATTGTCCCGCGACCCGCCAGATATGACGCCATTTCCCCTGTTGCTGCAATTCCTGGGATCGCGCTTTCTCGACCCGCTTGAGCTCCTCCGCCTTGGCGGGATCGAGATCGTACGGAATGCGAACGTCCATCCGAACATGAAACAGCATCGGTTAACTCCTCGTGCTAGTTTGGGCGGTGGTGTGGAGCGTGGGGCGATTTGCATCGCGGCGGAAAAAGGCGACGCGGTCCTCGTCCAGCGACACGCCGAGGCCCGGTCCTTCCGGTACGATCAGCGCGAAATCTGAATAAACGAGCGGCTCGGCCAATATTTCCTCGGTCAACAGCAGCGGGCCGAACAATTCGGTCTGGAAAGCCAGATCGTGGAACGTCGCGAAGACATGCGCCGATGCAGCGGTGCCGACCCCGGCTTCGAGCATGGTGCCGCCATAAAGTGAAACGCCCGCCGCGTTCGCGATGGACCCCACGGCGTAGGCCGCCGTCAGCCCGCCCGACTGGGCGATCTTGACCGCGAATACGTCGGCTGCGGCATGGCTGGCAAAGTCGAAGGCGCTGGCCGGGCCGGTGAGCGATTCATCCGCCATGATCGGCACGGTGAAGCGCTGCGCCAGGCGCGCCATCGCCCCACGCAGATGGCCATCCACCGGCTGCTCCACCAGATCGCAACCGGCATCCTCGAGCATGGCGATACCCCGCGCCGCGCTGGCTTCGTCCCATGCCTTGTTGACATCGACGCGAACGCTCGCCCGGTCGCCCAGCGCCTTCTTGATAGCAGCGACATGCGCCACATCGTCCACGATGGCGCGCTTGCCGATCTTCAGCTTGAAGATGTTGTGCCGGCGCTTGGCGAGCATCTGCTCGGCCTCCTCGATATCCTGCGCCGTATTGCCGCTGGCGAGCGTCCAGGCGACGGATAGCCGATCCCGGCGGCGGCCGCCGAGCAACTCCGACACGGGAAGCCCGACCCGCTGCCCCATCGCGTCGAGAAGGGCCGTTTCCACCGCGCATTTGGCAAAGCGATTGCCGACGATCGTCTTGCCCAGCCGGTCCATCAGTTTGGCGGGCCGGGTAGGATCGGTGCCCAGCATCAGCGGCGCGAAATAGGTGTCGAGCGCGAGCTTGATGCCTTCGGGGCTTTCCTCGCCATAGCTGAGGCCGCCGATGGTCGTTCCCTCGCCAATGCCCGCGATGCCATCCGAGCTGCGGATGGTGACGAGCACCACCGTCTGCTGCTGCATCGTCGTCATCGAGAGAACATGCGGGCGAATCGTGGGCAGATCGACGAGGCATGTCTCAATGGCGTCGATGGTCGTGCTCATCAGCGGGATCCTTGCTGGAGATTGGTGGTATGAAGGTCTGCGACACCCACATTTCCTGCCTTGTTAGCCGCGGCGAAGGCTTTGACATGGGTCCGGAACAGAGCGAGCGTCGCGGAGCGGTTGTCACGGCGATAGGACAGGCTGAGCCGCGTCATGGGCGTTGGCGCCATCAGAGGCCGATAGGCCACCCCCAGCCGCTGGGATCCCTCAACCGTCGCCGGAACCAGCGAAACTCCAGCACCCGCTGCGATCAGGCCGAGGGCGGTCTGCAGGTCCATCGTCTCATGGGCGATGACCGGCGAAAAACCACTATCATGACAATGACGCAGGATGGTGTCCGCGAAGCTGGGACGCGGGGAGCGTGGATAGAGAATGAAGGGGTGGTGCGCGAGATCCCCAAGCGCGATCTCCTGCCGCGCCGTGAGCGGATCGATATCGGGCAGGGCGACGATCAGAGGCTCTTCCAGCACGGTCTCGTCGATCACTTCGGGGTCGTCGATCGCTGGCCGCGCGAAGGCGATATCAATCGTGCGCTCAATCAGGCCGACGCGCAGTTCCGCAGTGTTCATGGCGTGAAGCATCAGGTCGACATCGGAATGGTCGGTTCGAAAGGCGTTCAACACTCTCGGCAGTATCGAATAGGTCGCCGAGCCGACAAAGCCCACATTGAGCACACCGGTGGCGCCTTCTGCCGCGCGGCGTGCGACCCGCGCGGCCTCGACGATACGGCCCAATATGTCGCGCGCGCGCGGAAGCAGCACCTCTCCCGCGATCGTGAGCCGGATCTGATTGCGTGTCCGGTCGAAAAGGGTGGCACCGATCGCGCTCTCAAGTTCGACCATCTGCCGGCTGAGCGCGGGTTGCGCGATATGGAGACGCTCCGATGCCCGACCGAAATGGAGTTCTTCGGCAATGGCCACGAAATAGCGCAAGCGCCGCACATCGACGCCCGAGGCGTCGGCAAAGAGATCGACCACGGTCATGAGCGAGCCCCCAACGCGGATGCGTGGAGTGACGGGTTTGTGCTGTGCATAGCCATTATGTCGCTCCTCTCACCGGCTTGTTAGCCCTTTGGCTCTTGCGGCCGTTCCACCAACGTCCGCCTATTTGGCTGATTCTGCCAATAGCATTTCCCTAATATGCAATGCCGAAACGGCATTGGGATGGACATGATAATAGCATATGTGTGCTCGACTGCATTGCCGCCGCGATGACAGGCCCAGATAAAATCGCGAAACGGCATCACATATTGCTGATTTGCTATTTGTATCCCGCCGCAGCGGCGCTCAACCTCAACGCAAGCCGGACCATCGGTATCGAAGCTGTGACGCGCAAGTGTTGCTCGACGCCGACGAGAAACATGTGGCTGCGACAGGAGACGGGATATGCGTAAATTTGCGACCGGAATCGCGATAATCGCGGCATCGACATTGCCTGGCATCGCCCAGGCGAGCGAGAATGGCGGCGGAGCCTATCCCAATGGCGCCGAGGCGCTCGATATCGCTGCCTTGCCGCCTCCGGGAACCTATCTGCTCGATTACGCGAACTACTACACCGCAGACCGACTGAACGATGCCGACGGGAAGAGCCTCGTCCCCGATTTCAGGATCGACGCCATCGCCAATGTCGCCCGCTTCGTCCATGTGACCGACACCAAATTCCTGGGCGCGACCGTGGCGATGCAGGCCTTCGTCCCCTTGGTCGACCTGAAAGTCCGGGCAGGCGGCGTTCGCGACCACAAGTTCGGGTTGGGAGACATGATCGTCAACCCGCTGGTGCTCGGCTGGAACAAGGGCAATTGGCACTATATCCTGACGATGGATACTTATGTGCCAACAGGCCGCTACAATAAGAACGACCTCGCCAATATTGGCCGGAACTACTGGACGTTCGAACCACTGGTCGCGATATCCTACAAGAACCCCAAGGGAGGCCCGGAATTTTCAGCAAAAATTATGTATGATTTCAATACCAGGAACAAGGCTACCGACTATTCCAGCGGGCAGGAATTCCATGTCGATGCGAGTGCCAGCTACAATTTCAATCCGCTGACGGTCGGCATCACGGGTTATTATTACAAGCAGACGACCGACGACAAGCAGGCGGGTATCCGGGTCGGGAATGACGGCTTCAGGGGCGAAGTCCTGGCGCTTGGCCCTGTGGTCCGTACAACCTTCGGCAAGGTGCCGCTTACGTTCCAGTGGCAGCATGAATTCATGGCGCATAATCGCCCGCAGGGAGACAAGTTCTGGATCAAGAGCGTATTCCGGTTTTGATCGCGCCCGGCCTCTCTGGAAGGCATAACGCAGCCTCCGCCTGACCACGAGCGTGACAGGATCCGACGGTACGATGAAAGACATCCATCCGATAAAGTGGTTTCAGCGCAGTTCGGTACGGCTCGGGTTGGCCACGCGCATCGTCGTTGCCAGCCTGCTGACCTTTCTTCTCTGTCACGCCCTCGCTCTCCAGCAGAGTCAGTGGGCGATATTGACAGCCATCATCGTCATGCAATCGAGTGTCGGCGCATCGCTAAAAGCGACATTCGACCGGTTCGCCGGCTCGATCGGGGGTGCCTTATGGGGTGTTTGCGTATTGCTTGTGGTTGCCCATGATACCCCACAGGCGATGGGGCTGGCCTTGACCATCACGCTGGTCCCGCTGGCCCTGCTTGCGGCGTTCAAGCCATTCTATCGAATCGCGCCGATCACAGCGGTGATCTTGCTGCTGACGCCGACATTGCAGGGAAGCGATCCGCGCTGGACCGGCCTGGACCGGATATTCGAGGTCGGGGTTGGCAGCATTGTCGCCATGGTTGTGGCGTTGGTCGTTTTCCCGGTGCGCGCGCATGAGACGCTCGCCGGGGTCGTCAGCCGCACACTCGGTCTGTTGGCTGACCTGAGTGACCAGTTGTCCAGGTCGATGAGCGACCACGGCGATCCGAAGGCGGTAATGGAGCTCCATCATGAGATCCGCCAGGCAATAACACAGGCGGAAAGCATAGCGGAGGAAGCTTCGCGCGAACGCAGAAGCTATCTGGTCAACGCACCGGATCCGCAGCCTGTCTGCCGTACACTCAGACGGCTTCGAAACGACCTGACCATGATCGGCCGCGCGATGGACAGGTCTTTCGCCGCCCCGTCGGTTGCGCCACTGGCGCAAGCAGCCGAGCGAGCAGCAGTCGCGATTGCAACCTACCTTCGACAGGGTGCGCAGGCGCTCGCCAACCGGGAGAAAGCGCCGTCCATGGTGGAGGTCAGCCAAATGCTGGCTACCCACGCGGCGGCGATGGCGCAAGCTCGCCAGGCCGGGACTACCCGCAATCTTCCCGACGAACTGGTCGGACGCATTTTCGGCTTGGCCCTCAGCTTCGAGCAACTGAGCGAGAACCTCAAGGATTTGGCAGCTCGAATCGACGAATATGGCGGACACGCGCCGAATGCGCAGAAAGACCTCAATGTGGCCTCGGATATGCGCGTCGCCTAGACGCACCCAAAATGTTTCACTGATGATCGAATGACATTGAGGGGCAAGCTAGATGTTATTAGGGCTCGAGATAGATTGGGAGGTCGCATGCTGGATCTGGTCATCACCCAACGCCGCCGCAGCCTGGGCGGGTTCGATGTCGGACGGGTCCTCCCTTTCGCCAAGCGGCGGATGGTAGGACCGTTCGTCTTCTTCGACCATATGGGTCCGATTGATCTTGCCGCCGGCATCCCGGACGAGGTCGATGTTCTGCCGCACCCGCATATCGGCCTGTCGACGGTGACCTATTTGTTCGACGGCGAAATCATGCACCGCGACAGCATCGGCTCGGAACAGGCGATCCGGCCCGGCGAGGTCAACTGGATGACCGCCGGGCGCGGCATCACTCATTCGGAGCGGTTCGAACGGGCGCGCCGCGAGGGTGGGCGGGTCCATGGCATCCAGGCCTGGGTCGCATTGCCCGAAGCAGACGAGGAGACCGATCCCGCCTTTGCCCATCACGGCGCGGAGGATTTGCCTACGTTCGAGGAAAATGGCGTCTGGGGCCGCCTGGTCGCGGGCACGGCGCTGGGTCTACATGCCGATGTCCAGACACACTCGCCGCTTTTCTATCTTCACTGGGCGCTGGCGCCCGGAGCCCGGGCCGAACTCCCCGCGGATTATCCTGAGCGCGCCATCTATGTCGCCGAGGGTACAGTCACCGTGGCGGGCCAGCGCTTCGACACTGGTCAGATGCTGGTGCTGACGCCCGGCGCACTGGTTACGATCAAGGCGGAAACGCCGGCTATCGTCATGGCGCTGGGCGGCGAGCCGCTTGGACCGCGCTTCATCGACTGGAATTTCGTGTCGTCGTCGAAGGAACGGATCGAGCAGGCCAAGGCCGACTGGCGCGCCGGTCGCATGAAGCTGCCCGACCTTGATCACGACAGTTTTACCCCTTTGCCCCCCGAGCCGGGCGCGCCTGCGGAGCCGATGTCATGAGCGCTCCCGAACCGACTGCTGGCAACCGCATCCTCGCACGGGCACGCGCCGACCTCGGCACCGAAGATTATCCGGTCGCGATCAGGGCCGGGCGCCATGACCTGGTGGCGGACGAGCCGCCTGCGCTCGGCGGTCGCGACGCCGGGCCAGCTCCTTACGAATATCTGCTGTCGGGCCTCGGCGCCTGCACCGCGATTACCCTGCGTATGTATGCGAAGCGCAAGCAGTGGGACCTGCGGCTCGTCCACGTCGATCTACGGTTTGTCCAATCGGGCAAGGACAGCCGCATCGAACGCTCGATCACGGTCGAGGGCGACCTGTCCGACGATCAGCGTGCACGACTGGCGGACATTGCCGAGCGCACCCCGGTCACCCTGACGCTCAAGGCCGGCGTGACGATCGAGACCGAGCTGCGTGGAACCGGAACGTAGCGGACACAATCTCAAGGAGACTGACGATGTTGGACTGGGTTGGATATCGCAACGAGATCCTCGGACGGATTGGCGAGCTGGGTCAGCTCAGCCCCGATACGCTCAAGGGTTATCAGACGCTTTCGGGCGCGGGCGCCAAGACCGGCCACCTCGACGGCAAGACGCGCGAACTGATCGCCTTGGCAGTCGCGGTAACGACCCGTTGCGATGGCTGCATCACTGTGCACAGCAAGGCGGCGCTGAAGGAAGGCGCGACCCGGGAGGAGATCGCAGAGGCGCTGGGCGTGGCCGTGGCCGTCAATGCGGGCGCTGCAATGGTCTATTCGGGACGCGTCCTTGATGCGGTCGATAGCCATCAGAAATAGCCGCACCTTTCAAGACCGGTCGGGGAGCGCATGAACCATGTCGACCCAATCATTTGATTTCATCGGCGCGGACGGCCAGAGTCTTTCCGGGAAGCTGGATCTGCCTGACGGCCCAGTGTCGTCCCATGCGTTGTTCGCCCATTGCTTCACCTGCACGAAAAGCTCGCTCGCCGCAGTTCGGCTCAGCAAGGCGCTGACCGTGCTTGGCTATGGCGTGCTTCGCTTCGATTTCACCGGTCTCGGTCAGAGCGGCGGCGATTTCGCCGACAGCAGCTTTAGCGGCAGCATCGCCGATGTGATCGCCGCTGCCGATGCGATGCGCGAGGCGGGCCGGCCGGCGGCTCTGCTGATCGGGCACAGCCTCGGTGGGGCCGCCGTCCTGGCGGCAGCCGGGCATATTCCCGAGACCCAGGCGGTCGCGACGATCGGCGCGCCCTTCGATGTCGAACATGTCACCCGGTTGTTCTCCGGCGGGGTCGAGGAACTGCGGACGAAGGGCGAGACGGAAGTCCGGATCGGCGGGCGACCTTTCAAACTGCGCCGATCGTTCATCGACGATCTTGCCTCCCATGATCAGGCCGAGCGTATCCATGCGCTCAGGAAGCCCCTGCTCATCCTGCATTCGCCGCAAGACGCGACTGTCAGCATCGACAATGCGACGGCGATCTATCAGGCGGCATTCCATCCCAAGAGCTTCATCTCGATCGATGGCGCGGACCATCTTCTGACGGATCGCAAGGATGCGGAGTTCGCCGCCACCGTCATCGCCGCCTGGTCGTCGCGCTACCTGGCGAGCCCGGCTCCAGCGCGCAGTGCAGCGCAGTCAGGCGTCGTCACGGTCGCGGAAACCGGAGCAGGCGCCTTCCAGGTCGAGGTCAGCGCTGGCGGAGTCCGCTTTCTTGCCGATGAACCGCCCGAGGTGGGCGGCCTCGGCTCGGGCCCCACGCCCTACGACCTGCTCGCCGCCGGCCTCGGCGCCTGCACGGCGATGACGCTGCGCCTTTATGCGCGCGGCAAGCAACTTCCGCTCGACCGAGTGACCGTGACCGTCGGCTACAGCCGGCGGCGCGGAGCCGAGCCCGCGGATCTGTTCACGCGACGGCTGCATCTTGAGGGCGCACTGTCCGACGAGCAGAAGCAGCGCCTGGTGGAAATCGCTGCGCGATGTCCTGTGCATCGGACATTGGAAGGAGGTGCGGCCGTCGAGACCGAACTTGGCGAGGCCATGCCCGACGAGGCTGCCGACAAGCCCGGACAGCACGCGCGCGACATGGCCGAAGACTCCCAGCTATGAAGGACCGATCTCTGACGATGACCCACGAAGCTCTAATCTCGATCGAAGCGCTGATCGCCGCCACGACGGACACGGGCATTGGCCGCATCGTCGCCAGAGGCGCGCTGACCGGGGTACATCCATTCGCCTGTCACCCGACTCATCGTTGGATGGCGAGGATGGCGACACCAGCGTTGGCTTCGCTCCAGTGCCGCGTGGGCACGCAGACTGACGGATAACGGGAGGCCTTCATGAACCAGAAGATGACGGAAACTTACCGCGGCAATGACCGGTTGCTGTACGGCATCATTCTGGGTGTGCTGGCGTTCTGGCTGTTTGCGCAGACGACGCTCAACATCGCGCCGGACATGGCTGCCGATCTGCACGTCGAGCAGTCCTTCATGAATATCGCCGTGTCCATCACGGCGCTTTTCTCGGGCATCTTTATCGTTGTCATGGGCGGCCTGGCTGATCGGGTCGGCCGCGTGAAGATCGTAATGTTGGGCTTCGGCTTCTCGATCGTCGGCTCGCTGCTGGTCGGGCTTGCCCCCGCTGGACCGCTGGGTGGCACTTTTCTGATGCTTGGGCGGGTCTGCCTGGGTTTGTCGGGGGCCTTCATCATGCCGGCCTCGCTGGCGCTGGTGAGGGCCTATTGGGACGGCGCGGAACGCCAGCGCGCGATTTCGCTGTGGTCGATGGGGTCGTGGGGCGGTTCGGGTTTCGCGGCGTTGTTTGGCGGGCTGATGGCGCAGAATATCGGCTGGCGCTGGATCTTTATCCTCGGCGCCATCGTGTCTCTGGTCGGTATGCTCATGGTGCGCGGCACACCGGAGAGCAAGGCGCCCGCGCAAGAGGGCTACAAGTTCGACCTGCCGGGCGTGCTGACCTTCATGGTCGCCATGGTCGCGTTGCAGATCTTCGCGACGCAAGGCGGAACATGGGGGTGGAGCAGTCTGCCCGCGCTGGTGCTGCTGGCCGTCGCGGTGATCTTCGGTATCATTCTATGCCGAGAATTCGCTCTTCGTCCTGCCGCAGCTCTCGCTGATCGCCGGCGTCCACTATCTCGACGCCGGTCGCGAACGGCGCGACCGCTTCCTCTCCAATGGCGATCAGTCGGGCAAGAAGGACTTCAGCCTCTGGAGTCCCAAGTTTGGCGTCCTTTGGGATGTCACTCCGAACGCCCAGCTTTTCGCCAACGTCTCGCGCAGCGCGGAGGTGCCGAGCTACGACGCCAACGTCATCACCGCGGTCAACCTGCGGCCACAGCGCGCGACGACGTACGAAATCGGCACCCGCGGGCACAGCGGCGGTATCGGCTGGGATGTTTCGCTGTATCGCTCGGAGATCCGCGACGAACTGCAGTGCCTGACCACTGGCCCGTTCAGCGCCTGCTCGATCATCAATGCCGGCCGCACCGTCCATCAGGGCATCGAGGCCGGACTGAACGGCGACATCCCTATCTCCGCATCGGGCGACAGGCTGATGCTGACCGCCGCCTATACCTACAGCGACTTCAACTTCGACGGCGATCCCAATTACGGGAACAATGAACTGCCTGGCATTCCCAAGCACTACCTCCGCGCCGAGGTACTCTACAAACATACCAGCGGCTTCTACGCCGGTCCCAACGTCGAATGGGCGCCGGGCCACTATTTTGCCGACAATGCCAACACGCTGAGCGTCGATCCCTACGCGCTGCTGAACCTCAAGGCCGGGTTCGATGCGGGCAAGCACTGGTCGGTCTATGTCGAGGGCCGCAATCTGACCGACAAGCGTTACATCGCGACCGTCGCGATCGCAGGCGTCGCGAACGCCAATTCGGAGATCTTCAACCCAGGCACCGGCCGCGCCGTGTTCGGCGGCGTTCGCTTCACATGGTGACGTCGACCGACACACGATCGCCAACACAGGCAGGCACCGCCTATCGCACGATCTGGCGCTGGCATTTCTACGCCGGGCTGTTCGTGCTGCCCTTCATCCTGATCCTCTCGATCACTGGCGCGATCTATCTGTTCAAACCGCAGATCGAGCGCTGGGAGGAGCGTGCATGGCTGAACCTCGGGACTGAGGGGGCGGTATCGCCCGACGCGCAACTGGCGGCAGTGCTCGCGGCGAACCCCGGTGCCCGGTTCGACAATTACCGGCTTCCCCGAGAGACGGGTGATGCGGCGATGGTCCAGCTCGGCACCGCGCAGGGCGACAAGCGTCAGGTCTTCGTCTCCCCGCAGGGCAAGGTACTGGGGAGCTTCGATCCCGACACGCGCATCGCCGACACGGTAGCGCGCATTCACGGCACGCTTCTGCTCGGCACATGGGGCGACTGGCTGGTCGAACTGGCGGCGAGCTGGACGATCGTGATGATCCTGACCGGCCTCTATCTCTGGTGGCCCCGTCCATTCCGGGCCGCCGGCACGTTCTGGCCACGTCTGTCGCTCAAGGGCCGACCGCTCCTGAAGGACATCCACCACGTCACGGGCTTCTGGATCGCAGGGCTGGTGCTGATCATGCTTGCGAGCGGCCTGCCGTGGGCGGGTGCCTGGGGCAGCGCGTTCAAATGGGCGCGGACCGAGCTGGGGCTGGTCAGTGGGCCGCAGGACTGGAAGATCGGCGCCGATGGCGGCCATGCAGGCCATCATGGGGCCATGCCTATGGCTATGCGGCCTGCCTCGAACGAACCGAGCCTGTCGCTCGCCACGTTCGTTGCCAAGGCGCGCGGCGAAGACATGGCGTTTCCGGTCATCGTGTTGCCACCGCATGCGCCGCAACGCTTCGGTCCGCCCACCGGCGAGGTCTGGACAGTCAAATCCGAGGCGCAGAATCGCTGGCTCGGCCGGCAAGTGACCTATGAACCCATGACCGGCGCCGAGACGGGGCGCCGCGGCTTTGCCGACCAGCATGTCATCGACCGCATCGTCAACACCGGGGTTGCCTGGCACGAAGGCCAGTTGTTCGGCTGGGTCAATCAACTGATCGGCGTCGTTACCGCACTCGCGCTGGTCACCATCAGCATCCTCGGCGTCGTGATGTGGCTCAAGCGCCGGCCGCAAGGTGCGTTGGGTGCGCCGACTGCGATCACCGGCCGGGTGAAGCCCGCGCTCATCGTCACCTTCGTTCTCCTGGCGCTGCTGCTGCCGCTGTTCGGCGCTTCAGCGACGATCATCCTGGCGGTCGACTGGCTCGTCCGCCGCTCCACGCCTTCCCCGACATCCTGACCCCCGAAGGAGATAGACCGATGCGTTTTTCAACCTCTTTGATCCTGGCCAGCACGGTTCTGATGACGCACGCGACGGCTTTCGCCCAGCAGGCCACACGTTCACGCGTCGGAACACCGGGCCCGCCGCGATGCCGGCGGCCGCGAGCCAAGCGGCGATCGCCCGAACGGTGCGCGGGCTGAGATAGGCGGTTGCCCCCTCACCCTCCTGGTCACCCTTACTGGGGTCACTACACGAAAGTGACATTTAGGTACGCTAGAGGCCTACGAAGATGGAACGTCAGGCTTTTGCTTTTGCTGCCACTCCTTCGAGTGCCCTGTATAGGGCGGTTTTACCGACCTTGAGACGGGTAGCCGCTTCGCGGACCGTCAACCTTGCCGCGATATGGTCCCGCGCCTTTTTGAGCTTGTCGGGCGTAATGACCGGACGCCGTCCACACATCGGATGCCGAGTAAATTTCGCTATAGCGATACCAAGCCAACTACACTGTCTGGCACGCGCCGGTCACTTCACTTCCCCTGTCCCGACCGGGTTTCGGTGTAACCGTACGCGCGTAAAAATCCTTCCACCGCAGCGGCAACGGCCAGCTTCGGATCGATTTGAGGCTTCGTACCGTAGAGGAGCGGTTCGATGACGCCGGCTTCCAGCATCCCCTTGAGATGACCTGCGGCGATGCCTGGATCGAAGGCGCGGATAGCGCCCTTTTCGCACAATCGCGCGAGATACGCTTTCATCCCTTCCCACCCGCGCTTTGGCCCGCTCTCATAAAGCCGCGCGCCAACCGCGACATGCGCGCCCTCCGCTACCGCTGCCCGTATGACGGCGAGCGTTTCAGGGGTCGCCATAAATTCAAGATACGCCTCGCCAAATCGCTGGAGCACGAGATCCACTCGGGGTTCGGACGGATCGAGCAGATCCATCACCACCTGCCCCTGTTCTGCTACCGCCTCGAGCATGGCGGCGACGAACAACTCCTCCTTGGATTTGAAATAGCCATACAACGTCGCCTTCGACCCGCCGACCCGCTCCGAGATGGCTGACATGCTGGTCCGTTCATAGCCCAACTCACGGAACACCGCATTCGCCGCTTCGATGATGGCGTTGCGCCGGTCGTCTGTCCGTACCCTCATAATCAGCATCTCTCCTTTCCTGAACCCAATGGTACAGTTTTGCCTTGTCGATGCAAGCTTACGTCTATAACGAGACCGTTCAGTTTATTATAGGTTGGTGACGTTGTGGGAAAACTGTTTCATCCAAGCCAAGCCGGGCCAATGGCTGTGGCCGCGCTCCTGCTGAGTGGATGCGCGGCGCTTCCGGCAAAAAACGACCTGCGGCCGATCGCGCAGCCCGGGCAATTCGCCAGTAGCACAAGCCTTGCCGCGCCCGTTGCCGCCTGGCCGTCCGATCGATGGTGGACGGACTTTGGCGATCCGCAACTCGACGCCCTGATCGAAGAAGGTCTGGCGGGCGCTACCGGTCTTCGCGTCGCTCAGGCACGCTTCGCCCGGGCCGAGGCCCTGGTCCGTCAGACGCGGAGCCGGCTGCTGCCCTCGCTCGCCGCCGATGCACAAGGCGGCGTTACGAAGCAGAGCTATAATTATCTCATCCCTGGCGACTTCTCGCCCCGGGGTTGGCCCGACTATGGACAGGGCGCGCTCCGCCTCGATTGGGAACTGGACTTTTGGGGTCGCAATCGCGCGGCGCTCGCCGCAGCCCGATCGGAGGCCGAAGCCGCGGGAGCGGAAGCCGCCGCCGCCAGACTGGCGGTCTCGGCCGGCATCGCCAGCGCCTATGCCGATCTGACCGGATTGTATGCCGAGCATGACGCGGTGGTCGACGCGGTCAAGGTGCGTAGCCGCACCCTGGAACTGATGCAGGGGCGCAAGGCCCAGGGGATGGAAAATGACGGCGCGGTCGAGCGCGCCCGCTCCGCGCTGGCGACGGCACAGGGCGAACGTGCCGCGCTTGAAGAAAGCCTGTCGCTCACGCGCAACCGCATCGCGGTGTTGCTCGGGGCCGGCCCAGACCGGGGGCTATCGATCGCCCGTCCGTCCGTGTTGTCCGACACCGCCTTCGGTCTTCCCGCGAACCTGCCCGCCGAACTGATCGGGCGGCGGCCCGACATCATCGCCGCGCGCCTGCGCGCCGAAGGATCGGGAAGTCGGATCAGGGAGGCACGTGCGGCCTTCTATCCGAACATTAACCTTGCCGGCCTGATCGGCCTCCAGGCGCTCGGTATCGATAACGTGTTCAAATCAGGCTCCACCTTTGGAACGGCCGGGCCCGCGATCAGCCTGCCAATTTTCGATGGCGGTCGACTCCGCGGCCAATATCGGGCAGCCGAGGCTGATTACCAGAACGCGGTAGCGCAATATGACGGGGCGCTCACCCAGGCGCTGGGCGAGGTCGCCGACGCGACCGCCAGCCAGCGGGCGCTGGGCGAGCGGCTTGGTCGCGCGCAGGAAGCCGAACGCGCCGCCACGGCTGCCTGGACAGTGGCCAACAACCGCTATCGCGGCGGCCTGGCCACCTATCTCGACGTCCTCGTCGCCGAAGACGGCCTTATCGCCACCCGCCGCGCCGTCGCCTCGCTCCAAACCCGCGCCTTTGCCCTCGACGTCGCTCTCGTCCGCGCGCTCGGCGGCGGCTTTCGTTCCTGAAGGATAACAGTCCCGTGTCCAAGACAACCCATATCATCGAACATGACGTCCACACCATCATCGAGGAAGAAAGCCCCGGTGAGGTGCGCGCGCGCAAAGGCAAGCGTACGCGGCTGTTCATCGCGCTGACGGCGACTGTCGCGGTGCTTGGGAGCGGCTACTATGCCTATGATGTCCTGATCGCCTCGCAGCATGTCGAGACCGACAATGCCTATGTCGGGGCCAATGTCGCGCAGGTGACGCCGCTGGTCGGAGGCCCGGTGCGCGAAGTGCTGGTCGATGACACCCAACCCGTGAGGCGCGGCGAGATCCTTGTCCGGCTCGATGATACAGATGCGAAAATCGCTCTCGCCCGCGCCGAAGCCGAGTTGGCGTCGGCGGTCCGCCGGGTGCGCGGACTGGTTGCGACCGACAGCGTCTTGGGAGCACAGATCGCCGCGCGCGTCGCCGACCAGACCAGCGTCGAGGCTCAACTCACCGCCGCCCGTGGTGATCTCGACAAGGCGCGCATTGATCTTCAGCGGCGCGAGGCATTGGCAGCCTCGGGCTCCGTATCGGGCGATGAACTCACGGTAGCGCGCAATGCCCAACACACCGCCCTCGCCAGGGTAAAGGCGGCCGAAGCGGCCCGGGCACAGGCGCTGGCCAACCGCACGGCCGCCATCGGCAGCCGTGATGCCAACAAGGCGCTGATCGACAATTCGACGATCGACGCCAACCCGGAGGTCCTAGTGGCTCGGGCCGCTCGCGATCAGGCGCATGTCGATCTTGAGCGCATGATCCTGCGCGCCCCGATCGACGGGGTCATCTCCCGGCGGCAGGTCCAGATCGGCCAGCGCGTGCAGCCGGGCCAGGCCCTGATGGTGGTTGTCCCAATCCAGGGTGCCTATGTCGATGCCAACTTCAAGGAAGTTCAGCTTGCGAAGGTTCGGCCCGGACAACCGGTCCGGCTGACATCGGACCTCTATGGCGGCAAGGTCGAATATCATGGTCGCGTGGTTGGCTTTTCGGGCGGCACGGGCGCCGCTTTCGCGGTTGTGCCAGCACAGAACGCAACCGGCAACTGGATCAAGGTGGTGCAGCGTCTTCCGGTTCGTATCAAACTGGATCCCAAACAACTCGGCGAACATCCCCTGCGCGTTGGCCTGTCGATGAGCGCCGACATCGACATCTCGAACTGATCGCCAGGAGCCTCACCTGATGGCAACCGCTTTTTCCGCCCGCGCAACGGCTCTGCCCGCAGGGCCGCTCACCGGCACGACGCTCATCCTCGCCGCGATTGCGATCGGGCTCGGCAATTTCCTGGTCGTGCTTGACACGACGATCGCCAATGTCTCGATTCCGACCATCGCGGGCGCGCTCGGCGTGTCATCGTCGCAGGGGACCTGGGTCATCACCTCCTATGCGGTGGCCGAGGCGATCACCGTCCCGCTCTCGGGCTGGCTCGCCAAGCGGTTTGGGGCGCAGCGCGTGTTCATCACCTGCTATCTGGCGTTCGCCCTGATTTCTCTGATGTGCGGTCTTGCCGGGTCGCTGGGCACGCTGATTGGCGGGCGCGTCCTGCTCGGTCTGTTCGGCGGCCCGATCATGCCGCTCTCGCAGATGCTGCTGTTGCGCATTTTTCCCCCGGAAAAGGCGACATTGGCAACGGTGATCTGGGCGATGACGACGCTTGTCGGCCCCGTGGCCGGCCCTATACTTGGCGGGATCATCTGCGACGGTGTGGGCTGGGAGTGGATCTTCTTCATCAAGGTGCCGGTTGCAGCGGCCGGCGGCCTTGCCGTCCTCTACTTCCTGCGCGGCCAACCTGATCCCACCGCCCCTGCCATGATCGACAAGGTCGGGCTCGCACTCCTGATTCTTTGGGTCGGCGCTCTCCAGATCATGCTGGACGAGGGCCGCAACCATGACTGGTTCGCTGCTGCCGAAATCCGCTGGCTGGCAGCGATCGCCGCGATCGGCTTTGTCGCTTTCCTGATCTGGGAGCTGACCGACAAGAACCCTATTGTCGATCTACGGATTTTCCGCCATCGCGGCTTCGTCGCGGCGTCTGTCACCTATTCGGTGGCGTTCGGGGCCTTCTTCGCAGCCATCGTCCTGCTGCCGCTCTGGCTCCAGCAGAATATGGGCTACACCGCGACCTGGGCCGGCTACGCGACCGGGATGATGGGCATATTTGCCGTCCTCTCGGCGCCAGCTATCGGTAAGCTGACAGAGAAAATCGATCCCAGGTTGATCGTATCGCTCGGCATCGTGGGCCTCGGGGCGACTGTGGCCTGGCGGATGACTTTCAACTCGGACGTCACTTTCCTGCAGATGGCCTGGCCAACACTCCTGATGGGTCCGTTCATGGTCATGTTCTTTGTGCCTGTCACCGGTCTTGCGATGGCGAGTGTGGACCCAGACGAGCAGGCGACTGCCGCCGGCCTCTCGAATTTCATGCGGACATTAGGCGGCGCATTCGCTACCTCGATCGTGCAGACCGGCTGGGCCAACGCCGCGCGGGAAAACCAGACCGAACTGGCCGGCGCCATGCATCAGGGGCAGGCGACGCTTGAGGGCATGATCGCCGACGGCATGTCATATCAATCCGCGACCGCGGCTCTGACCAGCCTCGTCGAGGGTCAAAGCGTGATGCTGGCGACGCTGAACATGTTCGCCGCTATCACGATCTGCTTCGCGTTCGCCGCCACGCTCATCTGGCTGGCGCCCAAGCCAAAGGGTCCGATCGATACCAGCGGAGCCCATTAGACTGTGCGTTATGATCCAACGCCGCCTTATTCCCATATTCCCGGACTTATGTTTGGCGGGACAGCCGTCACGCTGGGTGCTGATCAAGCGTCTGTGGCGGCCCCCGTCAGCCTGCCAGCCGGCGCCCCCACTCGGCGTCCCCAAGCCCCCTCGCCGAGGTCGGTTGGCAGGTACCCTCGACCAGACGACGAGGTGGAAGCGGCCGATCGGCCGCTGGCCGATGTCACTGGACCTCCCATCCTCACGCCGCTCGAACTGCAGGCTCTACTGGTGGGATTGTCCGATGGCCGGCAACGGCAACGTATCAAGCAGCCTGAGGCAAGAGGTCCGCTGCGCACGCTTTTGCGGCAAATGTTCGGAGCGACGGGTGTTCCACCGCTGGCCAATCCGAAACTCGAAGCCCTGCGCGCGTTTGCGATGCGGCACGCGGGAGGGGGCGCCTGTTTCCAAAGGGAAACTGATGGCCATCGTCTGGCGCCAGAGCTTGTCGCGGCGGCGCGGCAATATCTAGATCAGTGCGATCGCACGGCGGCAGGGGACTGGTGACTGGATTGCGACAGGATGGACGATGAACAGAAGCCAACAGAAACCATGGTGAGCAGCGTAAGGGTTCATTCAGTTCCCGACCACTTAGGCTGCTCCAATATCGATCATCTCTTCCTGCGTCTCTTTTTATTCGGCGTTGGCGCCTCCTGGTAGATTGGAGTCTCCTGGTTCCTCATCCACCACTGGGCCAATCGGGAACAGGAGCAGTGTCGAGGTTGCGGACGCGCAGAGCCGCCCTTGCGCGTCGAGCAGCCGCGCTTCTGAGAAGGCGACCCGCCGCCCAAGCGAGACCAACTTTCCTTCAGCCCGCACCGGGCCGCTTTTATCAGTCAAGGCACGATGATAGGCGACCTTCAGTTCGAGCGTCGTATAGCCCTGCCCTGCTGGAAGGCTGGAGTGCACGGCGCAACCACAAGCGCTGTCGAGCAGGGTCGCGGCATAACCGCCATGCACCGAGCCGATCGGATTGAAGACCTTGCGAGACGGCGAACCCTCGAAAACGACGCGTCAGCGCTCTAACCCGACGAGAGCGAACTCAAGCATTTCGCCGATCGGCGGATGGATATCAGCCTTCATGAGCGCGGCCAACTGGTCGTGGCCGTCAAGGCCCTCCTTGTTGTCGAGGATGTTCATGCCGCGCGGCCTTTCTGCGCCGAAGCGCGCTGGCCGGGAGTCGTCCTTTCGTCAATCCAGGCGCGCGTCGCGGTCAGCAATTCTTCCGACAGCACGGGGTCGTCGATAGACCGGGCGAGGATGAGCGCGCCGACCATCGCCGACCACCTGCCGATGGCTGCCCTGCGGCGCTCAGTGGCATCGCCCTCTGCCATGGTGCCCGCAAGACTTTCGATCTGGGTCGCAACGACCTGCATCATCGACGCGCGCGCTGCCGGCGACTGCTGCCGCATGAGACCGGCCAGGGAAGCCATCGGGCAGCCTCGTTCGGGATGGTCGCGATGGGGCACGGACAGATAGGTGTCGATCCACGAACCGATATCGTCAGGATCAGACTGACTACCGGCAACATGGCCGATTGCGTGGGCGATCAGATCGTCCTTCGATTTGAAATGCCCATAGAAGCCGCCATGGGTCAACCCCGCGGCCTTCATCACCTCCGAGACGCTGACCGCATCGAAACCTTTCTCGCGGAACAGGCGTCCCGCCTCGGTCAGGATGCGGATGCGGTTCTGGGCCATCTGTTCCCGGCTTACTTTCATTTTCGTCTCCGCATGCCATTGACATTATCATGATAGCCATCATATCATCATCATTGATGACGACTATCATGAATATAGTTTCAATGCCATGAAAGGGCAATGCCATGACCGCCAAACCATCCGTTCTCATCACCGGCGCATCTACCGGCATCGGCGCGGGCTACGCCGATCGCTTCGCGCGGCGCGGCCATGATCTGGTGCTGGTCGCGCGCAACGCAGCGCGCATGGAGGCGCTGGCCGAGCGTCTGCGGAGTGAGACCGGCGTTACGGTCGACATCATGACGGCGGACCTCGCCGATCCCACCGAGCGCGCCGTGGTGGAGACTCGGCTGCGCGACGATGCGCAGATCGAAATCCTCATCAACAACGCCGGGACGACCCTGGCGGGAACCTTCCTCGATCAGTCGACGGACGATGTCGAGCGGCTGGTGACGCTCAACACGACGGCTCTGGTGCGGCTTGCCCACGCCATTGCCCCGCGCCTCGCGCAATCGGGCAAGGGAGCGATCGTCAACATCGGTTCGGTGGTCGGCCTCGCGCCGGAATTCGGGATGGCCGTCTATGGCGCCACCAAAGCGTTCGCCCTTTATTTGTCGCAAGCCCTCAACCTGCAGCTCGGCCCGCAGGGCGTCTATGTGCAGGCGGTACTGCCCGCCACGACCCGCACCGAAATCTGGGACCATGCCGGCGTTGATGTGGACACCTTGAGTGGTGTGATGGAAGTGAACGACCTGGTTGACGCCGCGCTCGCGGGTTTCGATCGCCGGGAGGCGGTCACTATCCCGCCGCTGCATGAAGTCGGAAAATGGGATGCCTATGACGCGGCGCGTCAGGCGATGCTTCCCGGCATTTCGCAGTCGCAGCCCGCCGCTCGCTACATCGCGGACGCCTGAAGGGCAGCGAAAGCCAAGCAGACGCAATCCTATCATCACAACGAAAGATCGAGACAATGACCCAGACGGACCTGTTCAATTCCTACGACCTCGGCGGCCTCACGCTGACGAACCGCATCGTCATGGCGCCGCTGACGCGCAACCGCGCCGGAGTTGGCCTCGTGCCCAGCGCGTTTGCGGCGGACTATTATGCCCAGCGCGCGAGCGCCGGGCTCCTCATTACCGAGGCGACTCAGGTCTCTCAGCAGGCCCAGGGCTATCAGGACACACCCGGCCTCTACACGCCCGAGCAGATCGCGGGCTGGCGCACAGTGACCGACGCGGTGCATGCCAGGGGCGGCCGCATCTTCGTCCAGCTCTGGCATGTCGGCCGCGTCAGCCATATCGATTTTCATGACGGCGAAGCGCCGGTTGCGCCATCGGCGATCCGTGCAGAAACGAAGGTTTTTGTGAACAACGGCTTTGTTGAGGCGTCGCAGCCGCGCGCGCTCGAACTGGACGAACTCCCCGGCATCGTCGAGGATTTCCGCAAGGCCGCTGCCAACGCGATCGAGGCCGGGTTCGACGGGGTCGAAGTGCATGGGGCGAACGGCTATCTGCTCGACCAGTTCCTGCGGGAAGCCAGCAACGTCCGCTCCGACGCCTATGGCGGTTCGATTGAAAACCGCGCCCGCCTGCTGATCGAAGTAACCGCCGCTGTGGCGGATGAAATCGGCGCGCAGCGCACGGGTGTCCGTCTCTCGCCCGTGTCACCCGCAAATGGCACGGTGCCGTCGAGCGACGAGCAGCCGCAGTTCAACCATGTGGTGGAAGCACTCGACGCGCTCGGTATCGCCTATATCCACGTCGTCGAGGGGGCAACCGGCGGGCCGCGCGATGTGGCGCCGTTCGATTTCGATGCGCTGCGCAAGGCGTTCCGCAACACGTATATCGCCAACAACGGCTATACCCTTGAACTGGCCAAATCCCGCCTCGGCGAGGGCAAGGCGGACCTGATCGCTTTCGGCCACGACTTCATCGCCAATCCCGATCTGGTCGAACGGCTGAGAAGCGGCGCGCCGCTCGCCCAGATGAACCCGGCCACGATCTATGGCGGCGGCGCGCAGGGCTATACCGATTATCCTGTCGCCGTCATCACCGCTGACGCCTGATCCGGAGTAGCAGAACCATGAAGGCCTTCATCCTCGACCGCTACGGCAAGCAACAGGCGCTGCGTCCCGGCGACATGCCGGAACCGACGCCCGGCCCCGACGACGTAGTGGTCGAGGTGGAGGCTGCGGGGCTGAACCTGCTCGACTCCAAGATCCGGGACGGCGCGTTCAAGCCGATCCTGCCCTACAAGACGCCGCTTGTCCTCGGCCATGATCTGGCTGGCACCGTCGTCAGGGTCGGTGCTGATGTGCGGCGCTTCAAGCCGGGCGACGCGGTGTATGCGCGTCCGCGCGACGGGCAGATCGGCACTTTTGCCGAACGGATCGCCGTCAAGGAGGGCGATCTGGCGCTCAAGCCCGCCAGTCTGTCGATGGTGGAAGCCACATCGATTCCGCTGGTGGGGTTGACGGCCTGGCAAGTGCTGATCGAGCGGGCACAGATCAAGCCGGGGCAGAAGGTGCTGATCCATGCCGGATCGGGCGGTGTCGGCACCTTCGCCATCCAGCTCGCCAAACATCTTGGCGCAACCGTTGCGACGACGGCCAGCGCCGCCAACGCCCCGATGCTGAAGGACTTGGGGGCCGATATCGTCATCGATTATCGCAGCCAGAAGTTCGAGGAGGAACTGTCGGGCTACGACGTCGTCCTAAACAGCCTCGACGCCGCAACGCTGGAAAAATCGCTCAAGGTCCTGAAGCCCGGCGGCAAGCTGATCTCCATTTCCGGCCCGCCCGATCCTGCCTTCGCGCGCGCGCAAGGGCTGAACGCGGTGCTTCGGCTCGTGCTGCGCCTGATGAGCGCGGGCATCCGCCGCAAGGCGAAGCGCGCGGGTGTCGATTATTCCTTCCTCTTCATGCGCGCCGATGGTGAGCAACTTGGCGGGATCACGAAGCTGATCGAGAACGGCATTATCCGTCCGGTCGTGGATCGTACATTCCCGTTCGAGAAACTGAACGACGCCTTTGCCTACATCGACACTGGGCGCGCCAAGGGGAAGGTCGTCGTCACCCTGAAATGACGCGATATCCACAAACAAGGATTCCAACATGGCCACCCACTTCCGCAGCGCCGACTGGAAGACAGTCCCCACCCGCCACGTCGAGGCTACCGGCACGCGCTTCGCCTATCGCCGCATTGGGCCTGATACCGGCGTGCCGGTCGTGCTGCTCAACCATTGGGGCGCGAACCTCGATAATTTCGACCCCTGGATCGTCGAGGGTCTGGCAGCCGACCGCCCGGTCTATGCGCTCGACTATCGCGGTATCGGCACGTCCGGCGGTATAGCACCGCTCAGCATCGCCGAAATGGCGGACGACATGATCGCCGCGATCCGGGCGCTAGGGCTGACATCGATCGACCTGATCGGCTTTTCGCTCGGCGGCTTCGTCGCGCAGCAGATCCTGTTCGACGCGCCCGATCTCGTCCGCCGCGCCATCCTCGCTGGCACGGGTCCTGCGGGCGGAATCGGCATTGATCGGGTTGGGGCGGTCTCGTGGCCTCTCATCGTCAAAGGGCTGCTGACTTTCCGCGATCCCAAGACCTATCTCTTCTTCACCTCCAGCGCCAGCAGCAGGCGTGCGGCCCGGGCGTTTCTCGTGCGGCTCAAGGAGCGGACCCGCGATCGCGACAAGGCGGTCTCGCCCGGCGCGTTCCTGCGCCAGCTCAAAGCCATAAAGGCATGGGGCCAGCAGGCGCAACAGCCGCTGGACACCATCCGAACGCCCGTGCTCGTAGCGAATGGCGACCATGACATCATGGTGCCGAGCGACAACTCGACCGACATGGCGCACCGTATCCCGGGCGCCGAACTCGTCCTTTACCCCGACGCCGGGCATGGCGGCATCTTCCAGTATCACGACGCCTTCCTGACGAAGGCCAAGGCCTTCCTGGCCGCCTGACACGCCAGCCCGCACCGATTAGGATATACGCTATGGACTATACAACGTTCGGCCGTACCGGCCTTCAGCTTTCCAGACTGGCGCTGGGCACCGGCAATTTCGGCACCGGCTGGGGCTATGGCGCCGATCCTGAAACCGCCACCGCCATTCTGGACGCCTATGCCGAGGCAGGCGGGAATTTCATCGACTCGGCCGATGTCTACCAGTTCGGCCAGTCCGAAGAGATTCTCGGCACGGCGCTGCAAGGACGGCGCGAGGATTTCGTGCTCGCCACCAAATTCACCAATGGTGCTGCGCCGGATGCCAACCGGCTGGTGACGGGCAACAGCCGCAAGGCCATGGTCGCCTCGGTCGAGGCGAGCCTGAAACGGCTGAAGACCGATCGGATCGACCTCTACTGGGTGCATCATCCCGATGGCCTGACGCCGATCGAAGAGATCGTGCGCGGTCTCGACGATCTCGCCCGCGCCGGCAAGATCCTCTACGCTGGCCTCTCCAACTTCCCGGCCTGGCGGCTCGCGCGCGCGGCGACCCTCACCGAACTCACGCGCGCGGTGCCGATCGCCGCTGCACAGTTCGAGCATAGCCTCGTCCATCGCGCGCCCGAAGACGACTTGTTCCCGGCCTGCGAAGCGTTGGGGATCGGCGTTGTCACCTGGTCGCCGCTCGGCGGTGGCGTGCTGACTGGCAAATATCGCAAGGGTGAAACCGGGCGCGCCGAAGGGCTCGGCGGCCGCGTCTTCCAAGCGGAGAACACTGCGCTCCGGACGAGCACCGTCGATGCCGTGCTAGAGGTGGCAGAAGAAATTGGCTCGAGTGCCGATCGCGTCGCCATCGCCTGGGCTGCAACGCACGGCGCGGTGCCAATCATCGGACCGCGCTCGCTCGCCCAACTCGACAGCAATCTGGGCGCAGCGACTCTACGCCTCTCGGCAGAGCAGATCGCCCGCCTCGATGCGGCCAGTGCGCCGGTGGCTACGCCACCCCGCGCAACTATTAGGACCGTTGCCTGATGCAATGGAGCACCCCATGTCGCAGAACGCATCTTCACATGAGATTTGAAATCGAGCCCGCCCGACATCGTCCTTGCCCATCAGGTCCGCACTGCGTTCGATGTCCATAACCGAACGCTGAAAGGCGTGCCGCTGACGTGCCCCCCTGCTTTTCCTCCACGCATGATTAGAGTCCGGCCTGATGGAAGGACGGACGATGAAGCGATTGAGGTTCACGGAAGAGCAGACCATTGGCGTGCTGAAGGAGGCGGAGGCCGGTGCCAAGACGGGCGAGCTGGCCCGGCGCCACGGCGTATCCGAAGCGACGATCTACAACTGGAAGGCCAAGTACGGCGGCCTGGAAGTCTCGGAGGCGAAGCGTCTGCGAGCGCTCGAGGATGAGAACGCCAAGCTGAAGCGGCTGCTGGCCGAGACGATGCTCGACAACGCCGGCCTGAAGGATCTTCTCGCAAAAAATGTATGGTCCGCCCCCGTCTGGCAAGCGTGAGATGTGGTTGGCGGCACAGTCTGCGTAAATGTATCCGGCCTGTGTGTGGGACATCTCGATCCCTGGCCATGATGGGATACGCGCCACGGTCGTCCTTACAAACTGGTTCAGCCTTCTGGCGGCTGCATTTTTGCTCAGGCTTGGACCGTGTCACCATCGACTGCTTGCCATCACTCCTCGTGCCTGCAGACCTCTTCGTGCGGGTGTCCGGCGTCAGGCGGCGATCGGCACGGGTGGCCGATACTCCTCCTGCCGGGCGAGCACCGCCCAACTGATTCGTACGATCTTGTTCGCGAGCGCGACGACCGCGACGTTCTTGTGTGTTCGCGCCTCGATTTGGTCGAGCCAGGGACCGAGACCCTGCTCGCGCTTCATGTGCATGCTCGCTGATCTGGCGCCGTGGATGAACAGCCGGCGCAGATGGCTGTTGCCGCGCTTCGACATGCCGAGCAACGTCGACTTGCCACCGGTGGAGTGCTGACGCGGAACAAGCCCGAGCCAGGCAGCCAAGTCGCGACCTCGCTTGAAGCCGGTGCCGTCGGCAACCGCGGCAACGAGTGCCGTGGCGACCAGGGGTCCGACTCCAGGGATAGCGAGCAGACGTCGGCACCCGGCATCGGCTGCCGCGATGGCTTCGATCTCCTTGGTTACCGCGGCGATGTCAGCCTCGAGACCACGCCACTCATCCCATAGCTGCTGGAGGATCATGCGCATCCGCGCCGACAGCGTGGACCGTTCGTCGACGAACAGCATCGGCATCTCGCGCGCCATGTGACGACGACCAGTGCGGAACACGATCCCACGCTCAAGCAGGAAGGCACGGATCTGGTTGATGACCGCCGTCCTCCGGCTCACCAGCCGCTCACGCACACGATGCAGAGCCTGCAGGTCAAGTTGCTCGACCGACTTGGCTGGCACGAAGCGCATCGTCGGCCGCTGCACCGCCTCGGCGATCGCCTCGGCATCCAGATAGTCGTTCTTGTTGGACTTGAGGAACGGCTTGACGAACTGAGGGGCCATCAGCCGGACATCGTGGCCGAGCGCTGTCAGCTCCCGTGCCAGATGATGCGCGCCGCAGCACGCTTCCATGCCGACGAGACACTTGGGAAGCCCCGCCATGTGCCGCATCAGCTGCGAGCGGCTTAGCTTCTTCTTCCACTGGATCGCACCCGACGCGTCGACCGCGACCAGGTGGAACGAGGTCTTGCCGATATCGATGCCGATCACCGCTGCTTCTGTCATAACGGTCCTCCTCAATGAAGGCGGCCAGGATGCTCCCGACTGCGTCGCTCCGTAAGGGGGCGGACCATCCCACAATTGGTGACGCCCGCTGCGAAGCGAGAGGCGGTCGCTCGTCTCCAGGCGGTCCTGGGGATGAGCGAGCGGCGGGCGTGTCGTGTTATCGGCGCTGATCGGAAGAGCATGCGCTACCGATCGCAGCGGGATGATGATGCCGATCTTCGGTCGAAGCTGCGCGAGCTTGCGCAGCAGCGCCGGCGGTTCGGCTATCGAAGGCTGCACATCCTGCTGCGGCGGGAAGGCGTGGTGATCAACCGCAAGAAGACGCAGCGGCTCTATAGCGAGGAGAAGCTGGCGGTCCGACGCCGGCGGAACCGGCGCCGTGCCATTGGTGCACGGGCTCCGGCACCTGTGCTGGCGCTCCCCAACCAGCGGTGGAGCCTGGACTTCGTCCATGATCAGATGGCGTCGGGGCGCCGGTTCCGGGTGCTCAACATCGTCGATGATGTGACCCGCGAGTGCCTGCGAGCGGTGCCGGACACGTCAATATCGGGGCGCAGGGTCGTGCGCGAGCTAACCGACCTCATCGCCGAGCGCGGCAAGCCAGGGATGATCGTCAGCGACAACGCACCGAACTGACCTCGAACGCGGTCCTCGCCTGGTGCGGGGAGATGGGGCTGGAGTGGCATTACATCGCCCCGGGCAAGCCGATGCAGAATGGGGTTCTCGTGACGGCGGTGCAAAAAGTGCCGCTAAGCAAGCTATTGAAACATAGCGATAAAAGCCGCGAGAAAATTGTAACCCATTGATATCATTGACCGGTGAGGTTTCTCGACCTTCAGCCGGCGGTGTGTAGGGTCTTTCCTGGGAGGGCCGAGTCGTGGATGCGCCGTTTCGACAATATCTTGGTTGCGAACGGTTTCCGGAGAATTTAACCGAACCCGAAGTCGCGCATTTCTTCTCGCTTTCCGAGGACGATCGGCGAACCGTCCGCCGCCGCCGGCGACCGTTAAACCGGTTGGGCGTGGCGCTGCAGGTTGGTTTTCTGCGCCTCACGGGAGCACCACTCAATTCCGTGGAGATGATTTCGCCGCAAGTGCTGGCTCATCTCGGTGCCGAGCTTGGGATTGCACCGCCCCGGCTTGCCTCAATCCGCGCGCTTTACCGCCGCCACCGCACGCTGTTCGAGCATCAGGACGCGGCGAAACAGGCACTGGGTTTGCGCGACCTCACCGAGCACGGGGAACGCGCGTTGAATGGCTTTCTGCGGCGCGAGGCCGGCGACAAATTCCTCGTGGACGAGTTGGAACAAGCCGCGCGCGCATGGCTCCGTGATCACCACTATGTCCAGTTGCCAACGCGACGGCTGAGGAGTTCTGCATCAGGCGCCCGGCGCCATTACGATGGCGGTCTGTTGGCCGGCGCGGTAGCCGCAGTGGGGATAGAACAGACGAAGGTCTGGCCGCTTGAGCTGTCGGAGACGATGCCAAATGGCAAGACGCGGTTGGAATGGCTTCGAGACAGTCCCGCGTCCCGTAAAACCAAAGGCCTCGCCGACCATATCGCGAAGATCGATTTTCTGAAGAAACTTGGGGCCGACAGGCTCCATCTTGGCTTGGCAGCCGGAATGCTGAACGCCCAGGCGAGATCAATGCTCTACCGCAAGCCTGCGACGCTCAAGCGGATGCGTGGTGAGCGCAAGACCATTGAAATAGCCTGCTTTCTGCGCTTGCAACTGCTGCGTCTCACGGATGGCGGTCTGGGGATGATCGACTACCGGATCGCCGATCTCTGGCGTCAGGCCCGAACCCGCGCCGAGGCGGCGGTCGAGGACGAACTGCGCCGACATCAAGCGTTGGTCTTGCAATTGGCAAGCCTTGTCGACGATGAGAATACCTCCGCTTCCGTCGCGCGCGACCAGATGCGCACCATGTTGGCGCCGTTCCTGCCGGCCAGCGCACACGGTCCATCCACGAAGGTTGGCCGGGTCCGGCGGGAACTGGCGACAGCAGGCAGAGGCGCGAGTGAGTTGTTGGGCGCGGCTTCGTCGATCAGCTTGGACCTGCCGTCGACGCACCCGCTTTCGCAGGCATTGACGACACTGGACCGGGTGGCGGGTTCGGAAATGGGACGATTGCCGGAAGGCACCGCCAATCCATTCGGTCGGACGTGGGCGTTCCTCATCGATCAACCGGACCGCGAGGCCGCCTTTGGCGGCTATAGGGCGGCGACGCTCATGCTGCTCAAACGCTCGCTGCGCAATGGGCAGGCCAGCGTCGACCACAGCCTGGAACACCGTGCTCCTGAGGACCGCCTGATCCCAAAGGCGCAATGGCAAAAGGAACGAGCACGGTTCGTGCGAAACCTCGCCGTGTCAGCCAAGCCGGAAGCGAACATCCGCTGGATCAAGGATGAACTCACGACGGCCCTGAAAGCCATCGATGCGGCGGTGTCGAGAGGCGATATCCGGATTGAAAACGACCGATTGGTCGTTCCAAAACTCAAGGCGGCTCCCGAAGACGAAAGGCTCAAGGCCATTCGCCGCGAACTGTTCGCCGGTGTCGGAAAGATCCAGTTGCCGGATCTGCTGATCGCCATCGATGCCGCCACGCGCTTTTCCTGGGCGCTGTTGGGCAGGTCACCCGCAAGCGAGCATGAACTCATAATCCTCTACGCGGCCCTGATCGCCTTGGGCTCAGATCTGACCGCCGCCGACATGGCGCGCATGACGCTCAATATTGAAGCCGACGCAGTCGGCGAGATGATGCGCCGCATCGAGGCGAATGGTCGATTGCCGGCGGCCAACCGCTTGGTGCTTGATCATTTCAGGACGCTTCCGGTCACCAGGCTGTGGGGAGGCGGAATTCAGGCATCGGCCGACATGATGAGCCTTGATGCAACCCGCCATCTCTGGACAGCCCGCCATGATCCGCGACGGCGCACGCCGGCTGTCGGAACCTACACCCATGTGCTCGACCAATGGGTGATCCTGCATGACCAGGCCGTCGTCCTGAACCGACGGCAAGCCGGGGCCGCTATCGAAGGGGCTCTTCGCCACGAAGCCGTCGATCTCCACCGTGTCGCGGTGGATACGCATGGCCACACACATTTCGGTATGGCGCTGGCCAATCTGGTGGGGTTTGATCTCGCGCCGAGGCTGGCCGGCATGAACAAGCGCAAGCTCTATCTCCCGCGTGGCCTCGATGTACCTGCCAGCCTGCGGCCAATTGTGAGCGAGACCGTCTCAACCAGCGCCATCACTCGGGGATGGGACCCGCTCCTCCGAATTGCGGCATCGACCAAGAGTGGTTGGTGTTCCGCGACCTACGTTTTGGACCGCTTTGGCAGCGCCGCGCGGGGCGATGAGGCGTTTCAGGCAGGGGATGCCTTCGGCAGGCTGTTACTGACCCGCTTCCTGGGCGCTTATCTCGGCGATCCGGCGTTCCGTGGGATGAATGACGCTTTGCTCAGCCAAGGCGAGTCGGTCCACACCCTGCAGCGCGCGATCTATTCCGGGCCGATCGGCGCACGGCATGGCCGCACGCCCGAACAAATGGCCGCGATATCATCAGGCCTGACACTGCTTACCAACGTTATCATGACGTGGAACGCGACCCGGATCGGTGAGGTTCGAGCGCGAATGCCGGACACCTTTCCGGATCATCACATCATGCACATCGCCCCCAATGCGCACGAGCATATCAACACCAAAGGCGTCATCACCATTGACGTCTCGCCACACCGGGATCGGCTCCTGGGCGGGAAACCGCCAGCGGCCGGGATCAGGAGCGTAACATGAAAAACCTCCAGAATGAGGGATATCAATCACTTACCGCGAGCGACGCGCTATTATATCAGCAATTTCAATGGGTTGCTTAGCGACACTTTTTGCACTGCCGTCACGAGAACCCCTGATGGGTACTAGCCGCCTATCCATAGTATGCGGGATCAACCACGGCCCGATCGATTAGCGGCATCAGCAGATATTACTGACAGACAGTTTTTGGAGGAAATCAGTCGCATAGATTCCGTTCAGGACGGGAGCGGGCGTGGCACGTCCTCGTTCAAACGAGCTGCAAAGTGCCCCCAGCCCACGCATACCGGCATGCCGCGGCCGGTGCCGGTGCCGGCAAAGAGGGAACGTCCGTCAGGTGTCACGGGCAAAACGTTCGCGCGCCGTGATTGGCCGTAGGTTTGCTCGACCGCGGCCGCGATAGACGTTTTGCTCAAGCCAGTCGACCTCACTCGGTAGGCCAACCTCTTCGGCCTCGCGCCACCAGAAGCGGCGCCGCGCGTCCCAGCGATATCCGGCGCCCTTGAGCAGATCCTTGGCGTCGAAGGGTGCACCGACGGCCTCTATGCGGATGCTCGCCGCCTCGGCCCGCTCGAGCAGGTGCGACAGGATCGTGCGATCGCTGGCCACTTTCAGGCCCAGCAGAGCGGTTAGTGCGGCGACGTCATTGCCAGCTCGATGGCCCTGGAAGAACCAACCTCCCTGCAGCAGCAGGTGGCCGAGGGATCGGCCATCGAATCCGAGCGCGAGCCAATCGAGCTGCGAAAGGCTGCAGGCCCAAGGGAGTCGCCGCAGCGGCGGAAACCGAAGATCGAGAAAGGGCCGGTCAAAGGCTGCATTATGCGCGATCACGAAATCAGCCTCGCCGATTAGTTTGACGATCGCCGCATCGTCGAAGCGCTGTCCAGCGAGGTCTGCGTCGGTCAGACCGGTGAGCGCCGTCAGTCGTTCGGGCATGGCCCGACCGGGATCCTCTAGCCAGGACCGAACGCGTTCGATCGCGACGATCTGTCCGGCCCGGTCGAACGTAAAGCGCTGGATGGCAACTTCGACGGTCCGGTCGACGTCGGGGTCGAGGCCAGTAGTCTCCGTGTCGACGACAGCTGCGATCCGTTGCCCAGGCGCGGGGATGGGCAGCTCTGCGTCGCCGATGTCAACGTTAAGCGCGCGCAGCACGCGATAGCCTGGCATAGCTTCGAGGCGCCGCGCGAGCTCGTCGCTCTCCATGTGGAGCGCGGGCGCCCTTGCTGCCGGATCAGCACCCGCCCTGCCGGCGAGCCGGTTAAGAAGATGCTGCACAATGCTCATCCGTCGCTCTTTTCCGCTTTCGAAATAGGGACAACTGGCAATCGATAACCTGGCGGCAGACTCTTGAAAGCCTTCTCACCGTCGCTCATCGGATCGCTGTGGCTCTGATGCAGATCGAGCGGTGCCACTGGTAGTTCGATGATCTGGCCCGTCGCGAGCCCCGCGCCGGCATGCTGATAGATCGTGCGTCGCTCGGGCTGGCGATAGGGCGATACCGCCAGCGAGCCTCCAAAATGCCCGCAATTGCAGATGACGACATTGCAGAAGACCATCCGCGCCACGGCCTCCGCCACATGCCGAAACGAAGTTGCATCCTTGTTGAGTGCGAGAATAAAAAGATGTTGAACCCGGCCTCGATACATGGCGATCCGTTCCAGATCGAGGAAGTCGTAGCACACCATGACGCCAAAGGTCCCAATGGCGCCACCGTCGAGAAGCCAAACCGAGGGATCTCGCTTGAACGTGTAAGCTGCGGCAATAAGCTTCTTGTCCTCGTCCGGCGCAGCGTAGGTCTTGCCGATCCGGCGCGTCATGGTTTTCGAACCCATCGCTTTGCCGCGCCATCGTTGTGGCACGATCAGGAGAGCATCATTATGCACCTCTCCAGGGGCATCACCGGCGCGATAATCGAGCCCTGCAATCACGACCGACTGCATTTTTGTCGCCATTGCCCGCAATTTGCCTTCGAAGCCGGTCGGCACTGCAAGCTCAGGCAGCACGATGATGTCGGGTGGCGGGCTTTCCTGGTGGAACGCGGCAAAATAGCCCCTGATCTCGGTAATCGCTCGCTCCTCCTCACAAGGCGACATTTTTGGACCGTTTACCCAGGCCGCAATCGGGTCAAGGGAGGTTTGGATAATGCCGAGCTTCAGCGTTTCGGTGAGATGGGAGCTGTGGGGCTCGCTCATTGCGGTTGATCCCCCTCGGCGGCGTCGCCGTCGGCAAACGCGCCAATCTGCTGCAGACGAACTGGGATCAGCTGCCGCGGCTCATGCTCTAGCACGGTCATCTGGCTGCGTTCGAGCTCGCCCTGTGCCTTGACAAGGAGATAACGTAGCGCGTCGGGCGATCGGATCGGTCGATCAAACTCGCTGTCATCGGCGGCACGGCGGAGGAGGTTGCCGAACAGGGACGGGAAAAGTGGCAGGAAGGACGTCTCAACGCTTCTTGGCATCAGACAGGACTGCAGGATCGCAAGCGTGAACGAAGAAATCGGCAGGCGTTCAAGGTCCCACGTAACCGTGTCGACAAGACTGCGTTCCTGTCCGCGGATATTCCAGGCCGCTGGTAGCGCGAAGCTCAGCCGCAAGATGCCCCAGAGGAGCTGACCGAAAGGACGCAGTCGCCGCTCCCAGCGACGCTCGGTCCGCTGGACTAGCTCGCTGTAGCGGAAATCGTCGATGCCCGGCTTAATCATCGTTGCGCTCTCTTCGCGCGCCAAGCGGCACCAGCCCTCCCAGGTGATCCGGTCGTTGATGCGCCTGTCCGGTTCCACGTTGCGCCAGGTCATTGGGATGCGAACATTCTCTGGGTGAAGACGATCGAGGAAATCCGCATCTGGGCCACCGAATTTGAAGAGCGGCTCAAGGATTTGACGGGTGATCTCGAGCGCGGTCCATTCAGAACGGCGCGGATCGCTTGGCGAGCGTGTCCGTGCATACGCAACCCAGTCGCGGAGGGACATCGTGTCAGGTGCTAGAGCGATCCTCGATGCTACCGCCGCAACGACCGAACTATCGGCCGATAGCACGGCGAATTGGTCAGGCGCCGCTCGCGCCGCATCGAGCAACCAGCCTGCGTCATCGGCCGCAAGCAGGGTCGGCTCAAGCCGTAGCCGCGTCCATGCCTCGTTCGGGAGTTCGGCGGGATAACGGCGCAGGTTGATCCAGTCATATGAATCAGCAGTATCGTGTTCCGTGACCATGTCGGGCCAAAATGCCGGCGGGTCGTAGCGATGGGTGCCGGTTGTCGCGAAGAACCAGTGCGACCAGATGCCGACTGAGACCTGCGTCGCGGTGCGCAAGTTGGCCAGCGTTGGAACGGCCTCCAGCGTTTCGGCTGCCCGTTGTCGCATGCTGGTTGCGAGCGCAGGGTCTGTTCGCCCGACCTCCAGGGCGCCGAGCAGCATTGAGGCAACGAAAGCGCTCTTCGCATCGAGCTGAAACCGTTGGAGCGGCTCTGCACGTGACAATGGCACGAATGCGTCGATATCTGCCCGCAAGGTGTGATTGATAAACGATCGCGCGGCCTCCCTCTCGCGATGGAGCAAATCGACGCGATTCACTGCGGCGCAGGCGGTCAGAAGGTGGCGGGCAAGGTGCTGCACGCCAAGTGCGCCAAGGTAGCATTTGAGCAGACGCGTCTCGCCCTCACCATGGAGGCGCATCCATTCGCCCAGACGTGAGAAACCGTCATGACCCGTGGCGCGGCAATAGTCGATCATTCGGATAAACAGTCGCGCCTTGTCCGGATGCGCGTGAAAAGCCTCGAACAGCAGCCCGAAATGGCGCTTGAGCAAGGCCTCCCAAATGCTTTGCTCGTCGCGCTTGCGAAGTTCAATTTTCTCATAAAGCCGTTGGATTTCGGCTTCGGCGCTTTCGTCGAGAGATTTGCCCGCAGTCTCGATCTTACGCTTCTTCTCCAGGGTCAAGGCCAGATGGCGATGCGCCTCGAGCAGCTCATCGTTGGGACGAAATAGTGCTGGCGTAAGCGTCGCGATGCGTGCCGCCGCGAAGGCCATTCGTGTGTCTCCCCGGATCTCCTGCTCGGGAATGTTCGCGAGCAGAAGCCATTCGAGCTGTTCCAGTCGCTGCCCGCGCCCGGCGTCGGTCAATAGGTCGAAATCGGTTGCCGCCAGCATCGACACCTGGGCGAGTGTCCGCGTCATCAGCTCGGTCGGTTTGCGGCCGTTTACCTCAGCCGCCCTCGCGACTTTCTCGATCAACTCGTCGTGGGTCTCGCTTGCCTCACCGGATCCCTCGCATAGTTCGGGATGGAGTATGGATTTCAGTTCGGACGGCACATATTTGTCGGGTTCGATCCGGGCACCGATGTTGAACGCCTCAAGCAGCCGTGCATATTCTTCGATCCACGCGACTAGCGCCTTGAAATCATAGGCGAGGACTTCATGATCATCGACGAAGCGAAAATGAGCGATGGTGCGCCTTTCCCGCAATATCTCGTCGACCTTGAGATCGAGCGGCAGCATCGCGACATTGGCGAGGAAGCCGCCGGCGAAGAGGCCAGTGGGAATGCCCTCAAACAATCCCGGCGGCACCTGCGGCTCGACTGTTGTTTTCATCTCGTCGGTTAACCCGCTGTCATCGACCTCGAACCGCAGCATGTCGTTGAGCAGGGTCGCAAGCGGGGCCTCATCCCGGAAGCCGTCGATATACTCCTCGAACCCGCGTACGATTGCTTCCAAACGGATGGTTGGATAGAATTTCATCAGGTCGAATGACGCCGCATAGAGTTTTTCACCCTGCGACGGCGGCCGGATCCAGAATGGTAATTCTAGATAGGCGAGCCCTTCGGTTTGGTCGAGCGCGCGACGCTCGCCCTGGTCGAGTTCGTCCTCATCGATCAGCTCGCTCACCATCCGGCGGGCGGTTAGCGAGATATGGCGGCGATAAAGTGGCCAGCTATGCTTGAAATGGCGGTAGAGATGGCCGGCCGAATGGCGATAAGGGCCGATGTTCAGCTGTGATCCCTTGCCCTCAGGCGATTCCTCCTCATACCAAGCGGCCCGATACAGGCGGTTACCATAACTCCAGGCCGGCATCTTTCGGTCGAGTTCGGGTCCAAGCACGGTGGCCATCGCTGTCCATGCGACTTGGTCCCGCACCGCGATCTCGAAATATTGCCTGAGCCTGGGCTTGCCCTCTTTGTCGGGCTTCTTCGTTTGCGGCACGAGCCGGATCGGCCGGGCGACCCAGTGCCCAGCGGCGAAGTCAGCACGTATACCCTCAAGTTCCGCTTCGAGATTAAGCTCGAAGGCTGCGAGAGCCGCCTGATCATACAGGCTGTCGGCCGACCGATAGCAGCGCCGGACCTTACGCCACGCCCACAGCAGCGTCTCGGGCAACAGCAGGATGTCATGCAGGCTCATCGGTCGATCCCCTCCCGTGCCCGCAAAAAGTCGTTTAAGTCATTGATGCCCTCCGGCATCGACGTAGTCGACGCCGTGATCCCATGATCGCCCAGCAGCCGCACCAATCGTTGGGCGAAGCCCGCGCCCGCCGCGTCGGCGTCGCCGAGTACCGCGACATTGCGACCGCGCAGGCGGGCAATCGTAGGTGCATCGATCCGGGCGCTGGCCCCGACGAAACCGATCGCCGGGATGCCAAGTTGATGCGCGGAGAGAACGTCGGTCACACCCTCGCAGATTGTAATTGTCGGGGCAGAACCCGCCAGTGCTTCGAGATTGAAAGGCGGCGGTGGCAGGTGCGCTGGGCAGAGCCATCGGCTGTCGCGCTCGCCGTCGGGGCGCCGCGCCTGTAGGAATACAATCTCGCCGTCGATGACGAAAGGGAAGAGCAGGTAGCCCGAGCGAAAGGCCAGATAGGGACCGTAGCGACCCTTGATCATAACCCCGCAGCGTTCGAGACGCGTTTCCCCGAAGCGTTCGCGCGCCGCACGAAGCAACGCCTTGCCCTCGCCAAGCTGGCCAACGCCGAAATGTGCGAGCGTCGCGGGCACGAAACCGCGCGAGTCGAGGTAAGCCCGTCCGGACGGTGCGAGCGGCGATTGCGCGAGAATCCAAGTGAAGATCTCGCTATCGGAGCCGACCTCCCCGGTGGAGCCGGCAGGGGCAGTGACCGAGGGAAGAGGATCACGCACCGTCCGCACGCCGCGACGAGGCGATTTTCCAGACCGCGTGTCATCGATTCCGAAGCGACCGCCGAGCCATCGGCAAGCGCCGAGAAAGTCGGTGCCTTCCATGATCCGTACAAGATCAATCGCGTCGCCGCCGCGATTGCACGCGAAGCAATTGAAACGGTTGGTCCGCGACCGAACCGAAAAGGACGGGTGCTCATCGTCATGACCGGGCAAGCGGCATCGCGCCATGCCACGAGACAGCTGAAAGCCGAGCGCAGTCGCTACCGAAGCGATCGGGATCGCCCTGAGCTTCTCAGCGTCAAACATCTTTCCGCCAGCGCGACGGTCCGTCGGCCGGCGCCCCCCTCCTTGCAGCGCCATCCGTGTTCTATGCCCGATGGCCGCGCATACGCCAAGGCGACGCTGTGCATTACTCAAGGAACGCTAAACAGTTTCCCGCTTGTAACAAATACGACCATTCCTTTTGGAATACCAGTCACCTCGAGGTAGCGCAGAACCTGGGAACGGTAGTGATCGAGAGCCTCCCCGCTAGGGTTCACGTCGCTCTTCCAATCGATCACCAGTTCGGGCTTGCCATCCTCACCGATGCAGAGCGCATCAACGATCCCGAAGGTGGCAAGTTCGCAGCAATCATCCTCGATCGAGCCGTAGACCGGCAGCTCGGGCACAAGCCTGGGCCGAATTGCCGCGATCTCGGGCAGTGCCAGCGTCCTCCCCACAGTTACCGCTATCTCGTCCGCCGATAGTCCAAGCGCGGGATCGAGTCCGGGTTCGCGGCCGAGATCCCGGATCAAACCAGCGGCCCGTGCGACGAGTGCCCCGGCATCGTCCGCGGTCTCGCCAGTCAGCACTTCCTCGATCAGCTTGTGGATGACGAGACCCCGCTCCCGGCCGCCCTGGACGGCGATGGCATCGATTGCGGGGGAATCGTCATCGGCCCCAAGTACGATCTGCGGGACGGATACGACATCCAGTGGACCCGCAGGATCCTCATCCCGACTCGGTGCAATCCAGCGCAGCTTGTGGCTAGCCGCGACTACCGCCACCGCCTCGGCCACAAACACCTCTCGCGTCTGTCCATTCTCCGGATCTCCGTCGATCGTCTCGAACCCAGGTGGATGCTGATCGATCTGGATGAGCGGCAGTCCATCAAGATCGAAGTCCATCAAAGCGTTCCAGCTGCTTTTCGCTGGAGCCACATCGAGCTTCGGCAGCACGAGCAGCTCGCGGGCCCGGGTTGCCGCGACATACCAAAGCCGCAGCCGCTCGCGCTCGCGCTCCGCGACCTCGGCTGCTTTTGCTTCCTCGTAACCCGCAGGCTCAACCCCGAAGATTGGCAGGAAGATGCGCCTCGTTTCGCTGTCGATGATCGGATCGCGCACGTCGTTGCCTGACGTCATCGTGTTGATCGGCACGACGATCGGCCATTCGAGGCCCTTGGAGGCGTGCATCGTGACCAGCGATACCGCTTCCTCCTGAGCGTCAGGACGCCCCTCGGCCGACCGGACCTTGCCCTCCCATGCCGCCGTCATCACGTCCGCGAACGCCCTCAATCCTCGTACGCCATAAGGCTGCGCCAGGCTCAAGAAGAGATCGACATTGGCCAGCGGCCGCTCTGCCTGCCCGCCATGGCGCTGGAGCAGGATGGCGCGCACGCGCAGCACGTCAACCGCCTCGGCCAGCAATTGGTGCGGCGTGGTTCCGTTGATCCCCCGACGGAGTGCCTGAAGCTTCTCGACGATGTCGCGGGCGTGGCGGTTTTCGATCGCATCTGGGTCGAGGTGGATATTGAGCTTTGGGCGTGCTGCGGGACGCTCCGGATCACGGGGCTGGTTCCAGACGAGATCGAGCAGTTGCTCCTCGGTCAAGCCAACCAGCGGCCCGCGCAGGAGTGCGATCAGTGCGAGGCTGTCGCGGCTATCGGCCAGCACTCGCGTGATCGCGACGAGATCCTGCACCTCCTGGCGGCGGTAGAAGCCTTTGCCGGCTTGGGTCGCCACAGGCACGCCGCGCTTCTCGAGCGCCTCTTCGTAACGCCACAGTTCGGTCCCGCCGGGCGCCAGCAACGCGATGTCGCCAGGTCGGCAGGGCCGTCGCTCGTCGGTCTTGCGGTCGACGATGATCTGGCTGCCGATCAGCCGGCTGCACATTTCCGCGACGGCCTCTGCTTCGCAGTCGCGCTGCGCGGCCGCTTTGGCCTTGCCGTCCTCGCCCGCGCATTGAACCGGGAGCGCTGCGACGCACAACCCCTCGCCGTGATCAGGGTGAAAGCTGTCGAGTGCGGTGAATCCCGGCTGCCCTTTCTCGACCGTCATGTGCGGCGCGAAGCGTTCGTTCACATATGCGAGGATCGCCGCGCACGAGCGGAAGTTAGTTGAGATTGACAGCAGGTCTTGGGGATTGAGTGCCCGGATCGCCTCGCGCGCCCGGATATAAGCGGCGACGTCGGCCCCGCGAAAGCGGTAGATCGCCTGCTTGGGATCGCCGACGAGGAACAGCGCACCCGGCCTAATCCGGTAGGCCGCCCAATCCTGCGGATCGGCACCGGCGATCGGGTCGCCGCACAACCGCCAGAATATTTCCGTCTGAAGGGGATCTGTGTCCTGGAACTCGTCTACCAGCACATGGGTGTATCGTTTTGCCAATGCTTCGCGCACCACCGGATGATCGCGCAACAAGTCGCGCGCCGCGAAGATCAGGTCGTCGAAATCGAGCAGCGCCGCCGAACGCTTATAGTCGCGGAAGTTGTCGGCGATGGGTTGGATAGCCGCGATCAGGTCTGCCAGCACGCGTCCTGCCACGGCTTGTAGAAGCACCGTCCAACCCCGACAGCAGGCGAGGTGGAGCACTTCGGCTTGGGCGTTGAGCAGCCCACCATCCGCCTTGGACAGGCCTGCCGTCTTCGCTGCCGCCTCCCATTTGCCCTTCTTTTTGTAGGCGCTGAACGCACCCTTAGCCGTGCAGAGTGACGGGTGCGGGGTCGAAGCAAGCAGGCGAACAAGCGCCGGGGGCGCCTCGTCCTCAACCGCGAATGCGATCGCCTCGCTCATCTCCACGAAGGCCGAGGCGCCCGCTGTACTCTCCGCCTCCTGAGCAGCCGTGCCGATGACGAAGGCGCGATAGGCTTCAGCCGCCGCGCCGAAGGTCGTCACCAACGGCGAGATCCCGCCCACATCAGGTGCCACCAGCACCCGATTGTCGCGCAGCGCTCCTGCCGCAGTTGCGATCAGTTCGCTCGCTTTCGTTGGGTTCAGGAACACGAGCTCGGCGACGAGACTCTCCTCGCCCGAGTTGAGCGTGACGCGAAGCCAGCGATCGACGGCATCGCTGAACGTCAGGTCCGCTTGCGCGGGGTCCATTAGCGAAGCGCCGGGATCGATGTTCGCCTCGACCGGATAGGGCTTGATGAGCCGCTGGCAGAAGCCGTGGATCGTCGAGCAGGTAATCTCGTCGATCGCGGACGCGGCTTGGTCGAGGTTCGCCCGCTGCTCGGCCGAAAGACCGCTCGGCAGGGCGATACGCAGTTCCCGGGGCACTTGCCCGTCGAGTAATTCGTCGATGAAGTCGCGGACGCGGGCGAGCAGCTCGCTCGCGGCGAGCTCGGTGAATGTGACGGCCGCAATCACTTTGGGCGCAGTGCCACCGGCGAGTAGCAACGCCAGCCGCCCAGCCATGACCGCGGTCTTTCCCGAGCCCGCCCCGGCCTCAACCAGGACGGAGCGATCGTGCGCGGTCATCGCGGCCAGGCGCGCAGCTTCGTCGCGAAGTATCGGGATCGCGATGTTCATTAGATCGCTTCCCAGACGAGCGCGGCATCGCCCAGTGCCTCACGTGCCGGTTCCAGTTTTCGGGGGCAGTAGCCGTTGCCGGCATTCGCCGGTAGCGCAAAGCTCAGATCGTCATAGTCACCGCCATTGTCGGGCCCGATCACGGCGCGTCCGGCGAGCAGGCTTGCGCGCGCCGCCCGGAGATGTCCGGCCAGATCCTCCATCACAGCCGCCGGTTCCTCAAGATGGCGGGCTTCCGTGTCACGAGGGTAGAGCAACGCTGCATCAATCTCGATGCCGTCGCCAAGCAACGCCTTCACCGCATAGGCATAGAGGCAGCGCTGCAGCTCTTTCCCGCCCTGAAGGACGACCTGGTCCTTCGGCAGCTTGCCGCCCTTATAATCGAACACACGTGCCTTGGCCGCATCCCCCGAGAGGTCGAGGCGATCGATATAGCCGGATATCTGGAATCCGGTGTCGACGATCTCCACCGGCTTGGTCGTGTCCCAAGGCAATGCACCGTCGGACTTCGCTTTTTGCCCGCCAAACGGTACCTCGGTGTAGCATTTTTGATCTGATAGAGCCGGTTCAGGATGCTGAAGCGCGTTCAGCGCCGTCTGTTTGGCGTCCTCCACCGTGCGGCGCCACACGACGAGCGGCGGCACCGCTAGTTCGGCTTGCCACTGCCTGGCGACGGTTGTTGCCGCCTGCTCAATCGCGGCGACAACCTGATTCGGACGTGCGCCGGCAAGGCTCCCCTGCCCTTCCAGCAGCCGCACCGCATGATCGAGCGTCTCGTGGAGCAGGATGCCGCTTTGTCGCGCGTCCAACACGAGCGCCTCCTCCGCGCTTTCCGGTGCGCTGATCCCGAGCGCATAGCTCCAGGTGAACCCGAGCGGATTGCGCAGCAGCTTGGCGAGCGAGCTCGCCGACTGCACCCGTTGCAGTGCGGCAAGCAGCGCGGGATGATTAGCCCGGACCATTCCGTCATGGGCAGTGACAGCGGCTCGCTGCCAGTTGTTCCAGCACTCGGCTGCAGAGCGTGCCTGATCGCTGGCGCCGAAATCCGCGGGACGCGCCACCAGGCGATCGGTTTCGCTCATCGCATGCGTTGGCCGCCGATTACGGCGGATATAGCGGGCGTCTGGCTGCCCGCGCAGCAACGGGCTCTTGCCGAGCAGCCGTCCTTCGCTGTCGCGACGAGCTCGCGAGAGCACCACCTGCTCAGTCGTAGTGCAGAGGATCGTCTCGAAATCGCGACGGTCGGCAGCGGTAACTGGCAGCGGGTCGAGCTCTCCGACCGGGACGATATGATCGGACAGCAACCGATCCTCGGAAATCCGCCTTGGCCATCCGGTCGAGGTCAGGCCGAGCAGACGCACGAACTTCCGAGGCGATGCCGCAAGCGCCGACGCCGGCATCCACGCCACCGACACGCACACCTCGCAGGCATCCTCCTGGCGTAGGCCATCGATGGTGACGTCGATCGCGGCCGCGCTGCCGGCGAGCAGGGCCTTCTTCCAGATACGTAGCGCGCCGCCTGACAGGAAGGTGCGCCCCATCTCGTCCGCATCGTTCGTCCCACCGCTGAGCTTTTCGACGATTGCCCGGAGGTCGGAGCTATGTTCGATACTATCGGGCCAGCGATCGGCTGTCAGGCCGCTCAGGAGCCGCTCCCAGGCGTCGGCTGAGGACAAAGGCGCATCGGGCGGCAGCACGCGCTGCCAACCTTCGGGAAGCATCTGGAACGGCCCCGAGCCAGCGAGCAGCGTCGCGAGCCGCCGCAGGCGCAACTGCGATAGCCCGCGCACCAGGATGTCAGCCAGCGCTGCGGCCGTCTGCCCCTCCCGGGTGGTGACCACCCGGATACTGTGAACGAAATGCAGGTCGATATTGGCGTCGGCCCTGAGCGCCATGAACTCATCGTCATAGGCGGCCGGCGCAGCCGCCGCGATCGCGATTTCGGATGGCTTGGCTGTGCCGCTGGTGATCAACTCGCGCGCCCAGCGCAGCGCCTCGATTGCCTCATGATAGCCGCTGGCAGCGCTTACTGACTTAACGTGCGGCGTGGCTGGCTCCGATCGCTCGATCTCGACGTTCGAACCTTCCAGCCAGGCGGGGACTGAGCGCGGCCCTGCGTTCCAGCGCACCGGTAACGTCCCGGCAAGCTCGATCAGCAACTCGCGCCAGCACGGCGAAAGCTCGCTGATTCCGACGATCTCGATCTCGCCGAAGAGCACGGGAGCAAGGTGGAGACGAGCAAGCGCTTGCGAAGCGAGATCGACCGGCCGCAGCATCGACGAAGGTAGGCGTTCCAATAGGGCCTGCTCGAGCGCGGCCATCGCTGCTAGCCGGGGATGATCACCGGCTCTCGCAGAAAGGTTGATGCCGGTGCGCCAGACCTTATGCAGGGTGTCGGCCGTGGCGCCCACCATGCCGGGTAGAAGCTTGATGGCATCCAGCTCACCGAGATCGGTATCGGGCAGCGTCTTCTGGATCCCATCGCGTAGCGCCTCCGCGTCGATAGGCCGCGCGAAGCCGCCGGCAAGGCGGGCTGCCAGCTGCTCGAAGGACATGACTTGGACGCCATGGCGTCGGTTGCGGGCAGCAGCTAGGCGGATCTCTCGGGACGTCAGCCGCCCATGTGCTATGTACGTCTGCCTCTTCATGCCCCGCCCCACTTAGAATGCGAACTTCGCTTGACCCTTGTTCTCGACAGGGCGCAACTTCGCGTAGGCGAAGAGGTCGGCCAACGAACCGCCCTTGTCGCGCCACCCATAGAATGTATCCTCGCCCAAAAGGACATAGTTCCACTCTGCGCCGCTGCGGTGTTCTGCGGGAAGGCCATTAATCCGGTTGCACCAAGCCACCGCAGCTTTCCGCTTGCGGAGCACGTTTGGACTCGTCAGCTGGCCCTGTGCCTTGGTTTCGATAAGGTAGATACCATTGCCCGTACGCACGAGAAAATCGGGAGAATAGAATGCGGGGAGACCGTCTTCCTTGATATAGCGTAGCCGCGCAAAGGTATGCTTTTGCTCGTTGATCTTGCAGTGGGCATCGACGCTGGCATCCCGCTCACACGTTTCCATGAAGGCGTGTTCTAGGCCGCCATTCCGCGACGGGTATGGCAGGCGAAAGTAGATTGCCTTCTCGACGGCGAGGGATGACCCCTCTCGCATCGCCAACTTCGGCACTTCGGAGAGGCGCCGGTGCGCCACCTCTGCCTCGGCAACGATCACACTTTCTTCGGCCTCAAGTATTGCCCGAGCCCATACCTTAATGAGGTGCTCCGTCACCGGGTCGATGAGCAGGACTCTCCAATTTTCATCGGCGAGCGGATCAATGACCTGACGGAAAAGGTGGTTGCGAACAAAGGTGTCGATTCCTTCGGCCATCTCGGCCCGATTGATCTGGATGTAGGGGAACTTGTTCGCGTTGGCGAAAGCCTTGGGGCTGCTCGTAGTATCTGTCAGCGTGACGGCCTCTGCAATGCGCCGCGTAACTCGGGCGAGATAATCGTTGTAGCCCGTTGCCGTCATCACTCCGCCGTGGACGCGATAATCGCCGAAGCGAGTTTTCGCCTGCACATCTTCGGAGTGGAATTTTTCGCCTTGGCCGAGCTGGCTCTTCAGCTGATCGAGCGTGAAATTGCCAAACGCCTGTAGTTTTGCGGGTTCGATATGAGTGTCGTCCAGCTCCTCCACTTCTTCCCGGAGGATGAATGGAAGAGCGAAATCATACTCCTCGAAGCCGGGCCGCAGCCCGACCGAAATAAGATCGCCGGTCGAGCTGGTATTCTGATCGTCCTCGTCGTCCTCTTCGGTAGCGAGGCCTTCTTGAATCAGCTCGTCATAGAACCCCTGGAAAGCCGGGTGCTCAACGATCGACAGAATGTCGATCATGTTGGAAGGGGTCTTGCCGGTGCGAATGAGTTGACGATTCTCTCGTTTGATGTCGTCAAATTCGTTACCGCGCCACATGAGGCGCAGCCCGCGCCCAATGGTCTGCTCCAGCAGGATACCGGAGCCGGACGCCCGCAGCGGTACGATCACGCAGATGTTGTTCACATCGAAGCCCTCGCGCAGCATTAGGACGCTGACGATGACCCGGGGCGACCGATGCCGATCGACGTCGAACAGGCGTTCGCGCAAAATCTTCCACTCGTCCGGTTTCAGCTCGCCCTTACGGTTGGAATCGACGCGAAGCAGCTCATCGTCAGCAAGGCCTTCGAGCGTCATAAACTCGGCGACGAGGGGGGTGACAGTCGTATCCTCGCAGACTACCAGCATTTTCGGGTGCTTGTCAGGATCGAGGCCGGCGAAATCCGCTTCGAGTTTGCGGAGTTTGGTCAGGCCGGCGCGAAGCATGATCCGCTGCCCTTCAGACAGCATCGGGTTGCCGTTTTCGTCTCGATCGGCGTTGAAGTCGAGGTCTTCATGGCTGAGCGCCCCGATTTCCGAGCGCTTGTCGAGCACGAGGGATTTCACGAGACCTGCGCGCATCGCGGTTTTCAAGTCGAAATCGACGACAATGTGCGGAAAATAGGCCTTTCGAGAATTCCTTCCAGTCCCAACCTCGTTGTAGGGCGTCGCTGAAAAATCAACCTGAACAAAGCGAGCGCCCTTCGGCTGTGAAATCAAGTTAAGGCTCTTCTGCCACTCGACCTCCGTAACTTCCCCCTCCCGCTTGAAATCGTGGATGTGGTGCGCCTCGTCGTTAAACACCATTAATGCCGGTAGGTCTTTTAAGTATGAGAGAATACCGCCACGCTCAAACCGACGGTTGAGGACGTTCAAATCATTGCCCTGGCTCATGCCAGGCATCAGCGGAAAAATGCTCTGCACCACGGCCTTGGGATCGACAGTATCTCCGGGGGCGACGATCTCATCGTCTTCGAGTGGCTCGCCTTCTTCTGAAAGGACGTGCCAGTTAGAAATGGCGATGATCCCGCCGGCTGTCGTTTTGCGGCCGATCTCTTCTTTAGGGCAGACTGCACCTTGGACGAAGCGAAACACCTCATCCCGATAGGCGTCAGGAATGAACAGTTCTTGGAATATCGCTAGATCGGAAATCGAGAAGTCGCGCTTGCCGTGGCGCTCTTTGCCCATGAATGCATCCAATAGGCGATCATAGACGATGAGGCCGGGGACCACGATAAGGAAATTTTTTGTGTAGCGCTCGCTTTCCGGCGCGCGGTTTGCGTTTAACACTTGCCAGACCAAGAGGGCTTGCAGCACCCACGTTTTGCCGGTGCCGGTCGCCATTTTCAGGCAGTATTTGGGATAGCCATTTTTCGGCGCGCGAATGATTTCAGAATCGCGCGTGCTTGCCAACAAAACGTCGGGGGCCGCCCTCTGGTAGAGGTCCTGCAACGTCGCAATGCCCAGTACCTCGTGGGCATAAATTACATTGAGTAGTGCCTGCCGCTGCCCAGGATGGAAGTTGAACTGCCTGGAGTCCTGAAACTCCGCTTGAAACCACCATTTCAGTAGCTCGGCCGTCGTCTCCGAAACCAGGTCAAGGATCGGCGCCGTTCCCGCTTCTAGGCCGGCTGAGAGCTCTTCAACCTTGGCGGTTAAACCGCTGGCAAGAGTAAGTTCGTTGATGCCCGCCATCACGCCACCTCGACCATGGCTTCGGCTTCGAATCCGAAGACATCCACGACCCGAACGCAGATCAAACGCTTGCCATCCTTCCTTGGAAGCCCCGTCAGCCTTGCGGTCGAGACGACTCGGAGGGGATCGTCATCATTCTCAGTGTTTCCTCGATAGTCTTGCCACACAGAACGGAACACTTCGCCGTCATAGTCCGGATCGACGCTCCAATATTCAATGAGTGCCAACGGATCCGAGTTGATGACGTTTTGAAGTTGGCGTCTGTTTGCATCGTCCAAGTTGAGCGCATCTGGCGAAAGCAGAACATAGTTTGCTATCGCCACGTCCAATGCCTCCCCTTTTCCTTCGGCCCTGCGAAGCACTTCGCCCAGCTTGAGATACTGAAGCGACGAAAAGCGTACCTCGTCAGCCTTCAACTTGTGGCCCTTTTTCTTGAGACGATCGAGAAGGTCGGGCGGAATAACCAAAACCTCAAGCTTATCTGCCTGACCGAGCGCCTCAATATCATGTCCAATTGTCGGAGAAAAGTTCCAGCCGAGGACGATGACCTTATCCCATCCTCCCATAAGATTGTCGCGAATCTCGATGGCCCGCCGAAGCGTAGTGAGGCCCGTCATCTTATTTGGGCTGTCGGCCAACACCAAAGTTTTGCTGCTTCCGGCTATCCGACCCATGTTCTTGTTTGGATTCTCATCGACCGGTAACGGGAGTGCTCCAAAGAGTCCCAGCACGATCTCGGCAAGATCGCCGATACGGAACCGGCTTCCCATAGTCGAGCGGAGCTGCTCGACTTGATAGTCGCCAATGTGCTGGTAAAGAAAAGGGCGGGCGTCCTGATCGATCAGGCGCTTTCGCGCGATCATACAGGCGGGCTTACCGAGGTCGGACACTATCCAGCGCCGGCCAAGCCGTTCGGCCACCGCGGCCGTAGTCCCCGAGCCTGAGAAAAGGTCCAAGACGAGTGAGTCAGGATTACTGGATGCGCTTATTATTCGCTCAAGAAGCTTCTCAGGTTTTTGGGTGCCGTAGCCCACTTTCTCGGACGACCATCCCCGTATCATGCTGATGTCATCCCACCAAGTACCAACCTGGACACCTTTGGAATCGTCTAGATATTTCTTTTGCATCGGGACGGTGCCGGGATTCGTTTGGATCACTAGCCCAGCGTCTATTAGGCCTTGCATCCTCGCCCGCGAATAACGCCAAGCGCGAGTAACGCCCATTACTTCGTAGACGGGATTGCCCTTCGCCGCTCCGCCGGGGCCCAACATATTCTCCATCTTGTATCGGCGGCCGTCGGGGTCTTTGTACTTGTAAAACCCGTCGACGTAGTTGTCAGACAGAGGCAGATATATGGGATTCCAAATCCTGCTCTGTCCTTTGGCGTAAAATAGGATGACGTCGTGGACGCGACTATAATGTTTGCTTCCCTGTGCCGCATCGCCCTTTGCATCGGAGCGTTTCCAGCAAATCTCATTAACGAAGCTATCGGGTCCAAATATGCTGTCGGCCACGACCCTCACATAGTCTGCAACGTGCCAATCTAGGTGAATGTAAATAGAGCCACTGTCAGAAAGAAGCTCACGCATTAGCACCAGGCGCGGCACGATATTTTCGATGTATGATGACGTGCCATTGGACCAAGTGTCGGCGTAGGCATACTGCTCAATCACGGTGGGGCGTTGCTCAATATCACCAGTAGGCAAAGATATCTTGGTCTTGTAGTCAGCTTTGCTGTCAAACGGTGGATCGATGTAGATGAGATCGACCTTCCCTCTTATCGACCCGGAATTATCGTCACCCGCCAGAAGGGCAGCCATCGCAAGTAGATTATCACCGTAGATCAGCCTATTGGCGCTCGTATGAATTTGCTGATAATCGGCCCTTTCGCTACTGCGAAGTAGATCCTGCCAGTTGCTATCTCTTGAGGGAATCACCAGTTCACGCGTCTGCAGCCCGAGGCGGTAATTGCTCTCAGCGCGCTCCATGACACGCTCCGCTTCGCGCTTTCCCTCCGTCACGATCGGCGGAAGCTGCTCTAACAGACTCTTCATTCAGAGATTCCTTTTTCCGTGCGGGTGGCACGGTCACGCGCTTTAGATATTGAAAGGTCACGGTTGTAATGACGCGGTCGCCACAGCAGCGTTTGTGGGAAAGCGCTGCCTAGCGGCTCATGATCGGTCATGAGAGTCCCCTCGCGCGGCGTTAAGTCGATGAAGAACGGCTTTCTCAAGCCCTCCGAGCTCGAGTTTTTTACGGTTGACGATCGCCAGCAGCCTTGGTCCGAGATCTTCGGGACACGTCGTTGCTGATGAAAGCCAGTAGCGGACCGTACGGTCCGAGACGCTCAGATCTGCAGCAAGGGGCGCCTGCCATCGTTCGCCATATAGCGCTTCTCCGACAAAGCGGAGCAGACCGAGTTTGCCTTCGTCCCCCATTTCCGCGTTTCTAGGAAATTGGGGAGCGATGATCAAGGAAAAGTGGTCGCTAACCTGCCCGGCTGCTAGCTTTGGGTCAGCAACCAATGAGGTGGCTCGGCGACGAGCAGCCCGAGTGGAGCGGCCGTTATCTTACTGCCAGGCTACGCGATATTGCCTAGGGTTCGCTACCGGAATGATCGTCAGATGTTAGCGGCGCGCTCCAAGAGCGTGGGCAGCTTGCCGCGTAAGAGTGTAAACCGCTTCGCGTTGAGCACCTCGATTTTGATGGTCGACGCGGAACCCCTGGTAGTGCCGGCGAACGAGCCCTGCCTTCACCAGATCCGAGACCGCCCGACTGACACTGCATCGACCAGATCGGAGCACGCGGCGCCGCACCTCGGCGTCGATGATCGCATGGGCTTCAGCGGGATCGGTCGGTAGAGCGCCACTGCGGGAAAGTTCGTCGCGCACTGCGGCTGTCGTGGCGCGTCGCTTGGGATCGCGCTGCGCCATTGGAACCATGGCGTCTGAGAGCCAGTCCCGGACGGGAACACGGCGATCGGCATCCTTCACATAGGGGCCTGCGCGCCCAGACGGTCCAGCCGCCTTAGCGATCAGGTTGAGCACCATGAACGTGTAGCGGGGACGGTCTGAAACGCCCGCCAGACGCTCAAGAACCGCCGGCAGATCCAGGACCGTGCTGTCGTCGTCGCACACAAAGAGATCCGGTTGAAACATGGAACATTACAAGCACATCGGGTGCTCAGTGTGAATCCCTATTCGTGCCTTCCCAGCGAATTTCCGGCTATGGCACTTCACCGGGCATCCCAGTTTGGCGTCCGTTATCGGTAGGGTGTTTCCTTCCTCCGCGGTCTCCGCGAGAGCAGCACGAGTGGCACTTTACCCGATATCGCGGCTTTCCGGGTAAAGTGCCACTGGCGGCAAATGCCCCGATGAGAGCCCCGCGAGTTCCTGGCTTGACTCAAGCGGTCGGGAGATAGAACGTATAGGGAACATTTCAACCGCTCCCGAGTCGCACCAATGCTATGCGCCAGTCTATCGTCCTCGAACATCTGCGAGCGCGTATCGCGCAGATCGAAGGCGTGGGTGCGAGGCATGATGCTATCCCGTTCGGCCTAAGCGAACTCGACGGCCGGTTGCCAGGTGGCGGGATCGCAACAGGCGCTCTCCATGAGATTCCGTGATAGAAAGACGCCATGTGCAATCTCTACACGGTCAGGAAGAGCGCTGCCGAGGTTGCGGCGCACTTCGGGGTCAGCGATCCAACGCAGTCGAATGCGCCGGAGGAGGTATATCCCGGCTATCCCGGAATGGTCGTGCGCGAGACAGAAGGCGCACGCATCATGCAGTCGATGGTGTGGGGCTTTCCGCTACGGTTGAAGGGAATGAAACCCGAGGCCAAGCCGAAGCCAGTGAACAACATTGCGGACCTGAATAAACCTATGTGGATCGGTCTGGCCCGCAAGCCTCAGTGGCGGTGTCTGATCCCGGTCACGCATTTCGCGGAAGCCGAAGGCCAGAAAGGCTCCAAGACGCGCACGTGGTTTAGCGTGAAGGATCAGCCCATCTTCGCTTGGGCGGGGCTTTGGCGCATGAGCGAGGAATGGGGCCCAGTGTATTCAGGCGTAATGACCGATTGCAATGAAGCGATTCGGCCGGTGCATGACCGGATGCCTGTGCTCCTGCACACCGACGACTACGACCGCTGGCTCAACGGCAGCTTCGAGGATGCAGTCTTGTTCCAGGAGCGCTGCTTCCCCGACGAGCTGATCAAAATGGAGCGGACGACCGACCTTTGGGTGAAGCGCAATGCCGCGAGGGGCGCTGATCAACCAAACAGCCTGCTATGAGCGTTGGACTTAGCGCGGATTCAAAGCGTGGCCAGCGCATCCGGCGCAGCATATTCTTGCCAAGGTCGGGGTCGAGGTTTTGAATCCCTTCGCCCGCTCATATTTTCTAAGTGCAATCAATGGCTTTTGAGACAGCCGGGCGAGCGCGCCGAACCTCGATTCGGCCACTGGTCGCACCGAAGGCCACAGTATTGACCAACGCCACAGGCACAGGGCGCCTGCTTTCGCTCTGCTCGGACGCACCGATGTGCTGATGGGTTACCGGCTCTTCTCGACCCGAGATCGGATTGTGCGACGCATTCCAACCGCTGCCGCCTTGCGGCCCGCCCACAGCGGGTCGACCTCGACGGCTTCGCTAACACGTCCGATCAAGCTTGGCATGAGCGCGAGGCGCTGAGAATCCGTCGCCGCCGCCTCCACGCCCGCCATCGTTATCGCGATCTTCCTTGCGCGCCGGTTGGGAAGCTCCGGTCCGCGCGCGGTGATCGCAACACCAGTGACGATCCTTGGCTGCCGGTGAGAGAAGATCTTGGTCTTGTGGGCCTTCAGCCGATAGCGCCCGATGATCGCGCGCGCTTCCTTCTGCATCGCCCGCGTGGCGAACTGGCCGGTGATGGTCATGTCGTCCACATACAGGGTGAACGTGCAGCCCTTGGCTGCCGCAAGCGCCGCGATCTCATCGAACATATTCTTGTACGCCCAGAAAGAGAGGATGCAGCTTGCGTTGCCCCCCGTCGGCAGGTGTCCGTTGATCGTCAGCAGTTTCGTCATGCGGCTGGCGACATCCATCGGATATTCCATCACGTCGGCGAAGAAGTGGCAGACAGCGGCCGCCCGTACCGACGGGAAGAATTTCTGCACGTCGAGTTTTACCGCGCCGCCCTCGACACGGTGCTCGGCGGCGTTGGTGATGTAGGAATGTTTCTTGATCCCAGAATGCAGGTAGGCCGGGGTCTCGACTTGCGCTAGCAAATGGGCCACGCGAGCATGGACCTGCTTGAGCAGCGCCTTTGGCTCCTCAATGAGCCGCTCGGTTTTGCGGTCCGTCCGAACGCAGTAGTTCGTATTCCCGCGACGGAGTAGGCGGTCAAGCTGCGCCGGTGGGATGCACAAAATTTGGGCCAGCCGCACCGGCGAGGTCAGCTTAAATAGCGCACTGCCCCGAAGGCTAACGCGCTTGTGTGGCTTCCCTTTCATCGTCGTCCCCTTCATCGGCTCGCTCGGCTGTTACCGTTGCGATCCAATCCAACATTTTGACGACCTTGCCCGCAACAGCCGTGCGGACTTTCTCCGACGACGAACCATCCGCGGCCTGCTCCGCGAAGAACATCAGCGACGACAGCGGCACGTTGAAGGCGGTCGCATATTTCTGCAAAACCTCCAGCGTGACCTTCTTGTCGCCGCGCTCCAGCTCGGTGACATATGATTTAGACAGGCCGACGCGATCCGCCGCCTGTGTCTTGTTCAGGTCGTGGAACACGCGCACCAGTCTAAGGGCTTCATTCAACATTTGAACGATCTCCCAACTGGATGACGCCTAGGAGTGACGGAACAACTCAACGATGGTGGCGATCAATTTCACGATGGCCTGAGCCACCTTGATCACCGCCAGCAGGGCAATTCGGTTCCGCGCGATCGCTCGCAGGGTCCGCCGCACCGCTTTCGCGATGCGACGACCGATATGCCGTCCGTACCCCAACAACCCGGCGTCTGGGCTTTCCTCCGGCGAACTAGCCATCGTATTTGCCTCCAGACTAACCTCGAGCCGAATTGCTCGCGGCCTGCACTACGTCTGAAGGCGGATAAGGGTTGTGGTTACGCTCCTAGGCTCAACACTGCACACGAAGAGCTTAAGCTCCTCTGCGTGCCCTCGCCCCCTCGGCCCGTCGCCCCGGAGGACGGCGAAAGAGATGGGTTAGATGATAAAGGCCGGATGACCTTCGCTGGTGGCGAACCACCATGCCTGTAGCACAGCTCCATTACCCAAACGCTGACCGACTCATAGATCGGCAGTTTGCAAGAAACAAGCAAAAGTTCGCCGTTGGCGAATTTTTCTCGCGTGCCAGCGCTCAGGTTGCCCATGGCGAGGCCCTAGCTGCTACGCACTAGCTCGTCGGGCGGCCGATGAGCGGACCGTCCGGTCGCTCGGAACTCGGTGGGCGCTTTGACCTCAGCGGCGCGACTATGCCGGCGCCACGCTGCATACGATTGGTGTACGAATTCGCGTTACACGGCGAATCGGTCGCGCTAGATTCGAAATGTGACCACGAACACCCCCGGGGCCGGAACCCTGAACTGACGTATGACGACTGCACGCCACATCGTAGCTTTGCTGCAAAGCCACATAGACGGAGATGGGGATCGCTTCCTCTCCGTGGCGACGCAGCTTGCCGCGCATGAAGCGAGGCAGGGCCACGGGAAACTGGCCCAGGAGCTGCGTGAGCTGATCGACGCGGCCAAGGGCAAGAGCGCGACGGTCGCGAGGCGTGGTGCCGGTCCGGTGCCGCTGGCGCAGCCAAAGGGCGAGCTCGCCGGATTCCTCGAAGCGCGTTATTCCGACACCCGGCTGCCGAGCATGGTGCTGAAGCCCGAGCTTGAGAGTCGCCTGACACGCGTCCTTCGGGAGCAGCGCCAGCAAGAGCGGCTGCGCGGGCGCGGCCTCACTCCCCGTCGCAAACTATTGCTCGTTGGCCCACCAGGGTCTGGCAAGACCATGACCGCCGCCGCTCTGGCCGGCGAATTGAAGCTGCCGCTGTTCACCGTCCTCTACGATGGCCTGTTCGGCAAGCTGATGGGGGAAACCGCCTCGCGCTTGCGCCTCGTTTTCGACGCCATCGGGATGCAGCGCGGTGTCTATTTCTTCGATGAGTTCGACGCGATCGGCGCGCAGCGTGCAGGGCCGAACGACGTGGGCGAGATTCGCCGTGTTCTGAATTCCTTTCTCCAATTTCTGGAGAATGACGACGGCCCCAGCCTGATCATCGCAGCGACGAACCATCCAGAATTGCTTGATAAGGCGCTCTATCGTCGGTTCGATGACGTGATCACCTATGACTTGCCCGATCCGTCCGTGGTGCAGGGTATTCTCGAAGCTCGCCTCGCGACGTTCGACCTCAAGGCGATCAAATGGCCGCCAGTGCTGGAATCCGCTGCGCATCTCTCCCAGGCTGAAGTCGCGCGGGCGGCCGACGAGGCGGCGAAGGTTGCCGTGTTGGACGGACATGACGGCGTGACAACCGCGACTCTGCTGACCGCCCTTACGGAGCGGCGCGCGGCGATCCTCTAAACACCGAGACCCGATGGCAGTACCTCCCCGCGATCGTCCCCATTTTCATGTCGAAGGCGGCGGTCAAAGCGAGGCCTACACCTCACCCCGACTGGTGATTAGCGGCCTCCCTCCAGCACGCGCCCGCGCTGCCCATGCCGCACATCTTGAGCACGCTATCGGCACCGCACTCGCTGCGGGTCGCCAACGCATCGCCGAGCGCGAAGAGGGTCTCGCCGAGGGACAAGCTGGCTTTTATTTGGAGTTCGATATCCCCGTCGCCGAGCGCGGGGCGGTTGAAGCCCTGGAGAACCGGCCGAAGGCAATCGAGCTGGTCGCCGTGCGCCCACCTGCCGACGGTGATGAGATGATCTCCGCAACGGTGTTCGTTCCCGAGGCCGCGGCCGACTTCTTCGTCAAGAAGATCGAAGCCTATCGCGACGAGGTGACGAAGACCGGTAAGCCTAAGAACGAGGCGCTCCTGGCGCGTATCGAAGACGTTCGCCTCGGTGTTACCCGATCCCTCTTTACCGACGATCCCCAGCTCTTTCCCGCCGTCGCCCAGCCTGCCTGGTGGGAAGTCTGGCTACGCGATGGTGGCTTGCCGGTCTTTCAAACCGTCGCGGCCAGACTGGGCGTCGCGATCAAGGAGCATGTCATTAGCTTCCCGGAGCGCGACGTAGCGCTCGCACTGGCCGATGAAGCGACGATGGATCGGCTAATCCGCAACTCGGACGCTGTAGCGGAACTGCGCTTGGCAAAAGACACCCCAACGCTCTTTCTAGAAATGCCCACGGTCGAGCAGGCCGATTGGGCGAACGATCTGGTCGACCGGATCACGCCGCCGTCTCCCCTGGCGCCCGCGGTGTGCCTGCTCGACAGCGGCGCCACGCAAGCGCATCCCCTGCTGGCACCCGCGCTCGATCCGGCTGACCAGCACAGCTACGAACATGGCTGGGGCGTTGGCGACAGCGCCTTTTGGAACGGACACGGCACGTCGATGGCCGGCGTAGCGCTCTACGGCGACCTCGAAGCGACGCTCTCGCACGGTCACCCCGTGGAGCTTGGCCATCGGATCGAAACCGTAAAGATCCTCCCGCCAAACGGCCAGAACGAGCCGAGGTTATACGGCGCGATCACCGCAACCGGGATCGCACGCGTTGAAGACAAAGCGCCGCGCCGCCGCCGGGTTTTCTGCATGGCCGTCACCAGCGATGTCGGCCTCGGTCGGGGGCGGCCATCGTCCTGGTCTTCGGCCATTGATCAGCTTTGCTATGGCGGCGGTGACAGGCGCCGGCTGATGGTCCTCGCTGCAGGCAATTTGCGCGGCGATATCGATCCGGCGGCATATCCCGATCGTAACGATCTCGAAGAGGTGGAGAGCCCGGCGCAGGCGTGGAATCCGCTCGTATTCGGCGCCAGCACCGACAAGATCACGATCACCCATCCCGATTACGACGGATGGGCGCCCGTCGCCCCGGCCGGTGATCTCTCGCCAGCCAGCAGAACGTCGGCCATCTGGGATCGGCAATGGCCGATCCGCCCGGACGTTGTGTTCGAAGGCGGCAATTTCGCCCACGATGGCATCAATCCGGCGTCGGCGATCGATGATCTCCAACTCCTGACCACCCACTATCAACCGAATCTGCGTCTGTTCGAGGCGTTCGGCGACACCAGTGGGGCATCGGCCCTCGGCGCAAACCTGGCGGCTGGCATTATGGCCGCGCGGCCGACGCTCTGGCCCGAAACCGTGCGGGGCCTCATCGTTCATTCTGCGGAGTGGACCCAGGCCATGCGGCAGCATTTTGACGCCGCAGGGTCGCAAGCACAGAAGTTGGCCATGCTCCGGCGCTATGGCTGGGGCGTTCCGAACCTCAGTCGCGCGCTGCTCAGCGCGTCCAACGATGCGACGCTTATGGTCGAGGACGCCTTGCTGCCCTTCCGCAAAGACGGGTCAGCGATCAAGACACGCGACATGAACTTGCACCGCCTCCCGTGGCCGCGCGCGGAGCTGGCTGCGCTCGGCGAACTGGACGTCGAGTTGCGGATCACCCTGTCCTATTTCATTGAGCCCAATCCCGGTGAACGCGGTTGGACTCGGCGACATCGCTACGCATCGCACAATCTTCGCTTCGCGGTGAAACGGTCGCTGGAAGGTCTGGAAGCGTTCCGCCAGCGCATCAACAAAGCGGCGCAGGACGAAGAAGCCGGCGCTGGCGGCGGTGGCGGTGGCGACAATTGGGTGTTGGGTCAAATCCGCGACCGCGGCTCAATTCATAGCGACATCTGGCGCGGCAGCGCCGCCGCGCTAGCCGAGCGGGACGCCATTGGAGTCTTTCCGGTCAGTGGTTGGTGGAAGGAAAAGCCAGCGCTTCAACGCTGGGATCGAGCGGCACGCTACGCGCTCCACGTTTCCATTCGGGCGCCGGAAACCGACGTCGACCTCTATACCGCCATCGCCAATCAGATCGCTGTCCCGATTCTGGCCGCATAGGGCGGGCTGACCTGCTCACGGCCAGCCTCGCGGTTGGGCTTCGGCGAACGCTTCGATTTTCGCCGGCGTCAGCTTTTGACTCGACGAAACCGCATTGCCGCGATTGCTTGCCTGCTATTCGAGCCAGCTCGCATAGGCGCGAACGTCGATCATCGGCACGGTCGCGCTCATCTGGAGCCGCGCGATCAATTCGAGCAGGAATCGAGTGGCCGACTTCCCGCCAAGCTGCGCGCCAAAACAATCACCTGGGTCGCATCCAAAGACCCCATGCGCGGCGATGCACCCAAGATCCAACCGACCTTCGTCGGCGACTGCCTTGAGAGCGGCAATGAGCGGAGCGCCAATGCCGGGCGACCAATCGCTCTGGAACGTGAGGAGTCCTCCCATGATATGCGGCAGCGCCCTCGGCTCGTAGGTCCCACCGGCATGGGGGATAGGCAAACTGGTCCGATACAATCGACGGACGCTGGCCACCTTATCGGCCGCATAATTGACCTGCTGGACGTTGATCGCCTGCTTGGCTTCGAACACCGCATAAACGCTTTCGGCCGGAACGACGAACTTGCCCTGGTAGCTGAAGATGAAGGGAGAATATTGCCGGTCGAACACCACCACGTCGATCTGCTCGCTGAAGGCGCCCTTGCTGTCCACGACATGGGCGCTGGCGACCTGATAGCGTTCCGGCAGATAGGTTTGGAGCAATTCCAGCCAAACCGCTTCGCTTGCATCGCCCTTGGTTCCGGGATGACCGAAACTTCCCCGAACGAGCCCGAGCTTGCCTTCGATGTCGTTGTGGAGGCTCTCCAAAAGCTTGGGCAGCGACCAGGCAGTCATTGAACGAAGCCGCTCCAATTGCCGCCGAGCGCCTGTTCCGCGGCCCTGCGGATCGCGTTCTTTCCAGCGAGTGTCACATCATCTGAGATGATATTGTTGCCGTTCGCCGGGTCAAGCACTCTCGCCGCGACGAATTTGTCCCGCAGATATTCGAGCACCGTGACGACGCTCTGCGAGAGATCCTGCACTGGCTTTCCTCGCAGCGCTTCGATCACGGTCAGCTCCAGATAGAAGGACGGGAACTCCAGCCCCTTTTGTGTGCGCCACAGTTTGAGGAGCCGTGATTGCTGTTGGCGGCCGGTGCGGATGACGGTGCTGATGTGCGTGTCCACATTCGTTTTCGTCCATGTGTCGGCACGGCTGCGATACAGGCTATGGTCGGAAGACGCCGCGTTCTGCCGCTTGGCTGGCACGAGGTCGACATCATAGCCGGCGATAGTCGCGTTGATGGAGACGTTCTGCCGTTTCGGTCGATAGCCCGCTTCCGACACAGCCTTGAACAGTAAGTCGTAGATGGCCTTCAGGGTCTCTGGCGTATCCTCCGACAGCGAAATGAACAGATCGATGTCCGTCCCGCTCTTGTTCGCCGTCCCTTTCGCGAACGAACCGCTGGGCGTCACGCTGCGCAGGAAGCGATTGGCCCATTGAGTCAACACGGGATGGATGATCGATTGGACCTGCCGGACGGGTGAGAAGGCGCTGGTATCGACCGCTTCGCGCGCCAGAATCGATGTCAGATATGCGGTGCTCATCCACTTGCTTTAGCGGGGCGCCCTGGAAGGCGATAGTTGAACCCGCGGAACGACTTGGGAATCGTTGTAAAGAGCACTTCTATTTACCGGGCGTCGCCCTTCCGGCCGGGCTTTCGGCTGCGCCGGAGACAGCCTGCGGCCGTCTCCGCCATTCAGCTTCGATCCCTGACACTCCGGCGTATCTACACCGATCCGCAATACGGTATTCACGGATTTGCGCTCATATGGCGATGCTGGAATCGGGCCAGGGCTGCGCGGGCCCGATCGCGTTGTCGGGCCGCTGCGCTCCTCTTTCGTGCGGGTGCTTAGGGCCAGCCCTCAACACCCTTCGGATCGTCTTCCGCCCCGCTTCCTCCACGCTGCGCGTTCCCGTGCAGCCGGTTCAGCTCCATCCGTCCCGGCGGCCCTCGCCGCTGTCGCGCAGCGAACGGCCATCGAGCGCGGAGCGACGGATCTCCAGCTCGACCTGGTCGCCTTTGCGGCGGGTGCGGATGTCGCGCATGTCGATGTTGTTGCGCTTGGCATAATCCTCGGCGGCGCGTTCGCTGCCGAACTTGCCTGCTTCTTCGAAATCCCAACCACTCATAGTCAGTCTCCATATTGGCCCCGGCACCGCGCCGGCGGCTTCACACTACAAATCGAGGCCGAGGCTCCGCTCCGGCAGCGGCGGCAGAATGTCGCCACGGTCGGGCTTGAGGTCCGGCGGTTTCTTGAGATCATCGACCTTCGCCGGCTCCGCGGGCCTGGCAGGGCCATCCGGCAGCGGAGGGAGGTCGGTTGGAAAATCCGGCAGATTGGACAGGTCGACGCCGTCGATCGGGCCGGGATCGAACTTCTCCGGGATTTTAGGTCCCTTCTTCCCGTCGATATCGAGGCGGCCGAGGGTTTCCAGAGCGGAGGTCTTGTTGCCGGGGTTCATATCGAGCTGGCGGGCGAGCTTCTCCTTGTCGTCCACCACCATCGTCAACTCGTCGCGCACACGCGTGACCCCGACGTTGAACAGGCGCTGGTTCGAGAGATTCCTCTCATGGCTGGACATGACGGTGATCGCCTTGTCGGTCGTGATGCCCTGCGCCATGTGCATGTTGAGCGAGTAAGCGAGGTCGAGGCGCGACAGCATCGGATCGCCCAGGTCGAGGGTGAGGCGCTCTCTTCCGGCGGTTTCGACGGTGACGCCGTTCGCGTCGACGGTGAGCACGCGGGCGAGCGCGGAATTGTGAAGTCCGCGGTCCTTGTCGTTCGCGGTCCACCTGATCTTGTCGCCTTCGCGGAGGTGGAGATCCTTCTTCTCGGTGAGCTCGAGCCGGTCGCGTTTCTCTGTCGGCGAGAGCTTCTGCGGGTCGAAGCGGATTTTCCTTCGGCCGTCGCTCAGTTCGACCTTGCCATTGGGCAGCACTTTGGTGACGTCGTAGCGACCCCGCTCAAGGCCGACATCCTGCGCGCCGCCCCGCCCGACGTCGAGTGTCTGGCCGGGGCGATAGCTGGAAGCGTAGCGCAATTCCTCGCGGGTGAGATTGACCCGCTCGAAGACGGTGAGGTGGATGCCCTCGCCCTTGACGGAGCCCTCTGTTGCAAGGCCGTCCTGTATGCGCTGATTGATGATGGCGCGCGATGCGCGTCCGGAGGCGAAAACGGCGGTGGCTTCACGATCATCGCTCGATAGGCCGAGCCACATTTCGGCGGCCGCGTCAGCCGGATTCATGCTTTCGACGACATTGTCGCCCAGCACTTTCATCGCCTCACCCGCCTTGCCGATATTGGCGAGGGCGGCGACGGTGCGCAGCGTGTCGGTGCGCTGGCGGATATTCTCGTCCATCCGCGCCATCGTGCCGCCGCCCGCCTGGATCATGGCGAAGGACTTGCCGGCGTCGATCGACGAGAGCTGCTGGCGGTCGCCGACCAGGACCAGCTTGTCCACGCCCAGCGCTTCGCTGATTTTGTGCAGCTTGAGCATGTCGCTGCTCGAGACCATCGACGTCTCGTCGACCACCAGCATGGTGCCGCCGAATTTCGCCCGGGCCGCGTCATAGCGCGGGGTGTCGCGCTCGCTGATGTACCGCTCGTTGGCCAGTGCGAACGATGCGATGGTCTGGCTCTTGATGCCGGCATCCGCGGCCAGGTCCGCGACCATCTTGTTCTGGAAGGCAAGACCGGTGACGTCGCGACCCTCCGCTTCGGCCACGCGGGCGACCGCCTCCAGCATGGTCGACTTGCCGGCGCCGGCGACGCCTTGCACGGTGACGGTGCGGTCCGCCGACGAGACGATCAGCGTCGCGGCGGCGAGCTGCCCAGGATTGAGATCGCGTGTGGCGGCTGCCTGGAGTCGCGCCGGCGCATCGCTGGCCGCGATGATCGGCGACGCCTTGCCGCGACCCGCCTCCACCGCTTTCAGGATGCTCTCCTCGGTGCGCAGAGCCTCCTGCGTCGTCACCATGCGGATGCCCTTGTCGCCATCGCGCACGGCGCCCGGGATGAGCTGCCGGTTCTCCACCATCTGCGCGATGCGACGCTCGACGGTGTCGATCGTCACACCCTTCAGGCCGAGGTCGAGCGCCATCTTCGAGACGAGATTGACGTTGAAGGCCGCCTCTCGCTCCGAGAGGATTCGGACGGCCGACGCAACCGCGAGTTGGGTTCGTGCCTCGGCCGGCGATTGGGTCACGCGCGCGAGCGCGCTGTCGACCAGCGGATCGTGCGGGCGAAGGAAGGTGCCGATCTTTTCACGCGCACCGCTGATGGCGTCGCTAACCGCGCGGAATCCTCGCTCCAATTTGCTGTCAGCGAGCGAGTGACCCGCGCGCGCTACGGCGGAGGCAACCAGTCCCTTGCCGTCGAATCCGAGCGCTGCTGCCTTGTCGATCCAATCCTTCTGCAGGCCGTCGCGGTCCTCGACGTTCAGTTTCGGATCGCGCGTATTCGCCGTGACGGCGAGGCGTCCCTTGGGGGATACGATCCCGAGTTCGGCTGCTTTTTCCAGGATCTGTTCGCGGCGCTGGCTGAACGCCTCGAGGACCGCCTTTGGCACCCCGGAAATCTCGAAGGTGCCGTGCTTGCCCTTGGCATCGATCTGGTAGCCCAGCTTCTCCAGACCATCCCGCAGAAAGGCGTGATAGATCGAGCCGATCGTGGTGTTGCTGCTCCAGATCTTGTCGGCATGAAGCGCCTGCCATTTGCCGTCGGGCATCTTCGTGAGGTTGGCGATGACGGCATGGATATGCGCCTGGGGATCGAGCGCGCGGCTCGTGTCGTGCTGGAAGAGCGCGTAGACGAGATTGCCGGTCTGCACCGGCACCTTGCGGCCCTCGACATCCTTGCGGCCTTCGGCGAGGTTTTTCTCGACCCATGCCATCGTCTTGCGGACAGCCGCCATGTTGGCGTCGAGCACCCGCTTGTCGCCGGCGATATAGGCCATCACCGATGCCGACTTGGGCATGGAAAATGTGAGGTCCACGCCAGCACGCCGGTTCTCGACCTGGGCGACCCCTTCGCCATCGGGGAGAATGCCGTTCAGGATTCCTTCGAAGGCGTCCTTTGATATCTCGCCTTGCAGGCCGAGCGCATCGGCGCCCTCGCCCGCCCACATGCTGACTTCGGAAGACCCGTCGGCGGTATAATAATTGTCCTTGAAGTCATCCTTGGCGAAGTAGTTCGCAGCGCCGGATGCGGAACGGACGGAGGCGACCGAGAGCATGGGCTAGATCCCCATGTCCATGCTGTCGTCCTCGCGTCCGGGGGCGAAGGCCTGGCGCAGTTCGACAAGGGTCTGATCCTCGACCTGGGGCGCGCGCTGGGCGTCGCGGCCGTCGCGCCGATCATCACGATCGCGCGCGGCCATCGTCTGCTCCTCGCCATTGCTGCGCGACGCCTGCGCCTTGTCGGCGGCGTGAGTGGCCGGGGACGATTGTTCATCGGACGTGTCGCTGCGCTGGGATGCCCGGCGAGCGGTCTCCTGATTCTCCTCTTCGACCGGATCGGACAGGATCCGCGCCGCCATCTCCTTCGCGACGTTGGTGACTTCCACCACCTCTTCCACGATCTGCTGCGCGCCATCACGCCCGCCTGCTTCGCCGCCGTCCCCGCCAAAGACTTCCTCTCCGCGCCTAGACCGGACGGGCTGCAGATTGGGCCGCGGAATGAAGCCCTCGGCGACCTGGGGATAGTCTTTCCATTCGAGCAATATGGGGGCCGCAGGGAAGCCGTCGGGGAATTTCACGAAGCCGTGCATCGACGGCAGGTTCGTGATGTCGTCGGCGATGACGAGGGGCTCGACCTGCTTGCGCGGGGTCAGGGTCGAGGCGTCGCGGGTGTTGTTGTAGCCATAGCTATACGCCTCATCCATCTGGCGCACTTCGCGGTTGCCGATATAGCGCGCGCATTGCTCGGCGGTGTCGAGATCGGCGGTCGCGAGAATCAGCTTGGAGCGGGCGAGTGATGCCAGGTTGCGGGCACCCTGTTCGCCGTAAACCTCGACCAGTTTTTCGAAGCTGTGGATCCCGAGGATCATCGCGCCGCCGAAGGCGCGAGCGGTCTGCAGGCCGTTCTCGATCGCGGGCAGTTTATGGAGTGCGCCGAGCTCGTCGAACATGAACCAGGTGCGGAGCGAGCGGGTGCGCGGCATGGTCATGAGGCGGTTGATGCAGAGGTCCATCCACAGCGTCAGCAGCGCCCGGTTCATCGCCAGATCGACATAGTTGGAGGTGATGAACAGGATGCTGCCCGGCTTCTTGTCGCGGGTGATCCAGTCGCGGATCGAGAAGGGCTCGCCGTCGTCGGGCAGGAAGCGGAGAACCTGCGCGTTGGTGTTGAACACGGCGCGGATCGATTCCGCCATGCGGGCGGCTTCAGGGGCTGTCAGCGGGTCGGCGATGGTGTTGGCGAGGAAGCGGTGGACGCGCTTCAGATCGGCGGTCATCAGATTCTCTGACAGCGCCAGATTGGTGGTCTGCCCGCGCTCCTGGAGGCGGATGCACATCTCGATGAACAGGGTCCGCGCGGCGAGCGCCCAGAAGGGTTCGGACGATCCGCCATCGGACGGGATCAGGGCAGCGGCGGCGGCAGTAAATTCGCTATGGGTGCGGCAGTCGTTGAAGATCGACCAGGCCGGGCATCGCAGGTCCATGGGATTGAGGATCGTATCGCGCGCCGGGTCGTAAAAGGCTTCGACATAGGCGCCCGTGAGATCGAAGATGACGGCGGTGTCCTGGCGGTCGCGCATCTGCCGGACTAGGCTGCGCAGCTCGGTGGTCTTGCCCGAGCCGGTGGTCCCGATCAGCATCGTGTGCGACTGCTCCATCCGGTGCGGATAGGGGATGCCGGCGAGCGTGTAGGGATGATGGATGCCGGCCGCTTTGCGCTCAGCGAATGGGAGCTGCAGAACCTTGGCCGGTGACATGCCGGGGAAGTGCTGGCGGGCTTCCTCTTCGTACTTGGCGAAATTGTGCTGGCTGACCTCGGAATAGAGAATGTCGCGTGTCACCAGCATCGCCCCGCGCTCATGCCGTTCCTGCAGGATGCGCCTGCCCCGGCCCCGGGAGATATCGACGAACCAGATCGACAGCGGGATGGTCAGGAAAACCGAAACGAGGAAGGCGCCGAGCAGCGCGCGCATGGCGACGGACCAGGCCTGCTGGACCTCGGGAATCTGTTGGACGACAGCCATGACCGTCCGAAGGATCTCGCCGCTGGGCAGAGTGACGTTGACGCGCTTGTTGGGATCGAGAGCGATCCAGTCCCAGAGCATCGCGTAGAGTTTCATGCAGACGAGCTGGAAACCATGCTCGTCGAGCTTCAGCGAGAGGATGATGAACCACGCCGCCAGGAAGACGAAGAACCAGACGATGACGGGGAGTTTCGCGCCCGAAAACCACATCAGCATCTCATGGGTGAGAAGCTGGCTGCCGCGGGTGAAATTGCCCGAGTTGCGCTGGACCTGACCGCGCGCCGAATGGTGGGTCAGCGGAATGTTCTGCCCGTTCGAGCGGATGTCCTTACGCGCCATGATATTGCACCAGGCGCTTGTCGGTTTCGGCGATGATCCGGTCACGAAACTCGGGGAATTGCTCGCGGATGATGATGTCGAGCGCGAGTTGCTGGAACTCGCTGATCCGCGCCAATCGGCGCTGGCTGGCGGTGATGAGATCGGCCGAAGTCAGGAAGGCATCGACGGCGCTCCTGATAAGTTCGGATGGGCTACAATCGCGCTCGGCCGCGATAGCGACGACACGATTGAAGTTCTCACGATCGAGCCGGACCGTGCAATGCTTGAAAGCGGTGGTCAAACCAAGCCTCCTAGCAGGGAGGCTGGCGGGATCTCAAAAAGTGATCCGCTTATAGCGTGGGTCGGGCTGCGGGGCAAGAAAATCCGAGAAGGCGAAAACGGCGTGTTCGCTTGTGGCACGCTCAAGTCTTTGGAATTGCTAGATATTAGAGTCAGCCGAAACGTGTCCCACAACGTGCCACAGGTCATTTAGTCGGTAACTATTTGTAAAATAGCGGAAAAGACATGCACGCCAGTGCGTAAGGTGTGCTCCCAATCCTCAGAGATTGATCCTCTACCCTGGGTCGTCTGCTGGCGTTTCTGGACGAGGGTCGTTTCCGGGCCCGGCGGGGCTCAAAGCCGCCCTGCGGGCGGAACCGGCCGAAGGTCCGGCGATGCCTCAGCATCGTTGGAATGCCGGTGGCGGCCGAATGATTCCGGGTTCGACCGGGCAGGATGCGAGCGAAGCGATACCATCCCAGCGCGCTTGGGGCGACGACCCAGCGCGCCCATCGACGGTGGCCCTGGCCACCGTCGGACGGCAGGGGATCGTTACCCACCGGGCGGAGACAACGCGCCAGCGTTGGCTCCGTGAGATTGGTCGGCGGCGGCCCGAAGGGGCGTCGGCGGCCTAGCGAATAGAGCCCCGGTCGGCGGGCCGAAGGACCGCCGAGCCGCCAAGCTCAACTGCATCTTCCGGCCAACCAGATCAGCGGCTATAGTGTCAGCGTTCATAGCCCGATCAGCGTGAACCAAGAGGCCCCTATGGCACGCACATTGGAACAGGAAAGAGCGGCGCTCGAAGAGGACGCACGCAAGCTGGAAGAACGTCGAAAGAAGCTACTGGAGAAAGAGCGAGAGCAGGCGATTGCGACCGTCGACAAGTCGGGGCTGCTGACGCTCGAAGCCAAGCGACTTGGCGGCCTGATCGAGCGGATCAGGAAGCTGGGAATCGAAGAAGTCGAGAAGCGACTGGCGGCTTGAGGGCCCGTAGTCCCAGGCAGCAAAAAAGGGGAGAGGCGCGAGGCCCCTCCCCTGTCGTTTCAGATCTCGTCGTCCATCTTGCCGGGAACCGTGTGGACCACCCGGTCGATGAGCTGGGCCGGCAGTGCGCCATAGTCGCCTTCGTCGATTGTGATGTAGCCGATTTCCTCGTCCTCGATGACATGCTGGTCGAAGAAGCTGTGGAGTGCGCGGCGTTCGGCGCATGCGACGGCGGCGAGGTAAGCGGCGGTGTCGTATCCGGCGTTGGTCGAAGTGATCTGCATGTGAGCCTCCTGCTGTCTTGAATGACAGAGGATTGGCCGTCGTTGAGGGTGGCGCCGGGTCAGGGACGCGGGCGCAGCCCGCGCCGCGAAGCGGGGAGTGGGGGTGCCGATTTTGTCGTGGTTGGAGTGGAGCGAAGCGGAGCGGAGGCCACGGCAAAATTGGGGGCACCGCTCATCCTTGACGCGGCGTCGCCCTCAACGACATCCTGGGAAGTCTGTGAGAGATTTTATTCCTCTGAGGGTGGGGGTGGTTACCCGGCCGCCAGGCTCTGGCGCAGCAGGGTTTCGAGATGCTCGGCGGCGCGTTGGTGGAGCACGCTACTGTCGCTTGTCAACTTCTCACCCGAGGGCATCCGGCCGCTTTCGACCGAATCCCTCAGCAGGTTGATGGCCGCGCGAAATGCGATCTCGTCTTCGCTCATGCTGCTCTCTCTGGTTGGTGCGCATCGCAATCACTAGCGCATTGGAATTGATCGCGTAACCGGCGGCAAGCGATCTGCCCGTCAAAGGCGAAAGGGGTCGCCAGCGAACCGACGCCCCAGTCCCGGCCGTCACCCATCACGAAACGCGGTGGAGCCAGGCCCATCCCAGTAGGCTCGTCATTCATAAACGCCCAGGGCGGTGAGGCGCTCCGTTTCGAGGTAGGAGATGATCTCGTAGTCGTCGCTTTTCCAATGATAGTCGCCGTTGGAGATGTCGCCCAAAGTGGCCCAGCTGCCGTCGGGCCAGAGCGCGAAATCGTCGCAGCAGCGTGTTGATTCGATGGTCATTATATCCTCCATTCATAAGGGACTGGTGCCGGGTCATGCGCGGCGCGTCCGGGGCAAGGACCGCACGCTTGCGGGCGGCCGCCCGGCGGGGAGCGGGGGAGCCGATTTTGCCGTGTGCGAGCGTAGCGAGGCGACGGTCAAAATTGGGGGAACCGCTCATCCTTGCGCCGGACGCGGGGCGCATGACATCATCGGAAGACTGTGGAAGCTAAGCCCATTCCAGCCGGGACGTTTCGTCGGAATCGGCCGTGGCGAGAAGCCGGTCGAGCCGCTCGACATAATCGGTGAGGCCCTCGGCCGCGATGCGACGTTTTATGGCGGGATTGGCGAGACGCTTACGCATCGCGGCGATGCCGATTTCACCGATGCTGTCGGGATGAAGCCCGAGGCTTTCGAGCAGCGCGAACGCGTTGCCGGAAGCGAGGTCGAGCTCGACGCCGAGATCCGACGTGAGCGCGACGCGCATGTTAATCGTGCCGGCGCCTTCGTCGTGGTGGATGCTGACGCGGCGGACACGAAACTGCGCCTCTTCGACGACGCTGATCACCGCAGTGTCGAAGTCGAAGACGCGCGTCACGCTGGCGAGCGCCAGCGGGCAGACGCGTGCCTCGAAACTGTAGGACAGGAACGCGTCGTCGGCCGCCTCCGGGGCGAGCAGGACGGTGTTGGTACGGATGCTCTCCGCGCGCAGGAACGCCCGAAAGGCCGCGAGCTGGCGGGCGGTGATGACGGCGACCGGACCTTGGTGATTGTCGGCGTCGGTGGCGATGCGAAACACGATGGACATCTCGTCCTCCCTCGTTGAACCGCCTGGCCGCTCCCCCTCCCCTTTTGGCGCGGTACAGATGGCGCACCCGAGAGGTGCGAACTCGACCGGAACGGTCAGGCCTCGCGGCGCGATGGGGCTCGACGCCCCTGAGCGCCGCATTTCCAACGCAAGAAAAGTAGAGAGGCCCCGGCCTGAGCCGGAGCCTCTCCGAAGGGCTCACGCCCGCCGTTCGATCCGTTGCTGCGAGAGCTTGACGATGTGCAGCGGAACCCCGGCTTGCCGCAGCTTCTGAGCGAGGTTCATCTGGATGCCCGAGCCTTCGCAGATGACCGCTTCGACCGGCTTGAGACCAAGGATGCGGTCGTTTCGGACGAAGGCTGCCCGGTTGCCCTGGCTGCGGTCGAGGCGGAACTGGATGACCTTCACACCGCGCGACGCTGCCCAAGCGTGGGCGACGGCATCGCAACCTTTCGACTGTGCGGTGGTGGCGAGGATCATCTCGGGGATGCGGGCCTTGATGGTGTCGAGACCGTTCCAGAGCAGGTCGCCATCCTCCCAGGCCTGACCGCCGGAGAAGGCGACGACGGGACCCTCGGGCGCGAACTGCTCGCGACGCTCCCGGGCGCGGGAGGCGAGATAGTCGCGGGCGTCGATCATAGAGGCGTTGAGCGCGCTCGACACCCGGCTGCCACGCACCGGCGAGAAGGGCTTGCCGGTCTCGACGCGGTACATTTCGGCGGCATGGTCGCGCATGCACTCCATTGCCTCGCGGCACCCCTGCAGCGTCTGGCAGAGGAGCTGAGTGTCCTCCAACTCGGTCGCGTAGATCTCCGACGGGTCATAGGCGCGGGCGAGTTCGCCCAGCTTCTTGGCGGCGTCGTCCTCGCGGCCTTCGATTCGCTTGGCGACGACGTGGAAGCTGTTGGCGAAACCCCAGACGAGATCGGTCGCAAACGGCTCCATGCGCGTGTCGCGCAGCACGTCGAACATGGTCTGCATCATAATCTCGACCGCGGCCCGCACCTGCTCCGGATCGGGCATGTCGAGCGCTTCCGGCGCATCGACGATGCTGAGCTTCGCCATCTCGCTATGCTCGATGAATGCGCCCTCGTAGGTTTCGGTCAGATCCTCGTTCACGCGCGCTGCCGCGATGTGGCTGGCAAGATCGGCGAAGTTGTTGAAAGAAGTCATTATAGCCTCCGAACAAGTCGATCTCTCATCCGGGATTGGATGAAAGATGAAATCTCATCGGATGAGCCGGCGGGCTTTTGTCAGGGACGCGGGGCTTGTCCCCGCGCCGCGAAGCGGGGCGTGGGGGAGCCGATTTTCCTGGGTCCGTAAGCGGAGCGAAGCGAAAGTGACGGGCCCATGAAAATTGGGGGAACCGCGCATCCTTGCACAAAAGGCCAGAGGCTCATCAGACTATGGCGATGAAGCTTGTCTGATACCGAGATGTTAGAGAGAGAATTCGATTTGCCCCGGCCGCGCTGCGGGCGGGTTAACAGCAAATCGGCTCTAGCTGTTCTGGTCGGAAACGCTGGAGCATTCCCCCAAAGGGACCGTCAGGTGAGAAGTCGCAGATACGTATCGAGGTACGGTTCGTACCAAAGTGTCGATCACAGTTACCGCCGCTCGCATGCCCGAGCGAATCCTCGGTCTGTCTGTGTTATGGTCGGAGTCGCGACAAGTGCCATGGCGGCCGAGCCCGGGATCGTTCGGACAGACCACCTGTCGAAACCGCTGCGCCACGAGGTCAGTTATGAACGAGGAAATGATCCGCGAGGCGGCGCGCGCGCTCGCAGCGAGGCTCAAGCACTTGTTGGATGAAAGCCTGGCAGGTGAGATCCGGCTGACCCGGGACGAGGCCGTGCTTGCGCAGGGTTTTGCGGAAAGCGTTGCGGACCTGCTGTCCCCCTCGAGCGGCGGAAAATAGGATGGCAGAAGGCTTGCGTGATGATCGGGAGGACGGCGCGACGCATATCGCCGGGATCTCCGAAGATGGCATCTCGGTGGTGATTGATGGCGAGCAGCGCCTCATCGGCTGGTCGGCGGTCTCCGGCATCACCAGCGCTGTGTCGAAGCGCGACGACGACATGGTTTTCGTTGCGATTACGATCGACGCCGCGGATGGCGAGCGCTGCCTTCTCGTTGCCCAAGATGATCCGATATGGACCGAACTGGTCGAACTGCTCCATCTTTGCCTGCCCGTCGCACCTTTGGACGCGTGGGCAGCGGGAACAGCGGCGTTTCCTGGTGCCTACACGCTGTACCGGCGCCCGATCGTCGGACGATAGGGGCGGCGCCTGAGCGCCGCCCGATCGATCAGAAGAAATCGATCTTGTCGGCGATGATTTCGCAGCCATAGCGAGTGACCCCGTCGCGGTCCTCCCAGCTCGAATAGTGGAGCCGGCCGGTGATCGCGACGACGTTGCCCTTCTCACGGGTGGCGGCGCCTTTGCCGAGCCCATTGAAGCAGGTGACCTTGTGAAACTCGGTCTCCTTGGCGGTGTAGCCGGTGGCCTCGTCGACATAGGTCTTGCCGTCCTTGAGCTTGACGCGGTCGGTGGCGACGATGAGGGTGGTGACGGTGCCGCGGGTTTCGGGATCCTTGGCGACCCGGCCGGTGATGTTGACGTTGTTCATGGCGGTGCTCCTTGGTTGGTCCGACGGCCTTCCCGCCGGTGACACCGAAAGAGCGGCGTGCGGTGTCGCATCGCACTGGAGCGCAAGCGGAGGGGAACCCGCGTAAGGGAGCTGGCGCGGGCAGCCGCGTAGCGGCAACACGGGCGACCGTAAGCGGGTTGCGATGCGACGCCGTCTCGCCGCAGGTGTCACAGGAAAGGCGAAGGGAGGTCGGTGGGCCAATCAGGAGATCAGGCGCCTTGGACGTCCAACCTGAGCGGTGGTGCCGGGCGATGGTCTGAAACCCGCAGGCATCGCGATCCGTGTTCGCCTGCCCATTGGCGTGAGGCCGGAGGTCATCCGCCGACGTCTGGCGACACCGCCTGGAGAGAGGTACACGGGCAATGCCAAGGGCGCGATAGGCGCGTTCCGAGAGCGGCACGAGTGCGATCGCGGCACCGCCTGGGCGACAGGTTGGTCGCGGTGGCGACCCATCGATGCCGGATGGCCCATCCTGATAGACGCTGGGCGATAGGCGGGAGCAGCGCCGTCCCTTGCGTCAGAGCAATTGGTGGCAGCGGCAAGGGGCCAAGCGATTGCGCAAACGACGGGGCTTTGCCCCGTCAATCTCTGGAGAGCGGCTTTATATGGAGGCAGGCATCCAGCGCGGTGGCAAAGAAGCCCGGCGTGCAACGACCGAAGAGGAAGCTACCGGTCTTGTCGATCGGTCGCAGATCATGGCCGACCCATTCGAAGGCGTTGAGTTCGCCGGGGACCAGGCTCGAGCCGGTGTTGCCACCCACCCCCATCGCCGAGGCGACAGGCGCCGGGATGGCGAGCGAGGATGCTGGTTTGTCGTCACCTTTCGTGGTGAGCGGGATGACGGTGACGCGGCGGCCGACGACGGCCATCACCATTACCGGGCGGGCCTTGACGCCCTCGTCGCGGCCCGCCTGCGCTTCACGGGCGAAAAGGAAGACGTAGTTCAGAACGTCGCCGCGTCTCGGCAGCGGGGTCGAGTTCGTCGTCCCACTTGTCGGCGGCGATTTCTGCGGCGCTTGGCCGGGCAGCTTCAAGGTGGGCCTTTTGCTCATCGGTCATCGTCTCAGGGGTTATGACCTCGCGATAGCCGTGGAGGGCTTCCAGCGCATGTTCCAGAAACTCCATGCTGACGATCGCAGCGCGTGGCCGCTGATGTTTTTGCAGGATCACCGGTTCGCGCTGGCAGTCATCGACGATCTGGCCGAGGCGGTTATGGGCGTCGGTCAGTTTGACCGCGGTGAAGTGGTCGAAGTTCCTTTCGGGCTCAGCAGATGCCATGTCCATGTCTCCTGGCCGCCTCATTGGTGTCGATCGCTGTGACCCCACAGCCAGAATCGCACAGACATCTCGGCGCGGCGCAATTTATATAAAATAGCCATTCTGGAAAGAATGGCAAGTTCTCGCTGGTCCGGCATGAACGCCCTATCGCCACGGGCATGCGATCACGAGGTAGTGATCGATAGGCTGCGCGGGGTCGTTTCCTGGCGCTTCCGCCACAAGGCGCTCTTCGAGATGGCAGACATAGAGCCAAGCGTCCGCGAGATCGCCAATAATATGGTCGTCGGCCATGGATGTTTCGCGCGCAAATTGATCGCCCAGGGCGGTCCAGTCGAGTGCCTCGAGGAACCGCTGGCGGCGGACAGCGAAGCGTTCGAGGGCCGCATGGTCGCGCAGCGCGCGTGCGTAGAGATCTGCGAGAGCGAGGCGCATATCATCTCCTCGGGTCAGGGGGCAGTGAAGAAAAGGCAGGGCCCGCCTCGCCGGGAGAGCGAAGCGAGCCCTGCAGGTGGCCGCGCGCCGTGGGACTAGACGCGCGGGAGGGTGGAGCGGTGAGGCGCGATCATTCGACCGGTTCAGGCGTGCGCTGGCGACGTTGGCGACGCCCGGAGGCGGGCTGGTCGCCGCCTGTGAAAGCGTCGTTGGCCGAAGATTCGCCGAGGCCATCGGTGCCGGCGCCGGAGTTGGCGGGGACCTCCTCGCTGCCGGGGAGCGGCGGCAGGCCGTCATCGGCCGCGACCGAGTCGGTGGGTGCGTCGCGGCGACGGGTCGGGCGCGACCAGACGATGTTGTACGAGCCGTCGTCCTGGCGGAAGGCGGAGATGTAGAGCGGCTTGTCGAGGCTCGGATCCTCGATCTTGCCGTTGAGGAACGTCTCGCCGGTCGCGTTGGACGCCAGTTCGAACAGCGCGCCGACCTGCACCCATTGGCGGGCGGCGGACAGCGCGAGGATTTCGAACTTGGGCGCGCGCGGATTGGCCGACTGGACGGTGCGCAGCGCGATGATCATCGCGACGGTCAGGGTCGAAATCTTGCCGGCGTAGGTGCCGCTGGCGTTCTGCGAAATGGTGCCGATGTTCATGGGAATTCTCCTGGATGATGCGCTCGAACCCCTTGTCCGAGACATCTTCCTCGTTCCCACTCAGCTCCTCGGCCGTTCGGCCGAGCAAGGCGCATCAGCGCCGCTCCGGCGGCCGCCCCTTCGGCGGCGACGGGATCGTTCCTGGCCGACGCTTGCGTTGATTTAGTGGATCGAGCCGAATATTCGCCGCTTGGCGGCCTGCTGATGCTCTCCGTCCTTGATCCCGACCGTCGCCTGCATCTCGGCCTGGAGCCGATCGGACAGGTCGTCGGGGATGATCGCATAGGGCGCGACGATGGCGATCGCGGCCTCGGGCGTTGCCAGCTCGCCCGGCTCGGTACCGAACCAGATCGTCGCCTCGCCCTCCTCGGCCTCGGCCTCGGTGGGGGTGAACACTTGCGCGAAGAAGGTCTGCAGCGGCCGATCCCACCCGATCACGGCTCTGATGATCGACGGCTGATCCGGCCTGGGCTTCAGTTCATGGCGGCTCATTCCGAGGTCCTCCGGATCCGGTGCGCGACGTGGCGCGCCGCGCCTTCGGCGCTGCTGATCGCTTTGCCCGCCGCAGCCGCGGCGTTCCTCGCCCCGGCCTGTCGAAGGAGTGTACGGGCTTCGCGCAATCGCTCAACCGCAATTGCGATGGCCTGGCCATGTTCGTGGGTTGCCGGTGTTATGTGGCGCATGATGGTCTCCTGCGTGGATTATCGGCGGCGGCGGCAGGGCGTGGATCCACGCTATGCGGCGGGCCGTTCGGGGAGTGAGCCCTCGACGACGAGCGGCGGCACCTTGGCGTCTGCAGCGTCGAAATGGGCGCGGATGGCTTCCATCGAGCCGAGCTTCTCGGCGGTTTCTCGGCCGATCATCACGCAATCGTCCTCATCGGCGGCGAACCAGGCCGGTTCTCCGTCACCGCTGAAGACGACGCGCTCGCCGCCCCATTGGCCGGCGTAGGAGCCGGACCACCGGGAATAGACGATGCGCTTCTCGCGGCACCACGCCTCGAGCGCCTCGAAGCGGCCAAAGGCGACTTCATGCGCGCACAGGCTGAGCGGCTCCCCGACGTTGCGATGCTCTGGCTCGAAAGGCTCGCCGTCCCATTCGATCGACAGGCCCTCGAGGGCGATGAGCTCTGTGAGCTCGGCATAGTCAGCGGCGGACATCGTGCCGCCCAGAACGATGGACGCAGAAACGCGATCGGCCATGATTTCCTCCGGAGCTAAGAGTGAGGTGACGCCCAAAGGGGCCGTGGGAGCGCGCGAGAGACGGGTTTTCGGATGCGGTCAGTCGTCCTCGGGCAACATGATCGTCATGACTCGGGTCGTGATCGCGGCGTTCGCCGGGTCCTCGGACCCATATTCCAGCGCCACATCATAATAATCGATCTTGAAGCGCACGATCTCGGCGCCGACGGTGAACTCGCCGCGGTCGCGCTCCGGGCCATCCTCTGTGCGGAACTGGTAGCTGCGCACCGCCGCCATCAGCTTGGCCTGGGCGATTATCTCCAGAGTTCGGCCCTCGCCACGTGCGATCCGTCCGAGGCAGGTCCGGGTGACGACGATACGGGCGTTGCGGTCGAGGCCTTGTCGGCAGCGATCATTGAGCGCTGCGATCTTGACTATGTCGTAAGTCATGGTGGTCATGCCGCCTCCATCAAGCCAGCGTTGAATTGATCGAGCCATTCCGACATCGCGGGTCGCTCGCTGATCGGAACGAGCGCGGCAGCGTCCTGAAAGCGGACGAGCTCGGTCGGCGCGTCGCGAATGATCGCATCGATCTCGTCGGCGGCGAGGAGCTGCTCGGCGCGGATGAAATCCGTGATGCGGCCTGGCCGGGTTCGCGTCGATCGGCGCCAGAGTCCTTCGACCGTCCGCAGCCGTGGCGCGGCGCGCGCTTCGATCAGCACGATGATGCGCAGGCACCATGTCGGGAGGGCCCGCACTTCGTCGGGGCGCATAGCGCCGCAGAAGAAGCTGGATTTCGGCGGGACGGGCAGGCCTTCGGCCTCGATCCGCTCGATGCATCGGTCGCGGGTCCAGCCCCAATCCCGCAGCGGGTAGCGGCAATCGAAGAGCGTGTTCGCGATTGTCGATGCGTGGGCATAGCGCCGCGTGTCGGCCGGCGAGGCATCATATCCGATCAGCCGAACGACCTTCTGGCCGCGCGCCCAGGCTTGTTGTGCGGGTTCCCAAGCTTTCAGGAACGCGTCCTGCGGGGCCACCTTCCATTTGAGCAACTATGGCGGCCAAGGCTTATGCTGGGCAAGGTCGCGTTCGTGAGAATGTTCGACAGCAACGAGTAATAGGGCGGCCAGTGCTTGAAGCGCTGTGGTATATAGCGGACGACTTCATAGCGGATTCCCCGCGCGCGCATCCAAGCGGCGATCATCGTCTGATATTCGTAGGTCTCGGGCTTCTCGGAGCCGGTATCGGCGCTCAGGACAAGGTCCGGGGCCTCGCCGCGTGCGGCAAGCTCGATCAACAGGGTCTGAGCGGAACCGATTAGCGCCCTTTGCGGAAGCAGTTATACTGAGCCGGCAATTCGAGTCGTCCTCGTAAGGAA
>JARFNK010000017.1 GCA_029167225.1 Sphingobium arseniciresistens
CAATCCCGACGGTGTAGTGGAGGCGATCCTCCTCAAGGCCGCCGAGTGCCTCGGCGGAACCCACCCCCAGCCCCTCCTTCCAGGGAGGGGGGAAGGAAAAGCTGACCGTCCACTTTCCACCCCTTCCCGCCGTTCCACGCATCCCCACGTAAACAGATGATGCCGGCATGTCGGATGCGTTACCGTAAGGCGATTGCCGAGGCCGCCCCGTCCCCAATCATCCCGGCAGATGGCAGGAACGGCGCGACGACCGAACTGGCGCGCTCGACATAGAGCGCCTTCTCCCCCACCGGCGCGACATAGTGCATGGCATCCTCGGCATCGCGCAGAGAGGCGCCGCGCGCGATGATCCATGTCGCCAGATATTGCGAGGCGAGGCATCCGCCCGCCGTCGCGACATTGCCGTGCGCGACAAAAGGCGCATCGATCACGGTGACGCCGGCCTCGACCACCCAGGGCTTCGTCGTGAGGTCGGTGCAGGCAGGCAGATCCCCCAGCAGCCCCAGTTTGGCGAGCAGCAGCGTTCCTGAACATTGCGCGCCGATCAGCTGGCGCGAGGGATCGAGGCTCAGGCGCGACAGCAACCCTTCGTCGGCGGCGATATCGCGCGTCCTGATGCCGCTGCCGACCAGCACGGCATCCGCCTCCGCCGCGAAGGCGAGCGGACGCTGGCGTCGGACGGTCACGCCGTTCATCGACGTCACCTCCTCCGTGGGCGCGGTGATATGGGCGGCCCAGCCCTTCGCCTTCATGCGATTGAGAATGGCCGCCGCGATGAACGAATCCAGTTCGTTGAACCCATCGAACGTCAGAACCGCGATCTGCACTCTAGCCTCCCGAAACCGGCCCTTGCCATGGCCATCCACCTTGTAGCCCCATTGTGCGCCCGATCGCACGGCCAGTTGCGAAGATCTGGCATGAACGGCGGCGGCCCATCCCCTTGCTTAACCTGAGATAACAGCGTGGTTCAGGAAGGCGCCAACAACATCGTGCAATATGCCGTCACACAAGAGCTACCCCTTCAGGTCGAGAGGAGACCCATTATGATCATTCGCAAGTCCATCATCGCCGCCGCACTGGCCGCCGCCACCTTCACCGCCGCGGTTCCGGCGACCTCCTTCGCCCATGATGGCGGTCGTCGCCATCATTATAACGGCCATGGCTATGGGCATGGCCGCGACCGCTATGTCGATCGCCGCGGCTATCGCGATGACCGTGGCTATCGCTGCCGCAAGTCCGGCGGCACCACCGGCCTGCTGGTCGGCGGCGTCGCGGGCGCGCTGCTGGGTCGCGCTGTCGACACCCGCGGCGACCGCGCGCCGGGCACGATCATCGGCGCTGGCGCCGGCGCCCTCGCCGGTCGCGCCATCGACCGCAATTCCCGCTGCTAATCCCGACGAAGCAGGCAGCGCCAACGCGGCGCTGCCTGCTTCGTCGCATCCGTCCATTGGGGACGTAAGCGACTTCCATGCTACGGGGTGATCGAAGCCTGACGTCCCGATCGCCACGCGACATCCATCATGACGAACCGCGATCGCCCAGCCGTTCGCGCAGCGCTGCGTTTTCCGCCTCCAGCCGGGCAAGACGCTCGTGGAGCGGCCGGGAAGCCTCGGCGATTTCCCGCTCCGTGAAGCGCGGGGTGATGTGCTGCGGACAGTTCCAATCGAACGCTTCCAGACGCAGGCGGAAGATCCGCTCCGGCTTCGCCTTGTAGGCTTCGTCCGTGACGATTTCCGTGACCGCTGGGTCCGTATCCAGCCCCAGCGTCTCGACATGGGCGTAGATCTTGAGCCGGGCGCGCCTGGAATAATCCATCAGGATCAGGCTCACCCGATCATTCGCCGCGACATTGCCGGTGCTGATATATTGCCGGTTGCCGCGATAATCGGCAAAGGCCAGCGTTCGGTCGTCGACCACCTTGAGGAAACCGGGCGGGCCGCCGCGATGCTGGACATAGGGCCAGCCGGTTTCCGACACCGACGCCATGTAGAAGCTGTCACGCCCCGCGATGAACGCCATTTCGTTCCCGGTGAACCGGTCGAATTCCCGATGCCCGGAGAACCGATCCCACATCTGATCGGCGCCCATCTGCGCCTGCGCAGCGCGGACGCTGGGGGTCATGGCGATATCAAGAAATCCATAGGCCATGGTCATTCTCCGTAAAAAACGGGCGACATCACGAACGGCGAGCGGCTTCGAGCGGAGGCGCCGTCAGCCGTCTCGCCCCCTCGATCAGCGCTTTGCCACCTTCCCGTCGAGGAATGTGCGGATCAGCGGTGCCATCTCGTCGAGCTTGTCCTCCAGCGCGAAATGGCCGGTGTCGAGGATATGAAACTCGGCGTTCGGCAGGTCGCGGCGATAGGGATGCGCGCCAGCCTCCGGGAAGATCTTGTCATTCTTGCCCCAGATGACCAGCGTCGGCGGCTTGCGATCCCGGAAGAACTGCTGGAACTGAGGATAGAGCGGCAGGTTGGTGCGATAGTCGTAGAACAGGTCGAGCTGGATATCCTTGTTCCCCGGCCGGTCGAGCAGCGCTTGGTCCTGGACCCAATTGTCGGGGCTGATGCGCGACACGTCTTTCACGCCATCGGTATATTGGAACTTCGTCGCGTCGAGCGTGACCAGCCATGACTGTGCGTCACGATCCTTTGCCGAGCCGCTCTTCCAATAGGCCTTGATCGGATCCCAGAAGGCGCCCAGCCCCTCCTCATAGGCGTTGCCGTTCTGGACGATGAGCCCGCTGACCCGCTCGGGATGCTTGAGCGCGAGCCGGTAGCCGACCGGCGCGCCATAATCCATGACGTACATGGTGTAGTCCTTCGCGCCGATGGTGGCCAGCAGCGTATCGACCATGTCGGCATAGTGGCCGAAGCTGTAGACGAACTGCTTGTGATCGGGCGCGTCGCTCTGGCCGAAACCGGGATAGTCCGGCGCGATCACATGATAGCGGTCGGCGAGCAGCGGGATCAGGTTGCGGAACATGTGCGAGGATGTCGGGAAGCCGTGCAGCAGCAGCACGACCGGGCCATCGGCGGGGCCGGCTTCGCGGTAGAACATCTTCACGCCGTCGATCGTCGAGGAACGATAATGGACGGTGACAGGCGCGGGGCGAGCCTCCGCCGAAACCTGAGCCGGGGCCGGGGCAGCAAACGCCGGCGACATCGCGGCAGGGGCGAAAGACGCGATGCTGGCGGCTGCGAGCATCAGGGGCAATATCCGTCGGTTCATCTGTACCTCCACCTTTGACCGGGCCGGCAAGCACGATGCGCCGCCCCCTTGAAGACAGAGATATTCCTTCCGGATGATCATGATAATCTGGCGAATGTGGAAATCATTATTCCTTATTATGGAATAGTTGACGACATGGACATCTCTCCTCCCTTCCCTTCAGGAAGGGGAATGTCATGCCGTCCACACGGCCACATCGCGGGATATGTCCCGCGCTACCTAGAGCTCATTTACGCTGAACAGCGGGTTCGCGCGCAGTCGCGCCACCGCGAAATCGACGAACGTCCGTACCTTCGCGGTGGCGCGCCGGCCCTCCGCATGGACGACATGGATCGGCAGCGCCTTCTCCGCATAGCCCGCCAGCACCGGCTGTAGTCGCCCCTCCTGCAAGGCTGGCCCGACCTGATAGGACAGCACGCGGGTCAGCCCCCATCCCTGTTCGGCGGCGGCGATGGCGGCCTCGTTGGTGTTGCACAGCAGCCGGGGGTGGACGACGACGCTGGTCTTGCCATCCTCGCCGAAATGCCATTCCGGCGACACCCATGCGCCTGTCGGAATGATGATGCGGTGGTTCGCCAGATCGGCGGGAACCTGTGGAATACCGTGCCGCTCGAAATAGGAGGGCGCTCCGCAGACGACCCGCTTCACCCAGCCAACCCGCGTCGCGCTCATGCCGGAATCGGGCAGGTGCCCGATGCGGACGGCGACATCGATGCCTTCCTCGACGATGTTCACGATGCGATCGACGAACAGGCTGCGCCCGGTGACGGCGGGATAGTGATCGAGATAGTCGAGCAGGATCGGCAGGACATGCAGATGGCCGAACATGATCGATCCAGTGACGGTCAGCGTCCCCGTAGGATTGCCATGAGACCCAGCCGCCGAGGCCTCCGCATCGGCAATGTCGGTAAGGATACGGCGGCAATCGTCGAAATAGCCCCGCCCCGCCTCTGTCAGCGTCACCGAGCGCGTCGTCCTGGTGAGAAGCCGCACGCCGATCTCATCTTCCAGCGTCGACACCGCCCGCGTGACCGCCGGCGGGCTCATGTGCAGTTGGCGTCCGGCCTCGGCGAAACTCCGCGTCTCCGCGACCCTGACGAACACCTTCATGGCCTGCCAACGATCCATTCCGAGCCCTTCATCCTACGATATTCGGCCGGAAGCTGCGCAGGATCGTGGTGCGGGGTCAATGCCTCACCCGCTCTCGGGCTACCTTTGCCGCATGGTTTCCAGCCGGGCGGCGAAATCCCTCAGATCCTGTACGAAACGCGCATATTCCCCGTCACGGTCCTCCTGGACGCGCAGCAGGAAACTGGGATGGACGGTCACGCCCAACGCGCCGCCGTCAAGCGCCACCTGCGGGATGCCGCGCACCGACGCGATCGAGGTTGCCCGCCCCGTCAGCGCTTGTGTGGCCGTCGCGCCGAGCGCGATCGTCAGGACCGGACGCACCAGCGCGCGTTCCTGATCCAGCCACCAGCGACAAGCCTTGATCTCGCCGCCATTGGGCCGCGCGTGCAGCCGCCTCTTGCCGCGCGGTTCGAACTTGAAATGCTTGACCGCATTGGTGACGTAAACCTGTGCCCGATCGATCCCCGCCTCAACCAGCGCCCTGTCGAAGAGCTGCCCGGCAGGCCCTATAAAGGCCCGGCCAGCGAGATCCTCCTGATCGCCCGGCTGTTCTCCCACGAACATCAGCGCGGCGTCGACCGGCCCTTCGCCGAACACCGTCTGCGTGGCGCAGCGATGCAGGTCGCAGCGGATACAGCCTGCCGCCGCCCGTTTCAGGGATGCCCATCGGTCCTGCGGAGACAGCGCCTCGTCACCGATCTCCCCCGCCATATCCATCGACTCCCTCGACCGTTCGACCATCGCCGTTTCGCGGCCATGAGCACCCGCGACGAGCTGATTGATGAGTGCCGTCTCGGGCATGTTCGCCCAATATTTGCGCGGCATTTCCTTCAGCATCGCCTTCATCTTCAAGCGCGCGGGGTTGAAGATGGCGGCATAATAGCGCTTCCACGTCTCCTCCACAGGATCGCCCGCTGGCGCATCCGCGCGGACCGCGCCCGGCCCTTCGCACAGCGATGCGCCATCCCAGTGCAGCGAAAGCGCCGGGGTCAGGATCGACCAGCGCATCGCCGCGAAGCGATCGACGAAGAAGGATGCAGCCGTGCGGACGATATGATGTTCAGGCTCGAACCACGCGATGAAATGCGGCGCGCCATCCTTCCCGGAGATTTCGCGAAAGCGCAGGAAGGCATGCATCTTGTGAATGTCCCGCCGCACGGCCTTGGCCAGCATCTCCACCCGGCGAACCAAGGGGTCGGCCTTGTCGGTGAAGGCCCCCGGCTGCGCGCGAACACGGAGCAACAGCACATAGAGAAGCGCGAACCGTTCAGGATCGCCATGGCAGGCCGCCATGCGCGCAAGGGCGACGAAGCCGCGCGGGACGGCGAATGCGCCATCGTTCAAAGCGCCGTAATGTGGGGGTGCGGCCGTACCAACGTTCCCCCCGAAAAGATCGCCGCCCTCGCCTTCCACCCGCCACAGGATGTCGCCGGGTGCCGCGCCCCTCCCCGCCAGCATCCGCGCAGCCTCGCGCCACCCCTCGAAATCGTCGGGGGCCGAAAGGCGCACCTCGTGCATCAGCCCCCAAACAGCTCCAGTTGCTGGGGCCGCGGCGGCTTGACCCAGGCGCTGAGGTCGGCGCGATCGGACAGGACGGTGGGCGTCCATCCCTGCGCGATGATGAACGGCCGGACCTTGGCGATCGACGCCGTCAGCCGGGCCACATCCTCGATGCGCAGCTTCCGCCAGCGCCGGGAACTGAGGATGCGGTCCACCGCCCGCACGCCCAGCCCCGGCACGCGCAGCATCTGCTCACGCGGCGCGCGGTTGATATCGACCGGGAACATGGCGCGGCTGCGCAGGGCAAAGGCGAGCTTGGGGTCGATGTCGAGCGGCAACATGCCGGCAGCATCGGTCGCCTGCGCCACCTCGCTGGTCGAATAGCCGTAGAAGCGGATGAGCCAGTCCGACTGATAGAGCCGATGCTCCCGCATCAACGGCGGGCGGCGGAGCGGCAGGACGGCGCTGGCATCGGGAATGGGCGAGAATGCCGAATAATAGACCCGCCGCAAGGCATGGCGATCATAAAGCTGGCCGGCCCGCGCGACGATCTGGCTGTCACTCGCCTCGTCCGCGCCCACGATCATCTGGGTCGACTGCCCCGAGGGCGCGAAGCGCGGGGCATGGCGGTAGCGGCGGCGGGCATCGCCGCCATCCTCGATCGCCGCACGCATGCCCAACATCGCGCCGTCGATCCGCCCGGCGTCCTTTTCCGGCGCGAGTTTCGCAAGGCCGGCAACCGTCGGCAGTTCGACATTGATCGATACCCGGTCCGCATGGATGCCAGCAGACCGGACCAGTGCCGGATCGGCGTCGGGGATCGTCTTGAGATGAATATAGCCGCGAAAATGATGCTCTTCGCGCAGGATGCGCGCGACCTCGACGATCTGCTCCATCGTATAGTCGGGCGAGCGGATGATGCCCGACGAGAGGAACAGGCCCTCGATATAATTGCGGCGGTAGAAGGAGAGCGTCAGGTCCGCCACCTCCCGCGCCGTGAACCGGGCGCGGCGCACGTTGGAACTCACCCGGTTGATACAATAATGGCAGTCGTAGACGCAGGAATTGGTCAGCAGGATCTTGAGCAGGCTGATGCAGCGCCCGTCCGGCGCATAGGCATGGCATATGCCCATGCCCCCATCGGTCGAGCCGATGCCCTTGCCGTCCCGGCTGTTCCGCTTCACCGCACCAGACGAGGCGCAACTCGCATCATATTTGGCAGCGTCGGCCAGGATGGATAATTTCTCCCCAAGATCGAGACGCGCCATTTGTTCCTTTTATGTTCCAACTCCGATCCTGTCCATAATCTCGATCAATGCGCGCACGGCCGGGAAGTCTCGCGGAGCGACGAGACCCAAAACAAAGGGCGCATGATCCGGTCGGATCATGCGCCCTTTTCCTCGATCGCCCCGACACGACCCTGCGTGCTGCGGCAGATTGGAAGACAGCCCTGCCTTACAGCTTGAACGACAGGCGGGCGTAATAATAGCCGCCCTGCCAGTCGACCACCGACTGCGCGCGGTAGATGCGTCCGGCCGTCGCCTGCAGGCGATCGGGATCGGGGTAGTTGTCGAAGATGTTCCTCGCGCCCACCGACAGCGTATATTTGTCGTCCAGCGTGTAGCTCAGTTCCATGTCGATCTGCGCTTCGGGGTTGAACTTCTGCGTGCCGAAGGGGGTTGCCGTCGACATGACGGTGTAGGGACCGAAGATATTTGCGCGCACCATCGCCTTGAACGCGCCGATCTCATGATTGGCCGTGACCGAACCGCGCCAGCGGGGGACGTCATTCTCGAAATTATAGATGGTGTAGTTGGCCAGCGCCGCCTGCGGGATGTTGATGCTGTCGATCTTGTACCAGTTGGCGTTGAACGCCGCCGTCAGGTTCGACTTCATCCGGTTCTGCCAGCGATGGGTGTAGGACGCGATGACGTCGAAGCCCTTGGTCGTGGAATCGAAGGCATTCTGGAAATAGGCGACGCTGGCGATGCTGTCGGCGCCCGGCACATTATTGGCGATCAGCGCCGCCTTGAGCGCAGCATCCACGTTGCGCGGCGTCGTCGCATAGATGGCGTCGCGGATCTTGATGAGATAGCCGTCGACGGTGAAATCCAGCCCCGGCAGCGGATTGGCGGTGAAGCCCAGCGAATAGTTGGTCGACTTTTCCGGCTTCAGATCGGTAGCGCCCAGGAAGCGTGAGATCGGATTGTCGGCCGGGAACAGCCCCGCCTGGGTATAGACCCCCTCGACCGTGCGGATCGAGACCGAGGTCAGGTTGCGCAGGCCCGGCGAGGGCGCATGGAAGCCGGTGCCGATCGACCCGCGGATCGCATAGCCCTTGATGAATTCGTAGCGGGTGGCGAACTTGCCGTTCCACTGCGAACCGAAGCTGCGGAAATTCTCGTAGCGACCGGCGAAATCCAAGAACCAGCCCGGCAGCGGATCGGTCGACACTTCGCCATAGACCGAAACCGCACGGTCACTCCATTTGCCCGCCGCCGAGGGCGGGATGCCGTTGATGCCGTTCGATCCGACCGGCAGCACATTGTAGACCGGATCGAACCCGGCGAAGCCATCGCCCGTTCCCGACAGATAATTGCCGCAATTAAGACCCGACACCGCAAGGCCCGCCGTGGTCGGCGTGCGATTGTCGTTACAGAAATTATAGGGGTCGGCGCTGCTATAGGGGCCGGCGCGATAGGATTCGAGGTCGCCCGGACGGATGGTGAACGTCTCCTTGCGATATTCGACGCCCGCGCTGATCACCAGCGGCTTGTCGAATGCCGCGACCGGCACGGTGTAGGCAAAATCGCCGTTCAGCGACAGTTCCTGCTCGATATATTGCGAGGGCGTGAAATCGCGCGGCGAGTCCGGGCCGATCGACGCATTGACCGTATTGTTGATCGTGTAGACCTGCTTGTTCCAGCCATAGCGGCCGCTCAGATCATAGCTGAAGCTGCTGTCGCCGGCCATGTCGATCGTGTTCTTGTAGCCCGCGACCGCGCTCCAGTCGGTCACGTCGCCCGAGAATGTCGGGGTAAAGCCCGCCGGGAACAACTCGGTGAAGGAGAAGATCGACCCGTCGGCCAGCCGCACCGGCACGCCGTTGACCGCCTGCCCGTTGGCGGGGAAGCGATAATTGGCGTCCACGGTCGCCTTCGACTTGGAGAAGTTGCCGAAGGCATAGATCTGGCCGTTGTCGCCCACGTCGATGCCCGAGTTCACCACCGCGCGGAAGGCGTGCGAGATGGGCTGCCCCCAGCGCTGCAACGGCTTGTCGAGGTCGATCAGGCTGGCATAGCCGGGATTGGCGGCCGCATAGCTGGTCGCATCGAAGGCCGTGCTGGAGAACTGGTTGGCGCGCGTCGTGCCCTCGTCCTTGCTATATTCGGCGGTGATGTTGACGAAGCCATGGTCGGTCAGCGGCAGGCCAACATTGCCCATCAGCAGGATGCTGTCGCCGTCATTCTTGTAATATTGGCCGGTCTGGGCGACCAGCGTCATGCCGTCATTGTCGTCCTTCAACTGGAAGTTGATGACGCCGGCGATCGCGTCCGATCCATATTGCGCCGCCGCGCCATCGCGCAGCACTTCGAGCGACTTGAGCGCCAGCGAGGGAATGACCGCCGCGTCGGAACCCTGGGCACCGGTGCCAGAGCTGCCCACGCTGGCCGCCTTGTGCCGGCGCTTGCCGTTCATCAGCAGCAGGGTCTTGTCCTCCGGCAGGCCGCGCAGGCTGATCGGGCGGATGAAGGTGCCGGTATTGCTGTTGGGCTGGCGGGTGACGTTGAAGGACGGCACCACCGTCTGCAGCACGTTCAGCGTATCGGTGTGCGACACCTTCTCGATATCTTCGGACGAGAAATGGTCGATCGGCACGGGCGAATCCTGCACCGTGCGGGGCTGGCCGCGTACGCCGGTCACGACGATGGCGCTGTCTTCCGTCTCCGCTTCGCTGGTCTGGGGCGCGCTCGTCTGGGCGCCGCCGCTCTGGGCCTGGGCAGGTATGGTGACGACCAGTGCGAGGAGCGAGGCTCCGAGCAAGTGCAAGGTTCGAGATTTACAAGCCATTACATAACCCCCATTTTTGCTGTGCGACAGTGTCCTGCACACCGTCCGATCCACTGAGGGGCCTCTGTGTTTCTTGTGACAGATGACCCGGCTATGATCCTTTTGCAAAAGCAGGATATGTGCGGCCCGACCGTGCTTGGTGCCGAATTTCAAGGAGGCAGCGGAATCTTATGCCAAGTTTCTGCATGAAGACGCGCGATCTGGAGGAATGAACGCGCCGCCTGCCATGTACGGCAGGCACGAAAAAGGGCGCGCCCGACGGAAGCGGACGCGCCCTTTTGCTGAAATGAAGGCTTATGCCTTGGCGGCGACGATGATGATTTCGACCTTGTAATCGGGCGTCGCCAGCTTCGCTTCGCCGGTCGCGCGCGCGGGTGCTTCGCCCTGGGCGATCCATGCGTCCCACACCACGTTCATCTCGGCGAAGTCGGCCATGTCGGCCAGCCAGATCGTGGCGCTCAGCAGGTGGTTGCGATCGCTGCCGGTCCGCGCCAGCAGATCGTCGACCTGCGCCAGCACCGCCGTCGTCTGCTCGGTGACGCTGGCGCCGGGCGCGGCGACCTGCCCGGCCAGATAGATGGTGTCGCCGTGGATGACGGCCTGGCTCATGCGCGGGCCACGATCGAGACGGGTAATGGACATTCTATGCTCCTTGGGTTGTAGCGGGGTCGATGGCCGCCTCAGTAGCGGCTGAGGGCGAGATCGTGAACATCGATCGCAGGGCTTTTTCCGCCGATGATGTCGGCGATGACATGGCCCGATCCGCAGGCCATCGTCCAGCCCAGCGTGCCATGGCCGGTGTTGAGGAAGAGGTTGGGATAGCGCGTCCCGCCGATGATCGGCGTGCTGTCCGGCGTCATCGGCCGCAGCCCGGACCAGTAGCTCGCGCCCGCAAGATCGCCGGCATCGGAGAACAGCGTGCCGACCGAATGTTCCAGCGTCGCCCGGCGCGCGGGCGGCAGGCTATTGTTGAAGCCGGAAATCTCCGCCATGCCGCCCACCCGGATGCGGTCGCCCAGCCGCGTGATCGCGACCTTGTAGCTCTCGTCCAGCAGGGTGGAGACAGGCGCGCGCGCGGCATCGGTGATCGGCACGGTGATCGAATAGCCCTTCACCGGATAGACCGGCACCCTCAGCCCCAGTGGCCGCAGCAGGCCCGGCGAAAAGCTGCCCAGCGCCACCAGATAGGCGTCGGCGGTCATCACCCCGGCATCGGTGACGACGCCGGTGATCCGCCCGCCCTCCTGTTCCAGCCGCACGATACTGCGCCCGAAATGAAAGGCCACGCCCTGCGCCTGTGCCGTCTCCGCCAACCGGTTGGTGAACTTGAAACAGTCCCCTGTCTCGTCATTGGGCAGGCGCAGGCCGCCGGCGATGGATGACGCGCTGTTGGCAAGGCCGGGCTCCGCCGCGAGGCAGCCCGCGCGGTCGAGCACCTCGAAGGGCACGCCATCGGCCTGGAGCACCTCGATATCCCGCGCGATGCCGTCCATCTGCTGCGCCTCGCGGAACAGCTGCAGCGTGCCCTGCGACCGCTCGTCATAGCTGATGCCGGTTTCCGCGCGCAGCGCGATCAGGCAATCGCGGCTGAACTCGGCCACGCGCACCATGCGGCTCTTGTTGATCGCATAGCGGTCCGCCGTGCAGTTGCGTAGCATCGCCACCAGCCAGCGCAGCATCGCCATGTCGGGCTGTGGCCGCAGGATCAGCGGGGCATGTTCCATGAACAGCCATTTGACCGCCTTTTTGGGGATGCCCGGCGCCGCCCAGGGCGAGGCATAGCCGGGCGAGATTTCCCCGGCATTGCCGAAGCTGGTTTCCAGCGCCGGCCCTTCCTGCCGGTCGATGACAACGACTTCGTGCCCAGCCTTCGCCAGATACCAGGCCGAGGCGACGCCCACGACGCCGCTGCCCAGGACGATAACCTTCATGCTGCATTTCTCCGGCCGTTACATGCCTGTGCCACCGGCAGATAATGCCGTGCATAGCGCCCGCCCAATTGGGTGAGGATCTCATAGCTGATCGTGCCCGCGTCGCGCGCGACATCGTCCACGCCCTGATGCGGGCCGAGCAGTTCGACGATCGCCCCCGGACAGGCGATCGTGCGCGGGATGGCGGTGACGTCGATCAAGGTGCTGTCCATCGACACCCGGCCGACGATCGGCGCGCGCTGCCCATCCAGATAGACCGAGCCGCGATTGCTGAGGGCGCGCGGCCAGCCATCGGCATAGCCCACCGGGATGGCGGCGATCCGGCGCGGGGCATCCGCCATGGCGGTCAGGCCATAGCCGATGCCCACGCCGGCGGGGACGTCTCGCAGCTGGACGATCTTCGTTTCCAGCCGCACGACCGCGCGCATCGGGTTGGGCCCGTGACTGACCGGCGCCCCGCCATACAGCGCGATGCCCGGCCGGACCAGGTCATAGCGGAAATCCTCCGGCAGGAAGGCGCCGCCGGAATTGGCGAGCGCGCGCGGCGCGGGCGGCAGGCAGGCGGTGAGTTCGTCGAAGGTCCGGCGCTGCGCATCGCTCGCTTCCCCCGGCCCGTCATCCGCGCAGGCAAGATGCGACATCAGCAGGACAAGGTCGATCCCGGCGAGCAGTTCTGGTTCATTGGCAAGGATCGCGACCTCATCGGCGCTCAGCCCCAGCCGGCCCATGCCACTGTCCACCTGCACCACGGCGGGCAGCGAGACATGGCGGCGCATGGCCTCCGCCCGCCAGCGGTCGATCTGCTCCAGCCCGTTGAGCACGGGAATCGCGCCGATTGCGGCGCAGCGCTGTTCCGCGCCGCCGATCAGGCCGTTCAGAATGTAGATGCGGCCATCACCGGGCAGCAGGTCGACCAGATCCTCCACCTCGCACAGATGCGCGACGAAGAAATCCCGGCAACCCGCCGCCGCCAGAGCCGGCACGACATTGCGCGCGCCCAGCCCATAGGCGTCGGCCTTCACCACCGCCGCCGTCCGTGCGGCCCCCGCCAGAGCGCGGATATGCCGATAATTATGGACGATCGCGTCCAGATCTATCGTCAACAGCGCGCTGGCGCTGTCGGGATCCACATATCGCATGTCGCCCCCAAAATCGCTTCGCGCCCATGCTAGGAGCGCGCGGTCGGAATTTATGATCGTTGTTGCGCCGATCGTGACGAAGCGGAACAGATTTGTGAATTTCTCCCGCACAATATTCCGTCTGCGCCGGATTTCCATCCCGCGAGCGTCCGGCGAGCCGATTCCCGGCACGGAAGCGCGCAGGCAGCCCCCGCCTTAGAACCACCGACAAATGCAGCAGATAATGCCGCACCCTTCGGCAAATGCGGCAACCAAGCCCGCACGCCGCCCCTAAGATCGACGGTCAGCCGGGGCTTGCCAAGGCCCCCACGCCATCTCCCTGTTGAAAGGAACCGCCGTGTCGCGATGGACATATCGCAAGCCGATAGAGATTGACGGCCTGGAGGCACATCATCGCCTCACCCCCACATTGAGCTGGTGGCATCTGGTCGCGCTGGGCGTCGGCGCGATCGTGGGCACCGGCATCTATACGCTGGTCGGCGTGGGCGCCAATCTCGCCGGGCCTTCCGTCATCCTGTCCTTCCTGATCGCAGGCGCCATCTGCGCCTGCGCCGCGCTCGCCTATGCCGAGGTCGCGACGATGATCCCGGCGTCGGGCAGCGCCTACACCTACAGCTATACGGTGCTGGGGGAGATTTTCGCGTGGATCGTGGGGTGGAGCCTGATCCTGGAATATTCGCTGGTCGTAAGCGCCGTGGCGGTCGGCTGGTCGGGCTATGCGACCGGCTTCCTGACGGCGATGGGCATCCCGCTGCCGGTGGCGCTCACCGCCGCGCCCCATGCCGGCGGTATCTTCAACCTGCCCGCCCTGCTCATCATCGCCGCCGTCTCCGGCCTGCTCTCGCTCGGCACGAGGGAAAGCGCCACCATCAACGCCATCCTCGTCGTCGTGAAGATCGTGGCGCTGCTGATCTTCGTCTTCGTCGCGCTGCCGCATTTCGATGCCAGCCACTTCACCCCGTTCATGCCGAACGGCTTTGCCGGCAAGTCCGTGGGCGGCGTGCAATATGGCGTGATGGCGGCCGCCGCGATCATCTTCTTCGCCTTCTACGGCTTCGACGCCATTTCCACCGCAGCGGAAGAAACCAAAAATCCGGGCCGCGATCTGCCGATCGGCATCATCGGCTCCATGCTGATCTGCACGCTCATCTATGTCGGCGTCGCCGCCGTGGGGGTCGGGTCGATGGACTATACGGTCTACGCCAAAAGCGCCGAGCCGCTGGCGCTGATCCTGCGCGAACTCGGGCGCGGCGGGGTCGCCGCCATCATCGGCGCGGCGGCGGTGATCGCCCTGCCCACCGTCATCCTCGCCTTCCTCTATGGCCAGAGCCGCATCTTCTTCGTGATGGCGCGCGACGGATTGCTGCCACAGGCGCTCGCGAAGGTCAGCTCGCGCACCGGCACGCCGATCCGCATCACCATGTTGACGGCGGTGGTCGTGTCGATCCTGGCGGGGCTGGTGCCACTCGACGAGATCGCCGCGCTCGCCAATGCCGGCACGCTGGTCGCCTTCATCGCGGTGTCCGTCTGCATGCTGGTGATGCGCCGGCGGGAGCCGAACCGGCCCCGCGTCTTCCGTACCCCGCTCGCCTGGTTCGTCGGTCCGGCCGCGATCCTGGGCTGCCTCTACCTGTTCTGGAGCCTGCCCGCCCGGACGCACCAGTTCTTCCTGATCTGGAACGCCGCCGGCATCGCGCTGTACCTGCTGTGGAGCAGGCGGGCACGCCCGGCCTGATTGGATGGCCTGAGCGGAAAGAAGAAGACGACAAAAAGGGGCACTGCCGGCATATCGGCAGCGCCCCTTCTTTTTTCGTGCCTGCGCTTCAAATCAGGCGATGGCTTCGGCGATCGCCTTGCCGCAGATTTCGGTATTGCCCTTGCCGCCAAGGTCGCGGGTCCGCAGGCCCTCTTCGGGCAGCACCGTTTCGATCGCGGTGATGATCGACTGCGCCGCGGCGCCCTCGCCCAGATGTTCCAGCATCATCGCGGCGGTCCAGATCTGGCCGACGGGATTGGCGATCCCCTGCCCGGCGATGTCAGGGGCCGATCCATGCACCGGCTCGAACAGCGAGGGCACCGAACGATCCGGGTTGATGTTGCCGCAGGGCGCAACGCCGATCGTGCCCGTGCAGGCCGGGCCGAGATCCGAGAGGATATCCCCAAACAGGTTGGATGCGACAACCACGTCGAACCGGTCCGGGTTCATCACGAACTGCGCGGCGAGAATATCGATATGATATTTGTCGGAGCAGATGTCGGGATATTGCGCCGCCATCGCCTCCACGCGGCTGTCCCACCACGGCATGGTGATGGCGATGCCGTTGGACTTGGTGGCGGAGGTGACATGCTTCTTGGGCCGCTTGCTTGCCAGTTCATAGGCATAGCGCAGGATGCGGTCGGTGCCGAAGCGGGTCATCACCGTTTCCTGCAGCACCACCTCGCGGTCGGTGCCCGGAAAGGCGGTGCCGCCGATGGCGGAATATTCGCCCTCGGTATTCTCGCGCACCACCATGAAGTCGATATCACCCGGCTTGCGCCCCGCCAGCGGACAGGGCACGCCCGGCATCAGCCGCACCGGCCGCAGGTTGACATATTGGTCATATTCGCGCCGGAACTGGATCAGCGATCCCCAGAGCGAGACATGGTCGGGCACGGTGTCGGGCCAGCCGACGGCACCGAAGAAGATCGCATCGACATCGCCGATCCGCGCCTTCCAGTCGTCCGGCATCATCTGCCCATGCTGCACATAATAATCGCAGCAGGCGAAATCATGCCATTGCTGCTCGACCGTGAAGCCATGCAGCGACGCCGCCGCCTCCAGCGCGCGAATGCCCTCCGGCACGACTTCCTTGCCGATGCCGTCGCCGGGAATGACGGCGATCTTGTAGTTGCGTTGAGCGGCCACGCCGTCTCTCCTCTTGCCTGATGTAAGAAAAATGTCAGCGCGCGCGCTTCAGCCCGCCCCAGTGCATCGCCTTGGATTCCAGATATTCCTCGATCCCCTCGCGCCCGCCCTCGCGGCCGAGGCCCGATTGCTTGATCCCGCCAAAGGGCGCCATCTCCATCGCGATGATCCCGGTGTTGAGCCCGACCATGCCGAACTCCAGCGCCTCCCCCACGCGCCAGGCGCGATGCAGGTCGTCTGTGTAGAAATAGGCGGCGAGGCCATAGGGCGTCGCATTGGCGAGGGCGAGCGCCTCCTCCTCGGTCGAGAAACGGAAGATCGGCGCGACCGGACCGAAGGTCTCCTCATTGGCGAGGCGCATGGCGGGCGTCGCGCCGGCCAGCAGCATCGGCGCGGCAAAGCGCTCTGCGTCCGTCGGAAGATCGGCCACCGCCGCGATGCTCGCGCCTTGTGCCACGGCGTCGGCCACATGCTCGGCCACCTTCTGCACGGCGGCATGGTTGATGAGCGGACCGACGGTGGTGCCGGCATCACGTCCGTCGCCGACCTTGAGCGCGCGCACGGCCTCGCCCAGCTTCGCGACGAAGACATCATGAATGCCGTCCTGCACCAGCAGGCGATTGGCGCACACGCAGGTCTGGCCGGCATTGCGGAACTTGCTGGCCATCGCGCCCGCCACCGCCAGGTCAACGTCCGCATCGTCGAACACGATGAACGGCGCGTTGCCGCCAAGCTCAAGGCTGAGCCGCTTGATGCTGTCCGAACATTGCCGCATCAGCAGCGCGCCGACGCGGGTCGATCCGGTGAAGCTGAGCTTGCGCACGATCGGGTTGGCGGTCAGCTCCGCGCCGATCTCCTGCGGCATGCCGGTCACGATGTTGAGCACGCCGGCGGGCAATCCCGCCTTCCGCGCAAGATAGCCCAGCGCGAGCGCGGTGAAGGGCGTCAGTTCCGACGGCTTCACAACCATGGTGCATCCCGCCGCCAGCGCCGGCGTGACCTTGCGCGTGATCATCGCCGCAGGGAAATTCCACGGCGTGATGGAGGCGCAGACGCCGACCGGCTGCTTGAGTACCGTGATCCGGCGGTCGCTGGTCGGCGCGGGCACGTCATAGCCGCCGACCCGGCGGCCCTCGTCGGCGAACCATTTGATGAAGCTCGCGGCATAGCGGATCTCGCCCTCGGCCTCGGCAATCGGCTTGCCCTGTTCGGCGGTCATGATCCGGCCCAGATCAGGCACATGCGCCAGTACCAGCGCGTGCCAGCGCTCCAGGATCTCCGATCGCTCACCTGCAGCCGTCGCGCGCCACGCGGGCAGGGCCGCGTCCGCCGCAGCGATAGCACGGCGCGTATCCTCGCCGTCGCAATCGGGTACGGTGCCGATCACCTCGCCCGTCGCCGGGTCCAGCACCACGAGCGTTCGGCCGCTTCCGGCATCCGACCAGCCATCGCCGATCAGCGCCTGCGTAATGAACAGCGCGGCGGCATCCAGCACCGGCCGGCCGGAAGCGGACTTCCCGGCAGCACGGGTGTGGGCGGAAGGGGCGGCGGCGGGATCAATCAATGCCATATCTGCATGCCTTGCTCTTCGGGATACGGGCCTGGCCCGCCTTGCGATCCAATGTAGGGGCATGGCCCGCGACGACACAGGGGCCTTGCGCGGCCCCCGCCCGCACGAACCGCCGAATTGCCCCGCCTCTTCGCTATAAAATTGCACGGCATGCCTGCTGTTTGCGAACGACCGTCGCAGCGGCCGGTCTATACCGGATCGACTCATCCAACAGAGCAATGCAACAGACGGACCATGCCCATGCCGCCCATCAAGCCGGAAGCCAGCTACGCAGCCTTCGAGCAGCTCGACATCCGCATCGGCCGCATCGTCGCTGTCGAGCCGTTCCCGCGTGCGCGCAACCCGTCCTACAAGGTCGCGCTCGACCTGGGGGATCTGGGCATCAAATGGTCGGCGGCGCAGATCACCCATTATGCGCCAGACGCGCTGGTCGGCACCTTGGCGACCTGCATCTGCAATTTCGCGCCGCGCAATATTGCCGGCTTCCTGTCCGAAATCCTAATCCTGGGCGCGCGCGACGAAGCCGGCAATGTCATTCTGGTCAGTCCGCGCAGCGATGTGTCTTTGGCGGCGCAACTGTTCTGAAACGGGCGAGTAAGCCGCTGTTCATGCAGGAAACGGCATGACGGGCGGGGATCTTTCAGGAAGGTGGAATATATCATGACAGCATTCAGAGCCATCAGCGCAGCGACCCTTGGCTTTGCTTCCATTGCAATCACGTCGCCCGCTGCGGCGCAGGCGGCACCGAACGGCAAGGCCGCATTTGCGCCCTGCGCGGTATGCCACGGTATCAAGCCGGCCGAAAAGCGCATGGGCCCATCGATGTTCGGCATCGTCGGCCGCCCCTCCGCCGCGCAGGCCGGCTTCACCTATTCGCCCGCACTGACGAAAGCGAAGATCACCTGGACCAAGGCGGAATTGGACGCCTTCCTCAAGGCCCCCATGAAGAAGGTGCCTGGCACGCGCATGGTCTTTGCCGGCGTCCCCGACGATGCCAAGCGGGCCGCCCTGATCGACTATCTCTCAACGCTGAAGTAAGACGAAACACACGCGCAGAACGCCGGGCGGGCCGCAAACCCGCCCGGCTTTTTCATGCCCGCCGTTCCTGCCCCCTCGGAAATGCATCAGGCCGCATATCCCGTGGAAGGACATGCGGCCTGTGGCGACGCCGAAGGAACATGGGGCCAGCAGGCCACCCGTCCCGGCCAGATCAGATGCGCTCGTAGAAGCCGAGCGAGCGCTGCTCCAGTTCGCGCACCGCGCGGAATGCCTCGTCGATCGCCGTGCCCGCCGTGCTGACGCCGCCGGAATCCGCATTGGCGATGGTGATCCGTCCAAAAGGCTGGCGCGCGATCACCGTGGGCGACACGTCGCCCGGCTGCATCCCGTCGAACAGCGAATTCCGCCCGGTGGTGAAGCCATGCGCCCAGCGGTTGACGGTGATCGCCAAGATGTCCCGTGCGGGATCGAGGCCGCCAGCGCCCAGCGCCGCGGCCGCCTGCTTGCGCACCGCCCGCTCGAAATGCTCGAAGGGCGTTTCGAGCAGCCCCTGCCGCACGATGCGGAACTGGTCGTCCGCCGGGGTCCCCGGCTCGGGCAGCGCGCCCTTCAGCATCTCGCTCATCATCGTGATATTGGAGCAGATGCCGGAATTGGCGCCCGTGCCGAAACCCACGACGATCGGCTCGGAAGGGCTCATCGACGGCGTGAGCGCGCCCAAACTGCGCGGCGCGGGCAGGCCCACCCGGCCGTAGAAGGAGGACGGATAGGTGATGCTGTTGACCTTGAGCCGGGCGAAGCTCTCCCAGTTACGAAACAGCACATTGGTCGCAAGGTTCGGCGCCCGCAGCGCCTGATGCAGCGCAGCCTTCTGCTCCTCGGGCAATTCCGGGATCAAATAGGGGATAATGTTGTTCATGCAGGCCATGACGACATTCTTCGCCCGCACCTTGTACAGGCTCTTGCCGGTCACATAGGTGATCTCGCACTCGCTGTTGTCGGGATCGAACAGGCGGCGTTGTTCGTCGATATGCTTTACCCGCAGCGCGATGCTGCTCAGGCGGATACGGGTGTTGGAACCGGCCTGATCCAGCACGGCATAGTTGACGCGCTTGGTCTCGACCTCCGCGAAATCGCCTGGAGGCAGCGCCGCCGGGATAAGCGAGCGGACGATGAGCCGGGCAATGTCGCTGTTGCCGGCGGGCAGGACGAAATCATCGGCCTCATGCTCCTCGCTCTCCGGCGATCCCCAGGGTCGCTCCAGCCCCAGCCCGTCGAAGCCCGGCCGCATGCGGAAGAAGGCGAACCATGCCGTCCCCATGTCGGAGCCCAGGCACCACATGCCCTGCATCAGCGGCACGACATCGGGATGGACCTTCGCGACGTTGAGCAGATAGTCGCGATAGCTCATCGACTGCAGCTTCGCGGTCTTCTCCGCCGGGCTCATGCCCGCGAGATAGTCGACCTTGCCGTGGATCAGCTGCAGCAGATCCTTCTTCACCGCATCGGGAAAGGGCGTCTGCGCAAGGAATTCCGGGGTCGGGCTGGTGGGCACGCCGCCCATGACCAGCTTGTCCTTGCCATAGACTTCCTTGCGGAAAAAGGTGGCCTGCCCCATGCCCAGCGAGCGGTAGAGATTGCGATCCACCTTGTCGGTCGGATGCCCCTTGCCGATCCCCAGCTCGCGCACGAGGTTGATCGATTCATAGGTCCATTTGGACGGCGCCACCATGTAGGAGGAGCCGCCATTGGCGATCAGCTGCTTGCCCTCATGGACATATTCGTTGCGCTTGGCGTGGCCGCCGAAATCGTCATGATTGTCGATGATCAGGATCTTCGCGGAAGGTCCGGCACGCTTGCGGTAGAAATAGGCGGCAGCAAGGCCGCTGATCCCCCCGCCCACGACGACGAGGTCATAGGCCTCGCCCGTGTCCTGCGGCGCGCCGAAGGTCTGGCCGTCACGCAATGCATGGGCATTTTCAAAGGCACCGGGATGCTGGCCGCGCATGCCGTAGCGCATCGGCGGATAGTTGGCGGCCGTGACCGGCCCGTCCGCCATGACAAACGCCTTCGCCGACCGGGCCGAGGCCGCGCTGCTGGTCGATGCGGCGGCAATCCCCCCGGCGACTGCGGCGACACCCTGAATGAAATCACGCCGCTGGATGGGACGCCCCATTCCCAGATCTTTGTCTTCCCCGTTCATCAAATCGTCCCTTACCGATATTCAAGAAATATTGATTTAATTTGGACAGTCATGAAATAAATGATTATATTACTCATGAAATTCCAATATGTATTCAATTATTCCTTTAACATACTTGCAGAAGAGCGTAATTCATTTGACAGAAGCCCTTCCGATCCGCTTCAGGGTTGGAGACTATCCGTAAAGCTGGCGGGCGTTCTGCCGAATTTGCACGGGATTTTGAAATTATATGCCGGAATCCACCTATGAGGGGCTCGACAGCCTTGATTTCCGTATCCTTGCCGCGCTCGTCGAAGATGGCCGCGTCTCCGACGTGAGTCTCGCGGAGACCATCGGCCTGTCGAGTACGTCGGTCGCCCGGCGACGCAAGATCCTGGAGGAAAAGGGGGTCATTCGCGGCTATGGCGCCGATCTCGACCTGCTGCGCCTGGGCTATGCGATGACTGCGGTCGTGATGATCGAACTGACGTCGCAGGCGGTGCCCGTCCTCGCGGAATTCGAGGAGGCCGTCACCCGCTGCCCGTCCATTTCCTTTGGCGGCTTCGTGTCGGGCGTGACTGATTTCATGATCATGCTGCGGGTGCAGTCCTTCGCCGACTACGACCATATCTATCGCAGCGAACTGTCCGCCCTGCCCCATGTCGCCAAGATCAGCACCAGCTTCGTGCTGCGCCAGGTGCTCGACCGCGCCGTGCCGCCGATCATCCTGTCGGAAGAAGCAAAGCCCGACAAACATGGCGACAAGGGCTGAGGTGCGGGAGAGAGAACCCTGCCCTCCCCAAACTGCATGAATGGAAGACTATTCCGCCATCAAGGTCACCGGCCCGATCAATCCCGACGGCCGCAGCGGCGCGTCGGGCTTGTAGGTCGGCGCGGTGGTGAAGGTCACTTTCCGGGCGCCCGGCTGCTGATCACCGATCAAGCGGTTGACCCACAGGTTCGCGACCCTGATTTCCAGCGCATTGTCACCCGGCTTCACCAGCGGGCCGATGTCGAGCCGGTAGGGAGCAAACCAGCCTGTCCCCGCCACTTGCCCGTTCACGCGCACCTCTGCGACATCACCCACTTTGCCAAGGTCGATCCACAAGCGATCTCCGCGCTTGACGCCTTTGGGCAGCCTGAAGCGCGTGGCATAGCTGGCGATGCCTGAAAAATAGCGTACCCCCATTTCCATGCTTGTTTCGAGCGGCGCGAGTGTCGGCATGTCGACACGCGCGGGGGCGCCGCGTTGCGGCTGGAAGTTCACGGTCCAGGGCCGGTCGAGCGTGGTCACGGCGTGCGGCGTCTTCGCCGCGACGTTGGCTGATGGCGCGGACGCCGTGTCGCGGAAGACAATGAAGAAGGCATCCTCCGGCCCCACGTCGATCGGCACGACCGTCTCGCCACCCTCGATCCGATAGGATATGGGCTGGGCCGTCCCCTCGATCGCGCGCCAGATTTCGGGGCGTTTGCCGGTGATGCGGAACCGCGCCTCGATCGATCCGGCCTTCTCCGTCCGGTTGTTCAGGAAATAGATGTCGCCATCCGCCAGCCTGCGATGGACGAAGCGATAATCGCGATCCGCCCCGCCACTTGCGATCTGCAGGTCAGGAACGACGCCGACCCCCTCGAGCGCGGCTTCCACGTCACGGCTTGCGATCACACGCCCCTTGCCGACGCCTTGCCCGCTCCAGAGCCGCTGACACAGCGCCTGGAACGCACCAGCGTCATCCTGCAATGCCGATGCACGCTCGGGCGCCAAGCCGATCACGGTCGCTCCCGCCTCTACCAATGCAGCGATGCGCTGAAGCGTCGGCAGCGTCATCGCGCGACTGCCGCCTCCCAGATACAATGCCTTGTACCTGGCGCCACCCGGCGTCACCAGTTCACCATTCTCGACTGTCAGCTGCTTGGACAATATCTCCGCGTTTACGAAATCATAGGCGTATCGGATCGGCAGATCAGCGGGCGAGCCGCCCTCGAACTGTGCGGTGATCGGCTGGTCTTCGCCGTAGAAATAGGCGACATCCGCATGGTTGCGCCCCTGCTGGAGCAGGAATGCGGTGCGTGCCATATAATCGACCCAGGGCTTGGCCATGTCCGCCCAGCTTTCATGCCGATTGAAATATTGGCCGAAAATCATGAGACTGAGCCCAGGCACCTTGTCGTCCACCGGTTGATGCACGGACGTGTGGACGATCGGCCGGTTGACGCCGGACGCGAATTCCAAGTCGATGACCCGCTTGAGGTCCGAAGGCGCGAACGCCCATGGCGCAAAGGCCGATGTCATGGATTCGGCTGCCACGATGTTCTGGCCGTAGATATGCGCGACCGACGCTGCGCCCTTCATGTCGCCGATCAGCGTGGGGCGCGGAGATTCTCCCCGGTTGAAGGTCCACAACGCCGCCATCGGCACATCGGCATGAGATCGCATCGCCAGGTCGTCGCCCAGCACCGGCCGCCCGCTCTCAAGCGCTTCGCCGTAGACGGCAAGGCCGTTCTCATGCGCCACCTTGGCGACAGTGCCATAATGTGCATCGGCGATGAGGTCGGCCAGGGTCTGGCGGAAATCATGGAGGAAGGCGTCGCTGCGCGCGACCGATCCCACCACCGCACCGACCAGCGTCGGCAGGAATGGAACCGGATCATAGCCTCGACGCGCCTTGAACTCCTCGATCATGCGCGGCGTCCAGTTTGACGGCCCGACCTCGATACTGTCGGTCAGCAGCGCGCGAATGCCCTTCTTGCCGATCCATTCGGCCCCTGCTGCGTCGCGATACATGCCGATGTAGGATTCGAGATAGCGACGAACGGCGGCGGCATCATATTTATCCACCTCAAGGCCGGTCGCCTCGGGCGGTGCTGGGTGATTTGTCTTGCCAGTCAGCGAATAGCCAAGCCGCACGATGCGCCAGTCGCTTCCCTTGGGCGCCGTCCAGTCGAGCGTGCCGTCCGGGCGCAGCCTGTCGGTCAAGTCCACGACCTTTGCAGGATCGACGACCGGGCCATCCGCCGGCGCCGTGCCGCTCATCCCGTCATAATCGCTGGCGAGCGCATAGCCCGCTTTCTGTTCGAACCGGTCGATCCTCGGCTCCGAGCCCAGCTGGAACTCCCCGATGGCAAGGTTCGGATTTTCCTGCTGCCCGAGAAAATCGAACATGACCGCGCCGGGCGCACCGTCGCCGAGCCCCGGCCCGCCCGCAGCGTCGTTGCGGGTCAGCGTCAACCGGAACCGCTGCGCCGTTACGGGTGCGAAGGCCATTGTGGACGATGCTTCGCTGAGGCTGAACTGCCCGACGACCTGCCAGCGTCCTCCCACCTGCGCCTCCAGCATAGGGCGATAGACCGGCTGCCTGAATGGCGGGCGAGCGTTCGGTATGAACAGGTTGGCCGTCCGCACCGTGACCGGCTTGCCGTAGTCGAGGATCATGGCGCCGGGCTTCGCCGCATCGCCCCTGGCAATCTGCGCCGACGACTGAACGTCTCCGTCCATCAGCGCAACGGCCTCCACGGGCGCGCCATCGCCCTGGGTGATGCGCGGCTGGGGCAGGGCGTGCAGCGCAGCCGGATAGGCGATGACGCGGGCATCGCGATAGAAAGACGGCTTGACCGCCCCCCTGTCGGCCCCCGGCATCTCGTCGCTGAAGCTCATATTCTGGAACGGCCCGGTGATCGACGGCGGCATCGCCAGCGCGCCTTTGACCCGGCCCCCGCCGCGCAACGCGGTCTCGCTCCACACCAGCTTTTTCATCGCGTCTTCGGGCTTTACCCATGGACCTCCCGTCTCGCTCCAGCCCGGCGAGGCGGCGATCGCAAATTCCAGCCCCTTCGCGTCCGCCGTCCGCACCGCGTGGCGGAACGCGTCTTTCCACGCGTCGGTCATGTAAACCAGCCGCTGCGGCACGATCTGCGGGGTCTGGAGGTTGACGTCGAAATTCTGGACCCCGCCAATGCCCATTCGCGCCATCCAGTCGAGATCCTTGTCGATCCCGTCCTTCGTGATGTTGCCATTCATCCAATGCCACCATACGCGCGGGCGGGCGCTCTGGGGAGGATTGCGGAACCCATCGCTCAACTCGTCCGCAAACGACGGGGTAGCAATCGCGGTACAGACGAACAAAGCGGCGATGCGAAGCGCTCGGGCGTTCATGATCCGCGATCCTCTTCTCATGTCATGTGCAGACGATGGGCGTAGGGCAGCCCAATTCAGGCTATCGCTGGAGGACCGGGACGGCGGCACTGCCCCCGCCTTCCGGCCCTCCAGATCAGGTCATCAAAAGGTCCGGCGTAGCGTGACGCCCAGTTCGCGATCGTTCGTGACCGTGCCGATCCGCAGGCCGGACGGCACGCCGAAGATGGTCCATGGGCCACCATCAGTATCTTCGACCACCTTGTTGAACAGGTTCTTGCCCCAGACGCTCAGTTCCCATTTCTTGTCTGGACTGAACACCCCGATCGACCCGTTCACCGTGGTATAGCCGGGGAAAGTCCGTCCGGTCTGCGGGAAATAGGAGCTGCTGCGCGTGAAGGAGTTCAGCCGGATATAGGCGGGGATCTGGCCGACTTCGAAATTATAGTTGGTATTGGCCGTGAAGCTCACCTTGGGCAGCGATCCAAGGGGGCCGTTCAGCTTACAGATGCTGACATAGCGGCCCTGCTGGACGCGCGGGATCCCGTCGACGTCAAGTTCGCCATCGCCATTATAGTCGTTGCAGGGCAAATCGGCGTTGGAGAAGTGCGCTTTGGTATAGGTGAAAATCCCGCCAATGGTCCACGCATCCGTAACCCGTCCGTTCAGCTCGAATTCGACGCCCCGGCTGACGGCATCCCCGTTCCCCGTCATCGTGCCGAAGCATTGCGGGCCGTTCTGGAGGCCGTCGTCTGTGCCGAAGGCAGGCCCACTGGCGCTGGGCACGCCGGTACAGGCGATGTTGAACTGGGACGTGATGTAGCCATCGAACTTCTGGTCGAACAGCGTCAGGTTGGCCGTCACCCGACGGTCGAACCACTGCGTCTTGAGCCCCAGTTCGATCGACCGCGACTTCTCCCGCCCGAAATTGCCGAAGCTCGCAGGGATGGAGGGACGCGGGGCTGCATTGGCGCCGCCCGATCCGGGCCGGAACGACGTGCCGTAGGAGATATAAGCCATCACGTCAGGGGTGAACTGATGCTGGAAACTCGCATTGCCGGTCACCGCGTCATAGCTCCGCTTCGACCCGTCCACACGGTTGGTAATGTTGACCTTGCTGTATCGGACGCCAGCCTGGAACTGGTCCTTGTCGGTCAGTTCGAACCGTTGATTGGTAAACAGGCCGAAATCCTTCGTCGTATTCCGGTTAAGCTGCCCGGTGAACAGCGGTGGCAGGTTCGTCACCCCGTTGGTGCGGACATTCTGCACGAAGACGCCATAGATGAAGTTGTAGAAGCCCTCGCCACTGGACTGAAGGCGCAGTTCGCTGGAGATCGACCGCCGTTTCGTTCGTACGTCGATATTGCGGGCAAAATTATTGGCTTCCCCGATGCCGGCGAAATCGAAGTTGAGGTCGGTGAAGTAATCGGTGTTGTTATAGCCGCCGACATAATTGAGCGACAAGCGATCCGACAGGTCATAGCGGGCTGTCGCCGTAACCAGCGCGCCCTTATAGTCGTTGGGGTTCCTGCCTTCTGTGAGGGCAATCTTGTCCTTGAGCGTGAAGGTCTGTCCGCACGCCACCGAACCAACGAGGATCGCGCCGTTCTGATCGCCCGCGCATGGCGCGCGGCCCTCGATCTGGCGATAGAAATCGCCTGTCTGGTGGGTATATTGCGCCATGATGTCGGCAGAGAAACGGTCGGTGGGAGCCCAGCTCAATGTGCCGCGCAGAACCGTGGTTTCCTGATAATTGCTTTTGCCGTTGTTGATATTCTTGACCTCGGTCAGGCCGTTGTGATCGTAAATCCCGGCAAGACGGAAAGCCAGCGTGTTGCTGATCGGCCCGCCAAAGGCGGCCTCGAAACGCTGTCCATCGTGGTCGCTGAGCGTACCTTCGGCATAGCCTTCGAAGTCGGTAAAGCTGCCCTTCTGCGTCGCGATCGTTAAAGCGCCGGATGGCGAAGGCCGACCGCGCAGCGTACCTTGTGGTCCCTTGAGCACCTCGATCTGGCCGATATCGAGCGTCGCGGCAAACGCGTCGAACACGGTAATGGGAACTTCGTTCAGATAGGTTTCAACCGTATAGGTCGAGGGGCCGCCACCGCTCGGCATCTTGATCCCGCGAAGGGAGATGGATTGTTCAGACGGGCTTGTCTGGGTGAGCGACAGTCCGCCCACCACCGTGGTCAATTCCTGCGTATTTTGAATGTGAAGATTCTGGATGGTTGCCGCACTTACCACATTGACGGTCTGAGCAACCTTCTGCACCGGCTCGGCGACCTTGTTCGCCGTCACGATGATCTCTTCAATTTCCATATTACCGCCAGCAGGCGATGCAGCATTTTCCTGCGGTGCCGCGCCGGCAAGCTGAGCCGGCTGCGCCCATGCGCCTGTAGGAATTACAAATGCTGTTGCTGCTGCGCCACTGATCAAAAATGCGCGTGTACGCCTGGCATGGTTAGCCATGATGATCCTCCCCTGACACTCGGGACCGGTTGTTCGGTTCCCGCCCATGATCATCAAATAAATTTATTGCGCTGTCAATTATTCCTGCATTACAATATTTTGTCTCAATATATGGGAAATATCAGAGTAGAACATTGGCTCCTGCCATCGTCCAGGGTGGCGCAATTCGTGACGATTAAAGGGGGAACTTGCCAGGTTCCATGAGGGCCGCGCACCGCTGGGCCTGCGCCTGTGGCTCTTCCAAAACCCAGCCCGGCTGATGCGCCCGGCAATTGCCTGCATGGGCGCGAAACATCGAAACCGGCAGCAATATGGTAAGGGATCGCGCCGGTCCTGAGTGACAGTGCGCGTGAGAATGCGTTCTGGTCAGCCGATCGTATCGACGCCGGAGTGCAACCGCACCGATGGCTGGCCTTTGACGATCGGCGACTTGATGACGATGTAGGAGAAATATTTGCTGACGCCGATATTGCGCTCCAATATCGCCTCCATCATCTCCTGATATTCCGCGATGCTCTTCACCACGAATTTCAGCAAATAGTCGAAGCCACCGCTGACGAGATGGCATTCCACCAGCTCTTCCAGATTGCGGATGCCCTGTTCGAACTTGATGAAGTCCTGACGCCGGTGATCGCCCAGCGTCACCGACGTAAAGACCGTCTGGACATTGCCCAGCTTCGCCAGATTGATGTTGGCGCTGTAGCCGGAGATATAGCCGGCATCCTCCAGCCGCTTGACCCGCGCCAGACAGGGGCTGGGCGATAGCCCGACCTTGTCGGCGAGCTGTGCATTGGTCATCCGGCCGCTCCGCTGGAGTTCGGCCAGGATATTGATGTCTATGCGGTCAAGTTTGGGCTGGTTCAGCATGGGTCCAACTCTATCACATCCGGGGCATCATTCGCCGCGCAGTTCTTCCTGGTGCGCTTTCACCAGGTCGGCCATCGAATCGAAGCGGAAGTCGATGCGCGGCATCTCGCCGGGGTTCATCGTCGCGCCAAACCCTTCCTGCGCATGGCGGCGATAGATCCAGCAGCTGGCGAGGCCATGGCGGTTGCCCGGCACATGATCGTGGAACAGGCTTTCGGCCGTGTGCAGGATCTCGCCCGGCGCGATGCCGATGCCGCCGACATGCTTGGCCATATACTCAAAATTGGCGTCCGCCGGCTTGTAGGCGCCGATATCCTCCGCGGTGTAGATCGCGTCGAACTCCACCTGCAGCTTCTCGTTGCTGTAGCTGAAAGTGCGGTTGTCGACATTGGAGAGGATGATGAGCTTGTAATATTTCTTGAGATACTGGAGCGCGCCGGCGCTGTCGACGAAGGCCGGCCAGTCGCGCACGGACAGGCCATAGGCCTCGCAATCGTCGACGGTCACGGACACGCCCCACTGCTCGGCCAGCCGCTTGTAGACGATCGGCAGGATCTCCCGATAGGGCTTGCCCGGCGTCTGCAGCTGCTGGCTCGATTCATGGAAGGCATGGGCTTCGAGGATTTCGTTGCGGCTGAGCGGGCGGTCGACCTTGCTGGTCAGTCCGCTCAGCGCCTCGACCATGCCCGACTCCCAGTCGATCAGGGTGCCGTAGCAATCGAACGAAAGCGCCTTGTACTCAGTCAACCGCATTACGAATCTCCTTGATGTCCAGTACGGCGTCGAGCGTCTTTGTGAAGCGCTCGATCAGCAGGTCAATATCCGCTTCCGTGCAGATCAGCGGCGGCGCGAAGCCGACGATGCCGTCGGTGAAAGCGCGGAAAATAAGGCCATTGGCATAGCCGGTCCGGGCGAGATGATCGGGCAGGCCCAGCGCAGGCGCGGGCTTGGCCTTGCTCGCCTTGTCCACGACCAGCTCGACGCCCGCCAGCATCCCGCGTGAACGCACGTCGCCGACGAGGGGATGGTCGGCCAGCGCGGCGAGCTTCTGCCCGAAATAGGCGCCGACCTTCTGCCCATTGGCGAGCACGCCGCCCTCCTGATAGAGGCGCATCACCTCCAGCCCGACGGCCGCGCTCACCGGATGCCCGGAATAGGTGAAGCCATGGCCGATCGACGCGCCGCCCTGCGTATTGTCGGCGATCGCGCGATAGATGCGGTCGGAGAGCAGCACGGCGCCCATCGGGCTGTAGCCGGAGGTCAGGCCCTTCGCCATCGTCATGATATCCGGAGCCACGCCCTCGGCTTCGCAGGCAAACATTGGCCCGGTGCGGCCGAAGCCGGTGATGACTTCATCGGCCACCATCAGGATGTCGAGTTCGGTGCAGAGCGCGCGGATGGCCTTCAGCCAGCCAACCGGCGGCACGATGACGCCGCCCGAACCCTGGATCGGCTCGCAGAAGAAGGCTGCGACATTCTCCGCGCCCAGCGCCTCGACCTTGGCGCGCAGCGCGGCGACCGACATCGCGATCGACGCCTCCCCATCGCCATCGGAACCGTCCCGATAGGGATAGGGCGCGGGAATGTGATGCTGGAACGGCAGGGGCACGTCAAAATTGGCGTGGAAGGCCGGCAGCGCGGTCAGGCCGGCGCCGGTGCTCGTCGATCCATGATAGCCCCGCTCCAGCGCGATCATGTGCTTCTTGTGCGGACGGCCTGTGACATTGGCATGGTAACGGATGAAACGCACGGCGCTGTCCACCGCATCAGACCCGCCCAGGGTGAAATAGACATGGTCGAGATCGCCCGGCGCGACCTCGGCCAGCTTCGCCGCGAGCAGGATCGCCGGCTCGCTGCCGAAGCCGAAATAGCCCGTCGCATAGGGCAGCCGCGCCATCTGCTCGGTCGCGGCATCGACGATGCTCTGCTGGCCATAGCCGACATTGACGCACCACAGCCCGGCAAAGCCATCGAGCAGCCGATGCCCGGCGGCATCGGTCAGATAGACCCCCTCGCCGGACTGCAGCACGGTGACGCCCCGCGCCTCATGCCCGGTCCAGGACGAAACGGGATGGATGAGATGACTACGATCGGTTTCGATAAGCAAGTTAAGCAGCATTGCGCACCTGTCTGGTTACTGCCCGATCGTACCGCGCCTTTTCCCGTCGCGAATTTCGTTTTTGCATGCCGAAAGGGGTAGCCGCCTCTTTTTTGCAGATCATGCCGGCATATTCTGCTGCCCGGAGACCACCATCAACAACAGCGTCGGAGCCAATAATCTCGGGCCTTTAGGCGCCTTGGTGACAGCATCGGCAGACGAAACCGCGCGCATGCCGTGGCAGCATCTACCAGTGAGGAAGCTGCGCCGATCCAACCGGCGTCCACGTCTGTCTGGTCCTCAGGAGAGCGGCGTCATCCCGCGATGACGGGTGCCATATTGGCCAGCGGCTTCGGCACACCCCGCAGACGATCGACTGGCCGAACCTTGCCCAGCGACGCCGAGCGCAGGAAGGCATGACCAAGAGCGGCCAGGTCGATGTCCGCAGAACTCCCGGCGACCGGATACCGCGCGCAGAGGGCTCGCATCATGTCAGGGTTGCTGAGAACGCGATCACGCAGCCGCAGACCCACCGACATACGAACGAGTTGTCCCGCCGCGATCTTTATCCATGTGTTCCAACTGATCCCAAGACAGCGCATGATCGTCGTCTGGCCGCCCGCGAACGGCGCCAACACGGGCACGACATCTGGATTGACGATGCACATTCCCGTCGCCTGGTCCACGGTCATTCCTCTCCAAGGGCGTCGCGCCCATTCTGTTCCTGGACGGAACCTACGAGCCGATGACGCGCAATCTCTCCTGAAAATCGCCCGATCGCCGCCGCCCATGCCGTTTCCTGACGCGAGAGCGAAAGATTCTTCCGCGCGGCGGTTCGCCTGAAGGTCCAGCCGCTGCTGTCGAATCCTGCACGATCAACGGGCGAACGCGCCGCAACCTTCGTGCACTACGGCAGCATCTGCCGGACACCGCATGTCATGCTCGGCGTGCGGAGGATCGCCATCTGCCGCGACCATCACCACAACCAAAAAGGGGTATCCACGGATGCGTACCATATTGCGGCCTGCCATTTCCGCCCTGCTCGTCCTCGCCGCGACCCACGTCAGTTCCGGCACGCCTGCCGTTGCCGCCGACGCTGTGCTGACCGATGCGCGCGAGCAGGCGCCCGCCGCGCTGATCGGCCCGTGGAAGGCCGATCTCGCGGCGTCGAAATATGCGGGAGCCAAGCCCAGGGTCGCCCTGCGCACCTTTGCCTATACGGCCGAGGGCAAGGTGCTGGTGACGTTCATGACCCTGAACGCCCAGGGCAAATTCTCGACCGGGCACTGGGCCGCGCAGGTCGATGGCACGCCGGCCATCGAATATCACAGCGCCGCCAATTCCGTACCGTACAATGTCGTCAGCTTCACCAAGGTCGACGAGACGACGCTCAACCTGATCGTGACCCGCCACGGCAAGGTCGACATCCAGGCCGTGTACAAGCTGTCGGCCGATGGCACGACGCTCACCTACAGCTATGGCGACACTGTCATCGTCTATCGCCGCTGGGACGGCCTGGACTGAACGATCTGGACTGAACCGCAGCATCGGCCTTTCGCCCTGGCGCCGCGTGCCGGGTGAAAGGCCGATGCGCGCGCTGAAAGCTGCGGACTGCGCTCGGCAGGCCCTGCGAATTTGAACGGGAGTATGAAGCGTTTCTCTATGATGAAAAAATAACGCCAACATGATGGCTATATTGCCAATTATTGGAAATTTGCACAGGAATATTTGTCGACACTGGCGCGAAAAACGCTGGATTCCCGGCTGTTTCGAAAGTTGGCACGGCCCCTGCAATGCCTTGGGCACGACCCAGTTCGGGTCGCTCGAGACACACAGGGAAGGAAAAAACCATGTTCAAATCCGCAGCCATCGTCGCAATCGCCGCCGTCATGACCACCGTTGCGAGCCCCGCCTTCGCGAAGCCCGAAGGTCGCTTCGGTTCGGCGAAGATCACCTACAATGAAAAGACCAACAAATATTGCCTGCGTACGGCGCAGCCCAGCTCGCTCATTCCCTCCGTGACCTGCCGCACCGCCGACGCCTGGGCCGATGCCGGTCTGACGATCACCCGCAAGGCTTCCACCCAGCTTGCCCAGCGGTAACGCAAATGGCCTCCCGCCGGGACGGATCGACATTCAGCCCAGATCGGCCTGAACCCAATGTCGGTCCGCCTCGCAAGATCCGGGGGACAGCCGCTGGTAGAATGGCGGCGTGAGGGCCTGTGGGGCATGCGACGTGCATCGCCCCATGCCACCCGATGCCGGATCCCATGCCGCATGCGTACGAAATGGCTCGGCCATTGATCTGGATAGACAAAGCGAAGATAGCCGGGGGCGACCGCCGAAAAGTCGGAAGCCGAAAGCCCCCGCAAATGACATCCTCCATCGACCTCGCCATCCGCCTGCGCCGAGCCACGTTCAATCGCGCGCTCGCCGAGGCGGACCTGGGCGCCATCGGTCCCATCCTTGCGCAGGACGCGATACTCGTCACCGGCACGGACAGCGCGATCCTCTCCGGACGCAAGGCGCAACTGATGGCCTGGAAGCGCGAATTTTCGGCCCCGGACCGCACGATCTACGTCCGCACCCCGGACACCATCCTCGCTTCGACCGTGGAGCCCATCGCGCTCGAACATGGCCACTGGCAAGGCACAACCAACGCCCTCCCGCTCGCCTCCGGCAGCTACACCGCCAAATGGCGCAAGACAGGCGCTGACTGGGTGATCGAAGCCGAAATCTACCTCACCCTTGCCTGAGCATTCAGGGCCGGCGCGGACGGCTCACCCATGTCTCGCCGCATTTAACGGACCGGACCGGGGGAGCGCGATTTATGCGCCTGGGCTGGTCATCATGCGCCGGGCCGGCGGCTGTCCTGCGCCTGAATCCGCCGTGCCCAGCGATCGGAAACCCGCACCGGCTTCCACAGTCCGGGGCCGACGACGGCAAGAGCGGCGCCAAAACTGCCGGCCATCGTCGCTGTCGCTGCAAGCAGCATCTGAATCAGCGTAACCACCGCGCGCGGATGGCCGATCACCAGATGGCGCAGCAGCGCCGCCGAGGCGCCCGCCAGCGCGATCAGCGCCAGCCCCGCCAACCTTAGTCCGATCTGCGCGCGCACATCCTGATACCAATATGTCATGGCCATTGCCTCTCAACGAGGCATGGAAATTACGGATTCACGCATAGAATCTCGAGAGGGAGACGGCGCAACATCCATTGAATTTGCATAGGATTTGGCGGGGCCAGCGTATCTGCTCCGCCTTCCCTGCCTCCCCGCTCCATTATCCCCCGGGCGCGAACTCTTCCGTCTCGCCCTCGGTGTTGAAGCGCAGGCGATAGCCGATGCCCAGCTCGTTGCCGATGATCCGGGGGCGCTGCGGGTCGTCCTCCAGCTTCTGCCGCAGCGTCCGCACCAGCACCCGCAGATATTCAACATGATGCTCGACCTCCCGCGGCCAGACCTCCTTCATGATCTGGCTGTGGGTGATGACGCGGCCGGGAAAGCGCGCAAGCTGCGCCAGCACCGCATATTCCTTTGGCGTCAGATGCACTTCATGGCCGCCCTTGGTGACGATCCGCGCCATCAGGTCGATCTCCACGTCGCCGGCCCGGATCGCCGTCGTGCCCCCGTCCCGCGTCATCCGGTTGCGCAGGGCGACGCGAACGCGGGCGAGCAGTTCGTCGGTATCGAAGGGCTTGGTGAGGTAATCGTCCGCACCAAGATCGAGCGCGGCGACCTTCTGGTCGGTCACGTCGCGCGCCGAGACCACGATCAGCGTCGTTTCCGACTGCTGCTTGATGAGCGGCACCAGTTCCAGCCCATCGCGATCGGGCAGGCCCAGGTCGAGCAGGCAGACATCGGGCCGCTCGCGCCGCAGCAGCTCCATCGCCTCGCGCGCATTGCTTGCCCCGACCGTGGCATAGTCGGCGCGGGTCAGCGCGACATGGATCAGCCGCCGGATCTGCGGCTCGTCATCGACGATCAGGATCTTGTGGCGCACGGTCATGGCATCGTCTCGTCTGGCAGGGTGGTGATGATAAGTGGCTGCGGAATGGCGATGGTGAAGCAGGCGCCATGGGGATCGGCCATGTTCGACGCTTCGACCGAGAGCCCCATCGCCTCGGCAAAGGCCTTGACGATCGCGAGCCCCAGGCCGGTGCCCAGCTTCGAGCGATCCGACCCCTCCAGCCGGGTGAAGGTGTCGAACACCCGCCGTTCCGCGCCCGCCGGGATGCCGGGCCCGACATCGATCACGCTGAGCAGGATGGCATCGGGCAGGCGGCGGCCCGCTATGGTGACGGGCGTTCCGGGATCGCCATAGCGGCCGGCATTGTCGAGCAGGTTGATGAGGCAATGGTGCAGCAGGGTCGGATCGACCCGGACCAGCGGGATGTCGGGCGGGATCTCCACCTTCACCTCCCGTCCCGCCAGCGACTGGCGGGTATCGTGGACCGCGCCCGCCACCGCATCGAACAGGTCGGTCGCCTCGATCTTGAGCGGCAGCGCGCCTGCCTCCACCCGCGCCATGTCGAGCAGGTTGGCGACGAAACGGTTGAGGCGCATCGCCTCGGCCTCGATCGTGCCGACCAGATCGGAGGGATGCTGCGCGCGCAGTTCATGCGCGGCGGAGATGATGGTGGTGAGCGGCGTGCGCAGGTCGTGGCTGACCGAGGAGAGCAGCGCGGACCGCAGCCGGTCGCGCTCGCGTACCTGCCGCACGTCCAGCATTTCCTCTTCCAACGCCATGCGGTCGAAGGCGATGGCCGCCTGATCGAGCAGGCTCATCAACAGCGGCACCTGATCGGACCGCAGCGGCTCCCCCGCGTCCTCCCGCGCGAGGCCCAGCACCGCGACCACGCCGCGCTGCGTCCTGAGCGGATGGAACAGCCAGTCGGATGCGGTCAGCGTGGAAGAGCCGCGCCCGGCCGGCTGGTCATTCTCCATCGCCCAGCGCGCCGCCGCCCGTTCGATCTCGGCCAGCCGGTCCTCGGGCGGATAGGCGGCGCGCAGTTGCGGGCCGTCGGGCGAGGGCAGCAGCAGCACGGTGTTGACGCCGAACAATCGGGCCACCTCGGCGCACACCGCATGCATCATCTCTTCCGGGCCTGCCGAAGCCGTCAGATGGCGGGAAAAGCCGGCCAGCGCCGCATTCTGCCGGGCGCTGCGCTGGGCGAGGTCCGCCTGTGCCCGCACCCGCGCGGCAAACTGGCTGGTGACGATGGCGACGCCGAGCAGCACGAGGATGCTGATGACATTTTCCGGGTTGTTGACCGTCAGCGTGCCGGTGGGCGGCAGGAAGAAGAAATTATAGGCGAGGCTGGAAGCGAAACCGGTGAACAGCCCCGCCCGCAGCCCGAAACTCGCCGCCGCGAACATCACCGGGACAAGGTAGAGCAGCGCGATATTGCCAAAGTCGATCGCCTCCAGCAGCAGCCGGCCGAGCGTCGTCATCGCCGCGACCATCAACCCGGACCAGAGATAGTCCAGCGGCGGCCCCCATGAAGCCCCCTTGCCGCCGCGCACGATCGTCTGCGTCTTTTCGCCCTCCTCGCCGGGCAGGACATGGATGGCGATATTGCCGATCTGCCGCACGAGCCGATCGACCACCGATCCATGGCGCAGTTCGAACCACCAGCTGCGCGCGGACTTGCCGATGACGATCTGCGTCGCGCGCGCATCGGTGGCGAAACTGCTCAGCCCTTCGACGACGCTCGCCGCCGGAATGGTGGCGGTCTCTGCACCCAGGCGGGAGGCGAGCGCCAGCGTGTCAGCCAGCCGCTGGCGCTCCTGTTCCGACAATTGCTGGCTGCGACGGGTCTCGATATGCACCGCCGTCCACGGTGCCTTGAGCGCATCCGCCAGTCGCTTGGCCGCGCGCACGAGCCCGGCGGCGCTGGCAAGCTCGCTGACCGCCACGACCACGCGCTCGCCCGCCGCGAAGCTGCCCGCCAGCGCGTGGGCGCGGACATAGTCGAGCATCTGCGCATCGACCGCCTGCGCCGCCCGGCGCAGCGCCAGTTCGCGCAGCGCGGTCAGGTTCGACTTGGAGAAGAAATGGTTGAGCGCGCGGCTGGCCTCGGCAGGAATATAGACCTTGCCGTCCTTCAGCCGCTCGATCAGCTCGTCGGGCGGGATGTCGACCACCTCGATCTCGGCGATCTCAAGGATGGAATCGGGCACCGTCTCGCGCACCCGGACGCGGGTGAAGGAGGCGACGACGTCGTTCAGGCTCTCGATATGCTGGATGTTGAGCGTGGAATAGACGTCGATACCGGCGTCCAGCAGTTCCTCGACATCCTGGTAGCGCTTGGGGTGGCGGCTGCCCGGCGCGTTGCTGTGCGCCAGCTCGTCGACCAGGACCAGCTGGGGATGGCGGGCGATGACCGCGTCGATGTCCATCTCGCCCAGGCTGTGCCCCTGATGGTCGACCTGCAGGCGGGGGATCACTTCATGCCCCTCGACCAGCGCCTCGGTCTCGCGACGGCCATGCGTCTCGACCACGCCGACGACGACATCCACGCCCGCGCGAAGGCGCTCCTTGCCTTCGGACAGCATCTCGAAGGTCTTGCCCACGCCCGGCGCGGCGCCGAGGAAGACTTTCAGACGGCCACGACCTTCCTGCGCCGCCTGGCGCAGGAAGGCTTCTGGATTGCGGGTGGTTGGATCGTTCACCGGGCGCTTGTAGCGCTGATCCTGTCCAGTCGTCGATTGAGATCGAAGACATTCACCCGCGGCTCGCCAAGGAAGCCCAGCAGGGGCTGCTCGACACCCTGCGCGACGAGCGCGCGGACGGTCGCGGGGGACAGGCTGCGCGCGCGCGCGACGCGATCGACCTGATAAAAAGCTGCCTCCGGGCTAAGATCGGGGTCGAGCCCGGAGGCAGAGGTGGTCAACAGATCGGGTGGAACGTGGCGATCTGGACGTTCGGACGGGGTGGACGCGGGAAGCGCGGCCACGTCGGCCTTCACGCGATCGGCCAATGCCTGCGACGTCGGGCCGAGATTGGAGCCGGACGAGGCCATGCCGTCATAGCCCTTGCCCGCCGCCGATGGCCGCGAGTGGAAATAACGATCGCTGGCAAAGCCCTGCCCGACGATAGAGGAGCCGATGGCCTGGCCATCCTGCATGACGATGCTGCCATTGGCCTGCGCCGGGAAGAGCATCTGCCCGATGCCGGTCAGCGCCAGCGGATAGGCGAGGCCAAGCAGCAGGGCGAACAGCACGGTCATGACCAGTGCGGGACGCAGCGAAGTGAGGAAATCCTTGCCCATGTTCTTGTCTCCTTCAGGCGAGGCCAAGGCCGTTGACGGCCATGTCGATGAGCTTGATGCCGATGAACGGCGCGATCAGGCCGCCTAGGCCATAGATGGCGAGGTTGCGCGCCAGCAGCGGCCCCGCGCCGATCGGCCGGTAGCGCACGCCCTTCAATGCCAGCGGCACCAGGAAGGGAATGATGATCGCGTTGAAGATGATCGCCGAGAGGATGGCGCTTTGCGGCGTCACCAGTCCCATCACGTTGAGCACCCCCAGCCCCGGATAGAGCGCGACGAACATGGCCGGGATTATCGCGAAATATTTGGCGACGTCATTGGCCACCGAGAAGGTGGTGAGCGCGCCGCGCGTCATCAGCAGCTGCTTGCCCAGCCCGACGACCTCGATCAGCTTGGTCGGGTCGCTGTCCAGGTCAACCATGTTGCCGGCCTCGCGCGCGGCCTGCGTGCCGGTGTTCATGGCGACGCCGACATCGGCCTGCGCCAGCGCCGGCGCGTCGTTGGTGCCGTCCCCGCACATCGCCACCAGCTTGCCGCCAGCCTGCTCCTTGCGGATCAGCGCCAGCTTGTCCTCCGGCGTCGCCTGCGCGAGGAAATCATCGACGCCCGCCTCGGCCGCGATGGACGCGGCGGTCAGCGGATTGTCGCCGGTGATCATCACCGTGCGGATGCCCATGGCCCGCAGCTCGCCGAAGCGCTCGCGGATGCCGGCCTTGACGATGTCCTTCAGGAAGATTGCGCCCAGCAGCCGTCCGTCCTTCGCCACCGCCAGCGGCGTGCCGCCGGCGCGGGCGATCTCGTCGGTGATGCGGCGCAGCTCGTCGGCGACCGGCGTACTGCCAAGCCCCGGATTGGCGCGCAGGATCGAATCCACCGCGCCCTTCTGGATCACGCTGTCGCCGATCCTGACGCCCGAAAGGCGCGTCTGCGCGGTGAAGGGGATGATCTCCGCATCCTGCGGCAGGACCGTCGCCTTCTGCCCGAAGCCGTCGCGCGCCAGCAGCACGATCGAGCGGCCTTCCGGCGTTTCGTCGGCCAGGCTGGCGAGCAGAGCGGCCTCGGCCAGCGCCGCATTGCCCGCGCCGCCCACCGGCCGGAACTCGGTCGCCTGGCGGTCGCCGACGGTGATCGTGCCGGTCTTGTCGAGCAGCAGCGTGTCGATGTCGCCAGCCGCCTCCACCGCGCGGCCGGACTTGGCCAGCACGTTGAAGCGCACCAGGCGGTCCATGCCGGCAATGCCGATGGCGGAGAGCAGCGCCGCGATGGTGGTGGGAATGAGCGTGATGAGCAGCGCCGCGAGGATCGCGACCGGCACCGAGCCGCCGGCATAGGAGGCGAAGCCGGGGATCGTGCCCACCGCGATCAGGAAGATGATGGTCAGGCCGACGAGCAGGATGGTCAGCGCGATCTCGTTCGGCGTCTTCTGCCGCTCGGCGCCCTCTACCAGCGCGATCATGCGATCGAGGAAGCCCTGGCCGGGACTGACGGTGACGCGGACGCGGATCTCATCTGAGATGACACGGGTGCCCGCCGTCACCGCCGAGCGATCGCCGCCCGCCTCGCGGATGACGGGCGCGCTCTCGCCGGTGATAGCAGCCTCGTTGACCGAAGCGACGCCGGAGACGACCTCGCCGTCTGACGGGATCAGGTCGCCGGTCTCGACCAGCACGATGTCGCCCAGCTTCAGCGCGCTGGCCGGCACTTCCTCAAACCCCTTGCCCTCGCCCTTCAGGCGCTTGGCGACGAGGTCCGCCTTGGTCGCGCGGAGCGAGGCGGCCTGCGCCTTACCACGCCCCTCCGCCAGCGCTTCGGCAAAGGTGCCGAACAGCACCGTCAGCCACAGCCAGAGGACCAGTTGCAGCTTGAAGCCGGTCGACAGGCCATCATGGCCGACGACGAGCAGGATGGTTAGCAGGGTCGCGACCACGGCGGTCGTGAACATCACCGGGTTACGGATCAGCTGACGCGGGTCGAGCTTGCGAAATGCGTCGCCGATCGCGGGGACAATCAGATCGGCGGTGAAGAGCGATTTGGACGCGGTGCGTGCCATGGAAATGCTCCGATTCTTGTGGGGCGGATGGTCGGGAGCCGGATGCCGGCTCCCGACGGCATGCGGGTTAGAAGAGCTGGCCGTGGATCATCGCCAGATGATCCGCGATGGGGCCAAGGGCGAGGCCGGGCAGGAAGGTGAGCCCGCCGACGATCAGCACGATGCCGATCAGCAGCCCGGTCCACAGCGGCCCGGTGGTGGGGAAGGAGCCGGCGGTTTCCGGCGTATATTTCTTCCCCGCCAGGCTACCCGCGATCGCCAGCATCGGCACGATGATGAAGAAGCGGCCGATCCACATCGCGATGCCCAGCAAGCCGTTGTAGAAGGGGGTGTTGGCGGTGAGCCCGGCAAAGGCCGACCCGTTGTTCCCCACGCCCGAGGTGAAGGCGTAGAGAATTTCGGTAAAGCCATGCGGCCCCTTGTTGAGCGGCCCGGCAAGGCCCGCCTCCGTCACCGATGCGATAGCCGTGAAGCCAAGGATGATGAGCGGCAGCACGGCGATGGCGAGCACCGCCAGCTTCACTTCGCGCCCTTCGATCTTCTTGCCGACATATTCGGGCGTGCGGCCGACCATCAGCCCGGCGACGAACACCGCGAGAATGGCGAACAGCAAGAAGCCATAGATGCCCGCGCCCACGCCGCCGACGACGACTTCGCCCAGCTGGATGTTGAACAGCGGGATCATGCCGCCCAGCGCGGTGAAGCTGTCATGCATGGCGTTGACCGCGCCGCAGCTCGCCGCCGTGGTGATGACCGAGAAGAGTGCCGAGGCAGCGATGCCGAAGCGTACTTCCTTGCCCTCCATATTGCCGCCGGGCACGCCCAGGCCGTGGAGGATCGGGTTGCCGGCTGCTTCCTGCCAATAGGTGACGGTGACGCCGACGAGGAAGATCGCCAGCATCGCCGACAGGATCGCCCAGCCCTGCCGCGTATTGCCCACCGCCTTGCCGAAGGTCCAGGTCAGGCCGAAGCCGATGACGAAGATGGACAGCATCTGCACGAAATTGGTGAGCGCGGTGGGGTTCTCGAACGGATGGGCGCTGTTGGCGTTGAAGAAGCCGCCGCCATTGGTGCCCAGCATCTTGATCGCTTCCTGGCTCGCCACCGGGCCGAGCGCGAGGGTCTGCTTCACGCCTTCCAGCGTGGTCAGGTCGACCGATCCGGCGAGCGTCTGCGGCACGCCGTTGGCGATCAGGAACAGCGCATAGACGATGCACAGCGGCAGCAGCAGGTACAGGGTCACGCGGGTCACGTCGGCCCAGAAATTGCCGATCGTGCTTGCGCCGCGCCGGGCGAAACCGCGGAAGAGCGCGAAGGCGAGCGCGATGCCGGTCGCCGCCGACAGGAAATTGTGGATGGTGAGGCCCAGCATCTGGCTGAGGTTCGACATGGTCGATTCCCCGCCATAGCTCTGCCAGTTGGTGTTGGTGGTGAAGCTGACCGCGGTGTTGAACGAGAGATGCTCGCTCAGCCCCGCAAATCCCAGCGGATTGAGCGGCAGCAGGCCCTGCAGGCGCAGCACGCCATAGGTGAAGAACAGCAGCGCCGCGTTGAAGATCAGCATGTGCACGGCGTAGCGGCGCCAGCCCTGCTCCTGCGCCGGATCGATGCCGGCGAGCTTGTAGAAACCGCGCTCCACCGGCCCCAGCACGGCATGGAGCGGCGTGCGGCGCCCCTCATACAGGGCGAAGAGCCACAGCCCCACGGGTTTGGTAAGTGCCAGCAGGATGCCGACAAAGGCGATGATGAGGGTCCAGCCCTGAATGGTCATGGCGTCCCCCGTTTCAGAAGCGTTCGGGCCGCACGAGCACGGCGGCGAGATAGATGAGAAGGCCGGTCGCGGTGATCGCCGCCAGCCAGAGGTCGATGGTCATGGCCTTGCCCCCTTCACGCGTTGTCGCACAGGCCGGCATAGGCGAGCGTCGCCGCCAGCAGGCCGAGGGTGAGGCCGATCCAGAGGATGTCCTGCATGGGTGAAATCTCCCGCATGGCGCCGCCCCGCAAGGCTGCGGCGCGTGTCGTCTGCGGTCATCCCATTAGGCGAGCCGTGCGTTTGAATGCGAGACGCGGGAACGACCAGAGGCGTAGTATTTGCGTATGATTTTGGGGTGCTTCCGGATCGGGAAGGTCACGCAAGCCTATCGTGGGCGTGCCCGGACCCGGGGCACAAAAAAAAGAGGCGGCACCCGCAGGCCCCGCCTCTCCTTTTTCACATTATGATCGGGTCAGATCAGAAACCGAACTTCACGCCAGCCTTGAAGTAACGACCCAGAATGCCTTCACCACCCTGAATGGGATTATACCCATGGGCGCCATAGGTCACGACATCGATCGGCGGCAGGTCGTTGAGCAGGTTCTGGACCGTCGCGTAGAAGGTGAACTTGTCATTGACCTTGACCTGAGCGTTCAGATCAACCGTGATGTAGTCATCAACCTGGCAGGGCGTGGAGCCATCGCTCAGACCACAATCCTTGTAATCGGTACCCTGGTCGGTAGCCGAAAGGTCATAGCCGTCGAAATAGTTCAACGTGCCCGTCAACGTAAACTTGTCGTTGAAGGACAGTGCCGTGGTCCAGGTGCCCTTCCACTTGGGCGTTCCCGAACCAGCCGTCAGGTTGAAGTTGCCGAGCGTCCCGTCATAGCGTTCGACGGTCCCATCGGGATAGACCGTTTCCAGCTTGAGAATGTAGGTCGCTTCCGCGTTGGTATAAAGGCGGATGCTATCGGTCAACGGCACGCTGACAGTCGCACCAAAGTCAAGGCCCGAAGTCTTCAGGGTATTGGCATTGATGAACGGCGACTGGACGAACGCGATACGCGGCAATGCCGTCGGATTGTTGATATCGGCCGCGTCAGGAACGATGGTGTAGCCCGCCGGAACAGCCTGACCCGAATAATATGCAGCAATCGCCGGAGAATTGTTCGCCGTGGTGATAACGTTGGTTTTCTTAATGTTATAATATTCAGCCGTCAGCGTAACACCACGCATCGGCTGGAGCGAAATACCGCCGGTGAAGCTACGCGATTTTTCAGGCTTCAGATTGGCATTCGAAATGGACGTCGCACCATAGTTCGCCGTCCTGATGTAGCTGGGGCAGCTGTTGTACGTCGCCTGCGAGCAGCCATATTGTGCCAGGAAAGAATCTGGATAGATGGCCGCCGTCGCATTCACATACCCGGTGGTCGGGAAGGTGGCATTCGCTTCGCCAAAGCTCGGAATGCGGAAACCACGCGAGTAGGTGCCGCGCAGGCTCAGCTTGTCACCGAAAGGCTTCACGACCACACCCGCCTTGGGCGAGAAATTATCGATGCCATTGGGGTAGCGATCATAACGGCCGGCCAGATTGACAGTGACCGGATCGATGATCGGTGCGTTGATTTCGCCGTAGGCCGAGTAGACTGTGCGGTCACCCTTCGTGGCAAAGCCGTTCAGACGGAAATAACGCTGAGTACCTCCGAGAACGTCGGAGTTGATGCTGGGCGAATCCACGGCTTCATAACGCACGGACACACCGAATGCGACCGAGAGCGGGCCGCCGGGCAATTCCGCGACATCACCCTTCACGTTCGCTTCGACCTGATAGAGATCGGAGGTCGAGGTATTGCGAGCTTCAGGTGCGATATAGTCCAACACGCTTTGGCTGTTGGCGCCGGGATTTACGAAGTTGTAGCTGCCGTCGGCAATAACATTCAGAAGGTTTTGGATATATACATAGCCATTGTAGCGGCGCATCAGGTCAATGTGCGTTGCCGTGGCGTTGACGTCATAGCTCCACATATCGTTGATGGCGCCACGAATGCCCAGCGCAGCGCGATAGGTGCGGGTACGGCTGTAATTATCCTCGAACAGATTGGGGATTCGACCGGCGATAGCCGCCGTTTGGCCCTGTGCGGCAAAAGGATTGTTGGGGTTCAGAGTGCCGTTGGCCGCGGTACAGGCCACCGACGTTCCGCGGGGACATACATAGACCGGCAACTGCAGGATGGTGTTATTGCCATAATAGGCAACGTTCGCCGATGTGCTGTAGCGCGGAAAATAGAAAGGCGCCGGAGCGTTTCCGCGAATGGTCGCGGGGATATAGCTGTCGTGCGAGGACGACTGCTGGAAGTTGAAGGCCGCATAGGCTTCACCATCATCGCCGACGCGAGCGGAGAATCGCGCGGAAAGACCGAAACGCTCGATCGTCGGGGAAATCACACCGTAAAGATTGGTCAAATCTTCCTGGCATACCGTGGACGAAGACGACGCGTTGGCATTCAATGCCAGCTCAGCCGCCGTCGGATTATAGCTGGGCAGCCCCTGACAGCCGTTCAGGAGCTGATAGCGGGAGGAAACACCCGGAATGGCATTGCCTGTTGCCGCATCGCGCGGACGCACGATGAACGGCGTCGCGATGCCGAAGCCGCCGGTAAATCCGTCCGGCTGCAAGCCGTTGATGACGCCATTGAAACCGCAGGTCCCATCGTTACAGATGCGGGAGAAATCGTCGGAATTGTAGGGATAGCCCCGATTGCGGTTATAGAGTGCTTCCGAACGATAATAGAAGCCGCTGATATAACCGTTATAGCCCTTTTCATCCAGATCGCCGAAACCGGCAGTCAGTGACAAGCGGTACTGCGCGGCATCGCCGCGGCTGGAAATCCCGCCCTCGGCACGGCCGGAAACACCCTTGATATTCTTCTTGGTGATGATGTTCACCACGCCGGCGATCGCATCTGCACCATAGGTCGAGGATGCACCGTCGCGCAGCACAACAACACTCTCGACGATATCGTCTGGAATCGTGTTCAGATCGACGAAATTGCGCGTTCCGTCATCCGCAAGCGGATAATAAGCAGAGCGCATGCCGTCAAACAGCACAAGGGTCGAATTCGTTGTAAGGCCGCGCAGAGACACTGCGGATGCGCCCGCAGCGAAGGCCCCATTTGCAGTAAAACTGTTGGTGAGCGCCGGGCCGTTATTGGCGGCAATGCGCTGGATGCCTTCCTGAATTGTGCTGATGCCGCGCTGGTCAAGCTGCTCAGTGGTCACAGTGGAAATGGGAGAGGCTTGAACCATGTTCGGATTCTGAAAGAGAGACCCGGTGACGATGATGACGTCTTCATTGCTCTCCGGGGCCTGGGCACTCTGCGCGAATGCGGGTGCGGAGAAGGCCGTAAGGCCGGCGCCGACGAGCGCAAGCGTCTGCAATGCCGCGCTACCGCGCAGCCCTATCTTCGAGATATTCTTCACGATCCAGTCCCTTGCTCTGGAGTAAGGGCCAAAGGCCCCCTGTTTATGCTGACGTGGAAAAGAGGGACTGGTCGCCGGTTTCCCGACGAACCTGTGAGCCCGACAGCAACCTCTTCTCCATGTGCTGCCTTTAGTCTGCGCAGGGCTTTTCCGGCTGTAAAGCAGGCGAAAGTGGCGCATCCCGCTTTTGACCCAATATGTAGTATTTATGCAACACGCTGACACAAGGCAGCAATTTTGCCGCCTTCTGTAATATTATTTCAGGGACTGGAGCAGAGAGAACATTAACGGTCTGTTCATGTCCCAACACAGGAAGAATCTGACCGACTCGACACGAGAAAGCCTTCCGCCGACGCTGAAAAGTGCCCTCCGGCTGCCTGTCGCCGGCCTCATCCAGAAAATTGCAACGCGTCAGTTCGCCGGCATTGGCCCGGCGATCAGCAGCGGATCGATCCGCGCGTCGTTCCATTTCATCGCCCAGTGGAGATGCGGCCCGGTCGCCCGGCCAGTCGCGCCTACCGCGCCGATGCGTTGCCCCTTCACCACATGCTCCCCTTCGCGCACGTCGATGCGCGAGAGGTGGAGGAACGCGCTGTTGAGGCCGGCGCCATGGTCGATCATCAGCAGATTGCCCTCCAGCGTGAAGGGATGGTCCGCGGCCAGGATGACCACGCCATCGGCCGGCGCCACCACGACATCGCCCGTTGCCGCCGCGATGTCCACACCGCCATGGTAGGCGCCGGGCGTGCCCTGATAGATGCGCTGGGCGCCGAACAGGCCGGAAATGCGCCCGGTGCGCGGCCAGACGAAGCGCTGACGCCAGCCCTCGCTATCGGTCTTCATGAGGCGCGCGGCGGCGATCCTCTCAAGCTCCGGCTTGCGCAGTGCCATGAATGCGGCGGTATCGCGGGTCGGGCGCATCGGGGCGTTGATCCGCTCGATCCGCCAGGCGCGAGGGGTGACGGATAGCGCCTGAGTCACGGCGCGGCCATCGGGCAGGCGTGCCACCAAAGTCGCCGCAGCCGGCGCATCCCGGTCGAAGGCGATCAGGAAACGGCCGTCCGGTTCCACCGGCACGGACTGCCCGTTGAGCGTGAGCGAAACGGTATCGGACGGTGCGGTGCCCACAAGCATCCCACCCTGCATCGCCGCCCCTTCCAGCGCGAAGCGGGCGAGCACCGGCTCCTGCGTGATCCGCCGCTCGGGCACGGTCCTCATCGTCGGCGGCGGCGCGACCGCCACGGGCGCATCGGCCTGCGGCACGGCGGCACAGGCGGCGAGAAGCGGCACGACAAGAGCCGCGGCCAGCCAGCAACGGATCTGAATGGTCATGAAGGGATGCCGCGCCTCGCCCTGTCCTTCAGTTCCGCCTCGGTGGAGAGCGGCGCACTCGCATAGGCTTCCTGCCGGGCGATGCTCCAGTAGCGCAGTTCCTCAAGCGGGATCCTTGCCCCGGTCACCGCGCAGAGCACATGGTCGCCGGGGGACAGCACGCGAAAGCTGTAGGCCATATAGTGCAGCCTGGCCGGGCGATCATGGTTGGACATCAGCATTGCGGCGCATTTCCGGTTCGGTGGCAGGTCATCGGGAAAAATGATATCAGGAGAGTTGGCATCAAGAAAACAGATCCTGCTGCCGGATCTCCCGCGTTTCTTCCGGCCGCGGCTTTCGCGCGACCTTCGGCGGAGAGGATATATCGACAGTGGGGCTCTGCTCAAGAGGCGCCGGGCTGAACGCCGGGGCATCCTGGCCCGTGGTATCCCCGCCCACCACATCGGCGCCCGCAATCGCCGCTGGCACGCTGCCGTCCGCAAAGGTGAGCGTGAAATGGCCCGCCGCGCGCGCCTCGCTCGTCGAGCGGAGCAGGCGGTCCCCCGCCATCACCCGCGCAAAACCGCGTCGCAGCGGCGCATCGGGATTGAGCGACGCCGCCAGCCGGGAAAGCTGGTCGAGTGAAGTACGCGCATTGGCAAGCGAACGGGTAAGCAATTCGGGCCGCAGCCGCAGTCCCTCGAGCTGCTGCCGCTCGCGCGACACGCGCTGGGCAAGCAAGGCGGGACGCAGCGCACCGGAGGCGACCGCGAGCGCACGGCCCGCATCCACCAGCCGGTGCCGCAGCCCCCGCGCCAGCCGCTCGCTAAGATCGTCCGCCCGCTGCCGCTGGGGCGCGAGCAGCCGGTCGGGCGGTGGCATCAGGCGGATTTGCATGTCCAGCCGCTCGCGCGCCTGTGCAATGCCGCGCCGACTTGCCCGACCCATGCGCAGGCCCTGCTCGGTCAGGAACGCCATCAGCTCGGCGCGCACCGGCACGGCCATTTCGGCGGCGGCGGTCGGCGTCGGCGCCCGCACATCGGCGGCATAATCGCACAGGGTCGTATCCGTCTCATGCCCCACGGCCGAGATGATCGGGATGGAACAACCGGCGACCGCGCGCACAACGGCTTCCTCGTTAAAGGCCCACAGATCCTCGATCGAGCCGCCACCGCGCGCGACGATCACCAGGTCGGGGCGCGGCACCGGGCCGCCGGGCCGGATCGCGTCGAAGCCGCGCACGGCCGCCGCGACCTGCGCCGCCGCGCCTTCGCCCTGCACCAGCACGGGCCACACCAGCACATGCGTCGGGCAGCGATCCTCCAGCCGGTGCAATATGTCGCGGATGACGGCGCCGGTGGGCGACGTCACCACGCCGATCACCCTAGGCAAAAACGGCAGCGGCACCTTGCGCGCGGGATCGAACAGCCCCTCCGCGCCCAACTGGCGCTTGAGTTTTTCGAGCAGCGCCATCAGCGCGCCTTCGCCCGCCAGCTCCATCCGCTCGATGATGATCTGATATTTGGAACGCCCCGGATAGGTAGTGAGGCGGCCGGTGGCGATCACCTCCACCCCGTCCTGCGCGGCAAAGGCGAGCCGCTGCGCCCCGCCCTTCCACATCACGCCGTCGATCACGGCATTGTCGTCCTTCAGCGCCAGATAGATATGGCCAGACGCCGCGCGCTTGAAGCCGGAAATCTCGCCGCGCAGCTTCACATGACCGAAGCGATCCTCCACCGTGCGCTTGAGCAGGCCGGACAATTCGCTCACCGACAGCGGCGGCGCGTTGTCGCCGGGGGTTTCCTCCGCTAACAGGCGGCCCGACGGGTCGATGCCGTCATTATAATCCGGGAAACCACTGGTCGGGGACATGACGTTGATGAACATCCTTCTGCTGGGCGGCGGCGGGCGCGAACATGCGCTGGCGTGGAAGCTGGCGCAATCTCCGCTGGTGGAGACGCTCTATGCCGCACCGGGTAATCCGGGCATAGCCCAGCATGCAACCCTGGTCGACCTCGACGCGACAGATCATGGCGCGGTGACGGCCTTCTGCGCGGCAAACGCGATCGCCCTCGTGGTGATCGGCCCGGAAGCGCCGCTGGTCGATGGGCTCAGCGATAGCCTGCGCGCGGCGGGCGTGCCGGTCTTCGGCCCATCGCAGGCGGCGGCGCAGCTTGAAGGCTCCAAGGGCTTCACCAAGGATCTGTGCGCCCGCGCCAACATCCCGACCGCAGCCTATGTCCGCACGGTCAGCGCGGCGGACGCACTCACCGCGCTCGACCGCTTCACCCTGCCCGTGGTCATCAAGGCCGATGGCCTCGCCGCCGGCAAGGGCGTCATCATCGCCATGACCCGGCAGGAAGCGGAGGAGGCGATCGCCGACATGTTCTCCGGCAGCTTCGGCGCGGCCGGCGCGGAAGTGGTGCTGGAAGAGTTCATGACCGGCGAGGAGGCGAGCTTCTTCGCCCTGACGGACGGCCAGGCGATCATCCCCTTCGGATCGGCGCAGGACCACAAGCGCGTCGGCGATGGCGACGTCGGCCCCAATACCGGCGGCATGGGCGCGTACAGCCCTGCCCCGGTGCTGACCGCCGCCCTGGAAGCGCAGGTGATGGAGGAGATCATCCGCCCTACCGTCGCCACCATGGCGGCCGAGGGAATGCCCTATAGCGGCGTGCTCTATGCCGGGCTGATGCTGACCGATGCCGGCCCCAAGCTGATCGAATATAATGCCCGTTTCGGCGATCCGGAATGCCAGGTGCTGATGATGCGGCTGCAGGGCGATCTCGCCGCGCTGCTGCTTGCGGTGGCAAAGGGCGAACTGGCCGACCATGGTCCCGTCAGCCTCTCGGACGAAAGCGCGCTCACCGTCGTCATGGCGGCGAAGGGCTATCCCGGCACGCCGGAAAAGGGCGGCGCGATCAGCGGCATCGCGCAGGCCGAGGCCGGCGGCGCCCGCGTCTTCCATGCCGGCACTGCGACGAAAGACGGGCAACTCGTCGCCAATGGCGGCCGCGTGCTCAACGTGACCGCGATCGGCAAGACGGTGACGCAGGCACAGGCCGCCGCCTACCGGGCCGTCGACGCCATCGACTTCCCCACCGGCTTCTGCCGCCGCGACATCGGCTGGCGTGAAGTCGCGCGCGAGGCCGAGGGATAATCGCGCAGGCTGAGGCACAGAGGCGCGGACCCGAGATGGACTGATCCGCGTTCCGCGCTATCATCACGGTCAAAGACCGCCCATAAGTGGCTGCTGCATAAGGGAGAGCCCAAGCATGTCCGAATTTTTCGCTGCATATGGCCTGTGGCTGCTGATCGCCCTGCTCGTGGTGATCGTCGTCATGTTCCTGCTCACCGGCCGCAAGCGGGATGCCGCCGCGCCGACGCAGACAACTGCGCAGGTGCCCAGCCAGGCACCCGTCGCTGAAAAGACGCCCGTGGCCCCGCCACCAGCGCCGCCCGCTGCCGTCGCTGAGCCCGTCGTCTCGGTGCCGCCCACCGCGCCTACCCCCGCCGCCGTTCCTGTCGCCGAACCGGCGCCGATCGCGCCCGTCCCGGTCTCGCCGGCCGTCGCCGTCGTGCCGGACGTGGCCGTATCGACGCCCGCGCCGGCCGCCACTCCAGCGCCTACGGCCGCGGCTGCCGCGCCATCGGGCGGCGCCGACAATCTGCTGCTGCTCAAGGGCATCGGCCCCAAACTCGCCGCCCTGCTCGGCACGCTCGGCGTCACCAGCTTCGCGCAGATCGCCGCGTGGAGCGATGCGGATCTCGCCGCGATCGACGAGAAGCTGGGCAATTTCAAGGGCCGCCCGGTCCGCGACCAGTGGATCGACCAGGCAAAGCTGCTTGCCGCCGGCGACACAGCCGGGTTCGAGGCGCGCTACGGCAAGCTGTAATGCGCCCTTGGCAGGGGCGTTGAGGGACTCCCGGCTTGTGCCGCGCATCGCCGCAGGCCGGGAGGAGGTTCTGCCGCCCATGACAAGAGCAGCATCCCCACCCGATCGATGCCCCCGCCAGAAGACACGACAACACCCGCCAAGCACCGCGCCGGGGCGCTTTCCTCATGCGGGAGCTTCCCGCATCGTCCCGCTGCCGCTAAGCGGGCAAGGTGAACGCACATCTTCCCTCTTTCTCCAGCGATCTCGCGATCATCGGCGGCGGTCTCGCCGGCGGGCTGATCGCCATGGCGGTCGCCGCCCGGCATCCCGGCAGCCGCATCATGCTGGTCGAGCAGGGCCCGGTGCTGGGCGGCAACCATCTCTGGTCCTTCTTCGACGGCGATCTTGACCCCGAGGCCGCTGCGCTGGTCGCACCCATCATCGCCCAACGCTGGCCGGCGGGCCATGCCGTGCGCTTCCCCGGCTTCGAACGCAGCCTGGACACGCCCTATAACAGCATCGCCTCGGCCAGCCTCGACGCGCATCTGCGCACGCTCGCCAATGTCACGATCTTCACCGAAGCGACGGTCACGGCGCTGACCCCGGAGAGCGCGACGCTTCATGATGGCAGCCGCATCGCCGCCAAGGCAGTGATCGACGCGCGCGGTGGCGGCGACCTCTCCGTCCTCGATTGCGGCTGGCAGAAATTCGTGGGCCAGCGCCTGCGCCTGTCCGCCCCCCACGGGCTCGACCGCCCGGTCATCATGGACGCCACCGTGGCGCAGCTGGACGGCTATCGCTTCGTCTACCTGCTGCCCTTCGGCCCGAACGAGATCTTCGTCGAGGACACCTACTATAGCGACGACGAAACGCTCGACGTCCCGGCGATCCGCGCCCGCATCGCCGACTATGCCCGCGCGCAGGGCTGGCATGTCGAGGCGGTGGCGCATGAGGAGCAGGGCGTGATCCCCGTCGTCCATGGCGGCGCTTTCGACCGCTTCTGGCCGGGGTCACAGGGCGTCGCCCGCGCCGGCACCCGCGCCGGGCTGTTCCACCCGCTCACCGGCTATTCGCTGCCCGACGCCGCCGCCACGGCCCTCGCCCTCGCGGCCCGATATCCGATCGACGGCGCGGCGCTCGCCCGCTGGAGCCGTACCCGCGCCGCGGCGCACTGGCGGAGGGGCGGCTATTACCGCCTGCTGGGCCGCATGCTGTTCCGTGCCGCGCCGCCAGCGGAGCGCTGGCGCGTCTTCGCGCGCTTCTACCGGCTCGCGCCTGCGCTCGTCGGCCGCTTCTATGCCGGACGATCGACGATTTTTGACAAGGCCCGCATCTTGTGTGGTCGTCCCCCGGTGCCCATAAGGGCCGCCATGCATGCACTTATGAACAGGAATTCCCGATGACCCGCAGCGCGATCGTCATCGGCGCAGGCTTTGGCGGACTGGCGCTCGCCATTCGCCTGCAATCGGCCGGGGTGCAGACGACCGTGGTGGAAGCCCGCGACCGCGCCGGCGGCCGCGCCTATATGTGGCAGAAAGACGGCTTCACCTTCGATGCCGGCCCGACCGTCATCACCGATCCAGACTGCCTTTCGGAACTTTGGCGCCTGACCGGCCACGACATGGCGCAGGACGTGACGCTGATGCCGGTGTCGCCCTTCTACCGGCTCAACTGGCCCGACGGCACCAATTTCGACTATTCCAACGACGATCCGGCGCTGCGCCGCGAGATCGCCAAGCTCGATCCCGATGATGTGGCCGGTTACGAGCGGTTCGTCGATTATGCCGCGGGCGTCTATGAGGAGGGCTATCGCAAGCTCGGCCATGTCGCCTTCCTCGACTTCGCCTCGATGATAAAATCCGCGCCTGCGCTCGCCCGCTACCAGGCATGGCGGTCGGTCTATTCCATGGTCTCCAGCTTCGTGAAGAGCGAGAAGCTGCGCGAGGCGCTGTCCTTCCACACCCTGCTGGTGGGCGGCAATCCGATGAGCACGAGCGCCATCTATGCGCTGATCCACAAGCTGGAGAAGGATGGCGGCGTGTGGTTTGCGAAGGGAGGCACCAACCAGCTTGTCGCCGGCATGGTTCGCCAGTTCGAGCGGATCGGCGGCACCATCCGCCTGAACGACCCGGTGACGGAGATCGAAACCTTCGGCGACAAGGCCACCGGCGTCCGCACGGCCAGCGGCTGGCATGGCGAGGCGGACGTCGTCGCCTCCAATGCCGACCTGATGCACAGCTATCGCGACCTGCTCGCCCACCATCCGCGCGGGCAGAAGCAGGGCCAGAAGCTGGAGCAGAAGAAATGGTCGCCCAGCCTGTTCGTCGTCCATTTCGGCATCAAGGGCAGCTGGCCGGGCATTCCGCACCACATGATCCTGTTCGGGCCGCGTTATGAAGGGCTACTGACCGACATCTACCAGCATGGCGTCCTGCCGGCGGACTTCTCGCTCTACCTGCACCACCCCACCGTCACCGACCCGTCGATGGCACCGGAGGGCTGCTCGACTTTCTATGCGCTGGCCCCGGTGCCGCACATGGGCAAGCTGCCGATCGACTGGGATGCCTATGGCGAGACCTATGCGCAGCGCATCCTGGACGAGATCGAGCGGCGGCTCATCCCCGACATCCGATCGCGCATCGTCACGCAGTTCCACTACGCCCCGCCCGATTTCGCGCGCGATCTTGCCGCGCACAAGGGCAGCGCCTTCAGCCTTGAGCCGCTGCTGACGCAGAGCGCCTTTTTCCGCGGCCACAATCGCGATGATGTCATCCCCAACCTGTATCTGGTGGGTGCGGGCACGCATCCGGGCGCCGGGATTCCCGGCGTGGTCGGCAGCGCCAAGGCAACGGCGAAACTGATGCTGGAGGATTTGAACAGGTGAAGCGGCTGGCAGTCTATTGCGGATCGGCGACCCCGGCCGACCCGGTCTATGTCGAATGCGCCAGGGTCGTTGGCCGGGCGCTTGCCACGCGCGGCATCGGCGTCGTCTATGGCGGCGGGCGGCTGGGCCTGATGGGCGCAGTGGCCGACGCCGCGCTGGAGGCGGGCGGCGAGGTCATCGGCATCATCCCCGAGGCACTGGTCGGCGCAGAGGTTGCGCATCGCGGCTGCACGCAGCTCCACGTCGTCGCCAACATGCACCAGCGCAAGCAGATGTTCACTGACCTGTCCGACGGCTTCGTTACCCTGCCCGGCGGCGTCGGCACCATGGACGAGCTGTGGGAAGCGATCAGCTGGGCGCAGCTTGGCTATCATGAAAAGCCGGTCGGCCTGCTCAACATTGCGGGCTTCTACGACCAGCTCATCGCCTTCAACCGCCACATGATAGAGGTCGGCTTCATCCGCAAGCAACATGCCGGCATCATGGTGACGGGCGAGACGATCGAACAGCTGCTCGACGCCATGGCCGCCTATCAGCCGCATGAGACGATCTTCAAGATGAAGGCAGCGAACCTGTGACATCGGGCCGCGCCGCGCTGGTCGCGCATGCGCGGGAGAGCATCGCGAAGGGCTCCAAGTCCTTCGCCCTCGCATCGAAACTGTTCGATCCCGTCACCCGCGAGCGGGCATGGCTGCTCTATGGCTGGTGCCGCGCGTGCGACGACCTTGCCGATGGGCAGGACCATGGCGGCGCGATGGCGCTGGTGGAAGACCCGCAGGCGCGGCTCGCCCATATGCGCGCGCTGACCGATGCGGCGCTCGCCGGGCGGGCCACCGGCGACCCGGCGTTCGATGGGCTGGGCGTGGTCGCCGCTGAATGCCGCCTGCCCCACCGCTTCGCCCATGACCTGATCGAGGGGTTCGCGCTCGACGCGGCGGGCTGGCGGCCGCAGAGCCAGGACGACCTGATGCGCTATTGCTATCATGTCGCCGGTGCCGTGGGGCTGATGATGGCGGTCGTCATGGGGGTCGATCCGCAGGACGAAGCGACGCTGGACCGCGCCTGCGACCTTGGCCTTGCCTTCCAGCTCGCCAATATCGCGCGCGACGTGGGCGAGGATGCGGAGGCTGGGCGCTGTTACCTACCCGCCGCATGGCTTGCCGAGGCGGGCCTGACACAGGCGACGCTGATGTCGCCCGCCGCGCGGCCCGCCCTCGCATCATTCGGGCAACGGCTCGCGGCCATGGCCTCCGCCCATGAGGAGAGCGCCCGCCACGGCACCGGCGCGCTTTCCTTCCGTTCGGCCTGGGCGGTGCTGAGCGCGGCCGGCATCTATGGCGACATCGCGCGCGAGGTTGCGCGCCGGGGCGAAGGCGCCTGGACGAACCGGGTGGTGACGCCCAAGCGCGACAAGCTGGCATGGGTCGCGAAGGCGGCGGGACAGGCGATCGGCAGGGCGCGCAAATGGCCCGCCGCCACGCCTCGCACGTCACTCTGGAGCCGGCCATAGGGGCGCAGCAGCAATATCTACCAAGCGCTGCGTCCGTAATGGATATAATGTTCCGTTCGGGCGTTCGCCGCCCATGACATCGTCCAATCGCCCTTCGGTCTCGCGCGCGACCACGGGGTGAACGGTCCCCTCAACCGGAAGGTTACAGCCGGATGCCTGCTCCTTCGAGTAATGCGGAACGTTACCGCACGCTCTTTGAAACGATGGATGAAGGCTTCTGCATCATCGAATTTTTCGATGGGCCGCATGGTCCGCTCAGCGACTATATCCATGTCGAGGCCAATCGCGCCTATGAGCTGAACGCCGGCATTCCCGATGTCGTCGGGCAGAAGGTCAGGGAAATGGTGCCCGACGAGGCCGATGGCTGGGTGGAGCTGTATGGCAGCGTGCTGCACAGCGGCAAGCCCATCCGCTTCCAGCGCGAACTGGTGAAGACCGGGCGCCATCTCGACATCGCCGCCTTCCGGGTCGGCGAAGCGGCCGAGCGGCAGGTCGCCGTCCTCTTCAAGGATGTCACGGAGCAGATCCGCGCCGAAAACACCCTGCGCGAGCTGAACAAGAAGCTGGAAGCACGGATCGCCCAGGCGCTCGCCGAGCAGGAGGAAGCCGAAGCCTCGCTGCGGCAGGCGCAGAAGATGGAAGCGGTGGGCCAGATGACCGGCGGCCTCGCCCATGACTTCAACAATCTTCTGGCAGGGATTTCCGGCGCCTTCGAAATGATCGGCGTGCGGCTGGCGCAGGGCAAGGTCGCCGATGTCGACCGCTATCTCTCCGCCGGCCAGGGAGCCACCCGCCGCGCCGCCGCGCTCACCCACCGCCTGCTCGCCTTTTCCCGGCGGCAGACGCTTTCCCCAAAGCCGACCTGCATCAATCGCCTGCTGTCGGACTTCACCGATCTGGTCCGGCGCACGGTCGGGCCGACGATCGCCGTGGAAACCGTGGCCGCCGGCGGCCTGTGGCCAACGCTGGTCGATGCCAACCAGCTCGAGAACGCGCTGCTCAACCTGTGCATCAACGCCCGCGACGCGATGCCGGACGGCGGCCGCATCACCATCGAGACGGCCAATTGCTGGCTCGACAAGCGCGCGGCCAAGGAACGGGCGCTGGAGCCGGGGCAATATGTAAGCGTCTGCGTGAGCGACACCGGCACGGGCATCGAAAAGGCGCATCTCGACCGCGTGTTCGACCCGTTCTTCACCACCAAGCCGCTTGGCCAGGGCACCGGGCTGGGCCTGTCGATGGTCTATGGCTTCGCCCGGCAAAGTCATGGCCATGTCCGCGTCTATTCCGAAATCGGCCATGGCACGATGGTCTGCATCTATCTGCCCCGCCATCATGGCGAGGAAGAGATCGACGTGCCGGCCGATGTCGCGGCGGCGGCAGAGGCGGAAGCGGGCGAGACGGTATTGATCGTCGATGACGAGCCGTCGGTGCGGATGCTGATCGTCGATGCGCTGTCCGACCTTGGCTATCACTGTATCGAGGCACATGACGGCCCGGCGGGGCTGCGGGTGCTCGAAACGAAAACGCGGGTGGACCTGCTCATCACCGATGTCGGCCTGCCGGGCGGGCTCAACGGACGTCAGGTCGCCGAAGCGGCCCGCTCATTGCGGCCGGACCTGCGCATCCTGTTCGTGACCGGCTATGCCGAAAATGCGGTGCTCAACCACGGCCATATCGAACGCGGCATGGAAGTCCTCACCAAGCCCTTCACCGTCGGCGAACTGGTGCGCCGGGTGACCGCCATCCTCCAGCCCGAAGGATAGGCCCAGCGCCCTATCGTTCCGAGACCAGCAGCTTGTCGATCTTGCGCCCGTCCATGTCGACGATCTCGAAGCGCCAGCCCTGATCGTCGGCATGCTCGCCCACTTCGGGCAGATGCTTGAGCAGCCACAGCACATGGCCCGCAACCGTGGCGTAGTCCCGGTCTTCCGACAGGTCGATGCCGATCCGCTCGGCCAGCATGTCCATCGGCATCTGGCCGGAGACCAGCAGGCTGCCGTCCTCGCGCTCCACCAGGTCGGGCTCGTCGTCGATCGCGCGGTCTGAGGCGAATTCGCCCGCGATGGCGGAGAGCAGGTCGGCGGGGGTCACGATCCCCTCGAAATGCCCATATTCGTCATGCACCATGACCATCGGCACTTCGGACCGGCGCAGCACGTCCAGCGCATCCATCGCATCGACCTGATCGGGCACGACCTCCGCCTTGCGCAGCAGCGCGGTGAGGTTCAACGCCTCGCCGCGGAACAGCGCCGCCATGATGTCGCGCGCCTGCACCACGCCGATGATGTCCTCCACCGATCCGCGCCCCACGGGCAGACGGGTATGGGGCGTTTCCAGCAGGCGTTCGCGGATGGCCTCTGCATCGGCATCCACGTCGATCCAGTCGACGTCCATGCGCTGGGTCATCACCTCGCGCACCGGGCGATCGGCAAGCCGCACCACGCCGGAGATGATCGCGCGCTCGCTTTCCTCGATCACGCCAGACTTGCTGGCCTCCGCGACGATCAGGTGCAGTTCCTCCGCCGTCACATGGCTTTCCGATTCGCGGGCGAGGCCGAGCAGACGGAAGATGACGCCGGTGCTGCCGTCGAGCAGCCAGACGAGCGGCGCGGTGAGGCGGGCGATCCACGACATCGCCGGCGCGACCAGCGCCGCGATCGCTTCGGGCGCCCGCAGCGCGAACTGCTTGGGCACCAGCTCGCCCACCACCAGCGAGGCATAGGTGGTGAGGCCGATGACGAGGATGAGCGAGAGATTGTCCGCATGCCGTGGCGGAATCCCCAGCCATTCCAGCCGCTGCGCGACCGGCGTGCCCAGGCTCGCGCCCGAATAGGCACCGGCGATGATACCGATCAGCGTGATGCCGATCTGCACCGAGGAGAGGAACTTGCCGGGATCGCCCGCCAGCCTGATCGCCACGCGCGCGCCGCGGCTGCCGGCTTTCTCCATCGCGGCGAGGCGCGGCTTGCGCGCCGAGACAATCGCGAGTTCCGACATCGAAAAGACGCCGTTCAACGCCACCAATGCGAGAATGATGACAAGATCAACCCAGGGAAAGGGCGTGAGGGGGCTCTGCGGGGATGGAAGATTGGCCATGGCGGTCTTCCCCCTCATGCCGACAATCTGTCGATTTCACAACAACAACATCAGCAAAGGTTCAGTTCGCATGTGGAACAAACTGGCGCGACGGGCGCTGATGCGGCAAGCGGCCATATGATCTGGCCGCATCCTGGAGAGCGCTTTGGTGCGACGCTTGAGTAGAAGGCAAGGGAGACTATCGATGAATACCGCACGCAAACTGATCTGTGTCGCAGGGCTGGGCGCCATGCTCGCCACCACCGCCGCCTGCACCACCGATCCGCAGACGGGCGAGCGCCGAATATCGAAAGCTGCGATCGGCGGCATCGGCGGCGCGCTTGGCGGCTATCTGCTCGGCGATGTGGTCGGCGGACGGCATGACCGTACGGAAAAGATCCTTGGTGCGGGCATAGGCGCGGTCGCTGGCGCCGGCATCGGCTCCTATATGGACGCGCAGGAGCGCAAGCTGCGCGAGCAGACCGCGGGCAGCGGCGTCGACGTGATCCGCGATGGCGACAGTCTGTTGCTCCGCATGCCCTCGGGCATCACCTTCGCCTTCAACGATGCGAGCGTCCAGCCGCAGTTCCAGCCGACGCTGAACGAGGTCGCCTCCACGCTGGCGCAATATCCAAAGACCTATATCGACGTGTACGGCCATACCGACAGCGACGGCACCGACGCCTATAACCAGGCCCTGTCGGAGCGCCGGGCGCAATCGGTCGCCAATTACCTCAGCAGCCATGGCGTGCAGTCCGCCCGCATCGCCACGCGCGGTTTCGGCGAGAGCCAGCCGATCGCATCGAACGACACGGTCGAGGGCAAGGCGCAGAACCGCCGCGTCGAGATCAAGATCGTGCCGGTGACGGAAGGCGACGTGCGCAATTGATCAGGCCGCACATCCCGCCGTCGCCCGTCACCAGCGGGCGGCGGCGGGATAGGCGTCGTCAAATCACACCGTTCGCCCTGAGCGTGTCGAAGGGCCATCTTTCTTTTCAGCTTCGACACGCTCAGCCGGAACGGAGGAGGGATATCTCCCCAAGCGGCGAGATGCCCTAAAAGCTCGCCTTCAGCCCATCGATGACGAACTGCGCCGCGAGCGCGGCGAGCAGCACGCCCAGCAGGCGGGTAATCACCGCCTCGATCTTCTTGCCCAGCAACGCCATCAGCGGGCCGGCGGCAAGCAGCGCGCCGAGCATCAGCAGCAGCACGGTGAGCATCGCGCCGATCACCACCATCCGCTGCTGCAGGCCGTCCGCCCGCGCCATCAGCAGCATGACCGTCGCGATGGAGCCCGGCCCCGCGATCATCGGCATGGCCATGGGGAAGACGGAAACGTCCTCCACCTCCGGCGTCTCGGCGATCTTCTGCGCCCTATCCTCCCGGCGCTGGGTGCGCTTTTCGAACACCATGTCCATCGCGATCAGGAACAGCATGATGCCGCCGGCGATGCGGAAGCTGTCGAGCTGGATGCCCAGCACGCCGAGCAGCTGCTTGCCCCACAGCGCGAAGACGATGAGGATGGCAGTGGCGATGCAGACGGCGCGGATCGCCATGGCGCGCCGCTGCTCGCCGCTCGCCCCGGTCGTGATGCTCGCATAGATCGGCGCGCAGCCCGGCGGGTCGATCACCACGAACAGGGTGATGAAGGCGGAGATGAACAGCGCCATCATGACGGCGCGCCCACCTTGTCGTCGAGGATCACGACATCCTTGTCCCCCTGCCGCATCCGCACGACCAGATGGCGCGAGAGATCCGGCGCGACCGTCATCTTCCAGCTGAGCGTGCCATCGGGCGACCGCCCCTCGCCCGGTATGGGCAGCGCGACCGGCGTGGCGGCTGGCACCGGGCCACCCTGTCGCGACCGCTTGCCAGCGCCTGGCGGCGGCGGGCCGCCCTCGCCATCCGGTCCGCGTGCGCCACGGGGCGGGCAGGTCGCGACCTTGCCCGTCAGCATTTCTGGCGGCTCACGCGGCGTCTCCAGAAAATCGCCATGGTCCAGTATCCACTGCCAGCCCCGCTTGGGGTCACGCCGCCAGACCGTGGAATAATAGCCCTGCCGGCCGTTGGGCCATTGCGACGCGCCGGTGGTCACGCCGATCGTCCCGTCACAGGAAACATAGGAGGAAAAGGGCTGCCACCTGACCGCAGCCGGCGGATCCTTGCGGCCTTTCAGCCAGACCTGCGCGCTCACCTGTTGCGGGACATACATCACCGCATCCTTGGCGGCAGCCTCACGGAAAGCCGTCCACTGGCCGCGTTCCTGCGCGGCGCGGGCAAAGGCCAGTTCGGCGGCGATCACCGCGCTGGGATTGGGCGCGACATTCTCCGGCGCGCGCCGCGCAAAGGCCATGGGCGCGGCGAGCATCGCCGCCGCCATCGCGCCAAGACAGGCTGCCCGCGCGGCGCCCCTCACAGCCCCTCGGGCGCGGGGAGGCCGGCGCGCCTATGGGCGGCGACCAGCGTATTGCGCAGCAGCACGGCAATGGTCATCGGGCCGACGCCACCGGGGACCGGCGTGATCGCGCGGGCATGGCTGATCGCCTCCGCCGTCGCCACGTCGCCGACGATCCGGCTCTTGCCCGGCTCCTCGGCCGGCACGCGGTTGATGCCGACGTCGATGACGGTCGCGCCCGGCTTGATCCATTCGCCGCGCACCATCTCGGCGCGGCCTACGGCGGCGACGACGATGTCCGCGCGATGCACGACCGAGGCGAGATCACGGGTGCGGCTGTGGGCGATCGTCACGGTGCAGCTTTCGGCGAGCAGCAGCTGCGCCATCGGCTTGCCTACGATGTTGGACCGGCCGATCACCACCGCTTCCAGCCCGGACAGGTCACCCAGTTCGTCCTTCAGCAGCATCAGGCAGCCGAGCGGCGTGCAGGGTACCATCCCCGGCGCCCCCACCGCCAGCTTGCCGCTGTTGACGACATGGAAGCCGTCGACGTCCTTGGCCGGATCGATCGCCGCGATTACGGCGGCTTCATCGATATGGGCGGGCAGCGGCAGCTGGACGAGGATGCCATCCACGCGGTCATCGGCGTTCAGTTCCTCGATCAGGTCGAGCAGGTCTTCCTGCCCCATGCTGGCGGGGCGCCGGAACTCGAAGCTCTCCATGCCGACCTCGACGGTCATGCGCCCCTTGTTGCGCACATAGACGGCGCTGGCCGGGTCTTCGCCCACCAGCACCACGGCGAGGCCGGGCCGCCGCCCTTGCCGTTCGGCGAACGCTCCCACGGCTTCGGCCACCTGCACGCGCAGGCCCGCCGCATATCCCTTGCCGTCGATGATCTTGCCGATTGTCATTGCTGTCCCGCGAGTAAATCTATTGCCTGGGCCAGTGCTTCGGGCTCGCCCATGATCCTCAACCGCTTTAGCCGGTTGGTGTCCCCTGCCGCCAGAGAAATCGCGCGCGGCGGCACATCCAGCACCCTGGCCATCAACTGCATCAGCGCCTCGTTTGCGCGACCCTTTTCCGGCACCGCGCGCACCTGTGCCTTCAGCCAGAGCGCGCCGGCCTCGTCGGTCCACACGCCACCCACGCCCTCGCGCGCGCTGCGCGCGGTCAGGCGGACCGAAAGCAGCAGTTCACCGCCGCCATCCGCCCGCCAGCAGCTCACATCATCGACATGAACAGCGGCGGCAGGATCGCCTGACGCAGGATGACGATGGCCAGCAACACGACCATCGGCGACAGGTCGAGCGCGCCCAGATCCGGCATGATCCGGCGGATCGGCGCGTAGATGGGCTGGGTCATCCGGTCGAGCGCGACCATGACGGTGCGGACGAAATCATTGCTGGTGTTGATGACGTTGAACGCGATCAGCCAGCTGAGCACCGCCTGGATGATGATGATCCACCACAGCACGTCCAGCAGGATGACAATGATCTGATAGAGCGCGTAGGCCATGCAGTCTCCAATATCTCTCGCAATTGCTTAGAGCGATTTCCAATCAGATGGCATCATCTGATGACTCGGAAATCGCGTAAAACCAAAAAGCCGGAGCGGTTGATCCGATGCAATCGGATCGCAAGCCGCTCTAGCCGAGGGGATAGCCGGCCGACAAGCGGCCGACACAGCTTATTCCATGAATATAGCAACAGGTTCGGCAGAGGGCGTTTTTCAGCGCCGAACAAGCGTGCCCGCGCCGCGATCGGTAAAGACTTCCAGCAGCATCGCATGGGGTACGCGGCCATCCAGGATGACGGCAGCGTCGACGCCGCCCTCCACCGCCTTCACGCAGGTTTCCAGCTTGGGAATCATGCCGCCGCTGATCGTGCCATCGGCGCGCAGGCCGTGGATCGCCGCGGGATCGAGATCGGTGAGCAGCTGCCCCTGCTTGTCGAGCACGCCCGCCACGTCCGTCAGCAGGAAGAAGCGCGACGCCTTGAGCTCGGACGCGATCGCACCCGCCATGGTGTCGGCGTTGATATTATAGGTATGGCCGTCCGCGCCGATGCCGACGGGCGCGACCACCGGAATTATGCCGTCCTTCGACAGGCTGTCGAGAATGCGCCGGTCCACCTTCACCGGATCGCCGACAAAGCCCAGGTCGACATGGCGCTCGATGCCCGAATTGGGGTCCGGCGCGCGGGTGCCGCCCACCTTCTCGCAGATGACGAGGCCGCCATCCTTGCCGGAAATGCCCACGGCGCGGCCACCCGCACCGGCGATCCAGCCGACGATTTCCTTGTTGATGGACCCCGCCAGCACCATTTCGGCGATCTGCGCGGTTTCCGCGTCCGTCACGCGCAGGCCGTTCACGAAATGCGATTCGACGCCCAGCTTCTTGAGCATCGCACCGATCTGCGGCCCGCCGCCATGCACGACGATGACGTTAATGCCCACCGCCTTCATCAGCACGACATCCTCGGCGAAGTCGCGCGCGGCCTCCGGATCGCCCATGGCGTGGCCGCCATATTTCACGACGAAGGTCTTGCCCGCATAGCGCTGCATATAGGGCAGCGCCTCGACGAGGGTCTCTGCCTTGGCAAGGAGGGCGGGGTCTGGATCGTGCTTGCTGGTCATGGGCTGCGCCCATAGGGCCAAGCGGCGATTATCGCAAGTTGGTGACTGCGCCGGTCAGCGATCCAGGCGTTAGCGATCGAGGCGACGGCCGATGGCGACGCAAGCGGTGATGAGCAGCGGCACCAGCACGATCGACAGCACCACCTTGGTCAGCATCTGCCCGGCCATCAGCTCGACGATCGGGCGCTCGCCATAGAAGGAAATGGTGATGAACAGCACCGTGTCGACGATCTGCGAGACGACGCTGGCGATCATGCCGCGCAGCCAGACGAGCCTGCCCTTCCCCTGCGACAGCTTGGAGAAGATGAGCACATTGAGCGTCTGGGAAATGCCGTAGGAGATGAGCCCGGCGAGCATCATCCGCGCGCCCTGCCCCACCACGATGGGAAAGGCATCGATCGCGGGGGGATACATGCCCGGATCATGTGGCAGCGCGATCACCAGCTGGATCAGTGCGGCGGACACCAGCAGCGGGATGAAACCCAGCCGCACCAGCGCGGTCGCGACCTTCTGCCCATGCAGTTCCGCCATCGCGCTGGAAATCACCACCAGCAGCAGGAAGGCGAAGATGCCTGCCTCCACCGCGAGCGGCCCCAGCGCCACCTGCTTCACGCCCAGCACGCCGGCGATGCACACCATGCCGCCGTAGAGCACCGAGAAGACGAAAAGCGAGCGGGAAATGCCGGATACAGGCGCGGCGGGCGATGCGGAAGCTGTCATCCGCCGGGCTTATCCAGTTTTGCACCGGCTGGAAAGAGTTGGCACTGGAAAGGGGCAGCCATGTGCCGCCCCTCTCCTTTTCATGCGCGTCAGGCGGCGGTGTCGAGGGTCGCCATGTCGATGACGAAGCGATATTTGACGTCGCTTTTCTGCATCCGGTCAAAGGCAGCGTCGATATCAGCCATCGGGATCGTCTCGATGTCCGACAGGATGCCATGCTCGGCGCAGAAATCGAGCATCTCCTGCGTCTCGGCGATCCCGCCGATCAGCGACCCGGCGATGCTCTTGCGGCCGAAGATCAGCTGGCCGATATTCGGGCTGGGGTGCGGATGCTCAGGCACGCCGCACAGCGTCATCGTGCCGTCGCGCTTGAGCAGCGCCACGAACGCATCCAGATCATGGCTCGCGGCAACCGTGTTCAGGATGAAATCGAAGCTGCGGCCATGGGCGGCCATCTCGTCCGGGTTGCGGGAGACGACGACCTCGTCCGCGCCCAGATCCAGTGCATCCTGACGCTTGGATTCGGACGTGGTGAAGGCCACGACATGGGCGCCCAGTGCATGGGCGAGCTTCACCCCCATATGGCCAAGGCCACCGATGCCGACAATGCCGACCTTCTTGCCCGGCCCGACATTCCAGTGCCGCAGCGGCGACCATGTGGTGATGCCCGCGCAGAGCAGCGGCGCCACCGCCGCCAGATCCTTCTCGTCATGCCGGATCGTCAGCACGAAGTCCTCGCGCACCACGATATGGTCGGAATAGCCGCCAAGGGTATGGCCGAAATCGGCGTCCGGCCCATTATAGGTGCCGACGAAGCCCTGCTCGCAATATTGCTCAAGCCCTTCGTTGCAGGACTCGCACTGCTTGCAGCTGTCGACCATGCAGCCGACGCCGACGATATCGCCGACCGCGAACCGGCTTACATCGCTACCGACGGCCGTCACCTTGCCGACGATCTCATGGCCCGGCACGCAGGGGTAGAGCGTGCCGCCCCATTCGCTGCGCGCCTGATGCAGGTCGGAATGGCAGACGCCGCAGTGCAGGATATCGATCGCGACGTCATTGGCGCGCGGTGCGCGGCGCTCGAAGGTGAAGGGCGCGAGCGGCTGATCGCCGGCAGGCGCAGCATAGCCACGGGCTGTTGTCATGGGGGGCCTCCATTGGAATATGGTCTTATCTGGGAAGACGCCCTCGCGAGGAAGAGGGGCAAAAGCGTCACGCAGAATCTTGGGTGCGTCGCAGCAAAATTCAAGGACAGGCGATATTCTTCTCGCCGGAGCGAGGGGTTTGGTCCCACCCGCCTTGACCCCAGGGGCGTTCCCATGCGGATTGCGCGCCACCGCACGTTCCGGCTTTTCGGCTCGCCTTCTTACATCCGCCGTCTGATTTCGCCTGCCGTCAAAACGCGCTGGCGGCCCATGGTGCGGCGTGTATAGATTGGCCGCTTGGGCCGGGGGCACCGGCATGTCCAAGAAAGTACGCCATGAAGTTGCTGATCGGCCTTGCCGGCATCCTGCTGATCCTCGCCATTGCCTTTGCCCTGTCCTCCAACCGCCGCGCCATCCGCCCGCGCGTCGTCGGCGCCGCCTTCGCGCTGCAGGCGGGCATCGCGCTGCTGGTGCTCTATGTGCCGGCGGGCAAGGCCGTCATCGCCACCATGTCGCGCGGGGTCGCCAATCTGCTGGGCTATGCGCAGGCGGGCACGGACTTCATCTTCGGCCCGCTGGCGAGGCCCGAGATCGGTGGCGCGAGCTTCGCCATCGCCGCCCTGCCGGTCATCATCTTCTTCGCCGCGCTCGTCTCCATCCTCTACCATCTGGGCGTCATGCAGCAGATCGTGAAATGGGTCGGCGGCGCCATTCAGGCGGTGACGGGAGTGTCGAAGGTCGAATCGCTGTGCGCCGCCGCGAACATCTTCGTGGGGCAGAGCGAAAGCCCCCTCGTCATCCGCCCCTATCTCGCCAGCCTGACGCCGGCGCAGCTGTTCCTGGTGATGACCAGCGGCATGGCGGGCGTGGCGGGCACCATCCTCGCCGCCTATGCCTCCATGGGGATCAAGATCGACTATCTGCTGGCGGCGAGCTTCATGGCCGCGCCCGGTGGCATCCTGATGGCCAAGATCATGATGCCCGACAATCCCGACGACCCGGAGATCGAGCCCGTCATCCTGCCCGACGCGCATGACGAGGAGAAGCCCGCCAACCTCATCATGGCCGCCTCGCAGGGCGCGCAGACCGGCGTGAAGCTGGCGGTGGCGGTCGGCGCGATGGTGCTGGCCTTCGTCGCGCTGGTCGCGCTGGCGAACGGCATCCTTGGCGGCATCGGCAGCTGGTTCGGCCTGCATGGCCTCAGCTTCCAGACGATCATCGGCTGGCTGTTCGCGCCGGTCATGTACCTGCTCAACATCCCCTGGCATGAAGCGGGGCAGGCCGGCGGCCTGTTCGGCACCAAGATCGTGCTCAATGAATTCGTCGCCTATATCGAGCTGGGCAAGGAACAGGCGGGGCTCTCACCCAACACCGTCGCCATCGTCACCTTCGCGCTGTGCGGCTTCGCCAATTTCTCGTCGATCGCTATCCAGATGGCGGTGACGGGCAACCTTGCCCCAAACCAGCGCCCGGTGATCGCGCGGCTGGGCCTGAAAGCACTGGTCGCCGGCAGCCTTGCCAACCTGATGAGTGCCGCGCTCGCAGGACTGATGCTGAGTATCTAGGGGGGCATGGCCAGGCGAGACCTGAGAGCATGTCCGAAATGAATGGGAATCAATAACTCCATCTCGTCATGCCAGCGCAGGCTGGCATCGCTATCGAGAGGCCGCGCGACTTGGCCTCACGGAATCTCAACCTTCGCTGGCATGACAATAAGCGTGGGCAGCGGATCTGAGAGCCCTTCCCCTTCAGGGCAGGGGTTGGGGACGGGACGATCCCCCGCAATCCAGCATTTGCGCCTGTGGCACGCCCCCACCTTCGACCCCCTCCCCTGAAGGGAAGGAGAGTAAGGACATCCCAAGCTGGCCGGTCCTGACCCGGCTCGGGACATCGCACCAATCCCGCCGCCTAACGTGAAGCGCCGGGCACCCATTTGATGTCGGCCGCGCCATTGCCGTTGAGGCGGCGGGCGAGCACGAACAGGTGATCGGACAGGCGGTTGATATAGGCCAGCGCCTGCGGGTTGAGGCGCGCCTCCTCCGCGGCGGCGGTCGCGCTGCGTTCGGCACGGCGCGCGATGGCGCGAGCGAGGTGTATCGCGGCGGCGGCGGCCGATCCGCCCGGCAGGATGAAGCTGTCGAGCGGCGAGAGATCGGCGTTCATCGCGTCGATCTCCTGCTCCAGCCGCGCGACCTGGCTTGCCACGATGCGCAGCGCCCAGGCCGGCTCCTCGCCATCGCCGATCGGCGTCGCCAGGTCCGCGCCCAAATCGAACAGGTCGTTCTGGATCATCCGCAGCATCGCCGCTTCGAGCCTGTCCCCCAATGCGACGACGGCCAGGCCGATGCTGCTGTTCGTTTCATCCACGTCGCCCACCGCCTGCATGCGCCGATCATGCTTGGCGATGCGCGATCCGTCGACAAGGCCGGTCGTGCCGCCATCGCCGGTGCGGGTGTAGATCTTGTTGAGCTTGACCACGGGCGAACCTTGGCTGGAGGGATGCCCTTACTGGCTGCCGCCGTTCATCAGCAGGAGCAGCGCGATGAACAGCACGGCAGCGGCCTGAAAGCCGACGCGCGCGAACATCATCTTGTTCTGCTTCAGGCTGGAGGCGCTCGGGCCCATATTGCCCGATTTCAGGTCTTCCTCGGTCGTCTTGAGAAAGGCGATGACGCCGCGGACGAGCGCGACCACGGTCGCGATGGCGGCAGCGATGATGCACAGGACGAGAAAGGTGTTCATGCGGCCAATCTATGCCTGTGCGAGGGAGATTCCAACCGGAAAGCGCCCCGCCCGCAGATCGGCGGCCAAATCCGCCGGGGCGACGCCGGCCTCGCGCAGTTCCGCCAGCGCGATGCCGCCACTACGCTTGGCGAGCCGCTTGCCGTCCGGCCCGACGAGCAGTGGATGGTGGCGATAGCGCAGCACCGGCAGGCCGAGCAGCGCCTGGAGCAGCCGGTGGACATGGGTTGCCGCCAGCAGATCGTCCCCGCGCAGGACGAGCGTGATGCCCATGTCGGCATCGTCCACCGTGGCGGCGAGATGATAGCTGACCGGCGCATCCTTGCGGGCCAGTACCACATCCCCCGCCCCGCGCGGATCGGCGAGGATCGTCCCGCGCCGTTCGTCGATCCAGTCGAGCGGCCCGGCACGATCGGCGGCGCGGGCCATGTCGATGCGCCAGGCATGGGCTTCGCGCGCCATCCGCGACACCCGCTCGTCGGCAGAGAGGGCGCGACAGGTGCCGGGATAATGGGCGCCGTCCGGCCCATGCGGGGCGGACGCGCTGGCGGCGATCTCCGCCGCGATCTCGGCGCGGGTGCAGAAGCAAGGATAGAGCAGCCCCATCGCCCGCAACCGGTCCAGCGCCGCCTCGTACAGCGCCAGCCGCCGCGATTGCACGACGACCGGCCCGTCCCATGCGAGGCCCAGCCATTGCAGGTCGGCCAATATCCCCTCGACATGTTCGGGCCTGCTGCGCGCGCCGTCGATATCCTCGATGCGCAGGCGGAACAGTCCGCCAGCGGCGTGGGCCGCGTCCATTGCCATCAGCGCCGACCAGCCATGGCCGATATGCAGCCTGCCGGTGGGGCTGGGCGCAAATCGCGTCACAATATGCGGTGTTTGGTCGTATTGCGTCATACCGACTCTTGACGACGATGATCTGTTGGTGCTGTCATGCTGTTGTCACGCTTATCGCCGATCAGCGTGGCAGTCAGGGGGTAGAGCAGTTTATGTATCATCCCGATATCATCCGGCACCCGGAAAATTGCCCGGCGCTGGTTCTGAATGCCGATTACACGCCGCTGAGCTACTATCCGTTGAGCCTGTGGCCGTGGCAGACTGCGATCAAGGCGGTATTCCTCGACCGGGTGGACATCGTCGCCACCTATGCCCGCGAAGTCCATTCGCCCAGCCTGCAGATGAAGATCCCGTCGGTCATCGCGCTGAAGCAATATGTGAAGCCGTCGGAACATCCCGCCTTCACCCGCTTCAACCTGTTCCTGCGCGATCGCTTCGCCTGCCAATATTGCGGCTCGCCAAACGACCTGACGTTCGACCATGTCGTGCCGCGCCGCGCCGGTGGCCGCACGACATGGGAAAATGTCGCGACCGCCTGCTCGCCATGCAACCTGCGCAAGGGTGGCCGGACGCCGAAGGAAGCGCATATGCAGCTGCACGTCCAGCCGATCCGCCCGACCAGCTGGCAGTTGCAGGAACATGGCCGCGCCTTCCCGCCGGGCTATCTGCACGAAAGTTGGCACGACTGGCTCTATTGGGACGTCGAACTGCTCGCCTGAGTTCAGGCGACAGGGCTCATGCCGCCGGCAGCCAGTCCAGGTCGAGATCGCGGTAGCGATTGGTGAAGTGGCCGATCTCTTCCAGCTTGCGCTCGTCAAGCAGCGTGATGGTGCCGTTATTCCGCGAGATCAGGCCCTCCGTCTCCATCTGCCGGATCATGCGGTTCACATGCACCGACGTCAGGCCGACGGCGTCGCCAATCTCCTCCTGAGTCAGCTTCAGGTCGAAACTGTCCGCGATATTGTCGTCCATCACCCGCAGCCGCGAAACGATGTCGAGCAGGAAGGCAGCGACGCGCGCCTTGGCCGATGTCCGCCCCAGCGAGGCGAGACGGTCGGTCAGCGCCACGCGCTCCGTCTGCGAGATCACGAACATCAGCGCCGCGACGCGCGGATGCTCGTCCAGCAGGATGCGCAGCGCATGCTTGTCGAACGGGCACAGCACCGCATCGGACAATGCCACCAGGCTTTCCGGCGACCGCTTGTAGACGGTGCTCGCGGAACCGATGAAATCGCCGGGGAAGAACACGCGCAGGATCTGGCGGCTGCCGTCGGGCAGGATCACGAAACTCATGACCCGGCCCTGACGCAGCACGAACAGTTCCGTCACCGGCTCGTTCGCCCGCTGGATCATCGCGCCGCGCTTTACCTTGCGCAGGTTTTCCTCCAGCCGGGCAAGCGCCCTGCGTTCCGCCTCATTCAGCGCAATATGCTTTTCCAGTCTCTCTGCGAAACAACTTCCTGACACGCCAATCATCTCCAAAAAAGTCAGTGTCGTTACGTAGGCAAAACGCCCTGGACGCCATTTGGCTGCATTGTTGCGGGATCACACTAAACTCGATCAAGGAAAGGCGTCTGGATTCCAATTTTGTGTCAACGCCTTACCGGAAATCGCGCGGACACATTTTTTTGGGTGAAAACGCCGCCTTGCGCGTCGCGCAATAGCCATTAAGAAGCGGCGGGATGGACCGCATTCACATCCGCGGGGGAACCCCGCTCAAAGGCCGCCTTCCCATTTCCGGCGCAAAGAATGCGGCTTTGACGCTGCTGCCCTGCGCCCTGCTGACCGACGAGCCGGTAACGCTGCGCAACCTGCCGCGCCTTGCCGATGTCGACAGCTTCGGCCATCTGCTCAACCAACTGGGCGTCTCGACCATGATCGAGGGCGCACGGCCCGAGGATTTCGGCCGGGTGATGACGATGCGCGCGGGCCGCGTGACCTCTACCGAGGCGCCCTATGACATCGTGCGCAAGATGCGCGCGTCGATCCTGGTGCTGGGGCCGCTGCTGGCGCGGGCCGGCGAAGCGACCGTATCCCTGCCCGGCGGCTGCGCCATCGGCAACCGTCCGATCGACCTGCACCTGAAGGTGCTGGAAGCCTTTGGCGCCACCATCGAACTCGCCGCCGGCTATGTGAAGGCGACGGCGCCCGATGGCGGCCTGCCGGGCGGCAGCTACACCTTCCCCGTGGTGTCCGTCGGCGCGACCGAGAATGCGCTGATGGCGGCCAGCCTCGCCAGCGGCACCTGCATCATGGAAAATGCCGCGCGCGAGCCCGAGATCGTCGATCTATGCCGGCTGCTCGTCGCCATGGGAGCCGACATCGAGGGCATCGGCACGGACCGGCTGATCGTCCACGGCCGCGACCGGCTGCATGGCGCGACCTATCGCGTGATGCCCGACCGCATCGAGGCGGGCAGCTATGCCTGTGCCGCCGCCATCACCGGCGGATCGGTGGAGCTGGTGGGCGCCGAGGAGGGCGACATGCACGCGATCCTGGCGGCGCTGCGCGAGGCCGGTGTCCATGTCGAACAGAAGAAAGACGCCATACTGGTCGCGGCGGACGGCAAGTTGAGGCCGCTGACCATATCCACGGCGCCCTTCCCTGCGTTTCCCACCGATATGCAGGCACAGTTCATGGCGATGCTGACCCTGGCCGACGGGGCGAGCGTGCTGACCGAGACGATCTTCGAGAACCGCTACATGCATGTGCCGGAACTGGCGCGCATGGGCGCGGACATTTCCGTCAATGGCCGCACGGCGGTCGTGCGCGGGGTCGAGAAGCTGACCGGCGCGCCGGTGATGGCGACCGACCTGCGCGCGTCGATGAGCCTGGTGCTCGCCGGGCTCGCGGCACAGGGCGAGACACAGGTGCAGCGCGTCTATCATCTCGACCGTGGCTATGAGCGGCTGGAGGAAAAGCTGTCCGCCGTCGGCGCCGACATCGAACGGGTCAGCGATGGCTGAGTGGTGCGGCAACGAGGAGAGCCGGGCGGCGATCCTCGCCGAATATGATCTGGACGATCATGGCTTCGAAACGCTCGACGCCATTACGGGATTTGCCGCAAAACTCTGTGAAACCAAGATTGCGCTGGTCAGCATCGTCGAGACGGAGCGCCAGCGCTTCCTCTCCCGCACCGGCCTGAACGCCCAGGAAACCCCAAGGGATGTTTCCTTCTGCGCCCATGCGATGATCGGCGACGGGCTGTTCGTCGTTCCCGATGCCACGCTGGACCCGCGCTTTGTCGACAATGGCCTGGTGACGGGGCCGCCTCATATCCGCTTCTATGCCGGCGCCCCGCTTATCTCGGACGAGGGCGTGCCGCTGGGCGCGCTGTGCGTGATCGACGACATGCCGCGCGCGGCACTGACGCCCCTGCAGGCGGAGGGGCTCCATCTGCTGGGCCGTCAAGTGATGGAACTGCTTGCCGGGCGACGGCGCGACCGCGCCACGACGCGGGAGGCCGCCGTGGCCGCGCTCGCGCTGGCCGAGAGCACGAGTCGCTTCCGCATCCTCGCCGACACCATGCCACAGATGGTCTGGTCGACCCTGCCCGACGGCTTCCACGATTATTACAATGCGCGCTGGTATGAATTTACCGGCGTTCCCACGGGCTCGACCGATGGGGAGGGCTGGAACGGCATGTTCCATCCCGACGATCAGGACCGCGCGTGGACGGTCTGGCGCCATTCGCTGGAAACCGGCGAGCCCTATGAGATCGAATATCGGCTGAGGCATCATAGCGGGGAGTATCGCTGGACGCTGGGCCGCGCGCTGCCGATGCTGGATGATGACGGCAGGATCATGCGCTGGTTCGGCACCTGCACGGACATCCATGAGCAGAAGCTCGCCATGGAGGAGCGCGAAGTCGTCGCGCATGAGCTCAGCCATCGGATCAAGAACATCTTTTCGGTGATTGGCGGGCTTATCGGCCTATCGGCGCGCGAGCATCCCGAATTGACCGGCGTGGCCGAAGACCTGCGCGAGCGGGTCATGGCGCTGGGCCGCGCCCATGACTATGTGCGGCCGCACAGCTCGCGCTCGATGCCGCCACAGGGCACCAACAGCCTGCACGGTCTGCTGAGCCAGATTTTCGCGCCCTATCATGTTGCGGGCACGCCGCGCGTCGCATTGTCGGGCGAAGACCGGCGGATCGACGATCGCTCGGCGACGCCCATCGCCATGCTGTTCCACGAACTGGCGACCAACGCCGCAAAATATGGCGCGTTGTCCGTCGATACCGGCCATGTCACCGTTCATGTCGCCCGGCAGGACGACATCTGCGTCATCGACTGGCGTGAAGCGGGCGGACCAGCGGTCGCCGGGGCGCCCAATGAGGAAGGGTTTGGCAGCCGGTTGATGCTGCTGGCCGCCGAGCGTCAACTGGGCGGGCGGATCGCACGGACCTGGGCGCCGGGCGGACTGGCCGTCAGGCTGAGTATCCCTGATCCCGCATTGAACCGAAAGTCGGCATAAACGGCGTAAAGCCCATGATGTCCGCGGCCGTGGGATCGGGGTCTTCCTGAGCGGCGAGCCGCAGGGTGTCGCGAATGGTGGCATCCCGAAATGGCTTGGTGATGGCACCGAGCGCGCCCACCGATGCGCCGCCGATCTGCGAGGGGTTGGCGGTCACGTAAATGACCCGAACGCCGCGCTCGGCAAGCGCCTGGCCGATTTGCGGTCCGGTCGGTCCGTCACGCAGGTTGAGATCGACCAGCGCGATGTCGCAATAATCCGCCGCCTCGAACGCCGCGGCACGATCGGCCGCGATCGCGCAGACCTCAAGCCCGGCGTTCTGGACGATATGCTCGATTTCCAGCGCGACGAAAATTTCGTCTTCGACAATGAGAACCCGCTTTTTCATTCCAATCTACCTAGATGCGAGTCCCTCAATGCGTCAAAGCGCGTCCGGTTCCGCAAACCGATTCACAGGGACAAGCAATGTGTCCAAAACGGCGCAGTTTGCAACCGTACCCGATCGGAACCACTGCGCATCCCGCGCCTGCGCATCCCACATATCATTGTAGAGGAAAGAGTCAGGAACGCCGCTTGGTGTAGAGCAGCGCGGCGACGATCGCCGCAGAGCCGATGCCGACGGCAGTGCCCATCCAGATCTTGCCATTCCCCTTTGCAGCGGTCTTCGCCGCATCGGTGGAGCCAGGGGCAGGGACCGCCTTGGTATCGGCGGGGGTGGCGGTCGGCGCGCTCTGGGGCGCCGGTGTCTTCTCGTCAGCCATGTGCATCCTATGGAACATCATGCGCCCAGATGGAAGACCCCAGCGTTCCTCCTGTCGTCGAACCGCCCTGTCCGTCCGCCATTCCCGTCAGAAGAACAGCTTCCTGAAACTGATCATGACGGTGCGGCCCAAGGGATCGAGATAGCCCTGCTGATAGCGCAGCGGCGTTGCGCCGGTCCCGTCGTTCACGGTCTGGCGCGTGTTGAACAGGTTCGTCACCGATAGCGACACCCGCGATCCGCGCAGGAAGGGATGATTGCGCACCAATGCCGGCATTTGCCCGATATTGGCGAACAGGCGCAGGTCCGCCGTCGCCAGGCTGGAGAAATGCAGCGTCTGGTTGGCCGCGCCCAGCGCGCCGTTCACTTCCGTCCCGCTCTGCCAGTTGGCGGAGAGGCGTGCGCCAAGGCCATTGTTGAAATAGCCCGCCTGTGCCTGAATCTCGTGCCGGGACTGGCCGCCGTTGGACGCGACCGCATCGCCGTTCAGCAGGTCCAGCCGGGGAATGCCGGGCGCGATCAGGATATCGTCGGTGAAGTGCCAGGTGTGGAACAGCGCGAACTGCAGGCGACCGCCGCCGCCTCCACCGCCAGGGCCTCGCCCACCACCGCCGGGGCCGCCAAAGGGGCCACCCCCGCCGGGGCCACGCTGACCGCCGCCTGGCCCTGCGCCTGGCCCCGCGCCTTCGCCGCCACCGGGAGGGCCGCCCTCCCGTCCCTGGCCTTCATCCTGCGGACGATTGCCGCCATCCTGGCCGGCGCGACGCTCCCCGCCCTGCCCCTGACCATCTCGCCCCTGACCATCTCGGCCCTGACCGCCGGGACGCATGCCGAACAAGGCCCCGATATCGGGCCGCTCCTCCGGCTTCGCACCATTGGCGCGCCAGTTTTCCATCAGCTTCTGGACATGCGACTTGAGCGGGACGGAGAAATTGAAGCCCCAGCGCAGCTGCGAGCTGCGCGACGAGGCGAAGTTGATCGGCCGCGCATCGATGCTCAGCAGATTGCCATCCGCGTCGCGCATGAAACGCTGTGGGAAAGCATTCTCGATCTGCGGCGTCGGGCTCGGGAAGGATGCGATGGGGTTATCCGTGCGGGTCCGGCTGTAGCTGGCGGTGAAGGTGAGGTCCTTCGCATCGATCGGCTTGACGGTCGCGCTGATCCGCAGCTGGTGGCGCTCGCTGTCGCGCAGCAACGGATTGCCACCGCTGGTCTGCGACACGAAGACACTCTGCCCAGTGGCATAGTCGAAGACGGAAACGTTGGGCGTGACCACCAGCGGATTGTTGATCTGTTGCCCGGTCGCGGCCTGCTGGTCGTCCGTCATGGATGCGATCAGGCGGACCTGCGGAATGGGCGTCCAGCGCAGGCCATAGCCGATCGTCGTCAGCGTGCCCGCGTCGGACAGCTGCTTCACCGCGACATTGCCGTTGATCGCCACATCACCGATCGCCGAGAGCACGCCCTGCCGGCGGCTGGTCAGTGGAATGTCGACATTGGCCTGTCCGCCGCCGATATTGCGGGTGAATTCGGCGGAACTGGCGAGCCCCGAGCGCAGCGAACTGCTCTCGAAGCTGTTGGTCGATCCGCTCAGGGTGACACTGCTCGTCACCGGCCCTGCCGGCAGGTCGAAAAGCGGGCCGCTCATCAGCAGGTCCGCGGTGGCAGCTGAGGTCTTGCCCCGCGCCCGATCGTCCGGGCGCGCCGTCAGCAGCGCGCCCGGCAGCTCGGCATAGGGATTGACGCTCGCATCGCCTGCATTGAGCGCCGCCTGCACGTCCGACAGATCAAACCCGCGATCGGTGCGCGTCTTGCTCTCCGAATAGTCGTAATTGCTGGTCAGCGACCATTGCCAGCGGTTGAGCTGGCCGTTCAGGGTCAGCCCGACATGGCCGGTGACGCCGCGCACGCTCTGCCCCAGCGGTCCAGCCTGATCGAGATAACGATAGAGCGTCGTGCTGCCGGCGAAGGGAGAATAGGGATTGCCGGCGGGCACCGTCATGGTGGCCGAGGGCAGGCCCTGCAGCGAATCGCTGTTGATCAGCTCGACCCGGCCATTGAGCGATGCCGAAACCCCGCCCAGCGCGCGGGCAAGCGTGCTGTTGATGGCGAGATTGCTCGTCGAGGGGCTGAGCGTGCGGTAGCGCCCGAGATTATCGACCGTTGTCGTATTGGCGCCAGCGACGAAGTCGGACAGCGCCGGGCGGCCCGATGCGGCGGACGCGGGCACGGCGGCGGTCGTCACGGTGCTGCCTACCAGGGTGGAGAGCGCCGGATCGATTTCCCCGTTCGTGCCGAGGCCCACGATATTGCCGAGCAGCGAGTAAGGGTTGGACGGCGCGGTCGGAATAATGTCCCGCTCGCTTTCCTTCAGGCTGTCGGCCGCGCTGTATTTGATGTCCAATGTGAAGCGATTGTCGTTGCGGATGCGCAGCACCGTTGCGTTCAGCGTGCCGTTCTCGCGCCCGCCGTCGGTCGTGGTGCCGCCGCGAACCTCACCGGAATAAGCGCGAAAGCGCTGGCGCAGTACGATGTTAACGACCTTCTGCGAGGCCGAGTAGCCGTAACTGAGCGACACTTCCTCCGGCAGGATGTCGACCCGGGCGATCGCTTCGGTGGGGATGTCCTGGATTTCGGAGAAGGAGGATATCCGCTTGCCGTTCAGCAGGATGACGGGCGTGCCGCCGGCCGCATTGGTCTGCGGCGCCAGCGCGCTCACCAGTTCACTGATCGAGGTAACGCCATAGGAGCGGACATCTGCTGGCGAAAGCTGCTGTTCGGGCTTGATGGTGCCGACCACTGCGCCGCGCTCCCGCTCGCCAGTGACGACGATTTCCTCGTCGCCCAACTCCTGGGCCGCGCTGCCCTGCTGCGAGGAACTCCTGACGGCTTGGGCCTGCAACGCGCTCGGAGCCGCGCCCAGCATCAGTCCCACCAGCACCGCCGAACGCGCTTTCCCCATCGTCGAATCTTCCCTGCATGAGGCGCGATGGCCCCGTTTTTCCGTTGCGCCATGACGGCGATGAAACGGGGTTAGAGGCGGGATGTCGCCAAATTATGGCAAACTATTCCGCATATTGTCGCAAATTGTAGCAACGACGTCAGTGCCGAAAAGCGCGATCGGTCAGGGATCGATCAGGCAGCCGAAACCCGGCTTGAAGCGCGCCGTACGCGAGGCGAGCATCGGCACGCTGGCCGTCACCGCCTTGTCCTCGGGCGAATCGGTCAGGCGGACGGAGGGAGACGGACCAGCGGCGGCATCGGCCGCGCAGCTCCCGATGCCGCGCCCCTCGATATGGCGACAACCACACGCCACGCGCGCGCCATAAGCCGCGCCCACCTGCGCGCGCGCACGCCATACCCCCCAGTTCCACACCAGGAAGCCGACCAGCGCCAGCGCCACAACACTCATCGCGAGGCGAACCGCCCCGGCGCGCATCTTCATCGCTCCCCTCTTTCGGAACCCATGCTAAGGGACGCGCCATGAAGACGAATATACGCCCGCACGCAAGCCCGAGCGGGGAAGATTGATGCAGGAAAAACTCGTGCGCCGAATGCCCGCGCAGGGACGGCTGATGCGCGGAAAGCCGGTGATCCCGGCGCTGATGCTGGCCGCGCTGGCACTACCTGCATTCCTGCTGGCGCGCGCGGTTGCCGGCGGCCCGGCCGATTCGGGCATGGAAACCCATATCGCGGCCAATGCCGGCGCCGATGAAAGCGCCCTGCGCGCCGCGATCGACCCGCTTTTTTCCGACAAGACACTCGGCACCACCCGCGCGCTGCTCATCATGCGCGACGGCGATATCGTGGCCGAGCGCTATGCACCGGGCTTCAGCGCGCAGAGCCGCCTGCCCTCCGGCACCATCGCCGGCGGCGTCACCGCGCTGCTGGTGGGCTTCATGGTCTCGGACGGACGGCTGGCGCTCGACATGCCGGCGCCGGTGCCGGGATGGAACCAGCCGGGCGATCCGCGCGGCAAGATCACCCTGCGCCAGTTGCTCACCATGTCCTCTGGCATCGACATGGTCGACGATCCCGACCTGCCCTTCGCCCGGCGCGACAGCATGCGCATGATGTTCACCGACGGCGCGCAGGACATCGCGGCCTATGCGCAGGGCAAGCCCATCGGCGCGCGTCCGGGCAGCGGCTTTGCCTGGAGCCCGGTCGGCACCACGCTGCTCGCCGATGCGGTCACGCGGATGCTGACCGACAGCACCGAACCGGAAAGACGGCGCGCGGCCATGGCGCAGTTCATCGAGGGGCGGCTGGCGACGCCGGTGGGCCTGTCCAGCCTGGTGCCCGAATATGATGCCAAAGGCACGCTGATCGGCGGCGACTTCATGCACATGACCGCGCGCGACTATGGCAAGCTGGGTGAGTTCCTGCGCCGTGGCGGGCGGGCGAACGGGCGACAGATCCTCTCGCAGCGCTGGGTCGCGTTCATGACCCAGCCGTCACGGCGCAACCGCGCCTATGGCGGCCACCTCTGGCTCAATCGCGATGGCGGCGAAGGTGCGCTGATGCCCGATGCCGCGCCTTCGACCCTCTATGGGCTGACCGGGGCGGGCGGGCAGTATCTGCTGGTATCACCGGCCCAGCGGCTGGTGGTCGTGCGCCTTGGCCTTGCCGACGACGAGCAGGAAAAGCCCCTGCATGAGGCGATGACCCGGCTGGTCAGGCTCTTCCCCAGAGGGTGACTGTTCCCCACCGGCGCGTCACAGTGGCGCACCGCCAAAGCTGGAGAGGCCGAAGCCGGAGAATGCTGGGGAGCGGCATCGGATTTCAGGCGACCTGTTCAGAAATCCGACATCCTGCCGCAAAGGGTAGGCTTGTGTTCAGCCCTGGCAGTCCGCGCCCTGATCGAATGATCTGTCGGGCGACCGGCCATCATGTCGCATCGAGACGACATGCTTGTGCAGAGAGCTATAGCCGGTCCGGTATTTTTCCAGCCATATCCATGTGCCGTTGCTGAGGCGGACGGGCCGCCACGCAAATTTCACGTCATCGGGTCGTCTGCTTCGTCTTCGTTCCCTGGTTTTCAATCGAAAGCGCACTGGCCCATCCCCCAAAAAAGGATTGATTCGGCCTCTCCTCTGATTTTCCCCCACTAAATTATCCGAACTGGATCAATGTCCATCAAAAAGAAACGCTTTCGTATCAATCGCTTCGATTGAAGACAGATTCGCGCTGATGCAAAGGTTTGAAGCCGGCGGGATGACCGTTCCGCGCGTGGACTACAGGCGGAACATGCCCTCGATGACCGTCCGGCACCGCCCGCCGAGCACCACGCGGTCCCCCTCCAGGACGCAATCGAGCAACCCGCCGCGCGCCGATGCCTGACGCGCAGTGAAGCGCGTGCGGCCAAGGCGATCCGCCCAATAGGGCACCAGCGTACAATGCGCGGACCCCGTCACCGGATCTTCGTCGATCCCGGCATAGGGCACGAAGACGCGGCTCACGACGTCGGTGGCCGTGCCCGGCGCCGTGGCGATCAGCAGGAACTCGCCCATGCCCCGCAGCGTGGCGAAATCGGGCGTCAGCGCCAGCACCGCCGCCTCGTCGGGATAGACGAACAGCAGATAGCCACGCTCATGGCCGTGGGTTTCGACGACGGGGCCACCCATCGCCGCCGCCAGATCGTCGAGCGACAAGGGAACCGGTGGATAGGCAGGCAGCGACAGCGCATAGCCCTGCCCCTCATCCTGACGCCGCACCTCCAGGATGCCGGCCTTGCGCGTGCGGAAGCGCACCGAATCCGCACCCTGCGCCATCAGCACATGGCCGCTCGCCAGCGAAGCGTGGCCGCAGAGCTGCACCTCCACCTCCGGCGTAAACCAGCGCAGCTCATAATCCGCCTCGCCGCTCGCATCGGGGATGGTGAAGGCGGTTTCGGACAGGTTGTTCTCGGCCGCGATCGCCTGCAGCACGTCGTCGGGCAGCCAGGCGTCGAGCGGCATCACGGCCGCCGGATTGCCGGTGAATGGCGCGTCGGCGAAGGCATCCACCTGAACGAAGGGCAGTTGCTGGGAAGGCTGGGTCATGGAAGGGCTCCTGTGTCTGCCCCCTCAACTGCCACGCAATGACAGCCGTTCCAAAGGCCGGCCACGTCGAAATGGCCCGCTCCTGTCCAGCCAAGAGACGATCAGGGGTAGAGCATGCCTTCCGTCCATCCGTCGCCGTCGCGGACGTAAAGATGGCGTTCGTGCAGGCGATGCTCGCGGTCCTGCCAGAATTCGATCCGGTCTGGCACGACGCGCAGGCCCGACCAGTGCGGCGGGCGGGGCACATCCTGCCCGGCGAACCGCGCCTGCACTTCCTCGAAGCGCGCCATGAACACCTCGCGCGAGGGCAAGGGCCGGGACTGGTCCGATGCCCAGGCGCCCAGCTGCGAATCGCGCGACCGGGTCGCGAAATAGGCGTCGGCGGTCGCATCATCGACCGGCACGACGGCGCCCTCGATGCGGATCTGCCGGCGCAGAGACTTCCAGTGGAAGAGCAGCGCGGCCTGCGCATTTTCCATCAGTTCGGCGGCCTTGCGCCCTTCGAAATTGGTGTAGAAGACAAAGCCGTCCGGCCCGTGCCCCTTCAGCAGCACCATGCGGACGGACGGCCTGCCGTTCGCGTCCGCCGTGGCCAGCGCCATGGCGTTGCTGTCGTTGATTTCGGTCTGGCGTGCCTCGGCAAACCATTCGTCGAACAGGGGAAAGGGGTCGATCATGGCGCTGCATGTAAGCCCGCCGCGCAGCGCTGTCGATACGCACAGCTACGGGCTGGTAACGATCCGCGCTTGAACGCATGGTCCGCTTTCGCCACATAGCGGACAATCTTTCTTCAAGACCAGTTCAAGGGCAGTGATGGCCGATCCATACAGCATATTGGGTGTTGCGCGCAGCGCGAGCGAGGCAGAGATCAAATCCGCCTATCGCAAGCTCGCCAAACAGCATCATCCCGACAAGAATAGCGATGATCCCAAGGCGGCGGACAAGTTCGCGCAGATTACCCATGCCTATGATCTGCTGGCGGACAAGGACAAGCGTGCGCAGTTCGACCGGGGCGAGATCGACGGGGACGGCAATCCGGCCATGCCCTTCGGCTTTGGCGGCGGCGGGCGCGGCGGTCCGGGCGGCTTTGGCGGCCATCCCGGCGGTGGCAGCGCGAATTTCGAGTTCAACCAGGGCGGCGCCGATTTCGGCGACATTTTCGAGGGCCTGTTCGGCGGCGCCCGCGGCGGCGGTGCAGGCGGCGGCTTCGGCGGGTTTGGCCGCGGTCGCGGCGCGCCGCAGCCCAAGGGCGCCAATGTCGCCTATCGCCTCGCCGTGCCCTTTATCGATGCCGCGATCTTGGCACCGCAGCGCATCACCCTGCAGGACGGCAAGACCATCGACCTCAAGCTGCCCGCCGGCCTTGAGCATGGCACGCAGATGCGCCTTTCCGGCAAGGGCCAGCCCGGCCCCGGCGGCGCTGGCGACGCGATCGTCACCATCGACATCGGCCCCCACCCCTTCTTCACCCGCGACGGCGACAATGTGCGGCTGAACCTGCCCGTCACGCTGGACGAGGCGGTGAAGGGCGCGAAGGTCAAGGTGCCGACCGTCGATGGCCCGGTGATGCTGGGCGTCCCGGCCGGTAGCGGATCGGGAAAGACCCTGCGCCTCAAGGGCCGGGGTTTCACCACGAAGAACGGGACACGCGCCGACCAGCTCGTCACCCTGATGGTCGACGTGCCACGGGACGACGCAGCCCTGAGCGCCTTCGTCGAGGAATGGCAGGACAAACGGGCCGTGCGCGGACATTTGGGCGTGTGAGCGCGTTGGGCGCTGCATGAGGGATATCTCACCACAGTCGCCGGAAGCCCGGCGCCATCGCCTGACCGACGATGCGCGCCGCCGAATGAAGCGCAGCATCGCGCGCGTCCGGCCGGGCACCTACCCGTTCGAGATCGCCAAGCGCGTCGCGGTGGGCGTCTATACCGACGGGTTCATCCACGCCGGGAACCTCGCCTATCTGTCGCTGATGACGCTGTTTCCCTTCTTCATCGTGGCGGCGGCGGTGGCGAGCGTCTTTGGCCGCACGCAGGACGGGCTGGCCAGCGTCAACGCCTTCCTGCTCACCGTGCCGCCCGGCGTTGCCGACGTGCTGCGCCAGCCGATCAGCGACGTGCTCAACGCCCGCACCGGGCCGCTGCTCTGGTTCGGCGGCCTTGTCGGCCTGTGGAGCGTGGGCAGCCTGATCGAGACGATTCGCGACATCCTGCGCCGCGCCTATGGCACGCAGAGCAGCAAGCCGTTCTGGCGCTATCGCCTCGGCTCCATCGGCATCACGCTGGTCAGCATCTTCGCGGCGATGTTTGCCTTTTCGCTTCAGGTCGTCATCGCGGGCGTCGACCAGTTCCTGCACCAGATCCTGCCCTTTGCCGATGATGTGATCCGCATCGTCTCGCTGCTCAAGCTGGTGCCGATGGCGATTTTGTGCGTCGCGCTCTACTATCTGTTCCTGTCGCTGACCCCCAGCCATTATCGCGACGGGCGCTATCCCAAATGGCCCGGCGCGGTGCTGACGGCGCTGTGGTGGTACGGCACGACATTGCTGCTTCCGGTCACGCTGTCACAGCTTGGCAACTATGATCTGACCTATGGCAGCCTTGCCGGCGTGATGATCACGCTCATTTTTTTCTTTCTCGTCGGGCTCGGCGTGGTAATTGGCGCCGAACTCAACGCGGCGCTGGCTGATTTTCCCGACGAGGAAGACATGCCCAAGACGCCGGCCACTCAGGAGGCTGAACCTACATGACCGGCTCTAACCAGGGCTCCTTGATGAAGGGCAAAAGGGGCCTCATCATGGGCCTTGCCAATGACAAGTCCCTTGCCTGGGGCATCGCCAAGGCGCTCCATTCGCAGGGCGCGGAACTGGCCTTCTCCTATCAGGGCGAGGCGCTGGAAAGGCGCGTGCGCCCGCTAGCGGCCGAGCTTGGCTCCGAATTGCTGATCGACTGCGACGTCAGCGACATGGAAAAGCTGGACGAGACCTTTGCGACCCTGGCGCAGACATGGGACACGCTGGACTTCGTCGTCCACGCGATCGGCTTTTCGGACAAGAACGAGCTGCGCGGGAAATATCTCGACACCAGCCTCGAGAATTTCCTGATGACGATGAACATCTCCGCCTACAGTTTCGTCGCCGTCGCCAAGCGCGCCACCGCCATGATGCCCAATGGCGGATCGCTGCTGACCTTGAGCTATTATGGCGCCGAGAAGGTCATTCCCCATTATAACGTCATGGGCGTGGCCAAGGCGGCGCTGGAAACCAGCGTCAAATATCTGGCGATGGACCTGGGGCCGGACAATATCCGCGTCAACGCGATTTCCGCCGGGCCGATCAAGACGCTGGCCGCCAGCGGCATCGGCGATTTCCGCTACATCCTGAAGTGGAACGAGCTGAACTCGCCGCTGCGCCGCAACGTCACCATCGACGATGTCGGCGGAGCGGGCCTGTACCTGCTGTCGGACCTCGCATCGGGCGTGACGGGCGAGATCCACCATGTCGACGCCGGCTACAACGTCATCGGCATGAAGGCCGAGGACGCACCGGACATCGCCCTGGACAAATAGGGCGGTATAATCAGGCGCGCACCGGGCGCGGGGCACGTCGCCCCGCGTGCCGGGCGGGCATCGATCCGCTCGGGCGGACATCGGGGGTTTTCGTGTCGTTCAACACATTCGGCCGCGTGCTGCGCTTCACCACCTGGGGGGAAAGCCATGGCCCCGCCATCGGCACGGTCGTGGACGGCTGCCCTCCCGGCCTGCCGCTGAGCGAGGACGACATCCAGCCCTGGCTGGACCAGCGCAAGCCCGGCACGTCGAAATTCACCACCCAGCGGCGCGAGCCCGATCAGGTCCGCATCCTCTCCGGCGTATTCGAGGGGAAGACCACCGGCACCCCGATCAGCCTGATGATCGAGAATGTCGACCAGCGATCGAAGGATTATTCCGACGTCGCCAAGGCCTATCGCCCCGGCCATGCCGACTATGCCTATGACGCGAAATACGGCTTTCGCGACTATCGCGGCGGCGGCCGGTCGAGCGCGCGCGAAACCGCGAGCCGGGTGGCGGCGGGCGCGGTCGCGCGGCTGGTAATCCCGGAGGTCGATGTCTTCGCCTATGTCAGCGAGATCGGCGGCGACGCCATCGACATGGCCAATTTCGATCCGTCCGAGATCGCCAACAACCCCTTCTTCTGTCCCGATGCACAGGCGGCCAAGCGCTGGGAAATCCTGGTGGACGAGGCCCGCAAGGCCGGATCGTCGCTGGGCGCGGTCGTGGAATGCGTCGCCAGCGGCGTCCCCGCCGGCTGGGGCGCGCCCCTCTATGCCAAGCTCGACAGCGAACTGGCGTCGGCCTGCATGAGCATCAACGCGGTCAAGGGCATCGAGATCGGCGACGGTTTCGCCGCGGCGCGGCTGCGCGGCGAGCAGAATGCGGACCCGATGCGGCCTGGAGCGGATGGGGGCCATGACGGCCCCGTCTTCCTTGCCAATCATGCAGGCGGCATCGCCGGCGGCATCTCCACCGGACAGCCGATCAAGCTGCGGGTGGCCTTCAAGCCGACCAGTTCCATCCTCATCCCGGTCGAGACCGTGACCCGCGAGGGCGAGGCAAGCGAGATCATCACCAAGGGACGACACGACCCCTGCGTGGGCATTCGCGGCGTGCCGGTGGTCGAGGCGATGGTCGCCTTCGTGCTCGCAGACCAGAAGCTGCTCGATCGGGCCCAGTGCGGCGAACGCCCCGGCCCCGCCTGACCGCTTGGGGCGAGCCCCGGATACCCCCTGCGCCATCGGCAGACCGCACCGCATTTCCGGTAAAGCGGGCGATGCGGCACGACAGCGCGCCCAATTTGCGCTAAGATCCGAGTCGGCTTTTTCCTTCAGGATGCAGGGCAAAGCGAGAGCATGGGGAACGCCATCTGCCTCAGCGCAGTGGCTATAAAATGTCCCCTTTACGCCAGCATCCTCCGGGCCGGTCATCCATGGATGACCGGCCCTTTACCTTTGGGTCGGAACGGCAGTCCAGCCCATGACCTCATCCCTGCCACGCACCGCACTGGCCATGATGATGCGATGGCCATTTCATGCCTGCATTTGGCACTCACCACCGTTGCAGCCCATTGAGCCTTGAAACAGAACCGTTCGGGCTGTCTGGACGAGGCGGTACGCGTCCAGATGTCGGAGCCTCGCCCTTCGTCAAAGGAAGAACGGCCCTTCGACCAGTTCAAGGGCGAACGGAAAAGGTGATCTCGATAAAAGGCGAGATGCTGCGGCCTCCCGTTTCAAGCAGCACTCAACCCAAGGACAACGCAACCCGCCTACTCCCAATAGTGGCTTGCGTTGCGACAACCGTTCTCCCTTGCTAGGTGTCGGGCCAAGGGCGCCGCATCCAAACATCATCGGGGTACATTCTGCATGGCCAAAAGGCTGACTTCCTTCATCCTCATCGGCATGCTTCTGGGTATCCTGGTCGGCTATGTGACGAACCTGATGATTGGCGACAACGCCGCGCTGGCCAAGCAGGTGGCGGGTTATTTCCATTTGCTTGCGGATGTCTTCCTGCACCTCATCAAGATGATCATCGCGCCGCTGGTCTTCTCCACCCTCGTCGCCGGTATCGCGCATATGGGCGATAGCACCGCGCTGGGCCGCATCGGCGGGCGGGCGCTGGCATGGTTCATCATCGCCAGCCTGATCTCGCTGTCCATCGGCCTGATCTTCGTCAACCTGTTCGCGCCGGGCGAGGGACTGAACCTTGTCCGCAATGGCGTGGACGCGGGCGTCAGCACCGAGGGGCTGAACCTCAAGGACTTCATCCTCCACATCTTCCCGACATCGATGATCCAGGCGATGGCGGACAACCAGATCCTGCAGATCGTGGTCTTCTCGCTGTTCGTGGGCGTCGCGCTCACCGCCATCGGCGACAAGGGCAAGCCGATCGTCACCGTCATCGAATCACTCGTCGAGCTGATGCTGCAGGTGACGGGCTATGTGATGCGCGTCGCGCCCTTCGCCGTGTTCGGGGCGCTCGCCTCCTCGGTCACGGAGCGCGGCCTTGGCGTGCTCGTCACCTTCGGGCAGTTGATCGGCGAATTCTACCTGTCGCTGGCGGTGCTGTGGTGCGTGCTGGCCTTTGCGGGCTTCATCTTCCTGGGCAAGCGCATGCTCACGCTGATGCGCTACATCCGCGAGCCCGCGCTGATCGCCTTCTCCACCGCCTCGTCCGAAGCGGCCTATCCAAAGATGCTGGAGCAGCTTGACCGCTTCGGCGTGCCGCGCCGCATCTACAGCTTCGTGCTGCCGCTCGGCTACAGCTTCAACCTGGACGGGTCGATGATGTACGCCGCCTTCGCGACGATCTTCATCGCGCAGGCCTATGGCATCGCGCTCGGCATCGGCACGCAGATCACCATCCTGCTGGTGCTGATGGTGACGAGCAAGGGCATCGCCGCCGTCCCCCGCGCCTCGCTGGTCGTCGTCGCCGCGACGCTGGGCCAGTTCAACCTGCCGGTCGAGGGCGTCGCCTTCATCCTGGCGGTCGATCACTTCATGGACATGGGCCGCACCTGCACCAACGTCATCGGCAACGCCATCGCCACCGCCGTCATCACCAAGTGGGAAGGCATGCTGGAGGTCGAGGAGCCGATTTCGGTCGAACGCCCCCATGCCCCCGCCCATACCGCCTCCCATGGCAAGGCCGGGCTTGAACTGGCGGAAGACATGGTGCGGGACGAGCGCGGCGGGCCGCACGGGGCATGAAGACGTCCGGCCTCGCCCGGCCGGCTGCGGCGCTGGTCGCGGCGGTCGCCTGGATCGGGCTGGGCGCGCAGATCAATGCGACCTTCGTTGCGACCGGCGATATCGGCGCGACGCTGTGGATTTTGCTGCGCTTCTTCACGATCATCGCCAATCTTTCGATAGCTGTCGTCTTCAGCCTCATCGCCGCCGATACGGCGCGCAAGGCCGCATGGCAGCTGGTACCGGCATTGACACTCGCGATCCTGCTGGTCGGCGTCGTCTATGCGGTGCTGCTGGAAGGGCTGGAACATCTGACCGGCACGGCGGTCTTCGCCAATTTCGTGATGCACAAGGTCACGCCCGTCCTTGTGCCGCTGTGGTGGCTGTTCTTCATGCCCAAGGGCAAGCTCACGCGGGGCGCGCCTTTGCGCTGGACGATCTTTCCGCTCGCCTATCTGCCCTATGGCATCTGGCGGGGCATGACCGACGGCAGATATCCCTACCCCTTTCTCAATGTCGAGAAGATCGGCTGGCTGCAGGTCGCAGGCACCTGCCTCGTGATCGCCGCAGGCTTCATCGCCGCCGGCTATGCGCTGGTCGTGCTCGACCGCATCCTAGGCCGGCGCTTCTAACACGGCCTTCAGTTCAGGCCGGCGCGACGCCGTCCGCCTCCACCACGCCATCGCCAATATAATAGCCCTGCACCCGCACCCGTTTTTCAACATGGTCGACGGGCACGCGGTGCAGACTGAGCCGCCACTGGCCGCCACGATCCCGCTTCAGGACGAAGCCGCCGCTGTCGCGCAGCAGGCGGCCCGTCTCGTTCACTTCAGCGCCGATGGCGATATCCTGTGCATCCATGCACGTCAGTCTATCGCGTTCTTGATGCCCTTGCCAGCGATCAGCCCCAGCACGAGGAAGATGGCGAACAGCGCGATCGCCAGGAAGAACAGGAATTTGGCGATACCGACGAACGTGCCGGCCGCGCCGCCGAAGCCCAGGATGGCAAGCACCGCGGCGATGATGAGGGCAATGATGGCTAGACGGATCATGGAAACATCCTCTCAGGCAATGTGATGCCAGGGAAATGTCCGAACCGGCCGGCTTGTTCCGCCCGCCCCCGCGCGCGGGGCCGATATGCCTATGCAGGCTTACGCCGCACCGGCACCCGGATCGAGCAGATATCCGCGCCATCCGCCGGAACCGTGAAGAAATCATCGTCCCGGTGGCGCATCCGCTCGGCATAGGCAGCGAAGGTCGCGCTGCCGGTATCGAACATCTGGAAACGGGGCTGCTCGGCTGGCGGCAGTTCGCTGGCGAGCCGTACCGAGACGATCGGCGTGGGCGCCTGTTCCTTGCCGTAGAAGCCCATATTGCCCGTGCCGCGCGGCAGGCTGGAGAGAAAGGCTATTCCCTCGATCACGCGGCCGACCAGCGCGATGTTGCGATCGAGCCCGCGTGGCGCATGGCCGATCACCGCGTAGAGCTCCGCCCCACTGCCCGAATCGGGCTTCAGGTTTCGCCCGACGCCCACCGCGCCATAGCAATGGGTCGGCCACCAGTTCGTGCCATCCCCCGCGACCGGCCAGCCGTTGAGGAAGCCGGTACGCTTGGCAAAGGAATCCGGGCTGGCCGCAGGGACGACCTTCGGCAGGACGCTTGCAGGCTGGCTGTAATCTTCCGGCAGAGTTTCTGGCACGCCCGCGGGCAGTGGCTTCTTCTCGGTCACGTCGCCCCATTGCGCGACATAATTGTCCTGGATGCGATAGACGCTGGTGCCGTCCCACCAATGCGCTTTGGCGAGCGCCTTCATGCTCGCGACATGGGCTTGGGAAAAATGCGGCGCAAGCTGGATGAAGACTTGCCGGTCGCCAGCAAGCGTCATCACCAAAATGTCCTGCGGCGCAATGTCGACCCAGGCGGAAGCCGGTGCGGCGGCGGTGATCTCCGCCGGCGTGCGTGGCGGCTTGGCGGCCTCCTGCGCAGCAAGAGGCGAGGTTGCCAGCGCCAGAAGCGCGACGATGGCGGGGGCAAGCGCATGGCGCAGCGGGTCGGTGCGGGACAAAATCATGCCGATGATAAGAGCGCGGCACATTCTCAAAGTAAAGCACCTTGCCCTTCGGGGAATCACACGATAGGGAGCCAGCCTTCCAGTGCATGCGGAGCGGTGGCCGAGTGGTCGAAGGCGCTCGCCTGGAAAGTGAGTATACGCCAAAAGCGTATCCAGGGTTCGAATCCCTGCCGCTCCGCCATTCCGCCCTTCGCCGGCGTTCACCGCAGCCCGGAAAATCAAAATAAATATCTGAAAAACGGGAGTTTTTACCACTCGCGTTCGACATCATTCGCTGCAGTCTGGAAACTGGTGTGGGGCTGGGTGAACTCGGCATGCGAGCCTTCACGAGGGGCGGCTTGAGGCGGCGGCGTTCATGAAGCGCCTGCGCGCACGCGGGCTCAGCAGCAGTCGGCTGGCGCTGTAGGCTATCCTTGGCCCAACCGATTGCAGATTGTGCTCCTTCAGTTGTGACAACGCCCCGCAACTTTGGAGGAGATAGCCTACATGATGGAAGCGGATGACGGAGCCAGCGGCAGGCAGCTAATCGGTATAGAATGAACGCCCCTAATTTCTAGACGCCTTGGACACATCCACGCTGGCAGAGCGGTCGCCGGCTTCAGGGATGCAGGCGTGCTGCCGCGACCGCGCGCTCGATGTCGGTCCATTCGGGCTGGTCCGGGGCGAAGCGCGCGCGGACATATCGCGCGATCTGCGCCACCTGCCGGTCGCTCATGGCGCGGGCGAAGCCGGGCATCATCCCCCGCTCGGGAAAGGCCTGGCTCTGCGCGCCCTCCAGGATCGTACGCACGAGGTTGTCGGGCACCGGCGCGCGCACCGCGCTATTCGTGGCGAGCGGCGGCCGCAGCCCGAAACCGGGAACCGGGCCGGGCGTGTGGCACACGGCGCAGGCCGCCTCGAATGCCCTCGCCCCTGCACCCTTCAGCCCCACGGCGCGCTCCTGAGCCCGCGTCTCCAACTGACGCGCCACAGCTGCCTGCCATTCGGCGGTCATGTCGCCGTGCCCAAGCGAGGCCAGATAAATCGCCATCGCGCGCAGATCGGTATCGGGCAGGCTACCCAGTTCGGCGATGACCGGGGCCATGGGGCCGCCGGCAACGCCGTGCCGTGCCGACTGCCCATGGCGCAGGTATTCGTAGAAGTCCTGCTCCGACCACGGCACCCCGTCGGCATGCGTGGCGGAGAGCGCCGGGGCCCACCAGCCGTCCACCAGCGCGCCGGCGTACCGACCGCTGCCCTTGACCTCGGCCCCGGCCGCATTGCGCGGCGTGTGGCACGCGCCGCAGTGCCCCACCCCCTCGACAAGGTAGGCCCCGCGGTTCCATTCGGGCGAGCGGGCCGGATCGTCCTGCCAGGCACGCGGATCGTGGAAGGCAGCGTTCCATAGCGCCAGCCCGGCGCGCTGGTTGAACGGAAACGGCAGCCGCGTTGGCGGCGGCGCGTGGCTCACGGCCGGCTGGCTGGTCAGGTAGGCATAGAGCGCCCCGATGTCGGTATCGGTCAGCTTGGCGAACGCGGTATAGGGAAACGCCGGATAGAGATGTCGTCCGTCACGCGAAATCCCCTCGCGCATGGCGCGCGTGAACGCGGCAAGCGACCAGGTGCCGATCCCATGGACCGGATCGGGAGTGATGTTGGTGGAATAGACGGTCCCGAACGGCGTTTCCATCGCCCGCCCACCGGCATTTACCTTGCCGCCGGGCGCGGTGTGGCACACCGCGCAGTCGCCGGCGGCGGCCACCTGCCGCCCGCGTTCGATCGTCGCCGCGCTATAGAAGCCGGCCGGTGGGGGCACGGCTGGCGCCAGCGCCGAGCGCCACGGCATTGCGATCGCCATGCCCGCCGCCAGCCCGGCGCCGATGCCCGAGAGGTTCCAGCGCCACTTGCGCCCGATCCCCGGCCGCGCCTCCGTCCAGGCCGGAGCCTGCGCCGGCGGCTCGGGCGCCAGCAGCAATCCCTTTTCGGCAAGCGCCTCGCGGACCTTTTCGGGCGTGAAGGGCGGCTCGCGAAAGCGGATACCGGTGGCATCGTAAAGCGCGTTGGCGATCGCCGCCGCACTGGGGACCGATGCGCTTTCCCCCGCGCCCAGCGGCGGCTCGTCGGGCTGGGGCAGCATCAGCACGTCGATCTCGGGCACCTCGGGGAAGGTGATGAGCGGATAGTTGCCCCACTCCAGCGCAGCGACGCCACGCTCGTCGAAGGGCACCTGTTCCACCAACGCGCGCGAGGCGGACTGCACAACATTGCCATGGATCTGATGGCGCACCCCGTCGGGGTTTATCATCAGGCCGGCATCATGGCCCACCGTGACCTTTTCCACGCGGACCTCGCCCGTGCGCGCGTTGACTGCGACATCGGCGACCCAGGCGGCCCATGCCGCGCCATAGCCGGGAAACTTCGAATGTACGTAAAGCGCATAGGCGAAGCCGCGCCCGCGCAGCCAGTCCCCCTCGCGCGGGACCGTCTGCGGCCGCGTGTGCGGCGTCCAGCCCGCGCGTTCGGCTGTGGCCTCGACCACCGCGATGCCGCGCTTGTCGGTGAGGTAGCGCAGTCTGTACTCGACCGCATCGACGCCCGCCATCGCCGCCGCCTCGTCGATCCAGCTTTCGTGCGCGAAGCTGTTGGGCAGGGCCGACACGCCGCGCAGCCAGGACGCACGAACGATTGGCGCCGTATCGTGGATCACCACGCGCTTGTTGGGAAAGTCGTAGGGAGCGACCGAGGTGCGATCGCCCATCTCCCACATCTCCGGCTGGTTGGACACCTTGCCGGTCAGCAACAACGCCAGCGTGGGTGAGCCGTTGGACGGATAGCGCGAGGAATAGTCGTAGGCGAGCGCCTCTCCAGCCTCGTCCAACGCGCCGCGCACCTGCATCAGCTGCCCGGCGCCCTTGGGCTCCCACAAATGCTCCTGCTCGCGGGTGAGTTGCACGCGCACCGGGGCACCCACCGCGCGGGCCAGGAGTGCGGCATCCGCAGTCACGTCGTCGGCGCAGTTGCGGCCATAGCAGCCGGCCGCTTCCATGCGCACCACGTCCACTTGCTCGACCGGGATGTCCAGCAATCCGGCAAGGTCGGCGCGCATTGGATATGGATTCTGCGTGCCACTCCACACCCGCAGGAACCCGTCCTGCCAGTCGGCGACGGCGCATGAGGGACCGATGGAGGCGTGCATCTGGTAGGGCCACACATATGTGCGGTCCATCGGCATCGCCGCATCGGCGATAGCGGCATCGACGTCGCCCTGCTCATGCAGATAGCGCGGGCGCGTGTCACTGGCTCCGATCGCCTCGGCTAGGTTCTCCATGTCGCGCAGCGCGGGCGCGGGTTTCCATTCCACCGCCAGCAGATGCATCGCCAGCTCGGCGATCTCCTCGCGCTGCGCCACAACGCCCACGAAGTCGCCCTGGGTGACGATCGCGACGATGCCCGGCAGATGGGCGATCGAGGCGCGGTCCACGGCGATGAGGCTGGTGCCGACGAAGTCTCCCCCGTCGATGCCGGCGTAAGGCGGACGCACCACCCGGCCGTGCAGCATCCCGTCCACACGCAGGTCGTGCACGAAGGTCAGTTCGCCGGTAACCTTGGCGGGAATGTCCACGCGCGGCGCGGACCTGCCCACGACCGAATAGCGGCGGGGATCCTTCACCGGATGATCGCGGTCCAGCGGCAGGCGGACGCGCTGCCCGGCGAGCAGTTCAGCGAAGGACAAGCCACGGTTGCCGTGCATCACTACCCCATCCTCGATGCGCAGTTCGTCAGCCCCCACGTCCAGTCGTCGGGCGGCCATCTCGATCAGCGCGGTGCGCGCCTGCGCCGCGGCGGCGCGCAGCGGGACGGCGGCGGTCTGGATGGTGTCGCTCGCGATCGTCGCGCCCTGGTTGGGTGCGCGCGCGGTGTCGCCAAGGTACATCCGCACGCCGGCGGGATCGACGTCGAGTTCCTCGGCTACGATCTGTGCCAGCGCAGTACGGATTCCCGTTCCCAGATCGACATGGCCGTTGAAGCCGTGGACCACTCCTTGCGCATCGACCAGCACGTAGGGAAGCTCACGCCCATCGTCTTCGCGCTCGCTCACGAGCAGACTGTCGGGCATGCCAATGATCTCGTCGAGGGCAAGGCTCGCCGCGCTCACAGCTTTCCCCCCCGCGCGAGCGCCTCTACCGCCAGTTCCACGGACCGGACGATCTCCACATGGGTGCCGCAGCGGCAGAGGTTGTGCCGCAGCGCGTCGACGATCGTGGCGCGGCTGGGCGCGGGATCGTGGCGCAGCAGCGCCTGCGCGGTCATGACCATGCCGTTGAGGCAATAGCCGCACTGGGCCCCCTGCCCTTCAATGAAAGCGCGCTGCACAAGTCCTGGCGCCTCACGGGTGCCCAATCCCTCCAGCGTCGCGACGCTGCGCCCCTCGACCGCAGCGACGCTCAACGTGCAGGCACGCGCGGCCAGATCGTCCACCAGCACCGCGCAGGCACCGCACTGGCCGTAGCCGCAGCCGTATTTGGGGCCATTCAGCCCGGCATCGTTGCGCAGAACTTCAAGCAGGCGCGTGTGCGGCGCCACCTCCAGCGAGAAGGGGGACCCGTTGAGCGTGAACCCGATCGTCCGGGCTGGGGTTGCGTGGGGCGGGTTCATGATCTCAATCCTGCGGGATCCGGGGTGGGCGGGACATGGAGAAGAAGCTGGCAGGCATAGCCTCGGCGTACTGGTCGGCATAACCGGCCCGCTGGATGATGCCGGCATGGGTGGTGTCGAACAGGCCATCGACGAGGTGCATTCGGGCCAGATGGACGCCCACGATCTCGCCGATCACGAGCCAGGCCCCCGCCTCCCGGCCATCATGGCCGCGCAGCCGGTGCACATCGACCAGCCGGCATTCCAGCGCTGCGGGGCTTGCCGCGACCCGTGGGCAGGACACCGCCGTTCCCGGCAACCGTTCGAGGCCGGCGGCGGCGAACTCGTCGATCCCTGCGGAATGCATGGCTGCAGTGACGTTCATCGGATCGGCCAGGTCGCGGGTGGCCAGATTGCACGTGAACTCGCCGGTGGCCTCGGCATTGCGCAAGGTATCCTTGCGCCCGATGCTGGAGAACGCGACCAGCGGCGGCGCGTCGCAGACCATGTTGAAGAAGCTGTAGGGCGCGAGATTGGCAGTGCCATCGGCTGCCAGAGTGGAAATCCACCCGATCGGGCGCGGGGCGATCACCGCCTTGAGCGGATCCCGGCGAAGACCGGAGCCTTCGGCGGGGCGATAGAAGTGAAACGCGCCCGCATACCCGGTCATCGCGCGACGACCCGCAGCAGGTCGTCGAGCATCATCACTTCGGCGTTCTTCTGTCGCATGTCGAACAGGTTGGCCTCGTGCGGAGCGATCGCGCGGTCTCCCACGCAGTCCTCCACTACCACAGGGCGCAGGCCATGACACATCGCATCGACCACGCTGGCGCGCACGCAGCCCGATGTCACGCAGCCCGCGACCACCAGCGTACGCACCTGGCGGGCAGCGTACCAGGCGGCCAGATCAGTGCCGAAGAAGGCCGACGGAACAGTCTTGCGAACCACATATTCGCCCGCAGCGGGCGCAAGTTCCTCGACGATCTGGCTGCCGTGGCTGTCTTCGGTCAGCGCCAGCAAGCTGGGCACCTTCTCTGCGAAGATGTTCGCGTTGGCGCCATCGCCGGCGAACACGATCCGCGTGTGGGCAATGGGCCAGCCTGCCTCGCGGGCGTGCGCCAGGAGATTGACGCTGCGGGCGATAGCGGGGCCGATATTGCCGCCACCAAAAGCGCCCGGATTGGCAAAGCCATTGACGAAGTCGATCAACAGCAGGCCATAGGGCGGCGCGATCCGCAGCGCGGTGCCGAAGCCCTGCCGGGCGTAGATGTCGGGCGCGCTCATACCGAGATCTCCTCGACCAGTCGGCCGTTCTCGACCACCACCGTCTGGTCGAGCTTCACGGTGCAGTGTCGCAGCGGTATGTCAATGTGGCACGCGGTGTTGCGCTCGCCGCCGACCTCAGTGTTGGGGCCCAGCGAGAACAGGAAGTTGCCGGCGAAGGCACGCGCGTCCATGGCTATGGTCTGCTCCTTGTCGTACAGCCCCATGGTCGACCAGCGCGCCCGCTTCTGAAGGCCCCAGCCGATGTGCGAGATGGCATAGCCTTCCGGGTCGCCGAAGCCTTCCATGTAGTCGCTGAGCAGATCGGCATCGAGCCCGCCCCCGATGCGCGTAACGTACCCCTTCTCCACCGTCAGCGTGATCGGGGCGGAGGCATAGGACTTCTGGGGCAGCAGGATGTCGCCTCGGTCGATGACGATCGTGCCTGAGGTTGCGTGCTCGTTCGGCCAGGTCAGCACGAAGCCGGAGGGCCAGTGGTCCCAGCGCCCGCGTTCGTCGACGAAACCATATTCGAGGACGGCGGGGTACTGCCCTAAAGGACAGGTCAGGTCAGTGCCCGCCGCCGAGGTCACGCGCATCGTCGAGGACCGTTCGATCAGTCGCGCGCCGGCCTGGACCGCGCTGCGATCGTCGAGCGTGGGGACCATGCGGGCCAGCACTTCCGGCGGCTCGACCGCGAGAAGGATGCTGGTGCCAGATTCGAGGATTTCGGCCTGTTCGGGGGAGAACAGCAGCAGCATGAGATCGAGCACCAGGTCGCTGGCCTTGCACATCTCCATCGCAGCGCGATTTCCGGTGAGCGGCGTCGTCCCGACGTAGGCCAGCGGATCGCGGCTGTGCGACAGCGCGCCGTTCACCGGCAGCATGTCGAGCCGGTTGACGAACGCACCAGCGGCCTGCGCGGCCTGGATCGCGCAGCGCAGGGTCTGCGGATGCGTGAGCGGCCCGGTGAGGATGGTCACGCTTTGCCCCGGCGCAAGACGGCTCAGTTCAAGCACCCGGCGCCAGGCGCCGGTCAATTCGTAGTCGCTGATGGGCACTCGGGCGTCTCCTTCGGGGCAGCTTCACAAAAGGTCTGGACAACGTCAGATTTGTATGTTTACAAATGAATAAACGTCAAGCGCATCGGCTTGTCAATCGCCTTTCGCTCGCGGTCCCACCCAAGGAGACAAACTTGAGCAAGTCCTTCAAGATCGGGCAGATTGTCCCGAGTTCCAATACCACTATGGAGACCGAGATCCCAGCGATGCTGCGCGCCCGAGAGCTGGTCTACCCCGAGAGATTCACCTTCCATTCCAGCCGTATGCGTATGAAAAAGGTGGTGAAGGAAGAATTGGCCGCGATGGACGCCGAGTCCGATCGCTGCGCGGTCGAGCTCAGCGACGCTCAGGTCGATATCCTGGGCTATGCTTGCCTCGTGGCGATCATGGCGATGGGGCCCGGCTATCACCGCCAGTCGCAGGCCCGCCTGCAGGGACGCACGCAGGAGACCGGCACCGACATCCGTGTGATCACCAGCGCCGGCGCGCTGGTCGACAGCCTTCACCACATGGGGGTCAAGAAGGTCGCGCTGGTGGCGCCCTACATGAAGCCGCTCACCCAGCTCGTCGTCGATTACATCGACGCGGAAGGGATCGAGGTGGTGGACCATGTCGCCCTCGAGATCCCCGACAACCTTGATGTCGCACGGCACGATCCGGCAAAGTTGCCGGACATCGTCGCCAGCCTGAACATCGCCGATGCCGAGGCGATCGTCCTGTCAGCCTGCGTGCAGATGCCTTCGCTGCCGGCGGTGGCGACCGTCGAGGCGCGCTTTGGCAAACCCGTCGTCACCGCCGCCGTGGCGACGACCTTCCAGATGTTGCGCGCGCTCGATCTCAAACCCGTGGCGCCCGGCGCCGGCGCGCTGCTTTCCGGCGCATACTGAGGAAACGGATCATGGACAGCAGATACCTGGGCGGCTTCCACGTTCACGCCAACGGCATCCGCCAGCACATCCTGCGCTATGGGGGCGCGGGAACGCCGCTGCTGCTGGTGCCCGGCATCACCAGCCCGGCGATCACCTGGGGCTTCGTCGCCGAGGAACTCGCCGCCACCCATGACGTCCACGTGCTCGACGTCCGCGGACGTGGGCTGTCGCAGTCGGGCTCGCAGATCGACTACCGGCTTGATGCCTGCGCGAGCGACGTCAACGCCGTCGCCGAGGTCCTGGGCTGGAACGACGCGGCGCTAATGGGGCACTCGATGGGAGCGCGTCACGCGATCCGCGCCTGCCGCATCGACGGCTCGCGCTTCGGCCGCGTGGTGCTGGTGGATCCGCCCATGTCAGGGCCGGGCCGCCGCCCCTACCCTTCGAAGCTGCCCTGGTACATCGATTCCATGGCGCTCGCCCGGCATGGCGCTGACCTGGAGACGCTGCGCGCCTTCACGCCGACCTGGACTGACGAGCAGATCGCCCTGCGCGCGCAGTGGCTGCACACCTGCGACCAGGCCGCGATCCTGTCGTCCTTCGCGAGCTTCCACGACGACGACGTTCACGCTGATCTGCCGGCACTGAGGCAACCTGCCCTGCTCGTCTCCGCCGAACATGGCGACGTGGTGCGCGACGTGGATGCAGATGAGTGCATCGCGCTCGCTCCGGCGCTCTCGCATGTGCGCGTTCTCGATGCCGGACACATGATCCCTTGGGACAATCTCCCAGGCTTCCTTGCCGCAGTGCGGCCCTTTCTCGCGGCCTGACCGCGCCGTTCCGTTCCATATTGGAGACCGATCTTGAAACAGACTGAAATCGCGATCGTGGGCGCGGGACTGGGCGGCCTCGCGGCTGGCCTGGCACTGCTCAAGCGCGGCTACGACGTCCACGTCTATGAGCAGGCGGAGACCTTTTCCCGCACCGGCGCGGGCATCCAGCTCGGGCCCAACGTGCTCAAAATCATGCGCCACCTCGGCCTGGAAGCGGCAGTCGAGGCGATGGGCTTCAAGCCCGACGCCTGGCTGAGCTACAGCGAGGAGGCCGAGTTGCTGGCCGACATCCCCCTCAACCGCCGCCGCCAGGACTATGGCGCCGCCTACGTCACCATTCACCGCGGCGACTTCCACGCCGTCCTCGTCGATCACTTCCCCGCCGACCGGCTGCACTTCGGCTGCCGCCTAGTCGGCCTGACGCAGGACGCGGACGGGGCGACGCTGTCGTTCGCGGATGGCGAGCCGATACGTACGCGGCTGGTGGTCGGCGCCGACGGAGTCAACTCCGCGGTGCGCGAGGCACTGCTGGGGGCCGAAGCGCCGCTTTACACCGGCTATGTCGGGCACCGCGCCATCTTCCCCGCCGAACGGTTCAGGCAAAGCGGCTTCGAGTTCCTTGGCAACGAGAAATGGTGGTCCAAGGACCGGCACTTCGTGGTCTACTTCCTCGACGACGCGGCCAAGGAGATGTACTTCGTCACCGGCGCACCCGAGGCGGAATGGAACCACGGCGCCTCGTTCGCGCCCTGCACCAAGGAGGAATTGCGCGAGGCGTTCGCGGACTATCACCCCAAGGTCCAAGCGATGATCGACGCTGCCGGGGAAATCACCAAGTGGCCGCTGCTGACGCGGCCGCCGCTTGCCCTGTGGAGTGAAGGCCGGGTGGTGCTGCTCGGCGATGCCTGCCATCCCATGAAGCCGCACATGGCGCAGGGCGCGGCCATGGCGATCGAGGATTCGGCGATGCTCGACCGCTGCCTTGCCGAAGTCGGCGGCCTCGACGGCTTCGCCGCCGGCTTCGCACTTTACGAGGCGAACCGCCGCGAGCGCGCCTCGCGGGTGCAGGCCACTTCCAACGCCAACACTTGGCTGCGTACGCAAGAGGACCCCGACTGGGTCTACGGCTACGACGTCTTCACCGTGCCGCTGGTCGAAGCGCAGCCGGCCTGACGCGCTGCGGGGCGCGCCTGCCGGCGCGCCCCGCGCATCTGCGTGAAATTCGCGGGCAAGGCTGGCCACCTGCCGGCAAAGGCGTTAAGCGCTGCGTCAACTGTTTGAGGACGCATGAAATGTCAGCCACCAACCGATCATCGCACCAGAGCGCGGGCAAGGCGAATGCGGTGAACGCCGCAGCACAGCCGGCAACCGTCGAGCATCTGCCCGGCGATTACCGCATCGATCAACAGATCGGCCTCTTCATCCGCCGCGCGCACCAGCGGGCGAGCGCCATCTTCGCCGGCCATTTCAGCGCCTCCGGACTCAGTCCGCTCCAGTTCACCGCACTGGTGAAGGTCCGCGACGAAGGCCGGGTCTCGCAAAACCATCTGGGCCGGCTCGTCCATGCGGACCCGGCGACGATCATGGGCGTGGTCAACCGCCTGTCCAATCGCGGACTCCTGCGCCGGCTGCCGGATTCGAACGACCGGCGGCGGACACAGCTGGCGATCACCTCGGACGGCCTGCGTCTGATCGAGGACCTGGAAGCGGCCGGCCATGCGGTGACGCGCGAGACGCTTTCCCCCCTCGATCCCGGCGAACAAGCCGAACTGTACCGTTTGCTGGACAAGATTGTCTGACCGCTCAATGAAGCGCGGCCGTGCCAGAGTGAAGGGCGCAGACCGTGACAAGGTCCGGACTGGCCGACATGTCCGTCAATTCGCGCAGGAACATGTCATTGTCACGCGCCAGTTCGAGCAGCAGAGGGCGATAAGTGCTGAGCAACGGGGCCTCGACCGGCGCCTCGGCGGTGTTCCGCCGCTGGCGGTATTCGAGGGGTGTACAGCCGAACCGCTCACGGAACTTGGCATAGAAATGGCTGCCACTGGAAAACCCCTCGTCAAGCGCGATGTCGAGGATGCTGAGGTCGCTGTCGCGCAGTTGCTCGACGGTTCGGTCAAGCCGCAGGTTCTGCGCATAGTCGCGAAAGCACAGACCGGAGTGGCGGCGGAACATGCGCGAAAGGTGCGTCACCGACAGCCGCTCGCGCTTGGCGAAATAGTCGAGCGACAGCCGCGCGTCCTTGATGTCCCGCATCTCGCGCATGATCCGCATGATCACCGATGATCCGCTGCCCTGCCCGACCGGCATCTGCCGCCGTTCCTCGAACGGGACATGCTTGTGGATGTGATAGCAGAGCAGTCCGGCCAGGCAGTTGCGCAGCATCGTATCCTCCGGTTTTCCCGTCGAGAGAAGCAGGCGCGCGATGGACGCGCGCATGGGGACGATGACGTCATCGTAGAAGTGGCGGGCGGACAGGAAGCTCTTGCACAAGAAATAGCGCCCGGCGAACCCGGTCAGGCCCTGCCGCTCGGCGTGGCTCGCATCGATGTGAACGCCGCACATGATGGTGTCGCGATCCTGGCTGATCGAGTTGTGCGGGCTCTGGGCATTGATGATCATCAGATCGCCGGCGCATAGCTCGCACTCCTGCCCGTCCACGATCATCCGTGCGCGACCGCGCACGACCATCAGCACCTCCATGTGCTCATGCCAGTGGAACGGCGCCTGCAGCGCCCCATGCACGAAAGGGCGCACCCCGCCATCAAGCGCGCCGAGGTCCTCGAATCCGTAGTCCATCAACCGCTTCCCCGAGTATTTTTGTTTGCCTACGTGCGAATGTGCATCATTGTCGCCGTAATGCAATTGTCATTTTTGCCCGTCAGCGGAACAGGTGCATGCAAAAAAGGCGGGACACCGCGAAGTGTCCCGCCAAGAGTCAGCCGTCGAGCTGTTGGCTCCGGCCGCCGCGCCGCACCGTTGGGCATGCAGGCGACGGCCAGGGCCGTGATCCGGCGGGGCGGGAGGAGATCGCGTCCCGCCGGATCGGAGGGAGGTCAGAAGGTGACCGAGAAGCGCGCGCCGTAAGTGCGCGGTGCCGCGAACTGGTACAGCCAGTTGCCCGTGAAGTTGGGCGTAGCGGCGGTCAGGATGCGTTTGTTTTCCAGGTTGCGACCGAAGACCGAGAAACGCACCGAGCTGCCGTCCGGAGCATAGCTCAGCACAACGTCGGTCCGGGTGTAGGCTTCCTGCACGTCGGGTGCGTAGTTGTAGATCGACAGGTGCGACGCGCTCTGGAACTGGGTCTGGACACGCGCGTTCAGTTTGCCGCCGAACACGGTGAAGTCGTGTTCCAGCCCCGAGTTGATGCTGATCGCAGGCGACTGCACCGGACGGTTGCCCGCCAACTGCGCATTGCCGTTGCCATCGGTGGAGGCCACGAAGTTGGTGCGGACAAGGAAGTCCTCGAACTTGGCGTTGAGCCATGCGACCGACGCGGTGAAGCGGGTGACCGAATCGATGGCGAAGGTCGTTTCCAGTTCGGCACCGTACATGCGCGACCGGCCGGCGTTGGCGACCAGCAGTTGGTTGTCGATGAACTGCGAGATCTGCTGGCCCTGGTACTTGTAGTAGAAGGCCGAGATGTTCGCCTGGATCCGATTGCCTGCGAAGCGGTTCTTCGAGCCGATCTCCCACGCCTTGATCGTTTCGGGATCGTACGGCGCCACTTCGGTGAAGCCCCCCGCCTTATAGCCGGTATCGAACTTGGCGTAGACCATATTCGTGGGCGTCAACTGGTAGTTGGCACCCAAATGATAGGTGACCTTTCCGAAGCTGGCATGGCTGTTCTGCGGCGAGGTGCCAGTGATGACCAGCTCGCCGCTCGCCTCGGTAGCAGCGGGATCGACGCTGACGACCTGACCCAGGCGCGTCTTGGTGTCTTTGGTGTAGCGGATTCCGGCTTCCAGCTTGAAGTCGGGGAGCACTTCATAGCCGAACTGCGCGAAGGCGGCCTTGGACGTCGTCTGGATCTTGAACCCAGGCTGCGAGTAGTAGTCGTAGAGCTCATCGGGGGCGTAATCGTACGGGCCTTCGGTGAAGGCGCTGTCGAGGTGCTCCAATTCCTTGAAGTAGAACACGCCCAGCTGATAGGTGAACGGCTGGGTGGCCGCCGAAACCAGGCGCAGTTCGTGGTTGGTGGTCCAGATCTGCGAGTTCTGCGGGAAGCCGTAGCCCGGTTCGGCGGTGCCTTCATAGTCCTCGTCATGGTCGACGTGGGCGTGGCGGAAGGCGCCCGTATAGGTCAAGCTGGCCGGTCCGAAGTCATAGCTGATCGTACCGCGCACAGCCTGCACGTCGATGTTGTTGAAGCCCTTCTTGTCCAGATCCCAGGCATTGCTGCTGGGGATGTTGGACTTGACGTCCGCCATGTAGCCATCGGGCGTGCGCGTGAACGGTACGCCAAGACGCACGGGGCCGATGCCGCGCTGGCGGACCACCTCGCCGGTGAGCGTGGCGCTGAGCGCGCTGGTGGGATCGAACTGCAGCGACAGGCGGCCGGCCAGCACGTCCTCGTCGTCACCGCGCCCGGCGGTCCCATTGTCGGTATAGCCCTCGTGGTAGGAGCGCAGGCCGGCAGCGCGCACCGCCAGCGTGTCGGTCACGGGCAGGTTGATCATCGCCTCGAAACGCTGCGAATCGTAGTTGCCGGCTTCGGCCGATGCCGAGGCGGCGAACGCGTGCACCGGCTTGGCGGTGACGATGTTGATCGCCCCGCCCGTCGCGTTGCGGCCGTAAAGCGTGCCTTGCGGGCCGCGCAGGACTTCGACGCGGGAAATGTCGAACATGCTGGCGTTCAGGGTGACCGCGCGCTGGATGTAAGCACCGTCGATGTTGATCGCGACGGCCGGATCGCCGATCTCCGAATAGTCACGGCTGGACACGCCGCGAATGGCGATCAACGTGGAGTTGGCATTCGTGCTCAGGTTCAGGCCGGGCGCGATCTTCGACAGCTCGGCGACATTGCCGGTGCCGGACTTGAGCAGGTCGTCCCCGGTCAGCACCGAGACGGCGACGGCGGCCTTCTGCAGCGGCTCGGGACGCTTGTTGGCGGTCACGACGATGTCGCCCAATCCTTCCTGGGCGGCCGGGACCGGCTCGCTCTCGGCCTGGGCATAGGCGGTTGTGCAATAAAGCAGGGGCAGCAGCGCTGCGATTGCCTTGCGCGATAGCTTCATCTTGGAACTCCCCGTGATGTCTGCCGGTCACCTCGGCGCCCGACTTGCATTTCCGTTTTCAGACGGCGGTACACTAATCCCTCTGCACCACCTGAAATCACGTTAGTGTACATATGAATTTGCGAAAGAGGCGCTCTTGCTCGTTCATCGCGTCAGTTTATGCCGCGCGCAGGCCGCCGGCCTTGCAGTCCTCGATCTCGGCGTCGCGCGGGTAGGCGAAGGTCGCCAAACCCGAGAGGATCAGCAGCGCGGCCGGTAGCAGCGCCAGGCCGAGCCGGATCGCCAGTATCGCACTGTCCGGCTGGACCGCCGCGCCGGCCTGATAGCCCGAATGCGCAAGGAGCGCGGCCAGCAGAGCCCCGCCCACGCCGGCCGCCACCTTGTAGGCGGCCGAAGCGATGGCATAGCCCAATCCCATGGCGTCCACGCCGGTACGCGCCACGCCATAGTCCAGCGTATCGGACAGCATCGCGTAGGTGACGGGATCGCGCATGCCGATCATCAGCCCGATTCCGGCCAGCAGCGCGATAATGCCCACAGGGTGCGCGGGTACCACGGCAAGCCCGAGGAACATGCAGGCTTGCGCGAAGTTCGTGATCCGCACCGAAGCGCGGCTGCCCAGCAGGCGGACGAGCGCCGGCGCGATCCAGCAGCCGATGAAGCTGGCGGCAGTAATCGTCGCAATCATGGTGCCACCGAAGGCCGCGCCGAACCGGTATTCATAGATCGCTGCAAAGGTCACGCTGCCCAGCGAAAGCGTGTTGGCGGTGCTGTTGAGGAACTTGATGGCGGTCAGCACGAGCCAGGGTCGGTTGGCCATCAGCGCGCGGGCCAAGCCGCGCCGCCCGGGCGCGGCGACCTGCGCGGTCGCCGGCCTTACGGTCTCGCGGCAAAAGCGATGAGTCACCAGGAACGCCAGCGCGACCACCACGCCGATAATGCTCATGAACAGCAGGAAGCCCTCGCGCGAATCGCCTGCGCCGAGCCAGCCCACCGCCGTCAGCGTGATCCAGCCGATCAGTACCGAACCCACATTCGCGCCGATCAGGCGTGCCGAGGTGAGCTGGATGCGCTGTGCGGTCGATGCCGTCATCAGGTTCGTCAGCATGCCGTAGGCGGTGTTGACGAAGCTGTAGGTCACGCTCAACAGCATGAACGTGCCCGCCGCCCACAGCACCTTGAACAGGTGCGAGCCTTCCAACGGCAGGAACACCAGTGCGGTGGTCACGGCCAAGGGCAGCGCCCCCCACTTCAGGAACGGACGCGCGCGTTCACCGTGGGCATGGCGCTTGTCTATGGCGATGCCGATCAGCGGGTCGATGGCGGCATTGGCGATGCGGCAGAACAGCAGGATCCCCGCCACCGACGCGGCCGGGATGCGATAGATGTCCGTGTAGAAGAAAACGATGTAGGTGAGCGTAGTCGCCCAGATCAGGTTGGAGGCGAAATCGCCCAGCCCGTAAGCGGCTTTTTCCCTGATACCGAGCGTGCCCGGCGATGCCTGCGTGGCCATGGCGCTTTCTCCTTAGTGCCGGGTGGCGCCGGCCGCGTCTGCGGCGACGGCGACGTCCATGGTGGACAGCTGATCCAGAAAACTGCGGAGTTCCTCGGGCGGCAGACGATCGCCGATGAACCAGCAGATTGTCTTGTGGATGCCCAGGAACGAGGTGGAGCAGCGATCGAGCAAGGCATCGGCAGCGACCACCCCGATGCCGAGGCGATCGGCGAGGAACGCAGCCAACGCCTCGCGCACACCGGGCCAGTCGAACAGGACGGCCGGCTGGGTGTCGATGTCGAAGCGCGGCGGCGGCGCGGGATCAGGCACGGTGACAAGCGATGCCGCCAGGCGGATGTCGCGACTCGACGCACCCACCTCGATGGTCGTGGTGCCGTCGTCGAGCTGCCACTTGCCGAGCGCAGGATCGTAATACGCCAAATCCCTGCCGCTGACCGGAATCGTGATCCGGCGGGTTTCGCCTTTGCGCAGGAAAACCTTGGCAAATCCCTTCAGTTCGCGCGGCGGCCGGCGCAGGCGCGAACCATTGGGCCGCGCATAGAGCTGTACCGTCTCGGCACCGTCGCACGGACCGGTGTTGATCACCGAAAGCGAAACCGCCAGAACGTCGTCCATGCCCAGCGACTGGCGGTCGAGCGCGAGACCGTCATAGGCGAAGCTCGTGTAGCTCAGCCCGAACCCGAATGGATACAGCGGCTCGATTGCCCTGGCATCATACCCGCGATAGCCCACGAAGATGCCCTCACCATAGTCGTGGCGGCCGTTCTCACCCGGGTAACTGAGCCAGCCGGGAACGTCCTCGACCCGGCGCGGGAACGTGGTGGTGAGCTTGCCGCCGGGATTGGCGGCGCCGAACAGCGTTCGCGCTACGGCATGGCCCATCCCCTGCCCGGCATAGAAGGTCATGAGGATCGCGCCCACTTCCGGCTCCCACGGCATCACCACTGCATCCGGCGCGGCGAGCACGATCACGCAATTGGCGTTGGCGCCGGCCAACGCGGCAATCGCTTCGGCCTGGCCAGGCTCCAGTTCCAGATTGCGCCGGTCGGCCCGTTCGCCATCGCCGCTGATCTCGCTGTTGGCGAACACGATCACGGCGTCGGCGGCGCGCGCCTCGTCCAGCATTTGGGCAAAGCCGGCAGGGTCGGTCGCCTCGCGATGAACGATCGACACATCCGGCCCGGCAATGGCACGAATCTCGTCCAGCGGGATATCGCGGGCCGTGGGGTGGGTCGTGGCCGATCCGGATCCCTGGATGATCGGGTTGATCGCCCCTGCGCCGACGACGAGCAGCCGCTTGTGCCGCGCAGGATCGAGCGGGAGCAGGGATTTCCGGTTCTTGAGCAGCACGAGCGACTGCGCCGCGATGCGTCGGGCCAGCTCATGATGCGCCGGGGCGTCGTAGCGCGCGCCACGATCCTCACCGGCACGCGCCTGGCGCACCAGGCGAAGCATCCGCATGCAACTGGCGTCCACATCGACCATGTCCACCCGGCCCTCGGCAATGGCCTGGAGCAGTTCGGCCCGCCGCACGCTGCTTTCAGGCATGTCGAGGTCGTTTCCGGCCGACATCGAGGCGGCACGGTCCTTGATGCCGTGCCAGTCGGAGACGACCACGCCCTCATATCCCCACTCGCCGCGCAGCACATCGGTCAGCAGCCAGCGGTGCTCGGCGGCCTGGACCCCGTTGATGCGGTTGTAGGCGCTCATCACCGTCCATGGCCGGCCGCCGGCAATGGCCCGCTCGAAGCCCTTGAGATAGATTTCCCGCAGCGCCCGCTCGCTCACCTCGCTGCTCATGGTGGTGCGTTCGATTTCCGAGTTGTTGCAGGCGAAATGCTTGAGCGAGGCGCCGACGCCGTTGTCCTGAAGCCCGGTGATCAGCGCTGCGGCAAGGTCGCCCGACAGCACCGGATCCTCGGAGTAATATTCGTACGACCGACCTTGCAGTGGAGTGCGGCGGATGTTGATGCCCGGACCAAGCAACAGATGGACACCCAGACTGCGACACTCGCGCGCCAGCGCGGCGCCGAACTCGCGGGCCAGATCCATGTCCCACGAACAAGCGAAGGCAGAACCGTTGGGAAAGCAGGTAGCAGGCACGGAATCGCCCAGCATGGCATCCGCGTCGTTCGTCTGATTCACGACCTCCATGAACTGAGCCAGGCTGTCACGCTCGTCGGTAACGCCTTCCACCTGGGACGGCGAATAGCGCACGCCATGCGTGCCGTCGGTCATGACCAGTTCGGGAATGTTCAGCCGGAAGTTCATGGCCGTCTTCCACAGATGGCGACCGTTGAGCAGCGCCACCTTCTCTTCCAGCGTCATTTGCGCATGCAGGGCTTCCAGGTTGCTATCGGTCACATTCCAGGGCATTTTCCAGTTCAACTCCGCTGTTCGCCATATGCTGGGTCCACTGCGGTATACCCATTAGGGATCGGGCACGTGAGATCGTGGATGGCCCCATTCGCCGCGTCATTTGTTGCGCACGATGGCGGCTATGTCTCTCGCCGAGGTCTGCTATGCGCTAACACTGGCCGTAGCTCGTCCGAGCGGGTTGGAAGGTGCGTGCTGGACCGGTCTCGGAGAATTTGAAAGCGACAAGGCGCGCCACTTCATGGGCTGCGTGGAATCGATCTTCACGATCGCGTCGGGCGTGGGACGGATGCCTTCACCGCCCCCTTCGATCATGTTCAGGCCCAGCCTGCCGATCGGGATATAATGGCTCGCCCATCGATGCCGTCGACGATCACAAGACCTTTCTGGGGCGGTACTCAAGAGATTTATTTCGTCATAAAAACATAGACTTATGAAGCCACCATGGACAGCTCTGGCATGCTTTTGATTCGTGAAAGAGACTGGACCTGAATGGATCGGGAGGTTCGGCTCCCTTTCCTTCTCTAGCGACGTCGCCGTCGCGCCTTCGATTGCGAAACCGGACCATCATCGTTCCGCGGCGAGCGCCGCGTGTCGGGACCGCACGATCGCTGCGCCCATACGCCATCTGCATCGCCGCAACCGTCACCTTCCGGCTCTGATCTATGGGTTCTGATCGTAGCTCAACACGATCCAGAATTCGGAATGCAGGTCACCCTATGGGCGCACCGAAAGTTCGGTCCAGCCATTGTCAACCGGCTCAACCGGAGGCGGCGTTTCAACCCTGTTGCGGCCGAGATGCTTGGCGCAATAAAGGGCGCGGTCGGCGCTGCTGACCAGGCTCTCCCAATTCTGCGCATCCTGACGGAAGAAGCTCATGCCCACGCTGATGGTGCAGCGCAGGATCCCCCCTCCTTCCAATGGGAATTCCAGATTTTCGACCGCGGTCCGCAACCGGTCGGCCGCGTAAAGCGCTTCTTCGGGGTTGGTTCTGGGTAACAGGACCATAAATTCCTCGCCGCCGACACGCGCCACGGTGTCGGTCTCCCGAACGTTGGCGGCTAGGGTTGCCGCGATGCCGCTCAGCACGTCATCGCCAACGCAATGGCCGAACCTGTCATTTACCGACTTGAAGTGATCCACATCCATCATCAGAATCCCCGTGGTCCAGTTGCCGCGCTCAGCCGCTGCAACGGCGCGTCGACCGGCGTCCCACATGACCCGGCGGTTTGCGACGCCGGTGAGCGGATCCTGCTTGGCCAGCTGAAAAAGCTCCTGATCCAGTTCTCTGGTAAGCATCCACAGATAGCTTGGCGTCACCGCAAAGGTCAGGACGATCCGCATCAGCAGCGCATAGGTTGTGGTAGGATCCTGATCCACAAGTTTAAATTGACTGAATATCCACCAGGCCACCCTGCTGATAAGCATCGCCGCCCACGCGAAATGGAACATGGCCGAAAGCCCGGATGCGGGCCGGGAATAGGGTTTACTGTGGCGCCACAACTGCCATCCGGCTCCGATCGTGACGAGCGCCCGGGCACTCGCGCCCAACGGGACCATCTTGCCCATGTCCAGTCCGGACCAGAAAAAATGGCCGATCTCGATCGCCATCAGACACAGGCCGGGAAGGATCGGCCACAAGGCGCGGCGTGGTTGCTCGAGGAACTGAACCACTGCGATGAGCACCAGAATAGCCCCAAGATCAATCAAGAGGTTGGGAATCAGAACGGAAGCATAATATGGAAGGTGCATCCAGCGGTGGAGGAGCAAGAAGAAGCCGACAGCAAAACAGATGTTACTGCATGCCCAGCACCAGAGGCCTCGCGCTTTGCGATTGCCCGAATAGAGCGCAAACATGACCAGTGCCGAGACCGCGCTCAGCAAAAAGTTCATAAACATGAGCGTTTCGGTGTCGATTAACGACCCCATGACAAACACAATGCCTGCTCCTCTCCCGGTCGAATGAACGACCGAACCGATTTGTGGAAATCAGCCGACACTGCCCCGATTACGTGCCTCGTTACGCCATAGAACCAATCCTTTAATGATTTTCATAGTCGTCAGCTCCGGCCGATTTATCCAAGGCTATTATAGAAAATTATAGGCGACATGGTTCAATTCGAACTCACCGGCAGAGAGTTTGAAGCAAGTAATTTCCATGTGCCTAAGATCAGGATCTGCAATTTGCAGGCGCCTGGCCGGACATGACGAGAGATCGAACGCTTGAGCTGCACGAGTTGGTCTGGACCGGATGAGTAGCGCACTCGCTTCCTATCTCGATCAGGCCAAGCACGTAATCGTCACACGTCGTTACTCAGTTCGGCGGCCGGTCCCACGGCAGCAGTTCGTCAATCCGTTTGATTGGGTGGCCTTTGATCCAGTCGAGCACATCAGTCAGCCAGGTCTTCAGATGGCGACTGCGTGGACTGACATGGGACGAAGCTTGGCTATCTTGCGGAGGTTTGGATGGTAGCTGCGAAAAGCAACTCGTCTCGAGCACTCTTCGGACATCGGAGACGCAGGCGATCGAGCCTCAGAATCCGTTTAAGGTGGGCGATGAGCGAATTTTAGGGCAGCGGCGCGCCGCTTGGTCCAAAATATGTCTATAATGAGGGCATGGGAAGCCGCAGTGCGCCCAATCGAGTAGAGGGATCAGCGCTGTGGCCGCAATCGATGGCAATGCGACGCCTGTGGCAACGCGCCCGTTCTGCGGGATCAGGCGCCTGGGCCGCGAGCTATGCGGCAATCAGCGCGGTGCTACTCTTATTGAATTCGCTGTCGTTTCGGCACCGTTCATCGCATTGCTTCTTGCCGTGGTACAGACGACGCTGACAATGTTTACGCAGCAGGTGCTCGAAACCGTCGCGGAAAAATCCAATCGCTTGATCCAGACCGGGGCCGTCCAGCGGGCCACCCTGTCGCAATCCGCATTCAGAAATCAGGTCTGCAGCAAGCTCCCAGCCTACCTGAAATGCCAGAATCTCATGGTGGATGTCCAGGTTTCGAACAGCTTCGGCGAGGTCAGCACGAACCTTCCGGCATTGACCTACGACAATTCCGGCAACGTCACGAACACATGGTCATTCAATCCCGGAGGGCCGGGAGACGTCGTCGTCGTGCGGCTGATGTATCTGTTTCCCGTCGTGGTCGGGCCTCTTGGCTTCAATCTTTCCAATATGCGCGGCGGTAAGCATCTGCTGGTTGCGACCGCCGCCTTCAAGAACGAGACCTACCAATGAGCCGGGGCATCAGGCACGCCATGGGGCGGCTCCATCTGCTCGGAAAAGGCTGCGCACGAGGTGTGGCGGCCACCGAATTTGCGCTGGTGGCACCCTTCCTCATCTTGCTTTACGTTGGAAGTTTCCAAATGGCGGATGCCATTTCGGCCCAGCGCAAAGTCACCAAAACGGCGCGGACCCTGGCTGATCTGACCTCTCAGTACAGTTCGATAACCCTGTCCGATGCCGACAATATCTTGAGGACGGCGAGCCTGGTCATGGCGCCCTACGCGTCATCGTCCGGGAGTTTCACCATTACACAGGTGAAGACCGATAGCGCGGGCATATCGACCGTCGACTGGAGCCGAAAGTTCGACGGTAGCAATACCAGTGCCGGCTATGCATCCGCAAAAACACTGTCTCTTCCGATTAACGTCGGTGTCCCGAACACATCCGTTATCCTGGCGGAGATCCAATATACGTACCGGCCGATCGTCGCTCCGGCCATGATCGGCTCGATGAGCTTCAGCGACAGCATCTACATGTTCCCCCGCCGATCGGCGTCCATTCCTTTGAATCTCTAGTTTCAAGATGATGCGGAAGCCCGCCATGACGCTGGTCGAAATGATCCGCCGCTTCCGTGACGACAGTCGCGGAAATGTGCTCATGATATTTGCATTTTCCGTCATTCCGCTCATCTTCGCGGCTGGCATGGTGATCGATTATTCCCGTGCTGCCCGGCTCCAGACGAAGATGAATGCGATTGCGGATGCCGCAGCATTATACGCGGTGAGCGAGCCGATGCTCAAAGTCAGCAGCACGATAGCCAAGTCGAAGGCCATGGGCTTTTTCAACGCTCAGGCTACCGGCTTGAATGGACTTATCTATTCCGGCGATGTCAGCGTTGTTGTCACGGACACTTCGCCCGCGGCACTCGAACGCAATGTGACCGTGTCGTACCAAGCGCAATCATTCAATATCTTCGGCAAGATCCTGTCCCGGCGGACGATCGAAATAGGCGGAACGGCGATCGCAAACGCCAAGACGGCGCCCAATATCGATTTCTACATGCTCCTCGACACCTCTCCATCGATGGCGCTGCCCGCGACCAGTCTCGGCCTTACGCAGCTCAGTAAGGCAACCAAGGGCTGCGCTTTCGCATGCCACCAGACCAGCACCACTTCGACCGATCCCGGGAATACCAGGCAGGTCAACGGCAAATATGTAGACTATTACTATGTCGCCAAAAATGACCTCGGACTGGTTTTAAGAAGCGATCTCGTGACTGAGGCCGTCGAAGATCTGGCTGATGTCGCCAAAACCGCGGCCCAACAGAATAATGCCGTATACAGAATGGCGATCGGGAGCTTTGACTGGGACTATCATTCGATCCAGGATGCCCCGACGACTATGGACATCGCAAAGGGCATGGTCGGGCAGGCGCAAAATCTCGTTGTGTGTCGAAACAACCAGAGGGTTTGCGGGAAGGGTGACGGTGACATGCACACCAATTTCACCAAGGCACTGTCCGGCATGGATTCCCGCCTTCCCGTGGCGCCCGGAAACGGCACGAATATCTCGGGGGATACACCTCAGGCGATCATGTTCCTCATCACCGACGGGATGCGCGATGAGAATGATGGCGCGCGGCGGCTGGGGCCGATGCCTACTGTCACATGTGACAAGATCAAGAACAGAGGCATCAAGATTGCGGTCCTGTATACGGAATATCTATGGGAATCTGCCTCGGATGCCTGGTCGATAAGCAACGTCAGGACTCCCTATCTCGACAGCCCGGAAAAGATAAGCCCGCCGCTGCTCAGCTGTGCGTCTCCGGGGCTATATTACAGGGTTACGACGGACAGCGATATTTCCGCGGCTTTGGGAAATCTGTTCCAGAGGGCGGTTCAGTCTGCGCATTTGACCGGGTGATTTCGCCGGATTTGAATTTCACGTCCCATGTAATCTGCAGAGTTCAATCACGGTTTTGGCTGAGACTCAGAACAGGTCGGGCCGCTCGATCTTCAGCGCCATCAGCAGGATCACCAGCTTGCCGTCGTTGATCTGCTTGCGCTGATGCATCGTCCACAGATCGGCCAGCGCCAATTCGTGGACGGTGATGTTTTCCTGCTCATCGGGATGCCCGCCGCCTTCCGCGATGCGGTCTTCCTGCGCATAGGGCGCCAGGAAATAGTCGATCTTCTCGGTCGATACGCTCGGGATGCTCCAGATCTGTCCGACATGCTGCAGGGATGCGAGGCGCACCCCCGCTTCCTCCATCGCCTCGCGGCGCGCGCAGGATTCGGGGTCGTCTTCCATGATCCCGGCAATGGCCTCCAGCATGTCCGGCAATCCTGCCAGCACGACCGGGGCGCGGGGCATGGAGACGACCAGCGCCACCCGCCGCTCCGGATCATAGGGCAGCACGGCGATGGCGCGCGCCATCTCGACCACATGATGATCGAACACGTCGCCGTTCCGGGCGCGGACCGTGGCCATCGTCAGCTTCAGCCACCCCTCATAGATGCGCCGGGTGGAGAGGATGGTCGTCATCGGGAGAAGTTCCTTTGCTTGGCATATGCGGCCAGGATGGTGAGGGAGGGGAAAGCAGGATGGTGATGCTATCGCCATGGATGAACCCCGTCGATGCCTGACACGGGTCGCCGCGCACGTTCAGCGCCTTCGTCGGCGAACCCCTGCGGAAAATTCCGCGTACATCCTAGCGAATGGCGCTTGCGCGCAGCGACTGCATTGCGTTTGGCGGGCGAGACATGCCAGACCCGCGGGAGAGCGCCGGCAAGGCCTGCGCCAGGGCATGCCGCACGGGTGATCCCCGCTCCGGTGGTTCGCAGAGACTTATGGGAAGGACACAGATGGTCGCACCTCGCAGACTTGGCGCAGAAGGATCGCAGATGCGGGCCCGCTTCGTGGACGCAGCCGAGGCGATCCTCTCCGAAGTCGGCGAACATGGCATTTCCGCCCGCCTCATCGCCCAGCGTGCAGAACTCAAGACGCAGCTTCTCTATTATTATTTCCGCACGATGGACGACCTCCTCCGTGCCGTGGTCCAGCGGGTGAACGAACGGCGCTTGGCGCGATTCGAGGAAGCGCTCGCCGCGCCGGAGCCACTGCGTGCGCTGTGGGAGTTGATGAGCGATCCTTCGGCAGCCGCGCTCGCGGCCGAACTCAGTTCGATCGCCAATCATCGCGAGGCCGTGCGCGACGAGATCGTGAGCGCGGCGCGGGAGTTCCGCATCCTCCAAACGCAGGCGGTCGAAGCGCTGCTGCCGGCACAGGCGGAAAATGACAGCCCCCATGGCGCCGCCGGAGTGGTGATGATCGCGGCCAGCCTTGCCCGCATGATCGTCAACGAAACCGCCCTTGGCCTGACCGAAGGCCATGCCGAGGCGCTGGCCATCGTCGAGCATATGCTTGCCCGCTTCCGCCAGGACGGGGCGGCACAACCGGCCACGCCGCCAGCCACATGAAAGCTCTGTACCGGACGTAACGCCGTCATCCCTCTCCCGATGCTATCATAGCGTTCAGCATTGCCGTTGACCCTCCCCCCAGACGACTGCTAATAGAGTGTTCAGCAGCCACGGCCGAAACCCGGATCATGGCGGCCATGCGTGGCATTGCCCCGCGCTCCGGCAACAAGAACATGCAGGCGGAGGGGAAAGGAATGACGAGGCTGAACGGCAAGGTCGCGCTGGTGACGGGCGCATCATCGGGTATTGGAGAAGCCGCAGCGCTGGCGCTGGCCGCCGATGGCGCGCTGGTCGCGGTGTCCGGTCGGCGCGGGGACAGGCTCGCCTCCCTTGTCGCGCGCATCGAGGCGGCCGGCGGCAAGGGCCTCGCCCTGCCCGGTGACGTCTCCATAGAGGCCGACGCCACCGCTTCCGTCACGGATACGGTCGCCGCCTTCGGCCGGCTCGACATCCTTATCAATTCGGCGGGCGTCAACGAAGCCGGCGGAATCGAGGCGCTGACGAGCAAGCAGTGGCAGCGGGTGATCGACATCAACCTGATGGGCACCATCCATGTCTGCCGCGCTGCCTTTCCGGTGATGAAGGCGCAGGGCAGCGGCGACATCATCAATATCTCCTCCACAGCCGGGCGACGCTCGGGCTGGCGCTTTGCCTCCTATTCCACCAGCAAGTTCGGGCTGACCGGCTTTACCGAGGCGCTGCGCCAGGAAGGCGGGCAGGTCGGCATCCGCGTGTCGATCGTGGAGCCGGGCGCGACTGCGACGGAGATCGCCAGCAGCATTTCCGACCCGCAATGGCGCGAGGCGATCCAGCAGCACACGCATAAGGACGGCGCGATGGCACCGTCCGACATCGTCGATGGGATCATGCTGGCCGTCCACCTGCCGCGCCGCGCCAATGTGACGCGCATCCTGATCCAGCCCACCATCGACACGGAGCCGATGCCATGACTGGAAGGCTGGAAGGCAAGAGCGCGATCGTCACCGGCGCCGGCTCGGGCATGGGCAAGGCGATGGCGGAACGGTTCGCGCAGGAAGGCGCGCGGGTGCTCTGCGCCGACATCAGCGGCGCGCAGGATGCGGTCGCCCGCGACATCGGGGGCGGTGCCATCGCCCTGCAGGTCGACGTGGCCGAGGAAAGCGATGTGCGCGCGATGATCGACATCGCGCGCGAGCGCTTCGGCCGGGTCGACATCCTCGTCAACAATGCCGGTTTCGGCGGCGGCATCATGCCGCTGCACGAACAGTCGACCGAGAATTGGGATCGCATTCACGCGGTCAACCTGAAGGGCGTGTTCCTGGGCATGAAATATGGCGTGATCGCGATGATGGAGACGGGGGGCGGCGCCATCGTCAACATCGGGTCGGCCACCGGCATGGTCGGCTGGAAGGGACACAGCGTCTATGGCGCGGCCAAGGCCGGGGTCAGCCAGCTGACCAAATGCGCCGCGCTCGACTATGCCACCCACAATATCCGCGTGAACGCCATCCTTCCCGGCACGATCTGGACCGGCCTCGTCCCGCTCTCGAAGGAGCATCCGGAGCCACCGCCGGGCGTCTTCACCGTGCCCGGCATCCCGATGGACCGCTGGGGCCTGGCGAGCGAGATCGCCAGCGCCGCGCTGTTCCTGGCAAGCGATGAGGCGTCCTATATCACGGGCACGCTACTGCCCGTCGACGGCGGCTATTGCATCGGTTTTTCCGGCATGGCGGCCGAACAGAAATGAGCCATTCGCCCTTCCCGTCTCGGCGGGCAAGGCGATGACGGCAACAGGATGAGGAGCAGGACCGATGAGCATCGACCAGAAAAGCCGTGTCACCTTCACGCCCGTAAAGCCCCTGATCGGCTCCATCGTCGAGGCGGACCGGGACGCCCTGTTCGATCCCGACGTCGCCCGCCAGTGCGCGGCGATGCTGGACGAATGCGCCGTACTCGTGCTGCCGCAGGTGCATTTCACCGACGAGGAGCAGCTTGCCTTCACCGACCTGATGGGCGGGCGCGTCAACCTGACCAGCAATGCCACCACCGACAGCAAGGAGGATGTCTACAAGGTCACGCTCGACAGCAAGATCAACCGCGCGCCCGAATATGTGCTGGGCACCTTCTTCTGGCACATGGACGGCATGCCGATGGAAATGCCGCCGCCCCGCGCGACACTGCTTTCCGCGCGCACGCTGGCACCCAAGGGCGGCCAGACCGAGTTCGCCAGCACCTTTGCCGCCTATGACCAGATGCCGGAGGCCGATCGGGCCGAGATCGAGGATCTGCGCATCGTCCACAGCGTAGCGTCCAGCCTGCGCTCGATCGCCGACGCCATTCCCGAGGCCGACCGGGGCAAGCTGTTCATCGGCGTCGAGAAGGAGCGGCCGCTGGTCTACACCCATGAAAGCGGGCGCAAGAGCCTGATCGTCGGGTCGACGGCCGACACCATCGTCGGCATGGAGCTGGCCTATGGGCGCGCGCTGATCGCCCGGCTCACCGAATGGGCGACGCAGCCGGACTTCGTCTATCGCCATTATTGGAACGAGGGCGATTTCGTTATCTGGAGCAATTGCGGCGCGCTGCACCGGGTCGTCCCCTATGCGGCGGATTCCGGGCGGATGATGCATCGCACGTCGATCGCCGGGCGCGACTGAACGATGCTGGGAGGGGCTGCGCGCCCTCCCCCGATCATGCCCGCCCAGTCATGCCCGTCCGGTCATGCCGAAAGGGCGACCGCGCGCAGTCCCAACCAGCGCCGTACCCCCGGCAATCGGCGAAGCACCAGCCGCTCGGTGGCCAGCACCACGATCATCGACGCGCCAAGCAGCGGCAGGAACAGGCCAAGCACCACCAGCAACGCCATGAACCCCATGGCGACCGGCCGGCTCGCCAATGCAGGCGGCGCGCCAAGGGCGTCACCGGGCCGGCGACGCCACCACAGGACGACGCTGCTCACCGAAAGCAGCATCAGGCCGAGCGCGACCGCCAGGTTCAGAAGCTGGTTGGCGAGACCGAAAAACTGCCCTTCATGCAGCGCTACGCCATAGCCGACGAGCCGGTCGATCAGCCGCCGCTGGGCGAAATCCTTGCGGCTGAGGATGGCGCCGCTGCCCTCGTCCAAGGTCAGGTCGGTGCGCTCCGGGCGATTGGCCGCATCGGACTTCGCCGTCCAGGGCTGGCCATGGCCGGTTGGTGGCGCGATCAGCACCGGGGCGGAAAGCCCGAGCGGCGCGACCGTCGCCACCATGCGGTCGAGCGGCGCATAGTTCCCCATCGGATGCGACATCATCATGCCGCCATGTTCGGCATGATCCGCCATCATCATGCGCGTGCCCATGTCCGCCTGGCCACGGTCCTTCAGTTCCTCCGAATGGCTGACCGTCCAATCCTGCCGCACCACCTTGCCCGTCGGGCTCTCCACCACCGAGCGGACAGCCTTGAGGTAGCTGCCCCAGCTCTTCGCCCATGGCAGGCCGGAGACCAGAAGGAACAGCGCGAAGAAGGACACCCAGAAGCCGGTGACGCCGTGCAGGTCGCGCCAGAAGCGCCGCCGCCCCGATCGCAGCCGTGGGTAGAGGATGCCACCGAGCCCAGCGAAACCGCTGCCACCGCCGCGCGGCCACCACAGGAATAGGCCGGAGAGGATCATCACGATCGCCCAGGACGATGCCAACTCGACGACATTGCTGCCCATGTCCCCCGCCAGCAGCTCGCCATGCAGGCGGAAGATGATCCTCATCAAGCGGCTGTCCTCGTCCACCGTCTTCAGGATCGCGAGGGACCGGGGATGCACATAGACGCGGGTTTCCCGCTGCCCGACGCCGACGATCACCTGCACCGCCTGCCCCTGCGTTTCGGGCAGCTGATAGCGATGCAGCACCGATCCGGGCACCGCCCGCACCGCCGCCGCAACCTGATCGGCGGCGCTCGCGCGCATGACGCCATCGACCGCGACATACGCATAGGGCCGGTCGATCAGCGCCTCCACCTGCGGCCGGAAGAGATAGATCGATCCGGTCAGCGCCAGCCACAGCACGAAGGGAATGCACAGCAGCCCTGCATAGAAATGCCAGCGCCAGATGGCGTTGTAGCCAGGCCATGTGCGCGTGGCCGGCGCGGTGATGGTGGTATCCTGCATCGCCTGTCTCCCCCCTTCAGAACCGCGTCTTCACGCCGGCATAGACCGTGCGCGGCATGCCGGCGTAGATCGATCCGGTGCTGTTCATCAGCACGCTCGCCGGGTTCTGCTGGCCGGTGGCGGCGTTCAGGCTGTTCGCGATGACCGATGCGGAGCCGATATAGGTCTTGTCCCACAGGTTCTGGACAGACGCGAACAGGCTGATCCGCGACAGCCAGCCGTCGCCTGCGGGCGGATCATAATGGATGTTGAGGTTGGTGAGCGTATAGCCGGGGATCTTCAGCAGGTTGCCGTTGTCGATATAATAGCTGGACCTGTAGCTCAGCTCGACAAAGCCGCCGAGCCCCGCAACCGGCCCCTCGGGCTGGTCATATCCCACGCGGCCGTTGACGAAGTGGGGTACGACGCCGGGAATGTTGTTGCCGTCGCGATCGAAGAGCGCCGAGACGGCGCCGGAGGTCAGCCGCTCGGCAAAATCGGTATAATGATGGTCGTTATAGCTGTAGCTGGCATCGATCCGGGCGCCGGGCAGCAGGCCGGGCAATGGCCGCCAGTTCAGCCCCAGTTCGACTCCGCGATGCACCGATCGCGGCGCGTTGGCGGTATAGGCGAGCAGGTTGACGCCGGCCGACTGGCTGATCTGCTCGTTGCGGAACCACTCATAATAGCCGGTGATCTCGGCCTTCAGGTTTTGACCCAGCGTTACCTCCGCGCCGAGATCCAGGCCCGTATTCTTCTGCGCCTTGAGCGCGGCATTGTTCCCCGGCACGCCGGCCGACGTCACGAACAGCGCGCCAGCCTGAGGAATACCATAGCCCGTGCCGACCCGCGCATGCAGCCGCACCGCCCCGGTCGCCCGCCAGAACAAAGCGGCCTCCGGCGCGACATTCCAGAAATGGCGCTCCGCCGGGATCAGCGTGAGGACCGGGCTGGCGGCGAGTGGATAGCTGTAGGCGGTCTGGCGAACATTGATGATGGACCGCTCGCCACCGATCCCGGCGATCAGCTGGAGATCGTCGGTCAGCGAGAGTTCCTCGCGCAGCCTCACCCCCATGTTGCGGATGTCGCCGAACACCGTTTGCGTCAGCGCGCCAAAGCCGTTGCGGCCGGCAGGTGTCTTGTTGAAGCTGAAGCTCTGATTATCGAGATAATTGTAGAAGACGCCGGCGAAGCTGGTCGCCTCCATCCCCAATAGCGTGCCGCGATGGGTGATGTCGCTGCTGAGGTTGTAGCTGTCCAGCGTGCCCTTGAACGGCGTCGCGCTGGTCGGCTGGTTGACGACCCGGCTGTCGAAGGTCGCCTGCGTGCGCCAGGTGGTGGCGGGATCGAAATCATGCTCGTAGCGCAGCCCGGCGATGGTGCGGCGATCGTTGCGGGCAAGGTCGCCCTCCGTTGCGGTCTGCGCGATGCGGGCGCCGTTGACGCCGTTCACCAGCACGGAAATCATGCCGCATCCCGCCGCCGCGCCAGCCGCCGCCTCGCATCCCCGTTGATAGGGGTTGGCGAGATACTGGTTCACCGACAGGCGTGTCGAGAGTGCAAACTCGCCCTCATTGTAGATGATCTTGGCGGTCACGCGGTCGCGGTCCGACAGGGCGTAGGTCGCGAGACCGTTGAGCGTGCCGGTTTCATAATGGGTATGGCCGGTCGCGCCATCGGCCCGCACGAAGCTGCCGAACAGCGCATATTCGTAATTCGGCCCGGCGTCTCCGATTGTGCCGTAAAGATTGGCATAGCCGTCGCCGGCGACATCCACGCCCATCTCCGCGCCGTTGATGTCGCGCCCGCGCCGCGTGCGGAAATTGACCGCGCCGCCGATCGCATAATTGCCGTAGCGCGCGGAAGACGGCCCGCGCACGATGTCGACCGCGCCATAGGCATGGGGATCGGTCAGGTCGAAGCGGGCAAGGCCATCCGGCTGGGTGACGGGGAAATCATCCTCGAACACCTGGATGTTGCGCGCGCCGAAGCTGTTGCGCGCATTCGATCCGCGCACCGAGACGCCCACGTCGCGCGGCCCGTTGCCCTGCATCACGACGACGCCGGGCGAGAGCTTCACGATGTCGGCGATGGTGGTCGCGGGCGTGTTGCGAAAGGCATCGGCACCGATGGTCGTCACCGTCTGGCCGGTGATCTGCGTGGTCAGCGACAGCGCCTTGCCGGTGACGATGATGTCGCCGTCCCGCGGGGATGTGGTCGCGAGCGAAGGCCTTTCCCCGCCGTGCGCGACGGTTTCGGGTGCAGCGTCATCATCGCCGAGCGCCTGCAATTGCGCGTCGATGGCCGCGCGCTGGCGGAGCAGTTCGGCACGGCGAAGGTCTTGGGCCGTCTGGGCGGACGCGGCGGAAACGGAGAGGGCGACCAGCGGAATGCCGGCGGCCAGAAGGGATTTCAACATGAACAGCGCTTTCGATGAGCGGCAGCGATCCACACAGGGGATCAGCAGGGCATGGGACATGGGCCACGCGACCGGCGGGCGGCGCGACAAGGCAGGGATCGTGACATGGGAGAGGAGGCTCGGCGGCGTGCATCAGCACGGCGGCGTGGCGCTCTCGCATGCGATCCGGTCAGGCGAGGGCGGGAGGTCCGCGCAGGGGTGGCCGCAAGAAGGCCCGGCGCAGGGCCATGGGCGGCGCGGCCGGCAGGAACGCAGCCGCAAGGATGAAGGCGATGGCCGCGGCCAGCAGCACCGCATCGGTCGCCGCCAGCGTAGGCGCGGTCAGGCCGGAGAAGGCGCAGGGCTGGTCGACCTTGCCATGCTGGTCCTGCCCGTCATGCTCGCCCGCCTTGTCCGGCAGCGCCATGGTCACTGTCTGCGGGCCCATGCCGGTACACAGTTGCACCGTCATGAAGCCTCCCGTCGCCGTCGGCATGAAGCCGGCCGGCACGAGGATCTTCATCATCAACGCCATCGCGACCAGCCATGCGGCCAGTATGGGACGACGAAGGACAAGGCGGCGGAACGCGTTCACACGCCTGCGCTTAATGCGGCCGGCGCGGGATGTCATTAGACATTAGGTCCTACCCTGGCAGGAATGGCGCGCTTGGGTGGGAAGGTGACCGTCTGGTTCGAACCAAAAATTAGATGGTAAGCGGTCGTTGACTAGCAAATGTTTCTGTTGACAAATTCAGCTATGATATTGCGCACAATAACGTCCTCCTTGACCCTTCTTTTTCTGGCTTCGACGGGATGCGCGAAAGGGCAGCCTCCATCGACAGCCGACGTGGATCGCACGGTTGCGGAGTTACAGGCGAGCCACATCGAGGCAAACGTGCGGTCCGAGGCAAGCTTCATTGAGCTATTGCAGCGCGATGTTCGAGCTTACCTCGTCACTAACCGTCTGCCTGCGAAAAGCGTTGAAATCGAACTGCTCCGGAAAGGGCCAACGCAAAGCGGAGTTTCATACCCTAAATACTATATCTGGATACGCGCGGCAGATGAAGCTAAGCACCATGTAGACGGCGCTATGCTGATTGTTGCGATCGAACAGGCTCGTTTCGATATCACTGACTTTACGCTTGCTGGCTCTATCCGATCTGATCCTGAACAGTTGACTTCGATCTACCCTGCGCCTCTCATACCTGCCATCCTGCAGCGCGCAAACGCTGAATAGGATGTCCGCTTGTGGCTGGTGTGCACCCCGTGCCGAACGGCAACAAATGGTCGAGGGTGTGTAAAAACGCGAGGATATGCTAAGGTTTTCGCGGATTTGCGGGAGGCTTTGGGATGGGCCGTTTCGTTCAAGGGGAAGA
>JARFNK010000018.1 GCA_029167225.1 Sphingobium arseniciresistens
CCCATTTTCCTACATCAAAGCAATCGCTTACACCACTCCCGCCAACCCTGCTGACTGAGCCCGATGAATAAGCCGGGCTAAGGCAGGCCGGGCGACGTCTTGGCTGCTTCACCTGGCCTATTGGCATCTTCCGGCCGGCTTCACCGGTCTGAGAGCCACGCCACCCTCATATCTGCGACTGATGGCAGGGTGATATGGAACTTTCCTACAGCCATACGAACAGCCAGCGGATCCTGCGCCAGCGCAACATCCTGGCAGTCGCCGCGGCCGCGCTGGGCGTGCTCACCCTGCTGCTCTTCACGGTCAGCCTGTCGCGCGACCGCGAGGTAGTGCTGCAGCCGGTGCTGCGCTCTCCGCTGACGATCAGTTCCGCGGGCGTCAGCCGCGAATATCTCGAGATGATCACCCGCGACACGGTCGTGCTGACGCTCGACCGCAGCCCGCAGAATCTCGACTATTGGATGAATGCGGTGCTCGATATTGCGAGCCCACGCACGCAGGGAAAGATCAAGGCCGACCTGCTCAAGATCGTCAACGAGCAACGAGGCTCCTCGATCTCGCAGTTCTTCACCATCCAGATGATGGAGATCGACACCAGGAACCTCCGCTCGGAGGTGACCGGCGAGCTTCACACGATCGTCGGCAACAAGGTCATCTCCAGTGAGAACCGCACCTTCCGCTACGACTGGGAATATTCCGGTCTGTCGTTGAAGCTGGTCGGGTTCGGGATGGTGAAGACCGGCACCGCCAAGGACCAACAGGGGAGCGACCAATGATACCGGTCTATGCCATGGGGAGTGCGGCGCTCGGTACTGCCTTCCTCACGCGCGTCTATTGCCATGCGAGCCGCTTCATAGGCGCGACCCTTGTCGCCCTGGCGATCTTCCTGATCGCCGAGCCGGCTTTCGCCGATCAGACCATTATGGCCAGCGACAGCGCCCAGGTCGATTGCACCGCCTCGGCCAAGGACCTGACCCGCATCAGCCTTGTCGAGGACGAGTTCGCGAGCGTCTCGAAAATCTCTACCGGCAATCCGCAGGACGACTTCTCGGTCGTCAACGAGCCGGTCCGCGGCGATATCTATCTCTCGGTGCCCGATGGCTTCGGGCGTCCCGCGCTTTCCTTCTTTGCGACCAGCAAGCGCGGCTACGTCTATAAGTTCGTCTGCCGCATCAGCGGCGACGAGGCTGCCCAGGTGTTCGTCTCGAATCCGGCGATCGCCAACGAGCGGGCTGCGGAAAACGGTCCTACGAACCAGCTTGGGCCCCAGGATGCGGCGGTCGAGCTTGTCCAGGCGATGTATTCTAACGCTGTCGCGGACGGATACGAGATGCGCCAGCGCACCCTGCGCCCGGTCTACGTCGGCGCCCTCAAGGTTCAGATGATCGCCGAATATCGGGGGTCAGAGCTGACCGGCAGGGTTCTTCGGATCGAGAATAAGGGCGACCAGAGCGTCGAGCTTACCGAGAGCATGATCGCGCCGTCGAGCGCCCTCGCCGTCTCGATCGCCGACAGCAAGCTGGCGCCGGGCAAGGTCACCACGGCCTACCTTGTCTCGCAGAATGGCCCCAACCCGCTGGCTGGCCAAAACACTCTCACGGGGAGGTGAGGACATGGCTCTTTCCGACTTCCTGAACCGCAAGCGCCGCCCGCTCGATGGGGGCTCCGAAGAGGGCGTCTCGCCAGTCCCGGGAGATCTTGGCGGCAATGATGCGGTCCGCCGGCGTCAACGTCTGCTCCTTGCCGGCGCTGCGGGCGTGGGCCTTGTCATTTCCTCATTCTGGATTTTCGGCGGTGACGACGACAAATCCAAGCTCGCTGACGACGGTGTCAGCGAAGTCAACGTCTCGACCAAGGATCTCGTCAATCGCAACCTCTCTCAGCAGGAGTGGATGGCGCTTTCCGAGAACCGCTTCCAGTCGACCGAGAACCAGCTCAAATCGATCGACGGGCAGAACCACCGGCTCGAGATGCTGACGGCCCAGGTCGAGGCCTTGAAGGGCCAGAATCAGGCGATGCAGGCGGACGGCCAGCGGGTGCTATCGGCCTATCAAGCCGAGAACGAGCAGCTTCGCCGGCAGGTCGCGGACCGCCGGGCGGCACAGGCGCCGACGCCCGGGCCCGCCGCAATGTATGGCCCATATGGCCCACAAGCCTATCAGCGGCCGGATGGGCGGGGCGGGGCGCCGTTGGCAGCCTCAGGGGCTTCGGCAGCTGAGGTGAAGCTCGTCAATTTCACCACGGCCGACAGCGGCAATGCCTCCCGGGTCGCCAAAGGCAACACGGTCTACACCGATAGCGTCAACTATCTTCCGCCCAACAGTTTCGCGCGCGCGAAGGTCATCGTCGGTGTCGATGCGAGCGCGGGCGTGACGAGTCAGAGCGATCCGCTGCCAGTGGTGCTGCGCGTGACGGGTCCGGCGCGCTCGGTCTACCAGAATGGGCGCCTCCTCACGACCAAGATCGAGGGGTGCCTCATCAACGGCGCGGCGCGGGGCGATCTCTCGAGCGAGAAGGTCTACGTCAAGCTCCAGAAGATGACGTGTCCGCAGCCGGGCGGACGCTATGCCGTGTCCGAGGTCAAGGGCTTCATCGCCTTCGGCGGCAAGACGGGCGTGCGCGGCCGGGTTGTCTCGCGCGAGGGTTCGCTCGTGACGCAAGCCTTTCTGGCAGGTCTGGCGGGCGGGTTCGGTCGCGGCTTCTCCGCCAATGCCCAGTCGGTCTTCCAGGGCACCAACATCACCACCAATGGGCAGCGCCAGAAGCTCTCGACGGGCGACATCCTGGAAGGCGGCTTTGGCGAAGGCGTCGCCCAGACCGGCGACATGGTTTCCAAATATCTGATCGAGCGCGCCGAGCAGTACCAGCCGGTGATCGAGATGCCGACGGGCATCGACGTCGAAATCGTTTTCCTGGAGGGTGTCTATGTTCGCAATTGACCGTATCCGCACGCTGGCGCGTCCGTCGCGCCTGGTCATCACCACGCTTCTTGGGCTGAGCGTTGCCGGGATCGCGCTGGCGGCCGACACCAACAGCCCGGAAGATCGGGTCCGGCTGCTCCTCAAGACGCGGCTGCCCAAGACCGCGGTCACCGCTATCGATTGCGGGAAGATCAGTGGCCTCTGTGAGGTCACCGCCGGGGCCAATCTGTTCTACGTGGATAGCGGGGCGCGCTTCCTCGTCATCGGGCGTGTCTATGACATGCAGACCCGGCAGGACATCACCGCCGCCCGGCTGCTCGAGATGAACCCCGACATGCTCGTGGGTGCAGCGGCGAAGGCGAATGCCACAGCCAACGCCGGCGGCGACGACGAAAGCGCCCAGATCGCGGCGGCGACGCCGGGGCGTGCGGAGAAGCTTGCCCGTCCTGTAACACCGCAAAAACTGTCGCTGGCGGAGTTGCCGCGCGACGGCGCCATCGTCTGGGGCAATCCCTCGGGCCAGACGGTCACGGTCTTCACCGACTTCCGCTGCGGCTACTGCCGGGCGCTGACGAGCGTGCTCAAGGACATGAACCTGCGCGTCGTCGAACGGCCGATCTCGGTCCTGGGAAGCCGCGACGTGGCGGATCGCGTCTATTGCGCCAGGAACCGCGAGGCCGCCCTCCACGCTGCCTATGCGGGTGAGGAGGTAAAAGGCGGCGCGTCCTGCGACACGTCGGGCCTCGATGCGAACGAGGCATTCGCCCACCGCCATGGTCTGAGCGGCACGCCCGTTATCGTCCGTGGTGACGGCGCGGTGATCGAAGGTTACCGCCCGCGCGCATTCCTCGAAAATTGGCTCAAGGGAGGGCAGTCGTGACGCGGCGGTTCTCGACGGCGCGCGTCGGCGCGCGCCGCCGGCTCTGGCTCGCCGGCACGTTTGGCCTCACCAGCCTGTTCGCGCTGAGCGGTTGCGCCAGTCTCGGCGGGAATGTGCGCGGGAGTTTCTCTTGCGCCGCACCGGATGGAATTTGCGCGCCGAGCTCGACGATCGACGATCGGGCGCTTGCGCTGATCTCAGCGGACCCTTCAGACGGCGATGCCTTGCCCACGGGCAATCAGCGGCAGCCCATGCGCGGGCGGATCAACCGTGCGGAGGTGAGCCAGCCAGCTCGCCTCGCTGCGGCCGACGCTGGCCGCACCCAGGAAAAAGTGCTGCGGATCGTCTTTCAGCCCTATATCGACGAGCGGGGACGGCTCCACGAAGCGAGCGCGGTCCATGCGGTCGTCGCGCGCGGCGAGTGGCAGCAACAGGCGCTGATGGAGGCATCATTGCCGCCGCGCCGGACGGCGGCCGCCGCATCGGCTCTGCCGGAATCGCTGGCTGACGCGGTCGACCGGGCCGATCCACCGCTGGAAGGTCTCGCCGCCGCCGATCCGAACGCCCCGGATCCGGCTGCCGTTGCCGCCGCGCGGGCACGCAAGCCCGATCCGGCGCCAGATCCGGTCAGTGCGATCAAGGCGGATGTCAGGGCGCGTCTTGCTCCCAGGGCGCAAGCGACATCCGGTTCGGGAACGGCGGCGGCTTTGAGCCATTCCCCGCCGGCTGCCGCCTTGTCGGTGCTCCCACCTCCCGCAGGAGCATCGACGGGCGGCAGTCCCGAAGCCAAGGCGGTGCCGGTGCCTGCGAGCGCGGCCGGAACGGAGGCGGTCGCGCGGGTCAAGGCCGATCCCCGCTACCAGGAGGTCGCTAACGGTGCAGCCAAGGGAGCGCGGGATGTCGCAGCGGCGCAGTCCGGCGCGCAGGCCGCCCCCGCCGCAACGGTGAAGGCAGCGAACTTCCCTGCTGCCGTCCCGGAGGACAAGTGAGATGGCGGACGGTCTCTTCAAAAGCCTCCTGTCCGGGATACTCGGTGATGCCAAGCGGCCGGACGCCGAAAGGCCGGAACTTGGCGTGCCGATGCTGGCGCATTGGCTGCCCTATCGAAGCTATGACCCCAAGACCGGGATCTTCTACAACAGCGCGTCGCGTGGGTTCGTGATCGAAGCGGCACCGCTTGTCGGCGCCGATGAGCGGACCGGCGAGATTCTCACGCAATTCCTGTCGGAAGCGATCCCCGCGCCGGGCTGCCTCCAGTTCCATCAATGGATGAGCCCGCGGATCGGCGAGCGTCTGTCCAAATGGTATCTGCCGCGCTACTCGGCGCGCGGCGTCTACGAGCGGATGGCCAAGCACAGGGTCGATTTTCTGACCGACGGGGTCTGGAAATCGCTGTCGGCCGATGCGCCCTTTTCGCTGCGCAACCACAGAGTGGCGATCTCCTATTCGACGCCTGAATCCTCGAGCGTAACGACCGAGGAGATCGTCTCGGTCATGGACGGTCTCATCTCTGCGCTCGCGTCGATCAACGTCTCGGCGCGCAAGATGGACCCACCAGCTCTGATCGCCTGGATCGACGACATCACGTCGCCCACCACTGCGGCCGGCGAGGACGTCGTCAGCTACAATCCGCTCGATCCCATCGCCGACCAGGCCGTTCGGCGCGACGTCGAGCTGCATGTCGAACCCGACCGCATGTTGCTGAGGACCGAGCGCTTCCGCCCGACCGGCAAGACGGTCGACGAAGCACCGGAGATCGGCGAAATCCTGCCCGACGTTTTCGACCTCCGCTCCTTCTCGGTGCGCAACCTGCCGGCGCGCTGGGCGCCCTGGGATGTCGCGCGCCTCATCGGTGACATGTTCACCGACAAGCTGCGCATGCCGTGCCCGGTCGCGACCAACCTCTGCGTCGAATTTCCCGATCCGATGGCCGCGAGCAACAAGGCCAGCTTCAAGTTCATGCGGACGACGAGTCTTGCCGACTCCAAATCGTCGCGTTTCCTGCCGCAGCTCAAGGACCAGAGCCAGGAATGGCGCTATGTGAACGACGAAATTCGGCAAGGCCGCAAGCTCGTCCGTGTGTTCTTCAGCGTCACCTCCTTCTCGCCCAAGGGCAAGGGCGATGCCAACGAACGGGTGCTGAAGTCGGTCTATCGGGCCGCGGGCTGGGATCTGCTCGACGACCGCTATCTCCAGATCATGGGTCTGCTCTGCGCGATGCCCATGACGATGGCCAATGGGCTCTCGCGCGATCTCGAGCGCATGAAGCGGATGCGCACGCTCCTGACCACGACGGCCGCCAATCTCGCACCGATCCAGGGCGAGTTCCTCGGCAGCCACGTGCCCCACCTGATGCTGATCGGGCGGCGCGGGCAGCCCTATTTCTGGAGCCCGTTCGAGAACAAGGCGGGCAACCACAATGTCGCGGTGGTCGGCAAGTCCGGGTCGGGCAAGTCGGTGACGCTGCAGGAGCTGTGCGCCTCGCTCTGCGGTGCCGGCGCGCGCGTGGTCGTGATCGACGACGGCCGCTCGTTCGAGCACTCGGCCAAGCTGCAGGGCGGCGCCTTCGTCGAGTTCACGATGTCCTCGGGCTTCTGTCTCAACCCCTTCAGCATGATCGATGAGGAGCTGGCGAAGGCGGACGAAGACTATCTCCTCGACTGCATGGCGATGCTCAAGGCCATCGTGAACCAGATGTCGCGCCACATCGACCGGCTGAATGATACTGAGCGCGGCCTGATCGACGGCGCGGTCAACACGGTCTGGGAGGAGAAGGGCAGAGGCGGCTCGATCGACGATGTGATCGCCGCGCTCGATGCGACCGGCAACGGTCAGGCGAGCGACCTTGGTATTGCGATGCGGCCGTTCTCGAGCGGCGGCACCTATGGGCGCTTTTTCCAGGGCGAGGTTTCATTCGAACTTTCGGCGCAGCTGACCGTCTTTGAGCTGTCCGACCTGTCCTCGCGCGAGGAACTGCGCAGCGTGGTGCTGACGGCGATCATGTTCATGGCGCAACAGATGATGCGCAAGTTGGATCGATCGATTCCCAAGGCGCTCTTCCTCGATGAGGCTTGGCAGTTGCTGCGGGGCGGTTCGATGGCGGAGTTCATAGAGGCCTTCGCGCGCACCTGCCGCAAATATTTCGCCTCGTTGATCACATCCACCCAGTCGCTCAACGACTATTACAAATCGGCCGGATCGGTTGCAGCTCTAGAGAACTCGGACTGGTTCGTCCTGCTCCAACAGAAAGCTGAGACGATCGCGGATTTCAAGAAGCACGACCGCTTTGAGATGGACGATTATACCGAAGCACTGCTGCGATCACTCAAGATCAACGGCCGCGAATATTCCGACATCCTGATCAAGGGGCCCGAGACCCTGGCTGTCGGGCGCCTGGTGCTCGATCCCTTCTCGGCCGCAGTCTATTCCTCCAGCCCGGCGGTCTATGCCGCGATCGAGGGTCTGGTCGCCCAGGGATTCAGCATGGATGAGGCGATCGAGCGGATCGCGTTTCCCGACAACCCCGAGAAATGGGCTTCTCACGGCGATGCCGGTCTCGCGCAGGCGGCGGAGTGAGCCATGGCGAGCAGGAGCCCACGGACTAAGGTCAGCGCGCGCAGCAATCCCTCGGTCGACACGCGCGCCCTGCTCTACTTTGGACTGCATTTTGCGGGATTCCTGGCCTCGACCCTGCTCATGACCTGGGGTCTCTTCGCGCTGTTCTTTCTCGCGCTCGGCGGCTTCTCGCTCAACGGGCTGATGAACCAGCTCAACAACCTGACCACCCGCTACGTCATCGCGACGCCGCCCCGCGTCGAATCGTTCAAGACCGTCTTCGCCGTGGCCCATGTCATCCTCTCTGCAGGGCTCATCGTCCTGCGGCGCGGCAGGATCATGCCCCCGGCCCGAACGCAGGGAGATCCCCGCCATGGCTGAGCAACCCGAACTCGATCTTCCCGCGCCGCTGGCGGCCCCTCAGGAGCCGGCAACGGCGCCAAGACGGATATACTTCGCCGGCTATAGCCGGATGCAGATCCTTGGCGGACTGGCGCTCCTGCTCGCCGCCGTCTGGGGTATGTGGGTGACGAAGACGCTCGTCACGCCGAAGCAGGATCATATCGTCTCGGCCCGTCTGTCGTCGATCGTCGGCGAATATGTGCAGGCCCAGGCGCGCTCGGCATCACCTCCGGCGCAGGTCGAAGCCGAGATGCGCACCTTCATGGCGTCGCTCGACAAGGAACTGCAACGCCGCAGCGCCGGTGGCCAGATCGTCCTAGTGGGCGAGGCCGTGCTGACGAAGAACGTGCCGGACATCACCGACAGCCTGAAGAGTGCGGTCTATGCTTCGGGCGTGCCTCGGCCCCGCCAGGCGTCAGCCGAGGAACTCCAGCAACTCGAACAGCAGGCGATGGCGGCCGCACAGCCGCAGATCATACCCCAGGCTCAGATAGCGGGCCAAATGCCGGGTGTTTCGGCGCCGATCGATCCGATGATGGCGGCGCAGGCCATGCAAACCGGTCCGGTTCAACAGCAGGCTGCGCCGCAATATGCACTGCCGGCTCCGCAGGTGTCCACTTTTGGAGGCCCCGATGGCAACGGCGGTCAGTGACGGGGGCCCGTCCTGGCGGCCACGCACGCAGTTGTGGCTCCTGTTCGGGTTCTTCGCGGTGGGCAGCATCGTGCTTAGCGCGATCAGTGCCTGGCGTGACGCCCACCTCCTTCTCATAAACACGACGGACTCGCTGCCGAACTGGGCCTTCCTCATCCAGCGGCACAAGATGCCGGGGCGCGGCGACTATGTGTTCTTCGACCCGCCGACGAGTGCGCTCTTGCGCCGCCATTTCGGCGCGAAGCCCCGGATGTTCGGCAAGATCGTCTATGGCATGCCGGGCGACATCATCAGCCATGCCGGCCGAGAGGTCGCGGTGAACGGCCGTCCGGTTGCGCGGATGAAGCCGTTTACGCGGTTTGGCGAGCCGCTGACTCCAGGCGTCACCGGACGCGTGCCGCCCGGATGCTATTTCGCGGCGACGCCGCACAAGGACGGCCTCGACAGCCGCTACGCTGAAATCGGCTTCGTCTGCGCGCGCCAGGTCATCGGAACCGGGGAGCCCATCCTATGAGGATGCTTGTCACAGGTGGTCTCGCGCTCGTTGCGACTGTCGGGGCGCTGATCGTCATCGGGCCGATACGCTCGGAAGCGAAGGATTACGGCCAGGCGGCACAGGCTTTTCCGGTCATTGAGCCCGATCTGCTCACCACGATCGAGAACCGCCTCAAGCGCGCGGAAGCGAGCGGTGAGCTCGCGCGGACGAACGAGATGTTCGCCAAGCGGGTCGAGGCCAAGGTCCGCCGTCCTGATCCTGTGTCCGGCATCACGCCCGCACGCTCGGCCCGGAGCTGGGATTTCGATCCCTCGATCACGATGGAGCGCGACATCCGTGATCAGAAGGGCAATCTGATCGCCGCCAAAGGCCAGCGTATTAATCCGCTCGACCTCGTCGTGATCCGGCAGAACCTCGTCTTCATCGATGGCGACGACGCCGACCAGCTTGCCTGGGCGACGGCACGCTACTCCGACCTCAAGGCCAAGATCATCTTCGTGAAGGGCTCGCCGATCGAGCAGATGACGGCGAAGAAGCGGCGTTTCTATTTCGATCAGGAAGGAAAGCTCACCTCGCGCTTCGGCATCGAGCACACGCCTGCGGTCGTTGCCCAGGCGGGCAAGGTCATGAAGGTCTCCGAGATTGTCCTCAAGGCGGGAGGACCCGGCTGATGCCGTTGTGGCTCGACATGCTCCGCACGCCGATGGCGGCGCCCGAGACCGCCCACCTTCGCCGTCTGCGGCGGATCTGGCAGATGCTGTGCCTTTCGCTTGGCGCCAGCGTCCTGGCCCTGCAGCCCTTGCTGCGCTTGCTCGGTCGGGCGGCGCCTTGCGCGATTGCCGCGCTGTTCGTCGCGGCGCTGCTGACCACCGCGCTCTACCTAGCGCGCAAGCACCGCGCGGACACCGCTTTTCTCGACGTTGCCGGGGAGGATCATTGATGCGCGCCGTTCGATCCGCTGTGCGGCTGCTCGTGATGATGATCGCGGCCTTCGTCCTTGCGCCGAGCGCCGAGGCGGCCGGACCGACGTGCCACGGCAAGTTCGTCAATCCGATCACCGACGTCTGCTGGTCCTGTCTTTTCCCGCTATCGGTGGGCGGCCTCAAGATCTGGCCGAGCAGCCGGCCCGATACCTCCAATCCCGCGTCGCCCATTTGTCTGTGTGGCAGCCCCATTCCGCGGATCGGCATCGCGGTCGGCTTCTGGGAGCCAGCGCGCCTCGCCGACGTCACGATGAAGCCCTGGTGTTTCCCGAACCTTGGCGGCATCCGCATCGCGCCCGGCTTCGACATCGGCCAGGGCTATCTGGCCGGTCCCTCGATGGTTGGCGGGCGATCCCAAAGCACCGCCAAGTGGCACGTCCACTGGTATGTCTATCCGCTGCTCTACTGGATGGAGATCCTGACCGACTTCGTCTGCTTCGAGCAGGCCAGCTTCGACATCGCCTACATGACCGAGATCGATCCGCTCTGGCAGGACGACTCGCTGACGGCGCTGATCAACCCGGAGGCGATCGTCTTCGCCAATCCGATCGCGCAGGTCGCCTGTGCCGGCGACTGCATCGCCGGCACCGTCCATCTCCCGCTCGATCCGCTGTTCTGGTGCGCGGGCTGCCAAGGCAGCATGTACCCGCTCAATGGAAACGTTCCGTCCTCCATCGGGCACGTCCAATCCTCGCGGCTCGCGCTGTCGCGCTTTGCCTACAAGATGCACCGGGAGGCGCTGGCCTGGGGGACGATGGGGTCGGCGGGGCTCTGCAAGAAGTACCTCATGCCGATCATGCGGAAGCAGCAATACCGCTTCCAGATGGTCAATCCGATCCCGACGGTGAGCGGCCGCTTCGCTTGCTCGGCGATCGGGGCTTCCACCATGCCGCCTGACGCAGGTCGCGCCTATCCCGCCGGCGGGGAGGACATGGGCTACCTCGTCTGGCGCAAGCGCAACTGCTGCGTGCTTTAGGGAGGCGATCGATGCGTGCGTATCTTTGGGGTTCTGCTGCAATTGTCGCCGTCGCCAGCGTGACAGCACTGCTTGCCCAGACCGTCGACGGTATCGATGTCCAGGCGATCAAGCAGCGCTCGGCTGATCTCCAGGCCGATGCCGAGGCCTTCGTCAACCAGGTGAAGGACCGGGGCGATGCCTTCCGCGAGGATGCGGCACAGTCTCGCGACGCCGGAATGGCGAACATGCAGCGGATCGCGAAGAGCGATCTGCCCAAGGGTCCGGCCGGTCCCGTCGATTTCGACGAAATCGTGGCCGGCGCTGCCTCGAACGCGACAGCGGGGAAGGGGGAGGCCCCTCAGCTTATCGTCTTCGCCAGCCTGTCGATGCCGCCGCAGTCGCTCAAGAGGCTGATCGCCGATACCGCCAAAGCCGGCGGGGTGGTCGTCTTCCGCGGATTTCCGAACAATTCGATGAAAGAGTTCGCGGGCCAGCTCGGCAAGATCGTCGACCGGCAGGACGATTTCGCCAATGTCGGCATCGACCCGCGCCTTTTCCGCGCGTTCGATGTGCAGGCGGTGCCGACCTATGTCGCGGTCTCGTCGGACTTCGACCTGTGCGCCGGATTTTCCTGCCAGACGAAGGTGCCGCCTTATGACCGGCTCGTCGGCAACGTCTCGGTCGGATATGCGCTCGAGCAGTTCGCCGACGGCAATGGTCCCGGTGCGCGGATCGCCGCTGTTGGCCTTTCCAACATGCGCAAGATTGCCCCGTGAGGCGCGCTGTTGTCTCTGCCTTGCTGTTCACTGCCCTGGCGCTGGGATCGCCGGCATCAGGGCAGATGACGCTCGATGAGGCACGGCAGGAAGGCAAGGCGCTCGGCACCGAGAAGCGGAACGACTCCACGCTGGTGCCGTCGAACGATGCCCAGGCGGCCGCGGTCCCGGGCTATTCGGGCACAAGCCTGCCCGAGGGCTCCTACTTCAACGATCCCGAGAGGCTCGAGGCGGCTGCCCAGTCGGCCAAGTCGTCGAACGAGCAGTACCGGATCACGACCGATGCGGATCGCACGCGGGCCACGTTCAGCAATTCCGAGATCCTCTCGACGACGGCGCGCGCGACGTCGGTCGAGAACGACCCGTCCACATATCTCGCGGGAGAGGAATATAGCAGTAGCGGAGGCTCGTGCGTCCCCTTGCCGCCCGCGACCGGCAGCGCCGGCTACTACGAGGCAAGCTGCAACGCGGGGAGCAAGGTCACTACTGAGTCGCGAACCTGCGACGTTACCCTCGATGTTCGTGCCGAGCCGCGGACGGTCTACATCTATTATACGGGCCGGCTGAGCTTCCTGCCGACCGATGGCGGCCCCTATCCCGCGCGCGCCGCGTTCGACGACGAGATCGCGTCCGGCGTTTGCTGGGAAAGCCGGGTTATCGACTATTGCGACAATATGAGCGCCTATGGCTATACGGCGGCGCCCAACTGCAAGAGCCTTGGCCATACCGCCGTCGAGGTCAAATGCACGGCCGAGGCCCAGGGGATCACGCCCGGCGAATACCATCCGGGGTATGTGCTCGCGACCGGCAACTATTGGCTGACCAAGCAGGACGAGGCGGCGGTTCCGGTCGTGGCGCGGAACGAAGGGCTGTGTGCCGCCAACGCCGCTGACGCGAACTGCACGCTCGAGACGGAGGTCTGCACTTCCAGCGATCCGGTGACCAGGATCGTCAATGGTGTTCCCGTCACCCAGCCCTGCTGGGCATGGCAGCGCACCTATCAGTGTCATCGCATTTCGTCCGCCAATGACTGCGGTGATCTCGAAGCGAACGGCAGCTGCACGTACCTTCGGACCGAATGCCTCGACGAGGAACCGGACGGGAGTCCCTGCAAGGTTGAGAACCGGGTCTATAAATGCCCGACGCCGTCAGGCGGCACGAGCGATGCGCCGCAATATATCTGCGGCGACGACGTCTATTGCATTAACGGCGACTGCGAGCCGATCGTTCGCGAAGCCTCCACCGAGTTCAAGGACGCGCTGGTCGCTCTCCATTCGATCGACCAGGCGGGTAAGGAGTTCGACGAGAATAATTTCACCGTCTTCAAGGGCAGTCGTGAAACCTGCCACAAGCCGGTGTTCGGGCTTATCAACTGCTGCGCGGGCAAGACATCAGGCCTCCTGACGGTGGGAGCAGGCGCCGCGGCGCTGGCGGGTGGCCCCGCCGCGATCGCAGCGCTGGCGACGCCGTTCCTGACATTGTTCGCCTGTTCGCAGTCCGAGATGCAACTCGACATCAAGGATCGAATGGGCCTCTGCCACAATCTGGGCACCTATTGCTCGTCGAGCTTCCTCGGCATTTGCAGTACGCGCCGCACCGCCTATTGCTGTTTCGAGAGCAAGCTCAGCCGCGTTCTTCAGGAGCAGGGTCGTCCTCAACTGGGCAAGGCCTGGGGCACCGCCAAGAAAGAGCAGTGCCTCGGGTTCACGATCGACGAGTTTTCCCGTCTCGACCTGTCGGTGATGGATTTCACCGAGGTCTACGCGGACTTCATGGATGCGGCCAAGCTGCCCGATGAGGTCCAGACCATGACCGAAATCCAGCAGAAGATTCAGAACTATTACGACCTTCACGGCAAGTGAGATGGGCGAAACCCATCTCCTTGCCGCGGACCCGCAGCACCAGCCCAAGGACATAGGACCATGCCGTTCATCATCATCGAGCTGCCTGCCCTTCTTGCATCACTCACGGTGCAACCCGTGACGGCAGTGCAACCCCATCGTTGCGGTACGCCTCCTGCCAGCGTCGCCGATTGCTGCGTCCACTTCGCTGCCTTTGATGGCGGGACGGAAACCGCTCCTCCCATCCATTCTTCCGCGCATTCCGCCTCAGCTGGTGAAAGGACGATGAGCGATGTCGATGAGCGCTAGACTTTCGATGCTGGTCGCCCTGGGCATTGGCCTGGCGCCGCCGCTGATGGCGCAGGACGCTCTGTCGTCTTCCGATGTGATCGAGCAGAGCAGGCCCGACGATTTCTACTGCGGGGAACGCAAGCTTGGCGAGTGGTTCTATTGCGACAAGCCGAAGGCCGTGCCGCGAGAGGCGCCGGCCGCACCGCCTCAGCCGAGCGCGGTGGATCGCATGGCGGCGGTCTCCAGGCATCTCGATGAATTGAAGGCGAAGGCGATCCTCGAACCGTCGGAAGAGAACGTCATCGCCTACGTCCGCTTCCAGCGCGAGCAACTCGACCGGGCGTCGACCTTCTCGGACGTCTGGCAGCGTGCGCTGTGGCAGAACCCGGACATCGACTACACGCTGCAAAGGCCGGTCTCGACGGTCGGCAAGCGCGCCTGGCTCGATAATCGCAAGGCCGATCGCGACGCGGTGCTCACCAATCTCGGTCAGCGGTACGGGCTCTTTTACTTCTTCGCGCAGAGCTGCGGCGCCTGCGAGCTGTTCGCGCCGATCCTGCGCTCGGTCACCGACAGTCACCGCATGGCGGTGATGGCCGTGTCGATGGACGGCGGCCCGAGCCGGGACTTCCCGAACTATGTCGTCGACTCCGGTCAGCGTGCGCGGATGGGCGTACCAGGCAATGAAACGCCGGCGCTTGTTTTGTTCGACACGGCGACCAGGCGGACCATTCCGATCGGCTACGGCATCCTCAGCGCGGATGAGATCATGGATCGCATCTTCACGCTCACGAACACCAAGGTGGGGAGCGATTACTGATGGCACAGCATCCTGGCAGAGCGCGTGCGCGCCGCTTTTTCCGTTCGGCGGGCGCCTCGATGGCGATCCTAGCCGCTCTCAATTTCGCGATTGTCGGCGTGGCGCGCGCCGACGTCGCCTCCGAGATGAACAACTTTTTCTCGGACGCGGGCGGGGCGGCTAATGTCACCGGCCCTTCGGCGTTCCAGGGACAATCCGCCGGCTACTACTCGCTAGGCAATGTCTGGACGCGTTTCCCGCAGAAAAGCGTGCAACCGTTCAATCTTCAGCTTCCCAGCGCCCGGGCGGGCTGCGGCGGCATCGACCTGTTCTCGGGTAGCTTCTCGTTCATCAACGCCTCCGAGATCGTGGCCATGCTGAAGGCGACAGCCAACAATGCGCTCGGCTTTGCCTTCAAGCTCGCCATCGATTCCGTGTCGCCCGAGATCGGCAAGGTCATGGACGAGTTCAGCCAGAAGGCACAGCTTCTCAACCAGATGAACATCTCGAGCTGCGAGACGGCGCAGGCGCTGGTTGGCGGCATTTGGCCGCAGATGGAGACGACGCGTGCGACGATCTGCGAGGCGGTCGGTAATAGCCAGGGCGTGTTCTCTGACTGGGCGGCTTCCCGCCAGGGCTGCAACAACGGCAACAGGCGCGATTCCACGATTGCCGGCAACACCGACGCATCGATGAAGGATCAGCTGGTCGGCGAGCCGCATAACTATACCTGGGAGGCTCTCAAGAAATCGGCCAAGTTCGGCGCGTTCGACCAGTCCTTCTCGGAATATATCATGACGCTGGTGGGCACGGTCGTGACGACGCCATCGACCGATCCGAGCGTCGGCGGCAAGGTGGTGATGTTCGGCCCGGCCGAAGAGGCCGTCGTGACCGCCCTCCTCGACGGCACCGCCGACGCACCGGCCGTGAAGATGCTCAAGTGCAACGACGAGAATTGCTACGATGTCGGTGAGCAGACGCTGTCGGTGCCCGCTTCCTCCGCACTTCGGCCTCGCATCGCGGCGATGATCAAATCGATGAGCGACAAGATCCGCTCCGACACCCCGCTCAACGCCGCCGAGAAGCAACTCCTGAACCTGGCGACTGTGCCGATCTACAAGATCCTCGCGGTGCAGGCCTATGCGCATTACGCGCTCACCGACGGCGAGATCCAGACGCTCTCTGAAATCGTGGCGGTCGATCTTCTATCCGCGATGCTCGACAACATGCTGGACCGGGTCGAGCAGGCGAAGGTCCACTACCAGACCTTCGATCAGGAGACTGCGACCCAGTGGAAGCAGCAAATCGCGGCGACCCGCGCGAAGTTCAGCCAGCGAGATGTCCGGCTGAATAACAAGCTGCAGGTGACCATGCAGATCATCAACCGCAGCATCATGCTGGAATCGACGCTGCAGAACTCGATGACGCCGGGCATGGCCTCCGCGCTCAATTTCTCGCGCGGCCTGAACGCGCAGGGACTGAACTAAGGCGGGGGCGCGGCGATGCTGGAGGTCTTCACGGTCGGCGGCGGCGAGTATCTCGTCAACGTGTTCAACGCCGTCGCGGCCTGGTCCGGGGGAGGGGGCTATCGCTCTCTCCTGCGGGTCGTGATGGTGATGGGTCTCATCTACTCGCTGCTCGTTGTCGCCTTCACGCTCAACTACAAGGCGTGGATGAACTGGTTCTTGCAGGCGACGGCTATCTACCTTTGCCTGATGGTGCCAACGGTCAGCATCAAGGTCACCGATCGCATCAACCCCAGTCTCGCGCCGGCGACCATAGACAACGTGCCGATGGGCCTGGGTGTGCTGGCCAGCTTTACCACGCAAATCGGCGACTGGCTGACCCGCACGGCCGAGACCGTCTTCGTCATGCCGAGCGAGCTTAACTACTCCAGCAACGGCATGGTCTATGGCGCGCGCCTGTTCGACGCGACCCGCAATTTCGTGGTGAGGGACGCCGAGTTCTCCACCAATCTCGAGAGCCACTTCAAGAACTGCGTCTTCGGCGACGTGATGCTCTACCAGAAGTCGCTCACCAATCTCGCGAAGGCGCCTGATCTGTGGGCGGCGATAGGGCCGGGGTCGGAAGCGCGCTCCCAGGAATGGCTGGAGCGGCAGGGCGACGGCACAGTCCAGAACTTCATCGTCACCTGCCGCCAGGCCTATCAGGCGCTCGACGCGCAATGGGCGCCGATGATCGAGGCGAACGCGCCGCTGTGGGGGAAGGAGGTCTATCCCAAGCTTAGCAATGCGTTGGCGGCCGACAAGCTGAAGCATGACGTGCCGGTCGTGAACGCTGCCTTCACCGGGTCGGGCAGCAACTTCACCGAGACGATGCGGCAGAACACCGCGATCAATGCCTTCATGCAGGCGCGCAACAGCATGGCGGGCGGCAGCGGCGCTGCGGCGATCGACACATTTGCCCAGACCCGTGCCGACATTCAGGCGCGCAACACCTATAATTCGATCGCGCAGCAGGCGATGGCCTGGGTGCCGATCCTCAATATCGTCCTGACCGTCGTCTTCTTCGCGATGTTCCCGGTGATTTTCCCGCTGTTTCTCATGCCGCAAACGGGTGTCGGCACGCTCAAGGGCTATGCCATGGGCTTTTTCTATCTGGCAGCCTGGGGTCCGCTCTACGTCATCCTGCATATGATCTGCATGACCAGGGCGGAGTCTGCGGCCAACGGCGTGGCCGGGGGAGGGGTGACGCTCGGCAGTTATGCCGGCATCGGGGCGGTCAACGGCGAGACGGCGACGATTGCGGGCTTCATGCTGATGAGCGTGCCCTTCCTTGCGGCCGGTCTCGCGCGCGGCGCAATGTCGATCGCGGGACAGTCCATGTCGATGCTGGCGCCCGCTCAGAATGCGGCGGAGGCGGCCGCGCTCGAGCAGACTACCGGCAACTATTCCTATGGCAATGTGAGCTGGGCCAACTCGACCTCGAACATGCGCCAGGCCGACCAATGGACCACGGCACCGAGCTATATGGGCGGTGCGCCGAGCATCGGCTGGCGCCAGGATAATGGTGCGATGATCAACGGGTTCGGCAATGGGCAGGACGTGTTCGACACGTCCGGCGCAATCTCGCGCCTCGGCTTCACGCCGACGATGACGACCGGTTCGGTCGCGGAATGGCGCGAGATGGCGAGCGAGGCGCACCGGCAGTCGCAGGCCTATGAGAATGCCGCGGCCGAAATCCTGACCGCCACCCACGCCAATCGGAGCGCCTTCGGCACCTCAACCGAGCGGTCGTCGGGTTGGGATTCGAGCAGCGGGCGTCAGGCGAACACATCCGTGGAGCAGTTCGATCGGAAAACCGGTAGTAGTACGCAGGGCACCGAGGAGCGCTCGACAATTTCCCAAGGGCAACGCGTCGCCCAAGGTCATGATCGACTGGCTCAAACCAATGATCAAATTTCCGGCGGGATCTCAGCCAACATTGGAGGACGTCAGGTCGCCGGACAGGGTGGTGGTCGTGGAGGGGCGGCGGGACGTTTGCCAGGTTTGAGCGGGGGTGTTTCGTGGACCGGCAGTCAGCAAGACAGTCTGCGCTATGGCACGGATGAGACCCGCGGCAGGGATGATGCCAACACTTCGTCGAGCGGAGTGCGGGATGAACATTCAAGCGGTAGCGGTGCGTCTATGTCTGACGGGACATATTCGCGCAGCGGGAGCTTCAGCCGGGCATCGGCCACATCGTCCGCTTCAGCGAGCACCGAGGACTCGCTGGCTCTGGCAAAATCCTATTCGGAAACGGCGCGTCGGCTTGAGGAACTCTCCCAGCAACTGTCGCGCGATGCCAGCTATGCCGAGACGCATGGCATGCAGCTCAGCGAGAATCTGAGCCAGGATCTCGCGCAATGGTATCGGCACCAGCAGGTCGAGAATCCGGGCCTCGATGCGCCCGAGCTGTGGGCGACGGATCTCACCGACCAGCAGCGGCTCGTGCGGCAGGAGATGATCACGCGGTGGGTGCATGACAAACAGGAGGGCATTCGGGCCGAGATCGAGGGCCGCCTCCATGATCCAAACCTTGTCGATGTCAGTCGACCGAGTGTCTCGAGCGCGGCGGACGTCAGGGGATCCTACCGGCCGCACGGCCCCGGGCGCTTATCCGCGGGCCCCTCCGGCGGCGGCGATGTGGGCGCCGCCGCGATCATCGAGGCTGGCAAGACCGAACTCAGCGGCGATCGTGCGGCTGCACAAGCGATGCGCGGGCAGCGCGTGCAGGGTGCTGCCGATCTGGAGCAGGAAGTGAACCGCGATCATGATCACGGCTTCTTCCAGGATCCGAAGCTACGTGAATAGTATTAGAATGCGTAGAATAGGGCGATTACGAAGCCAGCCATGAGGGCATATGCAAGCGTATAGCCGATCAGTCCGCCTCGCGTTGGTATGCCGTTCTCGTCGGTGATCATTTCGATTTCCGGGACTTCTTCCTCGGTGACCGTCAACGATGGTCCACCGGGAAGGCCTTTAGTCCGCATGTAGGTATCGAGGTCGAACTTGACGATCCGCATGGCTGACTCCTGCGTTTGAAGAATAGCCGGTTGGAGTTTTGTTCGCAACGGATTGCACGGGATTATAGGGAGATTATCGAGTTTATAGAAAGGCCATAAACTACCATAACCTCGTTATAGATCCATGACTGGGGCCTCCGCATCGGAGGCCATCGTCTCGGGATAGAAGGCGTCCGATATATTGGATTATATGCCTCAACTATATCGCTGACATATTAGCCCAAGAAATTCCGAGGGGTTGAGCGACCTTGGAATTTATGACATAGATATGCCATGAAGGTAGCTCGAACCGATAAATTGAGGTCGCTGCTCGATGCGTGGGAGCCGCACACCGTGGCGACCAGCCCGCATCTCAAGGCGCTAGGTCTGACGGCGCAGGACCTGCAGAACTACACCGCCTCGCAGTGGCTGGTCTCCCTTGGCCGCGGCGCATTCAAGCGCCCGATGGAAACCGTGACCTGGCAGGGCGCGCTCTATAGCGTTCAATCACAGCTCAAGCTGCCGGTCCATGTCGGTGCGCTGACGGCGCTCGAGATGACAGGAAACAGCCATTATGTCCGGTTCGGAGAAAGCAGGGTCTATCTCTTCTCACCCCTCCACGTGGTTTTGCCGGCGTGGTTTCAGACGCATTGGGGGGAGGAGGTTCGGCATATGCAAAGCAAGCTCCTGCCAAACGAGCCGGGGCTCACCGAGCAGCGAACCCCGGAAGGCTATCCATTGACGGCCGCCACGCCCGAGCGAGCTATCCTCGAGCTGCTCCATCTCGCACCCAAGGAATTCGATCTCGTCGAAGCCGGACAGATAGTGGAGGGCATGACCTCACTTCGCCCCAAGCTCATGCAATCCCTGCTCGAGGCGTGCGCTTCGGTGAAGGTCCGCCGGCTGTTCCTCTACTTGGCGGAACGGGCGGATCTCCCTGTCATGCGGCATCTGAAGGTGGAGCAGATAGATCTGGGCTCCGGCGATCGCAGCCTTGTTAAAATGGGGCGCTATGTCCCGAAATACCGGCTGCTCCTTCCAAGGGAGCTTGTTTCGCGTGGCAACTGAGCAATATCGCGACCAGGTCCGTCTCCTGTTGGACGTCCTGCCGCTGGTCATGGACGAGCCGGTTTTCGCACTGAAGGGCGGCACGGCGATCAACCTGTTCGAATGGGATCTCCCGCGTCTGTCGGTCGATATCGATCTGACCTACCTCCCTGTCCATGATCGGAAGACGTCCCTGAGTGCGATCGGTGAGGCTCTCGCCAGGATCAAGACGGAAATCGAGCGCCGTCTGCCGCCGACCCGCGTGACCCAGGCACGCCAGGGCCAGGAAGGGATGGAGGTCAAGCTCAACTGCCAGCGCGGCAAGACCCAGATCAAGGTTGAGGTGAACCCCACCCTGCGCGGCCATCTCCTTCCCCTCCGCGACCTACCGTGCTCTGATCGTGTGCAGGAGAGGTTTGAAGCATTCGTCGAAGCGCGATGCCTGTCGCACGGCGAGCTGTTCGGCGGTAAGATCTGCGCTGCGCTAGACCGGCAGCATCCGCGCGATCTGTTCGACGTGAAGCGGTTGCTGGATGGGGAGGGGCTCGTCGACGAGGTTCGACACGGCTTCGTCGCGGCCCTCGTCAGCCACGGTCGTCCGGTCGCTGAGCTGATCCGACCGAACCGAAGGGATCAGGCCACGACATTCAAGGCGCAATTCGAGGGGATGCCCTTCGAGCCCTTCTCCTATGACGACCACATCCAGACACTCGATCGCTTGGTTGAGGCGTTGCACGCTTCGCTTGATCCCGACGATCGACGATTCCTCGAGAGCTTCGAGGCGGGGGATCCGGATTGGGAGAGTTTCCCGTCGCCCGCCATCCGCGAGTTGCCGGCGCCGCAGTTCAAGTTGATGAATATCCGGAGATTTCGGGAGGCGCAGCTAGAGAGGCATCAAGCGGGCCTCGCGATGCTGCGGGAGGCGCTTCTTTGATAGAGCTGGGGGCGGCTCTTTCGGGTAGAGCCTAGCAGTATCGGGCAGGGAGCCGTATACGGGATGCCGTAAAGGTCGTATTTTGGTTATCTCCATGCAGCCGATTGTAACGCAGATTGTAGAGCGCCTGGAAGGAGGCGAGACATTGAGCCGCGCGGATCTCGCGCTCGATGCCGACTATGATTCCGTCGGCCGCGCTCTACGCCAGTTGGTCGCGGACAAACAGGTCGTGCGGGTCGGACGTGGCCGATATCGCAAGGTGAACGCGGGCGTGCGCGGTTCGTCTCTGGGCACGATCGCGGAAGCGATCGAGAAGAAGGTGCGCCGCTCGAAGCGCAACGTCTTTCTGCGTGACGATTTCGCTGACCTGGGAAGTTATGATGCGGTGGGCAGGGCCCTTCGGCAAAAGGCCAGGGATGGCAATCTCGTCCAGATCGGTTACGGACTTTACGCCAAGGCGGAACCGTCGCCCTTCACGGGCAAGCCGGCACCGGTCGTTGGCATCAAGCGCCTTGCTACAGAGGCATTGGGCCGGCTCGGCAAGAAGGTTTCCTCGTCGAGCTTCGAGCAGGCCTATAACGGCGGACGCTCGACGCAGGTGCCGACGGGCCGCATCGTGACGGTCCAGGATCGAGTCCGCCGTCGGATAGGATATGACGGCAATTATGTCGTTCTCGAACGCGTCCGATGAGGTCCGGCAGGGCGGCGTTGCGGAGCTTGGTCCGGTGGCCCGGCTTGCCGCCATGCGCTCCAGGCTCGCAGACGATCCGGTCTACGCTGACGAATATGCACGCTTCGTTGGCGGAATGGCCTTCGCCGGCGAGGCGCAGGTCCCCGACTTCGAGGCGGCGGTAGCGGCCGTCGGCCGTTTATCTGATCTGCTGACCGACTGAATGGCAATTATCCGCCTCGACGCCTTGACGGGAGGCGGCCGAACCCGAGGATGGTCCTCATGGAATGTTTCAGGATCGACGAGAGCGGATACACGGGCTTCGACCTGCTGAACGCCGACCAGCGCTTTCAGGGGGCGAGCGCGAGCGCCATCAGCGATGATGACGCTGCTCGACTGATCCGCGACCATTTTCCGACGCTTCAGGCGGCCGAACTCAAATACCGCGCGCTCGCGCGCCGCCCGGCGAACCATCCGCGTCTGATCGGGCTCATGCGCGATGCGCTGAGCGCGCACAAATGCACGACCTATGTGTGCGATAAGCGGTTCCTGCTGGCCCTCATGTTCGTCGATTATGCAGTCGAGCCTTTCTACTACGAGCGGGATCTCGACCTTTATGCCGACGGCCGGAATTATGCGATGGCCTCGCTCCTCCATAGCGTCGGGCCGACCTTGTTCGGTGCCGGGTCCTACAGGCGCCTGATGGCCGCCTTCCAGCGTGCCATAAAGGAAAAGAGCCCGACCGCCTTGGATGCCCTTGTCGCCGCGGCGCGCGCGATGAACTGGCAAGCGCTCGATGAAGTGCTCGGGCCGCTCGCAACAGGGTCGAGGGCGTGCCTGGCGGCGATCGCGACCCCTGGCGTCAGCACGGATGCAGCAATGGTGGTGTTGCAGGCGCTGATCACCCGGATGGAGGAGATGGCCGATGGCCCCTACCGCGTCGAACATGATCAGTCGAAGAACCTGCTCACCTATCACGGGCTGATCCAGAAGCTCATCGATCATGAGGAAGAGATCGAGTTTCGTCAGTCCGAGATCGCGCGGATGAAATTCCCGCTGAAGCTGGCGGGGGTGACCCAGGTGGACTCGAAGACCAGTCCGGCGGTGCAGGTCGCCGACATCCTGATCGGGGCCGCCATCGAAGCGGGGAACACGCGGGCGGGTCTGCGCAAGGGTGGGCCCGATCCATTGGCGGTCCTCTCGCTCTATGCCGAGGACCAGTTCATTCATCTGCTGCCCTCGATCGACTTTGAAGAACAGCATCGTTTCCGTGCTGGCACGCAAGCGTCGGAATTCATCGACTATTACGCCGCGAACTTCGGCTCGACGTCGTAGGGAAGGGGACGCCTCGACCCCATCGGAGCGAGGCGCCGCCCGACTTAGCCGTTGAGCTTGTCCTTGACGGCCTTCGCCACGGTGAAGGTGAGTTTCCGCGACGCTGCGATCTTGATGGTTTCACCATTGGAGGGGTTGCGGCCTTCGCGGGCGGGCACGTCCTTCACCTTGAACTTCCCGAAACCATTGAGGCTCACTTCCTCGCCCTTGGCAGCGGCGTCCGCGATCGCCGCGAAGACAAGGTCGACAGCCTTGCGGGCATCCGCCTTGGTCGTGCCCGTCTGGCCGGCGAGGGTTTCGGCAAGCTCACTATTGTTCATTCGGATTGTCCTTCGTCTTTGTGGAAATCGCACACTGCATAGCCACCTGAACCGGCCAGCGCCATCGGCGTGCTAGATCTGCATGAAAATGTCGGCCTTGTGGGTGTCCGACAAGCTCATGACACGATGGGCAAATGCCTCATTTTCTTCCGCGGCCTGGTCGATGAGACGCGCCAGTTTTTCGAGGGTCTCGCGCTGCATGTCGCTGAGCGCCGCGCGATCGGCGCGAACGCTGTCCATGTCGGTGCCGACCACATAGGAGAAGAATTTGCCCAGAAGGCCGGCGATGACATCGCAGACCTGGATCATCGGTTCTTCCTGCGAGTCCACGAACCGGAAGCTGTCGACCGGCACGCCGTCCCGCATCAGGGGATCGGCCAGGAACTGCCGGCGGACAACTTCCTCAAGGTCGAGCACATGCGTCGAGTTGCGCAGAAGGGCGATCCTGTGCCGGAAGAAGATGTCGAAACCCTCGATCAGGATATGCCGCTCGTCATCGCTGCCTTCGATGAACGGAAAGCTCTCTCCCTGGATGGCGTCCTCGAGCACCTGGGCAAGCAGTCTGCCATAAAGGGGATGGAGCTGGTGTGCTTCCTCTTCCACTATCTGCAGCACAACCTGGTAGAATTGCGGGCCATCGCGCGGATCGAGCGCGGGATAATTGAAGAGGCGGAAGAGGTCGGTGGTCGCCTCGAGGTCCTGGCGCAGCGCGATGTTGAGCATGTCCTTGAGCGCCGGCGCGACCAGCAGCAACTCTTCGCGCTCGGCCGCCATGAGCGCGGCGTCGACGATATCGACCAGCGACCAGTAGATCACGTCGAGGCACTGGTAGTGCAGGAAGAAGCCGTTTTCCGCGATCCAGTCGAGAAGGATGCCCAGGCGCAGTGAGCGCAGCAGCTCAAGGAAACCGCCTTTGCCGATGTGCGCGAGCTTCATTTCCTTCGTTGTCGGCTGCAGTTTGAGAGCAGCGCGCAAAGGGGCGATGTCGATCGGCTTGCGCGCGCCGCGATGGGCGACGCCGGCGAGAACGAAGCAGCCGGGCTCGCCGACGTTCAGGCCATCGGCCGTGACATGCAGGCGGCGGATGTTGTTCGTTTCATCATAGTAGAGCGTGTAGGGTTCGTCGGCGCGATGCAGACCGTGGAGCCGGACGTCGATGCGGCGTAGATCGTCGATATCCATATCCAAGCTGCCTGGCCTTATCCGCGAACATCAGCGGTTGAATATACTGAGGCCCAGAAGCGGGCGCTCACGAGACTGAACAGTTCCGCTGGCCTGGCGGACCTTTCGAGCCTTTGCGGTATAGCGGCGCGCCATCTGCCGGTGCGCGAGAATGCGTTCCGTACAGGTTGACCGTGCGGCTGAACGATATTCATCTCTGGTGCGCTGCTCATAATATTTGAGACTGAAATCAGACATGCTGGTCTCCGACAGCCCGGCTTTGCATTAGTGCCAACTGTGTCACTTTACCATGCGCCGGGTAAAGTGACGCAGATGGCAATCTACGATCCGTCGGGTTTGCGGTTCGATATGCGTATGATGTTCACGAAGGCCACCCAGGGGGCCGTGCCAGCGAACCTGTCGATGAGCCAGCCCAGCAGGGCGCCGCCGCCAACGCCCCCGAGGAGTTCTGCCAGCACACGATTGCCAAGGCTGTAGCTGGCATCGGCGCCGGTAGCGGCAGGGCGGGCTCGTGCCTGCTCCGCCGAATGAGCCGTCTCGAGGTGATCCTTGAGCCCATTCAGCCGAGGATCCTCCCCTATGATGTCGGGGTCTGATTCATTATCGCTCATGGGGCTGGTCTAGCATGGCGTGGCGACAACGAAATAGATGGGCTCTGGTGAAGTGACACGGATGGCAAAAGCGCTATCCGGCGCTTCCGTGAGCATTTGGGGGATTCACAAGAGTCCAGCTTTGTGCTTGATTCGTTCCATGATCCAGCAGGACCTCTTTGCGGCGGCGGCGCCTCAACGGACGGCGGGCATGTCCGCCATCGTTCGCACCATCGCGGAGCATTCCGCGCGGCCGCGCTATACCTTCATGGTACTCGACCTCATCGCGCGGGTTGCCCGGCCGAACGGGCAGGCGGGGCCCCTCGTTCGCGAAGGCGAGGCGCTGGTGCCGATCCGCGAATGGTTGGCCGCGACGATCGCCCCGACCGGCGCGCGCCATCATCAGCGCCGCGCAACCGCAGACAAGGTGCGGGCCGGGCTTGCCGGCAGAGGAGAGCTGCCGAGCGACGCGGCCGAGGCCGATCGCCTGGTCGAGGCGGAAGCCATCGAGCGTAGCCGAGAAACCGGCATGACCGCGATCAGCCGGGCGGTATCGGAGCTGGTGAGGGCAGGGTTGATCACGCGGCACTATCAGGGTTTCTTCGTGGATCATGAAAACCGCGGCGCCCAGCGCCATGCCGTCTACACCGTGACGGATGCGGTCAGGGCCGCGCTCCACCCGAGCATCGCCACCAGCGAAAACCGGCGGCAACCCTATGTCCGCGGCGCACACGGACAGCCCCGGGCAGCGCGCGCCTCCGGCTAAATCTCCGGTGCGTGCTCCGGCAGCGCCGCTTGTCCTGGGGCTCCCAGGTCTCGATCAGAAACGAGGTCAGCCAGCTGGCGGCTTTGATCGCGAGACGTGCGCTGGCTGGCGCGATTGAAAAATCGGTTCAGGTCCGAATGCCCAGAAGTGGCATTGCGCTTGAACCGATCTCCATAATGTCCCATATTATGTCCGGAATGCGGACGGAGATCAAGACATGGCTGGTACCCCCAAAGCAGTAAAGGGCACGTCCGGGACCCGGCGTGCGAGCCGGACCGGGCGCCTTGCCTCCGGCCAATTCAGCCTGGCGGGCAGCGGCAGCTTTGTGACGCGGTTCATGGATACGGGCGGCATCGTGGATGTCGATCGGGTCGCGGACGCCTTTCACATGTCGAAGGGCCAGCTCGCCGAGACGGCAGGTCTGGGTGCTGCGACAGTGTCGAAGGCCGATCGTCGGACGTCGCCCCGAGCCCAGGCGCGGGTCACTGAGATGCTCGAAGTCATCAGCCGCATCCGGGAGTGGGCAGGCGGCGAGGCGCAGGCCATGGCTTGGTATCGCTCGCAGCCGATCCCGGCGCTCGATGGACGTACACCGGAGGCGCTAGTGAAATCGGGCAAGGCTGGCGCCGTTCGTGACTATCTCGACCATTTGGCGCTCGGCGGCTTTGCTTGAGATTTGAGGGACGCTGTTTTCGCGGCCACGATCCAGCCTGGTCCTTCTCGCCCGTTTCGGGCGAAGGAGCCGCGATCACGGGTGGGCGCTTCAACCGCAAGGGCGAACCAACACTGTACCTCGCGCTGGACATCATGACGGCGGTGTCCGAATGCACACAGGGGTTCAGCCACCGGCTGCAGCCGTTGACAATGTGCGAATATGATGTGGACTGCGCCGAGGTCGCTGATCTTCGGGATGAGGACGGGCGCAAGCACCACGGCGTCGAACTAGCGGATCTCGCCTGCGGTTGGCTGACTTGTCTGCGCGACCGGCGCGAGGCGCCATCCTGGCTGACTGTCGATAGGCTTCGCAAGGAGGGTTTCTGCGGCCTCCTCGTCCCGAGCTTCGTCCCAGGAGCGCCTGCCTCACATCAAAATTTGGTGCTATGGCGGTGGGGTCCGGTCTTTCCCCACAGGGTCACGGTCTACGATCCAGGCGGGCGCCTGCCAAAAGATCAGAGGTCATGGACGTGACGATCCGCAGTGGCTCGATCAAGCCTAGTGCTGCACCAACAGCCTCCGCAAAGGTTCGGCGCTTTTTGGGCGAATGGCCCACATTCTGCCGTTGGCTTAGCGGACCTGCTGCGCATCAATCGTGCTTTGTGGACAGCCCAGCGAGAAGCGGCGCGTACGCGGCGAGCCTGCGGGATACGAACTCCGTGAAGAGCCGCACACGCTTCGTCTTGCGTGTCTCCCCCTGCGTGAGAATCCAGAGCGTCCCATGCATGGGCAGGTCGGTGCCTGGCACCCTCACCAATAGAGGGTCGGCATTTCCGACGAAGCACGGCAGTTTGGTCATTCCGATCCCTTGCTGCGCAGCCACGATCTGCGTCTCGGCATCCGGCGTCCTGAACGGAACTCCCGTGGTGGGAACTTCGCCCTCGCGCGCCCAGACCGGGAGTCCATTACTGTCTATGACGATCCACCGCATGGGATCGGCCGCGTTCGCACGCCACGCGGCTAGGCGATCGCGAGACATGTAGACACCGCTGAACAGCTCCGGTCCCATCAGGCCGTGAAGATTGAGAGGCAGAGTCTTGCGGTCGGAGACGATGCGGATCGCGACGTCGGCCTCTCGGTTGGTTAGATTTGCCATCTCGCCGGACGAAGAGATTTCCACCTCGATATCTGGATGCATCCGCGCGAATTCGGCGAGATCCGGCATAAGCAGGTGTGTGGCGAGGAACGGCGGCAGCGTCACCCGCAGCAGCCCCCGCGCACTCTGGTCGCGGCCGAAGACACGCGTCTCCAACTGGTGCGATGTCGCTTCCATCTGCTCCGCGAGTTCGAGGACCTCCTCGCCCGCTTCCGTCAGGCGATAGCCCGAAGGCAGCTTTTCGAACATCTGCGCCCCGAGGCGTTCCTCGAGTTGAGCAATGCGTCGCAGCACGGTCGCGTGATTCACGCCGAGACGTTTGGCGGCGGCCCGCACCGAGCCGCCGCGCGCGGCGGCAAGGAAGTAGCGAACGTCATCCCAGGCGATCATGGTGCATTCTCGCGCCGCTAGAGTGCGGCTTCTCAATGCCGATCCTAACATGCTCTGCTGCAGTACGCGTGGCCTTTTCTCGGTGGGCGGATAGTTTTCGCACCACCGATGTGCGTGATTCCGCACTCACCGCCCGGCATCAGCAGACCCATGTAGAGGCTCTTCGGGGATCTCCCCGCATGGCCAGATATCGGAAACGGCGAAACGAAGGATGCACGACATGACCAGATTGAATGGAAAGACCGCCGTGATCACCGGTGGCGCGACCGGTATCGGCCTGGCCGCCGCGAAGCGTTTCATCGAGGAGGGCGCCTTCGTCTTCCTCTTCGGCCGCCGCCAAGATGCGCTTGACGCCGCCGTGGCCGAGCTCGGGTCCAATGCCCGCGCGGTGCAGGGCTCGGTCTTCGAGGAGGGTGACCTCGACCGACTTTACGCGGCGGTGAGGGCCGAACGCGGCACCCTCGACATCGTCTTCGCCAATGCCGGGGTGGGAAGTCAGCTCAAGCTGGGCGAGATCACCGCCGCGCACATTGACGAAACCTTCGACATCAATGTGAAGGGCACGATCTTCACGGTCCAGAAGGCGCTGCCACTGATGGGCCAGGGCGGTTCGATCATCCTGACCGGGTCGAGTGCCGGTACCACCGGCGCCCCGGCGTTCACCGCCTACAGCGCGAGCAAGGCAGCGGTGCGCAACCTCGCGCGGACCTGGGCGGAAGACCTGGAAGGCACCGGCATCCGGGTGAACGTCCTGTCGCCCGGAGCCATCGCAACTGAACTCGCGACGGAAGCGCTCGGGCAGGAGGGCCTTGCCGCCTACGGCGCGATGACCGCGCTCCAGCACATGGGCGATCCGGCGGAGGTTGGGCCAGCGGCTGCCTTTCTCGCGTCGTCGGACAGCAGCTTCATGACCGCCAGCGAAGTCGCCGTCGACGGCGGCCTCGCACAACTCTGACCCCCGCGTGGTCCGATGCCGGGGCCCACGCACAACAAAGGATACCCATCATGAAAAAGCTTGAAGGCAAGATCGCCGTCATCACCGGCGGCAGCAGCGGGATCGGTTTGGCCACGGCCAGGCGCTTCGTGGAAGAAGGCGCGCACGTCGTGATCACCGGGCGACGCGAGAAGGAGCTGAAAGAGGCCGCTGGCATCATTAAGGAGAACGTTACGACGGTCGTCGGCGATGTGGCACACCTGGACGATCTGGACCGGCTCTACGCCGTCGTGAAAGAGAAGCATGGTCACATCGACATTCTCTTCGCGAATGCGGGCGCGGGAACCATCGCGCCGCTCGAGGTGGCAACCGAGGCCCATTTTGACCAGACCTTCGACGTGAACGTGAAGGGCCTGTTCTTTACGGTGCAGAAAGCGCTTCCCCTCTTCCGGGACGGCAGTTCGATCATCCTGACCTCTTCGGTCTCGAACGTGAAGGGGTTGCCCGGGTTCAGCGCTTACGCCGCGAGCAAGGCGGCGGTGCGCAGCTTCGCGCGCGCCTGGACCCTGGAGCTGAAGGACCGGAAGATCCGGGTGAACACGATGAGCCCGGGACCGATCGACACCCCCGCTTTAGCGACGACGACGGGCCTTACCCCTGAGCAAGCCGAGCAGGCGGCCGCCCAATTTGCCGCGCAGGTCCCGATGGGTCGCCGGGGCGAGCCAGAGGAAACCGCGGCTGCCGTCACGTTCCTCGCCTCCGAGGAAAGTTCTTACATCACCGGCGTGGATCTCGCCGTCGACGGAGGGCTGGCGCAAGTCTGACCCCGACATCACACACGATCGGAGAAACATCATGACCTATGCAATCATCGGCTTCGGCGAGATCGGCCAGACTCTGGCCAGGGCATTTGCCCGAAGCGGCATCGACGTGTCCGTCGCAACCACGCGCGAGCCGGAGAGCTTGGCATCCGCCGCGGCCGCGATCGGACCCGGGATCACGCCCAAAACGCTTGCGGAGGCCGTCGAGGCTGACGTGATCTTTCTGGCTGTCCGGTTCCAGCAGCACCCGGATGTCGCGAAGACGCTGCCCAGCTGGCAGGGCAAGATCATCGTCGATGTGACCAACGCATACGGCGTGCCCGACGAGGAACTGGGCGGACAGCCTTCCGCCAAGGTCGTCGCTCAGGCCTTTACCGGCGGCAGGCTGGTCAAGGGCTTCAACCATCTGGTCGCGAAGGTTCTCGACCAGGACCCGGCCGTACATGGCGGCAAGCGCGTCGTGTTCCTGACGAGCGACGATGAGGGCGCCGCCGAGGAGATTGCGGCGCTCGCGGGAAAACTCGGCTTCGCAGCCGTCAAGCTTGGCGGGCTTTCGGAAGGCGGACTGCTCGTGCAGGCGCACGGGAATAGCTGGGGCCGCCTTATCTTCAAGGACCTGGTCAAGTTCGACTGACGAACACACGTCTCCATCGTCAGGAACATAGAGCACGCGATCCCATCGCGTTAAATTGGAGAAACTTCATGAGCATCGAGAAGAACATCCAGACCGTGAAGGATTTCTTCGCCACGATCGGTAGCGGCGACCGCGAGGCTCTGCTGGCCTTGGTCGCCGGGGACATCGAGTGGATCATCCCGGGCGAAGACTGGCCGCTGGCCGGAACTTACCGCGGACATGCGGGGCTGGCGAAATTGCTCGAGACCGCTCCAGGTCGATAGACACATCCACCGAACCCCGGGAGTTTGTGGCGCAGGGAGACCGGGTCCTGGTCGCTGGCTTCGCGAGAGGAAGGATCAAAGCCACGAACAACTCGTTCGAGGACGACTGGATCGGTTCGAGACGGCAAGCTGACCGGCATCCGGGAGTATGTCGACACCCAGGCATTGGCGCGTGCTGCCGCGATGCCGGATCCTGAAAATGCGGGAAATCCGCCGGACGATCGCAGCGATTTGCGCGCTTCATGACAGCACATTCCGGGCGCTCGTCGCATGAACCGACATGTGCGACCAAGCCACGCGATCCGAGTTGATCCGGTTCGCACGCGTCGATGCGGACTCTACCGTCATCGACGTTTACCCGGGCGACGGTGACTGGACCCGCCTCTTCTCCGACATCGTGGGTTCCGAAGGAAGGGTCTTGCTTCGTGCCGGCCGAAGTCGCCCACTTCCCTACATGCGCGGCGCGCACGGGCAGGCCTGGGCAGAGGCAGCGCGCGCCTCTGGCTAAATGTCCTGCGCGTGTTGGGGCAGCGCGCGTTTCTCCTGGCGCTCCCAGGTCTCGATCAGAAACAAGGCCAGCGAACTAGCGGCGTTGATCGCGAGACGTGCGATGCGCGGGTCGATCCGCCGGAAGCCTTTTTCGCGACCATGGGCGTCACCACCATGCGTTCGCAGCGCGCCTATGCCTTTCGCGACCGACGTCAGGCCGCTCAGGATCTGGCGGATGTCGCCCTCTATTTCAGCGGGCAGGTCGGTGCGGCCCGGCGACAGGTTCAACGGCTCCTGGACGGCGCGAATGAGACCGTCGATGTCCTTGCGGGGCGGCAGGGGCAGTCCGAGCTCGATGAGGATGGAACGGCAGACCGCCTCGATAAGCGAGCAGGCGGCGGTGACAGCATCTTCCGGATCGTCCTGAAGATTGGGAAGCGCCCGCGCAATCTCCATCTGTACCGTGTCGAAATCGAGCGTCTCGACCTTCTGGATGAAGGGCTCGACGATCGTCCCGGAGCTCTGGCGTCTGGTCAGGACCGCCTTGCCGCCGACGATGACCACCGCCAGCTCGTCGGCGCCGAGCGCCTTGTTGAGATGCTCGCGAACGGCGATCGCCTTGTCCGGCTCCGTGAGATATTCCCGCGGATCGCAGACCTTCTCGATGATGCGGGTGATGTAGACGTCGCCCTGGCCGTCATAGTGATTGGCGGTCTGGCGCAAAAAATCCGTCGTCGCCGGCACGCGCGAACTCGCACCGATGCGCATGTCGAGGCCGCAATCGAGGAAGAACTGTTCGATCTTCGGGCCGGAGCGATAGATGCCGATCGCCGGGCTGTTGTCGTTGCCGGCGCCGCCGGTGATCGTGTCGACCAGCGCCTTGATAACGAAGGGAGAGAATTTGCCGCTCATGCCTTGCCCGCTTCGGCTGTCGGTGCAGGCAGCTTGGCCAGTTTAGCGAGGAAAAAGCGTTCGCTCCACAGATCGACTGATTTGAGTTCGGCCGGGCGCAGGAAACGCCGCACATCGTCGGCCGCAGCCTTCCAGTCGATCTGCGCGATCACGCTGCCAAGTGCCTCGTTCAACCATGGCATGTCGACGGCGATGTGATCATCCCCCGCCCAAGGCCCGGCTTGAATGAGGGCCGTGCGCAGAAGCGACAGGTTGGGCGCCACTCCTTTGGCGACATACCAGGAGAAATCGAACCAGTCTCTGCCCTTGAGAAAGCCCCGGCATAGCAGGGCGTGAATCTTGAGCGCGAAATTGGAGGGCAGATCCTGGTGGCCGACTTCGTGATCCGCTGGGAAATCGAGATAGCTCGATGCCTCACCCGAACCCGCGGGCGGGTTGACGTCGATCTCGAGCTTGATGCGGATCGTCTTCGGCTTGCCCGATCCAGCGAAGGACAAGTCGAGCTGGCTCGCGATGGAATCATTCTTGATCAGCGCCTGGCGGATGGCCGTGTCCATCTTCGCTTTGGGCAGCGCGTCGAGCTTCAGCCCGAACTGGCCGAAAACCTCGATCAGCGTCTTGAGGTAAGGTGTCCAGTCGAAGCCTGGATCGGGCTCGCGCAGCAGGAAGTCGAGATCCTCCGAGAAGCGCGGGAGACCATGAAGGATGCGCAGGGAGGTGCCACCCTGAAAGAGTGCGACGTCGAAGAAATCACCACGCCACAGCGCGTAGAGCGCAATCTCCTGGAGGATTTCCTTGATCGCGTTCTCCTCCTCGAGGGCGTTGGCGGCATCGTAGCGGCGCAGTTTCTCTTGGATGATATCAATCATGTGCTGAGCGCCCCTTCCTCGCCATCACGGCGCTCTCAAGCGCGACAAGGAAGCTGTTCACCCCCTTGTGCTTGTAGACCGATTTCAGCTTGGTGAAGTCCTTCCGCCGGAGCCCGAGGAGCATGTCCTCATCGATCCGCATGCCATGCGTGAGCCATTCGAGCCCCGCCCACTGTTCCTTGCGCAGGGTGACCAGATCCAACAGAGCCCTTAACGGCTGTGCGATGAAGGCTGTGGACTTGCCCATTTGCACACGGTCGACGCCAGTCAGGAAATGATAATCCGCGATGGCGAGCGGATGGAAACTGAAGGAGCCGAAGTCCGGCGTTTCGAAGCGAAGCGTCTTGCGGCCGGGCGACACGCTCGCGGTCACGAAGACCGCTTCGGGGATCCAGCCATGTTGGGCAAGCGCGCTTTCGAAAGAGACATAGCTGCCCGGCACCAAACCTTGCGCAATGGAGTACGGATGGACCGTTTCGCTCCGATAGCGCTTGCTCAGCAAATAGGTACCGCGCTTCACGCGGAGCAGGGAACCGTCCTTGATCGCCCGGTTGACGAGGCCGTAGCGTCGGGCGTCACCGCCGCCCAGCAGATTGCCGAGCTGGCGTTCGCTGAGGATATGATCGGCCAGACCCGCTGCCGTGACCTGTTGTGCCAGGGAGGACATGAAATTCCTGATACTTCCAATTTATGAAAGTTTCCAGAATTTTCCTGTGGAAGCTATGAGAGGAAAAGGGGCGCGGCTCTGAGCCGTGGATTGTAAGGAAGGAGTGCAAGAAAGCCAATGCTCAAGAGCGTCTTCATCGCGGAATCCGTCGATCCCGAAGACTTTTACGAACGCCGGGTCGATGGTCACGCGGCCAATGAGATCCTCAAGATTCGAGGTCTGTCCACGGACTACCGCATAGTTCTGACGAAGCCTCTACTGAAGAGAGCAATCAAAGAGGCAGCAGATGGAGGTTTCCAGATCTTTCACCTGTCCGCGCATGGGAATGACGAAGGCATCTGTCTTGCCGACGAGACCAAGCTGAGCTGGGCCGAACTCGCGAAGCTGCTGAAACGCGTCTCGGGCCCGGAAAGCGCACTGGTGATGGCGACTTGTAGAGGGGGTGATCGAAACCTGACCGAAGCTTTGCGGGAGACCGGCGCGACGTTTGGCTGGGTGTTCGGCTCCACGGCCGAGAAGGTGAGTTTTTCGGACTCCTGCCTGGCCTGGTCAATCCTCTACAATCGCCTTGCTCGAAAGAACGGCTTTGGCCGTCCCGCACTCAAGGCGACGCTCACCGCAGTCAATGCGGCCATCACGGGCGATTTCGTTTACCGGCGATGGGACGATGAAAAGGGTCGCTATCTGCGCTTTCCAAGCGCCTGATAAAAAACGGCGAAAACCGCCCTCCCCGCGTGATTTTCTCACTTACCATAATGGGAGATTATGGTAAGTATAGGCGAGCTGGCAAGAGGCGAGGGGTCTATCGCGCCCGCCGATGCGCCGCGCTATTCGATTGGGAGAGACCTGGGCCAAACTGGAGAGAGCGTTCGCAGGATGGACAAGCCGTGAAACAGATTGGCGACGTCACGTCGACGCTCTTCGTCATAACGATCGAGGAGAGGCATCGCCTGTGCCAGACAGTCGCTCTGGGTCTCGTGCCGTCGCCATGCGCGACCAAGGCGAATGGCTCGGACGGCGCCGTGGTGCAGTTTCGCTCTCTGAACGAGGCCAGGCGCGTGAGGGTTTTTATCGAATGACTGACGATCGCCGAGAGGAGGCCGGCAATGTCCAATCCCCGCCTACGGAAATCATCGTCGTCAGCAGTAACGACAGCGGACTTCCGAGGCGACGGCGGAACGCGAACGCCGAATCCGTCGATGCGCGGCTGCTTCGCACGATCGGCAGCATCGTTCCGGCCGACCTTCCGCCGGTCAGCCAGCTCGGGCTCGAGACGATGCTCCGAGCCATGGCAGACGCAACCAAGGCGGCGATCGCGGCCGACCTCGATTGCTGGCGCGACTGGTGCCGCGAGGATGGCCGCCGCCCCCTCCCCGCGGACCCCGAGGACGTCGTGCGCTACCTGAACGCGCTCGATGCCTTGGGCAAGAAGCCCGCGACGCTCGCGCGAAGGGTCGCAAGCCTCGGATCGGTGCATCGCATGGTGAGCATCGCCAATGATGTTGCACCGACCGACGCCCCGATCGTCCGCGCCGCTCTGAAGGCGATCTGCCGGCATCGAGGCGCGCTCCAGCGTCAGGCGGCGCCGCTGCGGCTCGGCAAGGCGCTGGATCGGCATGCCACCAAAGGCTTCACTCTGGTTGCGCTGCTCGACGCCTGCGGCGGCGACCTGCAAGGGCTGCGAGATGCGGCTCTGCTCTCACTCGGTTACGATGCAGGACTTCGGGTCAGCGAGCTCACCAGGGTTGAAGTCGGGCAGATCGATCTTCAGGACGATGGCTCCGCCACCCTGTTTATCCCTTTCTCGAAAACCGATCAGGAGCAGGAAGGCGCCTGGGCGTGGCTGTCGGTCGAGACGATCCGCCGGGTCGATGCATGGCGCGACGCAAGCGCCATCGAAGATGGCCTGCTGTTCCGCAGGGTGGGCGTCGATCGGCGGCGCGCGAGCCAGTCCGATCCAGATATGGCCCTGGCCCAAACAACCTATACGATCGGCGAGAACGCCCTCACCCGGCAGGGGGTCAATGGCATCTATCGGCGCGTGGCGCTGGCCGCGTATGACATGGGCCTGGTGACCCTAGCCGCCGGCAAACTGCTCGATGCAGTCCAGGCGCTGTCCACCCATTCGCTGCGCGTTGGCCTGACCCAGGATCTCTTCGCCGCGGGCGAGGATGGCGCCGGCATCGCGCAGGCGCTGCGCTGGAGTTCCCCGACAACCGCGTTGCGCTATGGCCGTAAACTCGCCGTTCGGAGCAACGTCGCAGCGCGCGTCCTTTCGCGGGTGCGCCGTTGAGAACTGCGCGGTTGGAACCGGCCAGCGGGCGATGCGCCGGGGATCCATCGGCGCTCCATGATCAGGCGAGGATTTGCGCGGGTGACGACGGCTGCGGCCTGATCCTGAACCAGACGGAGTAGAGTGCCGGCAGAAAGACAAGCGTCAGAACGGTTCCACCGATAGTGCCGCCAATCAGGGTGAACGCCATCGATCCCCAGAACACCGAGAACGTCAGGGGAATGAACGCGAATACGGCCGCCAGTGCCGTGAGGATCACGGGCCTGGCTCGCTGAACCGTCGCTTCGACCAGGGCATGATAGGGATCCATTCCTTCGGCTTCGTTGTTGTGGATCTGGCCGATCAGGATCAGCGTGTTACGCATGATGATGCCGGCAAGACCGATCAACCCAAGAATGGAATTGAATCCGAAAGGCTGGTTGAACAGCAGTAGCGTCGGCACGACGCCTACCATCGCAAGGGGGGCGGTGAGCAGGACCATGGTCATGGCGGTCATCGAACGAACCTGGAAGATGATTACCACCATCATCAGGATCAGCATTACCGGGAAGATCTTGGCGAGTGCCGTGTTGGCCTTCGCGGATTCTTCCACGGCCGCGCCCGCATGAATATCATATCCCGCGGGCAAGTGGTCGATGATGGGCTGGAGCCGCGTCATGACCTCGTCAGCAGCAGCCTGCGGTTGCATCCCCTCCGCGACGTCAGCCCGGACGGTGATCGTGGGGATCCGATCGTAGCGACGCAGGATCGGATCCTCCATCCTGATCTCGGCGTGGCCGATCTGTTGGAGCGGAATATGCTCGCCGGCCTTGCCCATCAGGGTGAAGCCCTCAAGTTTCGTCGGATCGAACCGGGCGGTACCGCTGCTGCGCGCGACTACGGAAACGGACCGGATATCCTCGCGAACCTCCGTATGTAAATGCTGATCGAATATTCCTCAGAAGTGCTGGTGCAAAAGTCCCCAGCGCGGATTTGGTGATCAGCCATTGAGATGATCGACAGCTCCATTTTTAGGCGGCCTGCCGCGACGCCTCGGAGCGGGCGGCGGGGTGAGATTGGCGTGGGCGCGTGTATGCTCGGGGATCAGATCGGCATGTTGCCGCAATCGGTAGCTTGCGCCTTCGATCTGAACGACGACGGCATGGTGAAGCAGTCGGTCCAGTAGCGCGGTGGCCACGACGGGATCACCGAAGACTTCGCCCCACTCGGCGAAGCCGCGGTTGGAGGTTAGGATCATTGCGCCCTTTTCGTAGCGGGCGTTGACGAGTTGGAAGAAGAGGTTAGCCCCGCCCGGGGTGATGGGCAGGTAGCCGATTTCGTCGACGATCAGCAGCGATGCGCGGGTGTAGAAGCGGATTTTCTCGACCAGGCGACCTTCGCGCTCCGCCTTGGTGAGCGCTTCGATCAGCTCGGCCAGCGAGCAGCGATAAACGCTGCGCCCAGCTTTGACCGCTGCCACTCCGATGGCGGTGGCCAAATGGGATTTGCCCGTACCGGGCGGCCCGAGAAAATGGAGAACTTCCGCGCGGTTGATGAACTCGAGTTGGGCGAGTGCGGTGATGCGATGCCGGTCCAATGAAGGCTGGAAGGAGAAGTCGAAGCTTTCGAGCGTCTTGACCGGCATGAGGCGGGCGGTGCGCAATGCCACGCCGATACGCCGCCCCTCCCGCAAGTTCAGTTCCTCGGCCAGAAGGTCGTCGATGGCCTCGATCGCGCTGATTTCGCCCTTTTCCAGCCTGGCCAGCGTGTGATCGAGCGTTTCCAGGGCACGGGCCATGTGGAGAGCCAGCAGGCTCTGCCGGATGCGGTCGGAGACGGACATCACGCAGCACCTGTGGCATTGAGAGCAGCCAAGCGATCACCTACGGCGCCGTAAAAGGTCAATGGTCGCTGGCCGACCGGCTTGTCCGAGGTTGTGGGCAGGAGTTGTGCGGGTTTCGCCGCCTGTGCCTTGCGATGCCCGGGCTCGACCCGCCTGCGGTTCTTGCCCTCGATCACGGGATGCTGGGCAATCAATTGTCCTTCCTCGAAGATCCGCACCTCATGCGTGTGATGCTGGACTTCGACCACGCGGCGGCGAGTGGTATCAGGTACGCTGTAATAATTGCCAGCCACCGCGACCATGCCTTCCCGGCTGATCCGTCGTTCGACCGTCAGGACCGTGTCGTAGCGCATGCCGGGCAGCGGCAGCAGATGAGGCTGTTCCTGCTCAAAATGCTCCTTCACGATCCGCCCGGTGGTCGCGTGCTGCCTGGCATTGGCGATATCGGCACGCCATGTGCCGAACTGGGCGTTTAGATCGTCGAGATCACGAAAGCTGCGGCCAAGGAAGAAATCCTGCCGGATATAGCGGAACGGCCTTTCCACCTTACCCTTCGTCTTGGCCCGGTAAGGCTGGCATGCTTTCGGGGCGCTGCCATAGTGGGCCAACAGTGCCACCAGCGAGGCGTTGTAGGTGACCACCCCGGCAGCGTCCTCGCCGATGACGGCGGTCTTCATGCGGTCGTAGAGAATTTCGCTGCAGCAGCCCCCCATCGCTTCGAAGGCGGCGATATGGCAGCGCATCACCGTTTCCAGCCCCTGGTTCGGGCAGAACCGCCCCCAAAGCCACCGACTGTGCCCCAAGACCATGCTGAAGAGCCAGACCTTGCGCACGACACCAGGCTCGCTGGTGAAGATCGTCTGGAATTCGGCAAAATCAACTTGAGCCTGTACGCCGGCGGCAGTTTCGAAGCGCCGCTCATAGGTCTTGGGCACGGGCGGCCGGACCTCGCGCAGATATTCGGTCAAAGAGGAATAGGCTCCCTTGAACCCCATCTCTCGGATTTCGCGATGCAGCCTGCGTGCTGAAAGGCCGGGATAGCTTTCCAACCGTTCCAGCAGATGGGTCCGATATGGCTCGACGGCGTTCGCTATGGGTTTACGTGGCGAATAGGTTGGCGCCTCCAGACCGTTGGCCAGATATTTCTTCACGGTCTTGCGGTCGAGGCTGGCCTGGCGCGCGATGGCGCTGATGCTCAGCCCCTGTCTCTTGAGTTCCTGGATCAAAACGACCTCCCTCAGTCCTATCACCTGCTCGCCCTTCCTTCGGCATCAGCAGGGATAATTGTGCCGCCTGATCGGCATGGGGGCATGCCCCCATGCCGATCAGGCGCAGTCCTCAAACTGGGGAATTTTCAACCAGCACATTTGGGGAGATTACGACCAGCACTCACACCGTAACCGTAACGCCGGTCAGGAGCGTCTGGAGCTGCTCGGCGACATCGCGCGTGGTCAGGCCGATCGCATTGAGGCGGTCCTGGTCAATCACGAAATGCACGGCGGGAGCGCGTTCGCCCCAATCGGCATTGACCTGCCGCAGCGATGGGGTTGCCACCATGACATCGCGAACCTTGTCGGCCAGCTGGCGGACTTGCTCGACATCCGGCCCCGATACACGAAAGGCGACAGGGAACGGGAATGGAGGCCCGAACACGATCTGGGTAACGCGCACGCGGGCCTGCGGCGCGAGCCCTGCCGCCACCGCCTCGCGCATGCGGTGTTTGAGCGCCTCGCGCTGCTTGGCATTTTCGGTCAAAACTACGATCTTGGCGAACGAGGGATCCGGGAGTTCGGGTGAGATGTTCAGCACGAAACGCGGTGCGCCCTGGCCGATGTAAGTGGTAACGATCTTTGCTTCAGGCTGCTTGCGGACCCACGCCTCGACTGTGGCAGCAGCAGCGCTGGTCGCCTCAATCCCGGTGCCTTCGGGCATCTGGACCTCGACGAGAACCTCCGGTCGATCGGAGACAGGAAAGAATTGCTGCTGGACCAGCCCAAGCCCCAACACCGCCACCACGAACAGACCACCGACAACGAGCATCACGGTCTTGTTGCGCGCGACGATACTCCCGATGAACCGGCGCAGCCGCTGATAATGGGGTGTGCCGTATATCTTCTCGTGACCGCCCTCGATCTTCGCAATGTTCGGGAGGAGCTTGACGCCGATATAGGGCGTGAAAACGACCGCTACCACCCAGGATGTCAGCAGCGCGAACATCACCACCCAGAAGATATTGCCGGCATATTCGCCGGCGCTGGACTTCGCGAAGCCTACCGGCATGAGGCCGATCGCGGTTAACAGCGTGCCCGCCAGCATCGGGGCAGCGGTGTGCCCCCATGCCCAGGTGGAGGCGGTGATCCGGTCGACGCCCTCCTCCATCTTCACAACCATCGCCTCGATGATGATGATTGCATCATCGACCAGGAGGCCAAGAGAGAGGATCAGTGCGCCGAGGGTCATTCGGTCGAAATCCCGGCCTGTCGCGAGCATGATGATGAAGACGCCCGCCAACGTCAGCGGCACCGCTGCGGCAACGACGACACCGACCCGCCAACCGAGGCTGAGCAGGCTGATCGCGATGACCACGATCAGCGCCACGAAGAATTTGAGCATGAACTCGCCATAGGCTTCTTCGATGTTGACCGACTGATCCGTGATCTTGGTGAAGCTCAGCCCTAACGGGAGATCGGACGCGATCGCATCTGCCTCCTTGTCGAGGTCTTCACCGAGCTGGAGGCCATTATAGCGGTCCTTCATCACCACACCCAGTTCGAGTGCGGGTTCGCCCTGGTGCCGGATTAGAAAAGTTGCCGGATCCTCATAGCCACGCGTGATTTCAGCAACGTCAGAAAGCTTGATGGTCCGTCCATTGGCGACGATCGGTGTGTCCCCGATCTTGGCGATCTCGTCGAAGGCTCCGTCGAGCCTCACCTGGATCTGTGGCCCCCGGCTTTCGATGGAGCCCGCCGGGGTCAGCAGATTCTGGTCATTGAGCGCGGCGAAGACCTCGCGCGGCGCGATACCGAGGTTGGCGAGACGTTCTTGCGAGAAATTCACGAAGATTCGCTCGGGCCGTTCACCGATGATCACCACTTTCTTGACGCCCGGAACGCGGAGCAGGCGATTGCGCACTTGTTCAGCCTCGCGCACCAACTCGCGTTGCGGGACGCCGCGCGCCTTGAGAGCGTAGAGGGTGAAGGTGACGTCGCCAAATTCGTCGTTGACCAGCGGTCCCACCACGCCTCGCGGTAGCTTGGCGGATTCGTCCCACAGCTTCTTGCGCGCCTGATAGATTTCTTCGGGAACGGCTTGCGGCGGGATGGAATCCTTCAGCCAAAGCTGCGTGAACGCGAATCCGGGCCGCGTATAGGTTTCGCTCCTGTCATACCAGGTCAGTTCCTGCATCCGCTTTTCGAGCGGTTCGGAGACCTGATCCTGCATTTCCTGCGCGGTCGCGGCCGGCCATATGGTCGTGAAAGTCATGATGTTGATTGCCGTTGAGAACTGACCCGGGGTTTTCACCGAGAAGTGGCTCTGACTCACATTTGCTGCTGTTGATGGTATCCTTTCGCCGCTTCATTGGAAGGATCTGCCATGCATGGTCGATTTCAACGCGCCAACCTTGCACCGGAGGGACTTGTGGTCGTCTCAGTGCAAAGTGTTGGAGAGGATATTCAGATTCTGCTGCGCTCCCGGTGCGTTTCGGGTGTTTGCCCAGATTGCGGGCGACCAAGTCAGCGGATTCAAAGCCGATATGTGCGTCGACCGCTGGATCTCCCGCTAACGGGGCGGCGCGTCATACTCCAGATTTCTGCGCGTCGTTTTTGGTGCGACACGGTCATTTGCGGGCGCCGTATTTTCTGCGAGCAGTTCGATGCCGGTGTCCTGGCTCGATATGGCCGTCGTACCCAGCGTCTTGAGACGATAGTCCACCATCTTGGTCTCGCGCTCGGTGGAAGGCCCGGAGCCGCATTTGCCAGCCGTCTCATGATGCCGGTGAGCAAGGACACACTTCTGCGGGTTGTACGGCGACGTGCGGTCGATAGGCATGAAGAACTCCATGTCATCGGCATTGATGACTTCGCATTCCGGCGCGGCCAGACATACGGCACGATTGTTTGCGATCTGGAGCGCCGAAAGCCGGTCACCTTGTTGCCGGATCGAGCATTGGAGACATCGCGGGCCTGGCTTGCCAAACGTCCGTCCATAACGATCGTCGCCCGAGACCGCGGCGGCGGTTATGGTGAAGCGATCACAAGAGGACTGCCTGATGCCGACCAGGTTGCCGATCGTTGGCATCTCATGGAAAATTCGAGCCGAGCGTTCCTGGATGCAGTCAGTAAATCCATGAGGCAGATCAGACACGCCGTCGGCCAAAACGTCATCGATCCCGAACTTCTGACCTATGCCGAGAAGCTGCAGTACGAAGGCTACGTCCGGCGGCAGGAAACCAACGAAGCAATCCAGCACCTGGCCAAGAGTGGCACCTCCATCCGGCAAATTGTCCGGCAGACTGGTCACAGCCGGAAGCTGGTTCGCGACGTTTTGCGTGGCCAGCGGCTAGATGTCTTCCGGACCCGCCCGAGCACTTTGGACAGCTGGTTGCCTTGGCTGAACGAGCGATGGGAGGCCGGAGCCCGTAACGCACTGGCTCTCTGGCGGGAGATGCGTACGGAAGGTTTTGTTGGTCAAAGGGGCATTGTCTCGCAGTGGGCACAACGCCGCCGCCTCGCGGAGAAGGCCAATCAGAGCGGCATTATGCGTACGCCCTCGGCGCGGGTTTTGGCGCGCCTCATGACCTCAGTCCATGATGGCCTAGCCAAATCCGAAGCGATCCTCGTCGCCGTAATCGAAAACAACGTTCCTGAATTGGTCGCGGCGCGAAAAGCGATCGGCGACTTCCAATCCATGATCCGATCGAAGTCAGCGGTCAGACTTGATGGCTGGATCGCGATGTCCAAGGGAGGTCTCGTCAACTCGTTCGTCAACGGTGTTGAGAAGGACCTCGCTGCAGTCTGTTGATTTCCGCTGAGAGTTGACCCGGGATTTCCATCGAGAAGTGACCCGGTTGGAAGCTATGTCCCGCGACGCGGGCAGTGGGTCAAGCGGATGATTTTTCCTTTCTAGATTTGGGTGCTGCCGAGCTGGCCCGGAACCGGAAGCTGTCGTTTCCGGTCTCGAGGATGTGGCAGTGGTGAGTAAGCCGATCGAGCAGCGCGGTGGTCATCTTGGCATCGCCGAACACACCGGCCCATTCGCTGAAGCTGAGGTTGGTGGTGATGATGACGCTGGTGCGCTCGTAGAGCTTGCTGAGCAGGTGGAACAGCATTGCACCGCCTGACGGGCTGAACGGCAGGTAGCCGAGCTCATCGAGGATAATCAGATCGAGGCGGAGGAGGCGTTCGGCTAGCTGGCCAGCCCTGTTCATGGCCTTTTCCTGCTCGAGCGCGTTGACCAGATCGACTGTGGCGAAGAACCGGACCTTCTTGCGGTGATGCTCGACCGCCTGGACGCCGAGCGCAGTGGCCATGTGCGTTTTGCCGGTGCCGGGGCCGCCGATCAGCACGACATTGTCAGCGCCGTCGATGAAGTCGCCGCGATGCAGTTGGCGGACGAGCGCCTCGTTCACCTCGCTGGATGCAAAGTCATACCCGGCCAGGTCCTTGTAAGCAGGGAAGCGGGCCGCCTTGATCTGATAGGCGATGGACCGGACCTCCCGCTCGGCAACCTCGGCCTTAAGCAGCCCCGACAGGATGGGCACCGCGGCATCGAAGGCAGGTGCACCCTGTTCAAGGAGGTCGCTGACGGCCTGGGCCATGCCGTACATCTTGAGGCCGCGCAGCATGACCACCACGGCGGCGCTGGCGGGATCATGACGCATGACGCATCTCCCTGTCCCGCAGGTCATCGTAGCGCCCGACATTGGCGACGGGCTCCCGCTTCAGGCGCAGGGCCTGGGGTGCGTCGATCGGCGAGGCTGGTGGCGCCTTGCCGTCAGTCAGCCGGTGCAGGACGTTGAGGATATGGGTCTTGGTGGGGACCCCGGCCTCGAGCGCCAGTTCGACCGCGCAGAGCACGGCCTGCTCGTCATGATGCAGTACCAGCGAGAGGATCTCCACCATCTCCCTGTCGCCGCCGGAGCGCCGCAGAAGCTCACCTTGCAGTTGCCGGAACGCTGCTGGCATCTCGGTGAAGGGCGCCCCGTTGCGCAGGGCTCCGGGCTTGCGCTGGACCACCGCCAGATAGTGCCGCCAGTCATAGATCGTCCGTCCTGGCTGATCATGGGATCGCTCGATAACCCGCCTATGTTCGCACAGGATCTGTCCTTCGGCGGCGATGACGATCCGGTCGGGGTAGATCCGCAGGCTCACTGGCCGGTTGGCGAAGGATGCCGGAACGCTGTACCGGTTGCGCTCGAAGGATATCAGGCAAGTGGGCGAGACCCGCTTGGTGTGCTCGACGAAGCCGTCGAAGGGACGGCCCAGCGGCATCAGGCTGGCGATCTCGGCGGCGTGCACATCGGCGACAGTGCCGGGCAGAACTCCATGCTGGATCTGCCCCCATTGTGCGATGCATTGTTCTTCGAGCCAGGCGTTGAGCGCGTCGATATCCGGGAAGCCGGGCATCATCTGCCACAGTCGGCGCCTTGCATCCTGAACGTTCTTCTCGACCTGACCCTTCTCCCACCCCGAGGCCGGATTACAGAACTCCGGTTCAAACAGATAGTGGCTGGCCATCGCCGCAAAGCGGGCGTTGACCTGCCGGGCCTTGCCGGTGCCGATCTTGTCGACCGCGGTCTTCATGTTGTCGAAGATCCCGCGCTGCGGCACGCCGCCTAGCACCCTGAAGGCCTGGGTCATGGCGTCGAACAGCATCTCATGGGTCTGGAGCGGATAGGCCCTGACGATGAACGCTTTGCTGTGCGACAGCTTCGTGTGCGCGGCCTGCAGCTTGGTCTGCTTGCCGGCGATAAGGGCCCAGTCCTCGCTCCAGTCGAACTGGAATGCTTCGCCAGGCTGGAACATCAGTGGCACGAATGTACCGCGCCCACTGGTCTGGGCATCGCGCTGGCGCTCGGCCTTCCAGGCCCGCGCAAAGGCCGCGACGCGGTTGTAGGAACCGTCATATCCCAACACCACAAGATCGGCGCACATCTGCTTGGCTGTGCGCCGTTGCTTGCGCGACTTGCCAGCCTCGATCCGCAGCCAGGAGGTCAACTTCTCGGCAAACGGATCTAGCTTGCTCGGCCGATCTGGAACCTTGAACTTCGGTTCTACCGTATCCGCCCGAAGGTACTTGCGGATCGTGTTGCGCGACAATCCCGTGCGTCGCTCAATCTCACGGATCGGGATGTGCTGCCGGAAATGCCAGCGCCGGATTACGCTCAATAACGCCATGTCGATCACTCCTGGATCCCCCGACAAATCAGTCAGAGGCAAGGTCAAAACATGGGTCACTTCTCAGTGGAAATTTATGCCCCTCCCGGGTCAACTCTCAGCGGAAATCAACATGCAGTCCGCAATGCGATCGTCTCCCCATGGTCGAACGGACAGACAGAGGGGCAGATCACGCGCCTCAAATTGATCAAACGACAGATGTACGGGCGCGCGAAACTCGATCTGCTTCAGGCACGAGTGGTGGGCGCGATATAGCGCCTTCGATCAGCAAATGTGAGTCAGAGCCAGTTCTCAACGGCAATCAACAGGTGGTGGGCTAAGGCAGCGCGCGATACCGGGGCGAACCTGCGCTGGGAGGTCCTTCCGCAGAATGCGGTGTATGCCGGCGGAAGGGAGGTTTTCCTGCCCTTCTGCTCGAACGGGGAAGCCGCGCTGGACTTCCTGCACGACATTGGATTGGATATGCCGGAAGCGAGCAAAAGAGCGTTCGTCAAAGTCGTCGATGCCGCTCTGGCGGTAACGCCGGAGGAAATGTGGTCCGAGCGTTTCGACACGACCCCAGCGATCGAATGGCTAAGGGAAATCACCGACGACCCGAACGTGGCGACGGTACTTCGCCACTTCATTGCGGCCAACAGTGTTGTCGCGGATGCGATTGCGCTGGAAGAGGGCTCGATCAACACTCTTGTCACGTTGTTGATCGCGGGAAACTTCGGCGGGCGCCATCTGATCGTCAAGATGACCGGCGAGCCGGCCCACGCGCTTCCCAAGGCATTTCTCAAGGTCGTCAAGGACCAGGGCGGAGAGGTACTGACCCGACACAGAGTCAAAGAACTCATCGTGGAGGATGGGGCGGCCAAAGGCGTAGTGGTGGTGACACCGGAAGGCGCCGAGAAGAGCTACCGGACGCGTCACGTTGTCAACACCGCACTCTACACCGACCTGCGGCAATTGCTGGGATCGAACCTGCCCACTCGTATCGACGAGATAGTCACCGACCTATACCGCTCCAATACAATCGCGCTCGACGTACATCTGGGACTAAGCAAGAAGGTGCTTCCCCACCTATCATCGCAGCTAATGCTGATGACCGACGAAGGCAATTATGACGGGGTAATCGCGACCTTCACCAATCTCGACCCTTCGATGGCGCCGGAGGGAAAGCAAGCCATCAACATCGAACTGTTCTTGAGCCCGGACGATTTCGAGGCCAAGACCCGCGAGGAGTGGTTTGAGCACATGGCCGAAGGGGTTTTCAGGCGCTGGCCGGAAGTCCGGGAGTGCGTCGAATGGACTGAGACATTCATCGTCGAATCCGCTCCGGTCCACCACGGCATCCATGCCGTGAAGAAGCTGCCGCTTGAATCCGGGATAAACGGGCTCTTTTTCGCCGGAGACTGTACGGTTGGAGAGGGATACTTCACGGAACGCGCCGCCTATTCCGGTAGCAAGGTCGCGGAATTGATCCTGAGGCTGGAAGGCATACTGTAGCCCCCCGTCTGCCGGATACCCCCCTGCAACAGGATATGAGGCGCGCGAGATGAATAAGGCCACGAAAGGCGTCGGCCGATTGCGGGGGCGTCCCCGGAAAACGGAGGCACCCAAAGCCGAAGCTATTCTGGGAGCGGCATTGTATATATTCGCCAGGCATGGCTTCGAGGCAGCGAGTCTGCGTCAGATCGCGGCCATAGCGGATGTCGATGTCGCGTTAATCTCCCATTGCTTTGGGTCAAAACGAAAATTGTGGGAGGCGGTCATCGACAATGTCGCGGCGCACCTTCTGAGCACGATATCGTCTGTTGATTGGCGGCCGGTCGACAACACGTCCAACGGAGACCATCTCGATCATTCAATAGACCTGCTTATAGATGTCGTCTATGATACACCGTATCTTGCCCAGTTCGTAGTGAAGGAAATGGCGCAGCAGGACGAAAGGTCTGAGTATATTTACGATCGGCTCGTCAAGCCGATCCATGAGCTTCTGCAGCCTTTGGTCGAGACTGCTCTATGGGACCGCAATATTCACGATATCGATTCAAACATTCTGTTTTTTATCGTCACCTCCTCCATATCTATGGCCATTGCGATGCATCCCTTCATTGCTCGATTCTCACCGGCCGCCGTCGATGGCGCGCTGTTTCGACGCGAAGTAAAGCGCGTACTTCGGTGGCATTTTTCCTCCGGAAAACGAGCTGTTTGATGCCGTAGCATGGTGGTACAATTGGCCTGCTTGCTTGATGGAGGAAGGTTCTTTGCGGCAGTGCCCGGACGACTGAGGCAGTCCATCGATGGGTACAGCGGAGTGAGCAAAGCATAAGGGCGCTGGCTGACCGCTATGGGACAGTCAGACGACGTCCGAAATGGTGCAGGCGGACGCACGCGGCGGATGCCGATAAGAGCCAACGTCTTCGCTACGGAGGAGGAGACGACAGTCCTGCGGTTCCGCCACTCACTTGGTGCCGATAGACGATTGCTTCTAGACACTGCGGCCGACGATTCCGCATCCAATCAGGTCGTGATTGCACCGCTGACAGCGGTGCGATGGCATTCGCAGTCTGCTCGCCCTGAGTGAGAAACTGCCGAGAGGAACGGTTCAAGGCTTATCCGATCGGATATTTGCAAGTCGACATGGTCGACCTTTCCGCGCAGGCGGGACGTCTGGACGGCTCGCCTGCGCGCCCACCGCAGCGCTCACATCTACCTCGAATTCCGCCTCACCAAGCCAATGGGTAGGCTGAACGAACGAATGGCGCCATCAAGGACGCTACCATCATGGTAGACAAAGCGAACTGCGGCGGCAGCTCCAGTTCTTCATCGACGCCTACAATCACGATGCCCGGCTGAAGACTCTGCGCGGCCTCACAGGCTACGAGCACGTCGCACCAATCGGAACAGAATGTACCCGCTCGATTCAAGAGCGTCCCGTAGAGCGACGTCGGCCGAGGCCGGTCAATATCCGGGTTATCACACAAATCTTGCGAAAGGCCGGCAACACCAGCTGAGGAAGCATCGAACACGTAGGTCAATGGCTCCATTCAGACCCATTCATCGCTGCCGCGACTGTTTCGCTCGCCATTTCGTTAGCGAACGGGTTTAGGAGGCCTCGGAGATTTGGCAGAATATTCTGACTGCATATTGTGCAGGAATATCGCAAGCGACCGATTCTCTTTCAATTTACGCTTACCCCGATCGTATGACCGATGCCGTAGGTCAGCAAAGCCGCCCCAAGCCCGATAGACACTTGCCGGGTCATCGAGAGCAGGAATGGCCGGCCGGTGAAGAGGCTGGTGGCCCCACCGATAACTGCAAGTGCGAGCGCGCTGAGGACAAAGCTCGCCACGAAAGCGAATGTTTGCTCGAGTGCCAGAAAAGGCAGGACCGGTACGATCGCACCGAAGGCGAACAGACCGAATGACGATACTGCCGCGGAACCTGGCGATCCGCCTGGATCCGACGGATCGATACCCAGTTCCTCGCGGACGAGCATATCGATGGCCTCATCCGGGTTACGTGTCAGACGCGCTGCCAGTCTACGCGCGGCGCCCTCGTCAAACCCCTTGGCCCTGAAGATGATGGCAAGATCTTCCTGCTCGATATCCGGGACACGAGCCATGACAGCTTCTTCGTTGCGTATTTGCCGCTGCGCCATCTCCCGCGCACTGCTGACCGAGAGCCACTCGCCCATTGCCATGGAACAGGCACCGGCAACCAGTCCGGCGAGCCCTGTAAGAAGGATCGTGCGTTCTTCTGCCGCGGCGCCGGCCACTCCCATCACAAGACTCAGATTGGAAACGAGGCCATCATTCGCGCCCAGCACAGCGGCACGCAACGAATTGCCGTCGCCGCTGCGACGACGCCCCTCGATCTTAGCCAGCGTTCCGCCGGGCAAACCGCCGATATCCATCGCGGCTCCCTGGACAATGCGGGCGTGACCGTATTCGTCGGAGGGCATCCCTGCCGCAACAGCGTCAGGCTCCCCGTCATAGCCGTGGCTTTCAATCACCTCCAGGCGAGCGAGATAGGGCAATATTGCTTCTGGACCGAAACATCGTGCGATCCAGGCTAGGAATTTCGCGCGACGGCTCGGGAGAGTGGCAGGTTCAGCATGGCCGCCTGCCGCCAGCCGCATCGCCCAGAACTGGGCGTGCCTGCTCTCCGTGTCGGCAAGCCGCTGAAATACGCCCCGGACGGCGGGATTGCGCTCGGCGGCGGCGAGAGAGCCGTAGAGATGAGCAGCGTCCACCTCGCCCTGATGAAAAGCCCGGTAGGTTCCGCTGTCATCGTCCCGCTGCATAAGGCCCCTCCGCCGCGACCGCTGAGCGGTAAGCCTTCGCCCAGCACAATCTGCACCGAATGCTCGATATGTTAGGCAAACGCACGCGCAGCCTGAGTATCGATGACACCCGGTTGAAGCTCTGATAGACCGCCCCATACTTCACGACATGCGCGACGATCTCATGCATCGTCGAACTGGTCAAATCGCGCAGCAGCCTATCGTGATCGAGCTGCTCCGTCGGGTGATGGTATATTTCATCTAGCTTAGCAGCGAAGACACGCATCGGCATAATCGGGATCGCAGCATGGGCGTAGAAGGTAGTGCGGTTGGCGCCCGTGCGCCTCGTCAACCCCGAGACCGAAGCGGTCTTGATATCACGCTCCGCAGCAATTTCGAAAACCACTTGGATGAGGAGGGCGCGGGTGTGCTCGATCCTGACGTCCTCGCTCTGCGGCTTGGCCACGCTTGTCCCGGCTTCGCCAGTGCTCATGGCCTCTCTTCTGGCAGACTGAAAAGACACCTGTGGATCATCTTGGCATGACACATATCGGACTCAATGCCTCGCTTGCCGATCCCCAGTGCGGTCTTCGCTGGCAGATATTTATCTTGTAAGCAATATAATTGCTACCTAGATAAACGATCCCCATCAGGAGATGTTTCATGACCACGCTTTATTCCACGACCGTCAGCGCCGTTGGAGGCCGCAACGGGACCGTTCATAGCAACGATAATATCCTCGATCTGCAGCTTGCGATGCCGGGAAGCCTCGGCGGCAAGGGCGGCGCGACGAACCCCGAACAGCTGTTCGCAGCCGGATATGCCGCCTGTTTCGGCAACGCGGTGATCCACGTGACGCGAGGCCAGGACAAGAAGATTCGCGACGATGACGTCGAGGTGGATGCGACCGTCGGCTTGTCGCCGACCGATGCCGGAGGCTTTGCCCTGACGGTTGCACTCGACGTCACGATCACGGGGGTTGAACAGGCGACCGCCGAGGAGATCGTGGCGGCAGCGCACAAGGTCTGCCCCTATTCGAATGCCACCAGGGGCAATATCGACGTGGCCTTGTCCGTAAAGACGCGTTGAAGGAAGAGCCCATGCCGGTCCCGGCAGACGATCCCCTGAGCCTGGACCGGCAGGTCTGCTTCCCGCTCTATGCGGCGACGAACCTGCTCCAGCGAGCCTATCGCCCCGTCCTCGAGCCGATAGGTCTTACCTACTCGCAATATCTGGTCATGCTCATCTTGTGGGAGCATGAACCGGCCAGCGTCGGGGAACTTGGCGAGCGCCTGCATCTCGACACAGCAACGATGACGCCGCTGCTCAAGCGCATGGAACGCGCGGGGCTGGTGTCGCGGACGCGCGATCCGCAAGACGAACGCCGTGTCCTTATAGGACTGACGCCCAAGGGACGCGCGCTGCGAGAGCAGGCGCTCGACGTCCCGCTCACACTTTCAAGGCAGTTCGATATAGACCCTGCTTCACTCGACAGCCTGCGCCGCGCCGTGCAGGAGATGGTGCGAATGTTGTCCCGCAAGGGGGGCTAAGCGGGGCCATCGCGCAGCCTCCATGGCGCGCCCCAGGCAGGCTTATCGCACCCGCATCGTGCTCCGTGCGATCTTGCCGATGAGCGGGATCATTCCGGGATAGCTGGCTTTCCTGTAGGTCGAACGCATACCCAGTTCCGCCATGATCCGGCGGTGCGCTTCGCCAAGCGCATGATAGGGAAGGCTCGGCAGCAAATGATGCAGCGTATGATAGCGCAGACCGACCGGAGCCCAAATCGGAGCAAGCCGGTTCGGCGGGGGTACATTGACGGAATCCAGATATTGCTCCGTAAGGCTCATCGCCTCGCCGTCATTGTCCCAGAGATGCGCGACCAGCGTGCGCATCTGGTTGATGACGGTGAAGCCGGCATGCACGAGCAGATATGTGACCAGTGGCCGCAGGCCGACCGCCGCCACGCTGGCCAAAAGGACCAGCGCCCCAAGCAGGACGAAAGCGACGAATACGAAGCGCCGCTTCTACTACGTTAGGGCCGCACTTTTCCGCATTGCCCCGCCGTTTCCGGTCGCCATGCGCATTCGGGCGCTATGGCATAAGGCAGGCAGTCAGCGCAGCGCGCGATGGTGCGTCCAGCCTTGGTCGGTCAATATCAGGTCGTCGGCGTCTGTTGAAGGGGGGGGGGGGATCGCCGGCAGCGCGGCGGCGATGGCCGGATGGCTCGCCCAGGGCGCGACATCTTTGAGCGTGTAGCGGTAGGTGACGCGCGTCGCCTTCACCCCCGCTGCGTCAGTCGGCTCGGTGAAGTTCTCGACCGCCTTGATGTTGCGTCGAGCGTAGCAGAGGGTTCACGCCCCTGAGAAAGCGGTCCCCGTCCCGCACGGCATCCTTGGCGGCGTCGGTGGGATGGTAACGGACCCGATTGCCGGCAATCGGGTCGACCAAAAGCAGACCGGCAGCGACAGCGGCCTCCAACGCCGGCTTGTCCACCTGACGCGAAGCGGCGCGCTCGATCGGCAAGCTGCCGCTCCTGTCCAGCCGCACACACTCGGGATGCTCGTCGAACCAAGCCCGCAATGCCTCCTTGAAATTGGCGTCTGTGGCGGCCTTTGGATCACCAGCCACCTTCGGATTGTCGGCCGTCTTGGGACTGCCGCAAGCCGTCACCGCCAAAGCGGCCGCGAGCATCGTTATCGCCTTACGCTTTATCCCGTCCTCCTTTTGCGGAGCTTATGCTGCTGCCATTAAACGACCTTCTATCTCCAATGCGACCGTTTTCGGGCTTTGATGATGTAACCGCCCCCATCGGTTACATCATCAAGCCCATCGACATTGATACTGATCGCTGCGATGAGGCTCTGGGGCTTTTCTCGACATCAAGGTGTCCTACGGCCATTACGACTTGATCTTGTCACCAGGTCAAGCCAACCGAAAGCACGATGGTCCGCGGCTTAAGGGGTGTGAACTGCCGACCATTCATGATCGAGAACTGATTGCCGAAAGCAAAGCTGTCACCCTTCGTATCGAGCAGATTGTCGATCCGCGCGGCCAAGGTGATCGGCCCCTTCTTCAATGTCGATGCGATGAAAACCGTCGCATAGTCGCCCATCTGGCGGTCGAGGCTTCGCTCGAAACTGAGCCGCGCATGTCCGATATAATTGGCCTGGATGGTCAAGGCTGATGTCCATGCTCCAAAATCGAATTCGCGGCGGATCGCGAGCCGTGCGGACAGATCGGGCACGACCGGCAGCCGACTGTCATCGACTTTCACCCCGTCCTGTGTTCTGATAAGACGCCCATTCTGAGCACTGATCCCGGCCGAAAGCAAGAAGCGAGGTCGAAAGCGCCAGTCTATGCTGGCCTCAATGCCGAAGATTTGGCCGTCGCCAACATTCCGCGTCGAGATGAGGCCATTGGACAGCAGATAGTCGGACTGAATGTGGTGCCAATCCGTATAATAAGCGCCCACTCCCACCGATAGCGGATCGTCCGGAAACCCGTGCCGCAGGCCGATTTCCGTCGATTCAAGCTGGTCGGATGCGAATGCCCTTTCGCTGCCCTTTTCCTGCGGAGCGAGACCACCGGGACGAACCGCGCGGGCGCGGCGGGCATAGGCAATGCCCTTATTCATTACGGTCCAGGATAGTGCCAGGCTGGGCGACAGGGTCGTCCGATCGATATGATGGGGACTTTCTCCCGATGCTTCTTGCGCCTCATCCTCGGCGATCGTTCTGGAAAGGCGGGCACCGACCGTACCGCTGAGGTGATCGGCAATTCTGACAGTCGCTTCACCGAACAGCGAATATTCCTCAACCTTGCGATTCAAGTTCTCGACCGGAAGGCGTATGCCGACAGGGCTTTCGAGCACGGCCTCGCTGCGGGTTCGTGCTCTGAGCCAGGAAAAGCCCGCGACCCATTTCCCGCCCGTGACGGGCGACAGCCTGAACTCCTGGTTGACGACCTGATAGACGCGTTGATCGTGAAAACTCGCTGGCCCGGCCAGGCCGAAGCGGTCGGCCGCTGCACTGGCGTCAGACACATATCCGATCCGCTGATCCACATAGTTGGTTGCCGACAGTAGCCTGAGCGAACCTATCCGGGCGCTGATGGTGGAACTGACCGAACGAAGATCATTGTCGGATGTCTCGGGTGCGGCGGGGGGCTGGCGTCGCAACCCGAAGCCTGAACCTCTCACGTATTGGCTGTCAGCGACATTGATATTCTGCAAGAGCCCGGCCAGATCGACCGTCCATTCGTCGGACGGCCGCCAGCGTAGGGCAATCCGCGCCCCATCGGCCTTCGAACTGTTGGCGTTATGGTCTTGCCCGATATTGTCTATCCAGCCGGCGCCACGGATCACATAACCAACCGCGCGCAGCGCCAGCCGGTCACTGGCGAGCGGCAGGTTCAGCACCGCCTCGCCGCCTCCACCAAAACCGCCATGCTGGACCGCTTCGGTCAGGAAGCGCGCCATTCCTTCGTCCTTCCCGAGATCCGGCTTGCGCGTGACAATATGATATATCCCGCCCAGAGCACCGGAACCATAAAGAGGCCCTTGAGGCCCCTTGAGCAATTCGACCCGTTCGACATCGACGAGCCTGATATCCGGATCGGGCGCATCGAAAGTTATGCGGGATTCGTCGATCTGGACCGCGACGGTCGACTGGCTGGGGCCATTGAACGGGCTGTCCGCGACACCCCGTATGAATTGACGATTACGCCCCGGGCCGAGATTGGTCAGGGCAAGACCTTCAACCGACCGGGCTATCTCACTCGCCCCTGCCGCGATCGTCGGAGAAGAACGGTCGAGGTTCAACGCGGATATCGAAGCTGGAACGCTGAGCAGATCCTGTTCACGCTTTTGCCCGGTTACGACGATAACGACGGGCTCTGGTGCCTCAGGGGCCGCCTTTCGCGGCAAGGGCGCTGGTATCAGGGTGCGACGAGCCTGTTGCGGCTTTGCTGCGGGCTGCCTCTCGATCCGGTACGCCTGCGGCCCCAGTCGGACGGCGCGGAGCCAGCTTTCGGCCAGCAGGATGTTCAATGCCTCTTCGACGGTCATTTTCCCGTGGACGCGCGGCGTCCGGAGCGAGGGGATATCGCCTGCAAAGCCCAGCGACACGCCAGTCTCGATCGCAAGAACGCCCAGGCTTGTGCGCAGTTCGCCCTGCGGAATGTCGATCGGGAAGCGCTGCCCGGGGGCTGCGGCACAGCCTGCTGGAGACAGGACAATTTCAGCGACCGGGATTAGCACTAACGCGAACGCGAACGCCTTCGGTCTGGTAACGGATAGCCATGAATTCCGAAAGCCGCGCCAGAAGTTGCGATCCGTCGCCAATGATCAATATCCCTGAAAAACGCATGTCCCTGACGGACGGATCGACGATGATCTCCTGGCCTGAATAGCGCGAAATATCCGAAAGGACGACAGTCAACGGTGTGTGGTCATAGCTGAGCCGGCCCTGACGCCAGCTTCCCACATCTTCGGGAGCAAGCGGCGCTATATCGAGCACATCGCCCTGCCTCCTGGCCAACAACTGCTGGCCAGCTGAAAGCGTGACGGGGGTTCTCCCACCGTCACGGGTGATCGAGACATGCCCCTCCGACACCCTTACCAGCAAAGCATCGCCGGTCAGATTGATCGCAAACCGCGTCCCGATGTCTGCCACGGTGTAGTCGCCCGCATGAATCGACAGCGTTCGATGAGGATCGTGAAAGACTGAAAAAAAGGCCTCGCCGCGCACGAGTTCGAGATTGTCGGAGTGGCGGCCCTTGACACGAAGCTGGCTTGCCGGCGCCAGATCGACGGTCGCGCCATTGGCAAGGGCAAAGGTATGCTTCTCGCCATAGGTTGTGGTGTAGCGTTCTTCCTCAAAATAGCGGTTGAAAAGCGGTATGCCGACAGCGAGCGCTACAGCCGCCGCTGCCGCTGCCCCCTGCAGGAAGCTGCGCCGGAGCAACTTTCGGGAATGACGGGCGGGCCGCTGTGCTGTGATCAGGCGGACAAGCGCACCCTTGTGTTCCTCGATGATACGGTCGGTCAGCGCAACCGTGTTGGACGCCTCGCGATGGCGGGGATCCGCCTGCAGCCAGAGAACATAGGCATCCCAGTCGGCATCGTCGCTCTCTAGCGCGCGATGCCAGGCAAGGGCCTCCGCCAGAAGCCGATCATCGATCTCCGACCTTGCCGTCATGGCGAGTGGCTTTCCTCACTTTGCGTCTGATGGCGCTAGACTGCATCCGACGACACCGGTGTAATTTTCCCTCAGTCCAGCAACGCACGGCGCAGATATTTCATTGCGACGGCGATGTGCTTTTCAACGCCGCTGATTGAAATCCCCAGCCGCTCCGCCACTTCGGCCTGGCTGAGGCCATCGAGCTTGTGCAGTTCGAGGGCGCGGCGGGCGCCTTGGGGTATGGTCGTCAGGGCCGAAGCAAGCAAAGCGAGTTCCTCGCGTTCGAGTAACTGATGCTCGGCATTTCCGGTTCGATCGGCAGGCTCGCCGCCGGGTTGCAAATGATCGTCCTGATGGTCGGACCAGCCCCGATCCCGGCGCATCCTGCGGTGATTCTCGCGCAGCCGGTCGACAACCAGATTTTTGGCCATTCGATAAAGATAGGGACGTGGATTGGCGACCGGTCCTCCCGCAGGCTTGCGGAGGCGAACCCACATTTCCTGAAGGATGTCTTGCGCTTCCGCGCGATTTCCCGTTTGCGCCACAACAAAGCGAAGCAGTTCGGGACGGTACGCGTGGAACAGCGCTTCCAGGCCTTGGCATTCCTCCGGCTTCATGGTCCTCCTGCCTAGAAAGACTTGCTGACAAAACCCTGACGGAGTTGCCGGAGATGGGGATGACGGGTTCGCAGACCCGCTTGATCACCGTTGTTTCCATCCGCACGAGAAGCGCGCAAGCGCGAGCAGGAGGGGCACCGCCGGACCTCTTCAATGCCGCGCCTGTCGCGCATGCGGACACGCACGACGGCATAGGGCATATGGTCGGGTAAACAGGCGTAATTCCCAAGGGCATTGCGGTATGACGTAGACTGTCTGCATAAACCTCAGTTCATGTCATCACATTTTCGTGTTTCTAAATCACTGATGGGGATCTGGGATCGAATGCCGTCCTGACGCAAAGCCAGGCACTCCACCGGATCGTCTGACCACGCCGTTGCGGACGCTCGCGAACGCCGGGGGCGAACAGGGGAGTGGGCAATCAGGATCCGCGGGTTTTCGGCAGGGCCTCCAGCATGCCGGGCGTCAGGATCTGCGGCAGTTCCTCCGGCGCGCCATGCGGCGGATACCAGAAATAGGCTGGAACGCCGGCCTTGCCATTGGCTTTCAGGAAAGCGGTGATGGCCGCGTCACCATTGGTCCAGTCACCGCGCATCAAGGTCACGCCGGCCCGGTCAAATGCGGCGCGAACCGCAGCGGCATTGAGGCTCGTGACTTCATTGACCTTGCAGGTCAGGCACCAGTCGGCCGTCAGGTAAAGGAATACCGGCTTGCCCTGGTGCCGCAAGCTGGCCAGCCTTTCCGTTGAAAAGGTTTCTGCATGTTCGTCTTTGGCCTTGGCGGAAACTGTGGGTGTCGGTGCGGCGACCGCAGGCACGGCCAGAGCGACGGCCACTGTGCCCAGCAGCGCCGTGGCCGAGGGCCACACATGTTTGCCGGAATGCTGGCGAAGGCCGTGCCACCACAAGCCGAGGCAAAGCATCAGCGCAAGGGCCAGCGCAACCGTCATGCCGGCGACACCCTGCTGGTGCCCGATGACCCATGCGAGGCCAAGCGCCGTCACGAACATCGGCAGGCTGAGGATACGACGCAAGGTCACCATCCATGCACCCGGTCGCGGGAGCCAGGCACGGGCCCGGTGCGAAAAGCCGATCAGCAGGAAGGGCGAGGCGATCCCTAGCCCCAGACCGAGAAAGATCGCCAGCGCCTGTAAAGCGGGCAGGACCATGGCTGCACCCAGTGCACCGGCCATGAAAGGTCCAGTGCAGGGCGTGGCGATGAACGCCGCGAGCGCGCCTGTGCCTGCCGCACCCCAGAAGCCTCCTTTCCCGCCGCCCGCCACCCGCAATGAGGGAAGTTCGAACAGGCCGGCCAGATTGACGGCGATCGCCGTGACCAAAAGCAGCAGCAGCAGCAGGACCCGCCGATCCTGGAGCTGGAAGGCCCAGCCGACGCTGTGCCCAAGCCCGCGCAGCACGACAAGGGCCAGCCCGAGGGCGAGAATGACGCCGACCGCGCCCAGCGTGTAGCCGAGCGCCTCCCGGCGCGCTTCCTGATCGTCGCCGCCTGAACGGGCGAGCGCCAGCGCCTTGAGGCTGAGGATCGGAAAGACGCAGGGCATCAGGTTCAGGAACAGCCCGCCGAGAAATGCGGTGCCGATGATCAGCGCAAGGGAAACAGCACCGGCCGGTGTCGGCGTCGCGGCATCGGGCAATGGTCCATGCGCTGCGGCGAACTGCCAGGCCTTCACGCTGCCTTGCGGTCCGTCGATGCGCAGGATCAGCGTCAACCGGCCCGGGAGCATCGCCTGCCCCTTGGACAAGTCGACAAACAGGCCGCCTTCCCCCTGCGTAAACGACTGGCCAGCCGCCTCGTCAATAACCTGCGGGACCGGGCTGAACAGCAGCGCCCGCTCCCCCGCGGCCAGCAGCACACCGGGCAGGAACACGCGCAGATGCTGCCCCGCCGGGGCAAAGAGCGCGCCGGCGCGACCTTCACGCGGCATAGCCGCCTGCGCCTCAGCGAAAATGGGCCCCGTGGCGCTGTCGGGGGCATTGTCCCCCTCTGGCAGGGTCAGCGCGAAGTCCAGCGGATCAGGAACGCAGGTGCTGGCCGAGCAGACCAGCAGATCGAGCGTCCCCTTGAGGCGCACAGCCCCCGAAGGCCCGGTCAGCGATTGGAGCAGGATCGTGCGACCTTCGTGGACGTTGCTGGAGTAGCCGCCGAGCACCAGCCGTTTGGGCGCGGGATGGCGCAGCCCGCCCGCCTGCCAATAACCGGGCAGGTTCCAGCTGATCGCGGGCTGGTAGCCGGTATCGCCCGGATTGACCCAATAGATGTGCCAGCCTGCGTCGGGATGGATGACATAGGCGATATCTACCCGCTTGCCGGCGGCATGGCTTGCACTCCTGCTCGCGACGAGCAGCGAATAATGCTGCGCGCGCAGCGTTTGCGCCTCTGCGGGAAAGGCAGCAAAGAGCGCCAGGATCAGGAGAAGCACTCGGTTCATTGTGGCACCGTTGGCATGTTCGAGAGGATTTCAGCGGACCAGCCAGGACACGGTGCGTTCGCGCTCGAGAAAGGCTTCGGCCCGTTCTCCATGCAGCATGGCGAGCGTGGACATGATACCTGCTTCCAGACAGGTGGCGGCGGCGATCGTGACCGAATGCGGCGGGTTCGTGACCGGCCAGCCCGTCCGGGGATCGAGTATGTGGCTATAGCGGACGCCATCCCTGAGAAGGAAGCGCCGGGCGTCCCCGCTGGTGGTCAGTGCGCCGCCGCGCAGTTCCAGCATGGCGGGTTTTTCGTCGCCATCCCGGACTGCCTCGATCGCTATGAGCCATGGCTCGCCATCGCGCCGCGGACCGCTCACCCGCAGGTCGCCGCCGAAATTGACCAGCACTGGCAGGTCGGTGTGCGCCGCCAGCATCAGGGCGACGCGATCGACGGCATATTCCTTGCCCAGACCGCCAAGGTCGATTTCCATGCCTTCGCGAAGGCGGACAAGGTCGGCTGAAAGCTCAACCTTGTCCCAGCCGATCAGGGGCATGACCGCCGCGACGGCGTCCGGGGCGGGTACCTTGTCCGAACCGTCGAATTTCCAGACCCGCCGCAGCACCCCGGAGGTGACGTCGAACAGCCCGTCCGACAGCCGCCAGCACTGATCGGCATAGTGCAGCAAGCCATGGGTTTCCGAATCGATCGGCACCGGCCGGCCCGCGTCTGCGTTGACCCGGCTCAGCAGGCTGTCAGCGCGATAGCGGCTGTATTTCCGCTCGATCCGGGCGACTTCTTCCTCTGCCAGCCTGCCCAGCAGCGCCAAAAGCTCGCCCTGCGCGCCCTGGACCTTGACCTCGCAGGGCGAGCCGAGCGCGGAAAAATGGTAGCTCTCTTTGGTCATCCGTTCCTTGCGCGGCCTCGCACGCGGCATGGTGCCGGGATGGAGAGGGGCAACGGCATCCATTCCGGCACCATAGCTCACAGCTTGAACTTCACGCCAAGCATGAGATTGAAGGCATCCGCGCCCGCATAGAGATCGAAGCTCGAGAGCGCCCCCGGCCGTATGCCATAGCTGCCGGTCTTGCTGCTGCGATAGAGGTCGCCGTTCACATAGATTTCGAGGCCGGGCCGGAGTTCATATCCAGCCCTGGCGCCGAAGGTCCAGGCGCTGAAGCCGTCGAGCCGGCTGTCGGCGCTCGCATGGTTGGGCAGCGGTTGTCCTGCATCCAGAAAGTATGTGAAGAAATCCGCCCTTGTCTGCCGGTAGTAGCGCACGCGCGGCTCGATATAGGCCTTGCGGCCGATCGGCACATGCTCCGAGCCCTCGACAGTGAACGAATCGATGCCCCAGCTGTCATGATAGTAGCGCGCAGAGAGATCGGTCACGAACGATCCCAGCGCCAGCTTGGTGGCACCGTACACCGCATGGCGCGTGCGACTGTCGGGGCGCGATTCATACAGATACTGCAAGGGTGCGCCCGTTAATCCATCGACCACCGAAAGGATTTTGTAGGGATCGGTTTGATAGCCGTTGCCCGAGGTGAAGCTGTAGTTGAGCTGCACCAGCCAGTTCGGACGCAGGATCTGCGTCACGCCCGCCATGGCGGTGATGACGGTCCTATTATCGCTCTTGTTTGTGGGAACACCGCTCATCGGCGTGAAGGCGAGCGGAATGCCGTGGAACGGATCTATTTTATCATATTCGAAATTGGCGCCAAGCGAGAGCGTGGTCGCGCCACCGTTCAATTCCCTGGCAATCGATGCGCGGCCGGAGAAGGAATAGAAGTCCTGTTCCACCGATCCGTTCAATCCCAGGTTGAGCTTTGTCCCCGATGCAACGGAAAAGCCATAGCCGAGATCGAGAGCGACGCGATGGTCGCGAAAGGCCTTGTCGAGGGGCAGCTTTCCTGGATCCACAGTGTAGATGCGTTCTAGCCTGCCCGTCACGGGGTTAGGCACGACCGTACCGGACGAGCCGGTGGAGGAATGTTCTCCCTTGATTGGGGAAACGAAGCTTTGCGTCCCGGTCCAGGGTGTCGCTCCGTTGGGCGTGGCGCCGGTCAGGCTGTCGAAGGTCAGCTTGGCTGACCAACTATTCCCATTTTGGTTCGTATGCACCACCGATACCATGGGCTCGATAGCCTGAACGCGCCCGCCATTCTCCTTGTAGTAAAGAACCGCGCTGTCGATGCTGGTAGTATCCAGTTCATCCAGCGGCTGATCGTAGACATTGGTGATTTCAGGCGCACGCTGACCCGTGCCGCTTTCCTCTCCGGTCTGGGCCATGGCGGCTGTCGCGCCGAGAAGATTGACGGTCAGCAGACAGAGTGCCGCCCCGATCCTTGCTGGTCCTTGCCGGTTCAGTTGCATCCGCAGCCTCCGCCATCGAAGCTGCGTCCGCCGGTCGAGGCTTCCTTGCTGAAATAGATATGGTCATGCGCCGATGCAATCATGGGATTGTTGCTTAGCTGCATGGACCTGCGCGCGGTAATGTCGCGCTGCCAGGGCTGCACCGTGGCGCAGCCGCTCAGCGCGCCTCCTAGGATGGCAAGCGCCACCGCGTGTCTGATTAGGCTTTGCATGATCTGAGATGGTCCTCCTGTTGGGTGACAGTCAGCGTTCACGAACGAGCTGGTCGATATGGCCAACATAGGTCGCGGTCTGATCAGGGTGGAAACCCTTGTGGGTAAAGCGTGCACGACCTTGACGGTCGAACAGGATCGACGTGGGCATGTCTGAAATGCGGTAGCTGTGTGCAAGCGCACCCGCATTGTCGTAGACGACCGGTAAGCCACCGCCGATCCGCGCCAGAAAACTGTCCGCCTGCGCGCGCGAGCGGTCGAGGTTGACGGTCACGACAGCAAGGTCGCGGGGGGAGTAGCGTTGGGTCAGTCCTGCCATGAACGGAAAGGACAACCTGCACGGGCCGCACCAACTGGCCCAAAAGTCGAGGTAGAGAATGCGTCCCCTGTAGGCGCCAATATCGAGCTGACCAGTGGGCTCGGTCGCGATTGCGCCGGTCGCACGATTGAGCAGTAACGTCGTCAGCGCAAGGCTGTTGAAAGCGCGCCGGGTAACAAGCGACATCATATGGTCCCAACTTGAACGGCCAGGAACGTCTGGCCCATTATCGAGATCAGACGACACCAGGATTGGGCACCCTCAGTCCGCAAGGAAAATTTTTTGCGCTGTTTGAAGAATTCGGGCGATACCGACGATCGTCCCCTGTTTGTCGTCGTTCTTGGACGCAAGCAAAGTCGATTGGCCGCGCTCCCAGGCAAGCGCCGTAGCGGCCAGTCGGTTCGCGGGGTTGTCCCAAGCGCCTCGGTCAAGGTTGCGGCGCTGCGATTCTGATGCTACATCGCGCCGACTCCTTGCCTTGGCGGCAGTCTTTTGGCACGCGGCAAGGGTATTCCGATTCTCGCGGGCCATATCCGCGGCGTCGACGATGGCCTGCCATGCTTCGGGATTATCGGCGCGCATAAGGCTGATGCCAGCATCCATAGCGTGGGTTCACCCAACACGCGGCGCGCGACCCGTTCAGGCCAGTTCCAGCTTTGCGGGCCGATGCTGGCCGCCCAGCCGGGATAGATTAGCCACAGGATCGAGACAGCCAGCACCGTGCCTATGCCGGTGTAGAGCATATGCCAGCGCTGTTCCTGCTTGGTGCGGATCGCGCCGATGGCCCGCACGAGTTCCGCTTGGGTTTCGCGATGCAGCGCCTGCGCCTGCTTGAGGGTCGCCTTGTCCGGTTCACGCGCTGCCTCGGATGAGCGCCTCGTCGTCGAGATCGGGCAGCTGGATCGTCAGCTGAAAGCGATCAGCAACGCCTCACCGGTCTGCCAGGCCTTGATGAGCATCCCGGGAGTCGGTGTGCAGACCTCGGCCGCGTTCGCCGCAGCCGTTGATGACGCGGGCCGGTTCAAGCGATCCCGGACGGTCGGCGCCTACTTCGGGCTGGTCCCCCGGCGGCACCAATCGGGCGAGCTCGACTGGACCGGCCGGATCACCAAGCAGGGGGACAGCACCGTTCGCAAGCTGATCTAAGAAGCGGCGAACTCGATCTTGACGCGCACCAAGCAGAGTTTCGCGCTGAAGACCTGGGCGCTCAAGATCGCGAAGCGGCGTGGCCTGAGAAAGGCCAGGGTCGCGCTCGCTCGCCGCCTCGCTGTCATCATGCATGCCATGCTGCGCGATGGCACTTTGTTCGAGGCTTGAGATATGGTAAAACCAGTTCGCCAGCGGTGATGTTCTCAAGCTGACGCGATGACGGTGTCCCGCGAGGGAACGCAGGGTCGGATGATCTGCGAAGGTGACTAGATGGGCCGCCAAGCCCGCTTCGAGTCAATGCAACGTCCGGCCTTGTGAGACCCGATACAGCACCACCGACCTCCAGGAAGGCGAGTGCGGACATATCCTTGAGACCCTCAAGGGACAACCGCCAAGCAACTGCAAATTACAGATCTGAGCCCTAATGCCATTGGGAAATACGGAATCCTGCTCCATCGTCAGGATGTGGTCAGGTTCGCCATGTAACCGGCTAGGCTGACAGGGGTCATACTGTCGGGAGATCGCCGTCTTCCGATCAGGCCAATGATCGGTGAGTTTGAGGGCTCCACGCCGAAACTCGCAAGTGGATCATCGCCGGATCAGGAAGAGGCACTGGAATATTGGTTCAGAGCCATGCGCCGGCCGGCTTGGGTGTGTGTTCCCTCAAACCTTGAACTGGACCGAGGCGATGTCAGAGGTGGAGCAGTAATGATGAGTGGACGCCTGAAACTCGAACGGTATGGCGGCCTGAGCATCGCGCTGCATTGGCTGATGTTGTTGTTGATTGCGGCCGTTTACGCCTGCATCGAGCTACGGGGATTCTATCCTAAGGGGAGCGACATCCGAGAAGGAATGAAGGCGTGGCATTTCATGTTGGGCCTGGCAGTCCTGGCCTTGGTCATCATCCGTATGATCGCGCGCGTCGCGGGGACGACGCCTCGGATCACGCCCGAACCAAAGGCATGGCAGAACTTCCTAGCGCGCTCCGTGCATCTGGCATTGTATCTTTTCATGATTTGCATGCCGGTAGCCGGCTGGCTGGTTCTGAGCGCATCGGGAAAGCCAATCCCATTCTTCGGTCTCGCCCTTCCTCCGCTTATAGGAGAAAACAGAGGTGTCGCTGGCCAGATCAAGGAATTGCACGAAGCGGTGGGGAGCTTTGGCTATTATCTCATCGGCATTCATGCCTTCGCTGCACTCGTCCATCACTATGTCATGAAGGACGATACGTTGCGCAGGATGCTGCCATGGCGCACCTAGAACAGCCGGTTGGCGCCACCAGGCCAAGTCGCATCGGGACGAAGCCATGAGCAGACTACGAACCCATCCCGAGCGCCACGCTGTAGGCCGCATAGGCTGGTTGCGGGCTGCCGTGCTGGGCGCCAATGATGGGATCGTGTCGACGGGGAGCCTGATTGCCGGTGTCGCCGCCTCCGGCGCAGGCAAGGCCGACATTCTGGTCGCAGGCGTCGCGGCGCTGGTTGCCGGCGCGATGTCCATGGCGGCGGGTGAATATGTTTCGGTCAGCTCGCAGTCGGATACGGAGGAAGCCGACCTTGCAAAAGAGAAGCGCGAACTCTCAGATCAGCCTGCTTCCGAACGTCAGGAATTGACGAATATCTATGTCGCACGAGGACTCGATGTTGATCTTGCCATGCAGGTTGCGGATCAACTCATGGCCAAGGACGCATTGGGAGCGCATGCTCGCGATGAACTTGGTATTTCGGAAGTCTCGACCGCGCGCCCTCTACAGGCGGCGCTCACCTCGGCGGTGACCTTCAGCGCCGGAGCTGCGGCACCCTTGGCCGTCATCGCGTTAGCCCCGCAACAGTTACTGATCCCGCTGGTGATTGTCACATCGCTGGTTTGTCTGGCTGTGCTTGGCGTGCTCGGTGCTCAAGCGGGTGGAGCTGCGCCTGTCCGCTCTGTTATCCGGGTCACTTTCTGGGGGGCGCTGGCGATGGCTCTGACGGCGGGTATCGGACATCTGTTCGGGACATCTCTTTGAATTTGGCATCGCATTGAGAAGTCTCCTTCGGTTCGGATCTCCAGCGTCAGATTGACGTCAGTTATGGATGGCATGGCGACGAGAGTCCCTCGTCCAAACTTGCTGGCAGCGTTGAATGCTGATCGTCTTCTCCCGAGGTTCAGCCGGTATCCATGCGATTTCCGTCATGGTGATCGAACAACGCAGGTCGAAACACTACAGAGTCTGAACTGTAGATTGGAGAGTTCTCCCTCATGCGGGTGCTTATCGTCGAGGACAATGACCGACTGGCAAAGCTGATGGCCGAGGGGCTTCAGCGCCGTGGCTTCTCCTGCGACATCGCCGGCAATCTCACCGATGCGGACAGCGCCATGGATGGAGCGGCCTACGACGCGATCATCCTTGACCTCGGTCTGCCAGACGGTGATGGCGTCGACTGGCTTGGCGCAAGACGCCGCGCACAACATGTCGCACCGGCGCTCATCGTGACAGCGCGTGGCGCACTGGAGGACAGGGTTGCGGGACTCGATGGTGGCGCGGACGATTATGTCGTGAAGCCAATCGAGATCGAGGAACTCGCGGCTCGGGTCCGGGCGCTGCTGCGCCGTCCCGGTCCACGAGCGCAGACCGTGATCGAAATAGGAGCGCTAAGTTTCGACACGGCGACCAGAGCGGCGCGCTACGAAGGCAATGAAATCGACTTGTCCCGCCGTGAAGCCGATCTTCTGGAACTGCTGATGCGGCGCGCGGGCACGGTCGTCCGGCGCGGCGCCATCGAGGACGCGCTTTACAGCTTCAACGAGCCAGTCACGCCCAATGCGGTGGAAGCCGCAATGTCGCGATTGCGACGGAAACTCGACGAAGCTGGTGCGGGCGGAAAGCTGAATACGATCCGGGGCATAGGCTATATGCTGCGAGAGACGGCATGACACATCGGCGATCCGTTTCCCGGCGTCTGGCAAGAGGGCTCGGTCTGGTCGGATTGATCGGCTCGATCCTATTGCTCGCTGCCGTCGTCTTCTTCTACCGCCTTTCGTTTGTCGATCTCAGCGCGAAGCAGGCCACGGACCGCGCGATCCGCGAGATGCTCGAACATGTCGGTCTGCCGGTCCTTGTCCTGATGGTGCCAATGGCGTTTGTCGGTCTCAGGGTCATCCGGCAGGCCTTCATGCCGCTGGAAGAGGCCGCCATGGAGATCGAGGCGGCGCGCGGGCATGAGCGCGGATACCGGATCGACACGTCGCGGATGCCTGCCGAAGCCCTGCCGTTCACGGATGCCGTCAACGATCTGCTCGCGCGGCTGGATGACGCTGCCACACGGCAGGAGGCGTTCGCCGCTGATGTCGCGCACGAACTGCGCACCCCGCTCGCGGTGCTGTCGCTCGAACTCGACCGGCTCGACCATACCGAGGCAAGTCGCCTGAAAGCCGATGTCGCGGCAATGCGACGGCTGATCGATCAATTGATGCTGCTCGCCCAGATCGACGCGGCGACGGCGGCGCAACTGGCACCCGAGGCCGTGCCGTTGACCGATGTAGCGACCGATGTCGTTAGCTTATTGGCGCCGGGCGTGATCGCGGCCGGCAAGACGATCGCCCTGGAAGCCGGGGCGGAATCGCCGATCGTGCGCGGCCGGCGCGAAGCGATAGCGGCGGCGCTCCGCAATTTGGTGGAGAATGCGGTGCGCGCAACGCCTGCCGGTGGCGCCGTGCAGGTGTTCGTCGGCCCTGGGTGTGCCATCCGGGTCAAGGATCAGGGGCCGGGCCTGTCTTCCGATCGGCTGCATGATCTGATCCGGCGCCACAGCCGCGCCGACCATGCCAGCAAGGACGGCGCGGGCCTTGGGCTCGCGATCGTCGAGCGGATCATGGCCGCGCATGGCGGCGCGCTGACCACCGATCCGGGCGCACGCGAACTGACATTGCGGTTCCCGGAGAATAGCTGAATCTCCTCGCCGTCAGGGAGCCGTCAGTTTGTCCCTCTAGGCGAAGGGCATGAACAGCCGAGCCTATCTTTCCATTGGCGCCATAGTAGCGGTCGGCATCGTATCCGGCCTGTGGTGGATCGCTGCTGACTCGAAACCGCCGGCACCCCCTGCGGCGCGGCCGGGGACGGTTCAAGCAAATGCTGGAGCCGTCCCCGGTGATCTTAGGGTGGACGACAAACAGGCGGCACAGCTTGGTATCCGGCTGGCTCCTGCGGTCGCTGTTGAAGACACCCCGCTGGCGACCGTGCCGGCGGTGATCCAGCCCCCGGCGAATGCGCGTGTGGCGGTGGCAGCGACCTTCCCCGGCGTGGTGATGCGCACGCTGGTCGTCGAGGGCGACACGGTGCGGCAAGGACAGCCGCTGGCGGTCATTTCCAGCCGCGAGGTGCTGATGATGGGCGCGGACCTGACGCGAGCAAATGCACGCCTCGGAGTCGCCCGGTCGAACGCCGCCCGCCTGTCACAACTCAGCCGCGAAGGCATCATAGCGGGCGCTCGCGCCGACGAGGCCAGTGCGATGGCTGTGGAAACCAGCGCCGACGTTTCCGAAAAAGCGCGCATCCTGCGGATGGTCAACGGGCATGGCGCAAGCGGCAACTATACGCTGACGGCGCCCATCGCGGGGCGCATTACGACCGCCAGCATCCAGGCGGGAGGTTCGGTGGACGGGACGACCGCGCCTTATGTGATCGACGCGGCGAACCGTTACGAAGTGCTCGGCCAGTTGCCCGAACGGCTGGTGGGACTGATCCGCCCCGGCATGACCGTGCGGATCGACCCAGACATAAAGGGCCGCGTGACAGCGGTCGGATCGACCATCGATCCGGCAACCCGGTCAGCCAGCGTGAAGGCCGAGATCGCCGCCGGTCCAGGTATCGTGGCCGGGCGGGCAACCAGCCTGTCGATCGCCGGCCCGGCGCATGCGGGTGCGGTTGGTGTGCCGGCTGCCGCAGTCGCCACGGTGAACAACAGGACTGTCGTCTTCGTCGCCACCACCGGCGGCTTTGCCATGCGCGACGTAGAGATCGGCGGGACGGGCGGCGGCCAGGCCGTATTGCTGTCCGGCGTGAAGCCCGGCGAACAGGTCGTCATCGCCGGCACGAGCGCGCTCAAAGCGCTCGCCCTGTCGCGGTAATCGGCCAATGCTTCGCTCGCTGGTCGCGACGGCCCTGTCCTATCGCCTGCTCGTTCTCACTCTCGCCCTGACAGTTGCGGGTCTCGGCGCATGGGCATTCGTGAACCTGCCGGTCGATGCCTATCCCAACATCGCCCAGACGCAGGTCAAGATGATCTTGAAGGCGCCTGGCATGACGCCCGAGGAGGTGGAGAGCCGCGTCATCACGCCGATCGAGATGGAGATGCTGGGCATCCCGAACCAAGCGATCCTGCGCTCGACGGCCAAATATGCCATTGCCGACATCACCATCGACTTCACCGATGGGACCGACATCTACTGGGCACGCCAACAGGTCGCCGAGCGCCTGTCCGGCGTGCTGGCCGATCTGCCGGCTTCGGTCAGCGGCGGTCTCGCCCCGATTTCGACGCCGTTGTCCGACGTCTATATGTTCACGATCGAAGGGCCACTCAATCTCCAGCAGAAGCGCGAGTTGCTCGACTGGACGATCCGGCCCGCGTTGAGGACCGTGCCCGGCGTCGCCGACGTCAATGCGCTGGGCGGCTATGTGCGGACATTCGAGGTCAGGCCCGATCCAGTGGCGCTCGCCAGCGCGAAGCTCTCGATCGCCGACGTGCGCGGCGCGATCGAGAGCGGCAACCGCAATGACGGTGCGGGACGGCTCACCAGCGGCGAGGAATCGTTGATCGTTCGTGCGGTCGGTGCGATCCGCACGATCAACGACCTCCAGTCGCTTGTGATCGCCAGCCGCGACGGCCGCATCATCCGTCTGGGCGACGTCGCAGCGGTCGGGACCGGCAGTCTCACCCGCTACGGCGCGGTCACCAAGAATGGCAAAGCCGAGGCGGTCGAAGGGCTGGTGATCGCCCTGCGCGGCGCCGATGCTCGCCAGGTCGTCGACGGCGTGCGCGCCCGGCTTGCGGAGCTTGAGAAAACCCTGCCGGCCGGCACCCACATTGATGTCTTCTACGACCGCTCCGACCTCATCGGCCGCGCCGTCGGCACGGTCGAGGAAGCCCTGCTCGAAGCTACGATCCTCGTGGTCATCCTGCTCATCCTGTTCCTGGGCGACTGGCGTGCCGCCGCGATCGTGGCCGCGACCCTGCCGATGGCGGCGCTCATCACCTTCCTGTTCATGCGCGGCATGGGCCTGTCCGCCAATCTGATGAGCCTGGGCGGACTCGCCATCGCAATCGGCATGCTGGTCGATGGCGCGGTGGTGGTGGTCGAGAATATCGTCGAGCGGCTCGGACGCACGCATGAGGAAGGCCATCCGCGCCTCAATCAGATTTTCCAGGCGTCAAGCGAGGTCATCGCGCCGGTCTCAGCCGGTATCGTCATCATCGCACTCGTCTTCCTGCCGCTGCTTGCGCTCCAGGGACTTGAAGGCAAGCTGTTCGCGCCGGTGGCCCTCACCATCGTCTTCGCGCTCGCCGGATCGCTGCTGCTGGCGCTCACGCTGGTGCCGGTCCTGTCGTCGTTCGGACTCAAGAGCGGCCATCATGGCGAGCCGTGGATCATGCGCCAGCTCTCACCGCGCTATCATGCGCTGCTGGCGACCGCGTTCGCTCACAAGCGGGTGGTCTATGGCCTGGCGGCGGCGGGCCTGGTGATCGCCGCCATGGCCTATGGCGCGGTCGGCAAGACCTTCATGCCAACGATGGATGAGGGCTCGGTGATCGTCCAACTCACCAAGCTGCCTTCGATCAGCCTCGACCAGTCAGTGAAGGGCGACCTGGCGGTGCAGCGCTCGCTGCGCGCCGTGCCCGAGGTGCAGGATGTGATCGCCCGGGTCGGCTCCGACGAGATCGGCCTCGATCCGATGGGGCCGAACGAGACCGACAGTTTCGTGCGCCTGAAACCGCAGTCCGAGTGGCGCGGCGACAAGGACTTCGTGGTCGGCGAGATGCGCAAGGCGATCGAGGGTCTGCCCGGCATCCAGCCCAGCTTCACCCAGCCGATCGAGATGCGTGTGTCAGAGATGCTGACCGGCGCGCGCGGCGACCTTGCCGTCAAGATATTCGGCCCGGACCTGGCGACGCTCGGTGATCTTGCCGGGCAGGTCCAGCACGCGCTCTCGGGCATAAGCGGCGCTTCGGAAGTCCTGACCGTCGCCAATGACAGTGTCGATTATCTTCAACTCGACATCGATCGCGCGGCCGCCGGACGCTTCGGGATGCCGGTCGACCAGATGCAGGATGCGCTTCGCGCTCAGGTCGAGGGGGTTCGGGCTGGCATCGTCGCCGAGGGACAGAAGCGCGTGCCGATCGTCATCCGTGGTGACGAGAGCCTGCGCTCCGATCCCGCCCGTTTCGCCGACCTGCAATTGCGCACGCCGGACGGAGGGTTGGCGCGCGTCAGCGACATGGCGCGAGTCGAGACGACACAGGGTCCGGTCAAGCTCGATCATGAGAACGGCTCCCGCTTCGCGCTGGTGCAGGCGTTCGTTTCTGGCCGCGACCTGGTGGGCTATGTCGATGAGGCCAAGGCGGCGGTCGCCGCAAAGGTGAAGCTGCCGGCCGGCTACCGCATAGTCTGGGGCGGCCAGTTCGAGAACCAGCAGCGCGCCTCGGCCCGGTTGATGCTAGTCATCCCGGTAGCGCTGCTGCTGATCTTCTTCGTGCTGCTGGCGACGCTGCGGTCGCTGCGCGCCGCGATCCTTATCCTGCTCAACATCCCGTTCGCGATGGTCGGCGGCGTCGTCTCGCTCTGGGCTTCGGGCGAATATCTCTCGGTGCCCGCATCGGTCGGATTCATCGCTTTGCTCGGCATCGCCGTTCTCAACGGTCTCGTGCTGGTGGCCTATTTCCGTCAACTGCTGGCCGAGGGCTACGGCATGGCCGAGGCGGTCCGGCAAGGCGCGGAGCGCAGGCTGCGGCCGGTGCTGATGACCGCCAGCATCACGGCCTTCGGCCTGGTGCCCTTGCTGTTCGCCAGCGGCCCCGGATCGGAAATCCAGCGTCCGCTCGCCATCGTCGTCATCGGCGGCCTCATCACCTCCACGCTGCTGACGCTCGTGCTGTTGCCCATTCTGTTCGAGCGCTTTGGCGAGAGCGTCGGGGAAACCGAAAATGCCTGACCTGCTCCTGACCTTCCATTGCGCGATCCGGGATACGGAGACGATCGTGGATGCGATCCGCACCGTCGCACGCGCACCGATCCACGTCCGGGAAGAGGCGGTGCGTGGCCGGGATTTCAGCGACGCGCGAACCGCCGAACAGGTGACGGGCAATCTTCGGCGAAGTGCGGTCGAACTCATCATCGCGGACACTGTCCAGGAAGATGTGATCCGAGCGGTGACGGACTCACGGCGCGAACGGCCGGTGCGCTGGCACGCCCTGCCGGTCGTCAGCCACGGGAGGATCGCATGAGAGCGTCCGTGCTGGCCCTAGCCATGCTCCTGATGCTGGCGCCGGGCACACTCCACGCCCAGCGCGCCGACCTGCCGCCGGTCGAGAAAGTCAACGAAGCGCTCGACAACCATCCAACCGTCATGGCGGCGGCTGCCCGGGTCGAAGCCGCCCGCGCGCGCGGGGACATGCTGCGCAGGGGCACCCATGAAGCGACGATCGCGGGCAGCTATATTCGCCGCAGCGTCGACCGCGAAGGCGGCTATGACGAGTTCGACGCGACCCTGTCCCGCCCGTTCCGCCTTCCCGGCAAGGCTGCGCTTGACCGAGAATCTGGCGCGCTGGGCGTCGAGGTTGCGGAAAACCAGATGGAGGATGCCCGCCACCAGGCCGCGTTGGTCTTGTCTGGGCTCTGGCATGACTGGCTGACCGCCGGCAGCCATTATCGCAACGACCTCGACACGGTGCGCTCGCTGAAAGCGGCGCTGACCGCCTTGCGGCGCCGCGTCCAGCTCCGCGATGCCTCGGCGCTCGATCTCGACCAGGCTTCCGCTGCGCAGGCGCAGGCGCAAGCCCAGGCCGCTGCATCGCTCTCTGCGCGCGAGCAGGCGCGCGTGATCCTGGTCGCGACGTTTCCAGAGATACCGCTTCCTCCCGAGCCGGCTGAACTGGCCTTGCCCGAACTACCGCTACAGAATCTCGAAACCATGCGGGCGCTGGTCGTCGAGCGCAGTCACGAGATTCGCGCCGCCGATCGCGAGGCACAGCGGCTAGCCGTCGTTGCGCGGCGGGTTCGAGCAGACCGGATCGCCGATCCCTCCTTTGGTGTCCGCTTGTTCAGCGAGCGTAGCGGCATGGAGCGAGGAGCAGGCGTGGTGGCATCCATCCCGCTGGGCGGTGGCTATCGCCGGGCAGCAGCCGATGAGGCTTCGGCCGAGGCGAACGCCGCCCGTCTTGAACTCGCCAATATCCAGCGATCGGTCGCGGCCATTGCCGACGCGGACCTGTCCAACGCACGCACCCGGCTGGAGGCGTGGCGAAGCGCGCAGGCATCGGCACAGAGCGCCTCCGATGCTGCCGGGAGGACGGAGCGCGGTTATCAGCTAGGCCAGATTGATCTGGTCGATCTGCTCTATGTCCGCCGTCAGGCGAACGACGCCCGCCGATCCGAGATCGACGCGCGATCGGAAGCATCGCGGGCGCTGCTGAAATTGCAGATCGATTCTCACAGCATCTGGGTTCCCGAGGGCGACCATGATTAAGACGGGGCGTAGTGCGCGGGCGTAAGCCCAAGTGGACTGTGCATCCCATCGACTAGTCAGTCAATCGACCAGTTCGCGTCAGATTCCGCCATGGTGGGACGACATAAATCTCTCACATGATCCGCTAGGCACACCCCTATGAGATAAAATAGTGAAAGGAAAAGGGTCGATGCCAAGCTTTCAGAATCCCAATATTTACAATGTGGAACAGCCGGAACTTCTCGCTCAGACATTGATGGCATCATACGGCATAAAAAGCCTCCAGTATTTGGTCGACGAAATGCAGGCGGCAATCCGAGTAGGAGATAGTGATCGGGCGAACGCCCTGGATCGTGTCCGTTTGATTATCGAGCAAAGTGTCCACTCAGGGAATCTCTAGATCGATAAGATGCGCTGACCAAAGAATAGAGGACTATGCGTGCCGTTTGACATTCGTCAGCTTCGCTATGCCATAGCGGCGGCAGATCACGGCAGTTTCTACCGAGCGGCGCGGGCATTGGATGTCGAGCAATCGACGCTTAGCCGGACCATCCTCAAGCTGGAGCGCGTGGTTGGCACCAAGATTTTCGACCGTTCGCGTGCGGGCGTCACCATGACCATCGCAGGCTGTCACTTCATCCGTAGCGTCCGGCCGATGGTCGCCAATGCGGACAAAATCGTGGCGGCGATGCGGGCAGCGGGGCAAGGCCGTGCCGGCGGGCTTATGGTCGGGCACTACAATTCGGTCTCGGCCGGGAACCTGCGCGCAACCATGCTAGGCTGGCGCAACGCGCACCCTGATGTCGATCTGGATGGCGTGGAAGCTGACCGGGGCGTGTTGTTCGCTGGGCTCGATGCCGGCGAGATCGACATTGCGATCCTGCTGGGCGACGCCAGCCATGACGGGTTCCGGCACGAGCCGTTCTGGAGCGAGCGCGTTATGGTCGCGTTGCCGGCCAGTCATCCGCTGGCCGAGCGCGAGCTGCTCCACTGGACCGATCTACGGCGAGAGCGGTTCCTGCTCACCGCCGCCGATCCCGGCCCGGAAATCCGCGACATGCTGCTGGGCCGTCTGTCGCTCGTGGGCGCCCAGCCGGATATCAGGATGCACCATGCCAGCCGCGAGACGATCCTGAGCGTGCTTGGTGATGGGCTCGGCCTCTCGGTCGTCTGCGAGGGCGGGACCGGCGCGCGCTATCCTGATGTGGTTTACCGGCCCATTCATGGCGAACAGGGGACGGTGCTCATCGGCTATTCGGGATACTGGCGGAGAGACAACGGCAATCCCGCGCTGCGGCGATTCCTCGCCTTCGTGCGCGACCGCTACGCACTGTCCTTCGATGTTCCGTGAGGCTGGCGCTGCGCCCTGGCGAACTCCCGATCGGTTGCCATGAAACGGGCGAGCATGGGGGCGACCAGCTTTTCGGGTGCAACCGGCTGTTGCCGCGTCTCGGCTGCAAGCGCGGCGGCATAGGCGACAAGATCGCGGTGGACGGCGGCGGGCAGCTCCACGCTGATCTTGACCGGCCGGTCGTCGGCCAGCGGCCCCAGCTTCAATTTGGTCATCGTGTCGCTCCGATCGGTTCGAGCACCAGGTCGCGCGTAATGACCACGCGCAAGGGATGGCCCGGCCGGATGGTGAGCGTCGGTTGCACATTGAGCTGCCGCCGCACGATCTGCTGGCCGGTCTGGTTGATGGTGTCCTGTGTGCCTCGCCGTAATGCTCGGACAAGGTTGTCGTCACTGCCAGCGGCCAGCTCGGTCCCCATGCCGAGCAAGGTCGAAATGGCGGCGGCTTTGAGCATATTGCCCCAATGCTGGTTCACGCGGTCCTCTAGGCCCGCGAAACCGGCCGGATCGGCGCCGGGCTGGCGCTCGAGAACGATCGAGCGGCCGTCCGGCAATATCAGCCGATCCCAAGCGAGCAGCACGCGCGTCTGTCCGGCGCTGATCTCGCTGTCATATTCGCCGATCAGCCGCGCGCCCTGCGGAATGAGCAGGATGCGCCCGGTTGGGCTGTCATAGACGTTCTGCGTCACCTGGGCGGTGATCTGGCCGGGTAGATCGGAACGGACGCCAGTGATGAGCGCAGCCGGAATGATGCTGCCGGCCTGCACGATGTTGGGCGATGCCGGCGCTGTCAGCCGTTCGACGCTGACCGTGCGCTGGTTGGACGTCTGGGCCATGAAGGTGCGCTTGGCCCCCTGGTCGCCTTGTGGGGCATCGGCCGGTGTCGCCGGTTGCGTTTCGCCGGGAACGATCTGCGGCGCTGCTGCGGCGCCGATGTCGGCGCTCGCCCGGCCGCCGCCGAGGAACAGGCTGGCGGTGCGCGCGGCGTCGCGCTCCTGGCTTGCACGCTGGCGAGCGGCTTCGGCCGCCTGCGCGCGCGGATCGGGCTGGCCCGTCCCGGCGCCCATAGGCGGGACAGGCACATTCTCGCCCCGCTGCTGCGCCGCAAGAATCGGACGGCCGAGATCGCCGGGAAGCGGCGCCCCGAGCTTGGGAACCTGGCTGTAGTCCTTCGGGCCGGACGTAATGGCCTCGGCCGCCTTACCATCGGTGCCGTAGAGTTCCTGAGCTGGCTTCTTGTCGGGAGGATTCAGCGCGTAGAGCAACGAGCCGCCGATGCCGAGGCCAGCGGCGGCGCCGAGCGCGGCGAGCGCCTTCCTCGACAGGCGCATGACGCGCGGCGGATCGCCCCGAAGCTGAAACGCGCGGGGATCGGCTGGCCCAGGTTGCGGCGTTGCCTGCGGCGCGGCAGGCTGGGCGGCGGAATTGTTGGCGGGATCGCTCACGGCCGCCCCCTGCGCGCGTCGTCGCGCAGGATGCGGACGCGCCGCTCGGTGCGGCGGTCGCCCAGGCGCAGCTCGGCGCTGGCAAACAGCCGGTCCACCGCCATGTAGCGGCCCTGCACGCGGTAATTGACCAGCTCGGCATCGCCGGCCGCGCCGGTCACGAACAGCGGCGGCATCTCGCCCTGCGAGATCTCAGCCGCAAACTCGATGAAAACCTGCCGGCCGTCATCGAACGCGCGCAGGGGCTTCCATGCCACGCGGTCGCCCTCGATGCGGTAACGGAAATTGAGGGCGGCGATGTCGAGGCCGGTGGCGACCGGCGCGGTGGATGCGGCGGCGGCGTTGGTGCCGCGCAACGCGATGAGTCGATCCTGCGGATAGGTCCAGCTCACCGACGCCATGTAGGTCGAGGGCGTCGCGCGCAGCTCCAGATGGTAGGTGCGGCGGTCGGTGTTCACGACCAGGTTCGTGGAAATGTCGGGCCGGGTGGGCTTCGCGAGGATATGCACCCGCGCCGTGGGACCGCTGCCGCTCACCGTGTCGCCAATAATCCAGCGCACCGTGTCGCCAGCCGCGACCGGCCCCACGCCCACAAGCTGCTCGCCTTCCTGCAAGGCGATGTCCGTCACCTGGCCGGGCGCGGCATAGACCTGATAGAGCGCGCCTTCGGTCCAGGGATATTGCTGGATGGCGTTCACATAGCCGTCGCGGGTGGGCTGCACGCGGGCGGCGGCGTTGGCCGCGCCGACGCGCTGGCGCGGATCGGTGGGTTCGGATGGCGGGATGCCGGCCGTGATCGGCTTCAACTGGCCGGGGAGCGGCAGGGGCTCGGGGATCGTCACCACTTCGACGGCGCGCGGCAATTCGGGGGCCGGCGTCGCGGTGATCTCGGCCGGCGGAGCGTTAAAGGCGGCAGCGGGAGGCTTCGCCGACGTTGTGGTGCAAGCGCCGAGCGCCGACGCGGAGATGAGCAAGGCCGGCACGGCGGCCTTGCGGAAGCGAGGATTTCTCATTGGGCCAGTTCCTTCGACCAGTTGATAGCGTTGACGAACAGGCCGAGCGGGTTCTTGCGCAGCGCGTCGGGCGTGCGCGGGGTCTGCACGACAATGGTGAGGATCGCCGACCAGCGGGTCGTCTCGGCGAGACTGCCGTCCTGATAGCGCCGCTCGGTCCAGGCGACGCGGAAGCTGTCGCCCGATGCGCGGATCACGCTCGACACGTCCACCGCGACCTGCACCTTGCCGACCTGCGCGAAGGGGTCGTTGGTCCGCGCATAGTCGTTCAAGGCCAGCGCGCCCTTGTCGGTCGTGAAGTCATAGGCGCGCAGCCAATTTTGGCGGACGATGATGGGGTCGGCCGGGATGCTCCTGACTTGCTCGATGAAGCGAGCCAGGTGGAACGCGATCTGTGGATCGGTCGGGCGGTAGCCGGATTCGGCCGGCGCGACCGCCTGCGCCTCGCCGAGCCGATCGACCTGCACCACCCAGGGGACGATATGGCCGCGCGCGGATTGCCAGACCAGGCCGGCAGCAAGGCCGCCCGAAAGCGCCAGCGCGCCGAAGAAGGCCAGACGCCAGTTCTTCGCCTGCACGCGGGCGGAGCCCATGCGGTCATCCCAAACCTGCGCCGCGCGCTGATAGGGGGTGACGGGTTCGGGGGTCTCCCCGTAGCGGATGGTAGGGCGTCGGAACATTGCGGATCAATCCTTCTTGCTGAGATCGACCGACGCGCCGCCGCCACCGCCGTCGCCGCCGCGCAGCGTATGGGCGGCGACGGTGGCGCCGTGGGTCATGGTCTGGCGTTGCTTCATGGCGGCCGCCCAGGCGGGCGGGCCATCGGACGATGACGGGGGCGGCGTGGCGCCGCCGGTGATCGTGCCGCCGGTCGCGGTAACGGCGGCGCGGCCACCCGAGCGATAGCTGTCCTTCAACGAGGCAGCCGCCTTACGCAGCGGCGACATGGCGGCGCCGACCGCCGCCTTGCCGATACCGCCCGCGCCTCCCGCGACGGCCGCCGTGCCGGTCTTTCCGGCCGAACCCAGCGCATAGGCGCTGCTCGCTGCGCCCGATGCGAACGCGCTGCCCCTGGCCGCATTGCCGATGGCGCCTGCCGCCGCGCCAGCGCCGAGACGGGCTGCGGCGGCGCCTCCGACCAGCGCGCCGCCCGCGGCGAGCACGGTTCCGGCCGCGGCGCCCGCGCCGAGTGCCGGGCCGCCCGAGACGATGCCGTTGGCGATCGACGGGCCGAAGATGGCGAGCCCAAGCAAGGTCAGCGCCGCGAGCGCGATCGCCATGACCTGCTCCATGTCGGGCTCGACCGTGACGGCCGCGTCCGTGAACTGGCTGAACAGAGTGGTGCCGATGCCGGTGATGACCGCCAGGACCAGCACCTTGATGCCGGTCGAGACGATATGGCCCAGCACGCGCTCGGCCATGAAGGCGGTCTTGTTGAAGAAGGCGAACGGCAGCAGCACGAAGCCGGTGAGCGTCACCAGCTTGAACTCGATCAGGACGATGAAGACCTGCACCGCGATGATGAAGAAGGCGAGGACGACGATCAGCCAGGCCAGGAGCAGGATCAAAATCTGAGCGAAGTTGGCGAACAGGCCGACCGGCCCCAGCAAATCTGCGGTGGCGTCGAGCAGCGGCGCCCCGGCGTCGAGGCCGGTCGCCGCGATGCTGCCCGGCTTCATGAACTCCGCGAGGCTGAGGGCGTCACCACTCGCCTTGAGCCCCAGCCCCGCGAAGCTCTCGAACACGACGGTCGCAAGCGACTGGAAATTGCCGATGATGAACGCGAAGGTGCCGATATAGAGCGTCTTCTTCACGAGGCGCTGGATCACGTCCTCGTCGGCGCCCCAGGCCCAAAAGAGAGCCGCGATCGTCACGTCGATCGCGATCAGCGTCGAGGACAGGAAGCCAATTTCGCCGCCGAGCAGGCCGAAGCCTGAATCTATGTAGCTGGTGAAGACGTCCAGGAAGGTGTCGATGACGCCGGTGTCTTCCATTATCGCTCGTCCTTTCCGAAGAAGCGGCGGCGCTTCGCTTCCCAGGCCGCTTCGCATCCGCTGTCGGGCATGGTGAGCGTGCGGCATCGGCGCATGTCGGCGATGATCGGGTCCGGCGCGCTTTCACGCACAGCCGGCGGCGGCGCGGCCGGCGCGGGACGGTGAGATGCCGAGACGATCGCCACCGCCATCATCATGCCGGCCAGCGCCGCGCCGCCCGCGATTTTCAGATTGCGCGCCATCCGCCGGTTCGGGTCAGTCGCGGTTGCGGAAGCGGCGGAAGCGTTCGCGCGCCTCCGCCTCGACGGCCGCGTTGCGCGCCGATTCGAGCGCCTGCGCGCGGCCCTGCGCCGCGACGGCGGCGGTGAGATCGGCGAGCTGCTGCGATTGCAGGGCGAGAAGCTGGTTGCCCGCTTGTGCGGCCTGGAGCGCGCCGGTCGCCGACTGGCTGGCCGAGACCAGGCCGTCCATCGTGGTGCGGGCGCCGTCGATATTGCCGACGACGCCGGCTTGCACGCGCAGCGCGTCCTCGAATGCGCCGACGCTATCCTCCCAGCGGGCATTGGCGTTGGCGACCATCTGCGCGTGGTCGCCGGTCAGCGCCGCGCCCTTGTAGCGGTTGCCGAATACCTGCTGGATGTTCTGGACATCGTAGGCGATGCGCTGCGCTTCCCCGAGAAGCTGCTGGGTGCGCTGCACCTGTTGCTGCAACTGCTGGAGTGAGCTGAACGGCAGATTGGCGAGATTGCGGGCCTCGTTGATGAGGCTGGTCGCCTGGTGCTGGATTTGCTGAATCTGGTTGTTGATCTGCTGGAGCGACCGTGCGGCGGTCAGCACATTTTGCGCGTAATTGGTCGGGTCATAGACGATCCCGCCGAACTGCGCGTAGGCCGGCATGGGCGCGACAACTGGGGCGATGGTCGTGGCGGCGACGGCGCCGGCCAGGATGGCGCGGCGCAGGGGAAAGCGGGTCATAGGGGTAACTCCTGCTGCGGTTGTTCGGGATCGGGGGGAAGAAGCTCGGCGGCCCAGGCGAGCCCGCGATGCCGCAGCCATTCGGCGGCGAACGCGGCCTGGCCGTGGGCGGCGATGATGTTGGCGATGGCGAGCTGGTCGGTCTTGGCCGAGGCGGCGGTGAAGGCCAGCGCGACCTCGCCCAGCCCCAGCTCGAACAGCCGGTTGCCCCGCCGCGACTGACAGTAGTAGTCGCGCTTGGGCGTCGCCCGGCTGAGGATTTCGATCTGCCGAGCGTTGAGCCCGAAGCGTTCGTAGATGTCCGCGATCTGCGGTTCGGCGGCGCGTTCGTTGGGAAGCAGGATGCGCGTCTGGCAGCTTTCCACGATCGCAGGCGCAACCGCGCTGTCCTTGATCTGCGCGAGCGATTGGGTGGCGAAGACGACGCTGGCGTTCTTCTTGCGCAGCGTCACAAGCCATTCCGAAAGCTGCTTGGCGAAGGCCGGGGTTTTGAGGGCAAGCCAGCCCTCGTCGATGATGATGAGCGTCGGGCTCCCATCGAGCCGGCCGGCGATACGGTGGAACAGGTAGGACAGCACGGCCGGCGCCGCGCCGCTCTCCATCAGCCCCTCGGTCTCGAACGCCTGGATCGCCGCCTCGCCCAACCGCTCGGATTCGGCGTCGAGCAGGCGCCCCCAGGGGCCGCCGACGCACCAGGGCGCAAGCGCCTGCTTGAGCTGCTGGCTCTGGAGCAGGACGGCGAGGCCCGTCAGCGTGCGCTCGGCGACCGGCGCGCTCGCGAGCGAAGTCAGCGCCGACCAGAGATGTTCCTTCGCCTGGGGATCGACCGTGACGTTTTCGGTGTCGAGAATGGCGGCCAGCCATTCGGCCGCCCAGGCACGTTCGGCCGCCTCGTCGATCCGGGCTAGGGGTTGCATGGCGACGGGCGCGTCCTCGTCGGACAGCCCGCCGCCCAAATCCTGCCAGTCGCCGCCCATGCCGAGCGCGGCGGCGCGGATGCTACCGCCGAAGTCGAAGGCGAAGACCTGGGCGTTCTCGTAGCGGCGGAACTGCATCGCCATCAGCGCGAGCAGCACCGACTTGCCGGCGCCGGTCGGGCCGACAATGAGGGTGTGGCCGACATCGCCGACGTGAAGGGAAAACCGGAACGGGGTCGAGCCTTCGGTCTTGCCATAGAGCAAGGGGGGCGCACCGAAATGCTCGTCCCGTTCCGGCCCCGCCCATACTGCTGACAGGGGGATCAGGTGGGCGAGATTGAGCGTGGAGATCGGCGGTTGCCGAACATTGGCGTAGGTGTGGCCGGGCAGGCTTCCCAGCCATGCCTCGATCGCGTTCATCCCCTCGGGGATGACGGTAAAGTCGCGGCCCTGGATGACCTTCTCCACCAGCCGCAGCTTCTCGGCGGCGATGGCGGGATCGCGGTCCCATACCGTCACCGTCGCGGTGACATAGGCCATGCCGGCATAATCGGCGCCCAGCTCCTGCAAGGCGGTGTCGGCGTCGGCGGCCTTGTTGGAGGCGTCGCTGTCGAGCAGCGTGGACGCCTCGTTGGTCATCACTTCCTTGAGGATCGCCGCGACGCTCTTGCGCTTGGCGAACCACTGGCGGCGGATGCGGGTCAGCAGCTTGGTCGCATCGGTCTTGTCGAGCATGATCGCGCGGGTGGACCAGCGATAGCCGAACGCCAGGCGGTTCAATTCGTCGAGCAGGCCGGGAAAGGTGACGCTCGGGAAGCCAATGACGGTGAGCGTGCGCAGATGATGGTCGCCCAGGCGCGGCTCCAGCCCGCCGGTCAATGGCTCGTCGGCGAGTAGCGCGTCCAAGTGCATCGGCGTCTCGGGGACGCGCACACGCTGGCGACGGGTCGAGATCGTGCTGTGCAGATAGGTCAGCGTCTCGGCATCATCGAGCCAGCGGACTTCGGGCACGAAGCCTTCGATCAGGCCCAGAACGCGGTCGCTGCGATCGGTGAAGCCGGCCAGCAACTCCCTGGGATCGACGCCCGCGCCGGAACGGCCCTCATACAGCCAGGTTTCGGCGCGGGCGGCGTCCTCGGCCGGCGGCATCCAAAGCAGGGTCAGATAATAGGCGCTCTCGAAGTGGGCGCCTTCCTCATGGAATTGTTCTCGCCGCTCCATGTCCACGAGCGCCGAGACGGGATCGGGAAAATCGGATTCAGGATAGTCGAGCGCGGGGGTGCGCTGCGCCTCGACGAAGATCGCCCAGCCCGAGCCGAGCCGGCGCAGCGCGTTGTTGAGCCGCGCCGTGGTGGCGACCAGCTCGGCGGGCGTGGCGCTGTCGAGATCGGGGCCGCGAAAACGCGCCGTGCGCTGGAACGAGCCGTCCTTGTTGAGCACGACGCCTTCGCCGACAAGCGCGGCCCAAGGCAGGAAGTCGGCCAGGTGCGCCGCCCTGTTGCGGTATTCGCGCAAGCTCATCATGGCTGCATCCACGTCGGATAACGAAGGTGTCGGCGGGCTACGTCCACGAACTGCGGATCGCGCCGCGCGGCCCATACGGCGAGCACATGGCCGATCGCCCAAATCACCAGGCCAGCGATCCAGAGACGCAGGCCGAGCCCGATCGCGCCCGCCAGCGTCCCGTTGACGATGGCGAGCGAGCGCGGGGCGCCGCCGAGCAGAATCGGCTCGGTCAGCGCCCGATGCACCGGCGCGTAATATCCCGCGATCGGCTCGGCATGATCGGCCGCGCCGGTCATACGATCATCGCTCCGCCGCCGAACGAGAAGAAGCTGAGGAAGAACGAGCTGGCCGCGAACGCGATGCTGAGGCCGAAGACGATCTGGATCATTCGCCGCGACCCTCCCGAGGTGTCGCCGAAGGCCAGGGTCAGGCCGGTCACGATGATGATGATGACGGCGATGATCTTGGCGACCGGCCCCTCGATGCTTTCGAGGATGCTTTGCAGCGGCGCTTCCCACGGCATCGACGATCCGGCAGCGTGCGCGGGAAGCGCGTAGAGTAGCCCGGCGGCTGTGATCCCGGCGTGGCCGAGGCGGTCGAGCATGGTTCCGCCGAGCAGGCGGCGCTTGGAGGCTTTCTTCATTGGAGGTCTCCCGGTTGGGTGGTGGAAAGGGGCGCGATGCGGTAGTCGCCGGTCGCGGGATCGAGCCCGACGACGCGGGCCAGCTCGGAAAGCCGGCGGCCGTGTCCGTCGCGGACCAGCACGGCGATCAGGTCGATGGTCTCGGCGAGCAGCGCGCGGGGGACCGTCACGACGGCCTCCTGAACGAGCTGCTCCATGCGGCGGAGCGCGCCGAGCGCGGTTCCGGCGTGGATCGTGCCGACGCCGCCGGGGTGGCCGGTCCCCCAGGCTTTGATGAGGTCGAGGGCTTCCGCGCCGCGCACTTCGCCGATGGGGATGCGGTCGGGGCGTAGGCGGAGCGAGGATCGGACAAGATCGGACAGCGAGGCGACGCCATCCTTGGTCCGCATGGCGACCAGGTTGGGCGCGGCGCATTGCAACTCGCGCGTATCTTCTATGAGAACGATGCGGTCGCTGGTCTTCGCCACCTCCGCGAGAAGGGCATTGACCAGCGTCGTCTTGCCGGCGCCGGTGCCGCCCGCGACAAGGATGTTGGCGCGCGACGCCACCGCCTCGCGCAGCGCGCCGGCCTCGGCCGGCGACATAATCCCGGCCGCCGCATAGTCGTCGAGCGTGAAGATGGCGACGGCGGGCTTGCGGATGGCGAAGGCGGGCGCCGCGACGATCGGCGGCAGCAGCCCCTCGAAGCGTTCACCGCCCTCCGGCAGCTCGGCCGAGACACGCGGGCTGCGCGCGTGAACCTCGGCGCCGACATGGTGGGCGACCAGACGCACGATGCGCTCGCCGTCCGCCGCGCCCATCGTCATGCCGGTGTCGGAAATCCCCTCGCCGAGCCGGTCGATCCAGAGCCGGCCGTCCGGGTTCAGCATCACCTCGATGACAGCGGGGTCATCGAGCCAGGCCGCGATCGACGGCCCCAGCGCCGTGCGCAGCATCCGTGCGCCACGGGTCGAGCTTTCGGATCGGATCGGTTGAACGGACAAGAAACGGCCCCTGAAATGGGCCGGGCGACAAACCGCCCGGCGTCAGGGACGCATCAAGAGGGACAGGAAAACGTGCGCTGCAACAGTTGCGTCGCGGCGTAGTAGAGGCGGCGGCAGATACTTACCGGGTGCGGATTGAGCCTCGCGGCCCGGGACGGCCCTGCCGCATGGGATCATCGAGTCGCGATCCACATGGCCGCATGAGGACAGCCATATCGCGAGCGCAGCGGCCCACATCAGACTCCCGAAACACGCCTGCCAATCATGTGATTTCCGTCGCAGCTAACTGTCCCGTTTCTCCATTGCCAACGGAGCATCTCGGGAAAATGCAATCGGTATCAGGTCTTGGGAAAGTCTGAGCCGCCCGGAGTGCTTTTTCGGGTTGGCCCCAGTAATAAGCACGCATGATTTGTCAGTTTCGTAGTGATCTACCGCTCGCCGTCAAAGCGACGATGCCATGACATAAATGCCCACGGCGATCACCACCCCGGCAAAGCCTCGCTCCAGCAGACCCTTTCGCGCGCCCAACGATCGGCCCAGCGCGATGCCCGTGATCGTGCCGCCCACGCCACCCGCTACCAGTAGCGCCGTCACCGTCCAGTCCACCAGACCCGAGGCCGCATAGGATGTAGCGGTCGTCAGGCCGAGCGCGCTGACAACGACTAGCGACGTGCCGATCGCATAGGCCAGCGGCATTGCCGTGGCGAGGATCAGCCCCGGCACGATCAGGAACCCACCGCCAATGCCGAAGAATCCGGCGGCCAATCCCACGCCCAGCCCGATCGGCACGAGTCTGGGCAGCAGCGTCGCGGCACTATCGCGGGTTAAGCGGACATCAGGCGCGTCCGCCGTCCGCCGCTTGCGCAGCATCGACAGCCCGATACAGATCATCAGCAACCCGAACAGGACCAGCAATCGCTTGCCGTCGAACGCCTTGCCGAGTTCAGCGCCGAGCGCTGCCCCGATCATGCCGGACACGGCGAACACTCCCGCGCACCGCCATTTGACGCGGCCCGTGCGTGCATGGCCGACCAGACTGGCAAGTGCATTCACCGTCACCGCGACTGCGGCGGTGCCGATCGCGGCGTGCGGAGATCCGACACCGACCACATAGATCAGCAGCGGCACGGCAAGGATCGACCCACCCCCGCCGACCAGACCGAGAATGAGGCCAATCAACCCGCCCGAGGCAAGTGTAGCGATGATGGTGGCGGCGCCCATGATCGCCTCAGGCGGTCGCGCGCCGGTTCCACGGCATAACGCGCAGCAGGTTCGCCATCCCGCACCAGCCCGTTATCCCTGCGAACATCAGCCCCGCACCGACGAACGCCGATAGGCCGAAGAAGGTGGGGCCGACGAACAGGCCAAGCAGCACGCCCGCCAACACCAGCGCGCCCGCCGTAATCTGCACCTGCCGCATGATTTCCAGTGGCCGCGAGCGATCGGTGATGGTCGTCTGACCAGCGCCCCGCCACGCATCGATTCCCCCACCGAGGATATAGGCAGGTGCGCCGCCCGCCGCCTCGGCGAGCTGCGCTGCATTGGCGGAAGTGCGCATCCCCGATCGGCAATGGAACACCACCGTGTGTCCGTCACGCGGCAGGTCGCCGATCCGGTCGAGCGGCAAGTTGAGCGCGCCGGGGATGCGCTCGCGTGCATGTTCGTCGGCCCCGCGAATATCGACGAGCCGGGCGCCGGCATCGATCGCGGTGCGGGTGTCGGCGGGGGAAAGCGTCGGAAGCGTCATCGCATCAATCCTTGCAATAGAGCTGGTAGAGAGTGGCGAGCAGTGTTTCGACGCGAGGATCGGCGATCCGATACCAGAGCGTCTGGCTCTCGCGGCGGAAGGTGACGAGGCCTTCGTCGCGCATCTTGGCGAGATGCTGCGAACAGGCCGATTGCGACAGGCTGACATCGCGGGCGAGGTCGCTGACAGTCACCTCGCCATGCTCGACCAGCTTGCACAGCAGCATCAACCGTCGCGTGTTGCCGATCGCCTTCAGCGTATCGGCAACCTGCCCGGCCTTCACCTCGAATGTCGCCAGGTCCATCGGCGGCTTGAGCATCGTCGTCACTCCATTAGATATTGCTAATTTAGAAAGTGATTATATATAGTCAAGGCATAACGGAGGACGATCATGACCCAGCCCTTCATCGAGGCCTTTTTCGACGAGCCGACCAACACGATCAGCTATCTCGTCGGCGATCCCGCGACGCGCACCGCAGCCGTCGTCGACCCTGTGCTGGACTTCGACCTTGCCAGCGGCATCGCCGACACGCGCTCGGCGGAACGGATCGTTGCCTTTGCGCGTGAGCAGGACTGGCGGATCGCTATGGTGCTGGAGACGCACGCCCATGCTGACCACCTGTCCGCCGCGCCCTTCATCAAGGCGCACACCGGCGCATGGATTGGGATCGGCACGCATATCCGCGACGTGCAGCGTATCTTCCGCCCGGTCTTCGCGATGACCGACCTGAAAGCCGATGGTTCCGACTTCGACCGCCTGTTCGACGACGGGGACCGCTTCGCGATCGGCGAGCTAAAGGTTGAGGTGCTGCACGTCCCCGGCCACACCCTGGCTGACGTTGCCTATCAGATCGGTGACGCGGCGTTCGTTGGCGACACCCTGTTCATGCCCGACTATGGCACCGCGCGCGCCGACTTCCCCGGTGGTGATGCGCGCACCCTCTATCGGTCGATACGGCGGCTATTGGCGCTACCCGACGAAACACGCCTGTTCCTGTGCCATGATTACAAAGCGCCGGGGCGTGATGACTATCGCTGGGAAACGACGGTCGGCGAACAGCGCCGGTCGAGCGTGCATGTCCATGACGGCGTGAGTGAAGACGATTTCGTCGCTATGCGTGAGCAGCGTGATGCGGGTTTAGCCGTGCCGAAGCTGCTGCTGCCCTCGATCCAGGTTAACATCCGCGCCGGCCACTTCGACGAGGCCGAGGCGAACGGTGTCACCTACCTGCGCATCCCGGTGAAGTGGAAGGGGCATGGGCAGTAAGCTATCTGACCATCAATCAGGTGTTTCCGTCAGTCCGCCTCTGCGGGCGCCTGCGGCCAGACATCTTCCGGTATCTCATCCAGCAAACTTTTGCCGCTGGCGTAGCGCCGGCCGAGCGTTTCGATGAAGCCCTCATAGCGTTTGCGGCCCTTCACCTGGGCGGCGGCTTGATCCTCATCGGGAAGCGGCGGCGTCACCGACAGCCAGAAGCGCACGAACAGCGCCAGCGTCTCGGTCGTAAGGCCGGTGTTGCGTTCAAGCCGTTGGACCTGGCGCGAGAGCCGGTCGAGCCGACGCGCGAATGCCGCCTCCAGCCGGTCGCCGCCATCCGGCGACAAATAGGAGGCGACGGCCGCCTCCACGATCGCCGAGCGCGAGATGCGCCGCCGGATCGCCAGTTCGCTCACCTGGCGGGCCAGTTCGGGCGGGAAATAGACATTGAGCCGAACACGCATGATCGCGTCCTACAGCTCGATGCCGTCGCCAGGGTCGAGCGACGCCTGCCGCGCGACTCCGCGCAATTGCTGGCGGCGCACCGCCGCCTGCCGCGCCGCGTCCTCGGGTTCATCTTCGACCACGGCAAACTCCTGGGCCGGCGGCGCTGGCGTCGTTTCCTTCACGATCGCCACATGATCGGGCAGCTCGGGTTCCCGGCGCAGGCCCGTATCTGCGGCGTCCTCCTGCGCCCGGACGATCTTCTCCACCTGGGCCGGATCGGCGACGACCACATGCCCGGTCCAGTCGTCGGCCTGGGGCGTGCCCGCCGCCGGGACCGGCGCGGTCATGATCCGCTCGGCGAAACGCCGATCCTGAAAATAGCGCGCCTTCTTCGCGCGGATTGGATGCACACCCGCCACCATGACGATCTCGTCGTCGGGCGGGAGAGACATCACCTCGCCGGGGGTGAGAAGCTGGCGGGCGGTTTCGGAACGCGAGACCATCAGATGCCCGAGCCAGGGGCTCAATCTATGTCCGGCATAGTTCTTCATCGCCCGCATCTCGGTCGCGGTGCCGAGTGCATCGCTTACCCTTTTTGCCGTCCTTTCGTCATTGGTGGCGAAGCTCACCCGGACATGGCAGTTGTCGAGAATGGCGTTGTTGGGGCCATAGGCACGCTCGATCTGATTGAGGCTCTGCGCGATCAGAAACGATTTGAGGCCATAGCCCGCCATGAAGGCCAGGGCGCTCTCGAAAAAGTCCAGCCGCCCGAGCGCCGGAAACTCGTCGAGCATCAGCAGCAGGCGATGGCGCTGGCCCGTAGGATTGAGTTCTTCGGTGAGCCTGCGGCCGATCTGATTGAGCACCAAGCGAATGAGCGGCTTGGTCCGCGAGATGTCGGACGGCGGCACGACAAGGTAGAGCGTCACCGGCTGCGCGCCTTCGACAAGATCGGCGATCCGCCAATGGCAGGCGCGCGTGACCTGCGCGACGACGGGATCGCGGTAGAGCCCGAGAAACGACATGGCGGTGGAAAGCACGCCCGACCGTTCGTTCTCCGACTTGTTCAACAGCTCGCGCGCGGCCGAGGCGACGACGGGATGGACGCCCGCCTCGCCCAAGTGCGGGGTCGCCATCATCGCCGCCAAGGTCTGCTCGATCGTCCGGGCCGGATCGGACAGGAACGCAGCGACGCCCGCCAGCGTCTTGTCGGGCTCGGCGTAAAGCACATGCAGGATCGCGCCGACCAGCAGCGAATGGCTGGTCTTCTCCCAATGGTTCCGCTTCTCTAGGCTCCCTTCGGGATCGACCAGCACGTCGGCGACATTCTGCACGTCGCGCACCTCCCACTGGCCGCGCCGCACCTCCAGCAGCGGGTTGTAGGCGGCCGATGCCGCGTTGGTCGGATCGAACAACAGGACGCGGCCGTGCTGCGCGCGAAAAGCGGCGGTGAGCGTCCAGTTCTCCCCCTTGATGTCGTGGACGATCGCCGAGGCCGGCCAGGTCAGCAGCGAGGGCACGACCAGGCCGACGCCTTTGCCCGATCGCGTCGGGGCGTAGCACAACACATGCTCGGGGCCGTCGTGGCGCAGATAGTGGATGCCGAGCTTGCCCAGCACCACGCCATCGCCACCCAGCAGGCCGGCGGCCTGAACCTCTTTCACGCTCGCCCAGCGCGCCGAGCCATAGGTCTCGGCGTTCTTCAATTCGCGCGCGCGCCAGACCGACATGCCGATGGCGACGATGATCGAGACGATGCCGCCGGACGCAGCGATGAACGCGCCAGTCTCGAATATCTCGGGCGCATATGCGTCGAACGAGAACCACCACCAGAAGAAGGCCGGCGGCGGATAGATGGGCCAGTCGCCGACCATGAACCAGGGCGGACCAAGCTCGGGCTGATAGGCCAGCGCGGCGGCCGTCCATTGGGTCGCGCTCCATATCGCTGCGAGCGCGATCAGGAATACGGCGATGAGCTGGCCCCAAAGGATTTTAGTAGCGGACATAGGGGAGTCTCCTTGTCTAGATGCCGAGGCCGCGCTGGCGGCCCAGCGTCCAGTCGATGCCGCCGCCGTCGCGCATGACGCCGGACACCTGTCGGCCAAGCTGGCGCTCCAGGCCGTTCGACCAGGGCACGAGGCTGAACCCGAGTCCGTTGTCGATCATGGCGAAGCGGCCGGACGTGAGCGCGAGGCGCTGGCGGCAGATGCCGGCGATCTTTCCGCCCGCCGCTGCAGGCCGATATTCAAGCCCGGTCTCGGTGGCGATCCGCGCTCCCGCCGCGTCCAGCTCGCGGCGGCGCAGCGTGTCGATAAGCCCGCGCTGGAAGACGACACGCTCCCCGAAGCGCCGCGCCAATCCCTCGCGGACAAGATGGTCGGTGCGCCCGTCCATCGCCCGGCGCACCTCGGCGCCGAATCCGCCATCGGCGACGCCGGTCCCGCGCTCGATCAGCCGATGGTCGAGCCAGGTCGCGCCGGGCGCCTTCACCTGGGCGGCAAGATCGAGATCGGAACGGGTGGCGAGGACCAGCGTCGGCTTCTGCTCGCCCGGCCTGCCAATGGCGCGCAGCTCGACGATGCCGCCCAGGTCCGGGCTATGCTCCAGCGTCTCGATGCCGGGAAGCCGGACATGGTGCGTGCGTCCGTCAGTGCCGTCGATCACGGCATAGGCGGTGCCGGCGAGTTCATCGTGCAAGCCCTTGTCGATCAGCCGTCCGACGATCGGCGTCTCGGGCGGCGCGCTCACGATCGCGTAGCTGTCGAGCGGCCGGTCCTGGCCGCGATCCCTCAATGCCTGCCCGATGGTGCGGATGATGTCGCCGCGCGCGCCCAGGTCGCGCAACTTGGCTTGCGCGCCCTCGGCCATCACCCATTGACCGGGCTCGGCCTCGGCCGCGAGCCCCATCGTCTCAAGGCTTGCCAAGCGGCCGATCATCAGCCGTCGCAAGCGCGGATCGTCCGGGCCGGGCCGCTCGGGGCGAAGGTCGATGACGCCCAGCTCGTCGGCCGAGCGCATGATCTCGGCATCGAGCCGGGTCCAGCGTTCGGCCGTCACCTCGCGGTCCAGCGCGCGTTGAATTTCATGCTCGGGCTTCGGCCCGAGTTCGGCCTGGGCCAGTTCCTCGGCGCGCGAGCGCAGATTGTGGCTGATATAGTCACGGCTGATAACGAGATCGGCCCCCTGGTCGTTGACGCCGCGCACCAGCAGATGAACGTGGGGATTGTCAGTGTTCCAGTGATCGACCGCGACCCAATCCAAGCTGGTGCCAAGATCAGCCTCCATCTGGCGAACGAGATCGCGGGTGTATTCGCGCAGGTCGGTGAGGTCCGCCGCGTCCTCGGGCGAGACGATGATCCTGAAATGGTGCCGGTCGTCCTTGCAGCGATCCGTGAACGCGCGATCGTCGGCGGCATCGCCGTTGGCGTCGAACATTTGCGCTGGCGATCTGTCGCGGGTGACGCCCTCACGTTTGAGATAGGCGATGTGCGCAGACAGCGGCGCCTTGGGCCGGCCGCTCCGGGTGAGACGGGTAACGGGCAGCATCTTCACCAGCACGCGCCGGCCCGATCCGAACAGGCGGTTGCGGGCGAAGGCCGTGCGGCCCCGGCCAAAGTTCGATTGCCCGCGCGGGCGTGATCCACCCCAGCCGCCGCGCTTACCTCCACCACTGAGCGCGGCGACGCGCAGCACTTCGGCGACCAGGCCGCGCGCATTGCGGCCTTGGGCCGCGCTGCGCTTGGCCTTCCCTGGCCGGACGCGGAAATCGCTGTCCTCGCTCATGGCCGGCGCGCTTTCCGCCGAAAATGGCCTATGGTGCCATTCGGCGCTTTGAAATTGCTGGCTTTTTCCTTCCGAGCGGCACGCTCGCCGACCGACGCACCCGCATGAACCCCATGAAAAGCCAAGGCTTTTCGGCGAAATGGGGTGCGGCTTGTATCTTGCCGTCCCTTCTGCCGGCTTTCTCCTGCCCTCTCAGTCCCTTTCCTGACTGCAACCGGCGATCTGAAACGACGGGGGCTCATTGCGGTCGGGCCGTGCCAGCACGGCGGACAAACAGTGTCTCGGCGGCCGTTTCGCTGTCGCTCGAACCACGTTCCATCGGCGCGGTGGCGACGACTTCGGCGGTTGCGCTTTCGTCCTCGGCCGGCGCGGTGTTGGCGCTCGCGGTGACGCTCGCGCTGCGCACGAACAGCGCGGAGCGGCGCCAAGCGAAGGGATCGGGCGGTGGCGCAGCGGCAATCTGGACGGTAATGCCGTCACCGATCATCGGCTCGATCTGCGCAACATAGGCAACCGTCTGCGGAGGCAACGGTCTGCCCCGCGACCGATATTCGTCGTAGCGGCCCGGCCCCGCATTGTAGGCCGCCAGCATCCCCGTCACATCGCCATAGCGGTCGTGCATCTCGCGCAGATAGGCCGCGCCCGCCATGATGTTATCGCGCACGTTGAAGGGGTCGGCCCCCAGCCCATAACGTGTGCGCAGGCCCGCCCAGGTCGCGGGCATGACTTGCATCAGGCCCATCGCGCCCGCCGTCGAAACTGCGCGGGAGTCGCCGTTGCTCTCGACGCGCATGACGGCCCATATCCAGCGTTCGGGGATACCGAAGCGCCGTGCTGCGTCGGCGACATGCGGCGCGTAAGGATGGGCGGTGCGCGTGTCGGCCGCTTGCTGCGCGACCGCGACGGTTGCGCAAGCCGGCTGCATCCCGAGCGCCAGCGCGAGGATCAAGGATCGGCGCTTCACGATCCAATTCCCCGCCAGGTAAGCGGCGCGTCGGGCGTGTCGCGGGTGAGGATCGGAATCGCCCGGCCAAGCAGCCCGGAAGTGGGCAGCGGCCCGAAATAACGACCGTCCATGCTGCCCGGAACGGCCGGGTTCAAGAGCAGCAGTTCGCCCGGCGCGAGTGTCCGGCAACCCTGCCATACGGGCAGCGGACGGCCCTGGCCGTCACGCGCGCGGGCGACAGCGACGGGCCGGGCATCGACGCTCACCACATCGCCAACGCGGCAAGCGCGCTGTCCAGGCTTGGCCGCGACATGCTTCAAGAGCGGCACGCCCTCGGCCAGATATGCCCGCATGGAAAGCCAGTGGGCGAGCCGTTCGGGCGGCGTCACCGCAACGAGCGTGCCGACCGGCGGATCGTCCTCGGGCTCGATCCGGTAGAGCCCGATCGGCGCGCTCGCGCTCGGGTTCCAGACCAGGCGCGGGTTTGGATCGAGCAAGGCGACCGCGACGAACAGAACGGCGAATACCTGCGCGGCGACGACCGTCACCATGACATAGCCGAAGCGCGTCATCCCTCGATCTCCCGGCGCTTGAGCCAGGCGCGATGCCGCTCCATCGTGTAGGGCCGAGGCTGGTGGCCGGCGGCGATACGGTTATGGACGTGCCGCCAATGGTCGGGCGCGGCGTCGCACGGATCGACGCCGGCCAGCTCCACCGCGTCGATCGCGGCGAGCACCTGGGAAACCTTCGGCCAGCCTTCGGTATGGAGCAGGATGTCGCCGCCCGGCCGCACGAACGGCAGCGTCGTGTAGGCTTCGCCATCGCCGACCGCGCACACCACGTCGATGCGCGAGCTGATCGTGCCGAAGTCGTTGGACGCCCAGCGGACGAAGGCAAAGACGGCGCCCGGCCGGAAGCCCATGGCGCGCGTGCGGCGCGTGATGATGCACTCCTGCGCAACCCGGCCGAAGCGTATCCAGTGCTCCAGCTTCTTCTCGATCCAGATCAACTCGACTTCGGTAAGACGTGGGCGCAGCGGCGTGGGCGTGCCGCCGACGCGCACGCCGAGCGGCATGTTGTCGTTCATCGCTTGTCTCCGGGGATTGGCAGTCGGCGCGGTGCCGGCGCGTGGCCGCCACGGTGGGCTGTCCACACCGCAGGCGGCGTTAGCAAGAATCCGAAGGATTCTTTTGTTAGGATGGTTAGAGGGCCAGATTTCCGCGAGCCGGCAAGGGTTTAGGGCCGGTTTCGGTCCCCGATAGCACGACTCTCCGGTCCCTGATGGCACGAGCCCGGCGGTCCCTGATAGCACGAGCGCCATCACCGCTTATCCACAAGCCGGATGCCGACGCGGCGCATGGCGGCGTCGAACGGATCGACGGGGATCGGCACGAAGTTGAGCCGTTCGCGGCCGAGCGCATGTTCAAGCGTGAGGACATAGCCGGGGAGCGGCTGGCGCTGGACGATCCGGCGCAGGTCGTGCGCGAAATGCTTGAGCGGCGAGAGCGCGCCGGACTTGAGATGAAGATGCGAAACGTCGAAGCTCCAGCCGCCGCTCTGCCGCCCGCCGTGCTTGCGCACGATGCGGTAGAGCCAGCGTTCCAGCCCGCCGGTAAGGTCGAAATAGGCGCGGTCGATGGTCAGAACGAGCGCGCGGTCGAGCACGCCCGCGTAGAACCAATCGGGCACGATCAGCTCCAGCCCGAGCGGTCGCCCGGCGCCGTCGAGGCGTTCCTGCCATTCGTTGATCCACGAGAAGCGATGGCGGCGGCGTTGGTGCTGCTGACGGATCGACGTGGCGACGGTGGTGGATTGCAGGCGGTCGAGCGCGGCGCGCAGCCTCTCATAGTCGCGGACGGACGTGCCGCGTCCGATGAAGGTCAGAATCTCGTGCGGGGTCGCCGCCATCAGCCGCGAGGTCGGGCGGCCGGCGTCGCGCGCCTCAACAAGCTGGCTGGCCGCCCATATCAGCACGTCGGCGTCCCATATTGTCGCCATGCCGTGTTCGGGGACCGCCTCGACGGAAATCCAGGTCGGCCCCATGCGAAACTCGATCGGCGTCACGCGCTTCGACTTGGCGAGGCTGAAAAACGGCCAGGCCATCAAGTCCTGCGCGTCGCGCGCTGCCAGGTCGCCGGGGATCGAGTGGAACAGGTCGAGCTGCGCGCGTTCCGCGCTCGCCCGGCTGCGGCGCATGGCTGGCGATACCGCGCTCATCGGCGGCTCTGCGCCAGCGCCGAATCCCGCCGGGGCATAAGGTCGTCCTGGCCCGGATCGGAGGTCGAGTATTTGGTGCCGAGATCGGCCCAGGCCCGAAGGTCGTCCACCGCATAGATCACCCGGCCACCGATCCGCCGATAGGCCGGCCCGGTGCCGAAATAGCGATGCTTCTCCAGCGTGCGGCCGGACAGCCCCAGGAAGCGCGCCGCCTCGGGCGTCCGCAGGAAACGCGGCGGCAGATTGGCGGGCGAATGGGTCAAGGGGTGTCTCCTGCGGAGCGTGGCGGCAGGAGGCGAACATGGCGAACTATGCGCGGCGTGGTGGAGAACGAAGATTCGTAACCGCGCGGATGTGACCACCCGTGGGGGCCTTGCGCGGGGGCGTTGCCGCGTGGAGCTGAGAGCGCATACTTCCAAGAAACTTGGCAGAGGCTATTATATCCGTTAATCTGGATATATGGAATCCGAATCGACCATCCTTGCCCTGAGCGCGCTCGCGCAGACCACGCGCCTCGACACCTTCCGCCTGCTGGTGCGCTACGAGCCGGACGGCCTGCCCGCTGGCGAGATCGCTCGCCAGCTCGATGTGCCGCAGAACACCATGTCCACGCATCTCGGCATCCTGTCGCGCGCGGGGTTGGTGAAGTCCGAGCGGCAAAGCCGATCGATCATCTACCGCGCCGACCTTGATGTGCTGCGCGCGCTCACTCTCTTTCTGGTCAAGGACTGCTGCGCCGGGAAGCCGGAACTGTGCGCGCCGCTCGTCGCCGAACTCGTCCCCTGCTGCTGATGGAGACCGCCATGTCCGCCGATCGCGTGTTCAACGTCCTGTTCCTCTGCACCGGCAATTCGGCGCGTTCGATCCTCGCGGAAAGCGCCATGAACAAACTGGGTGCAGGCCGCTTCCGGGCGTTCTCGGCCGGCAGCTATCCCAGGGGGGCGGTCAATCCCGATGCGCTCGCGCTGCTGGAACGGATCGACTATCCGACCGAGGGGCTGCGCTCGAAAAGCTGGGAGGAGTTTTCCCGGCCCGGTGCGCCGCAAATGGATTTCGTGTTCACCGTCTGCGACGACGCGGCCGGTGAAGTCTGCCCGATATGGCCGGGCCATCCAATGACCGCGCATTGGGGCATCGAAGATCCAAGCCATGTCGAAGGAACGTGGGTAGAGCGCGAGCGCGCCTTCGTGACGGCGCTACGCTATCTAGAAAACCGCATCCGGCTGTTCATTGCGCTGCCGATCGACAAGCTCGAAGCCACGGCGCTGACCGCAAAGCTGCGCGAGATCGGTCATGCCGAAGGCTCGACCGCTCGTCGGGGAGACGCTGCGTGACCGACATTATCATCTATCACAATCCGGAGTGCGGCACGTCGCGCAACGTGCTGGGCCTGATCCGCAACGCCGGGATTGAACCGCACGTGATCGAATATCTGAAAATCCCGCCATCGCATGCCTTGCTGGTCCAACTCATCGCACGCGCCGGCATTACGCCGCGCGAGTTGCTGCGCGAGAAGGGCACACCCTATGCCGAGCTGGGTTTGGACAATCCGTCACTGTCCGACGAAGCCCTGATCGACGCGATGATGGCGCATCCGATCCTTATCAACCGGCCGCTGGTCGTCTCGCCATTGGGGGTGAAGCTGTGCCGGCCCTCAGAGGCGGTGCTGGACCTGCTGCCCGCGTCGCAACAGGGCGCCTTCGCCAAGGAGGACGGCCAGCAGGTTGTTAATGCGACCGGCGCGCGGGTGATCTGAGGCATGACGACCGTTTCCGCCGCCGGCACCGCGCCGGCCCGTCCCGGCATCTCTTTCTTCGAGCGGTATCTGAGCCTGTGGGTGGTGCTCTGCATTGTCGCGGGTATCGCGCTAGGCCATGCGCTGCCCGGCCTGTTCGGCGTCATCGCCTCGGCCGAAGTGGCGCGCGTCAATCTCGTGGTCGCGGTCCTGATCTGGCTGATGATCGTGCCGATGCTGCTCAAGATCGACTTCGGCGCACTCGGAAGTGTCCGACAACACTGGAAGGGCGTCGGCGTCACCCTGTTCATCAACTGGGCGGTCAAGCCCTTCTCGATGGCGCTGCTCGGCACGTTGTTCCTTGGGTATCTGTTCGCCCCGCTACTGCCGGCGGGCGAAGCCTCGTCCTATATTGCCGGCCTGATCCTGCTCGCCGCCGCGCCCTGCACCGCGATGGTGTTCGTCTGGTCGAACCTGTGCGACGGCGAACCCAATTTCACGCTGAGTCAGGTGGCGCTCAACGACCTCATCATGGTGTTCGCCTTCGCGCCGCTGGTCGGCCTGCTGCTCGGCGTAGCATCGGTCACGGTGCCGTGGGACACGCTGCTGGTCTCGGTCGGTCTCTATATCGTCGTGCCAGTGGTCGTCGCGCAACTCCTCCGGCGCTTCGTGCTGGCATCGGGCGGACAGGCAGCGCTCGACCGGCTACTGAGGCGTCTTAGCCCGGTGTCGCTGTTCTCCCTGCTGGCGACGCTGGTGCTGCTGTTCGGCTTCCAGGGCGAGGCGATCGTCGCGCAACCTCTGGTGATTGCGCTCATCGCCGTGCCGATCCTGGTGCAGGTCTATTTCAACGCCGGGCTGGCCTACTGGTTGAGCCGCCGGTTCGGTGTCGCGTGGTGCGTGGCTGCACCCGCCGCGCTGATCGGTGCCTCCAATTTCTTCGAGCTGGCGGTGGCCGCCGCGATCTCGCTGTTCGGGCTCAAGTCCGGCGCTGCGCTCGCCACCGTAGTCGGCGTGCTGGTCGAGGTGCCGGTAATGCTCTCGGTGGTGGCGATCGTGAAGCGGACGCGCGGCTGGTATGAGAAGGGGGCGATGGCTTGACCCGTATCCGACATCTGCTTGCCCCGGATCATCTGCCCGCGCTCGATCTCCGCTATGCCGGCGAACGGCCCGCACAGGGCCTTGGTGCGGGCGATCCGCCGCCGCGTATCCTGCTACTCTATGGTTCCTTACGCGAGCGGTCCTTCTCGCGCTTCGCGGTCGAGGAAGCCGCCCGCCTGCTCCAGTTCTTCGGGGCGGAGACACGCATCTTCGATCCGTCCGACCTGCCTTTGCCCGACCAGGTGAAGGGCGACGATCATCCCGCCGTCCATGAGCTGCGCGACCATGCGCTATGGTCGGAAGGCATGGTGTGGTGCAGCCCCGAGCGGCATGGGGCCATTACCAGCATCATGAAGGTGCAGATCGACCATCTGCCGCTGGAGATGAAGGGGATGCGGCCGACCCAGGGCCGCACCCTTGCGGTCATGCAGGTGTCGGGTGGTTCGCAATCGTTCAACGCGGTGAACGCGCTACGCCTGCTTGGTCGCTGGATGCGGATGTTCACCATCCCCAACCAGTCGAGCGTGGCGATGGCCTACAAGGAGTTCGACGACGCCGGACGCATGAAGCCGTCCAGCTACTATGACCGGATCGTCGATGTGATGGAGGAGCTGGTGCGCTTCACCGTGCTGCTGCGCCCGCACGCCGCGCAGCTCGTGGACCGCTATTCCGAACGCAAGGCTGCCCAGATCATCGTGAACCCATCCCATGATCTCGCCCACATCGCAGTATGTAACACTGATGAACACGTCGCCTGTTAGGTTGGATCGGTCTCAACGTGAAAATTTGAACATCAAGCGTGGCTCGCCCAAAAGCGGCAATGCAAAGCGATGTAGGGGTTGGTGCTAACCAACGGACTTTGAGTTATGCCGTGTTCGTTTGCGATCCGGGTGCCAAACGAGCGAAATGTGGGTGCGGTGGTCAGCGGATACGCAGTAGTTTGCGATAGTCGCCGTTCATCATGGCGCTGGCATCGCGCACCAGGCGATAGACGAAGGACCGCGCGCCCGAACCTTTCCATTCGGTTGCCGACAGATGCTCGGCGTCATCCTTGCCGAGCGCAATGGCGATCTCGCGATAGGTGGCGCCGGCAAGGCGGAGGTCGAGCGCGCGCAGCATCGCGTCGAGGCGCGCGCGCCGATATGCGGTGAGCGGCCAGCCGCGCGGCGACGGGCCAGTCCAGGTGCCGAACAGCAGGCGATGGAAGCGCAACAGGCTGGCGATGCGAGTGACGAAATCCTTGTCCAGCGGGATGATCGCGGCGAGCGGTCGGCCGGGTGTCGGATCGCGCAGCCACAGCCGATGCTCGCCTGCCAGGTCCGCGATGATGACATGACGGCCGTCGAGCCCGGCCTGGTCGGCGAGCAGGGCGCCGAGCGCGAGCGGGTCGATCGCCGCGCCGGTGAAGTCCTCGGGCACGGCGTCGAGGATCACGGTGACGGCGGCCAACTCGGGCCGCCAGATCACCGTGTCCGACAGGTCATCCGGCGCACAGGCGAAAAGATAACCCCCATCGGCGGGCGAGCGCCGCTTGTGCGGCCTCCTCGCTCACCGCGCCCTCCGCGATGCGGTGGACCATGCTGGCGTGATCGGCTCGATAGCGGCGATTGCGCCGCAGGAACTTGGCGGCGAACTCGGCCCGCCCGAGCGTGTCCAGCCTTCGGCCGGCACGCCGGGGCCGTTGTGGCGGCGTCGGCATAAGCATCCTCCCGCCCGCTTTGGCGCGGACCCTGGACGATCAGGATCGACAAGCGGATGCCTCGCCGACAGCGCGAAGGCTGCGCCCATACATGCCGGGGTTGCACGGCCAAAAAGTCCAATCTGGACCGAGTGTTAACGCTATTCGGTGGCGCGCGGGCCGAGCAGATAGGCGTAGCCGACTTCGGTCATCCACCGCGCGCGGGCGAGATGGCTGGTGTGCATCGCCTTCGCGCGATCGGGCTCGGCCGTGGGGTCGATGCCGAAAATAAGCGCGGCGACATCGGGCCAGTCGGCGCCCGCGTCGTCTTCGTCGAGCAGGCGCAGATAGTCCGCCAGATGACTCTCGTCATAGGCGGTGAGGCGCGGCGCTTCGGGCGCGCGATCCTCGAATTGCTTGCTGCTCATGATGTCCCCGACCTTCATCCCCGTTAACCTATTAGACCGAAACGGTGACGACGCTACGCGCGCGGCCGACATGGTTCCGCGCGCAATCCGCAACGGTCTAACGCCTGGGCAAAGAACGGTTTGTCTGCGGTGCGCCCCCGCAAACTGCTCCTTACCCATGATCGGGGAGTGGTAAACCGCGTTTAGTCGGCCCTACGACCTTTAGCACCGAGGCGCCTGGACATACGTCGCAGGCTCCCCGACCGCATGGTCAAGGATTCGCGACATCGTCTCGGCCGACGCCAAACCGCTAAACGTGGGGCTACCAACCCCAGGCCGCCGCGTAGCGACCCGCACCCTTCTTAGGACGTGGGGCCGGTTTTGGCTACCATCTCCCGCGAGCCGGGCCGTGCCCGGCGAGCGCGCGCAATCCGGCCGCGCGAACCTCGGGACGCGCGGCCGCCGCCGGCCGGGTTCTCCGGTCGGCGGCCTGTGGCGATGATGGGAAAATGGGGCGACCTATGCGGCCGCCCGGTGATGCTGTTGCGCCAGTCGCCTACGGGCGGTGTGATAATGGCCGTTGTCCAGTTCTATGCCGGTCCAGTCGCGCCCTAGCTGCTGCGCTGCCGCCAGTGTCGAGCCGCTGCCGCAAAACGGGTCCAGCACAAGGTCGCCGGGCTTGGTGAAAGCCTCGATCAATGGCGCCAGCGCCTCAACCGGCTTCTGCGTGGGATGCAGACGGTTCCCGCTATAAGGAAAATCCAGCACATCGGGGATGGGCCGCGCGGGACGGGCCGGATTGCCCTTCGCCAGCAAATAGGCTTGCTCGTGCTCATAGCGAAGGAAGCGGGCCGATGACGCATACCGCTTGCGAAACACAAGATGCCCGACGATGCGGAAGCCTGCGGCCTTCCAAGCATCCATGAACAAATCGACTTTGTTCCATCCGTAGAAGGAAACGCAGAAACCGCCATCCTTCAAAACGCGGTGCATCTCGCGGAACGCCGGGCGTAGCCACCGGCCGTTATCGTCGTTGGCGACAGTGCGCCCCTGGCGGTCACGGAAGCGGGTCACATAGGGCGGATCGGTCAGAATGAAATCCACCGTGCCGGTGTCGAAAGCCTGCATCACGTCGATGCAATCGGCATTGAAAACCACATTGCGGGGTGCCTTGGAATTGCCGGTCATATCTCAAATCCTTGGGCCTAAAGGTCAGCGAAGCGGTGTGCCGCGCCTGACCTTCTGGCCGTCGCCGAGACTAGGGTAGCAACGGGCAAGGGCGGCCAGGGCGGAGGGGGATCACCCGGCCTGCACAAGCGAAGCGCGGAAGGCTGGGGATGCCGCCCTGGACGGTTCCACTTACCTTGCCCGGCGCGGGGGCAACGCCCTTAGCAACTGCCCCGCACCGCTCGCGGCGCGGGAAGAAGGACAGCGAGTGCGCTCGCTTCGTCGCTATTCGGGTTGCTTTGAAACGCATTTTTGATTAGTTTATAATCAATCTGATTTGAGGTGATCTTCATGGCGACTGATACGAAAGTCCTGACCGCGCATGTCCCCCTCGGGCTTGCGGACAAGGTGGATGCGATGGCCGCGCGGCTCGAACGCTCGCGCGGCTGGGTGATGAAACAGGCGCTCGCCGCCTGGGTCGATCTGGAGGAAGAACGCCACCGGATGACGCTGGAAGCCCTGGCCGATGTGGATGCGGGGCGCGTGATCGACCATCAGGCGATCCTGGCGTGGGCCGACAGCCTTGGAACGGACAAGCCGCTGCCCTCGCCCGTCAAATGAGAATCCAGTGGACCAGCAAGGCGTCCTCGGACCTTGTGCGCTTGCACGACCATCTGAGCCCGATCGCGCCCGACGCGGCGGCGCGTGTGGTCCAGCAGCTCGCCCATGCGCCCGATCGGCTGCTCGACTATCCCAGGATCGGCGAGAAGCTGGAAGCCTATGAGCCGCGCGAGGTCCGGCGGATCATCGTGGGCGACTACGAGATGCGTTACGAGATCGCGTCCGCAACCATCTTCATCCTGCGCCTCTGGCATTGCCGCGAGAACCGCAACTTCGATTCGGAGGACTAAGGGGCGATGGCACAAGCGGGCATGATCGGCGGCGAGAGGCAGCACGGTGCCGCCGCAGGCACTTATCTCTACTACGCCACAATACGCCATTTGCGCCGATTGCCGCCGCGCGCCAGCGTTGGTGCATGGCTCTGCCTCGCAAACGTCGCTTCCGTGCGCCCCGTCACTGGTCGGAAGGTCTCGAAGACCTGCACGACTATATGCAGCCGCAGCCGCAACGGCGCGCGCCGGCCCGATCCCGAACATCCGATGATGGGGCGATCGTCGTCACCGACGACTGGCCCGAGCAGGTTCCCATCGGCGACGCCGAGTTGCGTGTCATCGAAGGCCATCTACGCGAGGAACTGGACGCGCTGTTCGGTCCCTTGCCATGAAATAAGGAGTGAAGCGTCATGACCAGCGCCGCCCTGCAACGACTAGAGGATGGGGTGCCGGTCGTGGCGACGGCCCGCGCCGCGCTCTACCTGCGGGTTTCGACCCCGCGCCAGGCCGACCATGATCTGTCGATCCCCGACCAGCGCCGCCAGCTTGAGGGCTATTGCCTCTCGCAAGGCTGGGAGGTCGCGGCCGAGTTCGTCGAGCCGGGCGTCTCGGGCACCGATGATCGTCGTCCCGCTTTCCAGGACATGATCGACGCGGCGCTGGAGAAGCCTCCCGCGTTCGATGTGGTCGTCGTCCATAGCTTCTCGCGTTTCTTCCGCGATCAGTTCCAGTTCGAGTTCTATGTCCGCAAGCTGGCGAAAAATGGCGTGCAGCTCGTCTCCATCACGCAGATTCTCGGCGATGATCCGGCGGGCGAGATGATGCGGAGGATCATGACGCTGTTCGACGAATATCAGTCGAAGGAAACCGCCAAGCATACGCTGCGCGCGATGAACGAAAACGCCCGCCAGGGCTTCTGGAATGGCGCCCGCCCGCCGATCGGCTACCGCGTGGTCGAGGCCGAACAGCGCGGCACGAAGATCAAGAAGAAGCTGGAAATCGACCCGATCCATGCCGAGACGGTGCGCCGGATTTTCCGCCTGGCGCTGGAGGGCGCCGATGGACGCGGGCCGATGGGCGTCATGGCGATCGCGTGCTGGCTCAATGAGAATAATATCCGCACCCGTTACGGCGGGCGCTGGGGCAAGGGTATGGTGCATCAGGTGCTGACGCGGACGACCTATATCGGCCAGCACCGCTTCAACACCTATGATGTCAAGAAAGGGCGTCGAAAGCCCGAGGAAGAGCACGCCATCATGGAGGCGCCGCCAATCGTCACGGTGCCGGAGTTCGAGGCCGTGCAGCGGTCCTTGAAGGCGCGCAGCCCCAAGATGATGCCGCCGCGCGCGGTGGGCGGATCGACACTCCTGACCGGGATTTGCTTCTGCGCCTGCTGCGGTGGCGCGATGACGCTGCGCACCGGCACCAGCCGGAGCGGACAGGAATATCGCTATTATACCTGCGCGACCAAGGCCACGAAGGGAAAGACGGGCTGTCCCGGCGTGTCGCTTCCGATGGACCAGTTGAACAAGGCGGTGATCGAGCATCTGGAGACACGGCTGCTCGATCCCGCGCGGCTTGAAGTGATGATGGAGCAGCTTATCGACCGGCGGGAAGAATGGGTGACGGAGCGCCGCCAGCATGTCGCCGAGATGGAACGGCGTGCGACGGAGGCCGACACCAAGCTCTCCCGGCTGTATGAGGCGATCGAGAACGGACTGGTGGATATGGGCGATCCGTCGCTCAAGGCGCGGATCGCGGAGCTAACCACCATTCGCGATCAGGCCAGAGGCGACGCCGAGCGCGCGGTTGCGCACATCGAGCGGATCAGCCCGGAGATTACGGTCGAGAGCCTTCACGCCTTCGCGTTGGCCGCCAAGCGCAAGCTCCGCCACGATGACGGCACCTATGCGCGAAACCATGTGCGGGCGGTGGCCCAGCGGGTCGAAGTCCATAGCAAGACTGACGTGCGAATCCTCGGCACGCGCACCGAGTTGCTGCGGACCCTCACCGCCGCCTCTGGCGTAGAGGCGGCGGTGCTAGGGACTCGCGGTTTTGGACCGAAATGGTGCCCATAGACAGGCGCAGACTTCCTGCACGAGCCATTGCCGCCTGAGAACATCCTCGGGCGCATGGCGACGGTAGGCCGGATTGATGGCGAGCGCGGAATATCGCTCGCGCACATATGTCCTCAGCGACGGCAGGATCAATCCCAGCGGGGTGAACACCGCGAAGCGGACAAGGAGAGCAAGCGGCACAAGCGCGGCGCCGAGCACGAACAGGGGCAGCGACCAGGGCTTCATCGCCGCCAGGGGCAGATATTCGGGATCTCCGGCGGTCCCATAGCGCGTACGCGCATGATGCTGGGTGTGAACGCCTTCATACAGGAAGGATGGGATCAACAGGGGCACGCCGACCAGAGCATTCCAAGCGAAGCGGAAACCCGGCAACGCGCCTTCGCGCAGATGGCTGAGCTCATGGATGAAGCTCGCAGCCCGATAGAGCGCCAATACAGCGACGATACCGCAGAGCAATGCCGGCACGAGACCCTCGAGCAGGACGGCGCCCGCGAGCGCGCCATAGCCGACCGCCGCTGACAGCAGGAGATCGCGCCAGTAAATGGCCGCCTGCGGCTTCGAGAGATCGCGCGCAACCCTGGCAGCGACGCGGAGCATGCGTATATCCTCCGCGGAGCCGGCCCGGGCGGTAACGGCCGGCGCAGGATTTCCAGGGGTGCTCGACCATGCCCGGTCGGTCATTGCCTTCATCGATTATGATCCATTCGAGGTCTCAAGCTTGCGGCAGGCGATCACTTGAAGTGCGGGCATACCGGAACGTCGTCTGATGTTTCCACTGTCGCACTCGGATAAGACCGCACTCGGACAAGAGAGGTCCGCTCTCCTTCCTCACACCATGGCGGCGACGGGTTCCAGACCGACATCGATCCAGGCGCGCGTCTCCTCGAGCACCTCATCGGACAGAGCCGGATCGTCGATCGCGCGGGCCAGGATCACGGCGCCAATCATCGCGGCCCAGCTTCCGATCGCGGCGCGGCGCTTCTCGGCGTGGGTTCCGCCCGGCATCACCTCGCTCATCCTCTCGATCTGCGCGCGGCACCCCTGCGTCATCGCCGAACGTGCCGCCGGCGCCTGATGACGGGTTTCCGCGACCAGCCCTGCCGTGGGGCAGCCCTGCCCCGGATTGTCGCGATGGCGGGGCGAGAGATAGCTGTCGAGATAGGCGCCGAGGTCGAGCTCGCTCCCCGCCGGGGCTTCGAGCGTGCGGGCAAGCGCCTGGGCGACGAGGTCGTCCTTGGACTCGAAGTGGCCGTAAAAGCCTCCATGCGTGAGGCCCGCTGCCTTCATGACCTGCGCGACCGTGACGGCATCGAAGCCCTTTTCCCGAAACAGGCGGCTTGCAGAGTCCAGGATGCGCAGGCGGTTTTCCGCCATCTGTTCCCGGCTGACTTTCATGTCGAATTCTCCATTGGCGTTGACATCGAGGCGACCACAACTATGATCCAAACATGATGTTTGTCATCAATATAAGACAGGACATGCCAAAGGGCAATTGGCTGGGATTGCCGATCTTTTTGATCGGGCGCCCCCTGCCCCACGATGCCGTATAATTGGAGAGCTGTAATGTCCGGGCAATTCGCACTGTCTGTCACTTTCCACGTCAAGCCTGAACATGCGGAAGAGTTCGGCGCGGGCGTGAAGGAGAATGTGGCTCAAACGCGCGAAGATGAAGGCGTCATCGCCTTCAACTTTCACAAGGTCGTCGGCGAACCCACCTGGATCCTCTATGAGATCTGGGAAAGCGAACATCATTCCGATGTCCATCGCCGCAAGCCCGATGTCATCGCCTTCTTCGCGCAATGGGAAAGGCTGCTGGCACGCGCGCCGGAAATCCATCAGCTCGAACCGTCTCCGTGACCCGCGGCCTGCACAAGGAAAAGAATGCGAGGCGATCATGAGCGACGATGACAAGCCCCGGACCAGCGACGCGCAGACGGCAGACGGCGTCACGCCGGCAAAGATCGCGGTCGTGTTGCACGCCGATCTCGAGACTTGGCAAAGACTGAACGTCACGGCCTTTACCATCAGCGGCGTGGCCAGCCAGCACGGCGTCGTTGGCGATGCCTATCGCGACGCTTCTGACAACCGCTATTTGCCGATGTTCCGGGAACCGGTCCTCGTCTTTGGAGCCAGTTCGGAGGAAATGTCCCGCACCGCGGAACGGGCCCGAAGCCGGGGCGTCGCATTCTCGGTTTTCACCCGCGATCTGTTCGGCACTTTCAACGATATCGACAATAGGGCGGCAGTTGTCGCCGTTACGACGGACGGGCTGGATATCGTCGGATTGGCCTTTCGCGCCGAACGCAAGACTGCCGACAAGATTCTCAAGGGTCTGAAGCTGCTGCGCTGAGGCGGACGCGTTGGTTGCTCAAGACCGTGGTCGGCAAAATACCGGCGCGGCATTGACATTTTGATGATCGCCATCATATCAATCATAATGATGACGATCATCATGATTGATACCCCTTAATAAGAGCGAGACAGATCGTGAGCGACCTCCCTACCGTCCTTATCACCGGCGCGTCGACCGGCATCGGCGCAACCTATGCAGACCGTTTCGCCCGCCGCGGCCATGCCCTGGTCCTGGTCGCGCGCAACAAGGTCCGGCTCGATGCCGTCGCCGCAAAACTCCGCGAGGAAACCGGCGTCGCGGTCGATGTGCTTCAGGCTGACCTCACCAAGCCCGACGAACTCGCGGCGGTGGAGGCACGCCTGCGCGATGACGCCCGCATCGGCGTTCTCATCAACAATGCCGGGGGCACCCTGCCCGGCGGCTTCGTCGACCAGAAGACCGATGATATCGGTCGACTTATCGCTCTCAACACGACGGCGGTCGCGCGCCTTGCCAGTGCAGTCGCCCCCCGTTTTGCCGCCGCCGGCTCCGGCGCTATTGTCAATATCTCGTCCGTCGTGGGTCTCGCGCCGGAGTTCGCCATGTCGGTTTATGGGGCGACCAAGGCGTTCGTCACCTTCTTCTCACAGGGCCTGACTCTCGAACTGGGACCCAAGGGCGTCTACATCCAGGCGGTGCTTCCAGCCGCGACCCGCACCGAAATCTGGGAGCATGGCGGCGTCGACGTCAACACGCTGCCGGGCGTGATGGAGGTCGATGAACTGGTCGATGCGGCACTGGTCGGTTTCGACCGCCGCGAGACCGTCACGATCCCGCCGCTTCCCGACGCCGCGCAATGGGATGCCTTGCAGGCCGCACGCCAGGCGATCCTTCCCAATGTCGGGCAGGAACACGCCGCCGAGCGCTATCGCACGGTGAGCTGACTTAAGCCCTGAACTGTAAAATCGGAGACACTCCCATGAGCTTCAAGGCGCTTCTGACCAGCAAGCAGGGCGATACGCTCTCGACCGATCTCGTCGACTTCGAGGAGGCGGATCTGATGCCGGGCGATGTGACGGTCGCCGTCGATTACTCGACCGTCAACTACAAGGACGGGATGGCCCTGACCGGTCGATCTCCGGTCATCCAGACCTTTCCGCTGATCGGCGGTATCGATCTCGCCGGTACGGTCGAAGCCTCCACCTACCCCGGCATCGCGGTCGGCGACCGCGTCGTCGCCAACGGCTGGGGCCTGAGCCAGACCCATCATGGCGGCTATGCGCGGAAGGCGCGGTTGAGCGGCGACTGGCTGGTCAAACTGCCCGAGACCATCTCGACCAGGGACGCCATGGCGATCGGCACCGCAGGCTACACCGCCATGCTGTCGGTCCTGGCGCTCGAACATGGCGGCATCACGCCCGAGCGCGGCGACATCCTGGTCACTGGCGCCAATGGTGGGGTCGGATCGATCGCGATCGCGCTACTGTCCGATCTAGGCTACCGGGTGATCGCCTCGACCGGCCGTCTCGAGCAGGCCGATTATCTGCGCGCGCTCGGCGCTGCCGACATCATCGACCGTGCGACCTTGTCCGAGCCGGGCAGGCCGATCGCCAGCGAACGCTGGGCCGGAGCGGTGGATTCGGTCGGTAGCCATACGCTCGCCAATGTCCTGGCCCAGACCCGCTACCGCGGCGTGGTGGCCGTATGCGGACTCGCTCAGGGCCTTGACCTTCCAGCGACGGTCCTCCCCTTCATCCTGCGCAACGTCACGCTTGCCGGCATCGACTCGGTGAACGCGCCGCAGGCCGTCCGCATCGAAGCATGGTCTCGTCTGGCCCGCGATCTCGACCTCGAAAAGCTGGCCCGAACGACGACGCTGGTACCATTGGCGCAAGTGCCTGAGATCGCGCCGCGCATTCTTGCCGGGCAAATTCAGGGCCGCACGATCGTTGACGTCAACGGATGAACGACAGCCGCGAGCCGTCGCAGGCCTCCGGCGAGACAGGAAAGACACAGATACCATGAAAGCCCTCATCCTCGACCGGTACGGGAAAAACAGCCCGCTGCGCCTTGGCGAAACGGCCGAGCCGGCGGTGGGCGACGACGATGTCCTCGTCGAAATCCATGCCACTGGCCTCAACCTGCTGGATTCGAAGATCCGGAGCGGTGAGTTCAAGCCGATCCTTCCCTACAAGCCGCCGATCGTGCTCGGGCATGATCTGGCCGGCGTCGTGATCAGCGTCGGGCGGCGCGTCAAGGGTTTCAAACCCGGCGACGAGGTCTATGGTCGCCCGCGCGACGGGCGCATCGGCACCTTCGCCGAAACTATCGCGGTCAACGAAACCGACCTGGCGCTCAAGCCGAAGAATCTCTCGATGGAGGAAGCCGCCTCGATCCCGTTGGTCGGGCTGACCGCCTGGCAGGCGCTGGTCGACATAGCCAAGCTGCGCAAGGGCCAGAAAATCCTGATCCATGCAGGCTCGGGCGGTGTCGGAACCTTTGCGATCCAGCTCGCGAAGCATCTCGGCGCGTCGGTCGCGACCACGACCGGTCCGTCCAACATCGATCTCGTCAAGAGCCTCGGCGCGGACGTCGTCGTCGACTATAAGAGCCGGGCCTTCGAGGAGGTGTTGTCAGGCTATGATGTTGCCGTGAACAGCCTTGGCCCGGACACGCTCGTAAAGTCGCTCGACGTTCTCAAGCCCGGCGGCAAGCTCATCTCGATCTCCGGCCCGCCCGACCCCGACTTCGCACGCGCGCAGGGCCTGAATTTCGTCCTTCGCCTGGTGCTGAGGCTGCTGAGCTTCTCCATCCGCCGCAAGGCCAAAGCACGAAATGTGCGTTACGCATTCCTCTTCATGCGGGCCAATGGCGATCAACTGGAGGGCATAGCGTGGAAAGTACGCTAAACAACGCTAAGGGCGAACAATCAGCGAACGCTTAGGCGACGCGGCTATCTGGCGGCAGATTGAGGGCCTTGCGGCCAGTGGAAGCGGCGGCGCGATCCCAGAGGAAATCGCCGGAGAAAGCAATATGCTCCCAACCTACGGGGGACGTATGGGCGAGGAGATCGTCAGGCACTGCGGCCGAGGTTGATCGTAGATGCTGGGCGGCGTCGTCCATGTAGATCGTATTCCAATAGACGATCGCGGCGATAACCAGGTTGAGGCCGGATGCCCGATACTGCTGCGCCTCATGGCTGCGGTCGATGATCCGGCCCTGGCGGAAGGTGTAGATGGCCTGCGTCAGGGCATGGCGTTGTTCGCTGTTGTTGAGACCGGCATGGCATCGCCGGCGCAGATCGGGATTTTCGAGCCAGTCCAGCATGAACAGGGTCCGCTCGATCTTGCCGATTTCCTGCAGAGCGACATCGAGCTGGTTCTGACGCTCATAGGCGGCGAGCTTTCTCAGCATGACCGAGGGCGCGACATGGCCGGCCTTGATCGATCCGACGAGACGCAGCACGTTGTCCCATTGTTCAGCGATGATGTCGGTGCGAATGCGCTTGCCCAACAGCGGGACGATGGACGGATAGGCCATGACCGGCGCCATCGGCGCGAGCCGCCTGTCGGGGAAGTCGCGCAGGCGCGGGCAGAAGCGAAATCCCAGCATCGCGCACAGGGCGAAGACATGATCGGTCGCCCCGCCGGTGTCGGTGTAATGCTCGACGATTTTCAGATCGGTGCCATGGCTGGTGAGGCCGTCGAGGACATAGGGCGCCTCATGCGTCGCCGCTGAGATCACGTTGATGTGATAGGGTGCGCGCTGATCGGAAACATGGGTGTAGAAGCTGAATCCATAATCGACGCCATAGCGGGCGTTGATATCGCCGCCCGATGCGCCGCGCTTCGCGCCCCTGAAGAACTGGCCATCGGAACTGGATGTGGTGCCGTCGCCCCATATCCGCGAGAATGGCAGGCGGTGGTGCGCGTTGATGAGGACGGCCAGCGCCGCGCGGTAGCTGTCGTCGCGGATATAGGCGTCATGGGTCCATAGGAGCTGATCGCGCGTGACGCCCTGGCTCGCCGCCGCCATGCGCGACAGGCCGAGATTGGTGGCGTCGGCGAGGATGGTGGCGAGCAGCGCGTTTCCATTTGGGCACGCCTCGCCGGTGCGCAGGTTGGTGAACGCTGCGAGGAAGCCGGTTTCCTGCGCCACCTCATGCAGCAGCTCGGTGATGCGGATGCGTGGCATCATGGCATCGAGCCGGTCGGCCAGCGCTTCGGCGTCTGGCGTCGCGATCGCGCGAACAGGGGATATCTGGAGGCGGTCGTTGCGGTATCGCACACCTTCCAGAGCGTCGCGCTTCAACCGCTGGGCAAATTTCTTCAGCCGCCAGTCCAGTTCGCGGCCCCGCTGTTCGAGCCATTCGCCGGCTGTCGATGGCAGGCCGAGAGCCAATACGATCGGCTTCGCCTTCGGTTCGCTGAGCAGGTAGCTATCGAACCGGCGGTATCCCGCCGATCGCTCGACCCAGACATCACCGGAGCGCAGCTTGTTGCGCAGATGCGCGATCGTTGCGATTTCCCAGAGCCGCCGGTTGATCTTCCCGTCATCGCCCACGACGATTTTCTGCCATTCCTTGCGGAAGGGCATCGGAGCGTCGGTAGGCACATCGCGCTTGCCCGACCTGTTGAGGTCGCGCAGCATCTCGATAGCGGCGATCGTTTTCGCACTACCCTTTCCAGCCCTTAACTGAAGCGCATCAAGAAGATCAGGGGCGAACTTGCGCAACGTCGCATAGCGATCGGCCGCGACCGTCAGCGGGTCGAAGCTGGCGGTTTCCGCGATCGTCGCCACTTCCGGTCTGGCCTTGAGAAGGGTGTTCCACCCGACCGAAGCGTCCAGGACCTCTATCGGATCTTCGCCGGTATCGACCGCATCGGTCAGTGCGTCGATCGTCCTGCGAAAGATCAGCATCAGTCGCGCCACATTCTTCGACGTGGTGGCATAGCTGCGGGCTTGGGCGTTCTTCGCGCGGGTGAAGATGCTGCCGATCAGCTTATCCGCCATCTCCAGAGCGCTGTCGGTCAGCCGTTCCTCGAGGTCGAGCAGGAAGGCGACAAGCGTGGCGCGTCGGCGCGACGGGATATATCGCTCGATCATATAGGCAGGCGAAGCACGACCTTCCCTGACATATTGCCGAAAGCGGTCCGCGTGGATGCGGCCCGCCACGTCCGGAGAAATACCGATCTTCCGCACTTGCCGCAGGCGGTCGAGAATCTGGCGGATGTGATCGGGCCTGACCGCGACGGGGATGGTCTTGAGCGAAGCGATCTGGCTCATGCCACCGGCGTCGTCAAAAAGATGGTCGAGAGCGTGGACCTGTTCGGCGCTGAGATCGGCGATCAGAGCGTAGGCCGCTTGCTTGCGGGCACGTGCGCGTCCCGCGCTGCTGGCGCGTTCGATGGTGGAGATGGACGGCAGCAGAATCCTGGCTTCGCGAAGGGCGGTGACGACGCCGTTCGCGATCATCATCCCCTTGTCGGTCGCCCATGCCGTTTTGGCGGCCGCTTCGATCATGAAGGGAATATCGGCGCGGGTTGGTCCACGAAGACCCGTTCGCATCGCCAGCTCACGGGCATGATCCGTCATTGTCTGATCCCGCGCCGCATAGTTGGCCAAGTCGGTTATGTGCAGTCCAAGTTGCTCTGCGACGAAGGCGGCGAGATCATGGGGAATCGCTCCCCTTTCCTGTATAAACTGCGCAAGTGTGATGCCCGGGTAGCGCAAGAGCGCGAGTTGCAGCGCGACGCCCAACTGGTTCCGTTGCTCCCGTCGTGCGCCGATGATCTCGATGTCCGCAGGCTCGAAGGTATAGAGCCGGGCCAGATGGTCGCGATCGGTCGGGATGGCGAAGATCTGATCGCGTTCGCTCTCGGTCAGGAGTTGATGCTTGCGCTTCGTCATGCCGATTCCCGTCCACAAAAGGTCATCTGGGCCTATGGACAGCCATGAGTAAAGGGACATAGTATGTGGACGGATATGGATGGGGTGAAGCGGTCGCCCTTCATAGTGTCCACAGAACGACCGTTTGGGAGACGCACAGGATGGGAGGGATATTAGGCTATGCCCGCGTCAGCACCGGTGACCAGGACGTGGCC
>JARFNK010000019.1 GCA_029167225.1 Sphingobium arseniciresistens
ACCATTTCGCAGCAGCCGCCTGATCGGCGCAGAGCGACAGCCTACCTCTGACTGCCGCCAATCTTTGCAACAGAGCCCTTAACACTTATATGGTCTATCTGTAAGATTGAACTATGATATCTGAAACATCATAAAGGCATATGATTACCTCACAACAGATGCGGGCGGCGCGCGCCCTGCTTGGGATCGACCAGAAGGAATTGGCCGCGCTGGCAGGCGTATCACTGCCGACGATCCAGCGTATGGAAGCGTCCGATGGACAGGTCCGAGGTGTCGTGGAAACTCTCGTCAGGGTTATTTCCGCTTTGGAGCGGGGCGGTGTCGAACTCATCGGTGACGATGCGCCCAGTCAGGGCAGGGGGCGCGGCGTGCGCCTGCGGGAAGTCGCCTCTTCCGCGACCAGGATGGACAAGGATAAGAGCGAATGATGCAAGACAGTGACGATTATATCTATGACGAGGCTAGCGGTGAGTGGATGAGCGCCGCCGATCTGGCGCACCGGAACGCGCCGGCCGGAGAGGTCGAGGTGCGCGATTCCGTCGGCAATTTGCTGACCGATGGAGACAGCGTTACGCTCATCAAGGATTTGACCGTGAAGGGGGCTAATCAGACCCTCAAGCGCGGAACCGTCATTAAATCGATCCGCCTGACCGGCGATGCGCAGGAGATTGATTGTCGGTATGACGGCATCAAAGGTCTGGTGCTGCGCGCTGAATTTGTACGCAAGCGCTGATCCATTATCATTGGCGCCGAACGCCGAGGGGCGAACCGTGGGAGCCGCGTCTACATTGGTGTTATAATCCGGAGGCCATATGAGCGAAATCGCTGAACGTGTTATCCAGATCGTGATCGAGCATATGGGGGTCTATCCCGATCAGGTGACACCCGAAGCCAGTTTTCTCGACGACTTAGGAGGCGATAGTCTCGATGTCGTGGAACTGGTGATGGCTCTCGAAGATGAGTTCGGCATCACGATACCCGACGCGGATGTCGAGAAGATCAGTACGGTGCAGGATGCCATCCGCTATGTCGAAGCGGCCACGCCTGGCTGAATCTGACCAATATTGGTTCGCAGACCGGAGACCGTATCGCGGAAGAATAGGTATCCAATTCCGTTGCAGCGCGGCTTGATAGGCCGCATTTCGCGGAAATGATCCACTGCATCGATTCGGCCAGTGCGCCATACGTCAGGGCGCCGCGGGAACTGGCGGCAGGGGGAGGCGCATGCGCAAATCAAGGATGCGACGGGTTTTCTGGATAGTCATGGAAACCGCCGCGCCAGTGACCCCAAACTGCTTGCCGATCTCCGGCCCGCTCAGCCCTTCCTCATCGTGAAGTCTGAGCATTGTCTCGCCGAGTGCGAATCTTTCCGATCGCCTGGCAGCAGCCTGAGTCATCATCCGCAGATCACGCGATAGCGAAGATCCCAAAAGATCGAGTGCGGGCGGTTCACGTTCGCAAGTCCACCGATTGTGAAAATGCCAACCATAGCGATCCATGGCCGCCGCGATTTCGCAGTAAGAGATCCGGCCAAGATTGTGCAGGCGGAAGATGCTGGCCCGTTCGCAACGGGAAAGATCGCTCAGATGCATCTTTTCGATCGGAACCCCGCCTACGGTTGATGCGGGGTCGGTCGGCCTGTCCAGCTTCCCCAGGCAGTTCCGTGTACGGGAAGAAATGACATGCCAGGCTTCGAGTGCGAGAATGGAGACATCTTGAGTTGGCTCCATCAAACCCGGTTCGGTCTGCGACATCCTGCGCAACATCTCCAAATTCATTTCGTCCTGGATAATATCAACTCTGCATCATTCCGGCGAGACGTCGTATCTGCAAAACCACCGGCGATTGTGACGATACCCAGGCCGGGCAGCAGAGCAGCGCATTCCTTGCCATGTCGTCCCAGCTAGCCGATAAAGACCGGGGCGGCAGACGCCTCGCGGATCGCGAGAATGGGACTTGAGTGCAGCTACCTTTTACAATGAGCGCGCTGCGGCTGAACGCGTCGCAGCTGAAAAAGAAATATTGCCGCAACGCCGCCAACAGCACAAGCGCTCTGCCGAGCGATGGGAAGAAATGGCTCGGTCCGCCCAAGAGACGGAGCGCCGTACCGCCATCAACGAAGCCGATAAGCGGGCGAAGACCGCGTCTGACCAGCAGGGCGAAGTTGCTCCCAGATTGCTAACGCGGCGTGCCCGCTAGGTTCCGCACACATGAGGGGGCGACCGGCGAGCATCAGTAAAGCGCTGCCAGGCGTTGCCGCTGAAACATATTGTCGACGCGGGCAGCGCATAGGTGGGCCGGGGTGCACTGTTCACCCGCCTAATTCGCCGGCACGAGCAGATGTTCCGACAGTAGAGGCCGAAAGCAGAACCTGCGCTGCTTTCTTTTCGGGAGAGTCATAGGGACCATAGAGCACCGGCCCCAGAAGCTTGCGAGCAAGATCGGGCTTTCCCTGCCGAATCAACTCGCTGCCCAGAAGCATCCGCGGCGTCGGCGCTCCCGGAACCGCAGCGGCGAGTTTGGCCAGGATTGCTACCGCGGCATCGGGCACCTTTGCGCCAGCTCTTGCGTAGCTTTGAAAGTTGGCGATCGCCGCGACAGGATTGCGCGGATCGGATTGAAGCGCCAGTGCTATCGTCTCGCGTGCTGCGGCCAGAGCGCTGTCGCGGTCGTCGGCAGGACCAGTTAAGGCCTCGTCTGTCTGAGCAATGCCTTTCCACGCCAGCGCACGGACGTTTCCGGGTTCCTGGGCGAGAACGCGGTTGGCATCCCGCCGGCATTCTTCGGAAAGCGCAGCGCGACACTCCGCTTCCGTAGCCACCAGCATCGCGCCGACATCAAAGGGTGCCTGGGTCGCTTCTGCCCGCACAGTAGATATCCAAGCGAGAGAGGCAGATCGAGAATGGTCGGCCTCCGGCAGGCTGCCGGAGGCGTCGGGCGGTGGCAGATTGCCGAGCCGGAGCTTCGCCTTGAGGGTGGTAACCTGGACCGGCGAAAGCACGGCTACTAAAGGCGTTCCCTGGACAACGGATGGCGCGGAGGTCGCATAGGCCTTCGCTCTCGAAGCGTAACCCATAATCTCTCGGTTGAGTCTCCCGGGGTCTTTGAAAACCCGAGCGGCTTCAGCCAGAGGTGCTCCCTGTCGGATCGCGGCCATATATTGGGCGAACTGTGCCTGAAGCGCCGGCTTGGGGTTGGAAAATACGAAGAAATGCGTGATCAACCAGGCGTGGTAAGGGGTCCAGGTCATCCGGCGCGATCGCCAGTCAAAATAGCCGCCTGTCAGTACGTCCCGCGCGTTCACATCGCCGTAGGAGCGGAAGACCTGGCGAGAGAGTTCGGGCGGCTTGGCATAATCGAGCGACCCGTCTTTTCTGACTTCGATCGTCGAGAACAGCGCGCCTATCCCATCGAGATACCAGCGGGGATAGGGGGCCGGAACATTCGAGAGGATGAAGTGCTGCGCGAAAGCGGAGTAGACGATCGATTCCCAGGACCTCACCACCGGAGGAAGATAGGGCTCCCTCTTCCCGATGCAGTCCGTGCCTTGGGCGGCCAAATCCTCGCAGAAACGATCGTGGGCAAGGCTGGTATTGAGGTCGACAAGCTGGTCGCTGCGGGCAATGGCCAACACCGCGCCGTCCGCACGAGGATCGTAATAGCGTTGGTTCGAAAAGCTCCTCGCGAAAGGACCTTCTTCCGCGCGGATGTTTCGCAGCCCTAATTCTTCTAGATCGCCGCGCGAACCGAACAGGGTGATTTCGAGCTTCGGCGCACCATCCTGCTGTCCGGCGGCGCCGTAAAGCCGCGTCATCAGCGCATGCAGCCGCTCCACATTGCCGGCGACCCGGACCAGTTCGGGTTCGCTTCCGTCGCTGAAGATGACGACATGATCGGTTTCGGCCCGCTTCCACCCGCTACGCTTTTGCGCATGCTTTTGCGCCGTGACGACGATGTCGGGATCGGCTTTCCCGCCCGCGGGGGCGCGGGCGACATCATCTGTCTGAGTGCCGCGCGCCGGCGCTGCAATCAACAACGACTGCGTGAGCAATGCGACGATGCTCAGGCAAGACCAACGTCCGATCGACATGCAATAGGCCTCGCGATCCAGCGCTACGCGCGCTCCAGATTGATAGAGTTGGAGTATGCACGACGCTCACTACCTTTTCCAGCGCATCAACGCGACATCCCTGGAAATGGAGATAAAGGGATGCCGGATCAGTTCGTGCATGTTGAAAGTTGGATAATAATGCAGTGTTGTCAGTCGTAACGAAGGTTACCTAAAAGGTAATCATCATTCTATATTAGCTTCACCGCGAATCCATTTGACTCGCCCCTGCGAAAATAAATATCCTTCCTGTGCCATGTGTGGCTACTCGCAAGACAGGAGCTGTTTATGTCCGGTTCTGTTCGATCGATTCATTCGCTGCTTGCCCGAGAATTAACGATCTCCGAAATCAAAATGGTGTCCGGTGGCCAAACCTGCGGTGAAGGCAACACCGAGGTCACCACCGAGCCTACTTATTGCGATACCGCCGGCGGTTCGCCCTGGGATACGTCGGATCGATGTGACGACGATGGAAGCTGGGATGTCAGCTGCGACTGAAGTCGAAGACTATATTGCCTCTGACGATGCCAAGCCCAGCAACAGGGGGCACGGAAGATAGAAAAATCTGGTCGCCTGTTGCACCCGGCTTCCGATACCGAAATAGACATTCGCTCGATTGGCGGTCCCTCGAAAACCGGATCGTCCGGCTCAACGAACAATACAGGCATTCCCCCTGGCGCTGCTTCGGCAACGAAGCGAAATGCGCATTGCTGTTGCGCGCCGGATTGCGCGTTCCGGGCTCGCTCGATTTTTCCGCTCCGGCCGCGTTCGAAGCGCCGCAGCTCGATCGGTTTCTGATCAGGCCCGGCATCGAACCGATTGTATATACCAGCTGGCAGCGGTTTTCGGCTTGGCAGATCGACCAGCATTGGATCGAGCAGGTAGCCGCGTTGCTGACCGGCACGAACAGGAAGATGCGAAGCGCACGCGTCGACAAGTCGGCCATTTGTGGTCTTGCGCCAATGCGATATGCGCGATTGGACGACATTCCCTTCTGGCCTGAGGCGATCGCGGCAATTCAAAACTGTAAGGGCCTTACCCCTGTGCAGGAGGCAGTGCTGACCCACGCCACGTTCGTCCTGTATCACCCGCTCGATGATGGCAATGGCCGTGTCGCGCGATCGCTGTTTCACGCTTCGCTGCGCCGCCGGGACCAGATCGACGCCCCTTTTCTACCGCTTGGACCAAGCTTCTACAGTGCGTCCTATCTCAAGCTGGGGCTTCTGCGCAGATTGTCCCAAACTGGCGACTGGGACGCCTATCTGGATCGCGTGCACCCCATAATCGAATTTGCGATTTCGCTTCTGGAGCATGTCGATGACGCGGACGCGCTGTCGGGCAGCATAAGTGCATTATCGCAGACAATGACATCACCGGATTGACAAGCGAGGTGCAAGCGATGGACAAACGCATTCTCATTGTGACCAAGCTCAACGATGAGCATGCCCATCTCATCGCGACGGGCCTCGAGATGATGGGCGTGACACCGAGCATCTTCCGCTTCGGCATGATGCCTGTTCACGAAACCCATACGATTTCATTGGGCGATAAGGTGACATTCGACGTCGAAGGCACCGCGCTCCTCGACGAAGATATCCCTTATGATCGGGTCTGGCTGCGACGCATCGGTGGCTCGTCGGTCAAGTTGCTGGACGTTCAGGAAAGCGACAAAGCCTATGTCTCCAATATAATGATCGCCTATCGCGCGTCGCTTTTTGCCTTTCTGGATCGTCTTGCCGCCGAGCGGCCCGGTGTTATGGTCAACGGATATTGGGGAAAGTTGGCGGCGGAAAGCAAGGTGCTGCAACTCTGGCAGGCGCGCAAAGTCGGCCTGTCGGTACCCGCAACATTGCAGTCCAACGACATTGAGGCAATCCGACGCTTCCAAGACGAGCACGGCGGGCGCATTATCTGTAAACCTCTCATCCCGCAGATGTGGCAAGGCGAGGATAGCCTGGCATTTGCCTATACCTCGATCATGCCGCCGGTCGCCTCGTTGCCGGCCGAAGCTCTTTCCCTGCACCCGGCCATTTACCAGCCCTATGTCGAAAAGGCGTTTGAAGCCCGGGTGATCATCTTCGGCGGTCGGCAATTCGGCATAAAGATCGATTCCCAGAGCGACCCTTTGTCGATTGTCGACTGGCGCGGAAAGCGCCTTCTCAAAGACAATAATGACAATTACCGATTGCCGCCGGAAGTCTTCGCGCAATGTCTGGATTTGATGCGGGCGCTGGGCATTTCCTATGGCGCATTCGACTTCATTGTCACGCCCGCCGGCGATCATGTCTTTTTGGAAGTGAACGAAGCCGGCCAATTCCTGTTCGTCGAGGACTGCGCGCCCGGGGACAAGATAGCCCACGCCTTCTGCCATTTTCTCATTCACGGGACCCTGCAGGACTGGAGAGACGAGGACGTGACTTTCACGCTGAAGGATTTGCTGTCCTCGGCCGACGCGCTGGCCCGCAAGCAGGCGGATTCCCTCTACCGCGACCACGACCGAACCTCCCGGATATCCAGGATGGATGATCTTGTGGGATCGCATTACGTGTCCGACGCGCGCTGAACATGTGCCCACTCGCTTCCGCGCACCCCCCGCCTCTTCACGAGGCTGACGCACAGGGCAGCGGCACATCGACCCTGTTTCGATCCGAAATATTCCGCGCGCGCCGGGCACGGGATAATGCGATCAAGATTCCCGTGATGCCCTGGGCTTGGATTGCCCTGCTGGGTGCCGTCCTGTCTGCCGAGCTGGTCGGCCTCTACGCGATCATTCTGATGCAGTTCGATGTCCCGTTTGAAGCCGTTGCCGGGCGGCGCTTGGCCAAGCCAGCAGACCGTGCCGCTCCGGCGCCAGACCTATTGTCGCGCAATCCGTGATGTTCATTCCCCTCGCCGCGGGCCGCCGTTCCCGGCGCATCGAGATGGTGCGCCAGACGGAATCGGGCGAATGTGGCCTCGCGGCGCTGGCGATGATCGCCAATTTTCACGGTAACCCCATCAGCCTTCCCGAACTACGCCGACGGTTTCGCGCCTCCAGTCGTGGAAGCACGCTGGAATTTCTGATGCACATGGCCGGGGCGATCGGCTTCTCCGCAAGACCTATCAGCATCCCGCTGGAAGGTCTTGCGCACATCCACCTGCCGGCCATCCTGCATTGGAACATGAACCACTTTGTCGTCGTCGAGCGCATCCGGGCCGACAAGGCCCTCATTCATGATCCCGAGGGAATATCCGACTGGCTCCCCCTGGAGGCGGTATCCCGGCATTTTACTGGCATAGCGCTGGAATTACTGCAGGTCAGGCAATTCGATCAGGCGCAGCCGCGACCCCGCCTCGACCCCATCAAATTGCTTCAGGGCGCTTCGGGAATTCGGCGCTCGCTGGTCCAGATACTGACCCTCAGCATATTCCTCGAACTCTATACCTTGATCTCCCCTTTTTACCTGCGATTTGCGGTCGATGTCGTGCTGCCGTCGCGCGGCCTGAATTTGATGACCGTACTGGCGATCGGCTTCGCCCTGTTGACTGCCACCAATGCGCTGACCTCGCTGCTACGATCTCTGGTGATCGCCTTCTCCAATGCTGCGGTCGGCCACACGCTCTACGTCAATGTGGCGCGTAAGCTCCTGCGATTGCCCATCGATTGGTATGAGCGGCGGCACATTGGTGATGTGATGTCGCGCCTCCAATCGACCGCCCCGATCAGACAATTCCTCACGGAAAACAGTATCGGTGCATTCATCGATGGGTGCCTTGGCGCGCTCAGCCTGGTGGTGATGCTGACGTACAGCTTGCAATTGTCGATGGTGGCCATCGGCTTTCTGGTGATGATTTTGATCGGGAAGATGGCGTTTCTTGCCCCAAAGCAGCGTGCCCAAGAGACAGCCATAGCGATGACCGGCCGAGAACAATCGGTAATGATGGAGACGCTCAGGGGGATAACGACCTTGCGCGTTCTGGGCGGAGAGGATGATCGGCTGCAATATTGGCACCGCCGGCTTGCCGATTCCGTCGCGGCTAATCTGTCTGTCGCCCGGGTGAATGTGTGGCAAGATTCCGTCGGAACATCGCTGAACGCCCTCGAATCGGTCATATCCATCTATCTTGCTATCGGGCTTGTGCTGTCTGCCGATTTCAGTCTGGGCATGGTCTTTGCCTATATGGCCTACAAGACCCAGTTCCTACGCCGCACATCCTCCCTGCTGGACCAGATCATCGCCTTCAGGATGTTGAGGCTGCATGTGGACCGTCTTGCCGACATCATGCTTACTGACGAGGATAAGGCATTCGATCGTGAGGCTATATCGGCCAGGACATTATCGGGCCGGGTTGAACTGCGCGGCGTGGGTTTCCGATATGCGCCTACCGATCCCTATGTGCTGTCGGGAGTCAACCTCGTGATCGAGCCTGGAGAGCATGTGGCGATCACCGGGCCGTCCGGCGAGGGAAAGAGTACGCTCATCAAGATCATTCTCGGCCTCATCGAACCGTCGGAGGGCGCCGTATTCGTCGATGATATCCGGCTCGAGGCGTTCGGGTTGAAACACTATCGGGCGCAAGTTGGCGCCGTCCTGCAGAATGACGGATTATTTGCCGGATCGATCGCCGAGAATATAGCGCTTTTCGATAAACTTTCGGACATGGACCGAGTTATCGCTTCCGCCAGGGCTGCGGCGTTGCACGACGACATTGCAGCAATGCCCATGGGCTATGAAACATTGGTCGGCGACATGGGCGCCGCGATCTCAGGCGGGCAGAAGCAACGACTCATACTGGCGCGCGCCCTCTACAGACAGCCTCGCCTTCTCGTGATCGATGAAGGGACCTCGCATCTGGACGAGGACAAGGAGCGCCAGGTCAATGCGGCGATAGCGGCATTGGGCGTGACGCGAATAGTCGTCGCGCACAGCAGGCAGACGATCTCCGCAGCGGATCGGATACTCCGCTTGTCTGATGGGAAATTGGAAGACGGACCTCATTCGGACATGGACGCAGAATAGCTGCGTCCACTCCCGGCGAGATCTGGGGACGCATATACGAGGATTTCCGCTTCTTCTTCACCGCGGCTGCCCGTCCGGACTTGAACCCGCCTACATCTCCAGCCCGAAGCACAAATCGTAGCGGAGTGAGAGAGCAAAGAATGAAGGGGAGGGATCTGGACGGATTTCTCTCGTGAAGTCGGGCCACCATACTGATTGGCGGCCGGTTTAATGCTCAACGGATTTGTGCTATTTTGCCCTATGGAAAGGCTCTCCAAATGCAGGATGTTCATCAGCTCGACCCGACGCCAGAGGAAACCTCCTCGCCAACGCCGTCTCCGCACGCTGCCGACTGGTTTTGGCGTCCATGGTATGCAAAGCTCATCTGGGCGCTGACGCTGCTCTACTGGATCGGTCTCGAGCTGATGATCGCTATCCCCTACGACCAGCTCAATATCTACCTGGCCAACACGATGGTGCTGCTGATCTTCGTCTTCAATCCGATCACGGTGATCGCGGTCCTGGGGTATGGCTTTCTGAAGGCCAAAGTTGCATGCGGGGAATGGGTGATCACACCGGGACCACCCTCGCAAAGGCCAATTGGCGATCCTTATACCGATCCAGCTGACGCCCGTTCCGGGATCCGGCATCTCAGGCACATCGGGGCGATAAAGGACTGACATCATCGGTCCCGCCGCTCTTTGAAGCTGGGATCGCCATCAGACATGCCATTGTCGCGATCAAACAACAGCCGCCCGGAACTCAAAATCGAGGACTGCTCCATCGAGATGACGGGCCCTGTAACATCGAATGTGCCACGCCCCGCGTCAGCTTGTCTCAGGTAACGGTTCCGCAGCCCTTCGTTACCTAGCACGCGTTCGCTGAGTTCATGCGCAAAGGCCTCCTCCGGACGACCGGAACGAGCGGCTGCTCTTTCTGCTGAAGCAATCGCCTCGCGAACATCGTGATTTACGATATCTATTGAGGATTGGGCTGCAACGCCCGCTATCCCTCGATCAGAAAAGTCCACGCTTACCTTTCCGGTTATCGACCCAACAGCGCTGTCCTTTGCGCTTTCTTTTGCTTTATTTTCCTTGCCCCCCGATCCAACACCGCGCGATACCGAAGCTGTGAGATCACCGGCAATGCTCTGACTATCCTGCGTTTGATGCTCCGCCGACCGCGAAAGCGACCGCTGCCATCCGGTCTGAACCATGATCGCCGTCACATCGCGCTCGAGCGTATCGGCGACCTGCGGCTTGAGCCGCCAGTTGCCGCGCCGGTCCATTTCGAAGCCGCCGCGCAGCCAGCTGGCCATGGCGGCCTGGCCCTCGGCGCCGTTGCCCAGGAAATGCTCGATCGTATCGGGGCCCGCCTGCTTGCCGGCTTCGAACCGCGTGCTGGTGTCGTTGCGAGCCGACTGGCTGAACCCCGTGCTGCTGGAAACGAGCAAATCATTGTGCGCGAAGCTGAGCCGCGCGTGCCCCCCATTGGCGATCGCGCCGAGCTGGCCCTCGTTGATGAGGCCGCCGCGCCACATCTGCGCCGCAAGCTCCGGTGTCAGGTTGAGGCTGACATCGCCGTTCTGGCTCATCGCGATCTGTCGCTTGGACATTTCGACGCCATGCTCGCGCAGAAGCGCCTGCGTACGGGTGAGACGCTCCTTGTCGACGATCCCTGTCAGCCGCTCGTTGCGGGCGCGATCGGCGATGCCTTCCGCGCCGCCTTCGGCCATATCGACCTGGTTCCCGGTCGTTCCGGCGAGCGCGCGGATAAAGGAATCGAGCCGCGCGGCCTCACGAACCGATACGCCCGCCGCCGCCGCGCCTTCGGCAAAGCCGGCATTGTCCGCCTGTCGGCGCTGTTCGCCGATTTGCGCATGGCTGCGCACGCCGTCCGGACCGATCTCCCGCTGGGCGTCGAGCTTGCCCGAACGTTCTGCGAAATCATAGCCGGCAGACCCCCTCGTGCGCCCATAGACGCTCGTACCCTCCCGTGCCGCCTCGGCACTCGCGCCATCGGCCGTGCCGACCTGAACCGCGGCATTGTAGCTTTCCAGTGCGCGCAGCACCTGTGCCTCATTGCGCCCGGTCGAGCGCGACAGCTGGCTGATCGCTGTCGATCGCGCCTCGCCCGACAGCGCATTGATGAACCCGATACGCCGGCTGGTCTCGGTAGCGGAAAGCCCGAGCATCGCGGCCGCCTGCCGCTGCCCCTGATTCCCGCCGGTCCGATGCGCCTCCTCGGTCGCGACATTGCCACGCTCGACAGCGGCAACCCTGTCGCCGGCATAGTCGCGCCGACCTTCCATCGCGCCCACCTGCGTCTGCGCCGCAGTCAGGTCGTTGCGCAGCATCTGCTCCTGATCGAAGGCATTGGCCGTCAGCTTGGCGAAGGTCGGATCAGCGCTTGCCTGCCCGATCACGGTAGACGCTTTGAGCGCGGCGTCCCTGGCATCATAGCCATTGCGCTCGAAATGCCGCTGCGCGCCCGATTGCATCATGTCATAGGCGCGCTGGTCGCCGAACGCCTTCCACTGCACCATGTTCTGCGCGAAGGCGGCAAAGGCCCGCTCACCGGGTTGCCCTTCCCCGAAATAGCTCGTGCCGAGTTTACGCAGTGAATCGCCTTGCGCGAAACCATGGATCGCTGTCGTTGCCGCGTTGCTGCGTATCGCGCGCGCGGTGGCGGGATCGCTCAGATCCCGTCCGACAAGGACAGGGGATAGCCCGCCCAGTTCCCGCGCGGCATCGGTCCGCCCCAAGCCGAACGCCGCAGTTCCCGCCGCGCCGCCGCCGTGCTCGCCCATGACGGTTCCGGCCGCCCCAAACGCCCGGTCCAGGCCAAAGCTGCTGCGCTCGCCGAAATCGCCAAACCCTGACGAAGCCGAACGTCGCGCCTGGGTGCCGCCGGCCGAGGCCTGCGCCTCCAGCGCGGATGCATAGCCCTCGCTGGTGCCCACCGTCGCGGCCGCCATGCTGCCCTGGCCCTGCACACCGAGCATACCGGACGTGAAAGCGGTGAACATGTTGCCGGAGAAGCGGAACACCGTGAAAACGAACGCGCCGGCAAGGCCTGCCGCGGCAGTCCGGAACGACCCGAAGATGGCAAGCGCCTTCATCGCCGCCGAGGGCGCGAGGATCCAGCTGTCGGCCGCGACGTTGGTCGCGCGCAATTCGGCGAGCACATCCATCGCCCGGCCAAGGGTAAGCTGGTAGATGCCGGCATCGATGACGCCCCAGAGCGCCACGAACACGAAGAGGCCCAGCGCAAAGCTGGCAACCCTGAGGTTGATCGGCGTCAGGATGAAGAGCAGCGCGATCGGCATCATCATGAGCATGATCGCGAACACCGAGGCGCGGATCGTCGGCATCCACTCATTGGCGGTCGAGAGCGTGGCGAGCCCGTTTGACTCGATCGCCCGGTTAGCCATCACCCGCGCGGTCGCTGCCGGGGAATCCTCGAACAGGACGTCGCCAACGGTCTGGCCCAGCAGCACGTTGGTCAGGAACTTCTGCCGGCTCATCGATTGTCCGAGCATCATGTCGCCCAATCCGTCGATTTGCTGGCGGCAGCGATCACGCTGGGTCGCCTGGGTCACGTCGAAGCCGGTACGGGCACAGACCTGGTCGCTATAGGCGTCGAACAACGTGCTGTCAGCCAGCCGATCCGCAATATAGCCCCAGGCCGCATCGCAGCTCATCGTCGTCCCGGCCTTGTCACTTGCCGTATAGACCGTCGAAAATGTCGCCGGGCCGGCCATCGCCGCGAACGAGGCGGGAAGATCGGTCGAGGTCCGGAAGAGCTGATCGTCATCGACGCCATAGGCCGGCGAAACACGCGCCACCGGATAGCATTGCCGCACATAGTCTTTCACCGTCGCATCAAGGAACGTGTCGACGATCGGACTGCGTGGGGACACCGCGTTCAGAAACAGATCGAACGCATGACCGCCGGCGCCGAACTCGAGCTTCGCATTGGGATCAGTGGTATTGTCGTCGATGGTCTCGGCAAGCGCCCGTTCCATGAGGTTGGTGACGCCCGCGACCAGCACGATGAGATTGGGCACGTCGCCGACCGGCTGATAGGCGTTGCGCACGCGGTCGTAGATGTGGATCGTCCCGGTAGTGGCGATCATTCCGGCGAACAGGCCGATGCCGATCAGCATCTGAAAGCCGAAGGCGACAAGACCCATGCCGGAACCCTTGATGCTCGCCAGCACCGCGCCCAGAGCAATACCGGCCACCGCGATGATGACGACCAGCGTCTCATAGCGCGGGTCGCTGAAGATCATGGCGACGAGGTGGAAGGCATCGACCGTTTCGGAAAAACCGTCCCAGGTGTGATAGCTGGCATCGATCGCCAGCGCGGGCGTGGCGCCCAGAAAGCCGAGGAGCGTGAGAAGAAGGCGGATGAAGCGGCGCATGACGATCCTCACCGGTTGCGATTGGCATTGGCGCCCGCAGCGTCGCGGGCATCACGATCGCGCTGGCGTACGACGCCGGCATAGCTCGCCGACAGGTTCGCCTGGCTCATCGCCGCCATGTAGGACTGGCGCATCTGCGCACGCTGACGCAGGACCTCGTCGCGCAGCTCGCGCAATTGCTCGATGCCCTTGGTCAGAATGCGGGTCTGGCAAATGTTGCTGTTCTCGGCATCGGCGGCGCCTGCGGTGGTCGCACCGCGCTCCGCATTCTGCAGCGCGAAGTCGATCGACCGGGTCAGATCATTGAGCATCTGATAGGCGAGGGTGAGCGCGACCAGTTCGTCGGTATCGGCGATGACGCTGTCGGTCAGCCCTTGCCGCACGCCCCATTCGAGCAGGCGATAGACCGGCAGGGTCCGTACATTGGCGACGAACTGCTTTTCTTCGGTGGTGAGCGCTGACCGGGTACGGATCTTGGCCGCGACCGTCTCCATCCTTTCCCGCGCCAGAACCAGTGCGCCGCGTCCAGCGCCGTTCACCGAGCAATCCGCGGCGGTAGCGGGAATGTTGAGCGCACGGGTCGGAACGCGGCCTGTCAGGAAATCGTCGGCGCTTTCGGTATCCTGGTGCGGGCAGGCGGGGATGGCCGAGAAGATCGGCACCTTGTCGTTCGCATCCCAGCGCATGTAGACGTCACCGACCCGGGCTCGCATGACGCCCGCCCAATCCGAAGCGCCAACCCGTGAGGCGGCATGCGCGAGTAGCGAGCCGGTCTTGAAGATGTCCGTGACCTCGGCCGGGCAATTGGCGAGCGCGTCTTTCAGATCCTCGGTCGGATTGCCCTTGTTGGCCTGGATCTTCTCGCGGCTCTGTTGCCAGCTGTTGGCATAGCCTTCGCGGATCGACTTGTAGCCGGTCATCTCCTCGACGATGCCGGACATGTTGTCGTCGCCCTTGGCGATCTGGACCATGCGGTTGGCGAGGCGGCAGTCATTCACCTGGATCGAGTTCAGGTAATTGGTCGCCGCCTCCATCTTCGAGAGAATATTTCCCATTTTCTCGTCCAGCGTTTCGAGAAGATACTGGAAGGCGACCGCCGGTGCGGCCTGGAGGATCGTCTCCAGCTTCTGGACGAGATAGTCGGGATCGAGAAACGACATGCCGCCCAGAAACATGTCGATGCCGCCGCAGCCCGCCTTCACCTTGGGCAGGGTGAGGCTCATCAGATAATCGTCATGAACGTCGACCCGGCCCGACATGCCGCCCGCCGTCACATAGCCGCGGGTCTGGTCCTCGAAACTGCCGGGCGAAGTATAGGTGACATTATCGAACCAACTCTCGGCCCAGCTTTGCGCATGGGCCGGAACCGCCTGGCCGCACGAGGCGGCGATCAGGCAAAAAGCAAGAGTCGAACGGCGAAGATAATGTCCCATGGCAGGCTTCCTGGTGAGGAGGAAGGGTGACGCCGCCCCGCCATGATCAGCGTCCCTTCGGGCTGGAGGAGGCCGGCGCCCTCACGCCGACGATCCCGGTGAATTTCGACATGGCGCGAACGCCGACGGCGGCCCGGGCGCCGGTGAGCATCCGGGCGGCAAGCCAGGCATTGCGCGCGATATTGGCTTCGTGATCGGTGCCGATCGCGATGGGCACCATGCGGTTCGGATCGGTGACGGGGCGGACCCAGGCGACCGGGTTTCCGACCCAGGGAAGACCAAGGCGTCCCGACCGCAGCATCGCCTCCTGGGGGCCGATCGTCCGAACCTGCCAGCCATACCGCGCGCGGAATGCCTGGAGCTTTGCCCAGAGGTCACCGCAGGGCAGGCAAGCCGGGGCGGTGCTGATCTCGATCACGTAAAGCGAAGCCTGACTGCGCAGCATGATCTGGAAGTCGGGAGGAAAATCGCGGGTGACCGGTACGCGCGAAAGCCACAGGCGCATGTCGGCGGCTGTCGCTACCGGATGAACGGCCGCTCGCATCGCGACCCCCCGGCTCACAGGCTGCGCATTGACGATTGCCGGCATTGCCAGCCAGGCCAGGGTCACAAGGGCAGTCGTGAGCCGGACTCGCCCGTGGCGGCTCACGGCCTGCGCTCCCTTGCATCGATGAGGTCGCCGCCCAGGACGCGCGGATCGGTCGATGAGACCGGCCCATTGGCCAGCGCATCGAAGAACCCGTCTTCCTCGCCCGCGCCGGTCAGCCACTGCTCGGGCCGGATGTCGCCGCTCAGCAACCTGACCGCCTGATAGGCCATCTGCGCGATGTTTGGGTAGGTCTCAACTCCGGCGGCGATCACCATGCGCTGGGCACTATTCCGCCGAATGACCATGGTGGTGGGAGTCACCTCTACCCCGAACCGCTGCCCCAGTTCCGGCTTGCGGTCGAGGTCCATGAGGCTGACCTGCCAGCCCATTTCGTCCTGAAAGCGCTGCACTATGGGCCACTGTACCTTGCAGTAGCCGCAGGACGTGCGAGCGAACATGACCAGCGCGAACTCTCCGGCGTGCGCGCGCAGATATTGGCGGCGGACCTGATCCTTCCGGGCGCCAAGCGCATCGCGGGCCTCGCCGACCAGAGGATTGGCCGCCCGGGCATTGAGCTCGGGATGGGTGAGCATGGCAAGCTGGGTGACGCCGGCGAAAGCACGAGCCTTGCGCCGCGCAAAATCCTGCAGACGCCAGAAATCGGCGACCGCGTCGATCGTCAGCACGGTCGCAGCATAGTCGCGCTGCTGCTCGATCAGGTTGCGGATTTTCGGCGGCGTCCAGGTCGCCAGTTCGGCCATTGGTGGGATCAGCGGCTTTACCAGCGCGTCAGGATCAGGCTTTTCCTCTTCGGGCCTGAGCGGTGCTTGATACCACCAATAGCCGCGCGCTTGTCGCTGCGCGACATCCGTGGATTGGGCGGCCGCCGATCCTGCCAAAAATAGGATCGCGCCAGCGATCGCTGCGCACCGCTTCACAGCAGTTTCTCCATCCGGGTGAGGCGATCGATGGCGACCGGGCCATAATAGCGGCTGTCATATCCGTCGGGATGGCTCGACCCGACGAAGATCATGCCTTCCGGAATATTGGGGCTGACCGGCTGCCAGTGCCTGAGCGCTTTGCCGCTGCGCGTCGCAGGCTTGCTGACGCCCATCAGCCGGCCATTGCAATAGTACCAGCCATTGCGGCTCGGACCGAAGCTTGCAGGCTTCTCGACCATGACGATCCGGTCGCCCGGCATGCACAGCGCATATTTGGTGACGGCAACGGGCCTGGGGCCGGCAATCGCATCGGCGAGTGTGAAGGAGACGAGATCGCCGCGGTGCACTGGCCCCGTAGAGCGATGGACGACCCAGGCCTCGATCGAAGGCGTCATGACCAAGGTGATTTGCGGCATCGTTACCCAAGCGAAAAGGCCGATCGGCAATACGATCCCATAGGCCTTGAAGAGCTGGGCGGGCCGCGCCGGTTGTCCAAGGCCGCTCGCGCCCAGCGCTACGGCCGCCCGTAGCGGCAGGTCTTTCAGTTCATGCCAGGCGCGCTTACCGCCGTGCCAGATGAGCGAGAGCATCCCGTACCTCCTCCCTGCCGCCGAGGCGGCCATATTCCTCGAGAAGCCCCGACAAGGCGGCATCGCCCTGAACCAGATGCGCCGCGCGAGGACTTGCCTCGTCGCGCTCACAATAGGGGAGCGTCGGATCGCCGGGGATCATCGCGAGCGTGGGAACCCGGGCGACGCCATGTTGCCGAAAGACCAGCGGATCGACGATCAGTTGCACGTCCCGCATGGCGCAAGCCGGGCCTTCGCAGCCCGGATCGCGCCGCAGGATGGCGGCGGACAGCTTTGCCATCGGCGCCACTTGCCGCATTCCGCCCGGCATCCCGCGAAACGCCATGACCCCTCCGGCACGCTCGAGCTGCCCGGCATAGGTGCGCAGTGTCTCGATCGGCATTGATGAGGAGACGAACAGGACTGGCACCCAGTGTTTGCTCATGCCGGGCGAAACCACTCCAGCCAGCGCCGCCGCTTCCGGCTGCTCCAGTCCGAGCGCCTGCGCGATCCGGCGACTGGCGGCGTCGCGCTCGGCTGCCAGGCGCTCGCGCGCGGCCGCGATGTCGGCCTGCGCGCGTTTCGCCATTTCCGGATCGTTCCTGCGGGCTTTCAGCCCCTCGAAAGCGCGGCGCTGCGCTGCGGCGTCGGGCCTGGCCGGCAGAACGGGTGAAGGCGAGGTTGATGCCCTGGTCTTGCCGACGGCGCGTTTCATCCGCTCCAGCGCCGCTTCGCCTTCATCCTGGATGCGCGCACGCGCATTTTCGTTTTCCGTCTGATCGCCCCCGGCCTGCTGCTCAGCGGCCCGAGCGAAGGCGGGCACCGATAGGGACGCAAGCATGAGCCCTGCCAGAAGCAGAACGCGCCTAGTTGCTGATCGTCTGCATATAGGCATCGATCTTGTCCTTCATGTCGATCTGAATTTCGGATTGGGCGCGGGCTTCGACTTCCGCATAATATTCGGAGAGGTCCATCCGCGAGAAATCGAGCGCCTGGAATTCCTCGGGCGTGAAGCCCCGGCAATAGGGCTGTTTGGCGGTGCCCCAACCGATGGCGCTGAAGGCCTTCAGCTGCGGACGCCCCTGTTCCTGGATGATCCGGCCAAGCTTGGTGTTGAAGCAGCAATGGCCCCGGGCCTTCTGCACGCAGATGCCAAGGATCTTCGAGGAGCAGTAGCTGCCGACCTCATGGCACATGCCCGAGCCGCGCAGCATGCCCACTTCCATATCCTGTTGATCACAGCCCTGGAGCAGCACCTCGATCATGAAATTGACCGCAAGGCTGATCGCGATCGAGGTGGGGTCTATGCCGACGATGATCGCATTGGCGCCGGCGCTGGCCGCCTGGCTCGCGGTCGCACCTGCCTTGAAGGCTGTGTAGGCCGCTTTCATGCCGGTGAAGACGCCCTTGGCGACCGCGATCTTGGTCGAGATGGACGAGATCGAGCCGCCCATGCCGTCTTTCACGATCTTGCCCTTGTCCTTGCAGCAATTGGAGAAGGTCGTCTTGAGGCCGGCAGGACGGCAACGTGTGGCACGGCCGGAAAATATCTCGATCGTGCCCAGACAATTGCCCTCGGCATCGACGGCGCCATCGGCTTCGACACCCGGATCGTCGATGACCGGATCGTCGATGACCGGATCGTCGACGATCGGGTTGGCGCTGGTGTCGATGCAGGCATTGGCCGAGCAGGCCGCTGCGCCGCCACTGGCAGGCACCTCGCAGCCGTATTGATCGCCAAGCGGGCAGTGCAGGGCGCCCGAGACGTCGGCCTCGCACATCGTCTGGCCGATCGGGCACATCCAGCCGCCCGACGCCGTCAGATGGCAGCTCGCCGTCTCGCCATCGTCGGCCGTATCACCATTGCCGTTGAGATCGACCGCGCAAAGCTGCTGTGCCGCGGCGTTCGACGGGCACAACACTATGCCCGCCATCAGCATTAGGGCTCCGCCGAGCAGGGTTATACGCGCGCTCAACGCACGCTGCTCGTGCAGACGAGGTCAGCACCGCCCAGGCGCACCGTCTGCATCATCACCGCCGCCTCGGGGAAATCGTCGAGACAGCCGCATCCCTGGACCAGTTCTTCGCCTTCACCGGCCGGGCAGACATTGCTGTCCTGGCACGCATGATAAAAGTAGTCCCAGCCCGTGGGATTGGTCTGCTTCGAGCCGGTCACGCCATCAAGTGCGGCGGCTGCGTTCACCATTGCCTTGCGGGTCTTGCAGATCGGCTCGCAGGCATTGACGCTGCCGCGGTCGGGCAGGGCAAAATTGCGCGTCGTGAGGCTATAGCCGCCATCGGCGGTTCTCACCCGGTCAGCGAGCACCGTCTCGGTCGAATGATCGATGATATAGGCGCCGCGCGAGAGATCCGGTTTCGTCGCCTGTCCCAGATCCACCGTGCACCGGTAGCCTCGCTCGCGCAGGAAGAAGTCGCGAGTGATCTGGGAGGAACAGGCGCCCGTTCCGAAAAGCCGGGTTTGCGGCAAGGGCGAAAGTCCGGTGTTCACGCCGCTGCGAAAGGTGGTGACCCCGTCCACCACTTCGTCCTGCAACCGGCATTCGTTGTTCAAGATGTAGGCGCCGCAGGTGTCGACAAGCTGCTCGGTCGTCTTGCAGCCTGCATCCACATTGGCCTCAATCGACGCATAAGCTTCGCCGCCATCGGCGACCGCGACCCGCAGCCAGATATTGTGATCGCCCTGTGTCATCCGCGAAGTGAGATCGAGGCCGGGATAGGCGTAGAACGCACCCTTCTTTTCGCACTTGCCGGGCGGCAAGCCCGTACCGGGCCAGCTCTGCGGACCCGAGCCGACCAGTTCTCCATCGACACGGATCTGGGCCCAGTCGTCTGCGCCAAAGCGGGTCAGCAGCACCTGTCGAAGGCGACCGACGTCCTTGACGCGGAGCGTCATGTGAAAATCGAAGATCGAGCAGGAGCCGCCCGACAGGCTGTCGTCAGCAGGAGAACCCATCACAAAGGTGACTGTCCCTGGACTGGCGATCGTCGTCGCATAGCCACCGGAAGTGCGATCGATGATCTTGTCGGGCGTCATCTCCTCGTGCGTGATCTGCCGGGTGACCGTGCAGTTCCGGCTCACTTCGGAGGTGCCGGTGCCGGTCGACGAGGCCGAGAGCGCCTGGAAAACGCTGCTCGCCTCTGCGGCGGCATAGGCGTCGCCGGCAATGGCGTTCGGATTTGCCTTATACGCCGTCGCACCGATCTGGGGCTGCGCCGCGCAGGCGGTCGTCCGTGCGCCGGTGTAGCGGATCACCGGTCCTTCGATGGAGGCCTGCGCGATGCCGATCCGCGCATCGGCGCTGGTGAGCGCGCCGACGACCCCGCCGCCGAGGTCCTTGAGCACGGAGGCCATGTTGCCCCAGACCAGATTGCTGCCGCAGCTGTTGTTGACGCAGTAACAACCGGCGAGATCGGTCAGCTCGACTTCGCTGAGCTTGAGCGACCCGGTGGCAGAGGTATCCCAGCGGAAGAAGCGGCAGGCGTCCCAGGTGCCGGGTGCACAGGAGATGATCCCGTTGGCGCAGATGCCCGAGGCAGGAACGGGCAGGGTCAGCGCTTCGTCGAAGCTGCCGTCGAGATCCCTGTCGCGCGAGATGCTGAGCGTGCCGATGTCGCCGGTCGCATTGGGCTGGGCGAGCAGTTCCAGCATTGTCGCGGTTTTCTGGCAGGCCAGGTTGGGCGTGAACGTCTTCGAGGAATCGACCGTCGTAATCGTCTGCCCGGCAAGACCCGGGGTCACGTAATTCTCGAGAATGGCATCGCTGTCCGCGCTTTTCTCGCGCGCGGCGGCCGCGGCGGCACGAGCCCGGTCTTCCGCCGTCTGCGCATGGGAAGGGATGGGCAGGCACAGCGCCGCGACAAGGGCGAGGACAGGGCGCCTCATGGCCGGATCTCGCTCGGTACGATCAGCCGGGATCCACGTCGCAGCCGGAACAGAAGAATCCCACCAGCACGCGCGGCGAGCTCCGCGCGAAACACTGCCTGTCCTTCAAAAACGGTCAGCGTGGCCACGACGACAGACGGCGAGGAGGGGCGCACCGCCTGTCCATCGTCTGTATTCACGGCCACGCCGACCGCCCGACCGACGCCGCAGGGGGGATGCGACGCCGGTCTAACCGCATGGGGTACACCCGGCGCAATGGAATGACGGGCAAGCCATCGGCTGTTCCCGGGCGATCCCATGTGGTCAGGAAAAGACGGGCCGGTCATGGCGTTGAGACCCCGGCGCAGCAGATCGTCTTTTCGAACAGCATGAATTGGGCATTGTCCTTGCCCGGTGCATGCTTGGCACTGGTCCACAGGGCGCCGGGACGGCCGACATTGACGCACTGGCCGCCCTTGACCGGTTCCATCAGCTGGAACTTGTAACGGCTCTTGGTCCAGACGGGCTGGGGAATGAAGGAACAGCCGTCCGCCGAACTGACGGTAAGTGCGCCGAGCCGGCCCATCATGAACACGCCGCGGGCGGCAAGGCCGGCCCAGGCCTCGACGCTGTCCCCGAAATGAATATCGCCAGCGATGGGATAGGTCGCACCCCAGCTGCCCATGCACCAGAAAAGCGGATCGACGACCTTGCCCGCGGCGGCCGCGGCGCTGTCGGCCATGCAGGCGAGCCCCGCCGCCGGATTGCCGAACAGGATCGCCTCGGGCTGGATGATCGCGCCCAGTGTCGCCGACTGCCAGGTCGGCAGGACCTCGGTGATGAGCGCGACATCGAAGCCGTTGTCCTCGATGCAGGGCAGGTCGGTGAACATGTCGAGCATCTTCCAGACCGGCGCGATATAATAGTGCATCTGCGCGAACATCTTGCGTGTATTGGTGCCGTCGGCGAGGCTGCTCTGGCTTCCCTGCAGCTTGCCGCCGGTCGGCATGATGTCTGCGCCCAGCGCCATCATGCAACCGGGCTCGGTCACCACGTCGACCATCCGGTTAGGTGACCAGAAGCTCACCTTCACCCCGAACCAGAAGGTGACGCCCTTGCGGCACGCGCACAAAGGCTTGGAAGCCGACTGCGCGTCGAGCGCCTTGCCGAGCGGATCACTGGGACCGACCTTCACGCCGCCAATGGTGATCGGGAAGATGCAGCTCCAGCGCACCTTGGTGATCGGGTTGAACACCGTGCCCGCCTCGCATTTGGAGGCATGAGCCGGAGCAGCGAGCGCCAGCGCGGCAGAACCGCACCCCAGCGCCAGCAGTCGGCGAAGGGACAATCCTTTCATCGCGCGCCCCTCCGGTCTGTCTTGCTCCTGTCGACCTCGGTCAGCACCAGTTTCTGTCCCGCCTGGCTGACGATCACCGGCGCGACCGTCAGGCCGAGCCGCGCCTTGACCCGCTCCTCGAGCAGAAACAGTGCCCGCTCATGGCGTTCGCCAAGGGTGATTGCGTCGGCATCGCCGGGGCTGCCAGCCGCCAGCAGGATAAAGTCGGCCGGCCTCGCGGTCCGCAGCGCCCAGCCGAGGTCGCGTGGATGCACGACGAAAAGCCTCTGGGGCAGCGAGACGTAGGCGAGCGGATTGAAGCTGTAGCCTTTGGCGTAAAGCAGCTTGCCGTCCTGCAGGCGTATATCCTGGTCGAGCGTATAGAAGGGAACCACCGTGCGACTCCGATCGGCTCGCGCGATCCCGAGCGCCGCCGGCTTCATCGCGGACCAGCGTTCACGCGGACCGAAGGCGGTTTTCATGTCGGGAACCTGCGCCGCCCGGCCTTCGATCTCGTTTAGCGCATCGGGCTCGGCGATGGGCCAGGTGCGCCCTATTGTGCTCGTCTCCGCATCGAGCGACGTCGACATGAGCATTCCGGCCATGATCGCCGTCGATGTGAGAGCACCCAGGACAGGAGAGCGAAAGCAAGGCCCACGCCGGAATCTAGCGGCCATGGCGCCGTCTCCAATAAGGGCGAGGGCTCTCGCGATCCTCGCCAATCACAGCGCCGATCAGCGCGGCGGCGGCGATGATTGCGGTAATTACGACGAGCAGGCGGAATAGTCCGGGCACGTCCGGCAACTGCCAGGCGATAAAGGACTGGACCAGCAGCAGCCCCTGGCTCCCGACGATCAGGCGGATCGGCCCTGGTGCCGGCGTCGAGGAGAAGATGCCGTTCATGGCCGCCTCCAGCGCCTTGCGAAAGCGCGAACATGTCGGGCCAGCGCATCCCAGGGAACGAGGATGAGGCCCGTCGAACCCGCGCCCATGCCGGCACAGATGCCGATGACCACGGCGCCCTGCAGCGGCGCACCTAGGCTCGAGGCGGCCATGAACGCGAAGAGAGACGCGACCACCATGCTGCTGGTCACCAGGATGGTGTAGGTAGCCCTCGCGAACCGCCGTTCTGCTTCGATCACCGTGACGATCGCATGCGCCACCGCCGCGATACCGAGCGCCTGGTTATTGAGGCTGCGCGCATAGGCGAGGAGCGCGTGGATCTCAGCGCCCGCTTCGAACACAGTTTCGAAGTCCTCATCATGGTCCGGGTTCATCGCGCCCTCCACTGCGACAAGCACGAGAGGAGCATCCCGCAGGCGCCCGACAGGCCGATCAGCAGCATCCCGCTTGCAAAGCATGCAGCGGCCACAATGAGCCCTGTGCGAACCGTCTGTAGCGGCGGCTGGTCCAGCGCGAGGCCGGCGGCGATCACAAGACCGCCCATCATGCAGGTTTCGATCGCCACCAGGCGCAGCCGCCACTGGAACGCGGCTGCCTCTGCGCGTTTTGCGACGCGGGCCTCGATGATCGCCTCGATGGCGGGGTCCTGCTCCCAGTCGATCGCCAGCTGGTCGGGATGAGGTTCGGACTTGGGCATCATGCCGCCCTCCCGGCCTGATGGGCACGACCGCCCAGCACCTCGACCGGATCGACACCGGCCAGTTCGCAGACGGCTTCCAGCGGATTACGGCCCGCCCGCACCAGCGCCTCGAAGGCGGCGACCTCGTTGGGCGCCGAGGTGTTGATCCAGTAGCTGAAGGGATCGACCACCAGGCGGGCAATGCCGAGCCCCAAAGGACTGTCGATGAATACCTCGGAATAATTCGGCTTGGCGTTGCGGACCGATTTCAGCAGATCGAGAACAAAGCCCGAATAGTCGAGGATCTTGTTGTCGACCGCCTTGTCGTAGGTGGAACCCTGCAGCAGGAACCGGGTCGCGGCGTTTTCGAGGATCACCTGGCCCGTACCACCGAAGAGCAGCAGGTCGTTCATGCTCTGCAGGACGATGCCAAAGCTGCCCTGATATTTGCGCGCGCGGCGATAACCCTGGCCGAATGCTTCGGCGAGGCGCGAGAGATCCTGCCCGTCACTTCGCGTCATGAACTGCGCGGCTTCGTCGCACAGGACGAAACGGGGTTTGTCACGCGCAGAGAGGTAGAGTTCCTGGGTGACGGCGTTCACGACCACCATCACGATCACGTTGAAGAGGTCGGGGAGCGCCTTCAGTCGTTCCAGTTCAAGCACCACGAACTCATCGCGGGAGATGTCGAAGGTCGAGGGGCCGTTGAAGAAATGCCCGTACGCGCCTTGCGACCCGAAGTCACGCAGGTTGAACGCCAGTTCGCGCGCGACCGGCACGAGATGATCGACGCGGTCGAGATCGGAGACCGCATTGTCGGGATAGCGGCCCAGCCAGTCGCGCACCGCATCGATGCCGTCCTCGCCGCGGCCGCTATCGACGGTCCATTGCACCGCGGACTTGAGCAGGTTCCATTCCGACGTGCTGACGGGTTTACGCGTCGATGCATTGGCCATCTCGGCGACGATGGCGACGGCCATGGCGATCGCCGATTGCTTGTCCTCGCCGTCGAGCGCGAGCCCCATGTCGAAGGGATTGAGGACCAGGCGCTCCTCGCCGATGTCGATGTAACGGCCCGAGCAGAGCGTGCAGAGCTTGCGGTAGCTGCCGCCGATATCGATGATGCGGATAAGCGCGCCTTGCGCATAATATTGCTGGCACAGATTATTAAGCAGGAAGCTCTTGCCTGCGCCGCTCTCGGCCGAGACGATGAAATTGTAATTGTTGATGCGCGGATCAAAGAGATCGAGGGTGATGAGCTGGCCCTTGCGCCCGACATAGAGAAGGGCAGGGCGGCCGCCGCCGCGAAAATCGGTCTGCACCGGCGCCATCAGGCAAGCGGCCTTCACCGGCATGCGGAAGTCGCGTTCGAGCAGCTTCAAGGTACGCTTTTCGGGGTAAAGACCGAAGGGCAGGCTGGCTGCCAGCAGCACGGGGAGCAGATAGCTTTCCTCCTGCACCATGAAAGGCAGCGGCTCGGATTCCCACAGCCGTTTGGCCCGGGCTGCCATTTCGCGCGCCTGGGCGCTGTCGCGCCCGAACACCCACATGGTCGGGATCACCGAGACGAAGCGGCTGTTCGACGCCTCGTCGAGGATCCAGCCGATTTCCTCGATCTGCTTGCCAACCTCCACCGCGAAACTGCCCGCCGCCTTCTGCGCCGAGAGGATCTGCGCGCGCTTGTGGATCTCGAACTGCGAATGATCGAACAGAACCGACAGGCAGTAGAGGAATGGCCCGCCGATCTGATCGCTGTCCTCGGCGCTCCCGCGCATGCCCCCAAGCAACCGGTTCGCCCGCTCGGCGGTGATCCGCCGCGCGGGCGCCTTGGGCGTCAGGCAGCGCGCGACCTGGTTGCCGAGATAAACCTCGGATCCCTCGAAACAAAGATCAGGGCCTGCCTCGATGATCTGCCGCGCGATCGACGGCGCCGGCATGCCGCCTACGCTTTCGCTCAGGAACACGCCCGGCGCGGGCGCGAAGACACCGTTGAAGATCCGGCGGTAGAAGCTCACCAGTTCGTCCGGCGGCAGGCGCCGGATACCCATTTTCGCGAGTTGCTCCTCGACCTGGCGGCGCAGGTCCGCGCCAAGCTTCACCCGTGTCTTGATGACAAGGAACAGACGGAAGTCGCGGACCGGGATGGCGTGCAGCGCATCGAGACCTCTCGTTCCGTTACGCAGATAGTCCGCCGTGCGCCGCGCCGATGCCTGGACCAGGGGATCGGGACGCACCTTGAGATCGAGATAGGCGTCGAGCGCCGGGTCGATCAGCGGATCGGCGAAGGTGATGAGCTGGAGAACCGTGCCTTCGGGGAAGTGAATGTTTAAAAGACCGAGCAAAGCCTGCTGGACATGGGCGAACATATAGGCCGAAGGAACAAGTTCCCAGGCCTGGCCCCATCCATCGTCGATGCACAGGAAAGCCTCTTCTTCCTCGACCCAGGCGACCATCGGCAGGAAGTCCGAATAGGCATCGCGCGTAACGGCGGCGCGCAGGCGCTGATAGCTGAGGCTGCCGCGTCCACTCATGGCCGGTTCTCCGGATCGAGGCTGAGCGGCATCTCCGGGGCCGGAACCTCGACGCTTCCTCCTGCGGGTTCGCGTACCGTCCGCAGCACCGGCGGGGCGGGCGTCCGGCCACCGGGCTCCACCAGATAATCGCCGACCACCCAGGCCGGCCGGTCGATGATCGAATAGACATAGCGCGCCATGTAGAGCCGGTCGGGCCGCTGCTTGTCCGCATAGGGCAGGATCAATGTGCGGATCGTGCGCGAGGGGCGCAGCATGGGCGAGCCAGGGCCCTCGATCAGCGCGCCGACATTGCCTTGTCCGCTCTGGGGGGCAGCAACGCCTGTCGCGGTGGGCTTGTCGATCTTGCTACCCGGCGCGGGCGCCTTGCCCGTCTTACGCTCTGCGAGCATCTTGCGGTCATTGGTGACCGCAGGATCGGATTTGGACGAGCGACCGGCGAGAGCGTCGGCATAGGCCTGATCGGGATGAATGCACTGGCCATGGTCGCTGTTCTTGCAGGAGAATTTCTCGCTATAGGGCGACATCACCGATCCAACGGTGGCGCAGCCAGAAAGCCCGAGCAGCGGCAAGGCGAACAACGGCAGTGCGTGCAGCGCGCTGCGGCAAGTCCCGAAATGGGCGTGTAGCTGGTGTGGCATGGTGCCTCCTGTCGTGATGCGCATCAGAACTTCACTCCCGCGCCGGGTTTGATTTCGAGGGTTGCGCCTTCCTGGATCACCACGACCACGTCCTTGGCCGCGCCTACCTCGACGATGGGACCGGCCTGCCGGGCGAGATCGAGATAGAAGTCAGTGAGCTTGTCCGAGGATTTGGCGAGGCCACCGGCAATGCCGGTCTTCGCCGCGTCGCCGGCATCGAGCGTCCGCACCGTGCCCAGCGCTGAGGTCGAAGTGTTGCCGAAGGTGCTTTCGACCGATTGCGAAATGCCGCTGATGGTCCCGGCGATGAAGGCGCGCGCCAGCGTGGCGCCGGCCCGCGTCACCACCTTGCCCGACAATCCCTTCTTGCCGTCGGTATCGACGAAGAAACCCTTGACCGGCTGATCGACCACGGAATGCTCGTCGAAATCGACGCAGGAAAGGGACACGAGCTGGACCTCGACCCGTTCCTTGGCGAGACTGCCGGTAGCGTTGCCGACGACGAAGCAACCGGCCAGGTTCGCCTTCACCTCATTGGGCAGAACGGCAGGCGCCTGCACCCGGGCGATGATCGGCTCGGGGTTACTGGTTGCGTCCCGGCTCGCCAGCGCGTCGATCCCCGTCAGGAGCCGCGCCTTCATGAAACCAGGCGGTAAATAGATCGTCCGATTCTTTTTTTTGGACGAGGCTGGACCATCGGCCGCGCCCTGAGGCCCGCTTGTGCCCACGATCTGACCGGTCGCCGAACCGATCGCGCCGACCGTCTTCTCGACCGGCGGCGCGGGCGGGGCAGGCGGCGCCACTGGCCCGGTGGGCGGCGCTGGCAGCTTGTCGGCATCCGCGCTGATGTCGCCGGTCTCCGGGGGATAGGGGAGGGCGGGCACGCTGCTGTCCGGGAGGGCAGGTGGAAGATCGCCATCGAGGCCCCCGACCGTCCTGCTGCCCGACAAGCGTGGCCCAGGGACGACCTTACCCTCCTCGATCGCGCTGACCCGGTCGCCGAGCAGTTGCTGGCCATCGAGGACCTTCTTCAGATCGCCGCGCAGTTTCACCTCGAGGCTGTCGCCGCGCAGCCCCGCACCCATGTTGAGCGAGGAGGCAGGACTGGCAGGCTTCGTCTCCTCCTCGTTCCCCGAGACCGCATAGAGGCCGATCCCCAGCGCGCCGGCCGCGACGCCGACGGCAAGCTGGCGCGCACGCAGCTTCTGGCGGGCGGAAAGCTTGTTCCATTGCGCCTTCCAGTCGAGCAGTGCGGGCGAGGAGCGACGGATCGCGTCATCCCTTTCCAGCGCGCTTTCGCCCGCGAGATGGGCCTGATAGGGCGACAGTTCTTCCGGCGTCTGGGCCGGACCTTTGTCCATCTCGCCGCTCATTGACCTGCTCCCCGGCGCACGACGACAAGGCGGGCCGTTTCACCGGCGTCGAGACGGACCCGGTCGAGGGTGAGCGAGAATATCCGTTCCCCAAGCACCGGATCGACAAGCAGCCGTTCGTCGAGCGTCACCGGCGCGGCTGCGCGCAGATGATATTCGGACGCCGAAAGCCCGGCGCCCTCAACCGCGATACGCCGCCGTTCGGTGATCGACAGGCCCGGCGCAGCCGCTATGCCGACGGTGCCGCCGGACGGCGCGACCTCGCTGAACGAGGCAGGGATGCGATCGTCGAGCAGCGACAGCGTCATCGAGACTGCGCGATCCTCGTCGGCGAGCGCCGCCATGAGCTCATTGTTCGCCTGCGCGCGCTGGCGGGCGCCGGGCATCAGCACCACTGTCTGCGCTGGGATTTCCGCCGGCTCGGCATAGAGTGGGTAAGTGGCGCCGTTGCAGTGCACGAAAAATTCGGACGGCTGCGTCACATAGCTGCGCGTGACCTGCCCGGCATCGTCGATCTCTCGGGCCAGGAACTTGATCCAGGCGTCCGCGCCGCCTTTCTCTACGGCAAGGCCCTTTTCGGCCGAGAATTTGATATCCTCGATCTCGCCGCCCTCGCATACGACATGGTTGATATCGCGATTGGACAGGCGGATCCGGCTCGTCTGGTCGGGAAGCGCATGGATCGTCTGTGCTGATGCCGGCACTGCCGCGATCAGCAGGGACAACGTCAGGGCATGGCGCATCGGCGCGCGGCGCTCAGCGTGTTTCGGCATCGAACTGCTCCTCGGAAAGGCGCGTCAGCCAGAAACGGCCATTTTCAATGCCGTAGCCGATGCGCAAAATGCCCCGGAATTTGCGGATCACGCCGCCGATCACGCGCACCTTCTCGACCGGCACTACAATCTCATGGGCTGTCCAGCGCACCGGCTGATCATTGCGAATATAAGTCGCGATCGACAGGGTCGGGTTGTTCGCCAGCTCGTCCAGCACGCCATTGAGGCTGTCGCGCATCGCACCATAGGCGGACGGATGTACGAGGCCGAGCAGCTCCTGGAACTGGCGGTCGGCCGAATAGGCTGACCAGGTGCCCGACAGCGCGACGATGTTGCGCGTCATCGCGACGATATAGGCTTCGGAGGGCTTGTTCCCCGAGACATGCAGATCTCCGGTGGCCCCGAACGGCACGATGATGGTCCGAGCATTCTGGTTGGTCGTGTAGATCACCACGCCGAGCACGGCGGTCACACCGAACATGCCGGCGATAGCGACCTTGAGCAGGCGGTTCTCCTCGAAGAGGTTTGCCGAGCCCTGCAAGTAGCGATGAATGCCGAAGCTGGCGGGCTTGCCGAGCAGCGGATCCTCCTGGCGCCCTTTGCGACCAAACATGCCCATGGCCCTCACTCAAAGAAGCGGGTCTGTGTGGGACCCGGATAATGGGGAAAGGAGACGAGACCCCAGCGCCAGGCGAGATGAGGGAGAAAGCCCCTGGGCTTGGTCCGCTTCCACGGAATGAAAAGGAGAAGGGCAGCGATAAGCGCCCAGCCGACAAGTCCGCCAACGATCGCGGCCACGAAAACACTCGAGGTCGCGAGCAGGAACTCGTCCGATCCGAACCACAGGATCTGGACCGGCCGATGCAGATATTGCGGAAGGCGTTCGTCCATTGCCCTTCTCCTCCTGCTTCATGACACCTGCAAAGGTGTCGGTTTCCGGAGGCCGACCATCGGCCCCCAGCACGGTGCCGGTGCGAATACGACTGGCCGGTCAGCCAGTACGCAGCTGCCCGCGGCGTTTCAGACGACCATCCCGAAGGTCTGGAGAATGGAGTCAGCCTTGATGAGGCAGACGGCAGCGACGATGGTCGGGATACCGATCATGATGTTCGAGAAGAGGCGCGAGACGCCGAACAGGAAGGCGGCGACGCCGCCTACGAAGCCCATCGGCCCCTTCACGCCCTGGTTCACGACGATATCGTAGATATCGTAGCCGAGATCGCCCTGGGCCGGTGCCGAGAAGGCATGGGCCGGACCGCCGATCAGGGCGATCGCGCCCAAAGGGAAACCCAAATTGGCCACCGCCAGGGCCTTGTTACCGAGTTTACGCATCATGGCATTGCTCCAAAAAGGAGCCGTCCAACCCAAGCCTGCCGGCATCGAATGAAGATCGGTGTCGGCCGGGGCGTCGGTGGACGGCTCCATGAGCCCGCCGCCGCCGGCATCCTGGTTCATCCGCTCGGCCACGAGGGGGCCAGGCCGGATGCCCTCCGGAATGAAAATGTGCGTCGACCCGAGGGCGTGCTCGCATTCAGCGCTGCGCATCGGACGCTGCCTTGGCTAACGCCGGCTTAGCGTGCCGGTCGAGGAACGCTTCGAGTTCGGCCTGCTGGAAGCCGGAGATGAGCTTGCCGTCGGCGATCAGCGTCGGTGTACCGGAAACGCCGACCTTGGCGACGAGTTCGGCATCCTGTGCAACCTTGTCGCGCCCCGCGGCGCATTGCCGCAGCGCGGGCGGTGTCTGTCCTGAGTAGGCCGCTCGAAACGCCGCCTCGCGATCGGGGGAACACAGGATATGTTCCGCCTTGGCAGCCGCCGTCGGGTGGATGCCACTCACGAAGAAGATGAGTCGCCTGACCGGCTTGCCCTCCGCAGCCTTGGCGCTCCAGAAGCGATCAAGCGCCTGGCAATAGGGACAGTCGGGGTCGGTGAACTCGATGACTGTGGGCGCATCTGCCGGGCCGATTGCCAGCGCTTTGGCGGGATCGATTGCCTTCAGGCGCCGGGTCGCGCCCTGTTCCTGTGCCAGCGCGGTCAAATTGATGCCATTGCGGTCATACACCGTGGCGAACAGGAGATGCTCGCTCTGCGGCGCGTAGTAGACGATCTTTCCGCCGGCGCTGGCCTGGTAGATGGGTCCTTCGACTGGTGCGGGGCCAAAATCCTCGAACTGAAGGTTCGTGAAGCTCTGCCGCAGCTTGATTTGGGCTTCGGCAGCAGCATCGCGAAGCGATGCCGAGCCTTGTGCGCCTCGGGCAGGCTCGTGCGTTTTCGGCGACACGTCTTGCGCTGCCGCGCCATGGAGAGGCATAATGCCTGTCACGAGAGCGACGAGTATTGCCGCGGAACTGGAACGCGTTCTGGTCATGACCGCTACTTTCCCTGAGTGAGGGTAAGACGGGCACCGGGCTGCCGATCGTTCGGAAATTCTCGCCCTTGCTGCCGTCTCGACACGGACTTGAGTGGCGGGAAATCCTGCCCTTGCACAAGGGATGAGGAATCTCACTTCCGGTTTGAGGCACTTCAGTTCCGGTTATCGGAAAATCACTTCCGCAAACCGGAAGTATATTTCCGGTTTCACCTTCTGTTCCTTCTCCCGGAAGCGCTCATGTCATGCGGAATCGGTAGACTCGCAGGCATATCGACCGCGAAAGAATCGCTGCCTGCGTCGGGAGAACGACTATGGGGAGTCAGCAGTCCAGGGCGTACAAGCTTCAACTGTCCGACGAGGGCATTCATCTGTTCCTGCAGTGCCATTGCCGGCTATGCCATCTCGCCGGGGATTTTCTGCCTTATGGAACGACACTGTTCATTGCCGTCGATCTTCTCCATCGATGTGCGGCGGACGATCTCATCGCGGAATTACTCGACCCGAAGTTGGATCGCCTTGGCGGACGCAAGGTCCGGCATGTCGGCACATCCAACACTCTCTCACGCCTCGTCGATGACATTGTTCAAACCGCAGGCCGGTCGGAGGCCGTCCATCCGTTGCCCCAGGTCTGGCGACTCTACTTGTCCGCCCTCGTTCACATGCAGACGACCGAAGACATCAAGGTCATTCAATGTTTTCGCGAGATGCCTCTCAAGACCGGACGCCCTTCCCACCGCTCCCCATGATAGTTGCACACGCGGGACCAATTTTTGCCGTGGTTCGCAATTGGTCCCACACATGCAACATTCAGCATGTTGACGAGCGGTTTTATTTACAACAGATTGCTGCGCATAGGCGATGTGACTTGGACTTTTGAGCCGCTGCCAGGGAGACCTGCAGATGACGCTTCAAAGTCCCCAAGCGATCGATGGCGACATATTCTCATCGATCAAGGAGCTTTCGGGAAAGCTCGTTGAACGGTGGCGGCGCAGAGACCGAATTTCTCAACGCAGCCTCGGAAAATCTGTCGGCCGCACTGAACGCTGGATCCGCGAGCTCGAGGGCGGGGCCGGCACGGCCTCCCTTGAGGACCATATCCGCTGCGCGCATGCGCTGCGCAGAACATCGTCTCACCTGTTCATTTTCCTTCTTGCAGTGGAGCAAAAGATGGCCGTCCCTCACGAACTGCTTCTCCTGGACGACCTGTGGGAACTGGAGCGCGACATTGTTGACGTCGTGAGCCGTCACCAGGCAGCGGCTGTCGCTCGGCTCGCTTCAAGGGGTGGCCCTGCTGTCATACGCCCAGCGTGATGAACGGCGCAGTCCGGCATGTCTCCCGAGCCCGTCCTGGCCGAAAGGGCCTACCTCCTGCTTAAGGCCGATATCATGGCCGGGCGGTTTGCGCCGGGCAGTATCCTCAACGAAAGGCAACTGGCCGCCGAATATGGCGTATCCGTGTCACCCCTCCGGGACGCCGCGCAGCGCCTGGTTGGCGAGTATATGCTCAAGATCGCTTCTGGCGGTGGCTTTCGCTTGCCGACGGTGACACCCGATGCCCTGCGCGATCTCTACCGGTGGCACGGTCATCTGGTGCGCCTGATACTCAAGGCAAGCCGGCCGGCCGCTGCCCTCGAAGCGCAGCAGCCCTATGCCGTGACGGAAGCGGATGGGCACGCACTTGCGCTGGCGGCGACGAACCTGTTTCTGGCTATCGCGCATGCCTCCAATGATCAAGAACATAGAAGGGCTCTTCGATCAGCGACGGAACGACTCCACCTCGCCCGGCTCGGAGAAGTTCGGGTGTTGCGCAATCTACGGGAAGAACTGCAAGTGGTCGAGATCGCGACCATTTCTGGTCGAGGTCCCGACCGTTTTGAGGTTCTTTGGGCCTATCACCGACGACGAATTCGGCGCGTGGGTAGGATATGGGACGCGATCCTTTCATGGCCACAGTAAATGAAATCAGATGGTTACATGGTGCCATCGTCTCCGAAAATGGCCTTCGCAAGGGACGGTACCAGTTAGTTGCGCACTTGCGACCTTATAAGATCGCTGATCACGCAGCACCTGATTTACCTTCGTGGAGCTGCAAATTCGCAGCATGTGCAAGAAGGAGGTAAGTATGGAACGCGAAGACCATATCGACGCTGCTCTGATCGATCTCGGCGCGGTGGCCGAAGAAACCAAGGGCAGCAACGTCATCATGGATGATCGCCACGGTGGTCAGCTCCCCGGCTTGGGACTGTCGGACGACTGAAACAAGCGCGCGCGGGCCCCTTTTGGCCCGCGCGTTTCGACAGGAATTCGATCATGAGTCTGGCGCTCCGTGACAATCTCGAATTTTGCATAACAGGGGGACGTGCCATCTTCCTGGACTTGGCAGCAGGCCGCTATTTCGCGCTCTCGGATCGCCATTTCGCAGCATTTCAGCGTTGGATAAGTGGTGAAGTCTCCCTCGAGGATGGCACAGACCGGCTCAATGGCCTTGTCAGCCAAGGAATCCTAATCGAAACGGATGGGGCAGATGTCAGGCCAAAAACCTCAATCTCAGGGATCGCTTTGCCGGCCGTACGCTTCCCTGTCACCCGGTTGCGAGCTTCACCGACATTGGTGGCCTGGATAATCTTCGATCGACTTCTATGGAGGCGACGCATAAAAAACTGGCCCTTCGTACGCTTGATCAAGAGCGTGCGAAAGTCGGCTCGGCCTGATCGACTTTCATCGAACTCAATCGTGCTGCCCAGGATCATCCGATCTTTTGAAATCGCAGACCTTATTATTGGCAACCATGATCGCTGTCTGGAACGATCGCTGGCCCTAGTTGCGGCTTGTAGAAGATATGGTCTCGCCAACACGTTGGTCCTTGCCATTCAAGCCAATCCCTTCGCGGCTCATTGCTGGGTGCAGAACCAATCATATATCTTGAACGATCATCCAGATCGCGTGTCGATGTTCACTCCGATACTGGCTCTATAATGCGTTTGGAATATCTCCTTATCGTGGAGGCATCCAGGATGGCTGCAACGATGGAGCGATATTTTTCCGGGCGCACGGCTCTTGAGCTTCAGCACGCAAGCGACAATTTTATCCTATTCTCCAATATTCCAGCAGATGTGATAAATCTCCCTGAAAGGAACGGGGTCATAATCGGCAAAATATTCGACCGTAATGGATCCCCCCAACAGGTCGGAACGATTCCTGTCGTGGAAGGCGAACTCATTCAGAAAACCGCCGGTCGGCGTCTCATTAATAAATACTGGGGAAGCTATGTCGCTGCGATCGCTTCCAAAGAGGGGACTTACGTCTTACGCGATCCCTCAGGCGGGTTGCCTTGCTATTATATCCGTCAAAAGCGTCGCACGATCTTTTCTTCAGATGTCAACATTCTCCTCAATGCTGCCGGGTTCAGTCCGGAAGTAGACTGGGAAGCGGTCGGACAATCCTTGTACTTTAACCAGTTTCCCGCCGAAGCAACCGCTCTTGTTGGCGTAACCCAGATCCGCTGCGGAGAAGCTCTTCTTTTAGGAGACACGGGCATTGAAAAATCGCAGTATTGGGACCCTTGGGATCACATCCATGGCGCATCGGCAAGCGGCGAAGAGCTTGCCAAGCAGCTTTATCACATCGTTCGAAATACAATCAGCACCTGGGCTGCTGCATATCCCCGCGCCCTGATAAGCCTCTCGGGCGGCCTTGATTCCTCGATTGTCGCATCCTGCCTGGCGGCGGCTCAGGCGAACATTGCCTGCGTTACCGTTGTAACACCGGACCCTGTCGGGGACGAGCGCGTCTATGCCAGGGCCGTTTCGCAGGCAATCGGCTCCGAACTGATTGAAATTTTCGAGCAGGTCGATCTCACCGACTATACCAAATCGGTTGCAGAAAACATGCCGATGCCCTCTGGTAAGGCGCATGAACGCGCCTACAATGAGGCAATCCGAGAAGGTGTCACTCGGTCTTGCCCGAATGCATTCTTCGTGGGTGCCGGCGGCGACAACGTCTTTTATCTCACTCACTCTGCGCGACCTCTGGTCGACCGCTTTCAAGCAGAAGGTTGGTCGACCGGCATCTTACAGACATTGAACGATATTTGCACGATCACAGGGGCAAGTGCCTGGCAAGTTATCCGCGAAAGCTTCAGGCTAACCCGAATGCGGAATACCGGCATTCGCTGGCACGCTGTTCCGGACTATCTCTCCCCAGAATTTGTAAAGACCCGATGTGCTAAACCGCCTCAACATCCGTGGCTGACTCCGCCCGATGATGTACCGCTCGGAAAAATTGGGCACGTAACAATGCTCCTGCGTGCGATGAATCATCTCGAACATCGCGATAAATCGCTTAATGTCCCGATGATCAGCCCTCTTCTTTCTCAGCCCATAATGGAATTCTGCTTGAGAGTTCCCTCATGGGAGGCTTGTGCCAACGGAAAGGATCGTGCCGTCGCGCGAACGGCCTTCGAACGCCATCTTCCACCAGCGGTTATCCGCCGCGGAGCAAAAGGAAGTCCCGACGGTTGGGTTGCTCAATTCATTGCAACTCACCGGCAAAGTATCGCCCACCGTCTTCTGGATGGCGAGCTTGTGCGACACGGAATTCTTGATCGCTCAGCGACGGAGGCCATACTTCGTCCCGGCGTCCGCCTCTCTCCAACAGACGCACCTCGCCTGATGGCTCTTTTGGACACCGAAGCATGGGTGCGGCATTGGTCACACGTCGAACGCACAGCCGGCGAGGGGCGAGCGGCGCCGCCGTGATCAAGACCAAGGTTTAAATCGGCCATGATTTCGTACGCGATGCCAACGATTATTTGGCCCCCTGAGGTGCGTTTCTCCACGCTTCTCGCATTCTCTGCCAACGCGTGGCCTCGTCCATAAACATTCGATCTTCCGGTACGATGTCTTTTAGCCAGAAGTCGAACCAGGCGATATTTCGCCGATATAGGGCCAGCCGGTGGGCGGGTTCCGACTTAACATGGTTCTCGTTCGGGAAAATAAAGAGATCAACGGGCGTGCCGACCTGTTTCAGAGCCGTCACTGAGGCAAGGGCGGACAGATACTCATTGTCGGCGGCTTGGATCAGGACCGGCATTCGTACCCGAGCCGGCTGTTCCGCCCAGGAAATGCTAGACCAAAAATCCGGCCTGTGGTCCACAAGACGTGGCCAACCTCTTTCATGATATCCCTGCGAGATCGTAGGCCCTAAGGTGACGTCCTGACCGGGCTCCCAGCAGCAATCACCCACCGAGGCAGCTGAAAACAAGGTGCTATTGATCGCCGCAAACTGCACGGTCGTGGAGCCGTCGCTCAAACCAGTGATGCCGATCCTGGCCGAATCAACTAACCCCTTGTCGATCAAAGATCCGACTGCAGCTTCCACTGCTGAAAGAATGTTCCTGCGGCCATTGAAATTCTTGTTGAATGAAGTGGTCCAGGCCTCGGCGGATTTCTGAGGAGCGATAACACCAAGGTGATTGAGATTGTCTACAACGAGAACAAAATACCCACGACCAGCAAATGACTGGATTGGAAATTCGTCGCCGATACCGCCGCGTAGAAATCCTCGCGTTCTGTACTGCACAACTATAAGCGGGAAACGTCGCCCTGCCTCATAGTCGAGGGGGTAGACTATGTCCCCGTAGAATGGAACATTCATCTCATTGCGCCAGTTTAGTCGCTCCACCCGACCAAGATGACGCGACGAAAATTCAGGATTGGGATCATAGAGTCTCACCTCCTTCTTCTTGCCGAAGCCATATCTGACGAAATGCCGTGGCTCACGCGAGCGCTCCCGGAGGCAAACAAGGTCAGCTGCTACCGGTTGACATCCAAACAGCTCATCACTCGTCAAAAGGACGGGACGAGGTGCTCCACGCCCTGGGCGCCACTCATAAATCGCCGTGAGGCTTTGTGCCCAGCCTTCCCGCCGCGAAAAGCGGAGAACTTTGCCATCGTCGCTCCACCAGAGCGACGCTGACATATCGAGCTGGCAAGCGCTGAACTGGCAGGTAAGCGCCTGCTTCCCCCTGTTGATCACGAGCCTATAGTTGGGGGGAAAGACGGGGAGCCTTTCTCTTTCGGCCCAGGCCTCGGAGCCATCAGGATGCGACGAGTACGCAATTCTGCTCGCCAAGACGCCCGCAATGGGCGCAACGAGCGCTGCTTCAGAAGGGGAGGCCAAATGACTGGCACCGCGGTCAAGCTCGACGGTCATATACTGACGATCTGAAGCTGGCGTTTGCGGGCGTGCGCCACGTGCCGGAAAAGCCCGGTCGTCATAATGCCAACCGCTCAACGACTCGCGTTCAATGGCTGCACGTTTCTCTGCCAGTGCAGGACGAGCCGCATAAATAATGGACCGGCCATCCGGTGTGATTCTAAAATCATCGACGTCGACCGGCGCATGCGTCACTTGCACCGCGTATCCGCCTTGAACATCCACGCGCCAGACCTGGGTAGTGCCGTTTACTCGCTTTAAATATGCGATCCACTTGCCATTCGGTGCCCATCGCGGCGTCACGGTGGCTGGCGCACCGAGCGGGAATTCAGCCCAGCCGTAATTGGCCGTAGCATCCAGGATCAATTCCCCGCCGACATCGAGCAGCCGTGTTTCTGATCCCGGCGACAATCCCACCATCATCAATCCCACGCAGTAGGCGTTGCGCGCGGGATCCGCCCGATGGATTTGAAAGGCAGCATAACGTTTATCAGGGGAAATCGTGAAGAGTTCGCGTCTGCGGTCGGGATAGCTTGGGCCGATGTCCCGCAGCGTCGCCAGAATTTCAGCTGTGACCGGACCTGTGGCTTGGCCGTCGGCGCCGTTTGACAAAAAGCCATTGCAGTCGCCTGCTGCCCAACTCGTGCTCGGCATGCAGGCAAAACCCAGCGTGAACGATGCCAATCCCATTGCGATAAGGGGGCGCATTTCACCAAGCCTTGGACAAAGTGAGGCTGATAACGCGTCCATATGTCGACTGATTGATCGAGTCATACCGCAGCCCGACTGGATCCGTTGTTCGGACTAGCGCGGGCTTCTCGTTGAAGAGATTCTGAACGCCGACCGTCCAGGTGACATTCGAATAAATTCCCCGACTAGCGGTCGTCTGTATTGTAGCAACCGTATCGAGCGTGACAAATGATCCCACTTTGACAAATGGTGAGTATCGGTTGTCCAAAGTGCTACCAATGTAGTTGCCGGTTGCCGTGAACGCGACATTGTCCCTTTTCCAACCGGCGTTAAGCCGGCCTCGCCAATGGGGAGGTCGAAAGATGACGCCCGCCTGCTCGATGGAAGGCTGAGACCTGGTCAATACCCTTCGACTGTCGAGGTAGCTGAGCGACCCTTTAAGCGCTATGCTTCCCGTTGTACCAAGATCACGGGAATAATCGACTGTGGCGTCGATCCCTTGAACGGCCTCGAGCGAAATGTTCTGCAACCGGTCATTTAGGATAGCGGATACGTTGGATGCGCTAAAGCTCTGACCGCTAAAGTTCGAAAATACGCCGTTTATGCTATCGATCGTTGTCAGTACCTGCTCTGAAGTCGGATTGAGCTGGACGTAATCGGCATAGATTGATTGTAGCGCACTGGTAATCGGTGAAAGAGGGGAGCTTACGCGGTCGCGATAACGGATTCTGAAGTAGCTCACCCCTAGACGAAGCCCATTTACAAACTTCGGCTCAACCGTTGTTGAAATAGTCCATGTGGTCGAACGTTCTGGCTTTAAATTGCTATTGCCACCATAGAGATAGAGGACAGGATAGCTGCTTTCGGGGGCCGGATTGAATATGCTTCCCCGCACCAATTGCGCATTCGATGTCTGCCCGGTCTGATAGAGTGTTGGAGCTTTGAAAGACTTTCCCCAGCTGGCCTTAAACTCAATCCCATCTATCGGTGCATAAATAAAACCAAGTTTTGGGGTTAGTATGCGCTGTATTTTACGATGGTCCTCATAGCGGATAGCGCCGACCATATTGAATTTATTGATTGCGGAAATATTGTTATGTGGTGAGACGAGCGGCAGGAAAATCTCACCATATCCGAACACAACATTTCGCGTTTCATCAAATATATTTATCGGAGCTTCTATACCTCCAACGAAACGGCGCGAGTCTACCCGGAGTTTATTCGATCGATAGCCGCCGCCGAGAGCCAGCCTCACATCGCCGCCGGGCAGAGAAAATAAGGGGCCTTCCCCGCCGACTTCGATTGTGCTCAACTGATTGGCATAGTCCGGTCTTGCGAGCGATATTTCTACGCCAGCGTCATAAGCACGATTTGCAATCGATGTGTCGCTTTTGCTATAGGTTCCAGCCACCCGGATCTCCCAGGTCGATGGTAGCGTGAACCGAAGAGACGGCGAAATCGACCAGCTGTCTACTGTCGACGCCAACGCGTTACCGTCCGTATAACAGCTCGCCCCTACGATGTAGGGCATGCAGCTCGAGAACGCCCGGTGCATATAATGCCCATCGATCTCGAAGGTCGCGGTGTTGCTGATTTGCTGCTGACCCGCGAGGATCAGACTGATTTGCTTCTGTGCTGGAATGAGCGTGGAGTCAGAAGGCAGATTGCTTGTATATGATCGATGGCGCGCTGCGATCTCGTCTGACTTTTGGTAATCTGCCGCAATCATGATCGACCCCGAACCCCAATCGGGGCCGCCAACCATATTATATTGCTGTGTGAAACCACCTCCATCGGTCGGTGCGCCAATGCGGGTGGACGTAATCAGGCCGTCCACGCTACGACGCAGAACGACATTGGCAACGCCGCCGACTGCATCCGATCCATAAAGCGCAGAGGCGCCATCCATGACGACGTCGACGCGCTCGATCGCTGCCAGCGGTATTGCCGAAATATCGACAGCCTGGTCTGTTGCGTCAAACGCAACACGATGGCCATTGATGAGCGTGAGCGAGGCATCTGCCCCAAGTCCACGCAGATTCAGCGCCGAAGAGCCGGACACATTTGTAAAACCCCCTTGGCCGCTTCCGGCGATCGTCGGGCTCTGGCCACCAGCGAAGTTCTGAGGGAGATCGCGGATAAGTTGGCCAAGGTCCGTTTGCCCAGACCGCATCGCATCTTCCCGCGTTACGGTCGTTACGGGCGAGGTCGAAGGCGCGCCACGAATTCGTGACCCGGTGACGACAATATTCTCACCTGAGTTCAATGCGTCATCTGATGCCGCTGAAAATCGCTGCCGAATGAGGATGGTCCCATCGCGTTCCACTGCTGTCAATCGGGTGCCTCTAAGTACCGTCTCGACCGCTTCAAGCGCAGTATAGGTCCCGTTGAGCGGTGGAGCTTGCCACCCCTTCACCGCTTCGGGGCGAAAGATGATTTCACGGCGGCTGGAACGCCCGATTGCGCGTAACGCGCCGTCAAGGTCCTGCCGACCGAGATTCCATTCAAGCTTTTGTTCTGGTGCAGCTAACGCTGGTGTTGCCATGCCCATTAGCGCATACGCGAACATCGAACCGACCGGCCACCGTCCAAACTCTTTCATCGTTGCCCCCAACGTCATTCCGGCCTCGTTCGAGACCGGTTCCATTGGGGGCAACGACGAGCAAAGAGAGCCGATTATGATGGCGGGCGACAATTTCCTTTTGGAAGGGCAGGGCACCGTCGGGCCAGTGCAATCGAGTTAGGCCCACTAATGACTGCCAGCCCCAGTACGTCCCCCAGATTGCGTGCCAGTCGCGCGCTGTCCGTGATACGGAAATTTCCCGAGACCCGAACATCATCTATATCGGGTGTTGCGCCCATCAAGGGAATGGCAGCATAGCGATTGGCCTCCGCGAACAGGTCTCCCAGACGAACATTCCTATATTCCTTCAATCCGTCAGGCCATTCACTGTCATTGGCCTGTGCCTTGACGACGTCGAGGGCAAGGGGTGTCGGAGCGTTGCGCAGTTCGACCTGCTGGCCTGGAGAGAGTCGAACCGTCGCTGGTGCACGCTCCGTTGCGGGGGCGTCTGTCGTGACGTCAACGGCTCCTCTCATTAATCGCACGACAATACGGTTGTCCGGGAAAAGGTTGACGTCAAAGATCGTCCCCCGTGCTGTCACTGTTCCGCGGCCGGCATAAACCGTAAAGGGCCGCCGCTCATGAGCGACGGTGAAACGGGCGCGCCCGCGCAGCAAGCGAAGATTTCTTCGCTCGGCGTCAAAATCCACCAGTACCAGGCTGTTCGTATCGAGCGCGACGACAGAACCGTCATCGAGACGAAACGATCGGATTTCGCCAGTGGCTGTAGCAATTTTCAGTTGGGCAGGGCCATCGGATGTGCCAGGCGCCGAGCCTATGGCAAGCGAGGGGTGTTTAATATCATCACGCGGCGAACCTGCAGCCCATTGCGCAACAAGGGCAACGGCTCCGAGCATCGCCAGTATAAGCACCGCGCGTTTTTTCGTCTTGGACCGTGACAGGCTCTGCCGGATATCGTCGCCGGGCGCGGCATCGGAAGTGAAGGCGTCGTCCTCTGGCGGGTCCTTCAAACGCTTGCCGATGCTGTAGGCTTCTGCAATGCGGTTATAGGCGGCGCGGTGAAGCGCCCCGCGTGCCAGCCATGCTTCGAATGCCTTGCGTCTGACTTCTGCTTCCTCCGGGTTTCGCATGATAGCGAACCAGTCGGCTGCCTCTTCCCTGAGTTGTCCATGCTGACGCGGCGGATCTGTGTCTTCCATCATTCCTGTTCCAGAGCTGCGTCGATATGGGCAAGCGCGCGGGCGACATGATATTGCACAGTGGGGATTGAAATTCCCATGCTTTCCGCGATCTCGCGGTAGGTCAGTTCCTCCACCCGGTGAGCCAGGAATATCTCTCGCGTCCGTTGAGGTAGCTCTTCCAGGGCGCGCCTGTAAATCCGCATCACGTCTTCGGCCTCGATGCGTGCGGCCTGATCCGGCGCGACTGCCACTTCGAAGTCTTCGCCGATCGGCACATGAAACGCCAGGAGACGGGTCTCGAGGCGCTTGTACCGATCCAGCAGAAGATTTCGGGCGATGCGCTGGAGATAGGCTGCCGGTCGTGGAAGACTAGTCTTGGCCATGCAGCCAACCAGACGGGCAAAGGATTCCTGTACGAGATCACCGGCGTCATCCCGCGAGCGTAAGCGGCTTTGAAAATATCGCTGCAGCCGCGGCGCTTCGGTTTCGTAGATCTGTTGCACGTCCGCCATCCCGGCTCTTGGTTTTTTCTGAGCGACATCGTCTCTCAGGCCTTGTGGCAGATTGAAATTCTCAGACGACATGAAATCACGGTTCCTCACGACGTGGCAGTGCCGTCCTTGCTAGTGCAAGGGAGAAGCGGTGTGAGGTGAGCCGAGTTGTCGCCCAACGACGCAACCGGCGCTCGACCCGTATGTCGAGCTTCGAGATACCTGACAGGATAATCCTGCGGGCGGCTGCCAGATTCCAGCCCGCATTGGTATTATGCCGTGAGAGCAGGACTCAATCAAGCTGCCGGTATTCTTATCCTATCGGTACATCTCCATCTCTAACTTGGATGCTCGGCATGACGCGATAAAATGTCTGAGGTTTTGAGTGGATTCCAATCGTTCGCAGGCATGAAAATTATCCGGCATCACAGGCCGCTTCCAACACAGCGATGCATGTTCACCGCGCCCCATGCGGCGAATAAGGCCGGTAATTACCGCATAACCAGCAGGACCGGGAGATATCCCGGGAGTCGCTGTCGGATTTCAATCCGCAAGCAGCATTTGGACGGCATCAGGCATCGTATCGGCTTCACGGCTCCGCTTTTGCGTCCGTCTCCGCAGCAATTTTCAACTTCGCAATGCGTTCCGAACAGACCTCATGCACGAGGGCGCCAAGTATCTCTATTCTTGTTTTGAGCCACTCGAGTTGTTCGGATGAAATCTCAAAATGTTTCGAATGCTGGCCTTTGCGATAAGCGTCCTTCAGCTTCTGATACATGGCGCGGTCGGCATGCGTTGCACGGGGCCAGGCATCAAATAGCCGCCTATCGAGGCCTTCTGCCATGCCCCTGAGAAATACGATGTTCGTGCTGCGCGGAGCGTAGAAGGTGAATGTCGTCAAAACGCATCTGTAGAGTTTTTCAGTCGCTTGGTGAAAATCAAAAGCTGAGTCTTGATACCAGCCTCTTTCATAACCGATTTCAGCGAACGCAAAACGTCGCATCGCCCCGGGAAACAAATCTTCGAAATATTCCTTCGCCATAAGATACGACTGTTCGGGCGTTTTGGGCTTAGGATTTGCGAGCGGCCGATCGTCGGACTGGTACAGGACCACACCATCCTTGGCGATCTCGGTGAACAAAAGCCGTCCATGGGAAAGGCCGTCATTCACCTGCTGCAGCGTATGCACGATGAAGTTGACCGGCGTGCGGATGATCTTCTCAACCTGATGGGCGTCGAAGAGGCGTTGTTCCGTTGCTTCCCAATAGAGCGCGCCGTCCGTCAATTCCTTCTGGTTGACGATGACCAGGATATCGTAGTCCGACATGAACTGGTTTGCGTCGAAGGGCGCATCGACCCAATCGCCCCTGGCATAAGAGCCGAACAGGATGATCTTGAGGATCCGGGCCGACTTGCGCCGGCCCGTCGCCTCCTGGGTCGCCTCACGGAACCCCTGAAATAGCATCTCCACGACGCGGTCGAGCTCGCGCTGCTTGGCGCTCGGAAGATGATCGAGGTCGGTACGCATCAGTTCAATCTCTCATCCCGCTTTCCATCAACCGACACCCACTCATCGCGCCAGTTCCACCACTACACCGACGTCCAGCGCTTCCCATGCCCGGTCGGACGTCACCGCGGTCGCATTTCGGCACAGCGCCAGAGCCAGGCAGGACCGGTCGCCAAGAGACAGGCCGATGTCGCGTGTTCCCGGGCGCAGCTTTCCGCCAACGTCAGCCTGATCACGATCAGCCGGCACAACGTCGATATCGAGTTCGGCCAGCATCATCTGCGCTTCAGCGGCATCTACCCCGTGATCGGTGAGCTTTGCCAACACCTCATGGTAGTTTACCACCGACACCAGAGCACCGGTCAATCGCATTTCCACTTGGTCTGCGCCCGGTTCGCCAAACAGCAGGCACAGTAGGGCTGAGGCATCGAGAACATAAACGGCCTTTGCATCGACATCAGTCACGTGCCGCTTCGGCCCGTCGCTCAGCGATCAACTCCTCGGAAACAAGGCCCTCCTTGGGCGCAAATTCACGCAAACGCTCCTGCACTCGTCGAAGCGCGGAGCGGGCGGGGCGAATACGCACTTCGTCGCCATTGACCTCGAAAAGAACGGTATCCCCATTCTGCAGCCCAAGCGAACGGCGAATATCCGCAGGAAGAGCGATCCGGCCTCCCGCAATAACCTTGCCTCGCAAGATGGTCATGTCACTTATGTCCTGAAGGGTACCAACCCGCTGATCGTACCTCATCTTCATGATAGGCATCAAGTTGCCAGATTGTCCGGACGCACAGATTTCCGAACTCAGGCTGAGGCATTGCTCGATCAGCAAGTCGATCGCCTCTTCCAGAACCTGCTGCGTTGAATGTGCGAGCATGAGATCAGTGCATCGGCCGTCGACGGGATCGTCCTCGCGCACAACGGCCCCTAACTGCTCCAACCGGACCGAGCGACGATGTGCTGTCGACGCTGCATGCTCGGGTGAGAAGCAAGCCGGGTATATTCTTTCTCCCTCGATCCCGGCGATATAGATTTCGAGCAAATAAGCCAGATAGAGGCTCGACGACAGCTTCGTGCCCATCTTCCTGTTGAGGATGGTCATCATTTTTAGAAAGGTCCGACATGCCGTTGCCCGGCAGGCCGGAGTCCAGCCATCGTCTCCAGACTTCTCTCCCGATGCTATCGACGCAGAAAGCATGAGCGCCCTCCGGGCACGAGTTTGGGACGCAATCCGGGCCTGCTGCACATGCAGGCTGCGCCAGTAAGGCAATTTGGGCCGGTCACAGATAACCTGCCTTTCGAAAGCTGGTCGTCCCATTGCGCGCCACCACCAGATGGTCATGGACAACGACGTTCAGGCATCTGGCCGCTTTCGCGATCCTTTCCGTCAAATCGCGATCTGCCCGCGATGGCTTGGAACAGCCGGATGGATGATTATGGACCAGCAAAATCGCCGTTGCCTCCAGATCGAGGCAGCGCTTCAGAATTTCGCGGGGCCATGCATAGACGGCCGAGACCGTTCCCATGCCCAGCACCTCGTCTGCGATCAACTCATTGTTTGCGTTGAGGAACAACACCCGCAACTGTTCGATCGGCTCGTAGGCCATGCGGCCACGCAGATAGTCGAGCACAAGCTGATCGCTGGACAATATCGGACGCTGCATCAGTTGGCCGCGGAGCATCTGGGTCATGGCCCGTCTGAAGCAGAGGAAGGTTTGTTCAATCTCGATCGCGTCATCCAGCAGTTCGATCCGTTCTGCTGAACGTGCCGATATCGCTTCGCCGAGCGAGCCGAAGCGGGTAAAGAGGCGTTCCGAGAGTTCCCGCGCACGCGCGGGACAGGTTAGGCCGATCAGCTCTTCCAGGACTCGTCGACACCCAGGCGCGTCAGTCGCCTCCGGTGTCGCCAGGTCGCGATCACCAGTGCCAGTTGAGCAAGCCACCCCCATAGCGCCAGCCCGTGCATATAGGCACGAGGAATCACTTCGGGCGCGATCGCGAGCGCAACATGGATGATGACTTCCGCGCCCAGTATCGAGGCGATCCATATCGGCCAAAACCGGGTGCTGCGTACTGAAAGCCATAAGAAAATACCCATTATCGATATGTCGATGACAAGAATGCCGGCTTCGACATCCTGAAAGCGGGTAGCGAGGGGAGACGCCAGAAGAACCGTCAGGCTCGCACCTCCCAGAAGGGTGACCGCACCGATCTTCTCGGGCTGGTCACCCCTTCTAAATGCATAGGCGCTGCTCAGAAGCAGAAATGCCAGGAACAGGGCTTGTCTCGTCATGATCCAAAGGAACGACAAATGCATTGGTTCGTCAATTTCCCCCGGCACATACCTCACACTGCACGAAGATGTTGTCCCTCGGGCCGGGTTCCCGCCGATGCTACCTTGAGTAGGTCGCCATAGCTGGTCTCCGGCAAGCCGATCGCATCACTTGCCTGCTTGAGGTTGGCATGTGTGGTGACGATCTTCTGTCGGGTTTCGGCCATGAGCAGCATAGCCGATGCGGAACTCTGGATCGCATCCTGGCCGATCATGGCCGAGAGGCGGGCGTCCAGCCGTGCAATGGGTAGTGCCGCGTTGAGTTCGGCGATGCGGGCGGCTGCAATATCGATGGCCTCTTCGGCGGCGAACAGCCGTTCGGCTACATGCTTGGCGATGGATTGGCGTTGAGCGCGCATGGTTTCTCCTTCCTGCTCCGCTCGGAGCAGGTCATGTCGATGGATTTTCCTGGAGTGCTGCTCTATTTTTCTACGAGACCGTTGAGCGCCAACAGCAAGGAAAAGCCGGCGCCTACGGCAAAAAGCAGCAATGTTGTGAGGATCGCGAAAACGATCAGTATGAAAGGGCCACTCAGCTCATTACGGTGCCTCCCGGCTACGCGAAACGGCACAATGTCGAGCAAGGAAAAGCTTTGTTCGCGAACGCCATAGGGCTTTTGTTCATTCGCGAAAATTATCTCGCCTTCGCCTTGTACTGCATCGTCGTCCGCCTGGGTTTCGGTGACGCCAGTTGGCACGGGAGTCGGGTCATCGAAAATAACCATTGATTGGGGGGGTATGTTTTGCCCCCCCTTACGCGTTTCCCATTCCACGAAGAGTTGCGCCGATTTCCACTTCGACACATTGCCGAGCTGCCTGCGGATTTCCAGGATGTGATTGTTGACCGTGTTGGGCGAGATGCCCAAAGCACGCCCGATCTCTTTTGAGGAGCTGCCTTTAGCGGCCTCTCGCAGACAATCGCCCTTTCGAGGGCTGAGCCGCTCGAATATCTCTGAATAGTCGTTCTCGTTCAAGGGTGGTTCCCTTTCGCCGATTTACGGCGATCGCAAGCTGCGTCCTCTCCCACCTTCTTCAATCAATCTGTTGGCAGCCTCCGAGCGCCTCCATTCTGTTTCAAGTGAAAATCTTTATAAAACATAGCTGCGCTGCATTCGGTTTGACAGATTATTTCGCAATTGGCTGGCGCACGGCTCGTGCGGTGTAAGCGTCGGCCAATCGAAGGATGGGGCGCACGCCGAACGATATGCAAGGTGGGTGGCTAGCGTTGTGCCCCGGGTTTGTCTGAAGAGGCAACGGGGTCGGAGGAGAACGATACTCGCACGACCATGGCTCGGAAAAGGGAAGCGGGGGGTGAGCAGGGGAGCTTCCGATAGGAACGAACCATCATGCACAATTCTCAAATAGTTTCGCTGCTTCACGACCTTAGAGCCCATCTTCTCGGCCGGACCTGGTTGCGGTCCCGCCACAAGGCCGCTCCATTGCTTCGCCGTCTCGACGCTGTTGCAGATCAACTGAGCGGAGTCAGGCATCCGGCAATCGCAGTTGCGCGGGCGAGGTTGGAGGGCGCCCCTGTCCTGCGCATCGACATTGACGAGGCCCATGTCGAGGAGACCCCGCAGGGCGTGTGGGTCAGGGGATGGATCTGGGTAGAGCAGCAAGCCTTGCGATCCTGCGACGCGATGCAAGAGGCTAAATTCCGCAGTGCCCTTGCGGACCTGCCGCAACAAAGCCGCGTCATATACCTCGCTCATTGCATCGAAGGCCTCACCTATCCGGCGATAGCCGCCAAACTGGATCTCGACGTGGCTGACGTCCAGCACGAGTTGGCGGCGGCGCTTCTGGCACTATCGATAGCTCTTGATGAGACATGAATGGTGCAACGTTTGAGCGTGCGACGATGAAAGCTGTCCAACTGGAGTTACAGGGGGCGAACCTGTGCCAGCGGCTGGGAGGGAAATGGCATAAGGATCGGGGACTATGCCTGTGCCCCGCCCATGATGACCACAGTCCCAGCCTTTCGATCCGGGTCGGCAGACGCGCGTTGCTGTTCAAATGCTTCGCGGGCTGCGATACGCTGGACGTCTTGCGAGCGATCCGGCGTCTGCGCCTCCTGCTTCCTGATGGGCCCATATCGGTCCCATCGGACCATATCCATATCCCTCGAACGGGCGCCGGGCCGGCGCTGCGGACATGGGGTGCGTCCGCCCCACTCGCCGCGACACCCGCTGAAATCTATCTCGCCAATCGCCGGCTCAAGCCGCCCTGGCATGATCTGCGCTACAATGCGCGCACACCGCTCGGGCGGGGTAGGGCTGTAGCGTTCCGTCCAGCGTTGATCGCCGCGGTGCGCGAACGGCGCCGGATCGTCGCTATCCACCGCACCTTCCTGGATCCCGCGACCGCCACGCGCGCAGGTGATCTTGCCGAACCACGCATGATGCTCGGGCGTCCCGGCCGTGGCGCGGTCCAGCTTATGCCCGCCGGGCGGGTCCTTGGCCTTGCAGAAGGTATAGAAACGGCGCTCGCCGCGATACGATTGCACCGGATTCCGGTCTGGGCGATCCTCGGGACAGAACGGGCTGGCCATATCCTGCTGCCCGATCGGCTCGAACGTCTCGTTCTGCTCTTCGACAGGGACGCGGCCGGCTGGAAGGCCAACCAACGCGCCCATCTCGCTTATCGCCGCCCTGGTCTGGAAATCATCAGCCCGTGGCCGTCGCTGCCGAACAATGATTGGGCGGATGTGCTGCAAACTTTGCCGCACGCAACCTGACGGCGATAGGTGAGGAGACGCTACCCCGCCCATCACAGGGCAGGGCAGCGACGCCGATCAGCCGTTCAGACGATCCTTGACCGCCTTGGCGGGCGTGAATGTCAGCTTCTTCGAAGCCTTGATCGAAATGGTCTCGCCCGTTGCCGGATTGCGGCCGTCGCGCGCAGGTGTGTCCTTGACCTTGAACTTGCCGAAGCCGTTCAGCGAAATCTCTTCCCCTTTGGCGGCCGCGTCGGCGATCGTCCCAAAGACCGCGTCGACAAGCTTGCGCGCATCGGCCTTGGTCAATCCATGAGACGTACCAAGTGCTTCGGCCAGTTCGGAATTGTTCATAATCATCCTCCTGAAAATTGCGAAGCTAGCGTTCATAGCGCCGCGCCGGCCTGCCGTCACGGGCCAAACGGCAAGGGTAAAAAGGAGACGGGCGAGATAGCGAACCGCCAGCTCCGGCGAGCCCATTTGCATACCGGTCTAAAGGTGTTCAGCCCGTCGCGCCCATTTTCTCCTAAAGACTGGGCGGATGCATTCGAGGAAATGCAGGGCGCCAATGCGGAAACCTGTTCACAGCCGTGAGCGCACGAGCCCTTCCAGCGCTGACAATCTATATCGCCGGCGGTCCCGTCTCGTGCAGTCCCCGGCGCAGCGCAGCAAAAGGGAAGGGAGAGAGGATGGGCGGTTCGATGAGCGAGCCGCACCAATGGAGAAACCCATGTCCCAGACTCCCATTCCCGTACCCGCTGCCAATCTCACCAAGTCACCCGTCAATGTCCGAAACCGCAGTGACGCGGACGCCGACGCGGAACTCGAAGCCAGCATCCTTGCCCATGGTCTCATCCAGAATCTGGTCGGCGTACCGGTTTCGCGCAAGAAGGGCCACTACCGGATCACCGCCGGTGGTCGCCGCCTCGATGCCGTGCATCGCCTGATCGAAAAGGGAAGCCTGCCGGCCGATCACGCGATCCCCGTGCTGGTCCTCGACAACGCCAAGAATGGCCGCGAAGTTAGCCTCGTTGAAAATTTCGAACGGCTTCCGATGGGACCGGGCGAGGAATGCCGTGCCTTCAGGGATATCATCGAGGTTGAAGGCAAGACAGCGGCTGACGTCGCCAAGCGGTTCGGGCTTACCGAACGCTTCGTGATGGGCCGTCTGCGTCTCGCCAACCTTGCCGAGCCGATCTTTGAGGCGCTCGAGAATGGCGAGATCACGCTCGATGTCGCCAAGGCCTACTGCACCACGGCTGACAGCGCGCGCCAGAAAGCGATCTGGGACATGCTCTCGGACAGCTATTGCGGCCATTCCGTCAGTGAGATCCGCCGCCGCATCAAGGACTATAGCTATCGGGGAAATGACCCCCGCGTCTTGCTGGTCGGCCGTGATGCTTACGCGGCCGCCGGCGGGCGGGTCGAGGACGCCGACCTCTATTCGAACGCGGACGACGAGCGCTGGATCGACACCCACATCGTTGACGAGCTCGCCATGATGAAACTCGCCGCCGAAGCGGACATGCTGCGCGAGCGGGAAGGCTTTGCCGAGGTCCGTCCCGTCGCCAACACCCGCGTCCCCTATATGGATATCTACGCCCTGACGCCCTTGCCGGTCGAGGCGCCAGCGCTCAGCAAGGAGCAGGAACAGCGCAGGGTCGAAATCGAGGACGAGCTGGCCGAACTGGAAGCGGAACTCGAGGATGAAAGCTATGAGCCGGATGAAGAGGACCAGAATCACTACAACGCCCTCCAGACCGAGCTGTCGGCCATCGTCGAACGCGAGCCCATCGTCGATGCCGAGCAGAAGGCAAGCGCGCTGGCCTATCTCGTGATCGGGCCGGACGGCCAGCCGCATATTCACCAGGAATTGTTTGTTGCGCCCGTCGGCACCGATGAAGAAGGCGACGATGACGAGGATGGAAGCCTTGAGGATGGCGAAACCGACGGTGAAATTCTCGCCGACGAGGCCGGTGAGGACGAAGCGCGGAACAGCGGCCCGGTGATGAGCCAGCGCCTGCGCGAAATGCTGGCGATGATGAAAACCGAACTGCTGGCGGTCCATGTCGCCAGCAATCCCGCGTTCGCGCTGGATCTGGGCACCTTCATCATGGTCGACCGCGAATGCCGCTTTTCATCCTCCGAGATTCCGAGCGATCTCCGCGCCTCGGCGCCCGCCCGTCTCCTCGCGGATTTCAAGCCCGGGACGGCCGCTGCGGGGGAATGGCTGAAGCTCGATGAGGCGCTCGACCGAAGCTGGGTCAATCACCAGGCCATCACGGATCGCTACGACGCCTTCTGTGCGCTTTCCGATGAAGCGCGCGCAGCCTGGCTCAGCTGGGCGATCGCGCGCACGCTGCAGGCCGTCCCGATCGGCCGTCGCGAGGCGACCTTCCTCGATCACCTCGGAACGAAGCTCGGGATCGATGTCGCCGCCTGGTGGCGCCCGACCGCACTCACCTACTTCGACAAGCTGACCAAACCCGCCATTCTGAGCCTGTTCCAGGAGATCGGTGGACTGGAGCTGCAATCGCGCTACGCCGGTTCCAAGAAGCACGATCTTTCGGCTTCGGCCGAGCGGCTTTTCGGAGGCGACGTCATCATCGAACCCGAGATCAAGGAACGGGCGCTTGCATGGCTTCCGGAAGCCATGCGCTTTGGCCCGGCGGAAATCGCTGGTGAACCGGACGCGTCGGGGGACGATCACGACACGTCACCCGCTGGAATCGTCGACGCCGACAACGACGATCAGATCTCTCAGGCTGCCTGATCGGACTTGGGGGGATGGGCTGCAGCTTGTCCCCCTGGCTTCGAGGTGAACTGCTTGCCAACGCCCTTGGCGCCATCATTGGCTGCTACGCGCCCTCTATGGCCATTCTCGGAATGAACCTGACGGCGAGGGCGTTCTGGCCAGTGAAATGCCGCGCTTCACTATCACGGCATCGCTGCTCGCCGGGACATGCCCGGCGCCCTTTCCTACGACTCGTCGCTCAGCAGGCTCTCGTAATTCCTGCCGCCGTAGAAGATTCCGACTATGATCACCACCGCCTCTTCCACCGCAAAGGCGATCGTCACGCGGCGGCGCCAGCTGATCGTGCGTAGGCCGGGCCGCAGATCGTCGCGCATCGTGCCGCGACGGGGAAAATCGGTCAGCTCGCCGATATGTCCGACGATGCCATCGGTGAAGCGCTGCGCGATGTCCGGCGACGCGGCAGCGGCGATATAGTCGTATATGGAATCGAGATGATCACGCGCTTCGGGTGTGAGGATAATGGAATGGGCCACGTTCAGCCGCGTTTGGCGGCCCGCTTGTGGCGTTCGGCGAGCCCGGCACGCACATCTTCAAGCGGAATCCCGCGCGACGGATCAGCCTTATAGGCATCATAGGCAGGGACGACCTCGTTGCGCAGCCATTGCTCCACGGCGCGGTCCCGCGCCTGAAGCGCGCGCAGCCCGTCGCGAATGACTTCGCTCTCGCTGGCATATTCGCCCGACGCCACCTTGGCGCGGACCTGCGCCGCCATGTCGTTTGGCAGCGTTACGCTGAACTGTTGAGTCGTTCGCATGGATGGGCACTCCTTATGGATATGATTTAATCCTATTCGCGCTCGCCTTCAAGATTGGTGGCAGCAGCGTCCCTGCGAACAGGCCGCGGGGCAATGCCGGGTTGGGGTTTGCTGCCCGCCGTCGCCCCATGGTCGGCCCCTAGTCACCATCACTCATTCCACACATCAGTCGAGTCGCAGCACGCCGCCTTCGCCCTCGCGCCTGAGGGACGTGTGCGCCGTCGAAACCGGTCGAAATCTCCGTCCCGGATCCGGCCGCGCAAATCGATGCACCCCAATGGAGGAGAGCGGGAAGGGGACAGGAGGATTGTCCTGTTGTCCCAAGAGGTGCCCATGAACTTGCCCCAACTTGCCCTGTCGCAGACCCGAGACAGCGCTGCATGCCTGTCTGACGTCGCCCGCTCCCTTTGCCACCGTTTGCGCAACGGCGCCGCCGTCAGTCGCCGGGACCTCAAGCGATTGATGACCGAGGCTTTCGGCGAGGACGATGCCGGTGGCCTCTGGTCGATGCGCGATGCTTATGACGCATTGGAAACCGCCCAGGTCCTGCTTCTCGCCGATCCGCAAAGCCCGCTCCTTGACGGCACGCCCGCTGAGATCTTCGAGCGCCTGCGGCAGTTCGAGCGCGGTTTGCCGACCCAGACCTACCGCTCGGAAAAGCAGGTCGATCTCCAGCAGTTCAGCACGCCGATCACCCTGGCCTGGCTCGTGGCCATGGCGGCGCGCTGTGGACCCGACGACATATTGCTCGAACCCTCCGCCGGCACCGGCATGCTGGCGGTCCATGGCCTGCGGGCAGCCGCGCATCTGCTTCTCAACGAACATGATCCGACCCGCGCCGACCTCCTGTCCCAAAATCTCGGTCAGATCGTCACCCGCCATGATGGCGAACATATCCATGATCTGTTGGTCAGTGAGCGGCAGCCGACGCTGGTGCTGATCAACCCGCCCTTCAGTCGCAGCACCGGACGCGGGATCGACCGCCATGCCGGCGCGCGCCATCTGCGCGCAGCGCTGGCCTGTCTCGCGCCGGGCGGGCGATGCGTCGCCATCATGCCGACCAGCTTCTCACCCGAGGGCTTGGCAGCGCTTGGCTACAATGCCGTCGCCGAGCTTGTGCCGCCCCGCGTCGAACTTACCATTTCGGGCAGTCCCTATACCAAGCATGGCACTGGGATCGATGTACGGTTGCTGGTCTTCGACAAGGGATGGACCGGCACGCCCAAGCGCCACTTCGCCAGTAATATCGAAGCTGCGCTGCACCTCGTGCTTGCCATGCCCGATCGGCTCGATCCTGTAGAGCCGCCGCCGCTTGCCCCGCCGCCGGCGGTTGCTGCGCCCCGTTCACTTGTCTCCGCTGCCCAATCGCCCGCCATGCTCTTCGCGCGAATGAACGGTCAAAGGCTTGCGCCACCCTCGCGGATCGCCGCCACGGCGGATGAGGCGCGACCGATCAGCTATGCCGCACACTGGACGCCGCTTGCGCCTGGGGAGACCGTAGGCATTTATTCCGCCTGGCGCCTCGCGCGCATCGCCATCGAAAATGCCTCCCGGCATCCCGATGACCTGGTTGAATCCATCGCCATGGCTTCGGTGTCGCTTCCGGTGCCGCGCTACCAGCCCATGCTCCAGGACCGGGCGACCAGGGCGCTGTCCGAGGCGCAACTCGAAACCATCATCTACGCGGGCGAAGCGCATGAGCGCGATCTCACGGGGCGCTTCTCGGCCAATCTGGCGGGCGATCGACTGATCGAGGACAGGGACGGCCAACTCTATCGCACCGGCTTCTTCATTGCCGACGGCACCGGGGTCGGCAAGGGCCGCGAGGCGGCCGGCATCATTCTTGACCAGTGGAACCGCGGCAATCGCCGCGCGATCTGGATTTCCATGGCCGACCTCATCGAAGACGCACGGCGCGACTGGACGGCACTGGGCGGCCTCGCCATCGATATCCAGCCGATCGCAAGTTTCCCTCTTGGCAAACCGATCACGATGGCAAACGGCATCGTCTTCCTGACCTATGCCGCCCTGCGATCCGCCCGTCATGATACGGCATCGCGCCTGCAGCAATTGCTGGATTGGACCGGCGAGGACTTTGTCGGCGTGATCGTCTTCGACGAATCCCATGCCATGGCCCATGCCGGCGGAACGGAAACGGATTACGGGAAGGCTCAAGGGTCGGAACAGGGGCTGGCAGGCGTCCGGTTGCAAAATGCCCTGCCTCGGGCCCGCATTCTCTACATGTCCGCCACCGGCGCGGCCAGGCCCGAAAACCTCTCTTATGCCGTTCGCCTCGGCCTGTGGGGACCAGGCACGGCCTTTGTCACGCGCGACATGTTCATGAAGGCGATGGAGGAGGGCGGCATCGCGGCGCTTGAGGTCGTGTGTCGGGACCTCAAGGCGATGGGCCTCTATACCGCCCGGGCCCTAAGCTTCGCGGGCGTCGAATATGAGCCGCTCGAACATGTGCTGACACCCGACCAGATCGCGATCTACGACGCCTATGCGGATAGCTGGAGCATCATTCATCGCGGGCTTCGCGATGTGCTGGCCGAGATCGGCATCGTCGACCGAATATCGGGCAAGACGCAGAACGCGCGGGCTCGCGGATCGGCGCTCAGTTCCTTTGAATCGGCCAAGTTAAGGTTCTTTTCCAGCCTTCTCGTGAGCCTCAAAATTCCCTCGCTCATCAAAGCGATCGAACAGGAACTGGCGTCGGACAACGTCGTACTGGTGCAACTCGCGAGTACCGGTGAGGCCATCATGGATCGGCGGCTCTCGGAACTCTCCGCGCAAGAGAGGGCCATGTTGGATGTTCAGGTTTCGCCCAAAGAGACCCTTATCGACTATTTGAAGAATGCCTTTCCCATACGCCAGATGCGGGTCTTTCGTGCGGACGATGGCGCCGCGCGCGCCGAACCGATGATCGATGCTGACGGTAATCCGGTGTTGTGCAGGCAGGCGATCTCCGCTCGAGACGCACTGATCGAGGATCTGTGCGCGCTCCCCGCAATTCCCACCGCGCTGGACGCCCTGATCGCGCATTTCGCACCCGACCGTGTCGCCGAGATCACCGGGCGCTCGCGGCGCATCGTGACCGATGCCACCGGAAAACAGAAAATCGAGAGGCGGGGCGCCCGCGCCAACGTCCTCGAAGTCCACGCCTTCCAGAATGGAAGCAAGCCGATCGCCGCCTTTTCGCTCGCGGGCAGTACCGGCCGCTCCATGCATTCCGACCGGAACTGCCCGACCGCCCACCGTCGGCGTGCGCATTTCCTTCTTGAGCTGGGCTTCCGCATCCTTTCGGCCGTACAGGGCTTCGGGCGCAGTCATCGCACCAATCAGATGACGGCGCCTGTCTATCGGCCGCTCACTACGAATTGCCGCGGCGAGCGCCGCTTCCTCAGCACCATCATCCGCGGTCTCGAAGCATTGGGCGCCTTGACGAGAGGGCAGCGCCAGGCTGGATCGCAAAATCTCTTCGACCCTTCCGACAATCTGGAATCGGACTATGCGCGCGACGCACTCACGCAATGGTTCCACCTCCTCTACGAGGGCAAGCTGCGCAGTGTTTCGCTCGAGGCCTTTCATGAGATGACGGGACTTGAGCTGTGCGACGAGGGCGGGGAACTGCTGGAACGCCTGCCTTCCATCCATCGCTGGCTCAACCGCATCCTGGCGCTGCGGATCGCCACTCAGAATAGTATATTCGAGGAGTTTCTGGGGCTGGTCGAGGATCGCGTCGAAGCGGCGCGCTCGGCGGGCACGCTGGATCTGGGTATCGAGACCATCCGCGCCGACCGCATGGACCTGCTGTCCAATCAACTCTTGCGCACCGATCCCGTGACCGGCGCCGAGACGCGGCTATTGCGCCTCGAACTGCACCGGCGGCCGCCGATCACCAGCTGGGCCATGCTTCAGCTTGAATGCAAGAATGCGGACGATATCGCCTGGCTTCGCAACGCCCGCTCCGGCCGTGTGGCACTGCGCGTGCCGACATGGCCGGGTCAGGATGAAGAGGGCAACTGGATGGAGCGATGCTATCTTCTTCGCGCCACCGGCCAGTCCCGCATGGAGGTCGCAACACTGGCGGCCAGCCACTGGAGCGAGATCGACCGCGACACATTCCAGCACCTCTGGGAGCAGGAGGCGGCCGAAGCCGGCAAGAATCTTCTGGTCGAGACAATTACGCTCGCGACCGGGCTGCTATTGCCCGTCTGGAACAAGCTGCCCGAAGATGATGTGCGCGTGTGGCGGATCGACGATGGCGCAGGTACGTCGATCCTGGGACGTATCATCCATCCGGCCGCCATCGAACGGCTCGAAAGGGAATTCGGACTAGATGGCGGCATTGCCCTTGGTCCTGAAGAAATCATCGCCGGCGCGCGTGCGGGCAGCGGCGTTCCGATCCCTGGACTTGGCACGGCAAGGCTCGCGCGCGTTTACGTCAACGACAGTCCCCGTCTCGAGATCCGGGACTATCGCCCCGAAGATCGGAACTGGCTGAAGGCCTCCGGCGCATTCAGCGAAGTGGTGCAGTTCAAAACCAGATTGTTCCTGCCGCCGGAGCGGGCGCGGGACATCCTTGCCAGGATCATTGCCGAGCGCCGCTGATCCCGGCTTTCCCAAGTCCGTGAAGCGCCGGACAGAAGAAGTACGACCTGTTTCCTTACGCACTTCGCGGAAAGATCATCATTCCGCCGGTGCCGGCACCTCCGCCTCGGCGCCGTCCTGTTCGACCGCCGCAGTGCGGGGCCGGGGCGCCTTCGGCTTCGTGGATGGAGTGGCCTTCACGGCTGAGGCTTTCGCACCGGCCTTCTTCTTGGCCGCCGGTTTTCCAGCCTCCGCTGTTGCCGGTGCGGCCGGAGCTTCCTCCGCCGGCGCCGGCGTCGGCGATTTCGCCTTCACCGACGCCTTCTTAACCGGCACCTTCTTCACAGCGGATTTCTTCGCGGCTGCTTTCTTGGTCACCGATTTTGCCGTCGCAGCGACCGCTTCGCCCTGCGCAGGCGCAGCTAGCGGCTCCGGCATCGGCCCGGGTGCAGCGGTCCCGGCCTTGTCGCCGCCGGCAAGAGCAGCTCCGACACGGACGCGACGGGACTTTTTCTCTGGGGCAGGGGCCGCTTCGGCCACGGGTGCGATCTCAGGCACAGCCGCGGTCGCCGCCGAAGATCCAGCCTCAGCCACTGGCGCTGCTTCGACTACGGACGCTTCGGCCGCCGACGTTGCACCAACACGCCTCCCAAGCCCAAGCTGCTGGGCGACGGCGCGTCGATGCTCCGAATAGGCCGGCGCGACCATTGGATAATCCTTGGGAAGATTATAGCGTTCGCGATATTCCGCCGGTGTCAGACCGTTTGTCGCCAGATGCCGCTTCAGCGTCTTGTACGGCTTGCCGTCGAGCATGCTGATGATGTGCTCACGCGAGCTCAGGCTTTTGCGGATCGACACCGCCGGAGCATATTCGGGCGCTGCTGATGCCTCTACCGTGGCTTTCCGTTCCAGGGCGTCACGGGTCGCTCCAATGATCCCGGCAATGTCGCCCGCCGGCACCTGATTGTTCGAGAAATAGGCGCTCAATAACTGCACCGTCATTGCGGTGAAATCGGGCTGCTCGGTGTCGGCCACGGTAAACTCCCTGAATTGGAAGGCCATGAAGATGGCGGTGTGGGAAGAAGTTTGCGCCCGACAGCTAAACGGCAATCCGCTGCTCATGCAAGTGTCCCGTGCATCACGTTCGCATAGGTCCGAAAATGGGGAGGGGAGCAAGAGGGGAAGATCAGGACCGATTGAAGGTCTTGTTTCCAGGAAAGGCGAACCATGGCCGACCGCGTATCTGCCCACATCATGATCGGGGGCATGCTTGCCCGCTCCGGATATCCCGGGCTCATCCAGGCTATCGAGAAGGATAATCCCGCTATCGATTGGGATGGCACGTCGTTCAATCCTTCAGATCTACCCATCGATACGCCCCTTGCACTGACGGATCATGACGTCGCCAATGGTCGTTTCGAAGAGATCGAACATGTCTGTCGCCGCCATGGTCTTCACTATGTTCGCTGGTCCGGCGGCTATCCCGGCAGCTTCCCGTCTGTTCGAATGCTCTACCTGGGCCATGGCGAACCAAAGCAAGTTCTGACAACCGAGGAGGACGAGCAGGTCTTCCCGATCGAACGCATCAGGGAGTTGGGAAGCATCGAGGCGCTCGAAACGGAATATCGGCTTGCTCGCACTAACCCGCCCCCGCTGGTCCTGGTCGATGACGATTCCAGCGATCCCACTCTTTCGGAGATGGTCCATGGCTGATCATCATGTCCAGGGATCCTTCGCTTTTACCTGCACGGCAGCCGAAAGCGCGCTGATCGAGGAGGCATGGCAGCATGCTGCCGACCTGCTGGGTGACTTCACGCCCGGCGAACCGAGCGCGGAGTTTCTCGCCGCCTTCATGCCGACGGACCTCGCCAATCCGTTCAACGGCCTGCTCGCGATCTTCGATGATCCCGCCTTTCCCGATTTCGGCGCGGAGATCGAAATTGAGGGCGGCGCAGACTGTGTCGTCTCGATCTACGGCACCACGGACTTCCAGCCAGGCCCGATCGCCGAACTCATCCGCCGTTGTTGCCAGGAGAGCTTGAAGGCCAAACCCATTGGTTTCGACTGGAGCTATAGCTGCTCCCGTCCTCGTCGCGACAGCTTCGGGGGAGGATGGTGCGCGATATTCGCCGACCATGTCGAGTTCGGCACCACGCAGGAGCAACTGGCGCGACGACTGGCCAATTCCGTTACCCCGCCAATACCGTACGCGCCCGATCCATGGATCGACGACCCCGACCACCCATCCGTCGACTGGGCAGCCGAGGTTCTGAATGGAGACACGCGTCTCGGCTATCTCGACTGGGCGCTCGCTCGCGCTAACGCAGGCGATAACGGCCACGCCCTGACTGCACCGCTGCCAGCCTGACCGGCCCACTCCCCGAATTTTCTCGAAGCACAAGGACATTATCATGACCGACGCCATCGCGCCGGGCGCATCCACGCGCCTGTATAGCCAGACCGAACATGATGAACGCGGGAACTTCCATTATGAAGGCGACCTTTATCGTGCCGGTGAAGCGCTGCCGCCGCTTGCCTCGCGGATCGAACGCCATCTGGCCGGGCATTTCGCCACAACCACCTTCGCGATCCGCACCGAGAAATTTGCCGGGGGGCGCAAGGTCATCGCGGAGATCCTCGATACCCCGACCGACCTGACTGGCCGCGACGCGCAGAACGCCTTCATCGTCGAGATACGCGATCAGATGGAACGGTTCGGATTCACGAGGACGAATCCGCTGCAAGATTTCTGGTCATGCAGTTTCTATTGCGACGTGCGCATAGGCCAGGCCTATTGGGCGGCGTTGGCAAAACGTCAGGGTAGCCGCAATCCGGTCGATACGGTGACATCGCTGGCGGCGTTCAAGAAGCAGATCAAGGCCGGTGACAGGCTGAAACTGATCGACGCGCCGGCCGGTCATCGCCTGCTTGGAACGAACCGCGAGATCACGAAGGTGCGCTCGGGCGATCTGATCCTCGAAGGACGCTCCTATCTCAGCTTTCCCCGAGCGTCGGCTTTTGCCTGTGACGGCCGCCTGATCCGGATCGCCATCGGCTCGGAATATGCTCCGGATGATCACCTGCTGTACGAGTGGACTCGCCAGTCCGCGGCCTGAGCAGAGCCAGATCTTCAGGGCATGATCTCTGCAGACCGCCTGCAATCCCGGACAGCTGTAAAAACAAGGGTGTGGCAACCCCTGCGATCGCCGCGCGCTCCCGACTCCCCCTCATAACCGACCCGGAGGCTCCGATGCATGAGCCCTATCTCAAGGCGATGGCAGCGCTGCTCCGCCGCAGCCAGCCGCGCCATGACCTCTACACCGTTTTCGGTCACTGCATGGAGGCGATGGCGCTCGCCATGGCCAACAGCGTCGATCTGCGCCAACGCGAGCCGCGCGAGGCTCGCTATCTCGATATTGTCGGCTGCTACCGGCCAGATGTGCTCGATCTGTTTCCGCGAGTCCTCGCCGAACTGGTGCAGGCTCTCGAAGTCGGTCCAGGCGACGTGCTGGGCGCCCTGTTTCACGACCTTGAGCTTCACAACAAGGCGCGAGGGCAATTCTTCACGCCCTATACGCTCAGTCGTTTCATGGCCGAGGTAACTATCGGAAATCCGGAAAGCGTAAAGGCGATCATCGGCGATCATGGCTTCGTGACCGTCATGGAGCCGGCATGTGGCGCGGGGTCAATGGTCATCGCGCTCGCGCAAGCCATGAACGATCTCGGCATAAACTATCAGCGCCATCTTCACGTCACCGCGATCGATATCGACCCGCGCGCGATCCACATGGCCTATGTCCAGCTCTCGCTGCTGCATGTGCCGGCACATCTCATGGTCGGGAACTCACTTTCGGGCGAAACAGCCGAGCATTGGTACACGCCGGCCCATATTCTGGGTGGGTGGAACGCCCGGCTCGCCTGTCGACGACGCCATGAACCCACTGGCGAAGCGCGTGTGCATGTTGTCGAAGCGCCACCCGCGCCAGTCCCGATGAGCCACCCGGTTCCACCGTTGTGCGAGCCGCGCTCCGCGCCGTCGGCCACGCCGCAACAACTGACCCTTTTCTGACCATCAAGGATTTCACATTGCAGGAGACCGGCATGTTCCATCATGTCCATATCACCGCGCTCAGCCGAACGCCGGCCGGGATGACAGTCATAACGCTGGCCATCTGCGGACCGCGCGGCGGCATGCGCGCCGTCGAGGATATTTCGCTCGAAGAAGCCGAGAAAATGGCGGCGCGGCTTCAGGTTGCGATCACTGCCGCGCGCGCCGGGCTCGGCACGGATCCGGCCGACGCCTTCGTCCAGGATGTCATCGCGCGGCTCGGCGACCCCGCTCTTGCTCTCGATCCCTCTTTCCGAAAATGGTGCGGCGCAAATCATGGCCTGCTAAGTGCTCGGGCGGCCGCGGAACGCTGGTGCTGCTGGCGCGTCGCCTGAGCCCTATGGCGATCGAGATCATGGTAGGCCTGCCGCACCTGCGCGAGGGGCCGATATTGAACCGCGCCCGTGCCATGCAGGTGCCGACCCTTATCTCCGCGAATGCGCTGTCGCGCTGGAACCGCCGCAAGGGCTGGCCCGAATGGCACGGATGGCGCCTCGACCTGCTGAAAAATGCCGACGGATTGCCCAGCCTGTCATTGGACAGTGCCGGATTCGTGGCTTTATCCCATTATCGCGGATATCCTTGGGCGACCGAACAGTATCTCGATCTCGCCGCAAACTATCCGTTCCGCTGGTTCGCCAGCATGGACTATTGCGTCGAACCTGAAATCGCGCCCGATCGCGAAGAGGTACGGGACCGAATTTCGAGAACCATCCGGGTCAATCGCGATTGCTGGCGCGGCGCGCATGACCGCGGCATTGCCCATCGGTTCATGCCGGTAGTGCAGGGCAGGGTTGCGGGCGACTATGAAAATTGCATCAAGGCGCTTGGCGATATCATCGATGCCGTACCTCTGATCGGTATCGGCTCGATGTGCCGAAGGCCCGTAGGCGGCAGTGATGGCGTGATCGCCATTTTCGAGCTGCCCGGGCTCGAACATCGCATCCAGACAGTCGACTTCCAGGCTTTCGGAATTGCCAGCAGGATCGAGGCGCGCCAGCGCGGCATCTCCAAGACAGACGCCCTCGTCGCCGATCATATGGAAAGTTGGACACGCCGCCAATATGCGCGGCCGACCCACGCACGCACACCCATACAGGGCGAACTGCCACTCGGCCCCGATGACCGCGCGCCACGCGATCCGTGGGAGGGGGCGATCGCACAGGCACGCGCCGAAATTCGGGCGCTGATCGAAGAGGCGCAACTTTCGCACGACGAAATTTCTGACGCCTGGATCGCGCAGTGGGCGGCCAATCTCTTTCAGGCCGAACCGCTTGTATCCTCGGCAAGCCCTCAATGATCCGCCACGGCGAAAGCATGAAACGGATCCTGCCCGGTCTATATGCGGGGAACGAGGTCAGGGCCGAGCGCCATCATCGCGGCTGGGCATGTCAGATGAAGTGCGGCCAGCTCGGTCGCCAACTCTGGTTTGAATATTCTCCGCACGGACTGTGGACCGCCATCGGCACCTAGCGCACCCTGGACACGGGACTCTGGGTGGCCGCGCGCCTTCGCGCCGGAACGCATTTCTGGGATGAAAGCTGCCAGACCGCCCGCCTATATGGTGAAGACGTCTATTCCATTCTGCGCGATGAGGCGTGACGCGAACAGGTGAACCACCGGTCAATAAAGAATGAGGCCCGTCCCCGGCATAAGTTGATCCAGAAAATCGAAATCGCGCCGGTTTCCCGTCAGCAGATCGCAGCCGGTCGCTGCAGCCTGAAGAAACAGCAGGGCATCGTTGAACAGCGCGATGGAATGCGGCTGACCGGAAAGGCGTGTTACCATTCCCGCGAGCATACCGGCTTCCCCGAACACGCGCGCCGAAGGTACGCTCAGGCGATGCTCGGGAATATCGTCGATTGTCCGCCCCAGCATCTTGAGAACAGACGCCGTGCGCTTGTCAGCCGGATCGAGCGCACCCATCAGATGGGTCATTTCGCCAAGCGCCACGCTTGAATGGTTGACGATCCGGTTTTCGAGCAAGCGATCTACTTCGATCGGCGTCTTGCCCTGAAGCACGTCAATATAGACACAAGTGTCGAGCAGGAGCTCCCGGCCGATGACTGTTGTCTTGCTGGCAAGCGGCAATTTCCCTTCGGGCCGCCGCGCCAATGTTGCTGCCGTCCGCTGCGGCCTGATCCTGCGCAGCGACGCCTTGCGGTCAAACCCCAAGCGCAATATCCGAAGGAATCGAGCCCTTCCGGCCTACCAGCCTTGCCCCGAAATCATCCTCGAGCGCTACTTTGGCAAGAGCATATTCGACGAGATCGGTTGTTGAGGCGATACCGCTGCGCATCTTGGCGCGATCGATGAGTTCACGCGGCACGCGTGCGCCAAGTGCGCTGTTCATGCCGGTCAGCAAGCCTGCCGCTTTTGCGGCGGCCACGACCGCTTCATGTCGCTGGGACAGATGATCTTCGTGCTTTGTCGCCATCAGAAACTCCTTTGCGTTAAACATATACGCCGATATGTAAAACATGCAAGGCTTGACCGCAATGCTGTCGGCCAACCTCACTCTTGCAGACCAAGCCACAGAGCCGGGTAGGACGCGCATCGCCGCATCAATTCCACATGCGTTCCGCTGCCAACCAGTTTCCCTCCTTGCATGAAGAGAACCTGGTCGGCGCCCTTCGCTGTCGCCAGTCGATGGGTGATCATGATGAGCGTCGTCGCGTTGTTCGTCCTGCGCCGCAGCCTTGCGATCGCATCTGCCTCACTGCGCGGATCGAGCGCGGACGTGCTTTCATCCAGTATCAGGACCGGCACGTCGACCCCCGCCAACCGGGCAAGCTCCAGCTTCTGGATCTGGCCTCCCGACAGGCGCTCGCCCTGTTCTCCCAATTCCATATCGAAGTCGATCGGTCTTCCACTCTCATGGAAGCGCCAGACATGAAGCAATTCCTCGACGTCGCTGATCGGCTGGTTCGCCGGGGGATAGAGGATGTTCTCCCGCAGCGACCGATTGAACAGGCCGATGAACTGCGGTGCATACAATATATAGCGGTGACGCTCTCCCCAGGGAATCGTCGTAACATCGCCCCCTGCAATCTCGACTTTTCCCGAGGCAGGTGCGAGTACGCCGGCCAGAATTTGTGCAAGCGTGGATTTGCCCGAACCATTCGGGCCAACAATCGCGACGAAGCGCCCCGACGCGATATGCAGCGAAATCCCGGCGAGAGCGGGCAGGCCATCACCATAGCTGAAGCTGATATTTTCGGCGGCGAGATCGGCGTCGGCAAAGCGGTGTGGCTGCCGGCAACTCCGCGCGTCTTCGACATTCGTCAATGCCAGCACGTCGCGGATGTTCGCGACCGCGACGCCCGCCTGCGCCAGGATATAGCCCAGCGCGCTCAGCGGAACCGTCAGTCGAAAGGCGTAGGTTTGCAGCAGCACGAATTCGCCTGCCGTCATTCGGCCTTTGCCTACGTCGAGACCGGCCAGCATCAGCAGCGCCACAAGCCCAGCGCCGACAATGCAGAATTGCAGCGACGCCATGACGGTCAGCGAACGGTACATGCCCGCATGGACGTGCCGCCTGGCGCTCAATGCCTTGCCCACATAGAGGAGTTCGCGATCGAGGGCGCCGTTGAAGATGACGCGGCGGGCATTGCGGACGATGTCGCCGATCGTGCGGGACACATGCGATGCTGCCCCATTGGTCGCATCGGCATGCACACGGTGGCGTGCCGCCCCCATCCAGGTCGCCCCGAGAAATCCCAAAAGCGTAAGCCCGAGGATCAGGACATAGCGCGGTTCGATCAGGCTGGCGATCACAGCGAGACTGGCGAGAGCCTGCAGAAACACGGGTCCCAGCCGCCAAATCAATCCTTCCACGACCAGCGTCAGGCTATAGGGCAATCGCTCCAGCATGCCGGGGACGCGTCCGCTCCGGCTGTCGCGCGCTGCCGTGATTTGTGGCAGGGCGGCGGCAAGCGCATCGGTGGCGAGGCGTCGGCCCAGTGCATCGACCATAATCGCGGTGCATGAAAGCCTGGCCGTTTCTAGGATTGAGCCGCCCGCCCAGCATCCCACGAACAGCAGGATGTACAACAATAATTGCACGGGCGGTCCCACTGGCCCGGCCAGCGTGTCGATCAGCAGCTTGAGCGCATAGGGCCCGGCAACACCCATCGCGATCACAAGGGCTTCCAAGGCAAAAGCCTCTATCAGGCCCCGCCTGGCGCCGAGGTCCGCCGACACCATCAGCCGGATCAGCCGGACCAATATACCGAACGTCGTCACTGTAAGGACCTCCTGGCGATCGATGGATGAACCAGAAGGAGGGTTTGGAACGCGGCCTCTATCCTAGCGTCAAATCCGGGCGTTGCGAAGCCGGGATCGCGAGACGCAAGGAAAGGGGAAGGGAGGGGCGGGAATGTGACGGGAGACGTGGATCGGCCCGTCATTCCTCTATCTCAAGGAGATGGTTCCCATGGCGACCCTTGCCCGCATGAACGAAACGCCCCCCATATCCGCCCCCTATCGCATCGATGTCTCGCGCGGCCGAATGAACAGCCGCGTGTCATCGGAATGGTTTTCACGCCCCGACGATGAGAAGTACCTCTCGCTGACCAGCCTCTATGATGCCGTGCGCGGCCGCGCGGACCGGGCGACCACGCGCATCGTCGAAAGCCGCGCGATCCGGGTCGAGGCGAAAAGCGACAATCCCGAGCGCCTGATGCTGATGGCGCCCGGCGATGATCGCCCGCTGGCGCCGACCAACTGGTCCTTCGGCCAGGTGGCGAGCCTTGTTGGGGCGCCGGCTTCCTATCTGCGCCAGCTTCCGGCCGCCCTTGCGGGCATCAACCTGCAGCATGGGCTCATGACCCACCGCGGCGAGCAGGTCAAACTGCTGCAGACCGACAACGGCAGAACCGAACTGCGCGCTGCTACCGGCTCCGAATACGGGCGTATCTTCGACTGGGAACTTGTCGAGGCGGTGATGGCCTTTGCCGGTGATGGCGTCGGCGATACGCGGTGGAAGGTCCCGGGCACAATCCAGTGGGGTAGTATGACCTACAACCCCTATGTGGACATCACCAGGGAGACGACGACACTCTACGCCTCTGACAGGGATATTTTCCTGTTCCTTGTCGATGATACGCATCCGATCGAGGCAGGAAAACTGCCAAATGGCGATCCTGACCTGTACTTTCGCGGCTTCTATGCCTGGAACAGCGAGGTCGGCTCGAAAACCCTGGGCATCGCGACCTTTTACCTACGAGGCGTGTGCGCGAACAGATGCCTTTGGGGCGTCGAGAATTTCGAAGAGGTCAACATCCGTCACTCGAAATTCGCCGGTGCCCGGTTTGCCCATCAAGCGGCGCCAGCGCTCGAACATTTCGCGAACTCCTCGCCGTCGCATTTCATCTCCGGCATCAAGGCGGCCCGAGAGCGGATCGTCGCGCCCAAGGAGGAGGATCGCGAGCCTTTCCTGCGCAGGCGCGGCTTCTCGAAGGCGGAAACCACAAAGATCATTCAGACGGTGCTAGCCGAGGAAGGCCGGCCACCTGAATCCATCTATGATTTCGTGCAGGGCATAACCGCGCTCGCCCGGTCGAAGCCCCATCAGGACAGCCGCCTCGAACTGGAAACCAAGGCCCGCAAGCTCCTCGAACAGGCGCTCTGACGTCTGGCCTTCCCCCGCTTCTCCCCTTTCTGGTGCGGCATCCTGGCCCAACGCCAGGATGCCCCTTGTCATGAAAGGATGCCCTCATGCGTCCCCAAAAATCCGCTCCCTTCGAGGAATTTACCGTCGACGTCGCCTTTTTCAGTGGATCGGACCCTTTCGCCACCGAGACATATCGGATTCCGGCCGCGACATGGTTCAGCGCACAGCAGCAGGCGCTGCATATGTCGGTGAACAGCGTCTACGACAATGCACGCATTCCCGATCTGCGTCGCACCGCCACCGTCAGGCCAGCCTGACACAGCTCTGCGATCACGCCGGCTACTCCGCCGCATCATGCGTCGCAGTGGCCGGTCCCGACCAAGGAAATCATCATGCAGGAACCCGACGATCGCATGTGGCGTGCGCTGCTCGATTTCCGCGCCCGTCATGGGCGGCGCTGGAAGGACGCGCTCAATCTCAAATGGATGAACGGCGATGATGAGCGTGAGCCAGATAGCGCATCGCTTCGTATGATCCGCAACCAGTTCGGGCCATCCTGGCTATGGGACTTACCGAAGCTTCGCCTCGATAATGCGGCGCGGCGCCTCGCCAATCTGGAAAAGCTTCCAGACATGTGCGCCTGTCCTCATCCGGAAACCGGCGGGACCATCGTCATCAAGCGCGGCGAGACCGGATATTGGCCGATGCCCTCGCTCATCGCGGTCGATGCGCTCAATGCGAGTCTCAACGCGACGCCTGCCGCGATCGCAGCCATGCAGGCCGGCGCCATGTTCGGATGGCATGTCCGGGCGGCCGATCCCGATCACTATGACGCGGCCGGCCGCAGATGTCATGACTGAAGCCGCGACAGCCTTCGATCCCGCCGATGCGCGATGCTGGATCACGCGCGGCCGCCCTGAGCATCATGCAGAGCAACTGGCTCGCGCATGGGCTGACTTCCCGGATCTCCCGAATGACGCGCCAGCGCAGGACCGGATGGCTCGCATTCGTGAACGGGTCGCGGCGCTTCGTCCTCTCAACGACGCCATCCGCAAGGAAAGCGAACGTGAAAGGAAGTGCAGGAATTTCGCCTTCATCGAGCGCCGGATAGCCGCAGGCGGCGCCGACACGCGCGATCATTTCATCCTGCAGGCCCGGACCCGCCATGGTTATGACTGGGACGAGGCCGTTCAATATGCCGATGGCACTATCGCGGCCCTTTCAGGCTGGGAACCGCGACGATCCTGCCGTACCACGGGTGGCATCAACGGTGATCCTCTCGAGCGTGCCTACGCCCAGGGCTTTCGCGACGGGGGAGGCTGTTTCGACGACCCGTTCGACGCGGCAAGGCGTGCCTATGCCGCTGCGGCCGCGATGCCGTGTGAAGCACGCAACGACCCTGGCCAGCCGGTGTCCCGGCCGCTCCCAAGTAGTTGGCCTCTCCCCACGGACGCGCCGCGCCCTACGCGATGGTCGAGGCGCCTGCTGATCCTTGGCGCGAGTGCCGCGGCGGACACCGGCCTCGACCTTCCTGCCATGCTCCAGTCCAGGCCCGGTCATCAGGCGATGACAGCCATTCTGGCCCTTCCCGGACAGGGATTTTGCCTATGGAATAGTCTGTACAACATCGAAACGGCGCGTGCGCACAGCCCATTGCCTGTCCTGCTCGCGGATATCGATCCTGATGATCTTCTGGTTGTCGCGGGCGGCGAGGATCTCGACTGGATCGACCATCACGCCGAACTGTTTCCGTTATGCCGTACCATGGAGAGAACGCGAAACTCCGTCATCCAGCAGCGCGGCCAGCTGCGCGCGTGGCTCGATCGTGGGTTGCATGCCGGCGAAACCATGGCCGGCGGCCATATCTGCTGGACGAAGATCGCCCAGGGTCTCTCCGGCCGTCTGGGCGGATTCACGGCCCGCTATGCCGGTCCCGCCCAGCCGCGCGGCCATCAAATTGTCGTCGAGTGCACAGATGGCACGTCCGCAACCGGCTTCATGACGCCGCTGGGCGAACCGCTCAAGCTTGAAGCGATCATCTCCAACAAGGCCCATTTGCGCAAACATATGGCGGCAATGCTGCGCCGCTTCGCGTCAGCGGTCCCGCACTACTAACCTGTCCCGAGCGATGCGATGCCGGCTCGCATCAGGAGATTGGAAACCCATCATGACCATTCCCACGACCAGCACGGCCCTCATTCAATCCAACATCGACAGGACGGGCCAACATATTTTCGCAATCTTCCCCGACGATGACACCGCGGGCTTCGCCTACACGATCGGCAACACCCGCCTGGGTCTCCCCGAACTGCTGATCATCGGGAATTTCGCGCCGGTCCTGATGGCATCGGTTCTCAACGAAGTCGGTCGGCGTGTGCGCCAGACGGACCAGGTGCCGGACAAGGATATCGACATCGGCGGCGCCTACCCGATCCGTCCCCGCCTTGCCGGGGCGACGGCACGCAGCGCATTCACTATCCAGGTTGGGCGCTTTCTTGGCCATGAGGAATATGCCGTCGTCCAGCTCCTCCTGCCCGATCCGATGGGGCTGTATCCGGGCGAGGCGGGGTGCGACCCTCGTTACGACGTTCCCCGCCCATAATGTCCTGCCCCTGAGGAACGCGGCCATGCGCCCGAACGCGAAAGGCCCAAATAGGAAACTAGGCCAGCAAAACCGGTTGTCCCTGATCGTCAGGCAAGCCGGATATCCCGATATCATGGTGGAAACGCTCGCAGATGCATCGCGCCGCTATTGCGGACGCCGCGACCAGACTGGTCTTGGCGCCAGCACCTTCCCGGAAGCCACACTCGTCCGCGAGGGCATCGTCGTCGGCCGCATCAGCTACAATGGCCGTATCTGACATCCCATCCCGTGGCGACCTGGTGACAAGCCGATCTACGACAATGCAGCTTGTCATGGCGATGAGGCAGAGGACTGACATCCGCTTCAGCCCAATCCGGCCCATTTTTCCAGGATATTTAAACCGCCTTCGCGACCGAGCTACGGAGCAAAGGGGGAAGGGAGCGTGCGTGAAACCGTGAGCAGCATTGCGCACGCATAAGGGAAATTCCCGATGGATATGATCACCTGCAGGACCCGCGTCAGCGGGCAGGCTCCGCTATTCAGCTATCGGGTTCTCGTCCCGCTGGACGAGCTTGCTCCCCATCGTCGGCATCGTGTCGTCATTCTTCATGTACCGACACCAGCCGGACGGCTGCCCTGTACCCGGCTCGCCGACGTGCTGGCGCCAGGCCGCTGGTTCGAACGCTATCTCGCCATGCAGTGCGGACTGGCCGCGCGGCTCAACCTCGTGTCGCGCCGTGTCGAGGCCATCATCCTGCAAGCCATTTTCCCTGAAATGACCGCGCGTCTCGTTCCGCCGATGCTTCTGCTCGACCATGAGCCTGGCGAAGCCCGCCATCGCGTCTCCGGCATCGATCTCAATGCTGCCTTCGATAGCCTTGCACCCAGGATCGAAACGCTGACGGCCACCGATCTCGGCCTTTGTCTCAACGATCACCGCCGCGCAGCTTGAACCAGGATTGAGCCCATGACCAGCTATGCCCTCTTCCATCTCGAAATCGCCGCCTGCCTTTGGGAAGCGGTCCTGATCTTGCGTGACCGGCCCGCCGCCGATCCCGATGGGCTCGAACGCGCCCTGGCCATCCGCGGGACGTTCGACAAGCTTGGGGCTGAGACCCTGCGTCCCATCATACTCAGCTGGACCGCTACCGTCGAACGGGCATGGCGGCACGTCGATGACGATTGCCCCTTTGGTCTCGACTGGGCCTATATCGGCCGATGGCTGGCCCAAAGCGTCGACTGGTCCCCGCCGCACTACCCGGTCCTGCGTTCCGATGCGGCTGGGCAGGATGCTGAACAGGCTTGGGCTACCGGCATCGGGAAAGAGCCATCGTCGGGACCGACAGATATCGCCAGCCGCGAGGATCATCTCGCCCTGCTGGTGCGGGCACGCTCGGCCATCCAATATCCCGATGACCTCGCACACCGTGCGCGCAGCGAACTGATCGCGGCAATCCGCGGTGCCGAGGACCGAATCGAACGATCACCCTTGCCTTGGCCGGTCCACCTTCATGCCGCTGCTATCGAGCACCGCTATGGCACCAATATCCATGCCGCGATCGATGAGGCCACGCTGGACGCGGAAATCGCCGCCTGGTGCCGCGAGTGGTGGAAAGAAACCGGGGACGAGCGCGATCCCGCCACGCTGGACGATGAGACCGTGATTGCGGTCTATTTCGACGGGCATCCGTCGGATGGATGCGCCAGGGACCAGCTGCAGGTCGTGCCATCACTGCCCAAGGCAAGCGTCGCTTCGAAATCGGTGGAAACGGGACGCTATTGCGTGCTCTCGACCGCGCATCTGACGGTCCAGACCGCCGGTCTTCTCGATGGCTGGGCATCCTGGCCGCCGACCGAGCGGCCGATCGATATCGCCGCCTCCGTCTATGGCTGGTTCGTGCCCACCCGTTCGCTCGAGGAAGCGCGCCAGGCGCAACTGCCGGCAGACCTGCTGCGCGTGATGGCGTTCGGCCGCACCCGAGGCTTCCAGTTCCTGCTCCTAGATTGTGACGCGGATACCGTCGATGATCTGCCGGTCCACGATTGGTAAACTTTGCCAGGCATCATGCCGTCAGGTTGGAATCTGGCTCCAAAAGCCGATTTTGCGCCCATGGCTCCGGCGCAGAAGATCAGTCCAGTCGATATGGTCCAAGATATCCGCTCCGGCATCAATGCTGTCTGCGAGCTTGCCGGCAGCGACGAAATCCCGCACGGCATAAGCATAATATTTCGAGGCGCCACGATCGAGAACGCCAGTGACCAGCTGCCGGTAGAGCAGGGTGGCGCCGACCGGATCGCTAGGCGAGAGAGCCTCGGCACAGGGTCGCAGGATGTCATAGGCCCGCCCATCCAGCTGATCGATCCGAGCTCGGACCAGTTGGCCGGCGCGCTTCAGATCCGGCCACTCCACGAGAAAGGCGAGGGCGGGGACGCCGGGATCGAACGCCATTGCCTGATCAAGGGCCTGCTGCTCCGCGTCGAAGTCCTCGAAATCAGGCAGGTTCTTGAGCCAGTCACGCAAGGCCTGGCTATCCAGCCAGCGATCGAAGATTGCCTTGCGCTGCGCCTGCGCGTCTTCCCTGCGGCCCAGGGCGCCGAGGGCCTGCAACTTGAGGTCGGCAAGCTCACGCTCGTTATGCCCGCGCTCGGTCGGCGCTTCGATCCAGCCGAGTGCCTCTTCGCAGCGTCCATGTGCGATCAGCCGTTCGGCCACTTTCGCATTGAGCAGCGCGTTACGTCGATCAGGATCGACCGTGGCGATGTAGGCGTCAACATCATCATCCAGGTCGGCGAGTTTGGGGAGGAGCCAGCCGGCCTTATAGTCGAAACGCCTCCGCTCCGCATCGGGCAACGATGCCTGCCGCTCCAGCAGCATATGTCGAAGCGCCGCCCGGCCCTCCATGCCCAGCGCAGGCGAAGCGGCTTCCGGCAACTCATCGAACACGCCATAGCCGTCACTCTCGATCAGCGTCAGAATGTCGCCTGCCAGCACGTTGGGTTCCGGCGCGTCCACGCGGCACCAGAGTTTTCCCAGATCCTCGCCGCCCCGCCGGAACACATCACCGAGCGCACCGCTGCTGTCATCTGCGCGTTCGAATACAGGTTCGGCGAGACTGAGAAAAAGGCGCATCAACTCGATGGCGTCGTGCGGCGAGGTTTCGGCAAGTGGCCCCGTTATGCCGACGCGCAACTGGTCGAGTTCCTGGGCGAGCGGCCGCACCTTGTCCCACTCGATAAAACTGCGCGAGCGGCGGATGGTCTTCAGGCGCTTGCCAATCTCACGCGCCAATGCGCCGCTGTCATCCCTGGCCGCCATCTCCATCCGCGCTGCACGCGCGAAAATGGGATCGGTCTCGGCCTGGTTCAGCACAAGCCGCGCCAGCCGGGCAGCGCCAAGGCTCTCCAGATTTTCGAGCGTCAGCTTCGATGAACTGCGCGTAGCCTTAGCGTGCGACGCCATCAACCGGCGTCTTTCCCTGCGGCGCTCCCGCCAGCGATCAGAGGCATCAGCATCGCGTGGAGCGAGTCTTCCGCACGCGCTCGACGTGAAGCGTCTGTGGAAGCAAGATCGCGGCGTATCCAGTCGGGCAAGCGGCGAAGCAGGTCGTTCAGTTTCGAATCCGCAGAATCAGGCATGCCCGCCTCTTTGCCGCAGCATCGGGCATCTGAAAACCGGAACATGCATCTGCCCACCATGCAATCCGACCGGAGGGGAGGGGGCGGAAGCGAGAGTGCATCGGGACAGCCCGATAGGCGGATCGCCACGTGGTTGGATGCCGGGCGTGTTGGGACGACGGCAAACGGCACTCGGTGTTCGATGCCGCCGTCGACGCCGGTGGTGTCAGTCACGCCTCGCTGGCCGCAATGCGCCTTGGAACAATGGAGAACAATGCATGACCATTCCATCCGGCGTAGCCGGCGACATCGTCACCCATGTCGCGCTCAGCAGCCTCGAACGCTCGGCCTTGCAGGTCGCTCTTTTCGCTCCCGCATCCATTGCGTCGATCCGGGGCGGCGCGCGGCTCAACTTGGTTGACGCTGACGACAGCGGCACGCTCAAACATGTCGTCGCCCTGGGCGATTATCTCGATGCGCTCTGGCGCGCTGTGGCGCCCGCCATTGTCCAAGCTTCGGCTCGCGCATCTGCAACGGTCACGCTGGCCAATCTCTACGCGTTCCGCGCCGTTCCCGATCCGCAGCAGCGTGCCTGCTTCATCGCGCTAACACCCGCCGAACTGGAAGCGGCCCTCGAGGCCGACTATCCTGATGCGCTGGACCGGCGTGACGCCATCGGCGCGCGCATCCATTCTATGTATCAGTTACGCTGGTTCAACGATATCGTCGCCTTCCTGCCACCCGACACGCTATCGCAAAGCGGATGGCGGGCTGCCGCACAGCAGATCGACCAGCCGGAAGGCCCTTGCTGGGCGCCTGAGCTTCTGCTGCGCCGCCGTTCGCTCTTCCACGATCCGAAACTGGACCGCGCGTCTGCGCTGATCCGGGAAATCGAGGCTTCGCTCGGGATACCATGCGAGGCGCCTTTTGGAGGCGGGCAAGATTTCCAGGCCTATCGAGCTGGCCTGTTCAGCCAGGTGATGGCTGACCCGTGCGCCCTTGGAATCCTCCACGATGACGGTGATCGCCAGTTCGCTGTCGTGACCGATGCCCTGGAAGCGGCCGGTCATGACTGGCGCAATGCTGGACCCATCATTCTTCCGGCAGCGATCGCCGCCTGAATTCCCAACCACATTCAACATCAACGCCCGTCTTCGTTGGCCGGTGAAGGAGCATAGCCGATGACCATTCCCATCAGCAATTTCACACGCGACGCCCGCGTCCCGCTCGGCCATTGCTCAACCGGCCCCCTGGAACTGGATCTCGGCAAGCTGATGTCGGGCCGCTGTCTCATCCAGGGATCATCCGGCGCGGGCAAAAGCCAGACACTGCGCCGGATCATCGAGGAAGCTTTCGACTATCTCACGACCATCATCGTAGACCCGGAGGGAGAGTTCGCCAATCTCGCCGGGCATATCGGCGCCACGACCGTTATCGCGCGCGATTATGCCAATGACGGTCTTACCGCCCTTGCGCTCCGCACGCGCCAGCACCGCATTGCACTGCACCTTGATCTCACCGATCTTGAACCCGATCACCGGATCGAGAAGGCCGCCGCCTTTTTCGCAGGCCTCCTCTCCGCCCAACGCGAACATTGGGCGCATACGGTGCTGGTATGCATCGACGAAGCGCATCTGCTCGCACCGCATATGGCGGCGTCCGCTCGCGACGCGGAAACGCGCCGTTTGGGCGTTGCCACGTTGACCGACATGTGCGCACGGGGTCGCAAGCGCGGTATCGGCACAATCATTGCCACACAGCGCCTCGCGAAACTCGCCAGTTCGGTGGTCTCGGAACTGCATAATCATCTGATCGGCCTCAATGTGTTCGACCGCGATGTTGCGCGCGCCGCCGACCTGCTCGGGTTCGGCAGCGATCAGGCAGCGTTGCTGCGCCTGCTTCCACCCGGCGAGTTCTTCGCCTTCGGTCCCGCGCTGGCCGCCACGCCTGTGCTCGCGAAAATCGATCCGACGATTACACCGCATATCGGCCGCACGCCCGATCTGGTGGCCGCGGCCGACCTCGGCCCGGACGAGAGCCGCACCCTCCTCGACCTTGAAAACCTGCGCGAGGTCGCGCCGACCAGGACCAGCCATGCCGCCATGCGGGGGCAGCGTGCGCTCGACGCCTTTCTGCTCGACCCTGCCGCTCCCGCCGCCGCGCGCATTGTAGGGGCCTTGGGCAACATAGCGCCCAATGCCACCACGGCCGACGATCTTGCGCGCCATCTCGCGCTACCCGCAAACGACGTGGACGCCGGGCTGGATCTGCTGGCTGCCATCGGCGCGTCCGACACGATGCCGCGGGGGGATACGCGTATTGCGCGTCTGTCGGCCCGGTTGCGCCTGCGCGTCGTCGATACGCCCGTCGTCGGCCTGGTCTGAGAGGCGCGCACCATGACCCAGAACAGCATCGATCTCGATGCCGATATCGTCGAACTGACACCCTTTGTCCCCGAAACGGAAACCGTCCCAACCGCGCCGCTTGCGGAGCTGGCTTTTCGCGCGGACGCTTGGCTGCCCGATGAGACAAGTCGCCTGCGCGCCGCCTTTGCCGAAGATCGCACGATCGACGAGATCGCCGCCATGCTCGGCAGGCCCCGGGCAGGTGTCGCCACGCGTATCCATGACCTTGGCCTGCGCCGTAACTCGCGGCGATCCTGGAGCGACTGGGACGACGAGGAAATGGCGCGCTGCTATGCACACGTCCCGACGGCAACACTGGCTGCCCGGCTTGGCCGGGGCGTGAGCGCCCTTTATGCCCGCGCACGCCTGCTGGGCCTGTCCGAGCCCGGGTCCCCGCCCTATAGTGGATGGGAAGATGCGCAACTTTGCGCCGGCTATGAACAGGGCGTTCCCGTCGCGCAGATTTCCAGCCTCATCGGGCGGCCGCTAAGCGGTGTCGTATCGCGCGCATCGGTGCTGGGCCTGCGTCATGCCTGCCAGCCGGACGATTGGAGCGACGCGGAAATGACGCGTGCGCTTACGCTCGCCGCCACGGGCGCGCGCTATATGGCCATTGCCCGGATGCTGGCCCACGAAGGCTTTCCCAAGCGCAACAGCCGCAGCCTGGGGCAGCGCCTGCGCATGCTCGGCTATGGACGAGGCTGGGGACGTGCGTGGATCTCGGAAGAGGATGATCTGCTCCGCCATGCCTATGCGACGGGCGCGAGTCTCACGCCGCTGCGAGAAAGGCTGGGCCGTTCGTCTCATTCCATCCGATGGCGCGCTGAAGCGCTGAAGCTTCGCGGCACCCATGTCCGCTGCGACGGATTTCGGCAGGGGCCGGTCTGGACCGCTGAGGAAGAAGCGAGCCTTCGCGCCGATTATGGCAAAATCCCGACGCGCGAGATCGCCGAGGCATTGGGGCGCGGGCTTCGCGCTGTGCTCTACCGCGCCAACCATCTGGGCCTCGTCCACGGGTTCATGCGCCCATTCAGCAGCGATGAAGACCGGGGTATCCGCAGCGCCTGGCTCCATGGCGTTTCGATGGTCGATGTCGCCCAGGCGCTTGGCCGCGATCCAGCGGTTATCGGCAAACATGCGGCGCGTATCGGCTACCGGTTCAATGATCCGGCAAGGCCCAGCCGGGGACCGCGAACGCGCCGGGCAAGCCGCGCGCCGGTGACGCTGGACAGTCTCCTCGCTCTCGATCCTCCCGATCTGCCGATCTCGGCCTGATTGATTTCCATTCCCGGTCAGCTCCCTCCGGAGGTTCCCATGGCTCTGCCAGTCCCGCCCGCTTGCCTCTCACCGCTCAGAAGCCAGTTATCCTCCTTCGATCGAGCCTATCGCATTGCGCTGAACCTGCGGCGCGCCACCGGCGTTCCTCATTATGTCGTGGACGGCATCGCGCCTTTCCAGGCCTATCGCGTCACGACCCGTCCGCCGCCATGGCCCGACCGTTGGCTGGCGAAGGTCGCATGAGCGCGAGCAGGCGTGCGCCCGTCGTCGCGGCATGGGGCGCGGGCACCAATTCGACCGCGATGATCATCGAACTCGTTCGGCGCGGCGAAATCCCTGACATGACGTTGCCGGCCGCGATGCCCGAGCAGCCACATACGCGCAGGCTTATCCCTGTCTTCCGGCAATGGATGGACGATCATGGTGTTCCCAACGAGATCGTTGAATATCAGGCCCGGTTCTTCAAGCATTGGCCGCCCTATACGTCGCTGCTCGATGCTTGCCTGACAAATGGCACATTGCCGTCGATCAGCTTCGGCCAGCATAGCTGTAGTGCCCGTCATAAAATCTCGCCGCAGGACAAATGGGTCAAAGCCTGGCCTCCGGCACAGCATGCCTGGGCGAACGGGCGCAAGGTCACCCGCCTAATCGGGTACGACTGTTCTACGCGCGATAATCAGCGCTACGCCCACCGAGAAGGTCACGTTTCGGATCTCTACGAATATAGATACCCGCTTCGGGAGTGGGGCTTCACCCGCGAGGATTGCGAGGGCATCATAGCTGAAGAGGGCTTGCCCCCATTCCATAAATCTTCCTGCTTCTTCTGCGGAGCGATGCAGATTTTAGAGGTTCGTGCGCTGCCGCGCGAGGAGTTGCGCCTCATCGTTCTGCTTGAAGCGCGGGCCGCGCCGCGGCTTCGAACCGTGGAAGGGCTGTGGCGCAGATCGACGAAAAAGCGCCCCGGATCGATGACCGCGTTCATCCGCAACGAGCGATTGCTCGATGCCGGCGAGATCGATGCGATCATTGCCAACGCGCCCCTCGATCTTCTCGAGTTCCAGAGGGCCGCCGCGGTCGTCCCGACCGAGCATCGACTACATATCCAGATATGGATCGAACGCTTCAATGCGGGGTTGGCATATTCTTCAGATACTGCCAACGATCCGGACGACGTCCGAGATGTGGGCTGACGTGACGATCCCGATCTTTTGCTGGCGGGAAACGGTGCATTTCAACGAATTGGCTATGCCTGACGGCTGGCATGATCGGCTTGAAGGCTGTCATTTGCGTTGAAATTATTGTATCCTTCAACCTGGCAGCATTTGGACGCGCCGACTGCACTATCTCGATTGAGGGAACAGGCTGAAACATGGGGATGACCACCGATGTCTGACGCGCGGCAAGCGAGCCTTTTTCCCGAAGATGATCTGCCATCGACCCGTCGAGGTGCGTCCGCCCGCCACGATGGTGAATTTCACGCCGAGCCGGAAAGCCGGCCCGCCTCAATTCAGCTTGTGCTTCGACGCCATGGGAGACTTGGGAACTGGGTAAAAAGCGTGCAGCAAAGGCTTTCCCGTTGGGTATGAGTTTTCCATCTCCCGATGGGTCTTTCTGACGATCTCGCGATAAGCCGACATCTTTATGCATGGGCTGTCGGACCCTGCCGATGTGCTGCTGATCGATGTTTCCCCGGCCTTTGCGTCTACCAGCCTACCGCTCGGACGCTATTATCCCGTAATCCTGGAGACCATTGAGGAGCGGCAGGAGTTCGAGGCCTTCCTCCAGGCAGATCGGCCCGCGCCGATCGTGCCCGATCTGCTCGATCGCAGAGCGTCCGCGCTCACCGCCATCGATATCGTCTTCGCGCTCTTCGATCCCGCCATCGCGGGCTGGCCCTGGCTTCTTCTCTGCCATTGGCCCGCCGATCATGTCGGGCTGGCGGCAGGTCAGGGCGATATGTTCGCGCGCGGCGCCTACACCATCGAGATATTCCCAGATTCCGCCGCGCGGGCCGCCGCCATCAGCCAGACGCTCACGATACTGGCGACGCACGAGTGTGTGCAGATCGTTCCGGTCACAACCACAACGCCAGCCGGAACCGCCTGATCCTGCGACGCGCCCCGCTACAGGCACTGCGGCGACCGTAGCGCCAGCGCGGCTACCGCCACGCCTCCAGCGTCGCTCCCCAGCCCACTTTCGGCCCGCACCGACCTCGCCCCGGCTCCTCGCCATGTCGCGGTGTCGCGCGGAGTTGTGGGCGGGGCGCGGCGTTGCGTGTCGGGCATGCGGGGTGGCGTTGCGCCAGAGGCAGCGGGAGTGCCGGGGCGGCAAGCGGGCGGTGTGTGGGGCCAGGGCGGGATACAGAGGAGAGAAGGACCGGTGAGGGAGTCGCCGGAAAATGGATTTCGAGCGACATTTGAAAGGTCAAGACGATGAACATCGGCGAAATCTTCAATCAGAACGGCCGCCTGACGGGCTCGATCGCCACCCGCACGATCGATCTCCCCCGCATCGGGCTGCGCAAGGTCATGAGTGAGAATGAGAAGGCGCCCGTCTTCGAGATCCTCGCGCTTAATGTCGCGCGTCGCTGGGTCCAGGTCGGCGCACTGTGGGAGGCCGCGTCCAAGCGTACCGGTGAGGTATTCCTTGCCGGCAACATCGACGACCCCAGCCTGCCCGAACCGCTGCCGATCGCGCTCTTCCCGGCCGATCATGGCGGATACATGGTCGCTTGGCGCCGGGACACCATGCGCTCCGATTTCGGCGGCGGCATGGGAACCAGCCGCACCAACTATGACGATCGCGGTCCGCGCGATCAGGGCGGCTTTGGCGACAGCACCGCAGGTGCCGACGGCGAACTGACCGGCGCTGGTGCGCCGTTCGGCGAGGAGGACCCGTTCTGATCACCGGTTGATCGAACAAGTCCCGGGCCGGGGAGGCGTCAGGCTTCCCCGGCCCTTGTCTTTTCTCTTGTCTGAGGAGGCAGCCCATGCCGCTCCCTTCGTTGCACGACCTCGCCCCCTTGGCCGATCTCTCCGCGCTCTGCGCCGCGATCATCGCCAGTCCTGCTATCCGGGACATGCTTTCGCCGCCGTTTCCCGCGGCTCATATTCCGGAAATCCCGGCCGGGATCACCTGCGGCGAGATCATCGCGGCCATTTATGACCTGCTCGAGGGCACGCCCTTTGCCCCGCATGCCGCTGAAATCGTTGGGGCCGTCCTTACGCGCTCGGTCGCTTTCGGCGGCATCCGGGCGAGCATGCACTGATCCGACGGGGGCGGGACGCCATCGCGTCTCGTCCCTTTTTCTTGCCCATCACGAAGGAGAAGTCCCGTGACCCAAGACCGTTCGCGCAGCATCAGCCGCTTCGCAGACCTGCCGGCGTTGTTCGCCGAGATGACGGCAACGCCGGAGTTCCAACGCACCTTTGGCGATCCCATCCCGCTTTCGATCATCAGTCCCGGGGATGAACCGGGCGAGCATGACATGCCTGAACCGCTTCATGCCCAGGCGGATTGCGCCGGGGTGATCGCCACCATCTTCGACCTCCTGACCGACACTCGCCTCGATGCGCTCGCGCCCGAGATCGCGTGGGGCATGGTCAACAGCTTCCATTTTGTTGCCGGCAAGCTCGAACGACAGGAAGACATGCTGTCCGACGAACTGCGCGACATGATCCGCCGGACGGAGCCTTCCGAGGTATTCAATACCGAACTGGAGGAGAAGCAGCTGCTGTGTCAGTCGCTGACCGAACAGCGCGAGGCGGTAGAGTGCATGCGCGACTATGCCGCCGAAACTTTCCGTGCGCTATCGGGTCGCCCATGGTCTCCGGCGCGCGGATCACGCGTATCCAAGGTGGCGACCGCCACGCAAGTGTCGATACAGGATTTCCTGCGCGCGCGCGAGCTTGCGACACGCGAGCGGTACCGCCCCCGAGGACCGATCGTCATCGCCTCGGGCCATGCGGAATGGCATGACTGGCAACTCCTCTGGGACCGGCTCGATACTATCCTCGAGCGCATCCCGCACATGACGCTGGTGACGACCGCGCAGCGCAAGGGTTTTGATGCGATCGTCGCCTCATGGGCAGGTAGTCGCGACGTGCAACTCGTGACCTATTCGTTGACGGGTTCGGGGCGCGGTGCACCCTTTGCCCGCAATCGCAAGCTGGTGGACTTGAAGCCTGTCGAAGCCCTGCTGGGCGAGGGATCAGGTATTCAGGCCAACCTGTATCAGGCCCTGCGTAAGGCAGACGTCCCGATCCATGCGTTCCGCAAAGCGGATCAGGCTCCGGTCGAAAAGGTCGCTCCACCGCAACGGGGTCGGTTACGTCGGGCGGCGTAACTTCTGCAAACAATCATCCTGTCGGGGACGGCGCTACGCGCGGTCCCCTTTTTTATGCTGGAGATGCTGGTTGCGGTGATGAGGTCAAAGGTTGGCAGTGCTCCCCCGCGAGGCGGGCGCCTGGAGGCACCCATTTGCGAATCAGGGGCATCGAGCCCCAGATTCGCAAAGCCTCTTCTCTCTCTCAAGAATTCCAATGATGGCACGGGACCGCGTCGGCCTCAAGGACGACGGGGCCCCACCATTTTTCTGGGCGGGTCGGGCGTCGCGTCTCTTTTGCGATGACAGTGGCCGCCCAGAAAAATCGTGACCCCCATCGCCGGCTTCGCCGGTCGCTGCGCGATCCTTGACCCCGCCGCTCGAAGCCCGTGCCCAATGGGGGACCTCTTTCGTTTCAAAAGGAGGTTCACATGACGAAGATCAACCGCAGCGTCCGCCCATTCACCGACATCGCCGAATTCATCGCGCAGGAGACAGCGGCCGCCGCCGACGATTTCCACGCCGCCTTCGCTTCCAATCTCGAGGGCATCCGCATCGGGCGCGATGAGGAGGAGATGGCGACCGACATGCCCGATCCTAGGGAAGCGCAGCTCGCCGTCGAACTCATTGTCACGACGCTCTTCGACGTGCTGCGGGACAGCCGGTTGCAGCCTGCCGCCGAACGTCTCGCATGGGGGATCGTCAACAGTTTCCATCATGTCGCCGACCAGTGGGCGGGCCAAGCCGACAAGGCGACGCGCGATGTGCAGGACCTGCTACAGCGCGCCGACGGCAGCGAAATCCACGCCGTCGAACTCGAGCAGGCGCGCGACAATCTCGAATTTCTCGACGAAGCCACCGACGCCCTGCGGTGCATGCGCGACCATGCCGCCGACGTCTTCCACACCGAAACCGGACGGCCGTGGTCCGCGCCGAAGGGGTCGCTGGTGTCGAGCAAGCGCACTGCCTCGGTTATCGCCGCCACCGATTTCCTTGCCGCCCGCCGCCAGCGCCGCACCGACGCACACAACCCGCAAGGACCCATCGTGATCTTCTCAGGCGGGGCCGACACGTGGTTCGACAAGCGCCTCATCTGGGGGAAGCTCGACGAAGCGAAAGCGCGAAACCCGATGATGCTGCTGGCGACCACCGCACAGGACAAGGGGTGCGACGCCATGGCCGCAGCGTGGGCAGCCTCCCGCAAGGTGAAGCTCATCACATTCCGCCTCAGCGCAAAGCTGGGCAAGCGGGCGGGGTTCGTGCGCAACGAGCAGATGGTGGGCCTCCGACCCGTCGAAGCGCTGGTCTGCGAAGGGTCGGGACTGCAATCCCACCTCGCGCGTCTCGTCAAGGAGAAGCGTATCCCGGCGCGGTTCGTCAGGCTCAGCGATCAGGAATGGGAAGCGCAATGAGCTTGCCAAGAGGATCGGTCCGGTTCGCCGGGCCGGTCCTCATTTCTTTCTTCGCGTGTAGCACTCGCCCCCGCTCAGGGACCCGCAGGCGGGTCCGTCGCGGGGCCGATGCGGAACCGCCAGGGCGGTCCCGGCCTCCTGCGCGCGGCTTCGCCGTGCTCGTCGCAGGGACACCCTTCGGGTGCGGTTTCGGCGGGGATGGTTGAGGCGGCAAGGTCCGGTTTCGCCGCACAGAGGAGAGGAGGGTGGGGACATTTGGTTCATTCGAGGAGATTAAAGCCATGTCCAAGGATATCCCTTCACACCTCTCCGGTTCGGCCGTCTTCATTTCAGGATCACTGTCCATTACCGGACTCCCCGAGCCTGTCACCGAGCGTATCGGCGGTATCGTCGAGCGCGCGCTTCCTGTCCTGATCGGGGATGCGCGCGGCGCGGATCGGGCAGTTCAACGCTACCTCTCGGACCGCGATGTCGATGCCGTCACGGTCTATTGCTCCGGCGAGGGACCACGCAACAATGTAGGCGAATGGCCGGTTCGGAACATTCCCTCATCCGCGAGAAAAGGCACTGCCGCCTACCACGCCCCGAAGGATGCGGCCATGGCGCAAGATGCGTCCTGCGGGTTCGTGATCTGGGACGGTCGCAGTCGGGGAAGCCTCGCCAATATCCACCGACTGGCAGCGCGCCGGTGCTTCATTCTCATCTGGTTTGGACCCGAAGAGCGGTTCGTCACGCTCCGATCGGATTCCGACAGGGACAGCTTTCTCGAGGCACATCCCTGCCGGAATCTGTGATTGCCTGCGGCGCAATCAGGTCGCAGCAGGCAATCCCCTGAGCGCCGTGAGCGCAGCACTGCCGCCAACCCGGATCGCCTGCGTGAGAAGCTCACGGAAGTCCTTTTCCGTGAGCCTTTCCACCGGCATCTCCGCTATCGTTACGGCATATTTACCTCGTAAGGCACGACGCGCGTTTTCCAGCTCATCGCTGATCTTGCGCTGACGTGCTTCCAGATCGGCGAGCCGATCCCGTTCCGTCATCTTCGGCATTTCCATCGTCCTTCCCCGATGGCCTGCCCGTCACCTGTAACTGTGCCACATTGACGGACCAGCGCAAGCTGGGATTGCCGCTTCCTGCGGAAACGGCGGGGCGTCACGCCTGGCTACTCCTTTCGATCTTCCACCGATCCATTCCGTCCACCGGCCCGCGGTGCCTGTCGCCTGCGGTCCCGTCCAAGGAGGCTTCCATGCTTGCCATCGAACCCGATTACGACCGTTTCGTCGAAACCCATGAACCTCAATATTTCCATGCGCAGGCGAGAGGATTCGCGCTCATCCGCAAGATCGAGCGACACCTCAAGAGCGCCAATTCCTACGCTGGCCAGTATTACGGCTACACCGATCACGAGACCGGCGATGTCGTGATTACCGGCGAGTGCGACGAGGAATACGAAGCCGAATGGAACAAGGCTTCGGAGCTTGCCCGCATGGCCGCCCGCTCCAATGCGTATTGGATTATTCGGGCGCAGGGCCGGGACGACGAGGCGGCGATGCTCATCCATGAAGCGTACGCGCAAGCCGCCGGGCAAGGCTAATTGCACCTCGGGATCGGGCCTGACGCCCGGTCCCTTTTTTTGTATTTGGGGAGACCCCACCCATGATCGACATTCCTCAAACCATCATGCCGATGCGCTCTGTAGATTTGCAGCAAGAGTGCCCCGCGCCTGCCGGTGCGAGGCTGCGCAGCGCGAGCGCGCTGCGTAAGGCGGGACGCACGGCGCGAGGCCGTTTTGTAATGGACCCTACGCACGGGTGCTGCGGGCGCATTAGCTTGTAAAAACAAGGATATATGGCCGTGATACGCGTCTTACGCCGATCCAGAAGGCTGTAGTACGCGGACCACGACGCCGACGAAGGCAGTCCTATCCCGTTGAGTTACCTTGAAATATCTTGTGGTACGCGTCATACGCGGTTTCAGGATCTGTTCGACCGCCACCTTCATCAAAAAGGCTGGACTCGCTGCTGCATGCCCGAAATCATGGTCTCCTCGCTCCAGCACGAAGGACATCACCCATGGCTGAGTTGAACGAGGAGTACATCAGCGAACTTCGTCGGGCGGTGGTCAAGGCCATCTGCGAAGTATCGGCGGAAAGGCAACAATCCAATGCGGCGGGGAAGGGCGACACCCTTTATATCGGCTCGGCCGAAGTTTGTCAGATGCTCACGCTTCTCCTGACTGAATTTCTGGAAGGGGTCCCCGATCTCGATACGCCCGGCAATGTTCGGCGTATGGCGGACATCGTGGCCAAAAAGATCAGATTGGGGATCGGCGAGATCCGGCGGCACCGCCAGGAGACAGGCGGAGAACCGTTGCCGTCGATCATCATCAGAGGCAACTGACCCTCACAATCCGGCCCGATTTCCTGTCGTTCACAGAAATGCCGGCAAATCCTCGTTCGTTAAATAATCGATTAGGGCCGGATTGCGTGTGACCGCGTCGTAGAAGAGGTGGTGCCAGCTATTGGCGGTGGGATGTGCATGCCCCTCCTGCCACGCCGCGATGTTGTCGACGACGACAAGTCCCTTTGATCGCATCTTGCTGACATTTCGCAACAGGCGGCGATGCTCGTTTCGGAAGAAGCGGATGTAGCGTCGCGCAACCTCGAGCTCCCGAATATGCGTGGTCACCAGCGCCGTCTCTTCGGCGGTCAAGTCGGGATGGGGCGTCAGGCTGAAGGTCGGCGTCGCAAAGGGCGCGGCGATTTCCAGCTGCAAAATCTGGGGCAGCGAGAAGGCGTCGAAATAGGGATGGATGAAAAAGCGCGGGGACACGGCGTTCCCGGTTTTTTCCTTCTTCCGTCGCTGGCAAGGATCGCACATTGGGGTCAGATTGGCTGGCGTGATCGCGAATTGGGGATAGCGCCCCTTTGGCAGATAGTGGTCCAGCGTTTCCGGGGGTGTGGGGCTACCGCACGCCGGACAGATGTCGAGGTCGTGATCTCGAAGGGCCTCGAGCATGGCGCCCTGCGCCGAACCCTCGGCGGGGTGGCTATAGAGGTTCTTGAACGCCCCTCCCTTAGCTTCGGCAGCGGGCCAGGTCTGCACCTGCGCCGGGGACCCTCCATGGGCGATATACACGCCAACCCGCACCTTCCACTCGGCGGCGATCAATTGGAAGAAACTCTTGTTAGGTTCCTTGGTCCGCTCCGCCACGACCGCATCGATCAACGCGAGGCAGTCGGCGCCCGGCACGGGCAAAAGCATTACCATCCTTCGCGCTCCATCCCTTGAATCTGGATGGCGAGTTCCTCGTTGATATCCTTGCCGAGGGCCTCGATCAGGGCTTCGGCGGACCCCAGTTCCTCGAGCTTCTCGGTTATCCATCGCTCGAAAGGCTTCGACGCTTCGCTGTCGCCGAACACATAGGAACTGATCCTTTGCATGTCGCCACCAAAGGTCTGAAAGGGCGGTGTCCGAATCGACAACCCGTCCTTTGTCCGCGCCATCACATGCACGCAGTCGGTGGGAATTTCTCGCACGGTGACCAGCGAATGGGTGGCCAGCAGCGCCTTGGAATTGAACCGGTCGAGGATGGTCTTGAGCATATCGATGAACTGGATTTCCAGTGTCGGATGCAGAAACAGCTCCGGTTCGTCGATCAGGATCAGGCTATCGCGGCGGATTGCGCCCAGGATATTGATGACAATAAAGGAGAACAGTTTCTGGCCCGAGCTCAGTTCAACCATCTCGCCGTCGTGGAAGAAGGTCACGCCATCGGCGGCATTGAGTGCATCGCGGATTTTGTCGATCTTCAGTTCCTCGATCCGGTCGGAACTGATCGGCACATATCGCTCCCCGTCGACGTCGAACGCGAGATCGTCGAGAAGCCCCGCATCGCTGTAAAGCCGGCTGGCTCTACCGTCCGGGACGCCGATGTTGACGGTGGCGTAATCGAACGCAAAGGCCGTGCGAAGAACCTTTTCAACGGTCGCCAACTTGTTCGCCCAGTTGCGCAAGCCCTTGTAGCGCAGATCATCCGTCAGGCAGTCCAGCAGAGATGCGGCGGCGTTCTTCTTGGGCGCCTGGTGGGTAAGCGATATTCCGCCAAGCTTCCCTTTTGTCCTGCTGATCGAACGCCCGCGAAAGCCGAAATACCGGTAGACTTCCTTATCCTGAAGCTCGTGCGCCTCCAGGTCCACCGGAAAACGCTCGAAGGGGCTGTAGGAGACGACGACGATCTGACTGAGGTTTGGCTTTTCGACAAATCCGATGTCACGCTCGTCCTTTTTGCGACCGTCGTCGAGCCAATCCTGCACCAATTGATGCAGGAGTTGTGATTTGCCGACTCCATTGGGACCGATCAGTACGTTAACGCTATGGGGCAGCAACCCGCGCTGGCTGAACTTCAAATTGAGTGTGGAAAGCGCGCCGTACACGTCGTTGAAGCGGAAGCCCAGGTCGAGCACCGCCATCGAGGCCGCAGCGAAAATCTTCCATCCGTCCAGATAGGATTTGATCTCACCGCGCTCGCGCTGGAGGGATTTACGGAAGGCCTGGGTATCGATCAACGCAAGCGCGTCGGGATCTTGCTCTACATAAACAAGGTAGCTTGCGTCTCGCAATTGCTGGGCTGCCTGCTTTGCCGCTGCCTCGCCAAGACGGTCGCGCAATTGCTCATAAAAACTGATCTCACCCGGCAGTGACAGATACCGCGTGCCCGGTATCGGAAAAATTCCGTTCCACCCTTCCTCGCGCAGCTTATCGAGCTCGCGTTCGCTGGAATCGGCGCCCTCCAGCATCAATTTCAGATTTCCCAGTTCGAGCCTTTTGCCCTCGATGCGGCAAGTCGTGGCGAACGTGGTCTTGTTGCCATAATCATCCCAATTGTCCGCGAGCAACTCCAGGACATCGCCCTCCATGTCGGGAGCAGGGGTAACCCGTCGGCTCTTGCGGCCGAGATATACGATCTTCATTGCATGCCCCATCCCATAGTATCTCAGGCATCGATTTATCCGACCCGGTCATTATGCCGGAGCGCTCTTATAAGGCTTGCGCCTGTCGGAGCAGGTCGATCGCGGCTTCTCTCGTCACGATCCCCGTGTAGCGCGCAATATTGCCGCAAAACCCTCCCACTCGCCCTTCGCGCTCAACTTGCGCGACCAGAGGGACCTGCGCGATCGATCCGTCTGCATGGATCACACTCGCCTCTGCCGTGATCCGGACCCTGTTCTTGCAGATGGTCGCCAGGTCACTCTTTCCCATGCAGCGCAGAACGGTCGAGCCCGACAGGAGGCGCAGCGTGACCGACGGTTTACCAGTTGACGCGGCTTTTCCATCCGCTGCCCCGTTCGCGACCGTCACCAAATCTTGGAGCAACACGGAGACCGGGTTCTCGATGTGATACGCCTGGCAGTAGTTGCTGGCGACGATGACGCGGTGATCCGCGGCCGACGTCGCCTCCAGAGCGATAGCGGCGCCGCCGGCCGCGGGTGCGTGCGAGAAAGGTCCTGGAATGCCTTGATCGGCGGCGGCAGCCTCAATAGCTGTGAGGTCGCTCAAATACTCAACGCTGCGAGCCCCGACTGAACTGGGCAAACAGACGCCCAGCAAGGCGACCGCAACTATGCCGGCTGCGCGAAGCGGCACGGCATAACGACGTGCGGGAGGCAGCATGCGATCAGGCTCCCATTTTGGTTGAAGTGATCACGCTTGCCTTTTCGCTGGCGACCTTTTCGTCAGCTTTTAGCCGCTTCTTCCAGTCCTTTTTGGTGCTTCCGGTCAGGATGCGCGAGCTCTCAAGTGCGAATTCCTCGACCAGCTTCTCTCGCACACCCGAGCCCCGCATCGCCAACCCGGCAAGGCCCCCATGGGAATTGACGACCTGGACGTAGAAGTTGCCGATCTGCTGCTGCGTGACGGGATCGAGCACCACGACTTCTCCGGAAAGCTCGTCACTGCTCCCAAGCAGCAGGGCCATGCCCGCATTGGCGGTCTTGATGTTCTCGATCGTGATACGCAGGTTGACCGCCTTGCCACCACGCTCCTGCGTGAGCCCCCATTTCCGGGTAACGTCACGCATCACAAATGGCATCATAGACGAGAAGGGCAGGGTTGCGTACTGGTCCTGGCTAGGCACCTGGCCGGACGGATCATAGGTAGCCAGGCCCGCCTCGCTCCGCTTCTCGCCAGCCTTCGCGTCCAGTTCCGTCATCTTGGCGGTGGCAGTGTCGGCGAGGACAACTTCGACCTGATCGACATAGTTCTTGTCGACGATCTCGGGCGGCAATTGCTCGATAACGGTGCGTTGCCTGGCAACGGCCGGATTAAACGACGCGGGCATGACCACAGCAACGGCAAGTGCCGCCGCAAGCAGAGACTTCTTCACTATGTACCCCCAAATGAAACAAAATTTGCCCCGCCCGCCTGTGAGGCCGTCCAGTCGATGACGGCTTTCGGGTAGCGACCGGAGATATGAGTTGAATACAGGACAAGCACTCTCCGAAAGTCGAGTGCTCAACCCTCGACTACCGCGCAGCCTCTTCGACAGCCTGGCGCAAGCGGTCCCCGGCATCCGCAGACACGATCTGAACCGTCCTTTTGCCGGTGGCTGGATCGGTCTGATGGAAGCGGAATTCCTGGCCCTTGAGCGGGCCACTGATCAGATCGGCAATCATGATCTCCCGCTGCTTGTTCTCCGCATTTGCGAACGGCGCGATCAGGTCAACCAGCCAGATCTGGTCGCCGCCTTTCCATTCATCAAGGCTCAGCCGGTTCTCCGGTTCGACCATGCCTTTGTCGAGCTTGGCCGCTGCTGTGGGCGAACATTTCGCCCACAGCGCAAGTCCCACCGGCTGCTGGCCGTCGCGGAACATGTAGAACTGCTCATGCAGGAGCGCTGGCATGAGCAGCCACTCGATGTCGGCAATACTGAAACTCCGGTGCAGGGGAGACTGCGTGAGGAGCCAGGTCATTTCCCCGAGGAAATGGCTGACGGTCAATGGCGCAGCAGTGGTGGTATCCTGTTTCGTATTCATCTTGGGTCCAGTTCTCGTTCGGCCTCAGGCAGCCGAAGCCGTTAGCATATCATAGCTGTGGAATTGATCGACGAGCTTCCCGGTCAATGCACCATCGCCTCCATTGGCGCCGAAGGTACTCATGGCCTGGGCAAGTCGGGCTGCAGCCTGCGTCGCTCCGGTATGTGTCGAGGAGGGATCGAACGCGAGTGCGACATTGCCGATCGTCGCGGTGACGCCATTGTCCTTCGTATAGATCGCAGTCGTGAGCGGTAGGTTACGACCGATTTTCGCGGTCTCGCCGATGGTCGTGCTCGCCAGCGATATCTCCTTGATGCCGAGATCGGCAAGGCCATGAAGTTCGCCTTCCTCAGAGACGCCGTTATGGTTTGCATCCTGCCAGACCTTAAGATCACCGAACCGGGCATCCGTCGCGTTGATCTTTCCGTCCTTGTTGGCATCGAGCACGCCCAGCCCATCCCAGGCACTCTTGGCATTTTCCTTCTCGGCAAGGAATGAGATTTCGGAGGCATGGGTGATCACACCGTCGCCGTTGCGATCAATGACCAGCATCCCGTCATCGTCAGCGACCCACCCGGTATCGTCAGCGATGTCATCGCCATCCATGTCGAATTTCGCGTCGGTCTTGCTGCGCTTGCGCGCTTCGAGCCCATCCCCATCGACATCGACGAGGATCGTGGACAACATGCCCACCTTCGTGTTGTCGAGCTCGATGATGGCAGCCGGCCCGATGAGACCTGCGGACGCCGCGATGGCCCCTGCCGCGTCGCGCGGAATAATATGGGCGCCGTCGGAGGCTCCTGTCACCCGGAAGCGTTTTGCTTTTCCAGCCCATTCTCCGGTCTTGTATTCCGGATCGACCAGCGCCGAAAGGGCCTTGAACGCGAGGCCGACGTCGAGCAGCGTTCCCGAAGTGCCGTTGTCCAAGGTATAGGCCGAACGGTTATAGGTGATGTTTTGCCCAGCGGCAGTCGCCTCGCCGGTAGCCGTGCCCTGCAACGCAAACGAGTTGAGCCCAGCTTCAGTGAGGCTCAGCAGTTCACCGGCATCACTTGTACCGTTGCTGTTGCGGTCGAACCAGAGCTTGAACTCGACAAAGCGGGCATCTCCCGCGTCGAGCAGACCGTTGGCGTTGGTGTCGAAGGCGGCAAGGCCTTCAAGGTCCGTCTTCGCGCCCTGCTTATCCTGAAGGAACGAGATTTCCTTGATGTCGTCGATGACGCCATTTCCGTTGCGCTCAAGGACAAGGAAGGCATCATCGCTCTCGATCCACCCGGTCTTGTCCGCGACGCCATCACCGTTCATGTCGAAGCGGGTCAGGCTTTCGGCGAGCGACACAAGTGATTTTCCATCGCCATCGAAATCCAGGACGATGGGGGCGGCAATGCTGGAAGGTTGAACCGGTTGTTCCGGCCCATCCTGGGGAGCATCGCTTCCGGGTTGGTCGACGTCGTCCCCATCCAAAACAGCGGCCGGAACGTCCTGGCTTCCGCCGGTAACGGTCTGGCCACTTTCCGGGCCGCCGTCCGTTGACGGCGACGCAGCGGTCTCGGTCTGTGTCGGCGGGCTTGCCTCAGGCGAGGCGTCTGGATCTTCGCTATCGGCAACCGGATCGAAGGAGAGGATCACGTCGGCCAGATCGCGTGCCGTTCCATCGGCGAGCAGATAGTCCGATGTTGCCGTGACGATGTTGCCGGTTTGGCCAAGATCGTTACCCGTTTCATGCATGGTCAGGTTGATCTGTACGATACCTGCCTCGGTCAGGGATTTGAGTTCACCTGTATCGCTGACGCCGTTCTGGTTCGCATCTTGCCAGATGAGGAACTCGCCGAAGCGCGCGTCACCGGCGTCGAGCAATCCATTCTCGTTGCTGTCAAATGCGCGCAGACCTTCAAGGTCGGTCAGGGCATTGACGGCATCATTGATGAAGCTGACCTCCGAGATATCGTCGATCGCGCCATTGGCATTGCGGTCAAGCGCGAGGAAGCCGTCATCCGCAGCCACCCATCCCGTTCGATCGGCAGCACCATCGCTATCCATATCGAAAGACACGCTCGAAGTCGCGTAGTCCACCAGTTCGATCCCGTCTCCATCAAGGTCGAGAACGATCGGAGGCACGCTTGAACTGCGACGCATGAATGTGACGGAGAAAGGTACGACCGTCGTACGGCCCGTGTTGTCCGTGATATTTAGGTTGAATGTCACCTCCACACTAGTGGTCACGCGAACGCCGTTGATCTTGGTGCCGCCCTCCCATTCGCCCCCATTGCCTTCTCCGGGCGTCGAGAATGAGATATTCCCTGCTGCGTTGACCGAGATCATCGGATACCCCGATGCGTCGATTTCCGAGCCACCGCCCGAAGTCGTATTGAACGGACGGGCTGCCCAGCTGGAAATGCTGTATGTCAGCGGCGACCCCTCCGGATCAGAGGCGATAGCCTGAATGATACTGCCACCGTTACGCTGGGCGGATACCCAATAGGTGGCGTTGTTCTTGAAGATGATTGGGCCATCACTGCCATTGTACGTCTTATAGGACGACTGGAACACGGGATATTCAGGCGCATCGCGAATGGTCGCCGTGAAGTTGGCGGTGAAATTGTAATTTCCATTCGTGGGATCGACGGCGCGGATCTGAAGCACCTGTGTTGCCAGCGAGGTATCCCGAACCGCGACCGTGGTTTCGATCGGTTCCGGCCCCCAGCCGTAGTCGACCCACTCCGTCACGGTCTCGTAGCGCGTGGTCAACGCCTCATAATCGGCGGAGCCGGTTTTGAATACGAGCTTGCCGTCGGACGTGATCTCCCAAATCCCAGATTGCGTCGAGCCATCAGCGAAGCTCCACTGCATATTTTTCTGCTCGGGGTCCCGAAGCATCAGATTGCGCAGGTTGAACTGCTCATGGAAGGGCTGCAATCCACTTGCTTCGTCAGTGGCGCCGGAAGCGCTGACCAGCGCATGCGGCTCGTTGATGTCTCCCATCTGGATCCAGTAGTTCGCCGCAGTCTCGCGGAATCCAGCATTATTCTGATTGTCCCTGGCCCGAATGACGTAGTTCCGGCCGGTCTCGCCCGCGGTATCGAAGTCGAGCGCCGCATTGACGCGAACCGCACCTGTCACATTATCGATCGCATAGCGGCCGTCCCAGGTGGAGGCCGAATAGTTCGTGCCGTCCCAGAACCAGTAGCGTTGCTGGCTGAACGCCGTCGCGCCGCTGTCAGGGTCGCTCGCGTTCACGGTGTCGAAGACGGTTCCGACTGCCGTGTTCTCATTGATGACGTTGAGAGTACGGCCAGTCAAAGCGTTCTGCTCATTCTTGTCTTCGATGTAGACCGAGTAGCTGAACGGCGAGGACTCGGCACCGGAGGCATCGCGCGCGACCAGCGTCAGCGTCGCGACCCGGGCCTCCTTGATACCGTCACCGTCGGTATCGAAGTTCATGTTCGCGCTGGTCCCGAACTGGCCCATATTGGCGCGTAGCCAATCGGACGTGAAGTTCACGCCGGGCGAGAAGGCGATGTGGTTGTTCGAGAAGGTCTGGAACCATCCGTTCTCGTTACCGCCCACGATATAGAGTTGGGGCGCCACGCCGTCCGGGTCGGCCATGGTGAAGCGGGCGATCAGATTGCCGGCATGCGGGCTATCGCCGCCCACTGTCTCGGAAAAGACGTTCGATGCCTCCAGCACAAGATTATTGGGCTTCTCGTTCACGTCGGAGATGAAGACCTGAACGAGGGTCGGCGCCGAAACCGCACCGCTGCTGTCGACTGCCTCTACCGACACGTTCGCTATGTGCGCTTCGAGGCGTCCATCGCCGCTCCAGTCATTGATGCCGTAGCCTGCCGCACGCAGGGCTTCGTAATCGTACGAAACACCTGTGGCAAAGCGGATCTGGTTGCCGACGATCGTGAACCAGTTTCCGGGGTTCCCGTCGGTCGCAAAGCGCAGTGTCGACGTAGTGCCATCGGGATCGCTCAGCGCAAGGGTGGCGACGGTCTTGCCAGCCACCGCTGGGTTTGCTCCCAACCCGGTTTCGTCAAAGAATGACCAGACCGTCGCGCCTCCTCCCGGCGCATTGGGCGTTTCATTGACGTTGGTGAGCGGCACGACGATTTGCTTGTCGTAATATTGTCCGGCAGCATCGAACACACGAACGGTGATGGTGTTGGCCGCGTCGCGACCGTTTGCCTCATAGTCGAGGTTCGCGCCGCCATTGGCGACAAGTAAGCGGCTCGTGTTTGCCGTGTCGAGGACGTAGCGACCGCCTGCGTTGTTGATGAGCTGGAAGCTCGTGGGCGCCGCAATTCCCTCGGCCGTGTCGGGATCGATGCCCGTGAGGGTCCCAACGAATGTTCCGTTTGCAGCGTTTTCCGCGATGGAGCCGCTGAGCGTGATATTTGTAGGCTTGCCGTTCACGACCACGGCGAGGTTTGACCATGCCGATGTCCGCGTCGAGGTGCCGTCCTTTGTCTGGACGGCAAAACTGAGAGCGGCGTTTTCATAACGTCCAGCAGGGACCGCCATGCGCAAACCAGTGAGTTGCGCTGACGTCAGTCGCCACCATCCGGAGGTGGCTTCCCAGATCCCGACCGCTGCACCTGCAGCATTGACCAGCGAGTATCCGCTGGGCAGGCCCTTGACGAGAACATCGACAGTTTCCGAACCATCGGTATCAGGCGTGATAGCCGCCACGGATATGGCAATGTTTGCGCCGGCAGTACCGCCGGCGCTCGCAAGCGTCGAGAAGCTGCCATTGTCCGCCGTCGGCGCGATACTGAGTGCGATGCCGCCAAGGTCGTTGGCCGTGCGTGTCGTTCCCCGGATCTTCGCCTGCAACTGCAGGGGAAGCGTGCCGCCCGGCAACAAATGCGTGCTGGCGTTGGGCGCCAACGTCAGGGTCACGGTGCGGTTTCCTGCCGCGTCAGGCGTGCCGTAATTGACGCCGGTCACGTAGCTGGCAAGGTTATAGCCACCCAACGCGGTCAGCGTGAGGTCGATGCTGCTCGCCGGGATGGCGATGCCGAGTCCCTGCAGATCCTCGTACCAGGCGCGCGTGGCAAAGCTGATCGTGGTCGTTCCGTTGTCGAGCGCTTCAGTCGCGCTGAGCGAGACGGTATCGCTGATCTTGGGAGGGCTCAGGCGTCCCCAATAGTCCTCCATGCCGTTGGCAAAGGCGATGTTAGTCGCGCGAAGAGTGTCCATCTGGTCCTGCGTCGTCGGACGGTTCAGGGCAGGTATCCCAGCCATAAGCGTAACGAGTGCATCCACATTCACCGGCAGGGTAGCCCTGTCGGTGCCATCGGAGATCAGATCGATCTTGAAATAGTTTGCCGGCAGATTTCGGTCGGGAAGCGTGAACCAGTTCTCCACCGTCACCGTGCCCTCGGCCCCGGCTTGGCCGAGCAGCGTCAGGCGCAGGTGATTGCCCGTTCCGCTCGGTTGGCCCTGGTCGTCCACCCGGTCGAACCAGATGTCCGTGTAGGTCACTGAACTGTCCAGGGCGACGTGATCGAAATTGTCTCCGCTCGCATCGAAATTCTTGATGCGATCGTTGCCCTGGTTTCGGCCGATGAAATAGGTGTCGTTGTCGGCGCCGCCGATCAGGACATCATTACCGGCGCCCCCATCGAGATAGTCGTCTCCGGCCTCGGCATCGAGCGTATCGTCTCCCGCGCCGCCAATGAGGAAGTCATTCCCAGCGCCGCCCTTGATCGTGTCGTTGCCTGCGCCGCCCCTCAAGACATCCGCGCCGAGCGAGCCGATCAGGTTGTCCGCCTGGTTCGAACCTTCGACAAGTTCGATTCCGCTCAGCACATCGCCCTCGGCTTGTCCGCCGGTACCCGTTCCGGCAGCAAGGTTGACGCTCACCGCCGTGGTGGATGCTGCGTAGGTCACGCCGTCGAAACCGGCACCGCCGGTCAGTTGGTCGGCACCGTCGCCGCCTTCGAGATAATCATCTCCATCGCCGCCATTGATGATGTCCGCGCCCACGCCCCCTGCAAGGCCAACGGTCGTGAAACCGCGCCATGCATCTGTGCCCGTGGCACGAACACCCTCATTCCCAAGTCCGCCTGCCAGAGTGTCGTTGCCCAGACCGCCATCGAGCGTGTCGTTGCCGTCACCGCCGGTCAGGCTGTCATCGCCAGCCTCGCCGAAAAGCTTGTCGTCTCCGGTATCGCCCAGCAGCGTATCGTTACCATCGCCGCCATAAAGGGTGTCATCGCCGTCGCCGCCTTCGAGCTGGTCGTTTCCGGCGAGCCCTGACAGGGTGTCATTTCCGGCAAGGCCGCGCAGGATATCGCGGTTCTGCTGCCCCGTGCGGGTATCCGCGTTCGCCGTACCGTCCACTATGTCATCGACATTGGTGATAGCGAAAGTGAAGCTCTGGTCGAACGTGAGCGGCGCCGAGGACTTGTCCGTAGCCCGGACCTTGAGGATGATCGATGCGCCGTCGGTTTCATAATCAAGGCTCTTATCGGCCAGGAGCACCAACTGATTGCTGGCGTTGACTGCAAAGCGCGTACTGACGGTCGTCGCACTGTTCTCATAGACAGCATAGGTCTGCTGGCCGGCCAACTGGCTTGCAAGGTCGGGATCGGTGGTGCTGAGCGTGCCGAGGACCACGGCGGGACGTGCGATCCCGGCAGCAAGGCGGTCGCGTTCAGCGATCGAAGCAGCGGGGCTGGCAAGAGCGATCGCCGTCTGGCGCTGGTTCACATCCTCTAGCCTGACGGTGAAGGTGACGGCGGCGGAAGACAGGGCACCGTCTGAAGCATAGACCTTTCCGGTCAGCGTCACTTCGCCGAGACCGTCCCCGTCGCTATCCGTGACCGTAAATCCGGCGCCTACCAGCGCTTCGAAATCCGGTTCCACCGCGAACTGAACGTCTGTGCCGGAAATCTTGAAGCGGTTGCCTGGGTTGCCCGTGCCATCGGCGACAAACACAATGGACGGATTGGGGGCGCCATCCGGATCGCTGGTGGTGAAGCGTGCAACCAGGCCGGAGACATTCGACGTGTTCGTTCCAGCGACATATTCGCTGACGGTGCCAGCCGATGTCGATAGAACAGGCGTATTGGGCGCCTCGTTGACGTTGGTCACCGTTACGGTGAACGCTGTCTCCGAATAGGCGCCCTTGCTGTCCGTAGCGCGCACGCGAATCGTATGGGACGCGGCTGCTTCCCGGTTGAGCAGCGTCGCGTTGAGAACACGCAATTCGCCGTTCGAAGCAATGACGAACCGGCCGCCGGCATTGTCGGTCAGCGTATAGGCGACAGGATCGCCTTCCACATCGACCGATGTGAAGGTGCCGATAAGGTTGTTATTTGCCGTCGTGCTTCCAGGCGCGCTCTCTGCAATTTGCAGCGCAGCGCCGTTGACGACTGCAATCGCGCGTGGCGCATCGTTTACTGCCGTGATCGTCACGTTGACACGTAGCGCCACCGATTGCCCGTCGGCATCTGTAGCGATCACGACGAAGCTATCCTCGCCATTAGCGTCCGCAAATGGCGTATAGGTGAGGGCGCCGGTCGCGGCGTTGAAGCTGGTGATCAAGCCCTGGCTGGGACCCTTTGCCGGATCGAGAGCATAGGATGTCAGATTCTGATCGTGATCGACCACACCGTAGCTACCGTTGATGGCGATCGAGGCATCTTCCGCCAGAGTTACCGCCCGCGGCGTCGCTGGGCCGGTCGGCGCGGCCTTGGAACCTGCATGCCAAAAGCTTGCCATCTTCCCGACGATGTCCGCCGGCATCGCCGTCGGTGTGACGGCCGGAGTTGTGGTCGTCGCGGTCATCGCCGTAACAAGGCTGAGGCTGTCGGGATGATCGAGGAAGATCACGTGGGTCGTGGTCTGGATCGCCCGGACCTTGCTCTGGCCGCTTGTCAGGAAGAAACCGACGACCGTGATGTTGGCGTCCGAGCCAATCACTGCGATGCGCAGGTCGTTACCGACGCGGGTCAGCCACAACTCGTTGTACGCGACACTTTCATCGAAGGTGATGGTGTTGATGCCGCTGGTATCCGTGAGGGTGTCCGTGCCCGCATACCGATCGAAGGCGTAGGTATCATTCCCGGCGCCGCCGTTCAGGGTATCATTGCCGCGCCCGCCCTCGAGCGTATCGTCGCCGGCATCGCCGACGAAACTGTCGTTCCCTTCACCGCCAACAAGAATATCGTTGCCGGCGCCGCCATTGAGGGCGTCGTTGCCAAGGCCGCCCGAAAGCGTGTCGTCCTCGGTTTGGCCAAAGAGCTGGTCATCACCGTCACCGCCGTCGAGCACGTCATTCTGCGCGCCGCCGTAGAGCTTGTCCGCTCCGAGACCACCCGAGATCGAATCCGCGCCATCCTCACCGTAGAGGTTGTCGTTGCCGTCGTCCCCGCTCAGAACATCGTCGCCCGCGCCGCCATACAGGGTGTCGGTGCCGGCAAGGCCGAAGAGCTTGTTATCCGCTGCGTCGCCGGTGATGGCGTCGTTGTAAGCCGAACCCACGACATTCTCGATGCCGATGAGCGTGTCGCCGAGCGCGTCCGAACCATCGATGCTCGTCTGGGCGCCGGTCAGCTTGAGGTCGATCGTGACCGCCGCCGCCGAACGCACATATCGCGCCGTGTCGCCGGCATCGGTCGAAGCCGCGCTGGCGCTGTTGGCCCCGCCGTTCAGCGTATCCGCGCCGAGGCCACCTTCCAGTGTATCGTCGCCTTCTCCGCCGAGCAGAGTGTCATCGCCCGCATAGCCAACCAGGACATCGTCTCCAGCCCCCCCGTTCAGACTGTCGTTGAAGGCTCCAAATCGCCCGACAAGCAGATTGTCGGCTGCCGTGCCTGCGAGCGTGGTATCGCTTGTCGCCAGGAGAATGCTGGCCAGCGACACAGACATGCCATCGGCGAACTTGAGCGTTTCCACCGCGCTGTTCGCGAGCTTCTGTCCCTTGATCGTCACCTGCGAGGTGGCAAGGCCGCCCACGCTGATGATGAGATCATTGCCGCTCCAGGCGAAGCTGAGGTCATTGAGGCTGATGTTCGGGCCGAACTCCAGTTCGTCGTCGCCTCCGCTTACGGAGGCATCGAAGCGCTGACGAGTGACCTGTTGCAGGTTTGTGCGCGCAAAGCCGCCCAGCCAGCCAGCCTGGGCATAGGCTGACGGAGCCGGCGCAGCTGGGGTGGCTCCGGGTGCATAAAGATAGGTGGCGTTGTCATAGACAACGGTCCCGTCCGCAGCTTGAATCTGCAAACGCCAATAGCGATTGCCCGACGTCGCTTCGACAGCCCCGGTGGCGGCCCAGGACTTGATAGAAAAACCAGCGCCGAGCGTAGCCGCCGCGGTCACCGCTTCTTCAATGACAAAGCCGCCTTCGATAATGACGTCGGCGCCGTCGCCTGCGTTCCAGACATAGGTGTCATCGCCGGTATTGCCAGCAAGCTCATCGTTGCCCTTGCCGCCGGTCAGTTCATTCTGGCCGCTATCGCCACCGATGATGTCGGCGCCGCCGCCACCGATAACATTCTCGATCGAATAATATTCGTCACCTGCCGCATCGCCTGTGTTGGTGTGCGATGCGGAGAGTTGGACACGCACCGCCGCCGAGGTGGACGCGTAGCTCGCGGCATCCAGACCGGCTCCGCCGACCAGGATATCCTTGCCCGCACCGCCGTCGAGAGCGTCATCACCTGTGCCGCCGTAGAGCACATCGTCGCCGGCCTCGCCCTTCAGCGTATCGAAACCGCTATTGCCGGCGAGGATATCATTGCCTCCGCCGCCGGCGATCAGATCATCCCCTGCGGCGCCTGTGATCCAGTCGGCAATCGCCGTGCCCGCGAGCGGCGCGCTGGCAGTCCCATCCGCAGCGTCGGTGCCTGCCTTCAAGACCATCTTCGCCGGATCGATGTCGAGCACGCCGGTCTGGTAGAACGCCAGCTTCTCGATGCTGCCGGGCGCGAGGAACCAGTCCTTGATCGTGACACTGTCGGCAACGAGCGAGCTATCCGAAACCTCGTCGCTCTCCTTGCTGACGAGAAGGACGAGATCGTTCGATCCGGCAGGACGCTGCAGGATCACGTCCTGCAGGTTGATGCCAGGTGCAAATTCGATCGTATCGGTTCCGGAGTTGGCGGTGATGACCGCGTCCGCAGGAGGTGCAAAGACCTTGAGCGTACTGGTTGCGCTGTCGAAGTCGTAACGCCCGACCCACTGGAAATCGGGCTCGTCAGCGGTCCCGACATTCTTGCGCAGCACCGCGCCGCCAGGGCCCGTGACGATGCCGGTCGTGGCATTATAGCTGAACGCGGAATTCCATGCGCCGGCGACCCAGACTGTCTGCCAGTAATTGGCGAAATCGTCGAAGACCATATCGCGGCCGTCGCCGCGCGCGAACTTGAAGGTGTCGTTGCCAGCGCCGCCAACCACGACGTCGCCATCGCCGGTTCCGCCCGAGACGATATCATTGCCCGCGCCGCCATAGATGTCGTCGGCTCCGGCGTCGCCCGTGATCGCGTCTATCTCGGCGTCGCCCAGCAACTGGTCATTGCCGAGGCCACCGATCAGCAGATCCTTACCGGCATCACCCAGGATCATGTCATTGCCGGTGCCGCCATTGCCGACATCGTCACCCGCGAGAAGGAAGATCTTGTCGTCGCCCGCATCGCCTGCAATGAAATCATTGCCTTGCGTGCCGATCAGCACATCATTACCCGACCCACCCGCGATGAAGCTTGTGGTGTCGCCGATGCGGATTTCGTTGCCGTCGGCAAATTTGAGCCATTCGACACGCTTGTAGGGGTTGGAGAACCAGTCCTTGACCGTGATAACGGTGCTGGTCGCACTCTCGACGGTGCCGACTGTCTGCATGAGGGTAATCAGCAGGTCATTGCCGGGCGCGGTTGCCGTACCAGAACGCTTGAGGCGAACGTCGCCGATGTCGATCCCGGCATCGAATACGATGGCGTCCTCGCCGCCCTCCACGGTTCCTGAGGACACACCCGCAGAAGCGCCGACCCAATCCGGACGCAAGGCGCCTGCCTGCCCCGGAGAGGTCTTCCAATTCTCTATGGCAGTCAGGCGTTGAGCCATTCCATCGGCGCTGGTGTTGGTCAGCGCCGCTTCCGTGCTGGCCTCATCGATGATGTCCGCGCCATCCCCGCGCCGGACGACATATTGGTCGGAGCCGGTGCCGCCCTTGAGGCTGTCGCCATTGCCGGCTCCGCCGACAAGGACGTCATCACCTGCGCCGCCGAGCAGGGTGTCAGTACCTTCGCCGCCTTCGAGCCAATCGGAACCTTCGCGGCCCGTGAGCGTGTCGTTGCCCGCTCCGCCATTCAGGTAATTGCCATCGCCGCCGAGCGATCCGGCTGCGGTCGAACCCGCATTCAGCGTATCGTTGCCGTCACCGCCGAGCAACCAGTCGTCGAGACGGCCGCCGTAGATGATGTCGTCACCGGTCCCACCGAAGATGTTGTCGCCAAGGTTCGACGCGTAGATGGTGTCGTTGCCTGCGCCGCCATCGACCGTTGCGGCAATCGGGATATCGAGGACGCGGCGGTCACTCGTCGCAAAACCGACGGTGGTCGATGCCGCCATCGTACGCGAGCGCGAGACGGTGAAGATCGCCTTGCCCGAGCTTTCGTCGACGACCACGCTGTCGATCCAGACCAGCGGCTCGGTTCCTGCGCCATCGACGATCGTGCCGGTTCCCGTCACCGGCTGCGTGCCGTTGGCGAGGGCGGATGCGCCTGCAACGACGGTAGCCTGCAGTTTGAATTTTTCGTTACCCTCGATGTTGAGGAACTGCGGCTTGCCGTTGCCGGGGGTGACGACCTCTCCATTGGCTACGACTGGAGCCACATAATCCGGGTTCGCGACGTTGTCCGATATAACGGCTGTACGCACAAACAGCTGTGTGGCGCCGACAGCGAACGTCGCGCTTGTGGCGTTCGTCCAGGTCGTGCCGTTGGTGGAGACCTGAATATTGGTTGCACCAGTGCTGCCGAAATCGACGCCACCGCCGGTCGCCTTATCGGCGAGAAGGGCAAGATTGACGGTGACCGCGCTTGTGGCCGCTTTCGACAGCGACAGGCGGAATACCGCGTAGCCGTCCCCTTCCCATGCATAGCTGTCGCCAACCATCAAGGTCGGGAGGGCAGCGGTTCCGTCGATGACGGTTGCCGTCGCTGAGCCCCCCATGATCTGCATGTCTGGGGCATTGGAAAGCGAAGCGCCAAAGGTCTCAGTAGCTTCCGCAAGCGCGTCAACCGTGATATTGACCTGCACCGTGGTGCGCAAAGCCGTTGCTGCGAACGTGAGTGTTGCGGTCTTCGTCGTGAAATCCGTGCCGCTCGCGGCAATGTCATTGTTCAAATGGCCGTTGACTGTAAAACCGCGCTGGTCGGCGAAATCGCCGTTACGAAGGTTGATCGTGTTATTGGCGCCATCGGCTTCGATCGTGGTCTGACCCGCGATATCGATCGAGTCGCCGAGCTCATAGTCGCCGATGCCGATCTTTCGGCTCACCTGGCCGCTCGCCGGATCGTAATCGAACCCGAAATCGACATCGGCTGCGGTGATCTTGGCTTCCTCGATGAGGAAATCGAATCCGCCGAACCAATCGCTCGCGGCACGTCTGGTTAGGCCCAGCTCCTGCGCGCGGGCGAGCGTGATGAGCGTCTCGATCGCAAATGCACTGTCTGGCTCGGCTGCCACCAGCGCATTGATCACGCTCGAATTGGCGAGGTAGCTCTCATATTGCTGCGCGGAGGCTATATTGCCCAGAAGTACGCTACTGTCGAAGTTTCGCGGATCAAACCCGCCGATATCCAATGAGTTGTAAAGCGCGCGCTTCACATAAATATCGCCTCCGGCGATCTGGAAGTCGGGATCGGTCAACCCTTGATGAACGCCATAGCCGATCAGCCGTGTCGCTGCATCCTTGCCCGAGAATTTCTGCGTGATCGCATCGCTGTCGCGCGTCGAAGAGGGCTTGTAGACGAAGGCGCTCTTACGCATACCGTAATTTCCGGACTGCACGGCCCCAGCGTTGAGTAAGGTGCCCCCGGTCGCCGACAGCACGGCGTTGAACGTCTCGGAAACAGCAGACGCCACGCTGCGGGCGGCGTCCTTCGATCCGCCTTTCTTCGACCATACATTGGCTACTACAAACTTCTGCTGCTCAGCATCCCAAGCGGAATCCGCCCCTGAACGCGGGGTGCCGCCGAAGATCGAGCCGATCAAGCCACCGATGATGAAGCCGGCAAATGCGCCGATGGCCGCACCAACAGGACCAGCCAGAAGCGTGCCTGCCTTGGCCAACTCCGACATCGCCAAGGTGCCAAGCGCTGAGCCGATGGCTGAGCCAATCTGTCCACCTACCGTATCGAAGGAAACTATTTCTGACGCGAGCTTTGCGCCCAAAAAACCGCCAACGACATTACCAAGATCGGCGAACTCAAGGCCTTCGAATACTGCTTCGCCACCTGCAATGTTGCCAACTATCTGGCCGATCGTATAGCCAGCCGAACTGTTGGCAAGCTCGCCCGCAAAGCCGTCAAGCCCAATCGCGTTCACCAGTTCCGCGGTCAGGAACGATGAAATGGCGCCAAGGCCTGCCGACTTGAGATTGGCGAGAAACTCTTGTCCAACCGCCTCAAAACCGCCGTCCAAGGCATCGCCTAGGGACTTGCCGCCGACAGCCCGATCAAGCGTGTCGCCCAGATTGTCACCGAGCGTTTTCAAGGCAGCCGACGCAATGACCCCAGTTAGAGCGTCTCCGTTGGCAAGTCGATACCCGAGCTGCGCACCGATTATTCCACCCGCATTCGCAAAATCGAGGCCAAGGAACGTCTGCCCGTTGAAATCTGTAGCGATCAACCTGCCATCCGGCAAAAAGCGTCGGACGACGTTCAAGTCATCATTGCCCGAAATGGCCGCGTCGATGTAGTTATTCCCTTCATCATCCTGCTTGATGATGAAACGGGTTTCTTGCCCTTCTCGATCCGTATAATAGGGCTTCCCGCGAATGATCGTTACGTCAAAGCCTTCTGGCACAAACGCCCCGGTCTCTGGGTCTCGATAGGACGTCAGAGATGCCGGTCTCCGATCGGCTCTGGTGCCCACAATGAGCGAGCCATCTGGTTGCCGCTTGGCTTCGACGACAATTTCTTCAGCCTCATCTTCGGTAACGTCCAAATGTTGCGCTATCGCCGCAATCGCATCTGGCCGTGCGGTTGGGTCAGAAATGATTGCTGCCTGATTGTTTGCGCTCGCTCTCAATGAGCGGATGTAAATATCCATCCCATGAGCCGTTATGAAACCAAAATTATCTCTATAATCAATTCCGTCATCAAGATAGTTGGCTGCAGGACCCGCAAGCCTATAGCCCGTTGAATCGGAGTACAGTGGGACTCCATCGCTATCATTACGGAAATGAACAAAACCGGCAAAATCCTCGATGCGATCCAGTTCTGTAACAATATCAGAGAAACCTGCGACATTTCCATTTGGAAATAGATGATTGAAACCTACACCAAACGAGCCAAAGGTATTTGATGTTACAATTCGAGAACTCAATCCTTGCAAGGATGCATCGGCGCGCAAAAGCTGCACCATCTGCCCACCGGCCGAATGGCCATTTAGGTCAAACCTCGCGGTAGAATATTGATTCATCAATCCGAACACAAAAGTCTGAATATCGGCATACATCGCACCGTTTCCGCCAGTCAGCGCAGTTTGTATGTCCGTCTGCGGCAACTCTTGGTAAGCGAACGAATGATCGTTTACGCCTGCAATGCCGACGATAATTGTGCCTGTTTGGATGTTCTGAAAGGCGACGGCATCACCGCCTGCAACGCCAGGTCCGCGCGATGTCGAGGCAATGAAGCGGTAATTATTCGTGAAATTGGTTAGCCCGGCTTATTCATCGGGCTCAGTCAGCAGGGTTGGCGGGAGTGGTGTAAGCGATTGCTTTGATGTAGGAAAA
>JARFNK010000002.1 GCA_029167225.1 Sphingobium arseniciresistens
CTCTTCGGCATCCACCATGTCGACTTCAAAACACAAAAACGAACGCCAAAACTCTCCGCCGAATGGTTCAGAGAACTCGTTCGTACGAACAGGCTCGTCTAAACATATGACATTTTCTCGACGAACAGCCGCGAAAGGCCCCGCCATGTTTCCCATCCGGCGGTTGATCGCCGCGACCCTGCTGATGGCTGCCCCCGCGCTGGCACAGGGCCCAGGACAAAGAGGCGGCACCCCGCATATCGAGACACGGGGTGGCAAGCACGCGCTGATCGTTGACGGTGCACCCTTCCTCATGCTGGGCGGGCAGGTCAACAACAGCAGCAACTATGCCGCGCCGCTGGCGAAGGTCTGGCCGGTGCTCGACCGGATGGGCGCGAACACGGTCGAAGTGCCGGTCGCCTGGGAGCAACTGGAGCCGAAGGAGGGGACGTTCGATTTCGGTTTTGTCCAGACCCTGCTCGACGAGGCACGCAGGCATGACAAGCGGGTCGTGCTATTGTGGTTCGGCGCGTGGAAGAATACCGGCCTTGCCTATACGCCTGACTGGGTGAAGCTCGACAATCGCCGCTTTCCCCGGATGAAGACCAGGGACGGGCAGGATCATGACGTGTTGTCGCCCCATGGCGCGGCCACGCTGGCGGCGGACAAGCGCGCCTTCCTGGCGCTGATGACCTATATCGGCGATCATGATGCGCAAAATACCGTCATCATGGTGCAACCGGAAAATGAAGTGGGCAGCTATCGCAACCCGCGCGACTATGGCGCGAGCGCGCAGAAGCTGTTCGACGGGCCGGTGCCGCTGGCGCTGACCAGGGCGCTCAAGAAGCCGGGTGGAAACTGGGCTGCCGTGTTCGGGGACCAGGCGGACCGCGCCTTCAACACATGGCACACGGCGCGCTATATCGAGGCGCTGGCCAGCGCAGGCAAGGCGATCAAGCCGCTGCCCATGTATGTGAACGCGGCCCTGGGCGATCCCTTCTCCAAGCCCGATCCCACGTCCCTTGCCAGTGGCGGGCCGCAGGGCGACGTGATCGACATCTGGAAGGCAGCGGCGCCCTCGCTCGATATCGCCGCGCCTGACATCTACGACCGGGCGAGCCGCAACGTCTTCAAGCATCTCGACCTCTACAGCCGGCCGGACAATGCATTGATGGTGCCGGAAATCGGCAATGCCGCCGAATATGCGCGCTATTTCTGGGCCGCGCTGGGGCGTGGCGCGATCGGCTTTGCGCCGTTCGGCATGGACGGCACCGGCTATTATAATTACCCGCTGGGGGCCAAGCGTCTCGACGATGCGACGCTGGACGCCTTTGGCCGAAAATATCGCGTGATAGGGTCCGCGCCCTGGGCAAAGATCGCCTTTGACCATCCGGTCTGGGGGGCGGCCAAGCCCGACGATGGCGGATCGCTCAGCACGACAATGGGCGACTGGACGATCACCGCCAGCTTCGGTCAGTGGCAGTTCGGGCAACGCGAATGGTTCCCAAAGGCGGATCTGCCTGAATGGGCCGGCAATCCGACCGGTGGCATGGTCGTCGCGCAACTGTCGGCGAACGAATTTCTCTTCACCGGCGACCATGTGCGGGTCGGTTTCGCGGCGAAGGACGGCAGCGCGCCGGGGGGCATGATCGTCAAGGTCGAGGAGGGGCATTTCGACAAGGGCGTGTGGGTGATGGACCGCGTGTGGAATGGCGACCAGACCGATTATGGGCTGAACTTGATCGACCAGCCGGTGTGGATCAAGGTGACGATGGGGCGGTATCGCTAGGCGCAATTGCGCAGCATGCCGTCTGGCACATGCCGAACAGAGAAAATAATGTGTTTGCAGGATGGGGTGGGCAAATGGAAAGCATGGTGGACAGTTTCTGGGGGGCCTTCACCGGCATGCTTTCACCGCATGGCCCCGTAACGGCTGCAGGCACCGCAAGCTACGCCCCCGGTGATTTCAGCATCCACTTCTTCCTGCAACTGGCGATCATCATCCTCGCTTGCCGCGTGGTGGGGTGGCTCGGCACCCGATTTCTGGGGCAGCCGCAGGTGGTGGGGGAAATGATCGCCGGCGTCATCCTGGGCCCTTCGCTGCTCGGCTTGCTGGCGCCCGACCTGCAAGCCGCCATCTTTCCCAAGGAGACGAAGAATATCCTCTATGTCGGCGCGCAGCTTGGCGTCGCGCTATACATGTTTCTCGTCGGATTGACGCTGCGCCTTGACCATTTCCGCTCGAAGATGCGCAGCGCAGCAATGGTGTCTGCGGCTGGCGTGATGGTTCCGTTTCTGATCGCGATGCTGATCACGCCCTGGCTATTGACGATCCCTGACCTGTTCGCCGCCGGCATCAGCACCGTCAACGCCACCCTGTTCATGGGCGCCTGCATTGCCCTTACGGCTTTCCCGATGCTGGCGCGCATCATCAACGAACGCGGCCTTGCCGACAGCCCGATCGGCACTCTGTCGCTGGCAGCCGGCGCGTTCGACGATGCGGCATCCTGGTGCGTGCTCGCGATCGTGCTTGCAACCTTCGGGGGAGGAAGCGGCGTCGCGACGCTCGCGATTGGCGGTGCGGTAGTCTATGTCACCTTCCTGCTCATATGCGGCCGCAGGCTCTTTGCGCCCCTCGGACGCGCGGTCGAGCAGCAGGGCGGGATGAGCATGACAATCCTTGCCATCACGATGATGCTTTTTTGCCTGTCCGCCTTCATCATGGATGCGACGGGCATTCATGGTATCTTTGGCGGCTTTATCCTGGGTGTATTCATGCCGCGCGGCCTGTTTGCGGCCGAACTCAAGGCCAAGGTGGAACCGGTCGCCGTCGTCCTGCTGCTGCCCATGTTCTTCACCTATTCTGGCCTCAACACGCAAATGGACACGGTGAATTCCCTGTCGCTGCTGGTGATCGCGCTCGGCATCCTTGCCGCGTCGATCCTTGCCAAATTCGGTGCATGCTATGCCGCCGCCCGGTTGTGCGGAGAGGATAACCGCACTGCGCTTGGCATCGGGGCGTTGATGAACTCGCGCGGGCTGATGGAACTGATCATCATCAATATCGGGCTGCAAAAGGGCATTATCGGTCCAACCCTGTTTTCGATGCTCGTCCTGATGGCGATCGTCACCACCATGATGGCGGGACCGCTCTTTGAACTGGTCTACAGGCGTGCGCCAAGCAGGAAGGCGACGGCCACGGTGACGAAGACCGCGACCGCCTCCTGGAAGATGGGCGGCGAGATATAGGACGATCGCCTGCATCGCCCGATCACATCACCGATCATGTTCGCAAAGACGATCCCGCGATCGACTATGCCGAAATGTGCAGACCAGACATTTCCCTTGCCTTGGCGGTCGAACGGCCACGCAAAGGTTGTGAACCCGAAGCCTGCTTTTCATAAGGCGCCCAACGAGAATCATTTCGTCGGGGCTTTCGGCCTCGCCAGCATCCAATTGCCCATTCCATGGTCTGATGCTGACGAGGCTGCCTTGGTCGTAAACCGCCAACGTTGGCGGAAACGGTCAGGGAGCTCGCGACAGAGTTCAGAGGCCCCCAAGCAGGAAATGCCGGGGAGAGAGTAAGGAGGGGAATTATGAAAATTCGTACAGTCCTGACAACCACCGTTGCCTTGGGCGCGCTTTACGCCACCAGTGCTGTCGCCCAGGTTGCGACCGGCGCGGGTGCGCAGCTGCCGGCGACCCAGGCTGAAGAGGATGCGCCCACTCAGGATATCGTCGTCACGGGATCCCGCACCATCCGCAACGGATCGGCCGCGCCAACACCCGTCACCGCGGTAACGACCGAAGCGCTCACAACGACCGCGCCCAGCAATATTCCCGATGCGCTCAATCGCCTGCCCCAGTTCCTGGGCTCATCGAGCCAGTATCGCAGCACCACCTTCAATGCCACCGCCGGCCTTCAGGGCAATTATCTCAACCTTCGCGGGCTGGGATCGCAGCGTGTGCTGGTACTGCTCGATGGCGTGCGCGTTCCACCGACCTCGTCGTCCAATGCGGTCGATTCCAACATCATGCCGCAGATGCTGGTTGAGCGGGTCGATGTCGTGACCGGCGGCGCCTCCGCCGCCTATGGGTCCGACGCGGTCAGCGGTGTCGTGAACTACATCCTCAACAAGCGCTTTACCGGCGTGAAGGCGCAGGCCCAGAGCGGCATCTCCGATTATGGCGACGCGGGTTCCTATCGATTGGGCCTGGCTGCCGGCACGCCCTTCGCGGGTGGGGCGGGCCATGTCGAAGTCAGCGTGGAGCGCTATGTCAACAAGGGCATCAGGGCGCAGGACCAGCGTCCCTATTATGACGACCTGGCGCTGATGGTAGGAACGGGCGGCGCGAGCGCGCCGCTTACACAGATTACCAATGCACATTTTAGCGATGTCACCTTCGGCGGACTGATCCGGTCCGGCCCGCTGGCTGGGCAGACGTTCAACCCGGACGGTTCGCTCTCGACCTTCCAGGCCGGCACGCCTACCGGCACGTCGAATGTTACGGCGGGCGGGCAGGGCGCTTATCAGCCGGCCACGGTCCTCGTGCCGAAGCTGGAGACGACGCAGGCCTTTGGCCGGGTGTCCTATGATTTCAGCGACTCTATCTCTGGCTTCGTCCAGGGCAGCTACGCGCGCAGCAAGACCGGCTATCTTTCGGCCTATGCGACCCGGCGGGCCGGGACGAGCAACGGCATTACCATCTTCGCCGACAATCCCTATCTGACGTCGGGCGTCAGCAACGCCCTGGGAACGACGCCCAGCTTCACGCTGTCCAAGCTGTTCCGCGATGGCCTGGGCAACCAGCAGACCTCGGTGACAGAGAGCTACAATATCCAGACCGGCCTGTCGGGCGATCTGGGCAAGTTCAAATGGGACGTGACCTATGTGCATGGTCGCGCTCAGCTGGATCTCTCGCAGGTCGAGCAGAACAACCGCAACTTCTATGCCGCGGTTGATGCCGTGCGTGGGCCCGGCGGCAATATCGTCTGCGGCGTGACGCTGCGCAATCCCACGCTCGTACCGGGCTGCGTGCCCATCAACATCCTGGGTGAAGGCAATCTGGATCCCGCGGCCCTTGCGTTCATTCGCCAGAAGTCCCAGTCCCGGATCGTCAATACGCTCGACATCGTCGCGGCGAATTTCCGGGGCGACCTGTTCGAGCTGCCCGCGGGGCCGGTGGCCTTTGCGGTCGGTGGCGAAATGCGCTGGCAGAAGCTTGATCAGACCAGCAATGCTGATCCGGCAGTGGCGGTCGACTATACCGGTATTCGCGGCGTTCCGGCCGGGGTGCTGCCCTTTGCCACCACGAACGTCGGCGTGGCGAACGGCAAGCAGTCGGTGAAGGAAGGCTATGTCGAGGTAAACGTTCCTCTCCTGCGCGATTCCGCGTTCGGCCGTCGTCTGGAACTGAACGGCGCGTTCCGCTACACCGATTACAAGACCAGCGGATCGGTCAAGACCTGGAAGGCCGGTGCCGTCTATGAGCCGATCGCAGGCGTGAAGGTGCGCGCCACAGCATCGCGGGATATCGCCGCGCCCAGCCTGTTCGACCTGTTCGCGGGCGACCAGGCGCAGGTTGGCGTCAACACCGACCGCCTGACCGGCATCACCTCTGCCTCGTCCATCATCAATCGCGGCAACCCCAATCTCCAGCCGGAAAAGGCCAACACGCTTGTCGGGGGTCTGGTGCTCAATCCCAGCTTCGCCCAGAGGCTGACGATCTCGATCGATGCCTATCGTATCAAGATCAAGGATGCGATCGGCAGCCAGACCGCGCAGACCCAGCTGAACGACTGCTTCGTCAGCAACGGCACCGCGCCGGTTTGCGATCTCATCATCCGGCCTTTTCCGTACAGCAATACCAGCGCGGCGAACTTCCCGACGGAAATCCGGGTCGCACCGCAGAACCTGGCCCAGATCAAGGTCCAGGGTATCGATACGGAGGTCAACTACAGCCTGCCGCTCGGCGGCCTGCTGGGGCAGGACAGCATGCTCGATCTGCGTGCCTTCGTATCCTATCTCGACAGCTACAAGACGCAGGCCGGCCCCAATGCGCCGGTCGTCGAGCGGGCGGGCATGGTCGTGAGCACGGCCACCACGGCCGGCCTGCCCAAGTGGCGCGGGATGCTTCAGCAGGCCTATCGCAACAATGGACTGACCATCCAGTTCACCGAGCGCTTTACCGGCAGCCACCGGCGCACGACCGCCCAGGAGTTTTTCGATCCCGCTTATGTGAAGGCGCCCAACAAGGTCTACACCGATCTCTATGCGTCGAAGGCGATCGGCGACAAGGATGACTTCACGCTGTTCTTCCAGGTCGAAAATCTCTTCAACGTCAAGCCGGCCTATTTGCCCGCGACGGTCAATCCGGGCTTCACCTACCCGACCGACAAGACCCTGTACGACGTGCTCGGGCGCTACTTCACCGCAGGCGTGAAGCTGCGGTTCTAAGTCGAGACATGCCGGGATCCTGCACGATCCCGGCATCTTCGCCAGTCTGGCATCCGCTCCCCGGTGGAAAGGCCAGACTGGCGATCCTGTTTTTGCCAGCGCGGATGACACAAGGGAAAGGCCTGCCTCCCGCCCGTTGGTCCCTGGCACGAGGCGGCCGGTGCAACAGCGACGCCATGGAAGAGGATTAGGATGTGATGATTGTCCCGACCGTTCGATCCGCCTTGGCGCTTCTCTTCTTGTCGGCCGCGCCACTCAGCGCGCAGGATCTGACGCATTGGATCACGGCGGCGGCGACGACGGAAGCGGACGCGGCGAAGGAGCCGATCGCCCTGCAATTCCGGCATGAGCTGCCCCTCTCGCGAAGGCCAGCGCGCATGCAGGTCCGCATCAGCGCCGACCATCGCTTCATCATGTTCGTCAATGGCAAGCGGGTCGCGCAGGGGCCGGCGCGCGGTGACCTCCAGCATTGGCGGTACGAAACGATCGATCTGGCGCCGTATCTGCGGACCGGGACCAACGTCATTGCCGCTTCGGTTTGGAGCGACGGAAAATATGCGCCGCTTGCGCAGCTTTCGGGCGGGCGGACGGCCTTCTACATCCAGGCCGTCGATCCCGCGCAGCAAGCGCTGATCGAAGGACCAAAGGGATGGCAGGTCCGGGTCGATCGATCACGGACCGTCTCAGCTGGTATGCCGCACATGATCAGCCAGATCGGGCCGACCTTCTATGCTGCCGGCGGGCCTGAGACCATCACCGCATCGGCGCAAGCGGGCGACTGGTCCGCGGCACGCTCGACCGTTGCCGACTGGCAGCCTGCCATCGCGCTTGCGGATCGGCCCGCGCCGCTGTCGCTGGTGCCAGATACGCTTCCACAGATGACCTATCGGCGCGTTTCAAGCGGCAAGGTCGTCCGCGCGACGGGCATTGCCGCTGCCGCCTTTCCCGATCGGCCCGTGACCGTGCCCGCCAACAGTGAAGCGACGATCCTGGTCGATGCCGGTCGCATGGTGTCCGCCTATCCGGCGCTGCTGGTATCGGGCGGGGCGGGCGCTCAGGTGACGCTCAGCTATGCCGAGGCGCTCTATGACCCGGCCAAGACGGTCAAGGACAATCGTGGACGACCCAAGCCTATCCGCTTTGCCGACCGGGCGCGCGTGGCCGACGGCAAATTGCTCGGCCTGACGGACAGGTTGCTGCCGGACGGCGGTGCCAACCGGCGGCTCGCGCCCTTTTGGTGGCGCACGTGGCGGTTTGTCGAGTTACGGATCAAGACGGCGGCGCAGCCCTTGATACTGGACGGGCTGGAGACCTATGAAACCGGCTATCCCTTCGAACGCAAGGGCCGGTTCGTCAGCAGCGATCTCCAGTTGAACGCAATCTGGGACATAGGCTGGAAGACCGCGCTGATCGACGCGCACGAAACCTATATGGACACCGCATATTGGGAGCAGCTCCAATATATCGGTGACAGCCGGATCCAGATGCTACTGTCCTACGATGTCGCGGGTGATAACCGCCTTGCTGTGCAGGCGCTCGACGCGTTCGATCACAGCCGGATCGTGGAGGGTCTGCCCCAGTCCGCCTGGCCCGAGACCAACAAGAATGTGATCCCGCCCTTCGCCCTGTTGTGGATCAATTCGCTGCACGATTTCTGGATGCGACAGACCGACGCGGATTTGCTCCGGCGGACCTTGCCGGGCACGCGGTCGGTAATCGATTGGTACAAGGATAATCTCGACCCGAACGGCATCGTCCAGGAAAAGTCGGGCTGGCCGTTCGTCGACTGGATCGGTCATCTTGATGGCTGGGACGTTCGCGGCGGCAAGGGGCCGCCCAACTGCGTCATATCGATGCTCTATTACGGGGCATTGCGGGACGGCGCCGACTTGGAAAGGGCAGTGGGCGATCCTGCGCGCGCAAGTGCCTATATCGAACGATCCGCTGCGGTCCGCCGCAGCCTGGACAGCCAATGCTGGGACGTGGGAAGGGGGTTGTATGCGGACACGCCTGCCAAGACCCAGTTCAGCCAGCATGCAGCGATCCTGGCGGTGCTTTACGATTTGGTTCCTGCCGACCAGCAGAAGGCGATGCTGGATAAGGTGACATTGCCCGAGGGGGGATTGGCAGCGCCGCAGGGCATTCTGGCCAGCACCTATTATTTCTCCTTCTATCTTGCGCGGGCGCTGGACCATGCCGGCCTGAGCGATCGCTACATCGCCATGCTCAAATCCTGGCGGGCGATGCTGGCCCAGAACTTCACGGCCTTTCCCGAAATGCCCGACCCCAGCCGTTCGGACACGCATGCCTGGAGTGCGCATCCGACCACCGGACTGCTGACCTATGTGGCCGGCATTCAGCCGGATGCCCCAGGATTCAGCAAGGTCGCGATCCGTCCCCATCTGGGTGACCTCACCAGCCTCGATGCCGCCATGGCGCACCCGCAGGGCCTGATCGAGACGCGCTATGCGTACAAGCGCGGCCGGTTGACGGCGATCGTCACCCTGCCGGGCACGCTGGCGGGCATTTTTGAATGGAATGGCCGCCGGCATGACCTGCGCCCGGGCGTCAACCGGATCGAGATTGGGGCGACCGATCGCTGACCGTGGAATCGGATCACCGAACACAGAACATGGGAGAAGATGATGCTCAATCGCAGGCGTTTTATCGAAAGCGGTGTCCTGGCATTGGCGGCATCGTTCGTCCCGGCCCTGGCACAAACCGGATCGGGGCGGCCGATGGCACGGATCGCGCAGGGGCGATTACAGGGCCTCGTGGAACGAGGCGTTTGCGTCTTTCGGGGCATTCCGTATGCCGGCATGGTGTCCTCTCCGGCCGCGCGTTTTCGCGCGCCGCCCCCGCCACCGTCCTGGACCGGCGTACGCGACGCCGGCCTTTATGGCGCGCCATCCATCCAGCCGGGCGCGAAGCCAGGCGGAATAGAGCCGGCGCCATCCGAAGACTGCCTCTTCCTGAATGTCTGGACGCCGGCTCCCGATACGGCAAAGCGGCCGGTAATGGTGTATTTCCACGGTGGCGGGTTCACGATCGGTTCGGGCGCGCGGATCGGCCAGAATGGAGCCAATCTCGCCCGGAACCATGATGTCGTCGTGGTCGAAAGCAACCATCGGCTCGGGATCTTCGGCTATCTCTATCTCGGCGGTCTGCTGGGTGCGGACTATGAGGGCAATCAGGGGCTGCTCGATCTCGTGGCGGCGCTGCGCTGGGTTCATGAGAATATCGAGGCGCTTGGCGGCGATCCGGACAATGTCATGATCTTCGGGGAAAGCGGCGGCGGCGGCAAAGTGAGTGCGCTCTACGGCATGCCGAGCGCCGCACCCTACTTCCACAAGGCGTCGATCGAAAGTGCGATCGGGCCGAATGAATGGTCGGCGGACGAGGCGACCGAGGTCACGCGCGCCATGATGACTGCCTTCGGGCTTACCGATCCGCGCAAGCTGCTGACCCTGCCGACTGCCCAGTTCCTTGCCTATCAGACGGGCGGGCTGGACCCGTCGATTCCCGGGGCGCGCATGCCCGGACAGCGTTCCAGCCGGCGCGACCAGGCTTTCTGGCCGATGATCGACAAGCGGACCCTGCCCGAATTGCCTTTCAAGGTCGGCGCACCGGCCATTTCCGCGCACAAGCCGCTCATCGTGGGTGGCTGCAAGGACGAAGCCGTCTTTTTCCATCTGGCCGACACCGCCGCTTTCTCGTTGGACGAGGCGGGCCTGAACGCCAGGCTGAAGACAGCGCTGGGGGACCGAGCGGATGCGTGGCTGCAGGCATTTCGGCAGACGCGGCCAAATGCATCACCCTCCCAGTTGCTCATGGCGATCGAGACAGCCGCGCCATGGCGCGCGCATGCCGTGTATCTCGCCGAGCGGAAAGCGGCACAGGCGGTCGCGCCAGTCTATGCCTATCTGCTGGATTACCAGTCGCCCGCGCCGGTGCCCGGCACCACCTATCCCATGGGTTCTCCCCACGCCGCCGACATTCGGATGAAGTTTAACAATGTCGTTGCGGAAGCTGACAATCCGGGCGATCGCTTCAATGCCGACCAGACGCCGGCCCGCATGAAGACGAGCGCCAATATGGGCGCACTGTGGGCGAGCTTTGCTCGTACCGGCAAGCCGTCGCTGAGCGGAGCTGATGAGTGGTCGCCCTATACGCTGGATCGGCGCGAGACCATGCTGATCGATGCGGAATGCCGGCTGGTGTCGGACCCGGAGGGCGAAGAGAGGACATTCTGGCAGCAGCAAGCCGGAGCCGTCAGCCCGAAGGCATGAACCCGTCCGCCGACCTGCCGGCGTCATGCGCGAGGCGGGGCGGTGGTCGATGCGCGGACGACCAGGCTGAAATCAAAGGAGATGAGCCGCTTTTTGCTCTCGGGCGCCAGAATTTGCCCGACGGCCGCGCGCGTCATCTCAGCAAGCGGCTGGTGGATCGTGGTCAGCGACGGCCAGATATGCCTTGAAAGCGGACTATCGTCGAAGCCGCATACCGACAGATCCTGCGGCGTCCGCAGGCCGCGGATCCCCGCCGCGGCGATCACCCCGGCGGCCATGGTATCGTTGGACGCGAAGATGGCGGTCGGCGGCTCGGCCTCGCTCAGCAGGGAATGGCCCGCAGCAAGCCCTGAATCGAAATTATAATCGCCCTGCCGGACCAGTGCATCGGATCGCGGCAGCCCGAGGGCGTCGATCGCCGTCCAGAAAGCCTGAAGCCGGCGATGGGCCGAAGCATGGCCGATATTCCCCACGAGAAAGCCGATGCGACGATGGCCGAGATCGACAAGATGGCTCACCATCGCATGGGTGGCGCGTTCGTCGTCCATCGTGACCGCTGCTGATCGATTGAGCGCGATGGCCGGCGACAGGCGCGTGTAGCCGATACGCACGGCGTCCAGCGCATCGAGAAGGATGCTGTTGTCGCAGGCTGGCGGCAGGAGGATGGCCGCATCGACACGCAGATTGGCGACGGCCGTTCGTGCGGCTGCGACCGACGCGAGCATTTCGGGTGTGAACTCTTCGATGATGAGGCGATAGCCGCTTTTATGGCATTCCTCGATCGCGGCGAGCTGAATATCCATCATATAGTTGGCACTCAGCTTCTCGAAGATCAGGCCCAGCGTGTAGGAACGCGAACTGGGGAGCGACCGGGCGCTGGCACTGGGAACGAAGGCCAGTCGATCAATCACTTCCTGTACGCGGGTCCGTTTCTTCAGGCTGACATGCTTTTCACCGTTCAGGACGCGCGACACCGTTCTGATCGAGACGTCGGCTTCGCGTGCGACATCCACGATCGTGATTGCGCTTTTGCCTGCCAGGCGTTCGGGCAGTGCGTCATTTTCATCATCCGAACCAGCCGTCGCGTTCATCTTCATTGCCCCATGTCTTTCCGCAGCGGCGCCATTTCAATGTTCAGTGCGTCCGCCGAACGCCCGTGCCTGTCAATATCCCCGTTTCTCCGGCTGCATCAAAATCTCATTATCTGGTATTATGCTTCAAAGATTGACATTTATGGAGTGAAGCAGCACATGTTGCGTTGATGACCGAAACATCGGCGTGGGCAATTGGCCCTGGAGGAGGATAGTGATCTTGAAAATATCATCTTCTGCCTATTCTGCCAACGTTGGCGGTTTTGAGTTTCAGGGTTGTTCGGCACCATGCCTCAACGCTGTTTCCGGCGCATTGGAGTACGCGGCATGATACAGTCGCCGATCCGAACGGACCTTGCCTTGTCGACTGCCGATGCGCAGTTGCTGGACCTTGTGGGCAAATCCGCGTTCCACTGCGTCTTGCATGCCGCCACGCCGCGGCCGGATTCCGGCTGGTATATCTTCCTGTTCGATTTGGGCGCGCAGGGCGTTGGATGCACCGGCGATCACCTGACGGTCGCATATCTCCGGTCCAATGAAGAAGTGCCCGACTGTGCCGGCGCCATAGTGGGCCTGGTACATGAAGATCTGATGTCCTGCTGGTGGGGAACCGGGGAAGCCGTGCCGCCGATCGTACCGGGCAGCTATTTTCTGACGGCGTCGATGGAGACCTTGGTTGCTGCCACCGCCTGGACGGAAACCGTCAGCCCCGCCGCCAGGCTTCGTGCGGAGGCGCAAATGCAGGAATTGCTCTGCGAAACCATGGATGCGTGGCGTTCCAGTGCGCTGGTCGCTGCAGCGGGAGACATGGCTCTGCACCGCGAGGAGCGCGAGCGCTTGAGCCGTGCGCGCAAGATGATCGAAACCCAGTTTGCCGACAAGATCACGATTGAAGGCTTGGCGCGTTCCTGTGGGCTCGGGCGCGCCAGGCTCATTCGGGGCTTCAAGCTCCTGTTTGGACAGACGGTGGCCGAATGCCTGGCGGAGCGGCGGTTGCAGGCGGCCGCCAGCGCTCTCAAGCGGACCCGGCAGCCGGTCTCGCAGATCGCCTTCCAGTCCGGCTATCTCAGCAACGCGGCGTTCACCCGCGCGTTTGCCCGGCGGTTCGGCACCGTCCCCAGCGCTTTTCGCGCAGCGCCGCTCGCGGCCTGATCGGCCTTCGCGCGCGGGGCGGCGCCCATTGTGACGGATCAGCGGGGAAGGGCGTTGCCATCGTCGCGCATGGCCTTTCCTTCCGCCTCCGCCAGTTCGGTGACGATCCGCTCATGCACCCCCATGCGCAGCGGCGACAACAGCGTCGCAATGCCGCTTCCGATCAGCCCCGCGGCAGACAGGCCAGCCATGACAAAGCCGATGCCGGAAATCGTCGCCGGGCTCATCGGGGCGCTGGCATCATAGCCGATCCACGACAGCAGCAGGCCGTACAGGGCGGCAGCGAGGCCGAACCCGGCCTTCTGGAAGAACATGAACAGGCCGAAGAGGAAGGATTCCTGGCGAAGGCCGCCGCGCCACTGGCCATATTCGACCGTATCGGGCAGCGTGCCCCAATAGCCGACCTGCACGCCAATGGTGACGACCTGCATCCACATGAAGAAGGCGGTGGCGCCGATCGCCGATGTCGGGCGGGTCAGGAGAAAGATGGAAAGCCCGGTCAGGCCCATGGCGATCGCCGTCAACCACATGCGACGCTTGCCGATGCGGCGGCCCAATATCGCCCAGATCGGCGCAAGGGCGAGCGCGATCAGCGCGCTGGACGACAGCGCATAGCGAGCGCTCGCTTCATCCTGCACAACATATTTGAAATAATAGAGCAGGGATTTGTTGAGCGCCGTCGTCGAAATGGTCGCACACAGCAGTCCGGCGGCCAGCGTCAGGAACGCCCGGTTGCGCAGCACATTGCCGACATAGCCTGCGCGGGCACCGGATGCGGGGGCGGGATGCTCGATCGGCGGTTCGCGCGTGGATGCGAAGGACACCACGAAAGCGATGGTCGCCAACGTCCCGATCAATATCGCGACCAGGAACAGGCCGGTTGCCGCATTGCCTCCACCAAGCGCGGCGGCCAGCGGCTGGGTGGCGAAGCCGATGGTCGCGGTCGCGCTCGCGCCGAACAACATGCGCAGAGATGCAAGCGTGGTGCGTTCGCTCGACCGGGATGTCAGCCGCGCGCTCAGCGACGCCAGCGGCACGGCGATCAGAGTGTAGCAGATGCGAAACAGCAGATGGACCGCCAGCAGCACGGCCACCAGCGTGCCTCCCTCCAGCGGCGGCCGCCAGTAGAGCAGGGCGAAGGAGCCGGCCAGCGGCAGAGCGCCGACGACCAGCCACGGGCGGTAGCGACCCCATCGTGTATTGACCCGGTCCATCGCCGCGCCGGCCAGCGGATCGATAATGCCGTCGAAAATCGATGCGACCATGTAGATCAGGCCTGCTGTGACCACAGGCAGGCCGACGATATCGGTGTAGAAGAACAGGAGAAAGAAGGAGATGCTCTGCCAGTAGAGGTTGCAGCCATAGTCCCCGAACGCGTAACCGATCTTCCGATGAAGGGGCATTTGCTGCGACATGATATGACGTCTCCCTGATTTTTGCGGGGTTGTGCCACCTCCGGGCCTGGAAGGCACGGCCGTTATCGTCGTGATTTTTGCTGAATGGTCGTTTGACTTGCTCCATCGGCGTTGGTGGCCGAGCATGGCTTGTCGCCGGGAAAGGGCGTGGCAATACAGCGGCATGACTATTCAAGCCACCACGCCACATTGCGACCCACTTATCGTCGAGGGAGCCCATTTCCTGGATACGGCCGGACGATCGATCATCCTTCGCGGAGTCAATCTGGGCGGCGATTGCAAGGTACCCTTTCCCTATGGGGGAACGAACTACCCCAGCGATTTTTCCGATCATCGGGAAGTCTCGTTCATCGGCCGGCCCTTTCCGCTGGAGGAAGCCGATGCCCATCTGGGGCGCCTTCGCCACTGGGGCTTCAACGTGGTGCGACTGCTCACGACCTGGGAAGCGGTCGAGCATGCGGGGCCGGGGATCTATGACGAGGCCTATCTCGATTATCTCGTGGAAGTCTGCCGCCGGGCCGGCGAGCATGGGCTCTACGTCTTCGTGGACTTCCATCAGGACGTATGGAGCCGGATGACGGGAGGAAGCGGCGCGCCCGGTTGGACATTCGAAGCCGTGGGTCTGGATTTCACGCGCTTTCACGCCGCTGATGCCGCGCATGTCATGCAGAATGTGTATGACTATGCCAAGGGTGGATGGCAGGATGCCTATCCGCAGATGAGCTGGGGCGCCAATCATCGCCTCCCGCCGACGGGCATCATGTGGACCCTGTTCTGGACCGGGCGGATCTTCACGCCGCAGTTGGAGGTGGAGGGCCGCAATGTGCAGGACTTCCTGCAAGGGCGTTATCTTGGCGCGATGGATGCGGTAGCGCGACGGGTCGCCCATCTGCCCAACGTCATCGGCTTTGATACGCTGAACGAACCGGTCACGGGCTGGATGGGACGTTCGCTGGGGTATCGCCATGTGGCGCCGACCGCCGAGAACCCGCTGCGTCCGCGCATCGGCCTTGCCATGTCCCCGCTTGATTGCCTGCTGGCGGCGCGCGGTGTGTCGGTCGAAGTGCCGCTGGTGGAGCGCGACCCCATAACCGGCGCGCTTTCGGCGGATCGGCACAAGCTGGTCAACGCGGCAGGCGTGCCGATCTGGATGGATGGGGTCGAATGCCCGTTCGAAAGAGCGGGCGCCTATCGCCTGGAGGGCGGTCGAGCAGTCGATGTGCGCGATGACTTTTTCCAGCGCGATGCCGGCCGGGTCTATAATGTCGCGGACGATGCATATCGCCCCTTGTTCGAGGACGTCGCTCGGACGATCCGGGTTCACAATCCCTATTGGGCAATCTTCGCCGAACTGGAACCTTATGCCGGCCTGTCTGGCAAGGGCTTCCCCGACGTCATGCCGGAACGGTCGGTGAACGCGAGCCACTGGTATGATTTTTCCATTCTTTACACCAAACGCTTCTCGCCTGACGCGGCTTATGATTTCAGCACGGGCGAAACCGCCTATGGCCGTGATGCGCTGCGCGACGTCTATTGCGATCGGCTAGGTCAGATCATGGAACATGCCGAACGCTTTTCTGCGGAGGGCGCTCCGACCCTGATCGGTGAGTTCGGCATCCCCTATGATCTGGAACATGGAGCCGCCTTCGCCGCCTGGCGCGCGGGTGATCGCAGCGAGACTCCCTGGGAACAGCATATCGGTGCGCTTTCGCTCATGTATGAAGCCATGGATGCGTTGAAGATCCATTCGACCCAGTGGAACTACACGGCAAGCAATCGTAACGACCTGATGATCGGGGACGGATGGAATCAGGAAGATCTGTCGATCTTCTCGGTCGATCAGATGGAGCGTCCCGAAGACCCCGATTCAGGCGGACGCGCGGTGGCGGGATTCTGCCGCCCCTATGTCCGTCGCGCGGCGGGTGTGTTGCAGGATATGCGCTTCGACACAGATAGCGCGATCTTCGAATGCCGGATTGCTGCTGGACAAGGCGACAGCCCCAGCGAAATCTATATTCCCCGGTTCCACTTCGGCGAGAATCCGCTGTTCGAGATCGTCTCGGGGGATTGCGTGGTCGATTATGATGCAACCGCGCAGGTGGCCTATGTGCAGGGGAAAGGTGAACTGCATTTGCGCGTGAGTTCGCGATGATGCGGGGGTGAGGCGCGCGTGTTTGGCTGTTCGAAGCGGCTCCCCGGCAATCATTAGGACCGGACGCGTTTCCCCGCGAACCCGCCCACCATGGCGATCAGCAATATGCCCGCTATCAGCGACCACAGCGGGCTCGCGTTGACACAGGCGATGAAGAGAAGCGCCGAGGCGACAAAGGCGAAACCCGCGACAAGGCCTCCTGCAGGTGTCCGATAAGCGCGCGCAAGGCCCGGTTCCGTCCGCCGCAGTCGGAGATGGGCGGCGGTCATGAACAGGTACGAAACCATCGCGGCAAAGACCATGGCCACGAATACGCCTTCTGCCTCGCCGGACAGCGCGACGACCAGGGCCACGGTGCCCGGGATCAATATGGCGTTTGCCGGAACATCGCGTTTGTTGGTGCGGCCTAGGACGGCAGGCAGGTGCCCCTCCCGCGCAAGGGCGAAGGCTTGCCGGGAAAAGGCGTATATGGCTGAAAACATGCAGGCGCCCAACCCGACCAGCGCGGCGATGTTGACGATCATGACGATCGCACGCCCTGATCCCGCGGCGTTGAGCGCGGCGGGCAGGGGATCGTTACGGTCGGCAAGGCTCGCAGTGCCGGCCCCGCCCGGTCCCGCCAGCAGCAGGATCACGGCCATGGTCAGCAGCACCAGCACAGCGGCGATCATCGCGCGGGGCAGGACGCGCTGCGGCTCGACCACCTCCTCGGCCGCCATCGCAATGCCCTCGACCGCCAGGAAGAAGGCCGTGGCGAACGGCATGGCCGCCCATATGCCGGTCCAGCCATGGGGCAGGAACGCCGATCCGCTGCCCACCGGGGCCATGTCGAAGAGTTTGGCGGGAGAGAAGGCCGGCGCCATCGCCGCGCCGAACAAGACGATGCCGGCTATCGCCACGAGCGTCAGCGCAAAGACGGTGCCGATGGCCTCCTTCGCGCCACGCAAATGGATCGCGACGGGGATTATGAACGCCGCCAGAATGACTGGCAGGCCGCCGATTCCGGTCAGGCTCTTGAAATAGGCTTCGATGAAGATCGCGACCACGGCGGCCGCGCCGCCATATTCGACCATGATGGCAAAACCGGTCAGCCGGCCCGCGAGTGGCCCGAACGCCCGGTCGGCGAAGCTGTAGCCGCCGCCGGCCGTCGGCAGGATGCTGGACAGTTCGGCCAGCGTCATCATCAGCGCGATCCAGATCAGCGCCGACAGGCCGACCGCGATCATCATCCCGCCCCAGCCGCCCTTGGCGAGACCGAAATTCCAGGCGGAAAAGTCGCCGCCGATGACGTAGGAAACGCCAAGGCCCGCCAGCATCAGCCAGCCGGTGCGGCTGCGATGCAATGTGTCGGCGGGAAGTTCGGCGCTCATTGCGCCGCCGGCTTGCTATGCTGCGACAGATAGTCGACGGCCAGATAGGTCAGCGCCCTGACGCCATATTTCAGGCCATCCTCATCCACCAGGAATTTGGGCGAATGGTTGCGGGCGACCGTGGTGATGTCGGTGCCCGGCTTGGTGATGCCGAAATGGAGGAAGAGGCCTGGCACCTCGCGGCCGAACCAGGAGAAATCCTCTGATCCGGTGCGTCGGTCAGCCAGCTTCAATCCGCTGCCGAATGCTGCAGAAAGAGAGCTTTTGCTCCATTCATAGAGGGCTGCGTCATTGACGTTGACCGGATAGCCCTTGACCAGCTCGACCTTGGCGGTGGCGCCCACGGTCGCGGCGGCGGCCTCCGCCGTCGCCTTGATCTTGCCAAAGGCCTGATCGCGCAAGCCCTCGTCATAGGTGCTGATCGCGCCTTCCATCGCCACGGAATCGGGGATAATGCCCGCGCGATCGCCGCCATGGATGCTGCCAATGGTGAAGACGAGCGGATACTGGGTCGCGTTGATCTGGCGGCTGACCACGGTCTGCAGCGCGGTTACGACCTGCGCTGCGCCGACCACGGGGTCGACGCCCGTCCATGGCGCGGATCCATGGGTCTGCCGCCCCTGAACCACGATGTTCACCGTGTCATAGCTTGCCTGATAGGGGCCGGGCCGGGTCGCGGCCTCGCCCACATGAAGATCGCTGCCCGCGTGCAGGCCGAAGACGGCATCGACCGGGGCCGCCTTCAGCGCGCCTTCCGCGATCATGCGCGCCGCGCCGTCGCGCTCCTTGCCCCAGCCAGTTTCCTCGCCGGGCTGGAAGATCAGCGTGACGGAACCGGGCAGGTCGGCCTTCATGTCGGACAGGATCTTCGCCGCGCCCAGCAGCACCGCGACATGAGTGTCATGGCCACAGGCATGCATGACCGGGACGGTCTTGCCCTCCCAGATACCAGTATCGGTGGAGGCGAAGGGCAGGCCCGTCTCTTCCTTCACCGGCAGGCCGTCCATGTCCGCGCGCAGTGCCACGCCGCCGCCGGGGCGGCCACCCTTCAGCGTCGCGACCACGCCCGTACCAGCGACGCCGGTGCGGACCTGATAGCCCATCTTCCGCAATGCCCCGGCGATCAGCGCCGCCGTCTTCACCTCCTGAAAGGCGAGTTCGGGATGCTGGTGGATCTGCCGGCGCCAGGCGATGACCTGCGCTTCCACCGCATCGGCCGAACGGTCGATGCGGCCGTGGGAGACATCCTGCGCGGCCGCCGGCATCGCCATGGCCAAGGTAGAGGCCGCGATGGCCGCGAGGGAGGAGAGGGCGCGCATGGATGTCTCCCTTATGTCAGCCGTCAGAAACGATAGCCGACCGAAATGCCGGTCCGGCGCGGCGCATCGACGCGATCGTGCCAGAACGCCGCATTGGGCTGAACCTGGAAGGATTTCCAGCGCGAAAGGATGATGAACTCGTCCGTTGCATTCTGCATGTAGGCGCGGATCTTCCAGTTGGCGTTCTCCCAGCCGATCGAGAGGTCGAGCCGGTCCCAGCCGGGCAGCGGATAGATCGGATCGCTCGACGTGGCGCCGGAGCCGACGGTGGTGCTGGCGACATGGCGGAAGTTGGCGCCCAGTACGACGTCGCCGCTGCCCGCCGGAATGCGATAGTCGGCCGACAGATAATAGGTCCACTCGGGCACATAGGGGAAGGGATCGCCCGACTTGTCGACCTGATCCGCCTGGTTGACGACGCCGTCGCCATTGCGGTCGCCCGGCGACACCAGATAGTTGGTGAAGCGGCCCCGGGTATAGGCGACATTGCCCGACAGGGTCAGGCGGCTGGTCGGCCGCACCGTCATGTCGAACTCGAAGCCGTCGACCTTGCTGCTCGACGCATTGTTGATGGTCGTCGCGACGAAATTGCCGCGAATGATCGAGGACTGGAGCTGCTGGTCCTTGATGTCGATATGATAGCCGGCGAGGTTGAAGCTCACCAGCCGGTCGAACAACGAGCCCTTCAGGCCGATTTCATAGTTGGTGGTGGTTTCGGGATCGATCGGCACCACGTCCGATGGCTGCACCGGCGCGACCTGGAAGCTGCCGCCCTTGAACCCGCGCGAAACGGTGGCGTAGGTCGTGAGCTCCGGCGTGATCTTGTAGCGCAGCGATGCGGAGGGCGAGAAGTTGTTGAAGCCCTCGCTGTTCTTCACCGGCGTCACGAAATCGGCCCAGCCATAGACAGTGCTGGGCGTATAGGCGCGGATGACCCCGTTGATCGGGAACTCGAAGCGTTCGAGGGCCGAAACCTTGACCTTCTCGTAGGAATAGCGCGCGCCGACGGTGGCTTCCAGCTGCGGCGTGATTTCATAGCTGACCTGGCCGAAGCCCGCGACGCCGTCGCGCTTCAGCACGGCGAGCTGCTGGTTCCACAGGCCGTCATAGGAGCTTTGCGGCGCCGAGCCTGCGGGATCGTCCATGTTGGAGAAATTATACCAGCGGCTGTTATACTGATAGTCGTGGAAGGCGTAGAGCCCGGCCAGCCACTGCAGCGGGCCGCCCGGATTGGACTGGAGCCGCAGTTCGAGCGAGGCGCTTTTCTGCGTGCGGTCGAAATCATGATAATTGTTCACCCGCGTCGCCGTCCCATCGAAATCGAACGGCGCGGAGCTGTCGGCGAATTCATAGCCGCCGATCAGATTCAGCGTCATCGTCTCGAACGTCTTTTCGGCGTTCAGGGCGACGCCATAGTTTTTCGACGTGTTCTGGAAGGCCTGGTCGCCATCCACCGTGTAGCAGCGGCAGCTCGTCAGCGGGCCGGGTGCCTGGTCGACACCCTTGAAGCTGGAATAATGGCCCGATAGGTTGAATTCCAGCGTGTCGGTGGGAACGAAGCGCAATGCAGCGCGACCCGAAAGGCTCCGTTGCCCGTCTGCGGACTTAATATTGGTATTGCCCGCATTATATTCCTGTTCAAGATCGCGTCCCGGCCAGAAGGGGTTCTCGCCCACCTGTGCCGTGCCGTTCTGCTTCACGAAATAATCTGACTGCGTCATGCTGAGCGCGATCGAGCCGAACAGCGTGTCGCCGGCGATCGGCCCGCTCAGCGATGCGCTGGCCTTGGCCGTGTCGAAGGATTCATAGGCGACGTCGACACGGGCGCGCGTCGTCGCGTCGGGCCGGCGCAGCACGATGTTGACCGCGCCGCCTTCGGTGTTGCGACCGAACAGCGTGCCCTGCGGACCCTTCAGGATTTCGACGCGCTCGACTTCCAGCAGATCGGAATCGAAGCTCAATGCCGGCGAATAGACGCCGTCGATAAAGGTCGCGGTGGAGGGTTCCAGCTGCGAATTGGCGCCGATGCCGCGGATCACCAACTGGCGGAAGTCACGGGCGGGGGAAAGGCCATTGCCGGTGACGGCCAGGCCCGGCGTCACGCCGATCGTCTGCTCGACATTGGTGGCGCCCACCTTGGCCAGATCCTCGGCGCCATAGGCAGTGATGGAGACGGGGACGTCCTGCATCGACTCCTGCCGCTTGCGCGCGGTGACGACGATCTCGCCACCGGCAGTGTCAGCCGATGCGCCGCCTTGTACATCTGGGGTCTGGGCAAAGGCCGTGTCGGATACGCCGATGCCGCCCATCGCCGTCACGATCGCGATCATCGCGACGCCGCTGCGGATATATCCCTTCCGAATCTCATTCACCATCATGTCGATGCTTCCCCCAATTTTTCGGCCTGTTGGCCCTTAGCCTCCCCAGGCTTGTCTGATTCGTTATGTGTTAATGAAACATCACTTTAATATTTGCCGTCAATGGCCATATTGACAAAACTATTACATTTTTGGGATTGAGGTGGAGACGGAATGGGAATCGCTCCCTCTCACGGGCCTGTGCATGGCTCCTAACCCGTTGGTCGAACAGGATTTCATTAGACGGCGCGGCGTGATCTTCCCGGAGGAAGCGTGGTTGCCCGGCAAAGCGAGGGACGTGTGTACAGAGGCAAGATCATGGCATGGGGCAAAGGATGCATGCTGCCATGAACGGCGCGCGCCGCCCTTCGCCGCTGCTTTCCGTGCATGAGCCCGCGCCCTTCCGGGTGTCGGACGGCGCGAACCTGTCCTTCCTGATCATATGTGACCATGCCGGGCATCTTGTGCCCGCGCAGTTGGGTGACCTTGGCATGGCGCTGGCCGATCGGCTGGACCATATCGGCTGGGATCCTGGCGCCGCCATCGTCGCGCGCCGGATCGCCGCGCGGCTGGGCGCGCCCTTGGTGGAAGGCGTCTATTCCCGTCTGGTCATCGACTGCAACCGCTATCCCGAAGCGACAGACGCAATGCCCGCGATCAGCGACGGACGGGTCGTGCCGGCAAATGAAGGGCTTTCCGATATCGACCAGAACGCCCGGATCTCCGGGATATTCCTGCCTTATCATCAGGTGATTTCCGACCATCTCGACCGCGCGCTGGCCGCAGGCGTCACGCCTGCGCTGCTCTCCATCCATAGCTGCGCCTCGGCAATGGGCGGCACGCCGCGTCCATGGGAAATCGGCGTGGGCTGGACCCGCGACACGCGTATGTCGACGCCGCTGATCCGGGCGCTAGAGGCGCGGGGCGACGTGGTGGTCGGCGACAACCAGCCCTATGGGCTGGATCTGGGCATGGATTTTACCACGCCCGAACATGCGATGACACGCGGGCTTGCCCATCTGCAGCTTGAATTCCGGCAGGATCTGCTCACCGATCGCAGCAAGGCGGAAGGGTGGGCGGACCGTTTCATCGATGCGTTCCAGACGATCGGCGATCGTGATGCCTGGCATGTCGCCCAGCATTACGTGACGCCTGCCGATGGCCTGAAAGGCTTTCACGCATGGCGCCGGCAATCGGTGGCGGCACGCCAGATCTTCTGCACCGGCGCGTGAAATATTTCAGACCATGCAGTCTGCGCTGGCGAGCTTGAAGCAAATGCTCCATCACTCTGTCGGACATGGCAGATGGAGGGTGGGAAATTGAGCTTCGCCGATCGGATAAAGCAGCATTCCGACCAGTTCACCCCCGGCGAGCAGCGTATCGCCGAGGTCCTGTTCTCGACCAATCTGCTTGCGGGCCTCGACACAGTGGTCAAGCTGGGCGAGCGGGCGCGAGTCAGCGGGCCGACGGTCATCCGCTTTGCGACCAAGATCGGGTTCGACAGCTATCCCGACATGCAGGCCAGCCTGCGGCTCGATATTGAAAGCCGCCTCGCATCGCCGCTCGACCTCTACGAGCGACAGAGCGGGGAGGGGGATACGCTCTCGGCCCAAGCTGCCGATATCTTCAGCGAGGCGATCCGCCGGTCGCTGACCCGCATCGACGCCGCGACGCTGGACAAGGTCGCCAATCTGCTCGCGGACGGGTCGCATGCCGTCTATGTCCTGGGTGGGCGCTTCACCCATCATCTGGCCGAAATCCTCTGGGGCCATCTGCACCAGTTGCGCCCGCGCGCCTATGTGCTGCGCGGCGGGGTCGTGTCGCCGCGTGACCATCTGGTCGATATCGGCCGGCGCGACGTGCTCGTGGTGTTCGACATCCGCCGCTATCAGGAGGATGTGATTGAGCTGGCGGAGTTCGCCAAGCTGCGCCGCGCGACCATCGTGCTTGTTACCGATCCGCTGCTCTCGCCGATCGCCCGCATCGCCAGCCATGTCCTGACATGCGATCTCGACGCACCTTCACCCTATGATTCGCTGGTGCCGTGCATGGCGGTGGTCGAACTGATGATCGCTGCGATCACGCGCGCGGCAAGTGAGAAAGGGCGTGAGCGGATCGTTGAAATCGAGCAGATTCGCCGCTTCGGCGAACAAGGCACCACCGGCGAGGAAGGGTGAAATTTATATTTCATAATATCCAAAAATGGATAATATGAAGCAAATATAATCTAAGGGCCGCCCCTGACCATGTCCAACGACCATCAGCTCACCCATTATCTCGTCACCGATCTCGGCGCGATGACCCGTGGCCGCGGGGTATGGGATGCAAAGGGAGCGCCGCTCAAGTCCGGCGTCGGCTGGGTGCCGGTCAATCAGATCATTTCGCCCTTCGACACGATCGCTTCGCCAAATTCCTGGGGGTCGCATGGCGACTGCCGCTTGCGGACAGATCCGGAGACGCTGGTCGATGTCGCGCTGCCCGACGGGCCGGATCTGCGCTTCGTGCTCTGCGACATCGCTGGTCTGGACGGCGCGGACCTTGGCATTTGCGCGCGGGGCTTCGCGCGGCGGATGCTCGCGGAGCTGGAGACGGAAGGCCTGCGTCTCCTCTCCTCCTTCGAACAGGAATATTGGCTGGACATGCCGGGTAGCGGCGCGGCGACGCCGGGCTTTTCCTATCAGCGCGCGATCCGCAACGAACCCTTCGGCGCGGCCCTGATGGCCCTGTTGCAGCAGGCTGGCTGTGCGCCCGAAATGCTGCTTGCCGAATTTGCCGCCGACCAGTTCGAAATGACGATGGAGCCGAGCTTGGGCATTGCGTCCGCCGACCGTGCCGTGATCTCGCGGGAGGTCGTGCGGGCGGCGGTGCATCATGCCGGCGGCAGCGCCTCCTTCTGCCCGCTGCGCGTGGCCGGGGGCGTCGGCAGCGGCGTGCATGTCCATCTCTCGCTCTGGGACCGCGACGGCAATCCGTTGCTTCACGATCCCGAGGAACTGGGCGGCCTCACCATCCTGGGCCAGGCCTTCTGTGCCGGCATCGTGCGGCACATGCCCGCGCTTTGTGCGCTGACGGCCTCCTCGGTCGTGTCCTATGAGCGGCTCCAGCCGCATCGCTGGAGTTCGGCCTATACCTGCATGGGCGACCGCAACCGGGAAGCGACCCTGCGCATCTGTCCGGTGGTGACGGGCGGGTCGACTCCCGTCGATCACCAGTTCAACGTCGAATATCGGGCGGCCGACGCGACCGCCAATCCCTATCTGATCCTGGGCGCGCTGATCGCCGCCGGGCTCGACGGTATTCGCGCCGGCCTTGGCGCGCCGCCGCTGGTCAACACCGACCCATCCGAATGGCCCGAGGCGGACCTTGCCGCGCGCGGCATCGAGCGCCTGCCGCAGTCGCTGGGCGAGGCGCTGGACCGGCTGGAAGCGGACGACGTGCTCTGTGCAGCCCTGGGTGCGCCGCTGGTCGAGGCGTTCCTGCTCGCCAAGCGACACGAGATCGAAGCGTGTGAGGGGCTTGATGCCGATGCCGTCTGCGCCCGTTACGCCGCCATCTACTGAGGACAGGACCATGACCGCCCTTCGCAACGCGCCGCTCTCCGATGCTGCCAGCACAGCATTGCTGGTAGTGGATGTGCAATATGAGGTCGCGGCCTATGGCCATGGCGATCTGGCCGCCTACACCCGCGAGACCCTGCCGGACGACAAGCGCTGGTATATGGACCGGATCGAGCAGGTCATGCTGCCCAATATCCGTGCCCTGCAGGATGCGTTCCGGGCGGCGGGGAGCGAAGTGATCTTCACCACGGTCGAAAATCTGACCGACGACGGCCGCGACCGGAGCCTCGACTATAAGGTGAGCGGCATCAACGTGGCGCGCGGGTCCAGGGAGGCGCAGGTTCTGGACGCGATCGCGCCACAGGGTGACGAGATGCGCTTTGCCAAGTCGACGTCGAGTGTCTTCAATTCCACCGCCATCGATTATGTTCTGCGCAACCTCGGCATCACGCGGCTGGTGATCGTCGGTCTCCTGACCGACCAATGCGTGATTTCCGCCGTGCGTGATGCCTGCGATCGGGGGTTTCTGGTCGTCGTGCCGGAGGATGCCTGCGCGACCTATACGCCAGACCGTCATTATTGGGCGCTGGAGTTGACCAAGGGCTATTGCCGTGTCACCGACACGCCGACGCTGCTGAGCGAGGTCGCGGCGCTGTAACCCCTGCCTCCGGTTCCTCTCCCGAACGACGGAGGACGGGACGTCAGGCGGAGCGGGGCATGCCGTTCCGTGCCAGCGTGCAGAGTAGCAGTGCCGTCAGGCTCGCCCGTTCGCCCAGGCTCGGCACGATCAGATATTCCTGATCCGAATGGATCGATCCGCCGCGAACCCCCATCGTGTCCACCACGGGCACGCCGCAGGCGGCAATATTATTGCCGTCGCATACCCCGCCCGTGTCGCGCCAGCCGATGTCCTGCCCCAGCCGCCGGCCGCAATCGCGTACCAGCGTGAACAGCGCCAGCGCGCGATCATCCATTGGCTTGGGTGGCCGGCCGAAGCCGCCGTGGATGTGGATCGCCACCTCGCGGCGCTCCGCCACGTCGTCAAGCACCGCTTTCAGCGCGTCTTGTGCCGCCTGTTGGTCGGCGGGCGTCCGCGGGCGCATGTTGACCCGCAGGATCGCATGATCGGGCACGACATTGTTCGGCCCGCCGCCATCGATCCGCGCGGGATTGACGGACAGCCCGTCACGGATCAGCGCTTCCAGCCGGAGCGCTATCTCCGCAGCGGCCAACAGGGCATTGCGCCCGTCGCCGGGATTGCGCCCGGCATGCGCGCTCCGGCCGGTGACGACGATCGAGAAATTGCCGCTGCCCGGCCGCGCGCCCGCCAATGTGCCGTCGGGCAGGGCGGAGGGTTCATAGGTGAAGGCGGCCTGCTTGCCCTGCGCGGCCTGCATGAGGAGCGCGGCGGAACCGGGCGATCCGATCTCCTCGTCACTGTTCAACACTACCTGATAGCCGATGCGGTCGCGCAGCGGCGACGCTTCGAACGCCTTAAGAGCCGCCAGCATCACCGCGATCCCGCCCTTCATGTCGGCGACGCCGGGGCCGTTGAGCATGCCTTCATTCAGCCACTGGCACGTCTGGAAGCGGCTGTCTGCCGGAAATACCGTGTCCATATGGCCGGTGAGGAGCAGTTGCAGCGGAGCGTCCGGGCGGACCGTCAGCAGGATATTGTCGCCCAATGCCATCGGGCTTTCCCGTCCGTCCGCAGCAACCGACGTCACCGGTGCGGCAGGCAGGCGGTCAAGGTCGCCCGGCAGCACGGAAAAGGCGTCGACCAGTCGCCCGGCCATTGCCGAAAGCCCGTCCAAGTTGCGCGATCCGCTGTTGATCGCCGACCAATCGAGTATCTGGTCGAGCATCGGCGCGGCGCAGGCTGCCTCCAGTACCGGCCGGTCTTCGGGCAGCAGGTCCGCATCTCTCGCCATCAGCTCAGTCCCGGCACGGCCATCGCCTCGACCGCCAAAGCTTCGAAACTGGCGGCGGGGAAGGCGCAATAGTCGGCGGCATAATAGGCGCTCGGCCGGTGATTGCCCGAACTGCCCAATCCGCCGAAGGGCATGGAGGAGGCAGCGCCGGTGGTCGGCCGGTTCCAGTTGACGACGCCCGCGCGGATATGCGCGGAGAAACGGTCCCACAGCGCCGGATCGGCCGAAATCAGGCCTGCGGATAGGCCGAACGCGGTGGCGTTGGCTTCGGCAATGGCGGCATCGAAACCGGCGACGCGGCGGATCTGTAGCACCGGCGCGAAAATTTCGCTGTCGGGCGTGCTGATGCCGGTCGTCTCCAGAACCACCGGCGCCATGAAGGCGCTGCTGCGGCCTTCAAGCGTGCGGGGGCCAAGCAGCGGCTTTGCCCCGGCCGCCAGTAGCCCGTCGAGTGCAGCGCGCGCGCCATCGGCGGCACGGGCCGACACCAGCGGCCCCATGAACGCTTCGCCATCCTCGTTCCACGCCGCGATCGGCAGCCGGGCGGCCAGCGCCACGATCGCCTCGATTATCGTGTCGCCCGCCGCCCCCTCTGGCACGATCAGCCGTCGCGCGCAGGAGCAACGCTGGCCTGTGGTGATGAACGCGCTGTGCGCCACCAGCGAGGCGATGGCGTCGGGCTCTCCGTCCCACGCGATCAGCGGATTGTTGCCGCCCAGCTCCAGCGCCAGGATGACACCGGGCCGGTCCACGAAAAGGCGACGGAAATGCGCGCCCGCGCCGGCCGATCCGGTAAAGAGCAGCCCGTCGATATCGGCCGCCAGCAGTGCCGCGCCGGTCTCCCGGCCGCCCTGCGCAACCTGCAGCACATCCTCGGGCAGCCCCGCCGTCCGCCATGCCGCCAGCATCCGCTCGGCCGTCGCGGGCGCTTCCTCGGACGGTTTGAATATGATCACATTGCCCGCCAGCAGCGCCGGCACGATATGGCCGTTGGGCAGGTGGCCGGGGAAATTATAGGGTCCAAGCACGACCATTACGCCATGCGGCCGATGGCGCAGAACGGCGCGGCCGAAGGGCATGGCCTGGTCCTTCGTGCCGGCGCGCTCGGCCTGGGCGGTGATGGAAATTTCTACCTTGCCGATCATGGCGGCGACTTCGCCCCGGCTTTCCCACAGCAGCTTGCCCGTCTCGCGCGAGATGGTGCGGGCCATTTCCTCCGCATCGGCTTTCAGGGCGTCGGCATAGCGCCGCACGATCGCAATCCGTGCGTCGAGCGCGGTTGCTGCCCAGCCGGGGAAGGCGGCGCGGGCGCGGGCGATCGCCGCCTCGCAGCCGGCGGGGGCAAGCGCGGGGCCTTCCCAGACGATATCCTGCGTGGCGGGGTCGATCGAACGAAGCATCATAAGTCCTAGCTTAGCTGAAGGGTGGCGCCCTCGGCCAGTCCCAGCAGGGTGGCGGTGGCGGGGGAGAGGGTGGCGCTGTCGCCGTCCACCAGGACGGGCGCCCGCGTCGCGCGGAAGGCGGCGATGCTGTCGGTGGAGATCAGCCTCTCCTCGGTCCCTTCATCGACGGGCGCGATCTTCAGTGACAGCATTCGTGCCGAGGCGATGGTGCCGATGGCATCGCGGCGGCAGGTCATGGTCGGCCCGCCGTCGAAGATATCGACCAGGCCGGAGCGCTGGAACCCTTCCTTCTCCAGCATCTTGAGCGCCGGGACGCCGTGCCGGTGTACCACGCCGATCGCCTCGCGCGCGGCCGCATCGACCAGTTCGGTGTAGAGCGGGTGGCGCGGGGCGAGGTCCAGGATGAACTGGCCGTCGGTAGAGGTGATCATGCGATCGGCCTCCTCGAAGGGCAGGCGGAAGAATTTGCTGGCGATCCCGTCCCAGAAGGGACTGTTGTCGGCATCGTCGAACCAGCCGCGCAATTCGGCCATGATCGTCTCGCAAAAACGATCGCGCTGGGTGCCGATCAGCAGGTAGCGTGCCCGCGCCAGCAGGGCGCCGGCGCCGCTCTGCCGCTTGCCCGGTCGCAGGAACAGCGATCCGACTTCGGACATGTCGCTGCACTCATTGACCAGCACCAAGGCATTATGATCGAAACGGGTCGCCGTGGCCGAAGAATATTGCGCCAGCGTCACCACGCGGAAGGAGAAATGGGGGCGGGCGATGCCGACGCCCCCCTTTACGCCCGCTACGCCCTCGATCTGGCCGGTCTCGCTATTTTCCAGCATCAGGACATACCAGGCCTCGCGGGGCTCGACGACGCCGGTGAAGCTGGCTTCCGACAGCGTGAGCCGATCGGTCAGCGTCGCCCGGTCCTCCGGCAGGCTGGTGAAGCCCCGGCCGGAGAGATAGGCAAGTTCCATCAGTGCATCGATGTCGGCCGGCCCTGCCGGGCGGACGACAAGCATCAGGCCGCCTTGGCGAGCGATGCGCGGGTCGCTGCGAACGCCGCTTCCAGCCGCGTGACGGCCTCGTCGGCTTCCGCTGCCGTAATGAGCAGCGAGGGCAGCATACGGATGCAATTCTCGCCGCCGCCGGCCACCAGGAGGCCATGGTCGCGCGCCGTCGCCATCATCTCGCGATTATTGGTGACGAGCTTGACGCCGATCAGCAGTCCCTTGCCGCGCACGTCCACCGCAATGTCGGGATAGCGGGCCGCAAGCGCCTCCAGCCCCGCGCGAAGCCGGGCGGAGACGGTGCGGACATTCTCCAGCGTCTCTTCCCGCGCGATCAGGTCGAACGCCGCGCTACCGACCGCCATCGCCAGCGGATTGCCACCGAAGGTGGAGCCGTGGACGCCCACGACCATGCCCTTGGCCGCTTCAGCCGTGGCAAGCGTCGCGCCCACCGGAAAGCCGCAGCCCAGCGCCTTCGCCACCGCCATGATGTCGGGCGCAACGCCATCGAACCACTGGTGGGCGAAAAGCTTGCCGGTGCGTCCCATGCCCGACTGCACCTCGTCATAGATGAGCAGCGTTCCGGTCTCGTCGCACAATTGGCGTATGCGACGCAGCCAGTCTTCGCTCAGCGCGCGGGCGCCGCCTTCACCCTGTACCGGCTCCACGATGACGGCGGCGCTGGTGGGGCGACGGATCGCCGCTTCGATCCCGGCGGCATCGTCGATGTCCAGCTGCTCATAGCCGGGCAGGCGCGGGCCGAAGCCCTCGACATAGCTGGGATTGCCCGCCGCGTTGATCGTGGCATAGGTGCGGCCGTGGAAAGAGCCGGCGAAGCCGAAAATGTCGATCCGCTCCGGCGCGCCGTTGACGCTGTGATAGCGGCGCGCGGTCTTAAGCGCGCATTCCACCGCCTCCGATCCCGAATTGCCGAAGAAGACGACGTCGGCAAAGCTGTTTTCGACCAGCCTGTGCGCCAGCGCCTCCTGTCCTGGGATACGGAAGATGTTGGAGACGTGCCACAGTTTGCCGGCCTGCTCGGTAAGTGCCGCGACGAGGGCGGGATGGGCATGGCCCAGGCTGTTGGTGGCGATGCCGGCCACGCAGTCGAGGAAACTGCGGCCGTCCGTGGCATGCAGCCACACACCCTCGCCGCGTTCCACCTCCACCGGCGCGCGGTTGTAGACTGCCATCAGGTCACTCGACATATTCACTTACTCCATTCCGAAATCGATGCGTCCCATCGGGACTGGTGCCATCAGGCGCTGGATTGCGCCGGCCAGCCGGCGCACGCCTGCGGGCACGAAGCGAGAATAATGTGCGATGTTGCGCGGGCCGATGCCGTGTTCCGCGCTGAAGCTGCCGCCATATTCGCGGACGACCGCGTCGAAGATGATCGTGCGGGCGCGCTCGATCATCGCCGCGTCGGGCGTTCCGGCGCCGTGGGGCCAGACCAGATTATAGTGCAGCCCGCCATCGCCGATGTGGCCGAAATCATGCGGCTGGAGCATGGGAGCCGCCTCGGCCAGTCGCGCGGCCATGTCGGTGCGGAACCGCATCACGTCGCCGCGCTTCAGCGCAATGTCGCAGCCCACGACCACCCCCTTGGCGCGCAGCCCTTCGGGTACCGCATGCCGGATCGCCCACAGGCCGTCGCGATGGTCGATGGCGACATCGATCACCGGCGCCTCCACGCCTTCCATCATCGGCGCCAGCACTGCGGCGAGTTGTTCCTCCAAAATATCGGAATCGAAGGCGGCGGGGGCCGACAGTTCCACCAGCACGGCATAGGCCGGGATGGCGCCAAAGGGCGCGCGCAGGCCGGGGACATGATCGAGCGCAACCGTGATGGCCGGCGCGCTCAATCCCTCGAAGGCGGACAGCAACGCGCCGAAACTGTCCTCCAGCGCCAGTAACAGTCCCAATGCGGCGCTCGCCTCGCGCAGCGCGATCATCGCCGTCATCTGGTGCGCGGGGCGGCGATGCAGCGCCACCGTCGCGCGGGTCACGATGCCGGTCGATCCGCCGCTGCCGACCAGCATCTGTTTCAGGTCGAGGCCGGTGTTGTTCTTCCAGAGCGGCGCGCCAAGCGTCCGCTGCGTGCCATCCACGTCGGCGCAGACATAGTCCACCGCCATCAGGTTCGCGCGCACGTCGCCGTAGCGCAGCAGCCGCGCGCCGCCGGTATTGGCCGCGATCATCCCGCCGATCGACGGGTCCGCGCCCAGGTCGATGGGAAAGGACAGCCCATGCTCGGCCGCCGCCGCGTTGAGCGCGGACAGGCGCACGCCCGCATCCACGCTCGCGGTGCGGTTGACCGGATCGATCTCGATATGGCGCGACAGCCGGTCGAGATTGACGATGATGTCGCCGCCCGCTTCCGAAGCGAGGCCCGCGCCGGCAAGGCCCGTGCGTCCGCCCTGGACGATGATGCGCAGGCCCGTCTCGGCCGCCAGCCGCACCAGCGCCGCGACTTCGTCGGCATTGGCCGGACGCACCACTGCGAATGGTGCGCCACCGCCTTCGCCACGCCCGTCCGCGCGGTAGCCAGCGACATCATCCGCATCGGTCAGCACTCTGGCCGAACCGACGATGGCGCCCAGTCGCTCGATCAGGTGGGCGGTGTCGTTCATGCGCCCTTGGTCATGTGGAAGATGCCGGTGGCGTTGCCGCTGTCGAAGGACAGGTCGAGCGCGCCCGTTTCCGGGTCGAGATCGCGGCTGATGAATTCATAGAAGGAACCGGGCACCATCATGCGCTGTTCGCTGCCGTCGGCCGTGATGAAGCCGCGCTCGATCATGTCGGCGCGGAACGCCGTCTGGCGCACGCGCCCGGTGCGGGAGAATTCCACCTTCTCCTTCATCGGCCGGCCCATCGCCTTCTGCTCGTCGGCCAGGGCGACGACATTGGCGACGCGATCGGTCGCATGATTGAAGGCATTGCCCTCGGTCGCGATCCAGGCGGCTTCCTTGGATGACTGCTTGAGGATTTCGTAGTCCGCGATCATGGGCTGGTCATGCTGCCGGTCGAAGGCGCCGACGACGGTAGGCAGCGCGCGGAGGGCATCGTCGAAGGAGATAGTTTCGCCCGCTGCGAAGCGATCCAGCACTGCCTTGGCATGGGTATCCAGCGGGTCGCGCGAGGCGCCGAAGACGCGGACAGCCGCCGCGGCGAACTGCGCGTCGAACTGGTCGACATGCAGTTCGCTCACGAAGAATTGCGGGATCGTCTCGGGGAAGTCGCGGTGGCGATAGGCGCGGCCGGTCATGCGCAGCGCGGGCAGGGGGTAGAGCGCGGCATCCTCATAGCCGAGCGGCTCAAGGATCCGGCGAAAAGCCAGTTCGCCACGCGGCAGCGCGCCGGTGTCGCCATCGACCAGGGCGATCGTGCGGATCGCGCCATGGTCGAAGCATACGGTCGCGCCGCTTGCCCGCACATCCGCGACATAGGCCGCGCCGCTCGGCACCCGTTCCAGCAAGTCGGCAAACAGCAGGACGTTCATCGCGGCGGAAAATTGCGCGCGAGTCACGCCGTCCGTCTGCACGTCCGGGACCATGGGCGCCAGGATGGCGGCGATGGTGTCCCGCCGTTCCTCCCCAACTATAGCGCCGGCCAGTTTCATCACCCAATCTTCATTCGCGATCGTCATCATGATTCATCTCGTGGTTGGGACGATTTGAAGCTATATGCAGCCTTCATGCGCCAGATCAAAACACAATAGGATCATCTGTTGATGACGTTATGGAATGAATGAAGGGCGGCAACTGCTGCCCCCCATGGCCGCGCTCAACAGTTTCGTCGCGGCGGCCCGCCATGGCAGCTTCTCGCGCGCCGGCGAGCAGGTGGGGCTGACCCAAAGCGCGGTCAGCCGGCAGGTCGCGATCCTGGAAGACTGGCTGCAAACGCCGCTGTTCGACCGCAAGGGCCGGCGGGTGACGCTGAATGCGGCGGGGCAGGCTTATGCTGATCAAGTGCGCCCGGCGCTCGACCGCATTCGTGCGGCGACCGGCCAACTGCTTCACCAGAAGGGCGGGCACGAACTGACCGTTGCCACCTTGCCCAGTTTCGGCATGCGATGGCTCGCGCCGCGCTTGCCCGATCTTACTGCCCGGCACCCCGAGATGACGGTGAATTTCGCGGCACGCGCCTTCCCCTTCGACTTGCACGACGAGGGGTTCGACGCCGCAATCCATTTCGGCAAGCCAGACTGGCCCGATGCCTCGCACCTGTTCCTGTTCCGCGAGCAGGCGGTGCTGGTCGGCGCGCCGACATGGTTGCGTGACAACAATATCCGCGAACCTCGCGACCTGATCGGCAAGCCGCTTCTGTTCCAGTCGTCCCGACCGAGCGCCTGGAACCGCTGGTTCGCCGATTGCGGAATTGCAGACCTGCCGCCGCTCAAAGGCGCGACCTTCGAACATTTTCTGATGCTGGCGCAGGCGGCTGCCGCAGGGGCAGGGGTGGCGCTCATCCCCCGCTTCCTCATCGATCCCGAACTGGAATCAGGCGCACTCGCCATGCCCTTTTCGCAGTCGCTCTCCGGCGAGGAAGCCTATTATCTCGTCCGACGCCAGGGATGGGAAAATCACCCGGCGCTCGTCGATTTCGGCAACTGGATCGCGATGCGGGCATCGGAGCTTGATGGTGATGCGATGGCGCGCGGCATCCCTTGATAGGAAGGTGTTCATCTGGCGAGTTGATGCTGCCTCCAGCAGGGCTCGCACGGGGATTTTGCCGTACCGAATCCGCGTCCGGCATCGAGTAGGGGCATTTTACGAGTTCGTTCCAGCCGGCGAAGCAGGCTGGGCCGCGCCCTACAGCTATGCCGTCAGCATTTCTCTGATCGTGCGGGAAGGGCATGGCAGCGAATGCGGTAATGCAGGCACAGTCATAAAAATGCCGATTATTTCCTGGGTCATGTGGGGGCGTTTCTCAGGTCAATCGTCAAACCCAATATAGAACAGAAAAATCAGAAATATGGGGAGGAAGAAACAGGGGGTCTCTTTCTATGCTGCATCGTTCTAGCATGTCCTGCTTGCGTCTTCTTTCCAGCACTGTTGCTATAATGGCCGTTGCTGCTCCAAGTTTGGCAAATGCTGAAGAATATCAGTTCAATATTCCGGCGCAGAGCGTGTCGAGCGCTTTGCAGACCTTCTCCAAGCAGTCGGGCTACAGATTGCTGTTCCCCTCCCGCAGCGTTTCGGACCTGAGATCGAAGTCGCTGTCGGGGACGCTTTCGCCGGAGGATGCCCTTCGTCAGCTCCTTTCCGATACACCGCTGCGGATCGGATCCATCCGTGGCAAGGTCGTCGCCCTGACGGCGCGAAAGAGCGAGCCGGTGGCGATTTCCCGCTTCATGGCCACAAGACCCATCAAGCTGGCGGCGCTGCAATCCGGCATGGGCATGTTGGGAAGCAACGCCAGCGCGCAGGCCATCGCCGGCGGGGGCGACCAGGCGAGCGAGGAGTCCGGCCCTGAAATTATCACGGTCACGGGGTCTCGCGTCGTCCGTGACGGCTATGAATCCCCAACCCCCGTGTCGGTCATCGGCGCGAATGAAATCGCGACGTCGGCGACGCCGAATGTCGCCGACTATGTGAACACGCTTCCGGCGCTTTCAGGCAGCTCGACCCCGAGGACGACGACGAACCAGGTCGGCGCGGGTCGGCAGGGCATCAACGCGATGAACCTGCGCGGCATCGGTGAAGTCCGTACCCTGACCCTGCTCGATGGCCGCCGCGTCGGCGGCATGGTCAACAACGGCGTGGTCGATGTCAGCGAATTGCCGCAGCAACTGATTTCGCGCGTCGATGTCGTGACGGGCGGCGCATCGGCCTCCTACGGCTCGGATGCGCTCTCGGGCGTCGTCAACTTCATACTCGACACCAAGTTCACCGGCTTCAAGGGCGAAGTTTCCGGCGGTGTCACCACCTATGGCGACAACCAGAACTGGAAGGTCGCCCTGAGCTACGGCACGAGCTTCGCCGACGATCGTGGCCATTTCCTGCTGAGCGGAGAGGCCTCGCACGAGGACGGCATCTATGACCCCAGCAACCGCCCTTGGACGGAAGCCGGTTGGGCCTACATCAACAACCCCGCCTATACGGCGGCCAACGGCCAGCCGCGCGTCCTGCTTCGGTCGCAGGTAGCACTCGGCACGGCGACACTCGGCGGGGCTATCGCCTGCTCGGCGACCTCGGCCTGTGCGTCGCTGCGCGGGATTGCGTTCGGGCCGGGGGGTACGATGTACAACCTCGTCTACGGGCCTGTCGTCTCCGACCCGATCATGGCGGGCGGCACCATGGGCGACAACAACCTCCGCAACGGCGTCGACAACAGCATGCTCCCGGAGCAAAATCGTCGCAACCTGTTCGGGCGCCTGAGCTATGACATTGCCGATGACTGGAACGTCTTTGCCGAGGGAATGTGGTCCCACCTGGATACCGACACGCGATATTATTACGGTGGCTTCGCCAATAATCTGACGGTTCGCGCCGACAACGCCTATATGCCGGCCGCGCTGGCGTCTCGCATCACGGCGCTCGGCCTCACCTCGGTCCCGTTCGGCACGATGAAGGGGGACAATGGTGCGTCGGGCGCCCATGCCGAGCATGGCTATGTCCGCGGTGTCGCCGGGGTCGACGGTAAATTCAACGCCTTGGGCAGCCAATGGACGCTGAACGGCTATTATGAATATGCCCGCGCCACCCTGCGCAACACCGCGACAAGCGCCACCTTGCTGCCGAACTTCATGCGGGCCATTGACGCGGTGCGCGCGCCGAACGGCTCGGTCGTCTGTCGCTCGACCCTGACCAACCCGAACGACGGCTGTGTCCCCTACAATCTGTTCGGCACCGGCGTGAACAGCGGGGCGGCGATCGACTATGTCACCGGCGATCCGTACCGGCGCGACGTCTACAAGCAGAATGTCTTCAGCATCAACATCGCGGGCGAGCCGTTCGACATCTGGGCCGGCCCGGTTTCGATCGCATTCGGCGCCGAACATCGCACGGAATCGGCGAGCGGCTATGCCGACGCCATTACTACGGCCAGCCCGGGGAACTGGGACACGACCGGCGGCCTGCCGACGATCGGCAGCTACAAGGTTTCGGACGCCTATTTCGAAACCGTCGTCCCGCTGGCCAAGGACGTGGGCTGGGCCAAGTCGCTCAACCTGAACGCCGCGGTCCGCGCCGTGAAATATGACACCGGCACCTTTGGTACGTGGAAGATCGGCGCCGAATACACGCCGTTCAACGGCCTTCGCGTCCGCGGTGTCGTATCGCGCGACGTGCGTGAGGCGAACCTTGCCGATCGCTACGCCGGCGTATTCCAGGCCCAGAGCTCCTTCCAGGATCCTAACAACAATGGCGCCTCGACGACGGCCCGCTCATTGGCTTCGGGAAACCCGAACCTGGATCCGGAAATCGGCAAGACATACAGCGCCGGCGTGGTGCTTCAGCCCGCCTTCCTGCCCGGCTTCAATGCGTCGATCGACTATTACAAGGTCGACGTCACCGGGGCGATCGGCAGCTTGACGATACAGCAGATCGTCAACCTCTGTTATTCGGGCAATTCGGATGCCTGTGCGCTGATTGTCGCGACGCCGGGGGCGACGAACCAATATGACATCTACAACCAGCCCCTCAACCTCGCCTCCGAGAGTACAAAGGGCCTGGATTTCGAAGCCAGCTATCGCTTCAGCATGGACGATGTGCTGCCCAAAGCGGGCGGTGCGGTCACGATCCGCGCCCTCGCCACGCATTATATCAGCTACACGGTTGATTCTGGCCTGCCTGGCTCGATCGTGACCGAGCGCGCCGGCACCGTCAACCTGCCGGACTGGCGCTACGCCTTCTCGATCAATTACGATAATGGCCCGCTCTCCCTGACCGGCATGGCGCGCGGCATCAATGGCGGCGTGATCAGCAACGAATATATCGAGTGCGCGACCGGCTGCCCGACTTCAACGGCTAACAACCCCACCTACGACAGCATCCACGTGCCCGGCGCGACCTATTTCGATGTCGCCGCGACGCTGAGGTTCGGGGATGACCGGCAGTACGAATTGTTCTTCAACGTGCGCAACCTTACCAACAAGGATCCGGCCATCGTGGCCGCTGGGCCGACCGGATATGGCTCGTGGACGAACAATCCGGTCGCTGCGGGGCAATATGATACGCTCGGCCGGGTGTTCCGCGCCGGCTTCCGCTTCAAGATGTAGGAAAAAGCAGGCCGTGGCGCCGCCGAGGGAGGTGGCGGCTGTGGCTGCGATGTTCGTTTCCCATGGGGACAGTCGCAACGGGATCATGCGCGCGCACCGCACTGGACGCGTGCGCAATGGATCAGGTTCATCCGAAAAACGGGGCAAAGGCATGAAAGACAAGAAAAGCGTCACGAGGGTCGGACGCATCCGGAAGAAGGCGGCGTTCGCGATTGGCAAGATCGCGCTCCTGGCTACCGTCGCGATCGGCACTTCGGCACTCGCCCAGGATCAGAAGACGACGGTGCTCACCGGAGGCATGCTGGTCAGCGGCTTGAGCGCCCCCCCGCTGCACAATGCCACCGTCGTGATCCGGGGCGAGCGGATCGTGCAGGTAGGGCCTGCGAGCGAGGTGCAGATTCCGGCCGGCGCGACCGTCATCGATACAAGCGGGCAGACCATGATGCCCGGCCTGATCGATGCGCATGCCCATCTCTTCATGCTCGGCTACGGGAACGAGGCCGACTGGTTCAAATGGCTCAAGACCGATGGCAAGAAATATTCCATCGAGAAGGTCATGGAATTGTCGGCCTATCAGATGCTGATGTCCGGCATCACGTCGGCCATCGACCTGGGCGGCAATCCGGTCGAGAGCATCAGCCTGCGCAATCGCATCGGCAAGGGTGAGGTCGCCGGCCCGCGCCTGCAGGTGGCCGGCCCGCTCGTGACCCGCGCGGCTTTTCACGGCTTCCCGGATGAGGCGTCCGCCGTCATCTCCAGCCCAAAGGAAGCCGCTGCGGTCGTGGACCGGCTGTTCGCGATGGGTGTCGACGTCATCAAGGCGCATTCAGGCCTGACCCGCGAAGACTATGCCGCGATCGTGAAGGCCGCCCATGCCCACAAGATCAAGGTCCACGCCCATGTCTATGATGAGGCGGCCGTTCGCAACGCCTTCGAAACCGGCGTGGACGTGCTGCAGCATGTGGGCTCCGCCGGCGTGCCCGCCTATTCGCCAGAACTGGTACGGCTGATCGCGGAGGCTGGCCGGCCCGTGGTGTTGACGGCGGCGCATCGCAGTTGGATCTACCCCGACACGGTCACTTTCCCAGAGCGCCTGCAGGATCCGGCCACCAAAGCCCTTTTCCCGGCGGACATCTGGGATGCCGTCCAGAAATCCTTCAAGGATTGGCAGGCGGAGGGCTATTTCACCTTCATCGATCGCCAGATGAAATATCGCAGCCCGCAGGTGAAGCAGTGGATCGAATCCGGTGCTGTGATGGGCGTGGGGACCGACAGCGGCACGCCGATGAACTTCAACACCGATGGCCTGATCCGCGAGATGAAGGTGCTGGCCGACGAAGGGCTGCCGCCGCTGCAGGTCATTGCCGACACGACCCGCGTCAATGCGCGGATCATGAGCAAGCCCGACCTTGGCACCATCGAGGCGGGCAAGCTGGCCGACATCATCGTCGTGCCCGGGGACCCGGTCTACAATGACCTGACCAACCTGGCCTACGTTCAGGTCGTGATCAAGGGCGGCGTTCTCTACAAGAAGGATGGCAAGCCGCTTGTGGAAATGCCGCAATGAGCGGGGACAGCAGCACATCGGCCGACCTGGGCAGGATCGATCGCCGCCAGATATTGATGGGCGGCCTTTCCACCGCAGCAATCTCGATCGCCGCGCCGCGATCGGCCCTGGCGCAGGCACCAGCAGCCGGGCAGCCGGGCGTGGGACGGCAGGCACCGGATGCGCCCAGGACGGGAGCGGCGACCGTCGTGCAGCATCGGATCGAGGTGCCCGGTCCCAATGGCGTGGTCGCCGCCGGGCATCCGCTGGCGTCCATGGCGGGCCTGCGCATGCTGATGCAGGGCGGCAGCGCCGCCGATGCGGCCGTTGCCGTGATGGCGGTTCTGAACGTGGTGGAACCCTGGGCGTCGAGCGCGGCAGGCAACGGCCTTGCCACCTGTTTTGAAAGCAAGACGGGCAAGGTCACGGCCCTGGCCTTCACCGGCGCGGCGCCGCGCCTGCTCGACGACACGGCCAGCAATGCAGACCTGACCGCCGGGCCGAAGGCCGTGGTGACGCCGGGGGCGTTTGGCGGGTGGATCGAACTGGCGCGCCGCTACGGGAAGCTGCCGCTGGCGACCCTGCTGGAGCCGGCGATCGGTTATGCGCGGGACGGGCATCCGCTTGATCCTTCGATTGCCCAGATCATCGCCCGGCAAAAGGCGACGCTGGCCAAATATCCGACCACCGCAGCGATTTTCCTGCCCGACGGCAATCCGCCGCCGGCGCGGTCCATGTTCAAGAATCTTCCGCTTGCCAGGACGTTCCAGGCGCTGGCGGACGCGGAAACGGCCGCTCTCAAGGGTGGTGCAAGCCGCGACCGCGCGCTGATGGCGGCCTACGACCACTTCTACAGCGGCCCGGTCGCCAAAGAGATGGCCCGGTTTTCGGAAGCCAATGGCGGCTGGCTGCGCATGGAGGACATGCGCGACTACAAGCCCAGATGGATCGATCCGATCGCGACCAGCTATCGCGGAATGGATGTGATCTGCTCGCCTCTGACCTCGCGCACGGGGCTGGAGACATGCGAGCAGCTCAACCTGCTGGAGGGCTTCGACATCGGCGCCATGCCCCCCGACAGCCCGCAGGCGCTGCATCTGATCGCCGAATGCATCAAGATCACCAAGGCCGACGTCTATCGCTATGCCGCCGACCCGGCGTCCAGCCCTACGCCTGTCGCCACGCTCATCTCGAAGGAATTCGCCAACCAGCGGCGGCGGCTCATCGATCCGGCCCGCGCCATCGCCTTTCCAGCCGGTGCCGATATCGGCGGATCGCGGCTCGCCCCGCGCGCGCCGGGGGCGGCGCCGCGCGTGCCCGGCGATACCACGAACCTGTCGATCACCGACAGCGAGGGCAATGCGGTGGGCGTCACGACCACGGTGGGCGGCGGTTTCGGCGCCTGCGTCGTCATGGGCGACACGGGGCTGCTGTGCAACAACGGCCTGCGTAGCGGCTCGACCGCGCCCTATCGCGACCATCCCAACTTCGTCAAAGGCGGGCGCATCCCCCTGCTGGGCAATTGCCCGACGGTGGTCCTCGACAAGGGACAGTTCAGGATGGTGTTCGGCAGCCCCGGCGGGGAGACGATCGGCCAGACCCAGTTTCAGCACCTTATCAATATCATTGACCGGGCGATGCCGGTGCAGGCGGCGATCGAGGCGCCCAGGATCGCGCTCGATGCCGATCCGGGCTTCTATACACCCGGCGCGGAGATAACGGTGCAGCTTGAATCCCGTTTTCCGCCGGAAACCTTCGCCGCGCTGCGGGCCATGGGGCACAATGTCAGCGCCGTCGGCCCCTATGCCATCGGCAGCATCCAGGCCGTGCTGCAATCGCCATACCAGACCCGCACGGCAGGCTCCGACCCGCGCCGCATGGGTTACGCCGTCGGATATTAGATCCATGCCGCAGCCAATCTCGAACAATAGGCGGTGGCGGACGGCTGCCGAAGATCAAGAGGACAGTATCGGATGAAGGCTCTGAGAATAGCGGGCTTTGCGCTTGCAATCGCCTTTTCCGGGGCAATGGCGCAGGCCGCGACGAAGGCCGATTGGGCACATTATGGCGGAGACATTGGCGACACGAAATATTCGCCGCTCGATCAGATCAATGCCGGGAACATCAAGCGCCTGAAGATCGTGTGGCGGGCGCCGGCCATCGATCCTGCCTTCCTGGCCGCAAACCCCAAGTCGGTGCTTTCCAACAATTACCGCCATGCGCCGATCGTCGTCGATGGCGTCATGTATATCAGCAACCAGATCGGTCAGGTCGAAGCACGCAATCCCGGCGATGGCAAGGTGATCTGGCGCCAGGCCGATTTCGATGGCGACGCCCCGTCGACATCGGGCAATGCCAGCCGCGCGATCGCGCTCTGGGGCAAGGGCGCCAACGCCCGGATCGTGACCGTGCGTGGTCCCTATCTATACCTGCTCGATGCCAGGACGGGGGCCGTCGTTCAGGATTTCGGCGCCAAGGGCCGTGTCGACCTGCGGGAAGACCCGAAAACCATATTCTCCTGGGGGTCTCCCGCGCCGATCGTCGTAAAGGATGTCATCGTGATCGGCGGCCAGCCGATCGCTACCGGCGTTGCCGACATCAACAAGGCATCCCTGCCCGGCAATATCCGCGGGTATGACGTGCATACGGGCAAGCTGCTGTGGACCTTCCATACTGTGCCGCGCGAAGGCGAACCGGGCACGGAAACCTGGGAGAAGGAGTCGTGGCGCCAGACCGGCAAGACCAAGGTCTGGTCCGGGTTCAGCGCGGATGAACAGCTAGGCTATGTCTATGTCCCGCTCAGCGCCCCGCCGAGCGACTATGACGGCAGGGCACGCCCCGGCGACAACCTCTATTCCGACTCCCTTGTCGCGCTCGACGCGAGGACAGGCAAGAAGATCTGGCACTTCCAGACCGTGCATCATGACCTGTGGGACTATGATCTGCCCACGCCGCCAATGCTGGCCGACATCAAGGTCAACGGCCGCCTGCGCAAGGCCGCCATCCAGGTGACGAAGACCGCCTTTGTCTTCGCTTTCGACCGGGTGACGGGCGAGCCGCTGTTCCCGATCGTGGAAACACCGGTTCCCGCCTCGACGATGCCCGGCGAAAAGACGTCGCCCACGCAGCCCATTCCCTCGAAGCCCGCGCCGTTCGACCGGCAGGGCATGAACGAGGATCAACTGATCGACTTCACGCCCGCCTTGCGCGCCGAAGCGGTCGAGATCATGAACCGCTATGTTCATGGCGATATCTTCACCCCGCCATCGACCGCGGGCGGCGCCGATGGCAAATTGGGCACGCTCTACATGCCCGGCTGGGTCGGCGGCGCAAACTGGACCGGTGCGGCGCTCGATCCACAGACGGGCGTGATCTACATTCCCTCGGTCAGCGTTCCGTGGATCAGCCGATATAATTATCGCCGCCCCCCGGAATCGAGCCTGTATATGGAGGGGCCGCAGGGGCTGCCGCTGGTAAAGCCGCCCTATGGGCGGATCACGGCAATCGACATGAACAGCGGCGACCATCTGTGGATGGTGCCCAACGGCAACGGCCCGCGCGATCACCCGCTGCTGAAGGATCTCGATCTTCCGCCGCTCGGACAGGCCGGCCGGGCCGCGCCGCTGCTGACCAAGTCGTTCCTGTTCATGGGGGAAGGCGACATGGTGGGGCTCAGCATCCCCAAGATGAGTGGCGGCAACATGTTCCGTGCCTATGACAAGAAGACGGGCAGGGTGGTTTGGGAAACCGATCTGGGCGCCGGTACGACCGCCCCGCCGATCAGCTACATGTACCAGGGCAAGCAATATATCGTCGTGGGTGTCGGCGGCGTGAACCATCCCGCAGAACTGGTGGCCATGCGTGTGGACTAACCCTTCGCAACGCGCCGTGCCCGATCGCTGCGCCAGCCCCTTTGCATATTCAGTCGCGGAGACATCATGACTTTCACCCCCCGTTTGGCCCTGGCATTGCTCGGATTGGCGCCGGTTTCGATAGCTGCCATCCCCGGTGCAGCAATCGGCCAGGCCGTCGACACGCCGGGCGTCACCTCGCCGCTCACCCCCGCACAGATCGCGCGCAATTATCCGCCCAATGCGCTCACGGGAGCAGCCGTCGATAAACCGGTCCTGCTCAAGAGCGAGGGCGGCATGTCCGTTCGGGTCGTCAGGCTGGCGGAAGGCCTGTCCCACCCAGACGGGCTGGTGTTCCTGCCGGACGGGCACACGATGCTGATAACGGAGCGGCCTGGGCGTTTGCGCGTGGTCAAGGATGGGGTTCTCGATCCTACCCCCGTTGCCGGCCTGCCGGCTCTCGACGATGTCGGGCTGGGCGGCTTGCACGATATCGTCCTGCACCCCGGTTTTGCGAAGAACAGGCTCCTCTACATCTCCTACACCAAGGAGAGGGAGCCGCAAAAGGGCACGACGCTTGCGATCGCACGCGCGCGGTTCGATCAGGGGCGGCTGACTGGGGTGAAGGACATTCTTGTCACCGACGCATGGGAGAGTCCCCTGGGCACCTATGGGGGAAGGATGATCTTCGGGCCGGACGGCATGCTCTATATCAGCGTTGGCGACCGCGACGGCACGACCTCCAGCGATCAGTCCAGCGCACGCCCCATGGCCCAGAATCTTGCCAGCCATATCGGCAAGCTACTGCGCGTGCGCGATGACGGTTCGATCCCTCCGGATAATCCCTTCGTCAAGGATCCCAAGGCGAAGGGCGAAATCTACAGCTATGGGCACCGCAATGTGTACGGCATGGCATGGGATCCCAAAACCGGGGACATGTGGGCGTCCGAATTCGGTCCCGCTGGCGGGGATGAGATCAACCGCGTGCTGCCCGGCCACAATTATGGATGGCCGCTTGTGTCGATGGGGCGGCATTATTCGGGCCATCTGGTGTCCGATCAGCCCTGGCACCGGGATGGCATGGACGATCCGCTCTTCTTCTGGAATCCGACCTTCAACCCGGAGAACATGATCTTTTACACCGGCGACAAATTCCCGCGGCTCAAGGGCAGCCTGCTGGTCGCGGGCGCATCATCGAAGAGGATCGCCCAGATCGTCATCAGCGGGGACTTCATCCGGCAGGGCGACACGATGCTGCGGGAACTGGACGTGCGCTTCCGGGATATTCGGCAGGGGCCGGACGGCTATCTCTATGTTCTGACCGAAGGGCGACTGCGAGGCCCCAAGGATACCGATGGCATGCTGCTGCGGCTCGAACCGCCAGTGGCCGCCACCGCCCCCTCCGGCCAGGGCAGCAAGGCTGCAAAGCCGGAAGTCTCGCCGGACTGAACATCCAAGAGTTCTTCATCTCCAGATTTCGGCGCCGTCGCCAGGCAACATATTCAGAAATATGATTTTTGAGATAAGATTGAGAGTGCCATGAAGCCTTCCCGAATTGCGCTTATTTCTGCCGCAACGATCTTTGGTGCTGTCGCCGCCACGGCGGGTACTGTCGAGGATGGGAAACTACCCCAGGGGCCCGGCAGCACACAAATTACAGAGTCATGCATGCAGTGCCACGGCGTCGATGTCATCGTCGCGCGGCGGCGTTCGCCCGACGAATGGTCGCAGGTCGTCAGCCAGATGATCGGTTACGGCGCTTCGCTCACGGATGATCAGTATAAAACCATCCTGAGCTATCTGTCCGAAAATCTGGCAAGCTCGACGAAAGCGCCCGCTCCTGCCTCTGCTGCACCCTAGAGACCCGCTTCACATTAGGCGGGACCGTCGCTTCTGGGCCCGTTCCAATCAGTGCCCGTCACCCAAAACCTGTCGTTGGGCGGTCTCGGCGGCGGAAATCAGGCTATTGCCAGTCTTGCGCGCCGCATCGGCGGTCATCGTGATAGCGATCCCTTCTGGACCATCCCATATGACCAGGCCATTTTCGGCGCTGGCAGCGCCTGGTTCAGTCAGCGGTTGCGGCGTATTGGAAAATTCGTTCATGGAATTGGCCTTGGGCATGAGGATGTGGCTTCGGCTGATTTCAGATCGATATAGAGATAGGCTGGATCAAATTGACCGACGGCAGCCAACTTCTCAGGTTCAAGGATCTCGACAAGGGAAGAACGGAAAACGCACAGACGTTGCTCTCGCAGGTCCCGCAATACCCGGTTGATATGCACGTTGGTCAGGCCGCAAATTTCAGCCAGATCGGACTGTATCAAGCCGAGTGCGAACCGCCGGCCGTCGCTCAGGCCCGCCGACATGAGCCGGACATTGGTCTCGCTGAGGAAGTGCGCCACCCGCCCGATGGCGTTGAGACGGCCTAAACGAAATAGCCAGGCGCGATGAATCGCTGCATCGATCAGCGTGGAGAACCAGAGTTTGCGAGAGAGTGCGGGCAGATCCTCGGTGATCGTCTCAAGCTCAGCGTGTGGAACGATCGCCACGGTCACGGCCGTCATCGTCGCAACGTCATGATCGAGTATCTTCAGCGGGAAGGCATGGAGATCGACAAAGTCGCCGGGCACATGAACCGCGACAAGCTGCCGCAGGCCGTTGCGATCATCGATGTACCGGGACATGAAACCTTCCAGCAGCAGGATGCTCTGGTTGAGTGTCTCCCCAGCCACGACGATGTTGGTTCGCGGCGGCAGCGTCTTGATCTCGCGGATGGTCGTTTCAAGCCGCGCCCGTTCCTCAATCGTGAGATGCACGCCGCGCCTGTGTCTGAGAAAACGCTCGGTGAACATGAAGATGTGATCCTGCCAGAAGATGCGGCGCATCAGTGGACGATCGATGCGAAGCTATAACGGGCTGGGCGCCTGGCCGTTGCTCGGCCGAGACAATAATCGTGATGACGCAGGTTAATTTACGGAATGGCTGGGCAACTCCGCATGTCTACCGCTTGTTTCCGATCGCATCTGTACCGCTGTCAGGCTCGTTGGCTGTCCGATCCGTTCGGTCTCAAGCGCTTGTTGCGACAATCAGTCCGATAAAATGAGGATGATCATGGCCAAGACCCCGTCGCTTTCTAAATCCACCAAGGGCAAGGCTCAAAACAAGGCCAGGATGACGCCCGCTGGCCTTTCACTCTATGATGTTGGCGGGGAGTCCCCACAAAAAGCCAGCCCGGTTCCGGTCGACGCTGCGATACTGCCGGCTTATGGCGAGCCTCAGGGCAGTGGTGGTGAAACTCATCAGGTCGCCGGAGGCGACGTCGCGACGCTGACGACCCAGCATGGCATCCCGGTGGCAGATGACCAGAACAGTCTCAAACAAGGCGCACGCGGCCCGGCATTGCTCGAGGACTCCCATTTTCGCGAGAAGATGTTCCATTTCGATCATGAACGCATCCCCGAGCGCGTCGTCCATGCGCGGGGGTATGGCGCGCATGGCTATTTCGAACTGACCGACAGCCTGGCCGACGTCACGCGCGCCGATGTATTCCAGCGGGTTGGCGAACGCACCCCCGCGTTCGTTCGCTTCTCGACGGTCGCGGGTTCAAAAGGATCGCCCGACCTGGCCCGCGATGTCCGCGGCTTCGCGGTCAAGCTCTATACCCAGGAAGGCAATTGGGATCTGGTCGGCAATAATATCCCGGTCTTCTTTATCCAGGATGCGATCAAGTTCCCTGACCTGATCCATGCCGCCAAGCCCGAACCGGACCGCGATTTCCCCCAGGCGCAGACCGCGCATGACAATTTCTGGGACTTCATCAGCCTTACGCCCGAAAGCATGCACATGATCATGTGGATCATGTCCGACCGCACGATCCCGCGCTCGCTCCGCACAATCGAGGGCTTTGGCGTCCATAGCTTCCGGTTCGTGGATAGCGAAGGCAAGTCCACCTTCGTCAAGTTCCACTGGAAGCCCAAGCAGGGCCTGCAGTCGGTGGTGTGGAACGAGGCGGTCAAGATCAACGGCGCCGACCCGGATTTCCACCGTCGCGACCTGTGGGATGCGATCAACGCTGGCGACTTTCCCGAATGGGAGCTGGGGGTCCAGCTTTTCGATGACGCCTTTGCAGAGAGCTTCGACTTCGACGTGCTCGATGCCACCAAGATCATTCCCGAAGAGTTGGTGCCGGTCCGCATCGTCGGACGACTGGTGCTCGACCGCGTGGTCGACAATTTCTTCGCCGAGACAGAACAGGTGGCGTTCATGACGCAGAATGTCCCGCCGGGTATCGACTTCTCGAACGATCCGCTCCTGCAGGGCCGCAATTTTTCCTATCTCGATACTCAGATCAAGCGGCTGGGCAGCACCAATTTCACCCACCTGCCGATCAATGCGCCTAAATGCCCGATGGCCCATTTCCAGCAGGACGGCCATATGGCCATGCGCAACCCGAAGGGCCGCGTGAACTATGAGCCCAACAGCTGGGGGCCAACGCAAGGCGGACCCCGCGAAGATCCGGTGCGAGGCTTTACCAGCTTTGCTGAAACGGCAGATGGTCCCAAGCAGCGGGTACGATCGGAAAGCTTTGCTGATCATTACAGCCAGGCACGGCAATTCTTCATCAGCCAGGCGCCGATCGAACAGAAGCATATCGGCGACGCGCTGGTGTTCGAACTGTCGAAGGTCGAGCGTCCGGACATTCGCTCGCGGACAGTGTCGCATCTGATCCATATCGATACGACGCTGGCTGAAACGGTCGCCGATGGTCTTGGTATCGCTCTGCCCGAGGCAGCGGTCGCGGCGCGCGATCCCATTACCGATCTGCCGCCCTCCGACAAGCTGAGCATTGTCAAGAATGGGCCCGACAGTTTCAAGGGCCGCAAGCTCGGCATATTGCTCAGTGATGGGACCGATGCAGCGATCTTCAAGGCGCTGCTCAAAGCGGTCGATGGCGAAGGCGCGGTCTATGAAGTGATCGCGCCGAAGATCGCTGGCGTGATTCTCTCCGATGGTACAACGGTTGCGGCCAAGCATAAGATCGATGGCGGACCATCGGTCCTGTTCGACGCGGTAGCCATTCTTGTTTCGGCAGAAAGCGCTGCTCTCCTGGCGCTTGATTCAGCCGCCAAGGATTTTGTCACTGATGCGTTTGCCCACTGCAAATATATCGGCATCGGCAAGGATGCAGAGGCCATTTTCGTCAAGGCAGGCATAGCTGACGATCTGGATGATGCATGCCTTCCGATCGCCGAGCCCTCCGACGCCAAGGTTTTCCTCGAAGCCTGCCGGGCGCTGCGATACTGGCCGCGCGAGGCTGCCGTCGATCTGGATGCGCGGCCGGAGGGCTGACCTTTACTATACGCCTGTGGAGAGCCGGCTGCATGCCGGCCCTCCGGCCCACGCACGCTGTGAGGACCATTCCCGATGCGGATCGGCATAATCGCCCACCTGAAATATCCGATTGCCGAACCATTCGCCGGTGGACTGGAAATGCACACGCATCTCCTTGCCCGGTCGCTGCGAGAAAGGGGGCATGTCGTCACGATATTCGCTTCTTCGCGATCGGAGCCCGGCTTGGGCCTTGAAGCGATCTGCTCGGAGACGGCGATTAGCACGATCGGCACGGCGGAGGCACCGGATGTCGCGTTCTTCAAGGAGCATCATGCCTATCTCAGCCTGATGAGCGCGCTTCGCCATAGGCGTTTTGACGTCATCCATAACAACAGCCTGCACTACATCCCGGTAACGATGGCGGACAGCTTGCCGATGCCGATGGTGACCACGCTGCACACCCCGCCTTTTTGCTGGCTTGAAAGCGGCATCCGCCTGTGCCGGGCGCGCAACAATGCCTTCGTTGCGGTCTCCAATGCCGTGGGCAAGCTGTGGGACCATGTTCTGCCGACCGAAACGGTGATCATGAATGGCATCGATCTTGACCGGTTCGCTTTTCATCCTAAGCCTGACGCACAGGAATATCTGGTCTGGTACGGCCGCATCGTCCCGGAAAAGGGGCTGCACCTGGCGATCGCCGCTGCAAGGCAAGTCGGGTTGCCGCTCAAGATCGCAGGCCCGATCCTCGATGAAGTCTATTTTCGTGAGCAGATTGCTCCGCACCTGGGGGACGGCGCTATCCATGTGGGCCATCTGGCGCACGAAAAGCTCGCCCAACTGGTCGGCGGCGCGCGCGCCTTTATGTGTACGCCGCTCTGGGATGAACCCTACGGACTGGTGGTCGCCGAAGCGCTTGCCTGCGGGGTGCCGGTGGCCGCTTTCGCCCGTGGCGCCATCCCAGACATCCTTGATGCCTCCTGCGGCGTGCTGGCGGTGCCCGATGATGTCAAATCGCTCGCTCGTTCGACGTTCGCGGCCCTATCGCTCGATCGCCGGGCATGCCGCCGTCGCGCCAAGCGCGTCTGTGACTCCGCCCGCATGATCGACGCCTATGAAGCCCTTTATCGCAGGCTTGCAGTGGGCAGTGATGCGCGCCTGCGGCTGGCCGGCAAGACCGGCGAGGATCCGATCCTGTCTACGCCGACGTCGGCGGCCACCTTGCGATCCAGGCCCGCGACGGATGCCCAGTTGTATGTCTGAACAGGCACCACGCCTTGCCTTGCCGGAACTCGGTGCTTCGCCGCTTTCCCTGTGCATCTGCATCCCGGCCCGCGATGAGGGTGATCGGCTTGCCACGTTGCTGGAAGCCATTGCCGCACAGTCATGGCCCGGCATGATCTGCGTCTCGATCGCCGTGAACAACACGACAGACGACAGCCTGGAAAAGATCTCCAAGGCGCAGATGCGTTATGCAGACCGGCTCAACATACGGGTCGTGACGGCCGACTTTCCAGAGGCCTTGGCGCATGCGGGATCGGCGCGGCGGCTCGCGATGACTGAGGGACTTTGCTGTCTTTCCAGCCTCGATGCCGGGATACTTATCAGCACAGACGCGGATGCGCGCCCGCCGCCCGACTGGCTAAGCAATATTGCAGCGGCGTTCGGGCGCGGCGCTGACCTTGTTGGTGGAAAGATCGTCATCGACGAAGAGCGTGAGCCTTTGCCACCGGCAGTAGCCCAGCGCCGCCGGGCATGGGATCGCTATTGGTCGAAGGTACGCGAGATAGAGGACCGGATCGATCCGATCGATTGGGATCCTGCCCCCCGGCACGGCGATCATACAGGCGCATCCCTTGCGATACGGGCCGACCTGTATCTGGCCTGCGGCGGCGTTCCGCTTCTACCGACCGGAGAAGATCGCGCTCTGGTCCAGGCGGCTGTTGCCATCGGCGGCAGGCTTGCGCATCCCGTCGACGTCCATGTCCGGGTGTCGTCGCGAACCGATGGGCGCGCCGAAGGCGGCATGGCAGCATCTATGAGGGAGCTGTATCAGGCAATACAGACCAGGACGACCGCGATGGCGCCCGCTTTCGAACATTGGGTAGATCGTGCCACATGGCGCAAATCCATGCGCCAGAAGCCGGACGGCCAGGCGTATATCGCGCGGCACGAAGATGCCCTGCCGCCCATGCCGCACGACATGCGGCTGGAGGAACGACAATGACCCCCCGACCTATTGGCTATTATGTTCATCATCACGGCGCCGGGCATCTTGCGCGCGCACGCGCCATCGCCAATGCATCATGTGGCCGTGTCGTTCTTCTTGGTACAGGGGTGGGTTCGCAGGGGATCGACCTTGCAGACGATCGTCTCGACACTGGCGCCTTCGATGGCGCCGACGGTTCGCATTGCCGACCGGACGGCTTGCATTATGCCCCGCTTGATCACGAAGGCATCCGTTCGCGAGTAGCGGTGATCGCACGATGGATAGACGTTCACAGGCCCGCTCTCATGGTGATCGACGTATCGGTCGAGGTCGCGATGCTGGCGCGACTGGCATCGGTTCCGGTCGTCTATGTACGGCTCAACGGTGAACGCACCGATACGCCGCATCTGGAGGCATTTAGAGGCGCGGTCGCCTTGCTGGCACCCTTTCATCAGGATCTGGAAATCTCTGCGACGCCGCCATGGGTGCGCGAAAAGACGCGCTATCTGCCCGGTGTCACGGTCGCATCCGCACCAAAGGCAAGCAACGCCGAAGCCACGATCCTTATCGTAGTCGGCCGCGGTGGACAGGCCGGCGACGGCGAGGTCTTTGCCCAGGCGGCACGATGCTCTCCCCAATGGCGCTGGCGCGTGATCGGATCATGCTCCATGCCGCATCATCCGCCCTCAAATCTCGAAATCCTTGGCTGGGTTCGTGACCCCGATCGTGAGATCGCTCACGCAAGTCTGGTCGTTGGAGCAGCGGGTGATGGTCTGGTGGGCAGTGTACTCGCGGCGGACCGTCCGTTCATCTGCATAGCCGAAGACAGACCATATGACGAGCAACGCGCGACTGCACGGCGGCTGGGCGAAGTCGGCGCGGCCTTGGTTCTAGCAAACTGGCCCGAGCCCGAACGGTGGCGCGCGCTCGTCATCGATGCATTGGCTTTACCCGGCCATGCCCGGCGCAAGCTCCACGATCCCCACGGTGTCCGTGTGGCGGCAGAATGGCTCGGCGAGATCGCTGACACTGCCAGCCAAGTGCAGGAGAGAGCGGCGTGACAAGAGCCGATATGAAGCCTGACGATATCGGTACGCCGTCCTGCCGGGCGCGCTCGATCGGTACGCGCCTCTGCGAACTGGGCGCTCGCTATGACGCGGCTCCGCTATTCCCGGTCGAGAGCGTGAAACTCTTGCGGGATACTGGATTGCTGCGGACCTTCGCGCCGAGAGACGCCGGCGGCGACTCTTTTCCCGACCGCCAAAGCCAATATATCGCCCTGATGTCGGTCCTGCGCATCATCGGTCGCGCCGACCTCAGCGTCGGACGCCTGTACGAAGGGCATGTCAACGCCATGCTGCTGTTCGACTGGTTTGGAACGCAGGCTCAGCGCGTGGTTCTACAACAACAATTGAGCCTGGGCGCATTATATGGGGTCTGGGCGACCGAACCGCCACCCGGTGTTCGCCTTGTCGCTGCGAACATCGGTTATGTTTTGGAAGGCGCCAAAACCTTTGCAAGCGGCGCTGGCGGACTGGCGCATGCAATCATTACTGCCGAACCTTCAGAAGGTGCGCGACAGCTTGTCATTGTCCAGGCGGACGAAACCGCGCGAACGGACCTTTCGCCGTGGCGCATGCGTGGCATGCGCGCGACCGGAAGCGGGGTTTATGACCTTGGCGGCATGGCCGTCCCGCGCGACGCTCTTCTGGGGCATGGGGGCGACTATGATCTGGAGCCAGACTTCACCGCGGGCGCCTGGCGGTTCACAGCCGTCCAGCTTGGCGGCATAGAGGCACTGTTGACCGAAACCCGCACGGCCATGACAGCGGCAGCCAGAGAGGATCCGCTGCAACGCGCCAAATTTGCGGATGCAGTCGTGGCGGTGCGGTCCGCTTATCTGTGGGTGCGCGAATGCGCAGAGCGGGCATCTGCCCGGGACAAGGACGGCCCGGCTTTCGCCCGTATGACCCGCGGCGTCGTCGAGCGGGCCGCGCTCGACGTCATGGAGTTGGCGAGCCGGATTGTAGGTACGCGCAGCGCCGTCGATGGACAGCGGATCGACAAGATCATCCGGGATATGAGCGTCTATTTGAGGCAGGCCGGTCCCGATTATGCCAAGGATCAGGCTGCGATCGCATGGCTCGATCATGACGCCTGGGGCAGCGGAGATGCGCTGTGGTGAGTGATCGGGCCAGGGCATTTTCCCTGACGGCGCGTCCATGGCGCGGCTTGCGCTGGCTCATACTTGCGCCGCATCCTGACGATGAAACGCTTGGTGCGGGCGCGCTCATAGCGCATATGGCTGCAACTGGATGCTTAGCTGGCCTCGTCTATCTCACGGACGGATCGGGATCGCACCCGCTTCCTGACGGGCGAGCAGGCAGTCTGATCGCGGCGCGTCAGCGCGAAGCCCGGCACGCCTTGCGGCGCCTCGCAGGCAGACGAACATCCTCGCCATTCTTCCTCGGATGGAAGGATGCGGCTCCCGAATTTGTGGGCTCGTTTGCCTTCCGCGCAAGCTGCCGAAGGCTTGCCGCACTGTGCGCACGATTGCGGGTCGATGTCCTTGCGACGACAGCCTCTCAAGAACCGCATTGTGATCATGCAGCGGCAGCGGGTCTTGCAAATGCTGTCAGGATCAGGTGCCATAGCAGGATCGCTGTCGCGGAATATAGTGTCTGGGGTGAAGCGCCCGCTGCGCGAACCCACAGGGTGCTCATCACCCCGCCAATGTCGCCCGGCGCGAGACGCCACGCTCTTGCGGCCCATCGCAGCCAGCTGACCACATCGCATGGCACCGGCTTTCGTTTGCCCAAGGACAAGCGCTCGATGCTGCCGCACGACCTCCTCTATGTCAGGAAGCGCGCATGAACCGGCACCAGACGACTATGAACCCGGACTATTTCGAGAGCATGTTTCGCGGGACGAACGATCCCTGGAATCTGGAAACCAGCCCTTATGAGCAGGCGAAGTTCGAAGACAGCATAGCGGCTCTTCACGGTCGGACCTATGCGACCGGCTTTGAGATCGGCTGTGCCAAAGGCGTTCTGACTTTGAAACTCAGCGCCCTGTGCAAGGCTCTCCTCGCTATCGACGTCAGTGAAACCGCGCTGGCAGCCGCTCGCCAGCGCACGCTGCATCTCGATCATGTGGTGTTCGAGCAGATCGCGTTTCCTCGCGCGGTGCCGACAGGGCAGTTCGAGTTGGTCGTCCTTTCCGAAGTCGCATATTATTGGGACGATGCCGATCTCGGCCGCGCCGCCGATTGGCTGGAATCCCATCTTCTCCCCGGCGGCGACCTGCTGCTCGTTCACTTCACGGGCGACACCGACTATCCGCAAAGTGGTGATGATGCCATGGCGAAGCTGCTCGAACCGTTGGCGCGTTCGATAAACGTGGTCACGGCATGGCGGCGACCGCGCTATCGTCTCGATTTGTGGCGTCGCGCCCCATGAGCCTCAGCGTCCTCACCATCGTCAAGAACCGGGGCAACCATTTTGCCCAGCTGGTGGAAGGGCTAAGGCGCAGCATTGTTACCCCTGATGAACTGATTGTCGTTGATATGGGGAGTGCTCCTGCCTTGAGAGCGCCTGATGCGCCTTTTCCGATTGAGCTGATTTCTCTTAATCGTGGGGGCCTCCCGCTTGCCGCTGCTCGCAACGCAGCGGCGCAGGCTGCGGCAGGCGAGCATCTTCTCTTTCTGGACGTAGACTGCATACCGATGCGCGGTCTTGTGGGCGAGATGCGCGATCAGCTTACCCGAGACGATGGCCTCATCTGTGCCGAGGCCCTCTATCTTGGTCCCAGGGATGCACGCGACGGGTGGGAGGAAGAAGACCTCAAGCTATCAGCCAAACCCCATCCGGTCCGCTCATTCCCGGCGGAGGGCATTCGAGAAGAGACGAATGCCGGGCTGTTCTGGTCATTGGTCTTTGGCATCCGGCGGCAACGCTTCATCCAGCTTGGGGGCTTTGATGAAAGCTTCACCGGCTATGGCGCAGAAGATACCGACTTTGGATTTCGAGCGCGGCGGGCAGGCACGCGGCTCTTGTTCAAAGGCGGCGGCGCAGGCGCCTTTCACCAGCATCATGACGTCTTCGATCCGCCACTCCAGCATCTGGAAGACATTGTGCGCAACGCGCAGCTATTCCATGATCGCTGGCACGTCTGGCCGATGGAAGGCTGGCTCGATGCATTTTCGCAGATGGGTTTGATCGCCTGGGCAGGCGATCGCCTCATCCTGAGGCGGACGGCGACCACGTCCGAACTATCCAATGCGCGCCGATCTTAAGCGTTCCAGGAAGTCGAAAAGCGGCGGGTCGCCCCGCCGCCTTGCATTCAACGCTCCCTGGAATGCTTGATGTCGCGAATTTCATCGTGGCCGGCTTTGACGGAGTCATAGGCTGAAGCGATGATCGTCTGCACGCCCGGCGACAGTTCACGATCGCCCAGCGCATCTTCATATTTGGCCTTGATATGATCTTCGCCTGCCTCGACCTCGTTGATGATCGCCTTGTCATCATGGCCCGTCACAACGGATTTGAGATTGAGGAAGACGCGATGAGCGCCAGCCAGGATCGTGCCGTCATCTTCAGGTTCGCCTCCCAGCGTGGAAACCTCCTGCTGAAGCTGAGCCACCAGTTCACGGCGTTCACCAGCAAGGCTGTTGAACAGCGTTATGAACCCCGCGTTCTCCGTATCTTTGGCCGCTTCTGCATAGCCCTCTACGCTATCAAGGGTCGTTGCGATCAGGCTGTTGAGCGTCGAAATATCGTGGCTGAGTTCGGTCATGGAACATCCTCATTCTGGGAACCGCTGCCGTGCGCAGCAGTCTCGGGTTCTGAACGACCGGTGTCAGGGAAAGTCCCTTTGGCAGAACGGAAATTAACTTGCGTCAGTGCGATATCGGATGGTTCGCGCCAAACCGGGAATGAGTGGTCGCTATCGCATGAGTCCGGCGGCGCGGAGCGCGTCGTGGATGATTTTTTCCACCCCCGGCTTGCCAGATGCGGTCGGGCGCCGAGGTTCTGAGGTCAAAGGCTCCAGGCGGCTTATCTTAGATGCTGGCAGATTTGGCGTCGCTTCCTGGGCAGGCCTTGCTGATGGCGTGAAGATGCGCTCGTTCTCGACCCCTAACAGACCCCAGGATGCTGCAATGTGGCGCGTGGATGAAATGCCTGCCTCAAGCATGTGCGGCATCACCATGCCGCAAGCGTCCTGCCCAGTCGTGGCAAGCGGCGTGCCATGGCCCATATTGGCAATGCGATAATCTTCGATAACCAGGCGCCCGGATGCATCGTTCCACGTGCGCCGACAATGGCCGGCTATCTGTTCAGAAGCGTCCGGAGTCATTTCAAGGCCATGGACCGACAGCCATTGTGCGAGAACAGCGTCCGCATTTGTACTGCTGACCGTCGGATCGGCGCTGCCATGCCAGATCGAAATATGTGGCCACGGCCCATCATGATCCGATGCATGACGAACCCTGTCACCCAGATCCTTTGCCGTATAGGCTCCCGGCCCACGCATGGCTTCAAGCGCCTGGAGGACATTGGATGCCGATCCGTGCGGCAAGCCGGCAATGATGGCACCCCCTGCGAACACCTCCGGGTAACTGGCGAGCAGAACGGAGGTCATGGCGCCACCTGCGGAGAGGCCGGTCACGAATATGCGGGATGGATCGATACCATGGGCGTCGACCATCGCTGCGATCATCTGGCGGATGGACAGTGCCTCGCCTTGACCGCGGCCATTGTCGGTGGGCGAGAACCATTTGAAGCAGAGATTGGGGTTGTTTGCGCGCTGCTGCTCGGGAAAGAGCAGCACGAAGCCATGCTCATCCGCCAACTGAGACCAGCCGGAGCCACGATCATAGCCGCCAGCGGTCTGCGTGCAGCCATGGAGCACGACGACAAGCGCCGGTTGCGCGGAAATGCGGGGGGGCACATGGATTTTCGCATTCAGTGCGCCCGGATTGTCGCCAAATGCTTCAAGGGGCTGCAGGCGGCTCGCGCCAACGTCATCGAAGCGGATTGGACTGTTTTCTCGCAGGGCCGCAAGGCGAGCGATTGTAGCGGATAATCTGGTCACGCGATAATCTCCTGTCCTGCAGTCACGGTCAGTCTGCCAAGGCGATTCATTTATGCTGCACTGCACAATATGGAGCGACCCAGCTTGCTTACAAGACACAAACTCGAATTCGCGGTGGATGACCACCGGATCATCAGCGGCATAATCTTCGGAATCAGGAACGGCGTGCGATGGCGCGATGATGCGAAACGCCTGCTGACGACCGATCGCCGAAGACGATCTACAACCGCTTCATCCGCTGGAGCAGGCCGGGCGTGTTCACCAAAATCTTCTTTGCGCAGAGGCTATGGCGCCGACTGGTTTCGCGAGACGCTTGCAGGCCGAAACCTCACCATATGCATCGCATCAGAAATCAGCCGAAAGATGCCGATCCCGCACGACAGTCTATCTACCGTCAACGTCACAAAATCGAATATATGTTCGCCAGGCTCAGGGACTGGCAGCGCATCCACGCCCGCGACGACAGATGCGCCCATATCTTCATGTCCGCCATCTGCAACGCCGTCCGTTGTCTTCTGGCTCAATCAATGAGGGCTGATCTTGGTTCATGTTAACTTAAAGCCTTGTTAAAAAGGTAAAACTCTCCCTCGATTGTCATGCGGGAGGCGTTCGTTGACCGAGCAAAAGGGAAAGTCGGGGGGGTGGGCAGTCGCGCGATAATTTGGGGTATGATTTCGGCGTTGGCATTTGCCTGCGCAGGTTGCGCTCCGCTCCCAACCTATCGGTATCGGCTGACAGTGGACATCGATACGCCTGAGGGTTTGCAATTCCGCTGGCGTCGAGTTCGCCCGCAAATGACGGGCCGAACCGGTTCTACCAGCAGCCTAACCGATGTCGATGCCGCGCTCGAACAGCAAATACTCCGCGTTTCTTAGTGACAGCGTGTACCGGACATAAGGCATGACTGCCAGACCGCGGATTTCGGGCGAAGTTTGAAATAGCGGAAGGCGTGGTCTGATTGGCGGCGCGCTGCCGCTCTTCCATGGGCCGCTGTGCAAATTCCCCTGACAGAAGCCGCCGGCCGCCTTTGCTGTTTACCCTCGTCGTCTGGCGTCACGCCGTCATTGTCCCCAGTTCGCCGGCAGGCAGACGTCGCCGCTCGTGGGGGTCACGCGGCAGGCAGTTTCGGCGAATGCGCGCGGCGCCAGCTGGGGCAGGGTGAGGTGGGAGGGGAAGCGCGGTCCGTACATGATTCGGTAGGTGCCGCCGGGGATCGTGCTCTTCTGTACGTCCGTCAGATAGCATGGCGAATTGCCGGAGGCGCGCTTTTGCGGCCCGGGGCATTCACTTGCGTGCGGTTTCGTCGTCAGGAGCAGGCGGATCCGGTGACCAGGCAGCACGCCCCATTGCCTTGGTTCGAGTTGAAGGTCGAAGCGATAGGTGGACGCCGGCTTCAGATAGGCATCCCCGGTCAACGTCTGCCAAGGCAGGATGGTTTTGCCGGCGGCGTCTTTCCACGTTTTCCGCGGGTCGAGCGCACGCATACTGCCGATCATCGCCCCTTTCGTCACCTTCTTAACCGTGCCGTCGGGCGCGACGTCTTCGACTTCGGCGACGAGTTCGAGATTGCGGTTGCTCGAACTTGCATAGATCGTGGCCGCCATCGGCCCTGCGATCGTGGCGCCTTTGGCCAGCGCCGGCGAGGTAAAGGCCAGTGTGCCGCCCGGTGCGGCGGGCTCGCCCCGGACCAGACGGCCCGAACCCGCAGCCTTGGGCGGCGTGGTGCCGAGCGTGCCGTCGGCAGCAAGGTGCCAGGCGGTGTAGCGGTCGGTCATCGGAAAGCGATCGGTGTTGACCCACCGATCGGTCTGCGGCTCATAGAGGTGAAGCGGGGATTTGGTCTTGCCGATCCCGGTATCCACGCTCTTGAGCCAGGTTTCAAGCCATTGCAGGATGACGCCGTTATCAAGACCCTGGGCATGGGTCCAGTCCCCCACGACGATCTGGTAACGCGGACTGGTGGGCTGCCCGGCCACCATCGGGGCATCGATCGGGCGTCCGGCATAGGCGTTCTGAAAGGCGCTGTACGTGCGTAGCGCGCCGATCCCGACATAATCCTTCCAGCCGATCCATTGCAGCACGGGCACGCCGTTATCGACGATCTGCTGCGTGTAGGACAAGGGCAGGCGCTCGTTCCAGAAGTCGCGGGCATAGGCCATGTCGCCCCCGCGAAGGATTTCTGCGCCGAAATTCTTGTAGAAGTCGAGGGATGCGCTGTTCGCCGACATGGCGCCGGCGGGCGCATTGTAGAAAAAGGCGAGATCCTGGGTCGGCACGCCCGATACGAGGATGTCGTTTCGATTTGTGGAATCGAGAGCGATGCAGGCAGCGACCACAGCCTTGAGCGGTGAGTTGGGCCCCGCGGCCGCGGCCGCGCCAAGCGCGTAGCCGCCCGCGAATGAACAGCCGACAAAGGCGACGCGCCCATCCGTGCCCTCGATATCATGCGCCGCCCAGCGCACCAGTGCGGCGCCGTCCTCTGCCTCGCGCGGGCTCCAGAAGCCATGCACGCCAGTGGATGCGCCCGTGCCGCGCGAATGTACGCGCACCGAAATATACCCATATGTGGTATAATAGGCGTTCACCGGTCCGCTGCGGCTGGGGGGCACCCCATCTGCGGTATAAGGCGTGTGTTCGATCACGACCGGGAACCGACCGACCGCACGCTGGCCCGTCGCGAGATCGACGGGATAGGCGATGCTGGCGTCGAGCAGCACGCCGTCGCTCATTCGAACTTTCACGCCCGTCACCGTCTGTTGTCCGAAACGGGCTGGACCTGGCTGCCAGCGCTGGCCGGGATAGGGAGTCTGCATGGCTTTTGGCAGGTCCGCAGGCTTTGTCTGCGGGATGGCCCGGACCGGAATGAGAGCAAGGGCCGCGAGCGCCCAGTAGAATTTCCTTGCACGCATTTCTTTCGCGCCCCCTGCGTTAAATGGTTCTGGCCCACTGTCGATAGCAATTGATATCATCACTTTAATAGGGTGCATACTCTCTAACTGTTGAGGGGTGGCTTTGACTGCGGCTGGATCCGCAGGCAGGAATACTCCCCTTCCCTCTCAGGCGCCCAAGCTGATGGCGAATTCCGCACGGGCAAATTCTCCCGGCATCATATCTAAGGCTGTAGATGCGGCGTGGAGCGGCTACGTCGGGCTTTGATTTGGGGGCTCCGGTGGTTCGTCAGTGCCGCAATCGCCTAGAATCAGCATCGGCGCGGGTGCGGTGCAGCAAGGGCTATAAAATTGGTGTATACGCTCAAATAGTATATGCTTTCAGCGGCTGCGGGAGGAGGCGTCCCAGCCGGGCCGTGGACCGAACGCGGACGCGGAGGCCACCGCCCTTGTGCGAACGGCGAACAACGATTTTGGCTTTTAGTGTGTACACATTGGAATCCGATTTACAGCCTCATAATGCTGTGTATACATTGAGACTCGGAAGGTCTGGAACGGTAGCGGCGGCGTCATTTCGTTCGTTGTATTCACAACCGGGATCGCCGTCCGGGTTTCCCAAAGACAAAACATGGTTTGAGTAGCGCTCCGGTGCATTGGCAAAGCAAAGAAGCCGCGCCTCATCGACATAATCAGGAGAGTTATAGGTTGACATGTATGCATGCCGCGGTTGGCAGCTTGCGATCAAAAAATATGCAAAAAAATATAATGCATAATAGCTTTCTGAAAATAATGTTTTCATAAAAAATTATAGAAAAATGAGAAAATTAAGCAGGAGTACTATTTAGTATAACCTTCAGGCCGAGATTTAAGGGAGAAATAGAAATGAATGATTGTACAATCATGCGAGCCGCAAAACGCAAGGCGCCCATGCGTGTGGCACATCTTCCATCCACGGCCCTCGCTGCCATTCTCTATTTGGCATCGACCAACGCTTTTGCTCAGAATGCCGCGCCGGAAACGGCGCTTCCTGACGACGCGGCAGTGGCGACTACCCCTGCCAAGGGCGAGGGCGAGAGCGATATCGTCGTGACGGGTTCGCGCGTGACGACCAACGGCTTCAATGCACCGGCCCCGCTCACTGTCCTTGGCGCCGCCGACATCCTTCGCGATGCGCCGATCAACATTGCCAACTATGTCAACAAGCTGCCACAGGTTTCGGGCAGCGCGACCAGCCAGAATACCAGCAATTCGATCAGCGATACCAATGCCGGCGTCAACAACATCAACTTGCGGGCGCTGGGTCCGAACAGGACGCTGGTGCTGCTGGACGGCGTGCGCGTGGTGCCTTCGGCGATCACCGGCTTCTACAACAATGGCGGCGCAGTAGACATCAACCCCTTGCCGGACGCGCTGATCAAGCGGGTTGAGGTCGTCACGGCCGGTGCTTCTGCGGCCTACGGTTCGGACGCGATTGCCGGCGTGGTGAACTTCGTGCTCGACAAGACCTACACCGGGTTCAAGGCCGAGGCCACCAATGGAATCAACAACGAGGGTGACAACCACACCTATCGGGTCTCGCTGACGGGCGGGTTCGGATTTGACGATGATCGCGGCCACGTTCTTCTGAGCGGCAGCTACACGCACAATGACGGCATTCTGCTGGCCGGCAGCCGCGACTGGATCGTCAAGAACAACTACGTGCCGATCATCAACCCGGCTTATACCGCGACTAACGGCCAACCGTTCTACATCGTGCGCAACCAGGGCGGCAGCGCGCAGTACACCCCGGGCGGCCTCATCACCGCAGGGCCGCTGCGCGGCACCGACTTCATCGGCAATGGCGGCACGAGGACGTTCAACTATGGCACGCCGAACGATGGTTCATACATGTCGGGCGGCGACTGGCTGGAGACAATCAACCGGGCAAGCAACTATCTGCCGGCCGGCGTAACGCTGGACCCGGCGATAACCCGCAAGAACGTATTCGGCCGACTGAGCTACGAGGTGACGCCCGCGATCGAAGTCTATGGCCAGTTCATTTTCGCTGACACGAAGAGCTTCGTCATCGGTGGCAGCCCGACTATGGCCAACATGGTCATCAAGTCCGGCAACCCCTTCATCCCCGCCTCGGTACAGGAACAGATGACCGCGCAGGGCCTGGCATCGTTCACCATGGCCAAGGACTTTTCCACGGAGACCATGCCGACGCAGGTCTATGGCGACCGGAAGTTCTATCAATATTTGGGCGGGGCGACCGGCGATGTCGATTTGTTCGGCAGTTCCTGGAACTGGGACGCCTATTGGACGCGCAGTACGTCGCGGAACAAGATGAACATCCCGAACGACCTTGTTCGGCCCTATGTTACACTAGCGATCGACGTGGTGCGCAATCCAGCCAATGGCGAGCCGATCTGCGCATCGACCCTGACCAATCCGGGCAATGGCTGCGTACCGTTCAACCCGATGGGTACGGGTGTCAACAGCGCGGCGGCGGCCGGGTACGTCACGGATATGGGCCGTCTCGACCAGACACTGGCCCAGAACGAACTGATGGGTACGGTGCGGGGCAGCCCGTTCTCGACCTGGGCCGGGCCGGTCTCGGTGGCGTTCGGACTTGAACGGCGGACCCTTTCGGTCGCCACCTCGTCCAGCCCGCTCGACATGGCCACGGCGTTCGTGGTCGGCAACTTCAAGGAAACCGCGGGCCGCGTGAAAGCGAGCGAAGGGTTCGCCGAGTTGTTCGTCCCGCTCGCCAAGGATCTGAACTGGGCGCGTGAACTGAGCGTCAATGGCGCAGTGCGCGTGACCGACTACAGCACGTCGGGCAAGGTCACGACGTGGAAGGGCGGTGCCGTTTACTCGCCGATCTCGGGCGTGATGCTGCGCGGCACGCGCTCGCGCGATATCCGGGCGCCGAACCTTGGCGAGCTGTTCTCCGCAGGCCAGGCCGGGACGAGCGATATCCTGGATCCGTTCAAGGGCAATATACGCGTTCCGTTCATCATGGTCTCGACCGGCAATCGCAACCTTCGGCCGGAAATCGCCGACAACCTCAGCGGAGGCATCGTCCTCCAGCCGGCCTTCGTGCCGGGGCTGCGGATGTCGCTCGATTATTTCAAGGTCAAGATCAAGGATGCGGTTGATTCGGTTTTGCCGCAGCAGGAACTGGACGGCTGCTATGCCGGACAGACCGTCTATTGCAGCCTGATCAACCGGGACAGCGCGGGTAACATCACCGTGATCTATGCCAGCCCGGTCAACAACGCCTATGCCCGGACCAGCGGCCTCGACTTTGAGGCGAGCTACACGATGCCGCTCAGCAACCTGTCTTCTAACTGGAACGGAAGCCTGATGCTGCGCGGGCTGGCGACCCATACCTTTTATTTGACCCGCGAGACCGGTGGTCGGATAATCGAAGGCGCCGGGGTCAACTATGGCAACATCATGATCACGCCGAACTGGTCTTACAACATCACTGCGGCCTATGAAGGCGAGCGCTTCTCAGCATCCTGGAGCGGTCACGGCTTCAGCGATGGCGTGCAGAGCAAGCAATATCTCGAATGCACCAGCGGTTGCCCGACATCGACCGGCGCTTTGACGACGATCGACGACAACAGCGCCCCTGGCCAGTTCCTGATGGACCTGCATTTTGAGTATCGCATTCCGAAGTGGCGCGGTACCGATGCCGCTTTCTTCCTGCATGTCGAGAATGTGGCCAACAGCGTGCCAAGCAATGTGCATCGCATCGGCTACCTGCCAGGCAACCACGACGTGTTGGGCCGGTCGTTCCGCGCGGGCTTCCGCGTGTCGATGTAAGGAACGGCGCGAAGCGTGGTAGCCCCCGCTTCGCGCCCCTTTCCTGATGCAGATATTCAAAGGAAATTCGATGGTTCCTGGCGATGAAGACGATAGGCGGGCAAAATCGAGGTGCCGTGCCCAGCGCGGGATCGGGGCCGGATTGCTGCTTTATTGCTCCGCGGTGCTTGCCGCGTTCGGCGCCGCAGCGCCGGTTCGTGCGGCGGACAATCCTGTCGTCACCATTGCGCAGGGCGCGCTGAAGGGCACGAGCGCCGACGGCATCGAGGCGTTCAAGGCCATACCCTTTGCCCAGGCGCCCGTAGGTGTCCTGCGCTGGCGTCCGCCAGCGCCGGCGCCGGCCTGGCAGGGCGTTCGCGACGCCACCGCGGCCGGGCCGGTGTGCATCCAGGGATACAAAACCGCCTCTACCTCCGTGCAATCGGAAGACTGCCTGTTTGTAAACGTGTGGCGTCCCGCCGGGACGGCGCCTGGAGCGAAGCTGCCGGTCATGGTCTGGATCCACGGCGGCGCATGGTTGGTGGGCGCCGGATCGTTGCCGGTATATGATGGCAGCGAACTGGCCCGGCGCGGGGTGATCGTGGTTACCCTCAACCACCGGCTTGATCTGCTCGGCTTTTTCGCCCACCCCGCGCTGACGGCCGAAGACCCTTCCGGTCGGCTCGGCAATTATGGCATCATGGACCAGATTGCTGCTCTCGAATGGGTGCAATCGAATATTGCAGCGCTTGGCGGCGACCCGGGCAACGTCACCATTTTCGGCGAGAGCACGGGCGGCATTTCGGTGAACGTGCTGATGACCGTTCCCGCAGCGCGCGGCCTGTTTGCCAAAGGGATCGCGCAATCGCCAGGTGGCCGGAGCGAACCTTTGCCGATCCGCGGATCCGGGCGGCGCACGGCCGAGGGCGACGGCGAAGCCTTTGCCAAAACGCTTGGCGTTACCGGAACAGGGCCGGACGCCCTGAGTGCCCTGCGCGCGCTGCCCGCCGAAATGTTCGCGCGCGGATTTTATCCAGGATTCAACGACGAGATCCGCAGCGGCGACATGGGCCCGATCCGTGACGGGATGATGATCAAGGAATCCACCATGGCAGCCTTCACCGCCGGCAGGGAGGCGAAGATCCCGTACATCATCGGCAGCACGAGTTGCGAAGGATGCGGATCGCCCCCCAACGCTAACACCGCCGCATTTGGTGAAGCCAAGGCGCTGCGGGACCGGGTCATTGCCATTTATGGCGGTGCTTCGATCGAGGCGGCTGTTCAGTTCAGTAGCGATCTTCACATGGTCGAGCCGGCCATCACTCTGGCCCGGCTTCACGCGGCGAACGGCCAGAAGACGTGGGTTTACAACTTCGACTATCGCACCAAGGCGACCGCGGCGAAGTTTCGCGGCCCGCCGCATTTTGCCGAGGTGCCGTATGTCTTCGGGCGCCTGCGTGATCCGAAATCGGCGGAATACGGGATCGAGTGGTTTGAGCCGGCGCCCGAGGACCTGCGCGCTTCGGACGACGTGATCACCTACTGGACCAACTTCGCCAAGACCTCGGTGCCCCGCGCGGCGGGCCGGCCGGCGTGGCGGGCGTTCACCAAGGCGAACGGTATGGCGCTGACATTTTCGGAGGGCGGGCCGGTTCTGGAGCCCCATTTCCGCGAAGCGCGCGTCGATATCGTGACGGAACTGGCAAACGCGAAATAAGCGGCGGCGCGCGGCCAAGTTTGCAAAGGCTGCAATCCTGGCTCGCCTGGGCGTGCCAACTCGGGGACGGTGTGATGGGAGGCAATTCCCATCGCACCATCCCCGAGCCGTGATGCCTTATTTGCCGGTCATGCTCGGCATATTCTCGATCTGGTTCGCTTCGCGCCACAGCACATGCGATTGCCGCGTGGCGATAAGCCACTTTCCGCCGCGCCGGACGAAGCCGTCCTGGTAACGCAGCCCGCTGGTGAACTTCGTCCGCTTGCCCTGGTCGTTGCGGATCATGACGGTCGAGCCGTAGGTAATGCCGGTCGCGGTGTCGCCGGTAACGGTGAAGATGGACTGGCCGTGCAGGTGATAGGCCACTTCGAAGCTGTTGAGATAGGCGCGGAAGGTTTCGCGGATATCGGCGCGCCCGACGTGCGGTGAGCCGACCAGCTTGTCGCCTTCGTAATTCGTGGCGACCGCTTCCTCTGCAAGCAGAAGCGATGCCGCGTCCACTTCTTTTCGGTCGGCAAGATCGTTGAAGCGGTCCAGAAGTTCCCTGAGCTGAGACTTGTCTTCGAGGAGGTGCAGCCGGCGGGCAAAGCCCTGGTCCGCCTGAGCTTGCGCTGCGACAACCTGCGGCAGGGTGACGGCGGCCAGTGCGAGGATGGTCTTGATCATCATGTCTCCAAAGTCAGAGCTGGAATGGATAAGAGCCGGGCCGGCGGCCGAGCGAAGGCAAACAGCGCGCGATCATTGCGCCCTGGGGTGGGCCGGCCGGGGCAGGCCAAGATGTTCGCGCAGGGTGCTGCCGGTATATTCGGTCCGGAAGAGGCCGCGTTCCTGAAGGATCGGCAGCACGCCATTGATGAAGGCTTCAAGCGGGCCCGGTAGCGCGGGCGGAATGATGATGAAGCCATCGGCAGCGCCCGACCGGAACCAATGTTCCAGATCGTCCGCCACCATTTCGGGGGTTCCGAACAGCAGCCTGTGGCCCGACGCGGCGGCGGCATAGTCGCGGATCTGGCGGAGGTTGAAATTGTTCTTGGCCGCAACGGCGGAAAGGGTCTTGGCGTGGCCGCGCATTTCCTCCCAAGGGATCACGGGTATCGGACCTTCGGGATCGAGATGTTCCACCTCGACCCCCAGCCGGCTCCGCAGTTTCGCCCACGCGGCCGCCGGATCGATATAATCGGAGAGATCCCACAGCATCTGCTTGGCCTTCTCCTCCGTCTCGGCGACGAAGGGGCAAACACCCGGCATGATGATCAGGTGGTCAGGATTTCGGCCATTTTCGGCAGCGAGCGTGCGCAGCCGGTCGCCAAAGGCCTTGGTCGTTTCCGCATTCTCCTGGACCGTAAAGATGACCTCTCCGATCTGCGCCGCGAAGGGAATGCCGATTTCGGACGCGCCGGCCTGAAGAATGACGGGATAGCCCTGCGGGGGGCGGGACATGTTGAGCGGCCCGGTCACGGAGAGGTGCTTGCCCTCATGGTTGAGCGGGTGCCGCTTGGTCATGTCGGCAAGAACGCCGGATTCCTTGTCGGCGACGATGGCGTCGTCCTCCCAGCTGTCCCACAGCCCCTTGGCGACCTGGACGAATTCCGCCGCCCGCTCATAGCGCACTGCCTTGGGCGTTTCGGCGTCGTCGCCGAAATTGCCGGCGGCTTCCGGCGGCGAGGTGGTGACGACGTTCCATCCCGCCCGTCCGCCGCTCATGTGATCGATCGATCCCATCATGCGGGCAAGGTTGTAGGGCTGGCTGTAGGTGGTCGACACGGTTGCGCCGAGGCCGATCTTCTCGGTCACAGCGGCGAGGCCGGCGAGCATGGTCATGGCCTCGAGCCGCACGAGATCGCCCGCACCCAGCAGGGACACCGGCGCATCGGCCACGAACAGCATGTCGAACTTCGCGTCTTCGGCCATCTTTGCGTATTTCTTGAAATGGCTGAAGTTCTCCGGCCCGTAGGATGCATCGGGCAACCGCCATGCTCCCATGTGACCGCCCGTGCCGCTCAGCATGAGGGCAAGGTGGAGTTGCTTGTTCGGTGCGGTCATTCTGTTGCTCCGTGGCATGACTGGCGGTGCTTCAATGCAAGTCCCCAAAAGGGACGCGCCTGCTCGTGATAGCGGACTCCCTGGGCCGGCGCCGAATGGTTCGTCGCGAGTCTGCGGTCTGCTGGCGCGGCCTCATCGTATCGGCGAATTATCAATGTGTACATTGTAAAATCCCGCAGATTCCACGGAGAATGCACACCGGCGTTCTGATGTGAGCGATCGCGAGTCAAGCTATACAATCCGGCAGTGCAGGCCGGGGACGACGCAGCGGTGGAGATGAAGAGGCGGGCTTCCCAAAAAAGAGATGCATACGTCGTTCGTGGATGTCGAGGCCGCGCCGTGGACGAAGCGAAGCGCCCACACCGTCCAGGCGCCGCATGGGCTAGTGGGCCGGACGCGCGAGATCCAATGCCGAGGCTGAGACGGCACCGTCCTGGAGTCCGTATTTGCGCAAGACAGCCTGATAGCTTCCGTCGGCGATGGCGCTTTTCATGGCAAGCGTCAGGGCGCGACGAAGGCCAGGCCTGTTCTTGGCGATCACGAATCCCGACGTGGAGGCATGGCCTTCCAGCACCCCCGGCGTGACGGCCAGGCGGAGGAAGCGTTTGGCAATATAGATGCCGGGCGCTTTGGCCACCATGTAGGCGTCGCCGCGCCCGTTGGCGAGCGCGAGATAGGTGTTGAGCGGGTCGCCATACAGGTCTGTCGCGATCGGAGGCCTGCCGGCCGCGATGCATTTTTGCGATAGACCCTGGATCACCGGCAATTGGGCGCTACCGCCGGTCGCCGCGAGCCGGCGTCCACAAAGATTGTTGATGTCGACCCCGGTCCGCCCGGCTTGACCAAGAGGCTGAACCGGGTGCCGAAGTTCGGCACGAAATCAACCGCCTTCTGCCGCTTCGGGCTGATCCCAAGCTGCCCGATCGCCACATCATAGCGACCGTTGCGCACGGACAGGGTCAGCGTGGCGAACTTGATGTCGGACACTTCGGGGCGAAGCCCGAGCTTGGTTGCCATCAGCTTGGCGCGTTCGACTTCCTCGCCGACGATTTGGCCGCTCTGGATCGAGTTGAAGGGCGGCCAGACCATCGCCCCGGCGATCTTCAACCGGCCGGACTTGCGCATCGCTTCGGGCAAGGCGGCAGGCTGGGCGTGCGACTTGCCGCATGATCCGGCCAAGGTTCATCTTCACAGGCCCGAGCGATTGCTCGAACTGCCATTCGGCCGTGGATCGGACCACCCGGAGGGGCTTGCTCTTTGGGGACTGGCAGACGGCACAATGGGTCTGATGGTCATATATGACAGTCCATCGAAAGACCGTAACGATCGTCCCGTGTCGATGGCGATAATCATACTGTTCCGCAAAGATGTGCAGCCGGCTTTCCGCATCGCGCCAACCGAATGGATCTGCAAGGAACTGGAAAGGCGGCTCTTCGGGCAGCCAGGTGACGGTACGGGAATTGGCCCCATCGGCAAGCACGGATGTGATCGGACAGGCGACCAGCCCGCATCGCCAGATGTCCTTTCGCCGGGGCATGACGCTCGCTACCGCATTCCGCCCAGCCAATGCAAATATTCCCGCATAAGCCGTGCAGATACTGCCGTTGCCGTACGTCTTGCCGGCCATCCCTCTAAGTCCAGCCATGCCCGCCATCTTCGACGCCTATTCCGACGCCACCGGATCGACAGCCATATCCTGATCGCCTTTCTCGCCATCCAAGCCGAGGGCGCTACTGTTCATGAGATGGAGTCCGAAATCATCGAGAGCGAGAGTTTCGCGATCGACCGGCTGGTGCCAGAGGGGCTGCGGACCGGCGCAGGCGGCGCCGTCCCCATTGGGCCGCGCCGGCTGAAGATGGGCATGACCGACATCACTGCGTGGGCGGAGTCACGTGCGGCGCGGCTACTTACAATTCCCCAATGTCGTGCACGGCCTCAATCGGTTGTCCGCATCGCCCACCAGATGATGCGGACCATCAGTGGCCAGCAGTTGCAGGAAAAGCGGCGATGGAAGCCGGGTCGCTCGCAAGGGATGCCGAGTGCGTGGCGCCCGACCGCGATCTTGCGGTGACGGGCCGTTGAGCACGACAAAATCGCCTTCGATAACTATGGGGCATGCATCAGCTTGCGCAGATGGATGAGGCGGCTGGACCCACACCGGGCAGCTTGCGAGCCACAGCATCCGGTTCTGGAACCCGAGGTCGGCGTCCGCGCGGAAACTGACGGCCGGATTTCCGACCAGCGGTTCCGGCAAAAGCTCAAGGTCGGGCACATCGACAAGCGCGACTTGCCGTCCCGTAGTCGCGTTTCCACCTGCACATTGGAAAACGGGCAAGTGGCGCTCCTACCGTCCTTAGCCAGTCGTCCAGCGCTGGCCGCGCCAGGTACGCACAGGCCGTCCGACCTGCCCCAATATGGCGGCGGGGACGACCTGACCCGCCGTCGCCTTGTTGGACGCACTCATCGCCATCTCGACCGCGCGCACTTTGTCCATGCCGCGCGCCAGATGCCGAACTTCCGCGCCCGATAGCGCCGGAATGCTGGAGGCAGCGGAAAGGAGGACGACGCCTTCTGCTTTGGCAGCCTCATCCAATGTTCGGATACGCAATCGCGGCTTTAACCGCGTCGGTGTCGACGTGCAGTTCTCAGCGATCTGGAAGAAGCGCCCGAGCGTTGCCTTTGTCGGGCGGCACGGCTTACCGCCAGCCAATATCAGCAAGCATTTGATGAACACGCTGCCAACGGCTTCCGTCTCGTCAGTGTCAGCGGATATTGCGACACGGGCATCGGTCGCTATGCGGCGACGTTGCACGCGGACAATTCCGGGCAGCAATGACAGGGGCGGCGCGGTCTCGACGCGGCGAGTTAGCAGCAGTTAGATGTGCTTGCTGCGCAGGATTTTCGGCCGACCCAGATTTCCGGCTATGGCGACGGTTTCTACGCCGCCTGACGCTCGTCAGGGCGTATCGGAAAAGTCCGTCTCCACATACTCCCGCGCGACGATCTGATCCGTCGGCACGACGCTGATCCACTGGTCGAATATCTCGTTCGCCGGGAGACCAGCGTCGAAGCCGGACTGCAGGTGTGAGAAGCCATGCTCAAACACTTGCTCCGACTGGAGTGTCGCCTTGATGTCGCTATTCTCGCCTCGCAACTTGCTGGCGAGGAAAGTGACGGCGGCGCCAACGGTCACATCCTGTATGCCGGTGGCGGTCTGGATTTCTGCGACTTCTTGCTCCGTCCCGGCATATTGGAGGTCCCAGCCGTCATCCTCGCTGCCGTCGACGCTCCGCAGCCAGTTCAGCGCCGCCATTTCGCGACCGGGACGGATCGGAATGACCGCCTTGACCGATCGCATCCCGTTGAATCCCGCCGCGTTTATTGATGATTTATCGATGATGAGGACTTCAATGACGGCTAAGTCATTGATTTTACTGGTGACCCCTACGAGAATCGAACTCGTGTTTCAGCCGTGAGAGGGCCGCGTCCTAACCGCTAGACGAAGGGGCCATATGGCCGCTCACTGGCGGCCGGCAGGGGGTGGCCTCTAAGGGGATCGGGGCGGGTCGTCAAGGGGGTAAGGGCGACGAAAAATGCCATCGCTCGCGAATGCGTGAAGGGAAGCCTTTCCGCCCTGTCGTCACCGCAAGGCGTCCACGCGGTATCGTTAGAATGCAAAATCCACGCCTAGGCGCACGGTGCGCGGGCGCATAGGCGTATAGTCGTCGCCTGACAAGTCGAAGGGCGTGCCGAGCGCGAAGCGGTTGCCGGTGGCGTCCGCGATATTCGTCATCCCCAGCGACAGCCGCCATTGCCCACGGGAGAGGGCGGCGGTCACGCTGGTATCGACATAATCGCCCTGACGCGTGCCGACGCGCGGCCCCACCCCCAGGCGGGAGGAACCGACATAGCGGGCATTGGCGGACAGGCGCAGGAGCGATCCGTCGTTCAGGGCAAGGCGATAGTCCGCCGCCAGCCGGCCGCCCAGCGCCGCGACATTGGGCAGGGTCAGCTTCTCGCCGGCATAGCTGAGCAGGCGCACGAAGGTCTCCGGCCGGCTGAGGCGGCTGTCGTTATAGATGATCGATCCGTCGACGGTGAATCCGGCAATGGGATGCAGCGTCAGCCTGGCCTCTGCGGTATAGATCCGCCCGTCGCCGATGTTGACGGTGGTCGGCAGGCCGCGCCGGTCGATCAGGTCGGCCTGGATGTCGCGCCAGTCGGTCCACGCCACGGAGCCCGAAATGGCGATCGGATCGATGCCCGGCAGGCCGTGGCGGACCCCTGCCTCCACCGTCGTCGTGCGATCGTTGCGGAAACTCTGCGCGCGATAATCGTCGATGGAGAGGCCGCCGGGGCGGAAGCCCTGCTGGAAGCGCAGGAACATCGTGGTGTTCGGCACGGCGTCCGAAAGCAGGGCGAAGGAGGGCAGGAAGATGGTCTCGTGCCGGTTGCTGGCGGCGACGGCGCGGGCGACGTCGGAGGCAGCGAGCATCTGCGGCGGCCGCCCCATGGACGTGCCGCTGAGCGTGCTGCTGGTGAGCCGGCCGCCGGCGGTGGCGACGAGGCTGGGCAGCAATTCGAGCGAGGCCTCCCCGAAGATTGTCCATTCGCGCTGCTCGTTGCGCACGCCCGCAGAGGGGGCGGGGGCGCCGACCGGACCCAATGTCCGGCGGATGTCGGAACTGCTGTCGAGATAGCTCAACCCTAACAGCCAGCCGATGCCGTCATGCAGGTCGCGGCTGAGGCGGGTTTCGGTCGAGAACATGCGCGTATTGTTGCGCTGGTAGAGCAGCTCTGCCGGGCCATCGGGGGCCGAAGCGTCATAGCGCTCGCTCAGCCGCTGCCCCACCACACCGGCGGAGGTGACGAGGGTGATGTCGTCCCAGCGCTTCTCGATGCGGGCATTGCCCAGCCAATAGTCGCTGCCGCCATTTTCCGCGAAGGGGCTGGCGCGGGTCAGTTCGCCGGCGCTGCGGCTCGCATATTGCGCGTCGTCATAGCGGATCGACTGGTACAGGCCGGTAAGGTCGACGGTCCAGTCGGGCGCGGGCATGTAGCGCATGGACAGTCGCCCGCCGGCGACATTGGTGCGATTGATGTCGCTCAGCCCACGCAGGCTGTCGTCAATATAGCCGCCCTCGCGTACGCCATAGCCCACGGCGCGGATCGCCAGCACATCTTCGACCAGCGGCAGGTTGATGGTGCCGGCAATATCGCCGCCCGGTTCGCCATGCTGGGTGGCGGAGACGCCCGCGCTCATTTCTGCGGACATGCGCGTCGCATCCGGCGCATTGGGGACGAGGCGGATGATGCCGCCCAGCGACCCCGCGCCGTAAAGCGTCCCCTGCGGTCCCTCCAGCACCTCGACGCCGCCGATGTCGTACAGACGCAGGTCCGGGTCGGGCGTTGCATAGTTCAGGCGCATGTCGTTGAGATATTGCCCGGTCGTCGCCTGCGTCGGGCCGGAGAAGCCGGAATCGGCGATGGCGCGGATGAACAGCTTGTTGCGGCCGGCGCCGACATGGGTGGAGCTGATGGCGGCGACGCGGCCGAGCAGCGCCTGCGTGCCGCTTGCGGCGTCCGCGGCGGGGAAGGCGTCCGAAAGCAGCTCGATGGTGCCGGCATAGCGGGCGAGCGGCATGGGGCGCTTGGCGGCGGTGACGATGATCTCGCTGTCGTCGGCGGCGTCTTCCGCTGGCGGCGCGGCCTTGGGCAGCGGGGCGGGCGGGGTGACCGGACGACTGCGCGGCGCGGTTCGCCGAACGATGCGCCATGTCCGCCCGTCGATCCGTTGTGCCCGCGCGCCGGTGCCGGAAAGCAGGCGGTCGAGCGCAGCCTGCGCGCTCATGCTGCCCTGAAGCGCGGGTACGGGCAGGGCCGCGAGGGCGGGATCGGTCGTTCCGATATTGCTGCCGGTCTGCCGCGCGAGCAGCACGATGGCGTCACCCAGCCGGCCGGCCGGGACGTTCACGACCTGCCGTTCGGCGGCCTGCGCTGTCCCTGTGGCCAGTACGCCCATGGCGGGGAGGGCGATCAGCAGCAGGGAACGGGCGCAGCCTCTCAGGATCGTTTTACCGCGGGGCGGCATCCGCAGGTCCAAGCAGCCATGCACCATCCTGCCGGCGTGCGCTTACGCCCAGCAGCGGGGCTGCATGCGCGAAAAACTGGCCGGCATCGCGATCGATCATGATCGTGCCGGTAAAGTGCATCGCGCCGACACCGGGCGAGGCGCGCACCGTGACGCCCAGATTACGCGCGATGTCGCTGGTAATCTCGTCCATCGAGGCATTGTCATAGGTCAGGCGGCCGCTACGCCAGCCCCCGACGGCCTCCCGCGCGACGGACGCGAGTTGCACCGTGCCATCGGCGTCATGTGCGGTAAGGCCCCGGCCGGCGGGCAGGGAAATGGCCTCTGCCTGCGGATTGTAGAGCACAGCGCCCTCGGAGACACCGATCCGGGTCATGCCATCCGAGCGGCGGATGTTGAAGATGGTGCCGACATCCTCGAACAGCGCATCGCCCACTTTCACGCGGAACGGGTCACGCGGATCATGGGTGACGGTGAACAGCGCTTCGCCGCGTTCCAGCGACGCCAGCCTTGGATTGCCGTGGTCGAGGCGGAGGGTCGTGCCGCCGTTCAGGACGACGCGGGTGCCGTCCTCAAGGGTGATCTCGCGGGTCTGCCCCGGAGAGGTGGTGACGCTGTAGGGATCGGCGCGCGGGATGGCGACAAAGGCGATCAGGGCCGCGGCGACCGCCGCGAACCCGCCGCCCGCCAGCCATCGCCGACGTGCAGGCCTGTCATCCTCGTCATTGGCGGCGACGAGCGGCGTTCCGTCGGGCATGGTTGCACCAGGTGGCGCCTTTGGCGTCGCCGACGGCGGCAGCATCGCCGGCAAATCCTCGTCCACCGCCGAAAGCCTGTCATAGGCCTGCGCATGAGCGGGATCGCTCTCCAGCCACAGGGTGAACGCCTCCCAGTCCGCGAAGTCCGGGTCGCGGACGCGGATGACCCAGGCAAGCGCTGCCTCATCGAAATTGGCCATAGAGCCGATCATTGTTCCAGTACCCCTGAAGGGTCAGACGCCGCCATCATCGATCTTCCGTATCGAATTGTTGCCGCAGCGCCATCATCGCACGATAGGCCTTCTGCAGATCCTTCTCCACGGTCGTCAGGCTGACGCCCAGCTGCTGCGCAATATCACGCTGGCCCACTCCTTCGATACGGAATTTGCGGAACACCTGCTCGACGCGCGGGCCAAGGGCGGAGAGGGTCGCCTGCGCCTGTTGCAGGCGCTGGGCCGCGACGATCCGCTCGTCGGCGGGAGGATCGGGATCGCGCTCCGCCATCATGCCGGTCGCAGCGCCGGTCATGCCCTCGTTCCAGTCCTGCTCGCGCCGTTCGCGCCGCGTCGAGGAGCGATAGCGGTCGAGCATCAGGTTGTTGGCCATGCGATACAGATAGGGCACCGGGTCCGCAATCGGTCCGTCTACGCGCCCGCTGACCTTCAGCCACATGTCCTGCAGCAGGTCTTCGGCACTATCGGCAGCACCACGCGCCCGCAGAAAGCGGAGCAGCATCGCGCGATGTTCCAGGAATATGGCTTCCAGTCCGCTAGACATTCATTCGGTTTCATTGTCCGTCCGCCAGCACGCGATCGCACTGGATAGGACATTGATGATGTGGACGCTTCAATCGTCGCTCATCAGCCCAAAGGCAAGAGTGGATCCGTAAAAGGCGACGGCATCGTCGATGGGCAGGCGGGCCGCCCACCAGCGCATGTCGCAGGCGGCATTGACGGTCGCGAGGACATTCTGCGCGGCGATGAGCGGATCGACCGCCCTGATGGAGCCATCGGCGATCCCGTCCGAGACCATGCCGGCATAACGGCGGGCGAGGCGGTTCGACTGTGCAAAGACGGATTCGCGCACCGGCTGGGGCAAAACCTGCAGCGCGGTCGACCGCAGCAGCGGCGATCCATCGGCAAACTGCAGCCGCAGCAGATGGTCGATCGACGCGCTCAGGCGGTGCCAGTGGCGGATGCCGCTGACCTCCACCTGCGCCTGGGTGATCGCCTCGAAGCTCCGGCTGAAACAGGCGAGCACAAGATCGTCCTTGGTGTCGAGATGATGGTAGAAGCTGCCCTTGGTGACGTTGATCTCCGACGCGATCCGGTCGACGGAGGCACCGCGATAGCCCTTTTCGTTGATGAGGCGCGTCGCGGCCTGAAGAAACTGTTCCTGGCCGATGACGGATGGCTCCACGGCCTCGGCGATCGGGGGACGTTCCGGCGATCTGGCCCAGTGCATGCCCGGCGCAGCGATGCCCCACAGCAGCAGGTCCGTCATCCTTGCCTGCACGCGCGGAAAGTCGAAGATGTCGTAGCGGTCGATCCAGAAGGGCAGCCAGAAGATGGTTTCCAGCAGGACGAAGGCACGCGCCGTCATCCTCGCGCGGATCGTTGCGACGTCCTTGCCTTCACTGCGGCCGAGCGCCGCGCGAATCCGCCGAAACAGTGCCTGGTAACGGACCATCGCCTCGGTGTGGGCGTCGCCCTCCAGCGTCCTGAGTTCCGAGAGCAGGGCGATGGGCGCGCGCTCTCCCCGGCGCACGGCCTCCAGATCGGCAAAGGCCGCCGCGATGAAGGCGGTGATGGCATCGCGCGCGCCGCGCTCCCGCTCGGCCTGCGCCACAAAGGCTTCGAACCGGTCGATGGCGGCATGGTAGCAGGCGAGCGCCAGCCGGTCCTTGCGGCGGAAATAATAGGTGACGCTGGTGGTGTTGAGGCCGACGCGCCGCGCGACGTCGCTCAGGGTCATCCCCAGCGCGCCGGTTTCGTTGATGAGCTCACATGCGGCATCGACGATCCGATCGCGCTTCTCGCGATAGCGCTTCGTCCCCTCCTCATGGGCCGTGCCTGTTCCTGCCCGTGCCATGTCAAAGGCTTATCAAGCGCCGCAGCGCGCGTCATCTGGTAATCGAATGATCGGTATGGCGATTTTGGGTCATGCCGCTCGAGAGGCATACTGTCTCAAATTTGTCTCGAACCACGCGCATCGCCCGGATTTCTGCGGAAATCCTGTTGTGGCGGTCCATCTGCTCGTGCAATCCTGCCCGTGTCGCGCACAAACGGGGGATTCGGGGATGAACCGCAACAGTCAGACGAGTCTGCCACGGCCCGCCCCACGCCAGTCCGATCCCGAGACGCTGGCGAGCGAGATCGTCGAGCGGCTGACCTATCGCATCGGCAAGGATGCCGCCGCTGCCAAGCCGCATGACTGGCTGCACGCCGTCATCCTCTCCATTCGCGACCGGGTGATCGACGCCTGGATCGATTCCACCCATCGGACCTATGAGGAAGAGGGGCGGCGGGTCTATTATCTGAGCCTGGAATTCCTGATCGGCCGGCTGATGCGCGACGCGGTTTCGAACATGGAGCTGCTCGACGAAATGAGCCAGGCACTGTCCTCGCTCGGTGTCGAGATCGACATCATCGCCGAGCTGGAGCCGGACGCGGCCCTTGGCAATGGCGGCCTGGGCCGTCTTGCCGCCTGCTTCATGGAAAGCATGGCGACGGTGGACGTGCCCGCCTATGGCTATGGCATCCGCTATGTGAACGGCATGTTCCGGCAGGAGATTTCCGACGGCTGGCAGGTGGAACTGCCCGAAACCTGGCTGACCCATGGCAATCCCTGGGAGTTCGAGCGGCGCGAGGCGAGCTATGAGATCGGCTTTGGCGGGCTTGTCGATCCGGCCGACGATGCGGATGCGCATCCGCACGAGATGCACTGGAAGCCGACCGAACGGGTGATCGCGACGCCTTATGACACGCCGATCGCCGGGTGGCGGGGCAAGCGGGTGAATACGTTGCGGCTGTGGACCGCGCAGCCGATCGACCCGATCCTCCTCGACAAGTTCAACGCCGGCGACCATCTGGGCGCACTTGCGGAGAGCAACAAGGCGGAGGCGCTGACCCGCGTGCTCTATCCCGCCGACAGTTCCTCGGCCGGGCAGGAGCTGCGCCTGCGGCAGGAATATTTCTTCTCCTCCGCCTCGCTGCAGGACATCGTGCGCCGGCACATCCAGTATTTCGAGGATATCAGGACACTGCCGGACAAGGCCGCGATCCAGCTCAACGATACCCATCCGGCGGTTGCCGTGGCGGAGCTGATGCGCCTGTTGCTGGACGAACATGGGCTGGATTTCGACGAGGCGTGGGACATCACTCGTCGCACCTTCAGCTACACCAACCATACGCTGTTGCCCGAAGCGCTGGAAAGTTGGCCGGTGCCGCTGTTCGAACGGCTGCTGCCGCGCCACATGCAGATCGTCTATGCCGTCAACAGCCGGCTGCTGGCGGAGGCGCGGCGCAAGGGGCTGGACGATGGCGCGATTTCCGCCATCTCGCTGATCGACGAAGGCGGCGAGCGCCGCGTCCGCATGGGCAATCTGGCCTTTTGCGGATCGCACAGCATCAATGGCGTGTCGGCGCTGCATACCGACCTGATGAAGCAGACGGTGTTTGCCGATTTCCACACGCTCTACCCCGACCGGATCAACAACAAGACCAATGGCGTCACCTTCCGCCGCTGGCTGATGCAGTGCAATCCGGGCCTGTTCGCGTTGATCCGCGAGGCGATCGGCGACAGGTTCATGGATGATGCCGAGGCGCTGCGGGAGCTTGATGCCTTCGCGCATGACGCTGCCTTCCAGGAGAAATTCCGCGCGGTAAAGCGGGAGAACAAGGCCGCGCTTTCCAACCTGCTGCGCCAGCGGCTGAACGCGCGGATCGACCCGGCGGCGCTGTTCGACATCCAGATCAAGCGCATCCACGAATATAAGCGGCAGCTGCTCAATATCATCGAGGCGGTGTCGCTCTACGACCAGATCCGCTCGCATCCCGAGCGCAACTGGGTGCCGCGGGTGAAGCTGTTCGGCGGCAAGGCGGCGTCGAGCTATCACAATGCCAAGCTCATCATTAAGCTCGCCAATGACGTCGCCCGGGTCATCAATCACGACCCGGCAGTGCAGGGGCTGCTGAAGGTGCAGTTCGTGCCCAACTACAACGTTTCCCTGGCCGAGGTGATGATTCCGGCGGCGGACCTTTCCGAACAGATATCCACCGCCGGCATGGAGGCGTCAGGCACCGGCAACATGAAGTTCGCGGTCAACGGCGCGCTGACCATCGGCACGCTCGACGGCGCCAATGTCGAGATGCGCGATCATGTGGGGGCGGACAATATCTTCATCTTCGGCCTCACCGCCGAGGAAGTGAACACGCGCCGGGCCGAGGGCTATGAGCCTCGCGCCATCATCGAGGGCAGCGTGGAATTGTCGCAGGCGCTGACCGCCATCCGATCGGGCGTGTTCTCGCCCGGCGACCGCGATCGCTATGCCGGGCTGATCGACGGACTCTACGATCATGACTGGTTCATGGTCGCGGCGGATTTCGACAGCTATGCGGCAACGCAACGGTCCGTCGATATGTTATGGAACGATGACGCCGGCTGGGCGTCCAAGGCTATATATAACGTCGCCCGGATGGGCTGGTTCTCCTCGGACCGCACCATTCGGGAATATGCGAGAGAGATCTGGAAGGTAATCCCGTGAAACTGGACGGAATGTGGGCGATCTGAGCCAGGACCTGCTGGAAAGGCTGGTCCGGGGCGGGGAGAACGACCCTTTTGCGTGGCTGGGTGTGCATCCGGCTGGCAAGGGCTTGGTCGCGCGTGTGCTGCTTCCCGGCGCTGTGGAGGTGCGGGCGGAAACGCTGGCAGGGAAAGCCGTGGGGACGCTGGAAGCGCTGCATTCCGAGGGGCTGTTCGAGGGGCGCGTTTCCATCCGCAAGCGCCAGCCGCTGCGCTATGTCGCGACCTATGCCGATGGCGGACGCTTCGAGATCGTCGATCCCTACAGCTTCGGCCCGGTGCTGGGGCCGATGGACGATTATTTTATCGGCGAGGGATCGCATCTGTGCCTGTTCGACCGGATGGGCGCGCATGTGATCTCTCATGAAGGCGTGGAGGGGACGCATTTCGCCGTGTGGGCGCCCAATGCCCGGCGCGTGTCGGTGGTGGGGGACTTTAACCTGTGGGACGGGCGCCGCGCGGCGATGCGGCTGCGGCGCGACATCGGCGTGTGGGAGATCTTTCTGCCCGGCGTGACAGCGGGGGCTCATTATAAATATGAGATCGTTGGGCCGGATGGCGAGACGCAGCCGCTCAAGGCCGATCCCTTCGCCTTCCAGTCCGAGCTTCGCCCGGCAACGGCCTCCATCGTCGCGCCGCCGCCCGCGCACATATGGCAGGACGACGCCCATCGCGCGCACTGGCGGCAGGCCGATCCCCGCCGCGTGCCCATGGCGATCTACGAGGTCCATCCCGGATCCTGGCAGCGCGACGAGCATGATCGCTTCCTCAGCTGGGATGCGATGGCCGACCGGCTGATCCCCTATGTCGTCGACATGGGGTTCACCCATATCGAATTCATGCCGATCAGCGAGCATCCCTATGATCCGAGCTGGGGCTACCAGACGACGGGGCTTTACGCGCCATCGGCCCGGTTTGGCGATCCCGACGGCTTTGCGCGTTTCGTGGACGGCGCACATCGGGCCGGTATCGGCATCATCCTCGACTGGGTGCCGGCGCATTTTCCGACCGACGCCCACGGCCTCGCCCGTTTCGACGGCACCGCGCTCTACGAGCATGAAGACCCGCGCAAGGGCTTCCACCCGGACTGGAACACCGCGATCTACAATTTCGGCCGGCGGGAGGTCTCGTCCTTCCTGGTCAACAATGCCTTGTTCTGGGCCGAGCGCTATCATGTCGACGCGCTGCGCGTGGATGCCGTCGCCTCGATGCTGTATCTCGATTATTCCCGCAAGGAGGGCGAGTGGCTGCCCAATGCGCAGGGCGGACGCGAGAACCGGGAAGCGGAAGACTTCCTGCAGCGGATGAACAGCGCGCTCTACGGTACGCATCAGGGCGCTTTCACCATCGCCGAGGAATCCACGAGCTGGCCCAAGGTCTCGCATCCGGTGCATGAGGGCGGGCTGGGCTTCGGCTTCAAGTGGAACATGGGGTTCATGCACGACACGCTGCGCTATCTGGCGCGCGATCCTGTCCATCGCCGCCATCATCACAACGACATCACCTTCGGCCTGCTCTACGCCTTTACCGAGAATTTCGTGCTGCCCCTCAGCCATGACGAGGTGGTGCATGGCAAGGCGTCGCTGCTGCACAAGATGGCTGGCGACGACTGGCAGAAGTTCGCCACGCTGCGCGCCTATTATGCGATGATGTGGGGCTATCCCGGCAAGAAGCTGCTGTTCATGGGGCAGGAGTTCGCCCAGCGCGCGGAATGGAGCGAGGCGCGGGCGCTGGACTGGCACCTGCTCGACCATGCACCCCACCGGGGCGTGCGGCAGCTGGTGAGGGATCTCAACCGGCTCTATCGCTCTCGCCCGGCGCTCCATGCCCGCGATTGTGAGATCCAGGGGTTCGAATGGCTGTTGGTCGATGCGGCGGAGGATTCCGTCTTCGCGTGGATCAGGCGCGCGCCCGGCACGAAGCCGGTCGTTGTCATCAGCCATTTCACGCCCACCTATCGTCATGGCTACCGCCTGCGCCTGCCCAGGGGCGGCCGCTGGCTGGAGATACTGAACAGCGACGCTGCCGATTATGGCGGCAGCGGCGCAGGAAATTACGGCTTTGTGGACGCGGACGAGGAAGGCTGGGCGCATGTCACGATCCCACCGCTCGCCACGCTCATGCTGGAACCGGAGGATTGAGGATGAACGCAAGGCACCAGCCCCTCGCCCGTGATGCCATGGCCTATGTTCTGGCCGGAGGGCGGGGCAGCCGCCTTGCCGAGTTGACCGATGCGCGCGCAAAGCCCGCCGTCCATTTCGGGGGTAAGGCGCGGATCATTGATTTTGCACTGTCGAATGCGCTGAACAGCGGCATCAGGCGCATCGGCGTCGCGACGCAGTATAAGGCGCATTCGCTGATCCGGCATCTGCAGCGCGGCTGGAACTTCTTCCGCGTCGAGCGTAACGAGAGCTTCGACATCCTCCCCGCCAGCCAGCGCATCTCGGAATTTCAATGGTATGAGGGGACGGCCGATGCCGTGTACCAAAACCTGGACATCATAGAATCCTATGCGCCGGAGTTTATGGTGATCCTCGCCGGCGATCATGTCTACAAGATGGACTATGAGCTGATGCTGCAGCAGCATGTGGACAGCGGCGCGGACGTGACCGTGGGCTGCCTGGAAGTGCCGTGCAAGGAAGCATCGGGTTTCGGCGTGATGGCGGTGGACGAGAAGGACGTCATCACCGCCTTCGTCGAAAAACCCGCCGATCCGCCGTCCATCCCCGGCCAGCCGGGCGTCTCGCTCGCATCCATGGGCATCTATGTCTTCAATACCCGCTTGCTTGCCGAGCATCTGCGGCGCGACGCCGCGGACCCGAACAGCAAGCGCGACTTCGGCGGCGACATCATCCCCTATATCGTCAAGCATGGGAAGGCGGTGGCGCATCGTTTCGCCAGCAGCTGCGTGCGGGCGGAGAGCGAGACGGGGGCCTATTGGCGCGACGTCGGCACGATCGACGCCTATTGGCAGGCGAATATCGACCTGACCGACGTGGTGCCGCCGCTCGACATCTACGACAATAGCTGGCCGCTGTGGACCTATGCGGAAGTCACCGCACCGGCGAAGTTCGTGCATAATGAGGATGGTCGGCGCGGATCTGCGACATCCTCGCTGATCGCGGGCGGCTGTATCGTTTCGGGATCGTCGCTGCACCGCAGCCTGCTGTTTTCAGGCGTCCGGACGCACAGCTTCTCGTCCGTCACCGAAAGCGTCATCCTGCCCAATTGCCAGATCGGCCGGGGCGCCCGGCTGCATCGCTGCGTGCTGGATTCCGGCGTCATCATTCCGCCCGGCCTGATCGTGGGCGATCACCCCGAGCATGACGCGGAGCGCTTTCACCTGAGCGAAGGCGGCGTGTGCCTGATTACGCGGGCGATGATCGACCGGCTGGAGTGATGGCGGCGCTGCACGCGCGGCGTTTCATTCCCCCTAATCCTGTTGCCACCGCGCCCTTACCTGTGTTAGCCGCCCGCGCTTGATCCATGGGCGGATGCGCCCGTGAAAACCGGACAGATGAAAGCTTTCCCATGCTCATTACCCCAGCCCTTGCCCAGACCGCTGGCGGAGCGGCCACCGGCGCCAGCCTGATTGCCCAGGTCGCGCCGCTTGCGCTGATCTTCGTCGTCTTCTGGTTCCTGCTCATCCGCCCGCAGCAAAAGCGCGTGAAGGACCATAAGGCCAAGATCGACGCCGTGAAAAAGGGTGATCAGGTCGTCACCGGTGGCGGCCTTGTCGGCAAGGTCGTGCGCGTGGACGATGTCTATGCCGACATCGAGCTTGCCCCCGGCATGAAGGTGAAGGCGGTGAAGTCCACCATCACCGACGTCATCGATCCCACCGCCCGCCCGGCAAACGACTGAGCCCATATCCATGCTGAGCTTCCCCCGCTGGAAAGTCCTGCTGATCATCCTTCCGCTGCTGCTCGGCGTGCTGTGCGCCGTGCCCAGCTTCCTGCCCGACAGCGTGGTGACGAAGCTGCCTTCGTCGTTGCAGACGCGCGTCAACCTGGGCCTTGATCTTTCCGGCGGCAGCCATCTGCTGCTGGAGGCAAGCCCCGACGAGATCGCCGCGCAGCGCCTGACGAACATGGAGGATCAGGTCCGCACGGAAATGCGCCGTGCAGACCCGCGCATCGCGATCGGCGACATTTCCCGCCGCGACAGCAAGCTCAGCTTCATGGTGCGCAACCCGCAGCAGGTGGACGCCGCCGTCGAGCGCATCCGCGCGCTGACCCAGGGCGCGGCGATGACCGGCCAGCGCGACTTCAATGTCGATGTCGTCAACAGCTCCACCATCGTCATCACGCCGACCAGCGCCGGCATTTCCAACGCGATCAAGAGCGCGATGGAAGTGGCCACAGAGGTCATCCGCAAGCGCATCGACGAGATGGGCACGCGCGAGCCCACCATCCAGCAGCAGGGCGACAACCGCATCCTCGTGCAGGTGCCGGGTCTTCAGGACCCCAAGGCGCTGAAGGACCTGCTCGGCCAGACCGCCAAGCTCGAATTCAAGCTGGTCGACATCACTGCCGACCCGGCCGAGCTGGCGCAGGGCCGTGCGCCCGTGGGCAGCGAGATCGTGCCCTATCCCGGCAACCCCGCCGGCCCGCCGGTGATCGCGGTCAAGCGCGAGGTGATGGTTTCGGGCGAGGAACTGGCCGACGCGCAGCAGGGCTTCGACCAGCAGAACAACCAGCCCAACGTCTCGATCCGCTTTAATGGTTCGGGTGGCCGCAAGTTCGGCAAGGTGACGACGGAAAACGTCAACCGTCCCTTCGCCATCCTGCTCGACGGCAAGGTACTGTCGGCGCCGAACATCAACGAGCCGATCCTGGGCGGTTCCGCCTCCATTTCCGGTAGCTTTACCGTGGAAGGCGCCAACCAGCTCGCCATCGCTCTGCGTTCGGGCAAGCTGCCCGTCGCGCTGAAGGTCGTCGACGAGCGGACCGTCGGCCCGCAGCTGGGTGCCGACTCCATCCACGCCGGCATCCTCGCTTCCGCGATCGCCGCGATCGGCGTGATCATCTTCATGTTCGCAAGCTATGGCCGTTTCGGCTGGTATGCGAACATCGCGGTGGTCATCAACGTCTTCGTCATCCTCGGCGTCATGGGCATCCTGAACGCCACGCTGACCCTGCCGGGCATCGCCGGCTTTGTGCTGACCATCGGTACAGCCGTGGATGCCAATGTGCTGATCTACGAGCGCATCCGCGAGGAGCGCCGCAGGGGCAGGGGCGTCGTGCAGTCGGTCGAGTTCGGCTACAAGGAAGCCAGCCGCACGATCTTCGAGGCGAACGTGACGCACGCCATCGCCGGCGGCATCATGCTTGCGCTGGGCTCCGGCCCGGTCAAGGGCTTCGCGATCGTGCTGCTCATCGGCATCGCGACATCGGTGTTCACCGCCGTCATCTTTACCCGGATGCTGGTGTCGTACTGGCTGCGCGCCAAGCGCCCCACGGACATCAAGATGGGGCCGCTGCGGATCGTGCCGGACAATACCAATTTCGGCTTCGTCGCGCTGCGCAAATGGGCATTCGGCCTGACGGCGCTGCTCACCGTCGCCGCCGTGGGCGCCACCGCGCATCAGGGCCTCAACCTGGGCGTCGATTTCGTCGGCGGCCTGATGATCGAGGAAAGCTTCCCGAGCGCGCCGGACCTTGAAAAGGTACGGGCGTCGATCGACCGGCTGGGCGTGGGCGAAAGCTCGCTGCAGCAGTTCGGCGATCCCAAGACCGTATCCATCCGCCTGCCTGCCCCGCAGAGCAGCGACGAGGGCGCCACCAACGCCGTCGTGACCAAGGTGCAGCAGACGCTGGAGAAGGATTTCCCCGGCGCGAAGTTCAGCCGTTATGACGCGGTGTCGGGCAAGGTCTCGGGCGAACTGATCCAGAACGGCATCCTGGCCGTCATGCTGGCGGTGGTCGGCATCGCGGTCTTCTCGTGGTTCCGCTACGAATGGCAGTTTGGTGTCTCCACCTTCGTCGCGATCATGCACGACGTGCTGATGACGCTTGGCTTTTTCGCCATTACGGGGCTGGAGTTCGACCTGAACATCGTGGCCGCCGTGCTGACCATCGTGGGTTATTCGATCAACGACAAGATGGTGATCGACGATCGTATCCGCGAGAATATGCGCAAATACCGCAAGATGGACATGAAGAGCCTGATCGATCTGTCCGTCAACGAGACGCTGCCGCGTACCGTGATCACCTCGCTCACGATCATGCTGGCACTCGGCGCGCTGCTGCTGTTCGGCGGCCATGTGCTGCGCGGCTTCACCGCGGCGATGATGCTGGGCATTGTGGTCGGCACCTATTCGTCGGTCTATGTCTCGTCCTCGCTGCTCATCAGCCTTGGCCTGAAGCCGCAGCTGACCGACAAGAAGGCGAGCAAGGGCATCGCGGCGCAGGCCGAGCGCATGACGCGCGGCGATGGAGCGACGCCCTGACCATCGGCGATCTGCGTGGCGGGCGCGACGTGCCCGCCGGTAACGACAGCGGCATCCGCCTGCATCGCGATGATGACGGGGTGGGGCCGCTGGTCACGGGCTTTTCCGGGCGCGGCTTTCGGGTACGCGATGCGGTGTTTCCCGATGGCCTGCTGCTGACGCCGCTGAGCGCCATGGCGTGGGAGGCGATGCCGGCCTCCATCGAGGCGTTGACGATCGAAACGCTCGGTGCGCTGCTCACGCTGGAGCGACTGCCGGAATTCCTGCTGCTCGGCACCGGCGCATCGCTGGTCCAGCCGCCGCGGCCTTTCGTCCGGGCGCTTGAAGCCAAGGGCATCGGCGTGGAACCGATGGACAGCCGTGCAGCCGCCCGCGCATGGGGTGTGCTGCGCGCTGAGGAACGCTGGATTGCTGGCGCCCTGATGGCGCTTTGAACAGGAGCCTTGCAGGCGTTTCCTGCTAGGACTTCCCCGCCAGTCGCCGCAGATGCGCCTCTAGTGCGTCGCCATTCGCGCTCCAGGTAAAGCGCAGTGCGGTCTCGCGCACCGCCTCCCGCTCCGGCAGGTTTTCTATGAGGTCACGGATCGCCACGGCAATCGCCTCGGGCTCACGCGCCACGATATGCCCCGCCTCGGCCCTGTCCAGCAGCTCGCGCGCGCCGCCCACGTCGCAGGTGACGACAGGCGTGCCGCAGGCGAGCGCTTCTACCCAGGCATTGGCGAGCCCTTCGGACGAGGAGGGGAGCGCCATCACGTCGGCGGCGGCATAGAGCGGCGGCAACTGGTCATGCGGCACAGCGCCGAGCAGGCCGAGGCGACCCGCCATGCCCAGCCTTGTCGCAAGATCGTTCAGCGCATGTTTGTCCGGCCCTTGCCCCGCGAGAATCAGGGTGACGTCCGGCATCGTGCTGACCGCCCGGACCAGCAGTTCCTGCCCCTTGCGCGGGATGAGCGCGCCCACGCACAGCACGACCGGGCCGAACAGCCCGAATCCCGCCTTGGCCTGCGCGCTGTCCATCGGCTGGAACCGTTCGAGATCGACGCCGGTATAATGGACGGTGATCTTGTCTTCATCCATGCCGAGGCCGATCATCGTGCGGCGCATGGCGTCCGACACGGCGAGCAGCCCGCTCGCCACTTCGGCGGCCTTGCGGACGGCGCCGCGTGTCGCCGGGCGTCGGCCCCAATAATGAATATCGGCCCCGCGCGCCTTGATCGACAGGGGAATGCCGAGTGCCTTGGCGATGCGCGCGCCGACCGGCCCGTCGGGATAGAAGAAGCTGGCATCGATCACGTCGAAGGGCTGTTCGGCATGGAGGCGCCTGACGAGTGGCAGGATCGCGCGGGTCATGGTGAAGACGTTCAGCCGCCCGCTCACGCCCGGAATGATGGGGAAGCGCGGCCGGTGGACGGTCAGGTCGCGCCAGCGCTCGACTGCGGGCAGGTGGCTGAGCGCCTTGTAGCGCGCCATGCCGGCAAATGGTCCGGGGGGCAGGCCGACCGGCGCGATGACCGTCACGGCCACATCCGGGCGGCTTGCCAGCTCGCGCGTCTGGCGTTCCACGAAAACGCCGAAATTGGGGCGGCTCAGGTCCGGGAAGAGGGTGGAGAGCGTAAGGACATTGAGCATCATGCCAGCTGACCTAACCTCCCATCGTTAACGGCTTGTTAGAGCGCCATTATAGCGACCGTACAAGCCGTACCGCAACTGCCGCCCAAGGGGGGTCGGTCATGACCTGCTGCCGGGCGCCCGGCCCGGAGGGCAGGATGTGGATCATCCCTTTTTCGCTGCCGATCAGCCGGCCGAACAGGAAGCGGCCACCGGGGCGCGGGACCAATATGTCGCGGTTGAGCGCCGCGCCAAGCGCGTCGGGCGCGATCCGTTCGCACCAGATCTGGTCGCCTGCCCGATAATCGCCCACGCCGCCGCGCACGGCGATGGCGACCTGTCCCGGCGCGGGGACAGGCGGGGTGAAGCTGAGTGTCTTGCTGGGTGCGCGCACGCCTTCATGATCGAGCAGGGCCGCCACCGGCAAGGCATCCTGCCCCGGCATGTCGACCAGCTCGGATGCCGTCGTGTCCAGCGCCGCCGCGATCCGGTTCAGCCATTTGACCGATACGGTGCGCGTGCCCGTTTCCAGCCGTCCGATCGTCTGGGCGGTGGTGGGGGGATCACAGCGCGCGCCCACTTGCTCCAGCGTCAGCCCCTTGGCCTTGCGGACATCGCGGATGCGGGTGATCATCGAAGGGCCTCGCTTGCAACCAATGTGGTTTGAAGCCTGTCCTACAGATTATCCTACATGGCAAGGGTGGCGGGAAGGAGAACCGCATGATCGCCCGGACGAAGAATATCGCCAAAAATGCGCTGGCCCGTGCGCCATCGGGCCGAATCATGGAGCAATTGATGGAGGGGCCAGATGGCATTGCTCGCCATGTGCAGGTCAATCTGGGCGAATCGCCCTTGTCCTGGCTCCATGCGCGTGGCCGGCTCAGCGACAGGCATTATTGCGCCGGCGAGGCTTTGCGGCGGGACTGGGAGCGGGCGGGGCTCGGTCCGCGCGTCACGATGTCATGGAATCCGGCGCCTGCCCATTCCAGCCAGCGGGCTGCCGCCCGCGGGATCGATCCTGGTGTCGCTGCGCTCTCAGCGCGCGCGCGCTTCGATGGCGCGATGCAGGCCGCGGGTCGAGGCCTGAGCGACATATTGTGGCGAGTCGCCTGCGCGGGCGAAGGGCTCTCCGCTGCGGAACGGGCGCTTGAATGGCCCAGCCGCGCGGGCAAGCTGGTCCTGACGCTGGCGCTCGACCGGGTGGCGGAGTTTTACCGGATCGAGTGACGGTCGCGGCGCGGGACGTGCCCTCGCGCTATCCCGCCAGTCCCTCGGCCTTTTCCGCCAGTGCGAGCCAGCGTTCCTCTGCGGCGTCCTTCTCGGTGCGGGCCGTTTCGATCGCCTTGGTCAGTTCGGCGAAGCGGGCGGGGTTGCTGGTATAGAGCTTGGGGTCGGCCAAGGTCGCCTCATCCTTCGCGATCTTGGCCTCCAGCTCCTCGATCCTGCCGGGCAGCAGGTCCAGGTCGCGCTGGTCCTTGTAGGTGAGCTTGGCCGATGCCGGGCGCGGCGGGGGTGGCGCTGCGGCCTCCTTCTTCTTCGCGTTCGGCATGTTGCGCGGCTTGCGCTTGGCCTCCCAGTCGGCATAGCCGCCCACGATCACGTCCACCGTCCCGCTGCCATCCAGCCCCAGCGTCACGGTGACGGTGCGGTCCAGGAAGTCGCGATCATGGCTGACGATCAGGACCGTGCCGGCATAGTCAGCGATCACTTCCTGCAACAGGTCGAGCGTTTCCAGATCGAGGTCGTTGGTCGGCTCATCGAGTACCAGCAGGTTCGATTCGCGGGCGAACTCGCGGGCGAACAGCAGGCGCGAGCGTTCGCCGCCCGACAGCGTGCCGACCTTCGCCTCCGCCAGTGACGGATCGAACAGGAATTCCTTGAGATAGCCATGGACATGCTTGCGCACGCCGCGCACGTCGATCCAGTCGCCGCCCTCGGCCAGCACGTCGCGCACGCGCTTGTCGGGCTGCATCAGGCTGCGCTGCTGGTCGATGAAGATCATGTCCAGCGTCTTGGCGCGGGTCACTTCGCCCTCGTCGGGCTCGGTCTCGCCGGTGAGCAGGCGGAGCAGGGTCGTCTTCCCCGCACCATTGCCGCCGACGATGCCGATGCGGTCGCCGCGCTGGATACGCAGCGAAAAGTCGTTGATGACGGTGCGCTGCGTGTCGCCGGCACCAAAGCGCTTGGTGACATGCTCGGCCTTGATGACGCTCTTCGTCTTGCTGTCGTCGCTGGCGACGGCGAGCTTGGCGGTGCCCTGCGGCCCGACCATCGCGGCCCGCTGGGCGCGCATGTCGTACAGCTTGGCCAGGCGTCCCTGGTTGCGCTTGCGCCGGGCGGTGACGCCTCGCTCCAGCCAGTGGGCCTCGATCTTCAGCTTCGCGTCCAGCTTGTCTGCCGCCCGGGCTTCCTCGGCATAGACGGCTTCCATCCACGTCTCGAACCCGCCGAAGCCGACTTCGTTGCGACGGATCGAGCCGCGATCGAGCCACAAGGTCTGGCGTGTCAGCCGCGTCAGGAAGGTACGGTCATGGCTGATGACGATGAACGCGCCGTTATAGCGGCCGAGCCAGCCTTCCAGCCAGTCGATCGCGGCGATGTCCAGATGGTTGGTCGGCTCGTCGAGCAGCAGCAGGTCGGGCTCGGATGCCAGCGCGCGGCAGATGGCGGCGCGTCGCCGCTCGCCGCCGCTCGCAGTCTTCGCCTCGCGGGACAGGTCGATGCCCAGCTGGTCGGCGATCGCCTCCACCTCATGCGCGGGCAGCGAGCCGTCGCCGGCCAGCGCGAAATCGCGCAGCGTGGCAAAGGCGGAAACATCGGGATCCTGCTCCAGCATGACGACACGGCTGCCGGGCGTGACGCTGCGCGTGCCCTCGTCCGGCTCGATCTGGCCGGCCAGCAGCTTGAGCAACGTCGTCTTGCCCGCGCCGTTGCGACCGATCAGCGCCAGCCTGTCGCGCTCGCCGACAAAGATGTTGAGGCCGCGGAACAGCCAGCCCGTGCCCTGGTTGAGGCCAAGATTTTCGAAGGAGAGAATAGGTGCCGCCATGCTGGGGCAGCTAGGGCCTGCGAGGCCGCACGGCAAGATGCTTGCGCGATGCTGACGAAATTGGTCAGGCACAATTCATCTGATTGCAGGTTAAGGGAGTGCGACCGAAGGACGCACGGCTGCGACCAACGGCTTTATGCGATGGAGAGACAAGAGATGAAGACCGCCGCCCTGATTGCTTCTGCGATGATGGTGTCCGCTGGCGCCATGGCCTCTGCCGCACAGGCGCAGACCAGCGTGAACATCGCCGAAACCGCGCCGGTGGTGACATTGAACGTCACGCGGAGCGTCGAACAGGCGCCGGATATCGCCACGGTCGGTACGGGTGTGGAGACCCGCGCGCCCACCGCGAAACAGGCGATGGCGGACAATGCGGGCAAGGCGCAGGCGCTGATCGCCGCGCTCGCCAAGGCAGGGATCGCCAAGAAGGACATCCAGACCAGCGGCGTCCGCCTGTCTGCGCAATATGACTATGGCCGGCGCAACCCGGATGGATCGCAGGCGCAGCCGCGCTTCCTGGGCTACGAAGCGTCGAACCAGCTGTCGGTGACCGTGCGCAACGTCGCGAAGGTCGGTGACGTGCTCGACGCGATGGTGGCTGCCGGCGCGACCAGCATCAACGGGCCGACATTCGGCATCGACGATGTGGAACCGCTGGTGGTGCAGGCCCGCGGCGACGCGCTCAAGACCGCGCAGGCACAGGCCGATTTCTATGCGAAGCAGGCCGGTTTTCGGGCGGCGCGGCTGGTGTCGATCACCGACAATGGCGGGTCGGGCGGCGCTCAGCCGGTGCCGATGATGGCGATGATGAAGGCCGATCGCGCCGCCAGCACGCCGATCGAGCCAGGGCAGGTGTCGGCATCTGTCACGTTGACCGTCCAGTACGCGCTGGAACGGTGATGGATTTCCGGCGGCGCGGCACCAAGCCATCGCCGCCGGAGAACCATTCAGCGGCTGTTCAATGCCCGTCCGCTATGTCAAAACCCATGTCGATGATCTTGAAATCAGCCACAATGCTTGCTCTGACGCTGGCCGCGATGGCCAGCCTGCACGCGCCCTCGGCCGATGCGCTTGGCCGCAAGGACGAACAGGATGCCGCACGCCGGGCGCTGCTGGACGGGCAGGTGATGCCCTTTGCCATCATCAAGCGCCGCGTCGAGGCGGAGATGGGCGATGCGACATATCTGGGGTCCGAGTTCATGCAGCAAAGCAACCGCTACCGCCTGAAATATGTTAAGGACGGCAAGGTCGTATGGGTTGATGTGGACGGCCGCACGGGCGATATCACCGGCTGGGCGCGATAAGGCGCCACCGGGTTTTTGCCGGATTTTTTGATTGGGGAATATGTTATGCGGCTGCTGATCGTCGAGGATGAACCCAGCCTGGGCCAGCAATTGAAGGCGACCCTTGAAGGCGCGGGCTATGCCGTCGACCTCGCGACGGATGGCGAGGATGGCCACTTCCTGGGATCGACCGAAAATTATGACGCGGTGGTGCTCGACCTCGGCCTGCCCGAGATCGACGGACTGACCGTGCTGGATCGCTGGCGCAAGGAGGGCAGGGGCTTTCCCGTGCTCGTGCTGACGGCGCGCGACAGCTGGTCGGACAAGGTGGCCGGGCTGGATGCTGGCGCCGACGATTATCTCGCCAAGCCTTTCCAGAGCGAGGAATTGATCGCCCGCCTGCGCGCGCTCATCCGCCGCGCCTCCGGCAATGCGTCGAGCGAACTGATCGCCGGCGACGTGCGGCTCGACACCCGTTCCGGCAAGGTGACGCTGAAGGGCGATCCGGTGAAGCTGACGGCGCAGGAATATAAGCTGCTGTCCTACCTGCTCCATCACAAGGGCAAGGTGGTGAGCCGCACCGAGCTGATCGAGCATATCTACGACCAGGATTTCGATCGCGATTCCAATACGATAGAAGTGTTCGTTACCCGGATTCGCAAGAAGCTGGGTTCCGATGTCATCACCACCATTCGCGGTTTGGGCTACAGCCTCGACGAGCCTGTTGCCTGATAGCGACCGGCGCTGCGCATCCTGCGCCGCGCCGGCGCCGCTGGCAGCTATGCAGTGATGGATCAGCCACAGGACATCGTCGACGTTCGGTCCACCGGGTCGCTCGGTCGCCGCATGATCGGCATTGCCGCGCTGTGGATCTTTGTCCTTCTGCTGGGCGGCGGCGTCGCGCTCGACCGGGTGCTGGCCGATGCCGTGACCCGCAATTTCGACGACGGCATGAATTATGTGCTGACGGCGATGATCGCATCGGCGGAAATCGGGCCGGATGGCGAAGTGCTGTTCAACCGCGAGCCGGCCGACCAGCGCTTTCTGGAGCCCAATAGCGGCGCCTATTACCAGATCAGCGGCAAGGGGCATGAGGACTGGCGTTCGCGCTCGCTGTGGGACCGCGCGCTGAAGGTCGACCTGACCCATTCGGATCGCGATTTCCATGTCTATGACAGCAAGCAGTTTCCCGGCGAAGACCTGCGCGTGCTGGAAAGGACGGTGCTGCTGCCTGGCTCCAACACGCGCTGGCTGTTCATCGTCGCGCAGGCGCGAGTCGGACTGGACGCGCAGATCAAGACGCTGCGCCGGACGCTGGTGCGCAGTTTCGCGTTGCTGGGCCTTGGCCTCATCATCATGACCGCGCTGCAGACCGGCTATGGCCTGATCCCCCTGCGCCGCGTGCGGCTGGAGATCCAGCGGATGCGTGCGGGCACCAAAAGCCGCGTGACCGAACCGCTGCCCGCCGAAATCCTGCCGATGGTCGAGGAACTGAACGCGCTGCTCGCCCATAACGAGCGACAGGCGGAAGAGGCGCGGACCCATGCCGGCAACCTGGCCCATGCGCTCAAGACGCCGCTTACCGTCATCATGAACGCTGCGACGGCGCAGGCATCGGACCTTAATGAAACCGTGATTCGCGAAGCGACGACGATGCGGCGGCAGGTGGACCATCATCTCGCCCGTGCGCGGGCCGTTGGCCGTCGCGGATCGGCGCAGAGCCGCGCGGAGGTGTGGCCCAGCCTCGAGGCGGTCGAGCGTGCGGTGGCGCGCCTCTATGCCCATGTCCGCATCGACATGGACGGCGTGAAGGATGCCAGCGTGCGCGTCGAGCGGCAGGATCTGGACGAACTGCTCGGCAATCTGGTGGAGAATGCCGCGAAATATGGTGGTGGCAGCGTGTTTGCGACCGTGCAGCGCGCCGGCGACATGGTGGAGATACTGGTCGAGGACGATGGCGCTGGCATTCCCGAAGCCGACAGGGAACGGATTTTCGATCGCGGCGTGCGGCTGGATTCGGGCAAGCCCGGCACCGGCCTTGGCCTCGCCATCGTCCGGGACGTGGCGGAAATCTATGGCGGCACGGTGACGTTGGAGGAAAGCGAAGATCTGGGCGGCCTGCTGGTAAGGCTGCGCCTGCCTTTGGCGGAATAGGAAAAGGCCCCCGGAGTTGCTTCCGGGGGCCTCTCCGTGGCGTTGCGATTAACGGAAGCTGTTGGCGATCACCGCGCCCACAATGCCGCTGCCGATGGCGATCAGCACCGCGTCATTGCCCGACCGCACCCACTGCTGGCCACGCGCCGGCGTGCGGAGACGATAGGCGCGAGGGTTCTTGATCACCGTGTAGTGCGTTGCATAGCGGCGGTCGAAGCGCTGGCCCTTGGCCCAACGGCGGCCATTGTCCTTGCGGACAACCGTGGTTTTCTTAACGACATGGCCGCGCGGCCCTTCCTTGACGGTGGTGCGGACCACGCGCTCGGAGTGGTGGCTCTGGGCCTGTGCCTGCGCGGACATGATGGGGGTGGCGATCATCGTGGTCGCGGCCAGCGCCATCAGAAATTTCTTCATCATAAGCTCCTAATTCTGCTCGGCGCCCCTCTTGGCGTCGAACACAGAGATAGAACCCCGATGTCGCGAATATGTGTCGCGATTGCCGGAAATATGTCAGAAAATGTAACAAAAACAGATATTTGATGAATATCTGTTCATCTTACTCGTGGCGCAGCGCGTCAATGGGGTTGAGCGCGGCGGCGCGCCGCGCCGGGAAATAGCCGAAAACCACCCCGATCGCGGCCGAAAACAGGAAGGCGAGCAGGTTGACCTTCACGTCGAAGATGAAAGGCACCTGCATCAGCGGGGAGATGACGATGGAGGCGATGAGCGCCAGCAAGAGCCCGATGATGCCGCCAAGGCAGGACAGCACGATCGCCTCCACCAGAAACTGCATCAGCACCTCACGCGCGACCGCGCCGATGGCGAGGCGAATGCCGATCTCCCGCGTCCGCTCCGTCACGGAGACGAGCATGATGTTCATGATGCCGATGCCGCCGACCAGCAGGGAAATCGCCGCCACCGCCGCGACGATCTGCGTCAGGATGGTGGTGGTGCCGGTCAGCGTGTCACTGATCTGCTTGGTGTCGAACACGTTGAAATTGTCGGCCGTGCCCGGCTTGATCTTGCGCCGCTCGCGCATCAGGTCTTCCAGCGTCGACTGGACCGCGCTGGTTTCATAGGCGTCGTCCACCGCGACCATGATGAGGCTGATGTCGCGGTTGCCGGTGAAGCGGCGCTGCACGAACTTGATCGGCATCATCACGACATCGTCCTGATCCTGCCCGAACCCGCCCTGTCCGCGCGTGGCGAGCAAGCCGATCACCTGGCAGGAGACTCCCTTGATGCGGAAGCGCTTGCCGATCGGGTCTTCCTGCCGGAAGATGTTGGCGCGCAGGGTCGATCCGATGATGCAGACCGCCTTTCCGGCCTCTTCCTCTTCCGGCATGAACAGCCGGCCGCTGTCGATCTTCCACTGCTGCGCCTCGAAATAGGCGGCGGTGGTGCCGTTGACGGTGGTGGACCAGTTATTGCCTTCATAGATGGCGGTGCCGCTGCTCTGGGCCAGCGGCGCGACGGCGCGGACGCCGGTGATCTGGTTGGCGATCGCGGTGACGTCCTCGGGCTTGAAATCCGGTGGACGGGGGCCGCCGCCGCCGCGACCGAAACCCTGGCCGGGGCGCAACTGCAGGATGTTGGCGCCCAGCGAGGAAATTTGCTGGCGGACGGCAGCGGTTGCGCCATTGCCCAGCGTGACCATGGTGACGACCGCCGCCACGCCGATGATGATGCCCAGCGTCGTCAGGAACGAGCGCAGCTTGTGCCGCATGATCGCGCGGAAGGCGAGGATGACGGTCGTGCCGAGCATCAGTTCTTCGTCCCCGTTTCGATCCGTTCCACCAGCCCGTCGCGGAACTGGACGATGGTGCGGGCAAAAGCTGCCATTTCCGGCTCATGCGTGACCATCAGCACGGTGATGCCGCTGTTGCGGTTGAGGTCGGTCAGCAGCTTCATGATCTCGACCGAACGCTCGGAATCGAGGTTGCCTGTGGGCTCGTCGGCAAGGAGCACGGCAGGCTGGGTGACGATGGCGCGGGCAATGGCGACGCGCTGCTGCTGCCCGCCGGAAAGCTCCGCCGGGGTATGGTCCCACCAGGGTTTCAGCCCGACCTTGTCCAGCGCCGCCATGCCGAGCGCATTGCGGGTGGCCTTGTCTTCGCCGCGATAGAGCAGGGGCAGCTCCACATTTTCCAGCGCCGTCGTGCGCGAGAGGAGGTTGAAGCCCTGGAAGACAAAGCCCAGATAGCGCCGCCGCAGGAGCGCGCGCTGGTCGCGGTCGAGCGTTTCGACATGGCGGCCCTTGAACAGGAATGTGCCCTCGCTCGGAACGTCGAGGCAGCCCAGGATGTTCATCGTCGTCGACTTGCCCGAGCCGGATGGCCCCATGACCGCCACGAAATCGCCCTCGGCGATGTCCAGGTCTATGCCCTTGAGTGCCTGAAAGGCGGTGGCCCCTTCGCCATAGGTCTTGGTCACGCCGCGCAGGCTGATGATCGGCTCCTGGGCCATGGCGTTCAGCCAGCGGTCACGCGCTGCCCGCGCAGCGCATGGGAAGACCGGCCGGACACGGGCGGGATCATGCTGTCGGTTGGCAAGGACAAAGGCAGGCGGCGGTCCTCCATCGCGACCTGCGCCGCGCGCTGGCCTTGGTTGGGAACGGGAAGGCGAGAAGGCGACGCTGCGGCGCTGTTGCCCGGCTTGCCGGGGGCAGGCGCCTTCTCCCGTCCATTGCCGGCGGGCGCGACATCGGGCTCGCTGGGTGGGGCCTGTCCGGCGGCGAGCTGGCCGGTAATCACCTTCATCCCGTCCTTAAGGTCGCCGCCCAAGACGGCCGTGCGCGTCCCGTCGCTGTCGCCGATGGTGATCTGCACGGCTTCCGGCTTGCCGTCGCTGCCCAGCACATAGACGGTCTGCGTGCTACCGGCTCCGAAGCTGACGGACTGCGTCGCGCGATTGCCGCGCCGCGGGCGGGGCATCAGGGAACTGGTGATGCCGCCGCCGCCGCTACCGGCCGTGGCAGGCTTGAAGCGCAGCGCTGCATTGGGCACGAGCAGCACGTCATTCAGCTTCTTGGTCACGATGTCTGCCGTGGCGGTCATGCCGGGACGCAGGGTTTCATCGCGGTTGTTGACGGAAAGCACGGCGGTATAGGCGACGACCGTGCTGGTCGACGTGCTCGAAGATGTCGAGGAGGATGAGGAGGACGAAGATGTCGAGGACGCATTCGACCCCACATTGACGCGTGTGATGCGCGCGGGGAATTCCCGCCCCGGAAAGGCATCGACGCTGAAGGTTGCTTCCTGCCCGCCCTTCACCTGGCCGACGTCGGCTTCGTCTACCGAAACCTCGACTTCCATCTGCGTGAGGTCTTCGGCGATGGTGAAGAGCACTGGGGCGTTGAAGGAGGCCGCGACGGTCTGGCCCGGCTCGATGTCGCGGGAGAGGACGACGCCCGTGACCGGCGACACGATCTGCGCGATCGACAGGTTGGTCTGTGCAGTGGAAAGCTGCGCCTGAGACACCTTCACCTGGGCCTTGGAGGCTTCAAGCGTGGCTTGCGCCTGCCGGAAGGTCGCGCGGGCCGTATCGAGCTCGGTCTTGGCCGGCACGCGGCCGCCCGACAGGCGGAAGACGGTTTCCTGCCGGTCGAGCGTCGCCTTGGCGAGCGCGACCTGCGCTTCGGCCTGGGCCACATTGGCGTTGGCCGCCGCGACCTGCGACTGGTTCTGGTTGATCGTGTCGACAAGGCGGCGGGTGTCGAGTTCGGCGAGCTTCTGCCCCTTCACCACACGGTCGTTCACGTCGACGAAGACCGCGGTGATCTTGCCCGATTGTTCCGAACCGACATCGACCTGGTTGATGGGCTTGAGGTTGCCGGTGGCGGATACGGTGACGGTCAGGTTGCCCTTGCGCACCGCCCGCGTCGCATAGTTCGGGCCATCGTCACCGCCGAAGCAGCGGGTGAGCAGGAGCAGTAGCACGAGCAGCACGATCCCGATGACGCCCCATTCCACCCATTTGCGCCAGGGCTTGTTCGGGTGGACGCCAAGGAAGTCGTCCAGATCATGCTGGGTCGGGGGCGGGGTGCTGCTGGCTTCATCGGTCATTGCGGCGTCTCGTCCATATTCTGCCAACCACCACCCAGGGCTCCATAGAGCTGGGCGACGGCGAGGACTTCATCGGATTGCGCGCCAGCCAGGCTGTTGCGCGCGGAAAGCAGGCTCTGCTCGGCGGTAAGCAGATCCTGGAAATCAGTCAGGCCGGCGCGATACTGCGCACGGACCATGATGGCCGAATTACTCGCGGCATCCTGCGCGATGGTGAACTGGCCCTTGCGGATGCGCGCGGCAGAAAGCGCGTTCATGGCGTTTTCGACATCCTCGATCGCGACGAGCACGCTGCTCTTGTACGCGGCGAAGGCCGCGTCCGCCGCCGCCCGCTGGGATCGCAGCTGCGAGCGGCGCGTGCCGCCGTCGAAGATCGTCTGGGCCAGGCTGGCGAAGATACCGCCGGTGACGATGTCCGTCAGGTTGCGAAAGGCGGTGGCGCTGGTGCCGAGATTGCCGCTGATGCCGAGCGAGGGGTAGAGCGCGGCCTTGGCGACGCCGATGCGCGCCGTCGCGGCGGCCAGGGCGCGTTCGGCGGAGCGCACGTCCGGGCGCTGCCGCAGCGTATCCGCCGGGATGCCCGTCGCGATGGCATAGGGCGCCATCGGAATGGGCTGCGGTGTCTCGAGCGCGCCGGTCGCCTCGCCCGGTGCCTGTCCGGTCAGCACGGCGATGCGGTTGAGCGCGGCCTTGGCACTGTTTTCAAAGGTCGGAATGGTCGCCGTCGTCTGGGCCAGTTGCTGGCGGGCCTGTTCCTGATCGAGCGAGGAGACAAGCCCCGCCTGTAGCCGCCAGCCAGCGATGTCGGCATTGTCCTGCTGGTAGGAGAGCTGCTCGCGGGCGATGTGGAGCTGTTCCTGCGCCAGCCGCGCCTGGATATAATTGGAGACCAGTTCGCTGATGATCGCCGTGCGAACCGCTGCCAGATCGTATCCGCTGGCCGCATAATCGGCACGCGACGCCTCCGCCGAGCGTGCCAGCCCACCGAACAGATCCGCCTGCCAGCTGGCATCGGCGCCCACCGAATAGGTGCCCGACCAGCGATTGGACGACGTGCCGATGACATTGCCGTTACTGTCCAGCTGCACGCCGCTGGTGCCGCTGCGATAATTGCGGCCGGCGCTGCCCGATGCGCTGACATTCGGCAGACGCGCGGCATTGGCCTGCACCAGCGCTTCGCGGGCCTGGCGCAGCCGCGCGCTGGCCTGGGCGATGTCGAGATTGTTGGCGAGGGCCTTTTCGATCAGCCCGTCGAGCGCGGGGTCGCCAAGCTGCTTCCACCATGTCGCCAGCTCTTCCGCGCCGGGGGCGGTGGCGGTGCCCGATGAATAGCTTTCCGGCACACCAAGCGTCTGGGCCGCCGGCATTTTATAGTCCGGGCCGGCGGCGCACCCCGAAAGGGTGCATGCCGACAGCGCGATCGCAAGGCTTGAGATCGGGGCGATCCGGTAACGCACAGATGTCCTTTACTTGGCTGCCGCAGGATGAGGCAAATGGCGAAAATGCGCACGCTGCGCTTGCACGCGATAGAAGCGCTCTCTAGTTCCTGCCCAATTCGCGGCGGGGGCTCAATGCCATTTATGTCGCAAAGTGTAACGCTGCTCCGTAACGATCGCGGAAAACGGGGCTTTTGTAAGGGTAGAGGGCGATGCGGGCATTTATTTTTCCGGGTCAGGGGAGCCAGTCGGTTGGCATGGGCAAGGCTTTGGCGGAAGCCAGCCCGGTCGCAAAGGCGGTTTTCCAGGAAGTCGATGACGCATTGTCGCAGCATTTGTTCCGCATCATGGTGGACGGGCCAGAATCCGACCTGACGCTGACCGAGAATGCGCAGCCCGCGATCATGGCGAACGCGATTGCGACGCTGCGTGTGCTGGAAGGTGAAGGCGGCATCAGCATCGCGCAGAAGGGCGATTTCGTCGCCGGTCATTCGCTCGGCGAATATAGCGCGCTGTGCGCGGTCAGCGGCTTCTCCCTGCCCACCACCGCCCGGCTGCTGAAGCTGCGCGGACAGGCGATGCAGGCGGCCGTGCCGGTGGGCGAGGGTGCCATGGCGGCTCTGCTGGGTGCCGACATCGAAAAGGCGAGCGCGCTCGCCGCCGCTGCCGCCGAGGGCGAGGTCTGCACCGTCGCGAACGACAATGATCCAAGCCAGGTTGTGATTTCCGGCCATCGCGGCGCCGTCGAGCGTGCCGTCGCCCTCGTGAAGCAGCATGGCATCAAGCGTGGCGTGCTGCTGCCGGTATCCGCACCGTTCCATTGCCCGCTGATGCAGCCGGCCGCCGATGCGATGGCCGAGGCGCTGGCCGAGGCTGAGCTTTCCGCACCGTTGCTGCCGGTCTATGCCAATGTCCTGGCCGCGCCGATCGCCGAGCCGGACGAAATCCGGGCCCGGCTGGTGGAGCAGGTGACGGGCCGGGTGCGCTGGCGCGAATCCATCGCCGCCATGTGGGACGCGGGCGTCACGGATTTCGTCGAACTGGGCGGCAAGGTCGTGGGGCCGATGGTCAAGCGCATCGCGCCGGACGCGACCGTAACCAGCGTCATGACGATGGACGATATCGAGGCGTTGCTGGGGAAACTGTAATCATCACGGATTGCTGAAGCGAGGGTGCTGCCGAGCGCCGACCGCCAGCCTTTCGGATAAACGCATTTCAAGAGGATGAAGACCATGTTCGATCTCACGGGTATGACGGCGCTTGTGACGGGCGCTTCGGGCGGCATCGGTTCCGCCATTGCCAAGGCGCTGGCGGCGCAGGGCGCCACATTGGCGCTGTCGGGCAGCAATGAAGGCAAGCTGCAGGCGTTCGCCGCCGAGCTGGGCGGCGATCACAAGACGCTCGTCTGCGACCTGGGCGACTCCGCCGCGGTGGACGCGCTGGTGCCGCAGGCCGTGGAAGCACTGGGCGGCAAGCTCGACATTCTGGTGAACAATGCCGGCATCACCCGCGACAACCTGATCCTGCGCATGAAGGACGATGAGTGGGCGCAGGTGATCTCGGTCAATCTCGAGGCGGCTTTCCGCCTGTGTCGCGCGGCGGCCAAGCCGATGATGAAGGCGCGCTTCGGGCGGATCGTCTCCATCACGTCGGTCGTGGGCGTCACCGGGAATCCGGGGCAGGCCAATTATGCCGCATCGAAGGCGGGCATCATCGGCATGTCGAAGGCGCTGGGCCAGGAATTGGCAAGCCGCGGAATTACCGTCAATTGCGTCGCGCCCGGCTTCATCCGCTCGGCGATGACCGATGCCCTCAATGACGCGCAAAAAAGCGCGATTACGGGCAAGATTCCCGCCGGCCAGCTGGGCGAGGGCGACGATATCGGCGCTGCCGTGGTCTATCTTGCCAGCCGCGAGGCGGGCTATGTCACCGGCCAGACCCTGCATGTGAACGGCGGAATGGCGATGATCTGATGCAAGCGGGCGAGGCGCGACTGATGCGCCTTGCCTCTTGCCTCCCGTTCTGCTTCGCACTAGGGCGTGTGGCTGAACGGGCGTTAATCGTCTGCATCAGTTTTTGTTAAGAAGAAGGACCACCCATGAGTGAGACCGCGGATCGCGTAAAGAAAATCGTCGTCGAGCATCTGGGCGTCGAGGCCGAAAAGGTCACGGAAGACGCGAGCTTCATCGACGATCTGGGCGCCGACAGCCTCGACATCGTTGAGCTCGTGATGGCGTTCGAGGAAGAATTCGGCGTTGAAATCCCTGACGATGCGGCTGAGAAGATCGGCACCGTCAAGGACGCCATCGATTACATCGACAGCAAGCAGTAAGAGGCGATCCGCCATCCGGCATGGTCGGATGGCGAGGCGTTTTCTGTATGCAAGCGGCTCTCCGGCCCGGCATTGCCGTGGATGGAGGGCCGTTTCGCATCTGGCGCTGACGGAATTTGAACGGTAATTGCGTTGCCAGCCCTTGCAGGCGGCAACGTACGGGGGAAATAGAGACCCCCGACAAGCATTTGGAGCAGGACTATGCGTCGCGTCGTCGTAACCGGCCTTGGGATGGTCACCCCGCTGGGCGCGGATGTTGAGACCACCTGGAAGAACATCCTTGCATCAAAGTCCGGCGCCGCGACGATCGCGCGCTTCGATGCCAGCGAATATAAGTGCCGCATCGCCTGTGAGGTGAAGCCGGCCGACCATGAATATGGTTTCGACCCGTCCAAGGAAGTCGACCACAAGATCCAGCGTCAGGTCGATCCGTTCATCGTCTATGGCATCGCCGCGGCGAGCGAGGCGCTGCAGGACGCCGGCCTCACCGAAATGAGCGAAGCCGAGCGCTATCGCGCGGGCTGCTCGATCGGTTCGGGCATCGGCGGCCTTCCCGGCATAGAGAGCGAATCGCTCGTGCTGGCGAACAAGGGGCCAAACCGGGTCTCGCCGCATTTCGTCCATGGCCGCCTCATCAACCTGATCTCGGGCCAGGTCAGCATCAAATATGGCCTGATGGGGCCGAACCACGCGGTCGTCACCGCCTGCTCGACCGGCGCGCATTCGATCGGCGACGCTGCGCGCATGATCGCGATGGACGATGCCGACGTGATGCTGGCAGGCGGCGCGGAAAGCGCGATCTGCCCGATCGGCATTGCCGGCTTTGCCCAGGCGCGCGCGCTGTCCACCAATTTCAACGACACGCCGGAAAAGGCGAGCCGCCCCTATGACGTCGATCGCGACGGCTTCGTGATGGGCGAGGGCGCGGGCGTTCTGGTGCTCGAGGAATATGAGCATGCCAAGGCGCGCGGCGCGAAGATCTATGCCGAGGTGATCGGCTACGGCCTGTCGGGTGACGCCTATCACGTCACCGCGCCGCATCCCGAAGGCTCGGGCGCATTCCGCTCGATGGAGATGGCGCTGCGCAAGTCCGGCCTGTCGCTGTCCGACATCGATTATGTGAACGCACATGGCACCTCGACGCCGCTTGGCGACGAACTGGAGCTGGGCGCCGTCCGCCGCCTGTTCGGCAGCGACATCGGTCATCTTTCGATGAGCTCGACCAAGTCCGCCATCGGCCATCTTCTGGGCGGTGCCGGCGCGGTGGAGAGCATTTTCTGCATCCTCGCGATGCGCGACCAGATCGTGCCGCCGACGCTCAACCTCGACAATCCGAGCGAGAGCTGCCTGGGCGTCGACCTGGTGCCGCATGTCGCCAAGGAGCGGAAGGTGCGTGCGGTGCTGAACAACAGCTTCGGCTTTGGCGGCACCAATGCCTCGCTCATCATGAAGGCGATCTGAGGTCACTCTCATGCGCCGCCTCGGCTGCCTGATCCTTGTCATAGGCATTGCCGTGGCGGCGTTCGTCGCCTTCAACTTCGTGCGCGGCTGGACGGAGGCGGGGCCGGCAAAGGCCGACATCAGCCTTGTCATCCCCGAAGGCGCGACGCTCAAGAGCGCAGCGCTTCAGCTCAAGCAGTCCGGCGCGATCCGTTCGGCCGATGCCTTCCTGTTGCGTGCCAAGCTGCTGGGCGGTGGATCGTCGATCAAGGCGGGCGAATATGTGCTGCCCAAGGGAGCAAGCAACGCCGACATCCTCTCGATCCTTCAGGGCGGCAAGGCGGTAAACCGCCTCGTCACCATCCCCGAAGGCATGCCCTCCGTGCTGGTGCATGACCGGCTGATGGCGCAGGATGAACTGACCGGGGAGATCCCGATCCCGGCCGAAGGCAGCGTGCTACCCGACAGCTATGCCTTTGAACGGGGCGAGAGCCGGGCGGCGGTTCTGGGCCGCATGCAGGCGGCGATGACGAAGGTGCTGGCAGACCTCTGGGCGGAGCGTTCCGACGCTGCGGTGGTCAAGACGCCGCAGGAAGCGGTCACATTGGCGAGTATCGTGGAAAAGGAAACCGCGGTCGCGGCGGAGCGCCCGATCGTCGCCGGCGTCTATGGCAACCGCCTGCGCACCGGCATGATGCTGCAGGCCGATCCCACGATCATCTATCCGATCACGAAAGGGCGCCCGCTGGGGCGCCGCATCAAGAAGTCGGAGATCGCGGCGGTCAACGACTATAATACCTATTCCATGGTGGGGCTGCCCAAGGGGCCGATTGCCAATCCGGGCCGCTTGTCCATCCTGGCGGTGCTGCAGCCGGCGCAGACCCGAGCGCTCTATTTCGTGGCGGACGGGAAGGGTGGGCATATCTTCGCCGACACGCTGGCGCAGCATAATGAAAATGTGCGCAAATGGTTCGAGATCCGGCGCCAGCGCGGCGAACTGTGATTGCGTCTCAGCGCAGCACGCCCTTTACCACCATCGATCGGGCATAAAGGAACTGGGCGATGCCCAGGACCAGGATCAGCGCAGGAAACGCCGCTGCCCCCCATCCCTTGACCGCCAGCAGGTCCGTTCCCAGGAAGCTGTAGCTGAACTGCACGATGATCGCGAGGACCGAGACCGCATAGAGCGGCACGGCAATGGCGCGCCGCATCAGCATCAGCAGGGTGGCGATGGTCGCGCCCCAGACCGCGATGGCATAGGCCGACCATGCCCATGATGGCATGTTCGCAAAGGTGCGGGCCGTGTAGGGATCGGTCTTCGCCAGCGCGCCCAGATCCATGGAGACCTGCATAAGATAGGCTGCGTCGCCCATCACGTTCCACAGCAGGGCAGCAGCCCCCACGATGTAGAAGGATCTTGGGGCCGGAACCATGGCTGTTCTCCATAAGCTGCGGAACTTGGTCCGCTACGTCGTCATTATACAATATCTCGTCGCTGCATTTTCTTGGGTCTTACCGATCACAAGGCGGATTTTGATCGATAGGAACGATCAGTCTGGATCGCATCTTGCGTTGGCCCCCCGTGTCATGATCTGAGTAGAGCCGGATCGACCGGGGCGACCGCATATCGCCCCGTCATCAAGATGGAGATCACCATGCTCGGACGCAAAGTTCCCGATGTGACGTTGAAGACCCGCGTGCGCGACGAAAGTGTGGGCGGCCCCAATCCCTTCCGCTGGCAGGAGGTCGGCACCGGCGAGCTGTTCGCGGGCAAGCGCAGCGTAGTGTTTTCGCTGCCCGGCGCGTTCACGCCGACCTGTTCGACCGAACAATGCCCGGCCTTCGAGCGCATGTATGATGAGTTTAAGGCCGCCGGCGTCGATGAAGTCTATTGCCTGTCGGTCAACGACGCCTTCGTCATGTACCAGTGGGGCAGGCATCTGGGCCTGAAGAATGTGAAGCTGTTGCCGGATGGCTCGGGTGATTTCACCCGGCGGATGGGCATGCTCATCAAGAAGGACCATCTGGGCTTTGGCGAGCGTAGCTGGCGCTATGCGATGGTCGTGAACGACGGCAAGATCGTAGCCTGGTTCGAGGAGCCCGGCATCAACGATGTCGGTGCCGACGAAGACCCCTATGAAGAAAGCAGCCCGGAACCCGTGCTGGCATGGGTGAAGGCGAACGGATGATCGCCGCGGCGGTGCCCGGCTCGTGATCTGCCCGTGATCCGTCCATGATGGCTATCGCGCCGGAAGGCCTGCACGCCCCCATCATCGTCACCGCGACGATGGGGGCGAGCGACTTTGCCTGGGCGGATAGGCTGCGCCGGGCGCATTTTCCGGCCGAGCTAAACCAGTTGCCGGCCCATCTCACGCTGTTTCATCATTTGCCGCCTTCAGCAGAGGCGGAATTGCTGCGGCGGCTCGCTGCCCTCTGTGCCGGCCCGCCGCCGCCCGCGCGATTGATCGGGCTGCTCGATCTTGGCGGGGGCGTCGCCTTGCGGATCGAAAGCCCGGCCCTGATGGCGATGCGGGAGGAACTGGCGGAAGCCTTTGCCGGCATGTTGATCCCGCAGGACCAGGCGACGCCGCGCCTCCATGTTACCATCCAGAACAAGGTGCCAGCAGCCGAAGCACGCGCCTTGAAGGCCCGGCTGGAGGGCGAGATCAGGCCGCGGCCATTTGCGATCACGGGGCTGGCGGCATGGCGATATGCCGGCGGACCATGGACGCCGATCCGCGCCATGACGTTTCATGGCCGGGCATAGGGCCGATCGACATCATTCCATCGCCATGTTGGCTGAATGGCGGCCCGCCGGGGGCATGTTCCGACCCGAGTGGATCGGCTTTGGGCACTGTTCCTCAGACCGGCGACGGAAAATCAGCGGAGATTGTCCCGCCGTCAGGCCAGGTCGACTTCCTTCAGCGGCCGCGATGCATCCGCCAGCTGTGCCTGATCCAGCACCGCGCCGGAAAGGATGTGCGCGCGTGCCTGCACATAATCCTTCACCGCATTGACCGCGTCGATCGCGATCAGCTTGCCGCCTTTCAGGTACAACACCGAAAAGCTGCGCTTCGCCGGGTCACCGCGCAGGATGGTCGTGTCATGCCCGGTGGAAATGCCCACCGTCTGCAGCTTCAGATCATATTGGTTGGACCAGAACCACGGCACCGCATCATAGGGCTTGGCTTCGCCCAGGATATGCTGGACGGCGACCTTCGCCTGATCGTTCGCATTCTGCACTGATTCCAGCCGGATCTGCATGCCGCCGGCATAGCTGTTCACATGCGACGCGCAGTCGCCCACGGCATAGATGTCGGGCAGGCTGGTGCGGCAGAAGCCGTCCACGTCCACGCCATTGCCGCCAGTCGCGCCAGCTGCGATCAGCGGGCCGGTTTCCGGGATGATGCCGATGCCCACGATGATCATGTCCGCGGGGATGCGGGTGCCATCGGCCAGCAGCACGCCGGTCGCGCGGCCGTCCTTGGTTTCGATGGCTTCCACCATGGCGCCGGTGCGCAGGTCCACGCCATGGGCGCGATGATCGGCCTCATAGAAGCGCGACAGCTCTTCGCCGGCGACGCGGGCCAGCACGCGGTCCAGAGCCTCCAGCAGCGTCACCTTGCGGCCGAGCTTGGTCAGCACCGCAGCCGCTTCCAGGCCGATATACCCGCCACCCACGATGGCGACATGCTCGACATCGGGCAGGGCGGCGATCATCGCGTCGACATCCGTCCGGCGGCGCACGGCGTGAATGCCGCTGGCGTCCGCGCCGGGGCAGGAGAGCATCCGGGGACTGCCGCCGGTCGCCCAGATCAGCGATCCATAGCCGATCTCGCGATCGTCTGTCAGCGTCACGGTCTTCGCGGCAGGATCGACGCTCCGCACCCGCTCGCCAAGGCGCAGGTCGATGTCACGCTCGCCCCAGAAGGTGGCGGGCCGGATGAGAATCCGCTCGAAGGTCTTTTCCCCCGCGAAATATTCCTTGGACAGGGGCGGGCGCTCATAGGGCGGTTCATGCTCATCGCCGATCATGCCGACGGTGCCGGTAAAGCCCGCCTGTCGCAGCGCGATCGCCGCCTGCGCGCCGGCATGGCCTGCGCCCACGATCAGAACATCATAGCTGCCCATCAGACTTTTGCCTCCGCCAATTTCCTGCTCCCTTGCGGCTGCTTGGCGGGCTTTGCCCGGCATTGCAAGGGGGATGCATTCCCATCGCCGGGGCCATGATGAAAAGCTGCCAAAAGGGCGTTGACCACTTTCGAAACCCTGAGTATAGCGCCCGCTCGCCACGTCGCACAACGGCCGGCGAGCTTCAGAAAATGGCGGCGCGAAATCGCGCTTTCACGATCGGGGCGGAGTAGCTCAGCTGGTTAGAGCAGCGGAATCATAATCCGCGTGTCGGGGGTTCAAGTCCCTCCTCCGCTACCATCATTTATTTTACTGAAATCGACAATCGCCCGCAGCGCAACGGCTCGTTCGGCCGTCTTCGCTGGCGCATGGCGCATTTTACAGGGCGTGGGGCCGCGCTGTATATGTTGGCGATATCGATGGAGTGGCGAAGATTTTCAGCGACCACGAACAATTACCCGACAGTTCAATGCTGAGATAAAGGATGGGTGCCCGATACGCACCCATCCGGCCTGATATCATGAGGTTACGCGGCCTTGCGGGTATCTGCCTTGCGATAGAAACCTGTGCCCTCAGCCGCCATGCTACGCAGTTTCTGTGTTGGCGCGAAGCGATCGCCATGGCTTGCGGTCAGGCGATCCAGCACCTCCACGACCTTTGCGATGCCCAGCGTGTCCATATGGCTGAAAGGCCCCCCGGTGTAGGGCGCAAAGCCCCAGCCGAAGATCGCGCCGATGTCGCCGTCCTCCGGCGTTTCCAGTACGCCTTCCTCGAAGCAGCGGGCGCATTCCACCAACTGGCGGTAGAGCAGCCGCTCGCGCACCGACGCCGCATCGGGCTGCACGGCGGCCCGCGGGAAAAGGTCGCCAAGGCCGGGCCAGAGCGATTTCTTGCCGCCTTCGGGATAGTCATAATAGCCTTTGGCATTCTTGCGGCCCAGGCGGCCGAGTTCCACCATCCTGGCGGCGACATCGTCCGATTTCTGCGGCTTGTAGGCGTCGCCCAGTACCTTCTTGGCGGCGGTCACGATCTTGTGGCCAAGCTCGATCGAAACCTCGTCCGACACGGCAAGCGGGCCGACGGGCATGCCTAGTTGCTTGCCGACATTCTCGATCAGCGCGGGATTGACCCCCTCGGCCAGCAACTCCGTGCCTTCCTGGACATAGGTGCCGAAGCAGCGGGACGTATAGAACCCCCGCGAATCATTGACGACGATGGGCGTTTTCCTGATCTGCGCGACATAGTCGAGCGCCTTGGCGATCGCGGCCGGGCCGGTCCTTTCGCCGACGATGATCTCGACCAGCGGCATCTTTTCCACCGGCGAGAAGAAATGCACGCCGATGAAATTCTCCGGCCTGCTCCATGCCCTTGCCAGCATGGAGATGGGCAGGGTGGAGGTGTTGGAGCCGAAGATCGTGTCTGCGCCCAGCACCGCCTCGACCTTCTTCGTGACCTCGGCCTTGATGCCGACATCCTCGAACACCGCCTCGATCACGAAGTCGCAGCCTTTGAGCAACGCGAAATCGGCGGTGGCAGTGATGCGCGCGAGGGTCGCCTCGGCTTGCTCGGGCGTCACGCCCTTGCCGATGCGCTTCTGCACGACGGAAACGGCATGGCTCTTGCCCTTGTCGGCTGCCTCCTGATCGCGGTCGAGCAGAATGACGTCGATGCCGGCCTGTGCGGAAACGGTGGCGATGCCTGCGCCCATCATGCCGGCGCCCAGCATGGCGAGCTTTGTCGTGGGGGCCTTTGGTTCGTCCTTGGGGCGCCGCGCGCCGCGCTCGGCGGCCTGCTTGTTGACGAAGAGGGTGCGGACCATGTTGCCGGCCTGTGGATCGGCCACGACCTTGGCGAAATATTTGCTTTCCACCCGGATCGCCCGGTCGAAGGGCAGCATCGCGCCTTCATAGACGGCGGAGAGCAGCGCGATCGGCGCGTTCATGTTCCGCTGCGTTTCCTTCGCGGTCATCGCGGTCGCGCCGACGAAGGTCTGGACGAAATTGGGATTGAAGCCGCCCGCACCGCCGGGGAACTTGAAGCCCTTCTGGTCCCATGGTTTTACGCTGGCGGCGGGATTGGCGAGAAGCCACTGCTTCGCGGCGGCGACGCTGGTACCCGCCGGGACGAGCGCGTCCACCACCTTGAGCATCGCGGCTTCTGCGGGGCGGAACATCTTGCCCTGCAGCATGTAGATGAGCGCGGTCTGCACGCCGATCATCCGGGGCAGGCGCTGCGATCCGCCGCCGCCGGGAAACAGGCCGACGAGGATTTCGGGCAGGCCGAGCTGCACCTTGGGATTGTCCGCGACGACCCGATAATGGCAGGCGAGCGCCAGTTCGAAGCCGCCGCCCACGCATGTTCCCTCGATAGCGCAGGCCACCGGCTTGCCGCACGTTTCGAGCCGCCGGAACAGCGCGTTCAGCATGAATACGGTGTCGAACACCGCGCCCATATCCGCCTTGTCCCGACTGGCGGCGGCGAGGATGCCGCCCATTTGCTTCAGGTCCATGCCGGCCATGAAGCCGTTGTCCTTGCCGGAACAGATGACCGCGCCCTTGATCTCGGGTTCCCCGGCGATCCGGTCGATGGATGCGCCAAGGTCGGTGATGAGGTCCGGGCCGATGACGTTCATCGTCTGGTCGGGAACGTCGATGGTCAGCGTGGCGATGCCGTCTGCGTCAATGTCGAAGCGGATGGTGTTCATGAGGGAAATCCTTCGCGAGAGAGGAGGGGGAGCGGCGCTGTTGGGCGCGCTACACCCGCTCGATGATCGTGCCGGTGCCCATGCCCGCGCCGACGCACAGGTTGACGAGCGCGGTGCCCTTGCCCGATCGCTCCAGTTCGTCGAGCGCCGTGCCCAGCACCATGGCGCCGGTCGCGCCCAGCGGATGGCCCATGGCGATCGCGCCGCCGTTCACATTGATGTTGGCGGGGTCTAGGCCCATGGCGTCGATGTAGCGCAGCACCACGCTGGCGAAGGCTTCATTCAGTTCCCACAGGTCGATGTCGCCCTTGTCCATGCCTGAACGGCGCAGCAGCTTCTGCGCGACGCTTTCGGGGCCGGTGAGCATGATCATCGGCTCGGACCCGATGGAGGCCATGGCGCGGATGCGGGCGCGGGGCTTCAGGCCATATTTCTCGCCGATCGCCTTGCTGCCGACCAGCACGGCCGCGGCGCCATCGACGATGCCGGAGCTGTTGCCGGCGTGGTGGACATGGTTGATCTTCTCGACCTCGGGATATTTGAGCAGCGCGATCGCATCGAAGCCGGGCATCTCCTCGCCCAGTGCCTGGAAGCTGGCCTTCAATGCGCCAAGCGACTGCATGTCGGCATCGGGGCGCATATGCTCGTCATGGTCGAGCAGGATCTGGCCGATCACGTCATGCACCGGCACCACCGAGCGCGAGAAGCGGCGTTCGTCCCATGCCTTTTTCGCGCGCCTCTGGCTCTCGACCGCATAGGCATCCACATCGTTACGGGAATAGCCAAACTTGGTCGCGATCAGGTCCGCGCTGATGCCCTGCGGCGCGAAATAGGTCTTGAAGGCGACGGCCGGGTCCATCGCCCAGGCGCCGCCGTCCGAAGCCATGGGCACGCGGCTCATGGCTTCCACGCCGCCGCCGATGACGAAGTCTGCCTCGCCCGCGATCACCTTGGCAGCGGCCATGTTCACCGCTTCCAGCCCCGATGCGCAGAAGCGGTTGATCTGGACGCCGCCGGTCGTCTCGGCATAATCGGCGTTGAGCACGGCGGCGCGGGCGATGTCCGCGCCCTGTTCGCCCACGGGCGTCACGCAGCCCAGGATCACGTCGTCGACATCGGCGGTGTCGATGCCGGTGCGGTTCCGCACAGCCTGCAGGATCTGCGTCGCCAGCTGGATCGGCGTCACTTCATGCAGCGCACCGTCCGCCTTGCCCTTGCCGCGCGGGGTGCGTGCGGCGTCGTAGATATATGCGTCCATTATCATCCCTCTCCTGCGGTGACTCGCCGCTCTGGAGCTTATTTGTCGCAGCAATGTGCGCTGTAGGGAGGATTGCGCAAGAGGGTGCGCCGATGGATGAGAGGCGCTTTCCGTTAACGTCAAGCAATGCCGTAGCGGCAGGTGGGGCGAAATTTTTTTGCAGGCAGCCTTTGCGGGCAGCTTTTGCGGACAATCGCAACAGTCTGTTTCCGAGCGCCGGTCTAGCCACATCGGCGCTTGTTCGATAGCGTTCCGGCAACATCTGCAGCAAGGACCGCTCATGACTCCCACGCGTTACAGCCTGACCGCGATCATCCTGCATTGGCTTCTCGCCGCCTTGCTGTTCTTCCAGATTTCGCTTGGCTGGGGGATGGGCGAGGTAAAGGGCCATGCCGGCTTTGCAGCCTTCCAGCTGCACAAGTCGATCGGCATCACCATCCTTGTGCTGACGCTGCTGCGGATTGCCGTTCGCTGGTGGAAACCGCGCCCGCCTGCGCAGGAGGGCGGATTGACCGGCCTGCTGGCAAAGCTGGTCCATCTGGGCCTGTATGTCTTCATGCTGGGCGGTCCCCTCACGGGCTGGGCTTTGGTCTCGACGGCGAAGATCAAGGTGCCGACGCTTCTCTTCGGCACCGTGCCGTTGCCGCATCTACCTGTCCCGCAATCCGCGCATGAACTGTTCGAGGGCGGTCATAGCTTGATCGTGTGGATCGGACTGGCGCTGTTCGTCCTGCATGTCGCGGGGGCGCTGCGCCACCATCTGCTGATGCGCGACGGGCTGATTTACCGGATGGTGCCGGGCCGTTCGCTCGCGGCGATGCTGGGCTTCATTGCGCTGATCCCCATCGGCATGGCGCTGGGCAAGGCGGTGATCGGCAAGGGTGCGCCTGATGTTGCTGCCGCATCGCCGGAGGCCGGCACGAATGTTTCTACCGCAGAGGGCAATGAAACGGACGGCAATGATGCCGCTGCGATTCTGCCTGCCAATGCTGCCGATGCCACAGATGGGAATGCGGCAGTAGCCAATGCGGCTGCGTCGGTGGAGCAGGAGAAGCTCGGGCCGCCGCCGGTCTGGTCCGTGCAGCCCGGTGGCCGTCTTGGCTTTGGCGTGGGCAATGGCGCGGAAACGATCAATGGCAGCTTCTCGCGCTGGACCGCGAAGATTGCCATGGACCCCGAGCATGCAGAGACCGCCGACATCCGTGTCGAGATCGACCTGGCGAGCGCCAGTGTCGGCGATGCGACGCAGGACGGCATGTTGTCCGGTGACGATTTCTTCGGGGTTGCGGCCCATCCCAGGGCGGTGTTCACGGCGAAGGGTGCGGAACGGACCGGCGCAGGCTATGTGGCGCGCGGCACGTTGTCGTTGAAGGGCGTCAGCGCGCCGCAGACGATCCGCTTTACCCTGGCGGGAACCGGCGACACGCGCACCGTGTCGGGCAAGGCGACCATCACCCGCACACGCTTCGGCGTAGGCACGGGCGAGAGTGCGGCGGAGCTGTCACCCAGCGTCGCCGTGGACTTCCGGTTTGTCGCCAAGAGCAAATAGCGGCCGCATGAGATCATCCTGGGTATCGACGTCCCGCAGGACGGCGTTGCTCGCCTCGATCAGGATGCCGCGGGTCATAAGCGCACGCGGCCCTTGATCGCCGCGCAGGCTCGTGAGTTCGCCGAAATGCTTCCTGCCGATGAAGGCGGGCAGGAGCGGTCCGAAACCATCTGTGCTGGCGACGACCGATCGGATGTCTTCCGCGGCAAGGCACAGATGGTTGAGATGCGTCGGGTTGCAATCCGGCATGTCCGCCAGGCAGAGCAGCACGCCCTTGACCTTGCGGATCGCGGCGATCTCCTCGATCCGGGCAAGCGCAAGGCCGATGCTGACCGACAGGTCCGACGCGGGATCATCATTGATGACGATCTCGTAGCCGCGCCGGTCGAGCTTGCGGTGGATCACCGGGGCATCCTCGGCCGGGCGGGCGACCGCGACCATATGGGCGAAGGGCAGCGATGCGACATGCTCGAGCGCATGGGCGATCAGCGGCTTGCCCTTATAGTCCGCGAGCAGCTTGTCTTCGTCGCCGAAGCGCGAGGAACCGCCGGCAGCAAGCAGGATGGCGCCAATCCGTTCAGGACGCATGGATTTCTACGCCATTGCCCAGCCTTTGCCCGGACAGGGATCGTAACCGCGATACGTGGAAAATGACGTTGGAATAAGCCATTGTTTTTACGTCGGTCATGGCGGTTCGTCGCATGATCTGAAATTGACATCATGTGGGATGTCTGTCCAGCGGGGCTGGCAATCCGAAGGCGAAATGGCCATATGAGCCGCCGCGAGACGCGAAAGGACAGAAGCTTGACGATGAGCCCGGAGGATGGAGACCTGGTGTCGCCGCAGCCCAAGCTGCCGGTGCCCGACAATGTGGCGGAAGCCATCTGCACGCTCATCCGCTGGGCCGGTGACGATCCAGAGCGGGAGGGGCTGCTCGATACGCCCAAGCGCGTGGCGCGGGCGTGGAAGGAATATTGCCAGGGTTATGCGGAGGATCCCGCTTATCATCTCTCGCGCATCTTCCACGAGGTGGGCGGCTATGACGAGATCGTGCTGCTGAAGGACATCCCGTTCCAGTCGCATTGCGAGCATCACATGGCGCCGATCATCGGCAAGGCGCATATCGCCTATCTGCCCGGTGACTATGTGGTCGGCATTTCCAAGCTGGCGCGCGTGCTTCATGCCTTTGCGCGGCGGTTGCAGGTGCAGGAGCGGCTGACCGCCGAGGTGGCCGACTGCATCTGGGAGCATCTGAAGCCGCTGGGCGTCGCCGTCGTGATCGAGGCGACGCATGGCTGCATGACCGGGCGCGGCGTCCGCACGCCGGCCGTCACGATGAAGACCAGCCGCATGATGGGCGTGTTCCGCGAGGACGAGAAAAGCCGTAAGGAAGTGCTCAACCTGATCGGGGGATAAGGAGTCGTGGGTGGGTGACAATCCGAGCGAGGGCATTGACGGGGGCGGGAATGCCTTTCGGCCATTGTCCAGACCGGCAGAAGATACGGGGGCAGCGCTGGGCGCGCGTCCGATCGCGCGGTCGCGCCTTGCGCTGATAACGGGCGGGCATCGGCGGCTGGGGGCGGTGATCGCGACGGCGCTGGCGGAGGCGGGGTTTGCGCTCGCGATCCACGGCAGCCACGAAGTCGGCCTGTCTTCCGCGCTGGCTTTGGCGCTGGAGCACAACGGCACCGAATGGGAGGGCTTCGTCGCCGATTTTGCCGATCCCGAAGCGGCGGAAGAGCTGGTCGTGCGGACCGCCGCGGCCTTTGGCCGTCCGCCGGACCTGCTGGTGAACAGCGCCGCGATCTTCGGCCAAGACGATCTTTCCAGCGTCACGGCTGACGCGCTGATGCAGCATTATGCCGTCAACTGCGCCGCGCCAACGCTGCTGACCAAGGCGTTCGCGACCGTGCCGGCCGGCCATGGCGACCGGTGCATCATCAACATCCTCGATCAGCGGATCGACCATCCGCATGGCGATCAGCTCGCCTATACCCTGTCCAAGCTGGCGCTTGCCGGGCTTACCCGCCTGTCTGCAGCGACGCTGGCGCCGCATGTCCGGGTCAATGCGGTGGCGCCGGGGCTGACCATCAGGACCGGCGACTATTCCGATGCGCAGATGGAGGCGCTGGCCGGCGTGATGCCGCTGGATCGCCTTCCCGAACCGGAGCAGATTGCCGAGGCGGTGTTGTATCTGGCTGGGGCCAGCGCCGTGACCGGGCAGACCATCTATGTGGATGGCGGCGCGCATATGGTGCAATACAAGCGCGACTTCATGCATCTTTGAGGGGCGCGCACAGTGCCGTCGGTTGGAAGCAATTGCTTAGGGATCGCCATGCTATCGCGCTGACATGGATGCAGCGCACGGGCAGGGATACAGGCAGAGACTGGCCGGCATAGAGGCATTGCGGGGCGTCGCTGCGGTCGCGGTGGTGCTCTACCATGTCGCGCGGCATCTGGATCAGACCTATGGCGCGCCCTTCCTGATGGCGCTGTTCCAGCCGGGGCATGCCGGGGTCGACCTGTTCTTCGTGCTGAGCGGCTTCATCATCCTGCATGTCCACAACGACGACATCGGCCGGCCGCAGCGACTTGGCCATTATCTGCGGCAGCGCTTTCTACGGCTCATGCCGATCTACTGGATCGCGCTCGGGCTGACTGCGCTCAGCCTGTTGGCCGGCGGCAATGGCGTGCCTGCGGCAGCGTGGCTGCTCTGGTCCGCCAGCCTGCTGCCCACATGGAGCGAGCCTCTGCTGGGCGTCGCGTGGACGTTGCAGCACGAACTGCTCTTCTACCTGTTGTTCGCCGCGCTGATCTTCAACCGACGCGTTGGCATGGCGGCGCTGGGGCTGTGGCTGGCCTGGATATCGCTTTCGCTTGTCGGCATGACGCCGCAGAGCGTGCCGCCGCGCTTCTCCAGCCTCTATAATCTGGAGTTCCTGTTCGGCATGGGCGCCGCGCTCGCGCTCGCGCGGGGCTGGGTGGGGGCGCCTCGGCTGATGGTTGGCGCCGGCGCGCTGCTCTTGCTGATGTCCGGCACCGCCGAAAGCCTTGGCTTGCTCGATGGCTATGGCAATCTTGCCCGCATCATCAATGGCGTGCCTTCCGCGCTGCTGATCTGCGGCCTTGCTGGCTGGGAAGGGAAGCGGGGGATGCGCGTGCCCGCCATGTTCAAGACACTGGGTGCGGCATCCTACAGCATCTACCTGTTCCAGTTTCTGGGCATCGCCGTGGCCTGGCAGCTCTGGAGTCGGCTCGGCATGGCATCTGGCCGACCTGGAGGCGAGACGTGGCTGATCCTGTCCTCCTTCCTCGTGCTTGGTGCGGCTGGCGTGCTGGGCGGCGTGGTGATGCATTTCATCGTTGAACGTCCGCTGCTAGGCTGGTTGCGCCGGCGGACCGCCAAGGTCGGGCCGTTGGCGGCGAGGGCAGGGGCTTATTGAGCCCTTCAGGCTCCGTCTGGAGCGACAGGAAGAGTGCGATGTGGGCCCTATACACAGGCATGGGTTGAAGCATGACCCGCGCCTGACCACTTAAGGCGCCTATCCTCAAAGCCTTGTCGCTCTTTAGCGTCTCAGGGAGATCATACGTGCCCGGACCCAAGCTTTTCGAACCCTATGCGCTGGGCGACATCTCGCTCGCCAACCGCATCATCATCGCGCCGATGTGCCAATATTCAGCGGTCGATGGCTGCATGAACGACTGGCACCAGATGCATCTTGGCCATCTGGCGCTGTCTGGCGCGGCGCTGCTGACCATAGAGGCGACGGCGGTCGTGCCGGAAGGGCGCATCAGCCATGCCGATGTCGGCCTGTATAATGACGCGACGGAGGCGGCGATGGCGCGGACGCTGGAGAGCATCCGCCGCTGGTCGGACATGCCGATCGCGATCCAGCTTGGCCATGCCGGGCGCAAGGCATCGACGCAGGTGCCGTGGAAGGGGGGCGCGCAGATCGCCCCGAACGATCCTTTGGGATGGCAGACCGTAGCGCCCTCCGCCGTGGCTTTTTCCGCCGGGCAGAACGCGCCCGTCGCGCTCGATGCGGCCGGGCTCGCGCGCGTGCGCGAAGGCTTCGTGCAGGCCGCGCAGCGCGCCGCCCGGCTGGGGATCGACGCCATCCAACTGCACGGCGCTCATGGCTACCTGCTCCACCAGTTCCTCTCCCCGCTCTCCAACCGGCGCGAGGATGATTATGGCGGCAGCCTGGAAAACCGCATGCGCTTTCCGCTGGAGGTTTTCGATGCGGTGCGTGCGGTCTTTCCGGCGGACCGTCCGGTGACGATGCGGGTATCGGGCACCGACTGGGTCGAGGGCGGCTGGGACATCGAACAGACGGTGGCCTTCGCGCAGGCGCTGGAGGCGCGCGGATGCAGCGCCATCCATGTGTCGAGCGGCGGGCTCCATCCCGAGCAGCAGATTCCGGTCGGGCCGAGCTATCAGGTGCCGCTGGCCCGCGCCGTCAAGCAGGCGACGAGCCTGCCGGTGATCGCGGTGGGCCTTATCACCGACTATGAGCAGGCCGAGGCCATTATCGGCACGGGCGACGCCGATTTCGTCGCGCTGGCTCGCACCATCCTCTACGATCCGCGCTGGCCATGGCACGCGGCCGCGCATCTGGGCGCGCAGGTGAAGGCGCCGAACCAGTATCTGCGCTCACAGCCCCGGCAATATCGCGATCTGTTCGGGCATTGAATTTCGGAGCGGTGGCGGCCTGGTCGGGGCTTTCACCGCTCCCCGGCAATCCGGGAGCTTTGATTTCTCCGCCTGTTTCCGAATACTCCAGGCAAAGAAAAAGGGCCGCCCTGCAGATGCCGGGCGGCCCTTTTTCTGTTTCGATCCGGTAGCGATCAGGCCTCTTCGGCCTCGTCCACCGGCGCGTCGACCGCGATCTCGCCGGGTTCGGCATTGGGATCGTACTCTTCGGTGAAGCCGGCTTCGTCCTTTTCGAACAGGTCGGCCATCACGTCCACGCCGTCCTTCTGAAGCTCAGCTTCTTCCGGCGAGCGGGCGACGTTCACCTGAATGTTCACCGACACCTCAGGGTGCAGCGAAACCTTCACGTCGAACAGGCCCAGCGTCTTGATCGGCTTTTCGAGCACGATCATCGCCTTGCTGACGGCGGTGACGCCATCGGCATGCAGCGCTTCCACGATGTCGCGGACCGAAACCGAACCATAAAGCTGGCCGGCGTTGGACGACTGGCGGATGAGGACGACCTGATGGCCTTCCACGCCCTTCGACGCGACTTCGGCATCGCCACGGCGTGCCGCGTTGTCAGCCTCGATCTTCGCGCGGTTGGCTTCGAAGACCTTCTTGTTGGCGGCGTTCGAACGAAGCGCCTTCTTGTTCGGCAGCAGGAAGTTGCGGGCGTAGCCGTCCTTGACGGTTACGACGTCGCCAATGGCGCCCAGCTTCTCGATGCGTTCGAGGAGGATGATTTCCATGAGAGCTATCTCCTCACTTCACGATGTAGGGCAGCAGGCCGAGATGGCGAGCGCGCTTGATGGCCTGGGCCAGTTCGCGCTGCTTCTTGGCGCTGACGGCGGTGATACGGCTGGGAACGATCTTGCCACGCTCGGACACGAAGCCCTGCAGCAGACGAACGTCCTTATAGTCGATCTTCGGCGCATCCTTGGCGGCGAAGGGGCAGCTCTTGCGGCGGCGGAAAAATGGGCGTGCCATGTTGGTGTCTCCTTACTCGCCAGCGGTTTCTTCGCGGTCGCGGCGGGGGCCACGCTCGCCACGCTCGGGGCGGTCGCCATCACGGCCACCGCGACGATCGCGCTCTTGCTTGCGCATCATGGCCGACGGGCCGGCTTCCAGCTCGTCCACGCGCACGGTCATGTAGCGGATGATGTCTTCGTTGATCTGGGTCTGGCGCTCCAGTTCGGCAACGACGCCGGCGGGGGCATCGATGTTCAGCATCACATAGTGCGCCTTGCGGTTCTTGGCGATCTTGTACGCCAGGCTGCGCAGGCCCCAGGTCTCGGTCTTCGTGACCTTGCCGTCATTGTCTTCGATGATCTTGGTGGCGGTTTCCGCCAGCGCGTCCACCTGCGCCTGTGCCAGATCCTGGCGCGCAAGGAACACATGCTCGTAAAGAGCCATGGTCTTACCTCTGTCTTGGCCGATCGCTGACGTACGCCCCATGCGCAACGCCCCTCCGGCTGTCGTCTTTGCAGTCTTCCGCGTGCCGACGAGTCATCCCGCCAGCAAGCGAAGCGGGGCCTATGACGGAAATGCCATTGGAAGGCAAGCGCGAAAGGCCGGCGCGAAGATCCGCGAGATCCCGGCGCAACCGCAGCCAAATCCACTGGCGCTTGCACGGGTGGATCGTTACCCTGTCGTCATGCCTGACAAAAGGGGTTTTATGCGGACGGATACGATGTTTCCCGGCTTTCCGGCTTTGATGCGCGCGGCGGTGTTGGGTTCGCTGCTGGCGGGCGCGGTTGCCGCTCCTGCCGTGACCGCGAAAGAGATCCCGGTCGCCGCTGCCGTCATCGCCGACCCCAGGCCCGAAGCCACCTATCCGGCCGGGATGAGTGCGTTCGTGATCCCTGTCGAGGGCGGCGCGATGAACGCGGTGATGTATACCGCAGCGGGGGGGCGCCCGCATCCGACCTTGCTGCTGCTCCACGGTTTTCCGGGAAACGAGCAGAATCTGGACCTTGCGCAGGCGGCGCGGCGCGCGGGCTGGAACGTGCTGACCATGCATTATCGCGGATCATGGGGCAGCCCCGGCACATTCTCCTTCACCAACGCCGCGCATGACGCGGTCGAGGCGCTGGGCTGGCTGAACGCGACGCCCAATGTGACCAAGTACCGCATCGACACCAGAGCCATCGTCGTGGCCGGGCATAGCATGGGCGGTTTCATGGCGGCCTATGCGGCAGCGAACGACCGGGCGGTGGCGGGGCTGTTTCTTATCGATCCATGGGATCCCGCGCAGACGGTCGCCGCGCTCTCGACCGATCAGGGCAAGGCCGCGTGGCATGAGGAGGTCGCGGGCGACCTGCCGCCGCTCAATGGGGCGAGCTATGACTCGCTGACGGGCGAGATCACGGGCAATGTCCAGGGGTTCGACCTTGGCGCGCGGCTGATCGCCTATGGCAATCGCCCGCTGGCGATCGTCGGTGCGGAGCGCGGGCTGGCGACCATGGCACGCAAGGTCGCGGGCGACGCGCAATCAAGCGCGCCGCAGACACGGCTGCAGATCTGGCCGACCGACCACAGCTTTTCCGACAGGCGCATCGCGCTCGCCGACCTTTTGGTCCGCTTCCTGGCGCAGGTCGCGCCGAGCGTCCCCTGATCGGGTTTCGACATGGCCAAGCTGTATTTCTATTATTCCTCGATGAATGCGGGGAAATCGACGACTCTGCTGCAGTCCAGTTTCAACTATCGCGAGCGGGGCATGCACACGATGCTGTGGACTGCCGCGATCGACCATCGCTATCAGGCGAACCACATCACCTCGCGCATCGGGCTGGATGCCGGCGCCAATGCCTTTGACGAGGCGACGGACATTTTTGCGGCCGTCGCGGCCGAGCATGCGCAGACACCCATCGCCTGTGTGCTGGTGGACGAGGCGCAGTTCCTCACCCGCGCGCAGGTGCTGCAACTGGCGGCGGTCTGCGACCGGCTGGACGTGCCGGTGCTCTGCTATGGCCTGCGGACCGATTTCCAGGGCGAGCTGTTCGAGGGCAGCGCCTATCTCCTGGGGCTGGCCGATACCCTTACCGAGATCAAGACGATCTGCGATTGCGGGCGCAAGGCGACGATGAACCTGCGCGTCGATGACAGCGGCCATGGCCTGCGCGATGGAGAGCAAACCGAGATCGGCGGCAATGATCGCTATGTCGCGCTATGCCGCCGACACTTCATGGAGCGATCCGGGCGGGGTTAAGGGGCCGTGGCGGCGGGCTGATGATCCAGCGCCGCCGACAGCGTATCAGCCCATGGATCCTTGCCGACCGTTGCGGTGCCCTGTCCCGAGAGGTCCAGCATTTCCGCGCCCGAGCGGGAGAATGCCGGCCACAGCGGAAGCCCGGTGCCATTGGGATTGCCCGTCTTCACGAAGTTCACCAGATAGGCGCTGGCGATCCGGCCGACGGCGCGGTCCTTCTGCGTGGTGGCCGCGCCATATTTCGCCGCCTCTGTGTGGAAGAAGAAGGGAATGTCCGTGGCATGGGCCGCGCCCGCGGTATTTGTCGAACGTGCCGAATCCGCGACATAGGAGAAGCGGTAATAATAGGTGGGCACGCCCCGGTCGGTGGTGAGCCCGGCGATCTTGTAGGCGCCGGCGACCATGGTGCCGGTCTTGCCGCCAATGTCGTCGCTGGTCGCGCCGATGATGATGGGGACCCGGTGAAACTTGCCCGAGGCATAGGCGGACTCGGCATCGACCGCGAGCCTGCCGTCCTGGATGGGGGAAGAAAACGTCCTTGGCCCCGGCTGGGGGCGAAACAGCGTCGTCAGGTTCAGGCCATCCATCACCGTGTCGGCCGGCAATGCGCGCAGCTTTGCCAGTGCGTCCGGGGCATCTGCCGGGACGCCCTTGGTTGCCCCGAAGGTTGCGCCGATGGCTTCTGCCGATTTGAGGTCGCCCCCGGCAAGCGAAGCGCCATCGCCGCCAGAAAGGATCACGGCCCGCGAGAACAGGCCGTCCGTCAGCGGCGAGGTGACGAGCATGTTGACGGACATGCCGCCGGCACTCTCGCCCATGATCGTGACGTTTGTCGGGTCGCCGCCAAAGGCGCCGATATTGGCCTGCACCCATTTGAGCGCGGCGAGCTGGTCCATATAGCCATAATTGGCGAGCTGGCCCTTGTCGGCATCGGCCTTTGTCAGCTGCGGATGAGCAAAGGTCCCGAAGCGGGCGAGGCGGTAGTTGAAGCTGAACACCAATATGCCCTGCCGCGCGAGTTCGGTGCCGGCATAGGTGGGCGGCGAGGCACCGCCATTAAGGAAGCCGCCGCCGTAGATCCACACGAGCACGGGCAGCTTGGCCGTGGCGTTCGCCGGCTTCCAGACATTGGCGTACAGGCAATCCTCTGACGGTGCCGTGCCCAATGGCGCAGCGTCGCCGTTAAAGGGGATCTGCATGCAGTCATGGGCGTACTGGCTCGCATCGAGTACGCCGGCCCAGCGCTTGGGCGGCTGCGGCGCGCGCCAGCGCAACTCTCCGACCGGCGGGGCGGCGAAGGGAATGCCCTTGAACGCGACGATGCCCCCGGCCTCCGTGCCCTGGATCGTGCCGTCCGCAACCGTTACCCGTGTGTCATTGGCAAGGGCGTGCGTGGAAAGGGCGGCGAGGGCCAGCATGGTCAGTGCGATTCTGGTCGGGGAAGCCATGGTAGGGTCCTTCATTCGGGCATCCATTCCGGCATAATCGGCGGGCTTTGCGCCGGCCGAACATTATTTCTGCATGAGGCAGTGCCTTTATGACAGCGCTGCAATGCCACGCGCGTTCCCTATTGTCACGATGGCGGAATGTCGCGGAATGCATCTGGGCGTGCCTTTCGGGCTGACAGGATCGTGCGGCAGGGATAAGGCGGCGCGATATGACCTCTCCCGCTACTTCCCCCGTCCCGGATGCGCCGCGCTCGCCCGCCGATCTTGCCGCCCTGATCGCCCCCATCGAGGCCGAGGGCCTGCATTTGGAGCAACTGGCTGCGCCCCATCGTGAGGCGTTGCGGGCGATCTGTCCGGTCGAGGATCCGGTGTGGGATATCTATCCCGTCCGTCTCGCCGGCGAGGATTTCGATCCGGCGTTCGATGCCATTGTCGGTGATGCCGGGCGCTTTCCGTTCGCGATATTCGCGGATGGCGCCTTGGTGGGGATCTCGGGTTTCCTCAACCTCGACCTGCCGAGCCGCGTGCTGGAAATCGGCGGCACCTATATGACGCCCGCCGTCAGGGGCTCTGGCCTTAACGGGCGGATCAAGCCGCTGCTGATCGGACGGGCGTTTGCCGCTGGTTTCGATCGGCTGGAGTTCCGCATCGATGCCCGCAACAGCCGGTCGCTGCGCGCGGTGGAGAAGCTGGGCGCGGTGAAGGAAGGCGTGTTGCGCCGGCAGCGCGTGACCTGGACGGGCCATGTCCGCGATACGGTGGTGTGTTCCATCCTGTCCGGGGAGTGGCAGCCATGAGCCTGCATGGCTGGATCATCCTGGATAAGCCCCGCGGCCTCGGTTCCACCCAGGCGGTAAGCGCGGTGAAGCGCGCGCTGCGGGATGCGGGCGAAGGGAAGGCGAAGGTCGGCCATGGCGGCACGCTGGATCCGCTGGCCGAGGGCGTGCTTCCGATCGCGATCGGTGAGGCGACGAAGCTCGCCGGTCGGATGCTGGACAGCGACAAGATCTATGCCTTCACCATCGGCTTTGGCGTGCAGACCGATACGCTCGACATGGAAGGTGCCGAGGTCGCGACCAGCGCGCATCGCCCCACGCTGGCGGAGGTGGAGGCGCTGTTGCCGCGCTTCACCGGTCCCATCGAGCAGGCACCGCCCGCCTATTCGGCGATCAAGGTCGACGGGCAGCGCGCCTATGACCGGGCGCGTGCTGGCGAGGAGGTCGAGATGAAGCTGCGCTCGGTCACGATCCATTCCCTCCTTGTGCGTCATCCCCACGCAGGCGGGAATGACGGCGATAGCATTGATGACATCACCCTCATCGCCCATGTCTCCAAGGGCACTTATATCCGTTCGCTCGCCCGCGACATTGCGCTGGCGCTCGGCACCGTAGGGCATGTCACCATGCTGCAACGGATCAAGGCCGGCCCGTTTACGCTGGATTCCGCGATTTCACTGGACAAATTGCGCGATGCTGCTAGGGAGCGCGCCATCGCGCAGCTTATGCTGCCGTTGACGGCGGGGCTGGACGACATCCCGGCTCTCCCCGTCTCTCCGCAGGATGCACAGGCGCTCCGCCAGGGGCGCGTGCTTCTGGGGAAACCGCATACCGGCTTGTTACTGGCGATGGAGGGCGATGTGCCCGTCGCGCTGGTGGAGGCCAGTGGCCCGGAAATCCGGGTGGTGCGCGGCTTTAATCTCTAGTTTAGAAAGGAAGCCGATGTCGATTACTGCTGAGCGCAAGGAAGCGCTGATCAAGGAACATGCCCGCGCCGAAGGCGATACGGGTTCGCCCGAAGTCCAGGTTGCGATCCTCTCGGAGCGCATTTCGAACCTGACCGAGCACTTCAAAGGTCATCACAAGGATAACCACAGCCGTCGCGGCCTGCTGATGCTGGTCAACAAGCGTCGCAGCCTGCTGGACTATCTGAAGAAGAAGGATCAGGCTCGCTATGCCGACCTGATCGCCAAGCTGGGCCTGCGCAAGTAAGCTCACGAAAGGGACGGCCCCCATGCGGGGCCGTTTCTGATTCCGGGTCAGGCGGCAATTCGGCAACCTGTCCCGGCAAAGCCACCTCCGTCCGCCCCGAGATTGTCGAGGGGCTGCACTTCCGCGAAAGGAAGGACAGGGACGGGGCTTCGACAGGCTCAGCCCGAACGGGCTGTGGGGCACATCGAGGAGCGACAAGGCTCCACCAAAGGCCCCGCCCGGCAATAGGGCCCGGCGGGCGTAAGGAAAATACAGATGTTTGATATCAAGAAAGTCTCCATCGAGCTGGGCGGCAAGACCCTCACGCTCGAAACCGGTCGTGTTGCCCGTCAGGCTGACGGCGCGGTGCTGGCCACCTATGGCGAAACCGTGGTGCTGTGCGCCGTGACCGCCGCCAAGTCGGTGAAGGAAGGCCAGGATTTCTTCCCGCTGACCGTCCACTATCAGGAAAAATTCTCGGCTGCCGGCCGTATCCCCGGCGGCTTCTTCAAGCGTGAGCGCGGCGCGACCGAAAAGGAAACGCTGACCAGCCGCCTGATCGACCGCCCCGTCCGTCCGCTCTTCCCCGAAGGTTTCTACAACGAGATCAACGTGATCGCGCAGGTCCTGTCGTTCGACGGCGAGACCGAGGCCGACATCGTGGCGATGATCGCCGCGTCGGCAGCGCTCACCATCTCGGGCGTGCCCTTCATGGGCCCGATCGGCGCTGCGCGCGTCGGCTACAAGGATGGCGAGTATCTGCTGAACCCGTCGATGGACGATGCGAAGGCCGGTGAACTCGACCTGGTCGTCGCCGCCACCCACGAAGCCGTGATGATGGTCGAATCCGAAGCCAAGGAGCTGTCGGAAGAAATCATGCTCGGCGCCGTCGGCTTCGCGCATGACGCCTGCCGCCAGGTTGTCGAGGCGATCATCAAGCTCGCCGAGAAGGCTGCCAAGGATCCCTGGCCGATGGCCGAGCAGGCTGACCTGTCGGCTGCCAAGGACAAGCTGAAGAAGCTGGTCGGCAAGCAGATCGCCGCCGCCTACAAGCTGACCGACAAGTCGGCCCGCTCGAACGCGCTGAACGAGGCCCGCGCCGCCGCCAAGGCCGCGTTCGCCGACGCGACGCCGCAGGACCAGATGGCCGCCCAGAAGCTGATGAAGAAGCTGGAAGCGGAAATCGTCCGTGGCGCGATCCTGAAGGACGGCAGCCGCATCGACGGCCGCACGACCACGCAGATCCGCCCGATCGAGGCGATCGTCGGCTTCCTGCCCCGCACCCATGGCTCGGCGCTGTTCACGCGCGGCGAGACGCAGTCGATCTGCACCACGACGCTGGGCACCAAGGACGCCGAGCAGATGATCGACGGCCTGACGGGCCTGAGCTATGAGCGCTTCATGCTGCACTATAACTTCCCGCCCTATTCGGTCGGTGAAGTCGGCCGCTTCGGCGCGCCGGGCCGCCGCGAGGTCGGTCACGGCAAGCTGGCATGGCGTGCGCTGCACCCCGTGCTGCCGACCAAGGACGAGTTCCCCTACACGATCCGTGTGCTCTCCGACATCACCGAGTCCAACGGCTCGTCGTCGATGGCGACGGTGTGCGGCGGTTCGCTGTCGATGATGGACGCCGGTGTGCCCCTGAAGCGCCCCGTCTCCGGCATCGCCATGGGCCTGATCCTGGAAGGCAAGGACTTCGCCGTCCTCTCCGACATCCTGGGTGACGAAGATCATCTGGGCGACATGGACTTCAAGGTCGCCGGCACGTCCGAAGGCATCACCACGATGCAGATGGACATCAAGATCGCCGGTATCACCGAAGAGATCATGCGCACCGCGCTTCACCAGGCGAAGGAAGGCCGCGCGCACATCCTTGGCGAGATGGCCAAGGCGCTCGACCACACCCGCACCGAGCTGTCGGCCCATGCGCCGCGCATCGAGACGATCCAGATCGACAAGACGAAGATCCGTGACGTCATCGGCACCGGCGGCAAGGTGATCCGCGAGATCGTGGCCGAGACCGGCGCGAAGGTCGACATCGACGACGAGGGCGTGATCAAGATCAGCTCGTCCGACATCAACCAAATCGAAGCCGCCAAGAAGTGGATTCTCGGCATCGTCGAGGAAGCGGAAGTCGGCAAGGTCTATACCGGCAAGGTCGTGAACATCGTCGATTTCGGCGCGTTCGTGAACTTCATGGGCGGCAAGGATGGCCTCGTCCACGTTTCCGAGATGCGCAACGAGCGCGTCGAGAAGCCCACCGACGTCGTGTCGGAAGGCCAGGAAGTGAAGGTCAAGGTTCTCGAGATCGATCCGCGCGGCAAGGTTCGCCTGTCGATGCGCGTCGTCGACCAGGAGACCGGCGAGGAACTGGAGGACACCCGTCCTGCACGTGAGTCCCGTGAACCCCGCGGCGACCGTGGCCCGCGCCGTGATGGCGAAGGTCGTGGCGACCGCAACCGCCGTGGCGGTGGCCGTGGCGATCGCGGTCCCCGTCGTGAGCGCAGCGAAGGCGGCAATGACGATGGCCCCAGCACGCTGCCGGACTTCCTGACCCAGGATTGATCCCAGGCGCCGCAAGCATGAGACAGAAGGGCCGCCCGGCATGTTCGGGCGGCCCTTTTTCATTCACGGTGGTGATCGGCATTGGGAGACGGCAACATGCTCCCCGTCGCTCGCATCAGGACGATCCTTGCGCTCGCGACGCTTCAAGATGCTGTTTCGGCACATTGGCGGAACGATTTTATGCCCCTGCGCCGACGACCTTGATCTATGTTGTAGCGCAAGAGTAACGATCTTCTATGGTCGCTCGTTCAATCGTTTGACGGGATTTGGCGTGCAGAGAAGAAATGAACTGTTCGTCGAACGCCTGCCGCTGGTTGTTGGCAGCCCCTGGCTTTCTTATTCGGCTGCTGCTGCGCTGAGCCTGCTTGCTCTGGTCATTCGCATCAGCGCCAGCTCTGTTCTGCCCAATGGCTACCCTTTCGTCAGCTTCTTTCCGGCCGTCATCCTGTCGTCATTCCTTTTCGGCGTTCGTGCGGGGATTTTTGCCGCCATACTTTGCGGCCTCTTGTCCTGGTACTTCTTCATCGCACCAGCGGCCTCATGGGGGGTGAGCATCGACGCTGTTGTCGCTTTGACATTTTATACCACGGTCGTCGCCGTCGATATCGCTCTGGTCCACTGGATGCAGCGCGCGAACTACAAGCTGGCGCTGGAACGGATACGCGGCGCGCAACTCGCCGAAAATCGCGAGTTGCTGTTCCAGGAGTTGCAGCATCGCGTGTCCAACAACCTGCAGGTCGTGGCATCGCTGATTTCGTTGCAGCAGCGGCAGCTCAAGGACCCGGAAGCGATCAAGGTGCTGGAAGAGGCGGCCGGTCGTCTTGGCCTGATCGGCCGGATCAGCCGGGCGCTCTATGATCCGCGCGGCGAGGCCCTGGGGGTCGGCCGCTATGTGGAGGATCTGGTGCGGGACATCATGGCGTCGAACGGCCGCGAGGATGTCATCGTGGAGACCGATGTCGAGGAAGGCGTGGTGGTGCATCCCGATACCGCCGTTCCCCTGGCCCTGATCGTGGCGGAGGCGGTGAGCAACGCGCTGGAACATGGCTTCCCGGACCAGACGGGCGGACGAATCACGCTCAGGCTGCGCAGCGGCGAGGGTGGCGTGCTGACGCTTGAGGTCGTGGACAACGGCCGGGGGCTGCCGGAGGGTTTTCGGCTGGAGGAGCGGCCGGACAGCATTGGCCTGCGCATCGCGACCCTGTTGGCGCAGCAGTTGCGAGGCAGCTTTCTGCTGGTTCCGGCCGAAGCCGGGGGTACGCGGGCCGTGCTGGAAATGCCCCTGAACAAAAGGTGATGGAAACAGGCTCAACTGCTGCTTGGCGGCAGCGCTGGGCTGAGCTATGACCGCCCCCATGCAGATGTTCTCCAAGTCGCCGCTCGGCCGGATCGCTCGTGCGGCCAGTGCCCCAGTTCTTGTCTCCGCGCTTGGCCTGGCGCTGCTTTCGGGCTGCTCCACCACCAAGAACAAGGCCGATACGCTCTACGTCGCCCGCGACGTGTCGACGCTGTATAATGCAGGCAAATTTCGGCTGGATCGCGGGCAATACAAGCTCGCCGCCGCGCTGTTCGACGAGGTGGAACGCCAGCATCCCTATTCGCCCTGGGCCCGCCGTGCGCAGCTCATGGCCGCATTCAGCTATTACATGAACCGCGACTACACCGAATCGATCGCGGGTGCGCAGCGCTTCCTGTCGATCCATCCGGGCAACAAGGACGCGCCCTACGCCTATTATCTGATCTCGCTCTGCTATTATGAGCAGATCGCCGACGTGACCCGCGACCAGAAGATCACGCAGGACGCCCTGTCAGCGCTGGGCGAGCTGATCCGCCGCTATCCCCAAAGCCGTTATGCCGCCGACGCGCGTTTGAAGCTGGACCTGGTGAACGACCATCTGGCCGGCAAGGAAATGGAGATCGGCCGTTTCCACCAGCGGCGCGGCCAGTGGCTGGCGGCGACGCTTCGCTTCCGCACGGTGATCGACAAGTTCCAGACGACGACCCACGCCCCCGAAGCGCTTGAACGTCTCGTGGAAAGCTATCTCTCGCTCGGCCTGCCCGAGGAGGCAAAGAAGGCCGCCGCCGTGCTGGGCGCCAACTATCCCGGCTCCAAATGGTATGAGCGCTCGTACAAGCTGATCCGGGAACATGGCGCCAAGGCGTAGGGCCGTTTCTCCGTCGCCCCGGCGTAGGCCGATGGGAGACATGCGCTTTCCGTCCGAAATGCGGGCGAAATTCCGATATGCCGCGGTCGGGCCTGCGGGCCTGCATCGGGCCGCGGGCTGCGGGCGTGGATCATGCTGACGGCGCTTTCCATCCGCAACGTGGTGCTGATCGAGGCGCTGGATCTCGTTTTCGGTCCGGGGCTCGGCGTGCTGACGGGCGAAACCGGCGCGGGCAAGTCGATCCTGCTCGATGCGCTCGGCCTGGCGCTCGGCGCGCGGGCCGAAAGCGGTCTCGTGCGGCACGGGGAGGCGCAGGCCAGCGTCACCGCGACCTTCGAGCTGTCGGGCGGCGACCATCCCGTCCGCGCAGTGCTTGCGGAAAGCGACATCGAAATCGAGCCGGGCGAGCCGCTCATCATCCGCCGGACGGTGAAGGCCGACGGTGGCAGCCGCGCCTTCGTGAACGATCAGGCCTGCTCGGCCGCACTGCTGCGCGAGATAGGGCCGGGGCTGGTGGAGATCCATGGCCAGCATGACGACCGGGGGCTGCTCAACCCGCGCGGCCACCGTGCGCTGCTGGATGCCTTCGGGCGCTGCGACATGCGCAGTGTCGCGCAGGTGCATGATGCGTGGCGGACGGCGGAGACCGCGCTGGAAACGGCACGGTCGGAGATTGCCGCTGCGGCGCGCGACCGCGACTATCTGGACCATGCCGTCACCGAACTGGCCGCATTCTCACCCGAAGAGGGGGAGGAGGCTCTGCTGGCGGAAGAGCGTGCCGCGATGCAGACCGGCGCGCGGCTGGCCGAAGACCTGACCACGATAGACGGGCTGATCGACGGTTCTGACGGCGGCATCGCCCGCCTGCGGCAGGCGGCGCGGCGGCTGGACCGGATCGCGCCGGAGCATCCCTTGCTGGCCGATGCGCTGGCGGCCTTCGACCGCGCGCTGATCGAGGCAGGGGAGGCCGAGGATCATCTGGCCGGGGCGCGTGAGGCGCTGAGCTTCGACCCGGCGCGGCTGGACAACATCGAAACCCGGCTGTTCGAACTGCGGGCACTGGCGCGCAAGCATCAGGTGCAGCCCGACGATCTCGCCGCTCTCATGGCGCAGATGCGCGAGACGCTGGGCCGGATCGACGCGGGCGAGGAGGGTATTGCGGCGTTGGAGGCCGATGTCGCGGCGAAGGCAAAGGCCTATCGCGCGGCGGCGGAGGCACTGTCTGCCGCACGGATCGCGGCAGCGGCACGGCTCGATGCAGCGGTTGCCGGAGAACTGGCACCGCTGAAGCTGGACGCCGCGCGCTTCCGTACCGCCGTGACATCCCTGCCAGAGGCGCAGTGGAGCAGCCATGGCGCGGACCGGGTGGAGTTCGAGATTTCGACGAACCCCGGCGCACCTTTCGCGCCGCTGGCGAAGATCGCGTCGGGCGGCGAGCTTTCACGCTTCATCCTGGCATTGAAGGTCGCGCTCGCGCAGGAAGGCGGGGCGGACACGATGATCTTCGACGAGATCGACCGGGGCGTCGGCGGCGCGGTGGCATCGGCCATCGGCGAACGGCTCGCGCGGCTGGCCCATGGGCACCAGCTGCTCGTCGTGACCCACAGCCCGCAAGTGGCCGCGCGCGGCCTTGCCCATATGCTGATCGCCAAGGCGAATGACGGCACCGTCACGCGGACGGGCGTGCGCCGGCTGGGCGAAGACGAACGCCGCGAGGAAATCGCCCGCATGCTCTCCGGCGCGGAGATCACGGCGGAAGCGCGGGCGCAGGCCGATCGGTTGCTTGAGGGGGTGTGACAACCCGCTTGTCATTTGCCCCCGGCTTGCCGAAGGAGCATCATTTCTGAATGTCAGGGCCGGGGCAGGGCGCCCGCCCGAAAGGATGCAAGCATGACATGTGACCGCCGCGAGATCCTCAGCTTCGCTGCCGCCGGCCTTGCCAGCGCGGCGGTGCCTTTTTCCGCAGCTGCGCAGGATGCCAGGCCGGCCTATGGCCTGATCGGGCAGATGCTCGCCGCGCCGGGTAAGCGGGATGAGCTGGTCGGCTATCTCAAGGAAGCGATCGGCGACATGCCGGGCTGCCTTGCCTATGTCGTGGCGCTCGATACGGCCAATCCCGACGCGCTCTGGATCACGGAAGTCTGGGACAGCCGGGAGAGCCATGCCGCGTCGCTGAAGCTGCCCGCCGTCCGCGCCGCCATCGCCAAGGCGCGGCCGATCATTGCCGGCTTCCCCCAGCATTTCGAGACGACACCGGTGGCCGGCACGGGTGTCTCCGCGCGATGAGCCTGTTCGAGATGACCGAAGCCGACGCCGCCAATCGCCTGATGCGCCTCGCGAGGGAGATCGCGCGGCACAACCGGCTCTATCATGACAAGGACGCGCCGGAGATTGCCGACGCCGACTATGACGCGCTGGTGCGCGAGAATAATGCGCTGGAAGAGGCGTTCCCGCATCTCGTGCGCGCGGATTCCCCTAATGCGCAGGTCGGTGCGCCGGCGACATCGGGGTTGAAGAAGGTGCCCCATGCGGTGCGCATGATGAGCCTCGACAATGGCTTTGCGGATGAGGACATCGCTGAGTTCATCGCGCGGGTGCGGCGATTCCTGAACCTAGCAAATGACGCGCCAATTACGTTGACTGCCGAACCAAAAATAGATGGCCTTTCTTGCTCGCTGCGATTTGAGAAAGGAATACTCGTTCGAGCGCTGACACGAGGGGATGGCGTTACGGGAGAAGATGTTACAGCGAACGTCAAAGAAATTGATGGATTTTTGCCCGAACTAAAAACGGGCGGAAATTTGCTTTCTGAGCCGCCAGACGTCTTTGAGGTGCGTGGCGAAGTATATATGAGTAAAATCGCATTCAAAGAACTCAATGCTAGGCAAGAGAAATCTGGAGGTAAAATATTTGCGAACCCACGTAATGCAGCTGCTGGATCTTTAAGGCAATTAGATCCCGAAATTACAAGGGAACGCCATCTGCATTTTCTCGCTCACGGCTGGGGGGAAGTTTCTCATGTTCCGGCGGACAGCCAGTTTGATGTCATGCAAATGATTTCGGCAATGGGCTTGGAAGTTTCCAATTTGTTGCAACGTGTTCGCACGCTAACAGAAGCTTTAGATCATTATCGCGGCATTGAGGCGGTACGGGCGGAGCTGCCGTTCGACATCGATGGCGTGGTCTACAAGGTCGATCGGCTCGACTGGCAGCAGCGGCTCGGCTTTGTCGCCAAGGCACCGCGCTGGGCGATCGCGCATAAATTCCCTGCCGAGCGGGCGCAGACGACGCTGGAGGCGATCGACATCCAGGTCGGCCGCACCGGCAAGCTGACCCCGGTGGGGCGGTTGACGCCGGTGACGGTGGGCGGTGTCGTGGTGTCCAACGTGACTCTGCACAATGCCGACGAGATCGGGCGGCTGGGCGTGCGGCCCGGCGACCGGGTGGTCGTGCAGCGCGCGGGCGATGTCATCCCGCAGGTGGTCGAGAACCTGACGCGGGATGAACCACGCGACGCCTATGTCTTCCCCGACCATTGCCCGGTCTGCCAGTCAGAGGCGGTGCGGGAAGAGGGCGAGGTGGATGTGCGCTGCACTGGCGGCCTCATCTGCCCGGCGCAACGCTTCGAGCGGCTGCGGCATTTCGTCAGCCGCGCGGCGCTGGACATCGAGGGGCTGGGCGAGAAGACGATCCAGGAATTCCTCGACCTCGGCTGGATCACCGAGCCGGCGGACATCTTCCGGCTGAAGCGCTATCGCGACGATCTGGTCGGCCGGGAAGGCTGGCAGGCCAGGTCCGTCGACAATCTGCTGGCGGCGATCGAGGCGAAGCGGGAGCCCGATGCGGCGCGGCTGCTCTTTGGCCTTGGCATCCGCCATGTCGGTGCGGTGACGGCGCGCGATCTGCTCAAGCGCTTCGAGCGGCTGGGGCAGGTGCGCGGGCTGGCGGAGGAAATCATCGCCCTGCGCGCCGATACGCAGCCGCTGCCGGATGAAGCGGACAGCAAGTTCCAGAACCGTCTGGCGAAGGCGATCGCCGAGCGCATCTCCGTGGAGAATGTCGGCGCGGCGGTGGGTCACGCGCTGGCCGATTTCTTCCATGAGCCGCACAACATCAAGGTTTGGGACGATCTTCTCAAGGAAGTCACGCCGCCGCCCTATGTCGTCGAGACACAGGCGAGCAGCGTGACCGGCAAGACCGTCGTCTTCACCGGCAAGCTGGAAACGATGAGCCGCGACGAGGCGAAGGCGCAGGCCGAGCGGCTTGGCGCCAAGGCCGCGGGCTCGGTGAGCGCCAAGACGGATCTGGTCGTGGCCGGGCCGGGCGCGGGATCGAAGCTGAAACAGGCGGCGTCGCTGGGGATCGAGGTAATCGACGAGGCGGCATGGGCGGCGATTGTCGCTGCCGCTGACGCGCATTAATTACGCATCCGAAAATACTCGTTGGAAAATACATATGATCGGCGCGATAATATGCCCTTAATCGGCTGGGCCTAATGTGGGCTCGGGCAGGGAGTCGATCAAAACCCAGGATATGACCAGCAACGAAGTTCAGCTTACGGGAACATGGCCGCTGGTACACACCTGGCCTGTCCCTGCCATGTTCAGGAGCATTGGCGGGCAGGACATGGCGCTGGCCCACGCGGGCGGCGGTATCCCCTCGATCGCGCCGGCCAATGCCGACCAGATGCGGGGGCTTCCCGGCATCGGTTTCTGGGAATGCGACCTTCGCGACAATGCGCTTTATTGGACGCAAGGCGTCTTTGAGCTGTTCGGATTGCCCAGTGACGTGATGCCGGCGCGCAGCGATGCGGTCGCTTGTTATTGCGAGGATTCGCGCGAGGCGATGGAGTTGCTGCGGGCTTATGCCGTTCGGCACCGCAGGGGCTTCACGCTGGATGCCCGGATCGCCAGGCCCAATGGGCAGCACCGCTGGATGCGCCTCACCGCGAGCGTCGGGAGCAACCGTGGGCGGGCGCGGATGCTCTATGGCACGAAGCAGGATATTACCCAGGAGCATGATCGCCGCCGGGCGCTGAGCGGCGCCGTGGATATCGACGCGCTGAGCGGCCTGTTTACGCGCGCGGGGTTTGAATGGCGCTTTGTGCGGATGCTTGTAAGCCCCACCTTTGTCTCGGGGCTTCTGTTGTTGATCGACATCGACGACGTGGACCTGATCCGCAAGCGATTTGGCGCTGTCGCCGCCGATGCGTGCCTGGGGATGATCGGTTCGGCGCTCGCCCGCAATGCCAGTGATGATGTGATCGTCGGACGTTTGGACGATTGCCGGTTCGCGGTATTCATCAGCGGATCGGCAGGCGAAGGCATGATGGCGCGATCGGTCGAGGCCGTGCTGCGCGCCGTTGCGGAGCCGATCTTCTGGCAGGGCTATCTGCTTCGGATCGTGCCGTCCTATGGCACCGCCATGGCTTATGGAAACGCCGAGCGCGATCCCGCGACGCTGTTCTCTACCGCCGCGCAGAGGCTGAGTGCCGCGCGTTTCGATAGTGACCGCTATGAGGTAGAAGGCAGGAAAGACCTTCTGCGATAGGCGATTGGCCAGCCTGTGCGCATCACCCGCCGGAAGCAGGGAACCAGCGCATCACGCTCCACGCCGACGGCGTCCAGATGCCGATGCGTGCGCCGATCGCGCGCAATTTGGCGCCTGTCCATTCATTGCAGGTCTGCGCCGCGCTGTAACGGCCGCGCGCCGGATAGAAGGCGTCGTCATCGCCATAGCCGGCAATGGCTGCACCCGGCGCGAAGTCCGCCTCGATGGCATTCGCGAGCGAGCGATACTGGTCGGGGGAGAGCGTGACGGGGCGAAGGTCGTCGCCGCGCCAGAGCCGCGACAGATGGTCGACATGGATCAGCGTATCGTTACTGCCCATCGCCGCGCGCATCACCGTGGGGATGCTGACATCGGCCCATGTCGGTGTGTTGAGGTAGAAGTCGCGCTGGCCCCAGCCGATGATAATCCATTGCCCGGATCGGACGGGATTGCGCAGGTCGCTGGCGGGGAAGCGCCCGCGCCAGTCGTGCAGCGGGCCGGCGATCGGAAAGACGATGCCGGTATGGACGCCGTTGGAATAGACATGGATCGTCACGCCGCCCTGCGCGGGCGCGTGCCAGTCGCGATTGGCCGGACTGAGCGACCCCTCGACAACTGCCACCGCCCACAGCGCCAGCGCGAATGACAGTGCGAAGAGCAGTCCGCAGACGATGCGGATCAGGCGCCCCGCGAACCGGCCCGTCACCAGCTGCCGAAGCCCGGCGCTTCGCCTACCGCCTCCGCCGCCCAGCGACGCGGCCGCTTCCAGCCGATGCGCGGGCGCTTGCGCAGGCGCAATGTGGGCCAGGGTCCATTGTCGATCCTGTCGGCCAGCCGCATGCCCTGCTTGCGATAGGCCGCGATCACGCGCTCCGCTTGGTCGTCGAGCAGCCCGGCAAGGATCAGCGTGCCGCCATCCTCTATCATCGCGCAGAGCGACGGGGCCAGTTCGATCAGCGGTCCGGCGAGGATGTTGGCGATCAGCAGGTCATAGGGCGCGCGGTTGGCGATGCCGGGATGATCGACCCCGGCGGCGGCGAACAGGGTCAGCTTGCCCGTGCCCATGCCCAGCGGGATGTCATTGGTGATCGCATTCTCTTCCGTGACGGCGACGGAAATGGGGTCGATGTCCGACGCGGTGAGATAGGCGCGGGGCCACAGGTGCATCGCGGCGAAGGCAAGGAGTCCGGTGCCGGTGCCGACATCGGCGATATTGCCGAAGCGGCCGCCGATGCTGCGGAGCCGGTCGAGCATGAGCAGGCAGCCGCTGGTGGTTTCATGCTGGCCGGTGCCGAAGGCGGCGCTGGCGGGGATGAGGAAGGGGACCACATCGTCGGGCACGGGATCGGCGGCACTGTTGCGTACGTAGAAGCGGCCGGCCGTCACGGGTTCCAGCCCTTGCTGGCTCATCGTCACCCAATCTTCCTGATCGAGCTTTTCCAGCTCGGGCTTCACCTGCCGGGCGCTGGGGACGAGGGTGCGGATCAGCTTGATCGTGGTCGCGTTGGGCTTGCCCTCGAAATAGGCGTCGAGGCGCCAGCTGTCGGAATTGTCGGTCTCCGTCTCGCTGGTCATCAGCACCGGCGGATTGTCCATCATGGCGAGCGCGGCGATGTCGCCGTCCAGCGCTTCGGCCTCGGCACGGGTGCAGGGCAGGGTGAGCTTCCAGCTCTCAGCGGACATAGCTGGCTCCATTGGCGTCAAGGACGGCGCCAGTCATTGAGGGAGGCGCATCGAGCGCCAGGAATGTTGCGATCGTGGCGATTTCTTCTGGCGCAGCGACGCGGCCGAGGGGAATGTCGGCAAGCAGCTTGTCGCCGCCCCGGCTTGCAAGATAGTCCGTGGCCATGCCGGTCATGGTGAAGCCGGGGCAGATGGCGAAGGCCAGGATATTCTGCCCGGCATAGCCGCGCGCGATCGTCTTGGTCATGCCGACCATGCCGGCCTTCGATGCGGCATAATGCCAGTGCGCGGGGCTGTCGCCGCGATAGGCGGCGCGGCTGGCGACATTGACGATGCGACCACCCGTGCCGCGCGCCTGCCAATGGAGAATGGCCGCGCGGGACAGCACCGCCGAAGCCTCCAGGTTGATGGTCATGGTCCGGCGCCACTGATCGACCCAGATATCGTCGGGCTCGTCGATGGGCGATGCTTCGAACACGCCGGCATTGTTGATGAGGATGTCGATGCGGCCGTCGAGCTTGTCGAGCGCCGCCTGCCATAGGGTGGATGGGCCGTCGGGGCTCGAAAGATCAGCGTCGCCGCTGGAGGCGGCGAACAGCTGTACGTCGCGCGCGCGCAGGGTGTCGGCAATGGCCGCGCCGATGCCGCGGCTGGCGCCGGTCAAAAGGATATGGGTCGTCATCCCGCCCGAGTAGCGGAGGAGTGGCCGGAACGAAAGCGGTCTGTGCCTTTGGCCTATGGCTGCGGGAGCAACGCGGGTGTGGCGTGGCTCAGGCGACCCTGCGGCTGAACTCCGCAGATGCCTCCCGCAGCGACGCGAGCTTGCCCTCGACCGTGACAAAACCACGCTCCAGTTCGTCGATTTCCGACGCCACCACTTCGGTATCCTGGCGGATGGCGAAGATCGTCGCCGACATCGAATCGGCGGCCAGCGCGGTCTCGTCGACGGCCGCCGTTATCATCGTGACGGTCCGGGCCTGCACGTCCATCGTCCTGCGGATGCGGTCGGCCGATGTCTGCACTTCATCCACGGTGTCGCGGATGCGCTGGTTGGTCAGGACAGATTGCCTTGTCGATGCCTGGATCGCGGCGATCTTGGCGACGATGTCGTCGGTGGCGCGTGCCGTCTGGTTGGCGAGGGTCTTCACCTCCTGCGCGACGACCGCGAAGCCCCGGCCGGCGTCGCCTGCGCGCGCGGCCTCGATCGTGGCGTTGAGGGCAAGCAGGTTGGTCTGCCCCGCAATGTCGCGGATGAGGCTGAGGATCGATTCGATCGACTGGGCGTGATCGGAGAGGGTGGAGGACATCTCCACCGCCTCGCTGGCCTGGGCGGAGGCGCGCTGCGCGACCTCGGCCGTGCCTTCCACTTCGGTCCGGGCATCCTCGATCGCGCGGATCAGCCCGGCGGAGGTCTGTGCGGCCTCGCGCATGGCCAGTGCGGATTGTTCAGCGGCGGCGGCCACCTCGGACGCCTTGCCCAGCATGCCCCGTGTCGCGGCAGAGGCATCGCGCGCCTGTTCGCGCAGCGAGCTGCCGAGCTGGGTCGCGCTGTTCATTTCGCCGACGATGCGATCCTTGAACATCTCGCCCTTGCGTCGGCGGTCGGCCTGTTCCTCATCGGCGATATCGCTGGCCAGCACGGAGCTGAACAGTTCGGCCTCGATCATGGCGATCCGCAGCAACGCACGCTGTAAACGGCGCCGCGTGGCTTCATCCTGCGCTGTTGCGTCCCAGATGATGTCGTTCACTTCCTCGTTCGCCGCCGAAAGGGCGACGATCACCGTTCGCACGGAAATGCCGTGCTTGCGGGCGTGGCGTACGCATGCGCGGCCCGATTCCGCCCAGGCTTCCGATGCGATCGACAGGAATTTCTCGCGCAGATAGCGATGGGTTTCTGCCCGCAGCTTGTCTTGCGCTTCGGCGCTCAACGTCTCGCCCAATCGAGTATGCGCCAGATAGGAAGTCATAAAGCTGGCCGCGACCGTATGGCCCTGGTCCGGCAGCAGCGCAAAGATGGCGGCAGCATCGGCACGCAGGACACCGCCCGGATCGAATTCCGAAAGACGCTGGATCATCGTGACATCGGCTTTCAAATCTTCCCTTTGATGGTTCATGCCCGACCATCCTCCCGCCGAGTTGATTTTCTTGTTGCAGGCCTTTTACGCGGAGCTGGTTAATCATCTGTTATGCCTGGGCCAATTCTCCCATCGAAAGCCCCCGCAAAGCGTGCGTTAAACAAATCGCGCACAGGATTTGCACCTTACGGGGGTGCGCGCTAAAGCGTCCGGGACTCAGGAATGCCAAGGGGGGTTCAGACCGCATGGCGCGATCAACTAGCCGGCCACTTTCGCCACATTTGACGATCTGGAAATGGGGCCCGCACATGCTCATTTCCATTCTCCACCGCGTTACCGGGGATGGCATGGCCATCGTCGGCGCGCTTGGTCTGGTCTGGTGGCTGATGGCCGCCGCGACCGGTCCTGCGGCCTATGCCTTCTTCATGCACTGCGCGACCAGCTGGATCGGCTATGTCGTGATGATCGGCCTGACCTGGGCCTTTTTCGAGCATCTCCTGTCGGGCCTGCGCCACTTCGTGCTGGATATCGGCGCGGGTTATGAGCTGAAGGTCAACAAGAGCTGGTCGATCCTGCTGCCGATCCTCGCTCTGTTCATCACCGGGGCCATCTGGGCCTGCATTTTCGCAAGGGGCATGTAATGGGAACGGGAACCGGCATCGGTCGCGTCCGCGGCCTGGGCTCTGCAAAGACGGGCACGCATCACTGGATTCATCAGCGTATCACGGCGATCGGCAATCTGCTGCTGGTCCTCTGGCTGATCGCCAGCCTGTTCGTGATGCCCGGCCTTGACTATGCATCGGTCACGGGCTGGATCGCACAGCCGCTCGTCGCGGTGCCGATGATGCTGATGCTCGTGAGCATCTTCATGCATCTCAAGCTCGGCCTGCAGGTGCTGATCGAAGATTATGTCCATGACGACGGGCTGAAGTTCTTCACGATCCTGCTGCTCAATTTCTACGCCATCGGCGGCGCGGCCGCCGGCATCTTCGCCATCGCCAAGATCGCATTCACGGGGGCCGCATCCTGATGTCCGATGCATATAAGATCATCGACCACACCTATGACGCGGTGGTCGTCGGCGCCGGCGGCTCCGGCCTGCGCGCGACCATGGGGATCGCCGAGACCGGCCTGAAGACGGCCTGCATCACGAAGGTGTTCCCGACCCGCTCGCACACCGTCGCGGCGCAGGGCGGCATCGCCGCCTCGCTGGGCAACAATACGCCGGATCACTGGACCTGGCACATGTACGATACCGTCAAGGGCTCCGACTGGCTCGGCGACCAGGACGCGATCGAATATATGGTGCGTGAGGCGCCGGCCGCTGTGTACGAGCTGGAACATGCCGGCGTGCCGTTCAGCCGCAACCCGGAAGGCACGATCTACCAGCGTCCCTTCGGCGGCCACATGCAGAATATGGGCGCCGGCCCGCCGGTGCAGCGCACCTGCGCCGCCGCCGACCGTACCGGCCACGCCATGCTTCACGCGCTCTATCAGCAGAGCCTGAAATATGACGCGGACTTCTACGTCGAATATTTCGCCATCGACCTCATCATGGAAAATGGCGAGTGCCGCGGCGTCATCGCGATCTGCATGGAGGATGGCTCCATCCACCGCTTCCGCGCGCACAGCGTCGTGCTGGCGACGGGTGGCTATGGTCGCTGCTATTTCTCCGCGACCTCGGCACATACCTGCACCGGCGACGGTGGCGGCATGGTGCTGCGCGCCGGCCTGCCGCTGCAGGACATGGAGTTCGTTCAGTTCCATCCGACCGGCATCTACGGCGCGGGCGTGCTCATCACCGAGGGCGCACGCGGCGAGGGCGGCTACCTGACCAATTCCGAGGGCGAGCGCTTCATGGAGCGCTATGCACCGTCGGCAAAGGATCTGGCGTCGCGTGACGTCGTGTCGCGCTCCATGGCGATGGAAATCCGTGAAGGTCGCGGCGTCGGCAAGAATGGCGACCATATCTTCCTGCACCTCGATCATATCGATCCCAAGGTGCTGGCGGAGCGCCTGCCCGGCATTACCGAGACCGGCAAGGTCTTCGCCAATGTCGACCTGACCCGCCAGCCGCTGCCGGTGGTGCCGACCGTTCACTACAATATGGGCGGCATCCCCTGTAACTATCATGGCGAAGTCGTGACCCTGAAGGACGGGAACCCGGATGCGGTCGTCCCCGGCCTGTTCGCGGTCGGCGAAGCGGCCTGCGTGTCGGTCCATGGCGCGAACCGCCTTGGTTCCAACTCGCTGATCGATCTTGTCGTGTTCGGTCGCGCGACCGGGCATCGCATTGCCGAGATCGTCAAGCCCGGCTCGTCCCACAAGGCGCTGCCGACGGACAGTGCGGACCTGGCGCTGGAACGGCTCGACCACTTCCGCAACGCCAAGGGCGGCACGTCCACCGCGAAGATTCGTCTCGAAATGCAGCACACCATGCAGAAGCATGCCGCCGTGTTCCGCGACGACAAGCTGCTCTCCGAAGGCGTGGACAAGATGAAGACGGTCTATGCCGGCATGTCCGACATCGGCGTGACCGACCGTTCGCTCATCTGGAACACCGACCTCATCGAGACGCTGGAGCTGGACAACCTGATCAGCCAGGCACGCTGCACGATCGAGGGCGCGTATAATCGCAAGGAAAGCCGCGGCGCGCATATGCACGAGGACTTCCCGAACCGCGACGATGCGAACTGGATGAAGCACACGATCAGCTGGTTCGACGGCTGGGGCGGCAAGGGCGGCGATATCAAGCTCGATTACCGCCCGGTGCACGAATATACGCTCACCGATGAGGCCGAGTATATCAAGCCCAAGGCGCGCGTTTACTAAGCCAGCGCGGCGGATTGATTTGCGAGGGGGCGGGCCGGAAGGCTCGCCCTTTTGCGTTGGCGGGCGATGGGGTTGCAGAGCCTTTGCACCGAACCGAATGTCCGGGGCCAGTCGATTTCCATGACTGCGCTTGGCAGCCCGCAATGGACCGGCCGATGAAAGCAGTCAGCGCACGGCCACAGAAAGGCAACGCGTTCCCTCTTCTGGGCAATGGCCGGTCAAGTCAGCTCAGGCGGCTTCCGCCCGCATCTCCACCAGCCTGATCCCTGCACCGCGCAAGGGCGCGATGACGCTGCGGTCGCCATGATAGGCGTGCTCGCAATAATAGTCGCTGCCCCAGTCGATGAAATCGAGGTCCGGGCGGATCAGCTTTAGGGTGATGAGCCCGGTCGTGCAGTAGCCGATCACCGTCTGGGCCGGGATTTCCGCCGCCATATCCTCCAGCCGGCGGGGGTCACCCAGTGGGGCGGAGCGTTCGATCAGGGCCTCCACCCCGCCTGAGGGATAGTGGGGATGGGGCTTCACCAGCACCTGGGCAAAACCCTGCGCGTTGACCCATCGGGCGAAGGCGGACTTGAAGGCGTCGAAGGCTTCCGGCGTCATCCACTGGGCGATGCCGGTCATCACCACCAGCGCCGTGTCGGGCCGCGCGGCGGCGATGGGTTTCACCTGCGGATAGGCGATGATGGAGACTTTGTCGGGCGGCGCCATCAGGCCGGTGTCGCTATAGGCGAAGACACGCGCGATCTCCGGTTCGAACGCGCCGGAGAGGTGAGCGGACGGCTTGGCGTAGCGCAGGCGCATCAGCCGCGAGAGCGCGGGCTTGATCTTCCAGCGCCAGCCGGCCCGGTCCTTGTCGGTGATGTCCTGATAGTTCATCAGCCCCTCCGCGATGACGGACAGGCGCGGGCCGCCGGGGAGGCGTCTGCGCCGCTTCATCTGGAGGATGTGGTTGTTCACCAGATTGTCGATATTGGGCAGGTAGATGTCGCGCAGCGTGCCGCTGTTCAATAGGCCATGAATGGCGCGCAAAAGGCGGCCGTAGAAACCGATCTGGTTCACCTGGCCCAGCAGGGTGAGCGATGGCTTGCGGGTGAACTCGATCACTTGGGCGCATTCGCCGGCCCAGTCGATATCGACCTTGCGTTGCTTCACCAATATCGTCCGGGACAGGAGGTAGCCATCATGCGCCAACGCGCCGCGTGCCATGGTGGCCGATATGCCGTTGGTGATAAAGACCAGCGCCAAGGGCGCGGTGGGCTCATGCCTCATGTCTGGACTCGCGATAAGAGGAGGGAAGGCGGTGCGCGCGGCCGGCTCCGGTCACGCCCGACCAACTGGTGAGGCGCCAGTTACGCTGGCTGCTCGTCACCCCGTTGGTCAGCACCAACAGAAAGTAGACGAGGATCATCGCGGGCAAACGGATCTTGACGATTTCCTCCAGCGACGCGCGGCTATAGGCACCCACCGCCCAGAGCCAGAGATAGCTTGCCGGGAACAGTGCAAGCCACGCGCCCTTCTGCAGCGCCTTAAGGATCGAATAATTGGCGAGGCCGATCATGATGCCATGGACGAAGCATAGGAGCGCGCCACCGATCAGTCCGCCGAAGATCAGGAAGGAGCCGGGAATGGCGCCCTGCAGGTTGACGCCAAGCTCCATGAACTGTGCGGAGCCAGATGCGGGCATGGTCTGCATGATCCAATATTCGCGCCCGTGCATCAGGTCGTGAAAGGACATTGTCGCGCCGTTCAGCCACTGATTGTAGATTTCGGCGGCCGCAGACCCCTGCAGCACGAGGATGCGATAGGTGATGCCCGCCGCCACGCCGCCCTGATATTCGGAAATGCCGCGATGGCTGAAACTCTCGGCCACGATGGCGACGACGACGGCAAAGCCGCAGACCGCCAGCGTCTTGATCGGCACGCGCACCCGCGCCAGCCCCTTGCTGACCAGCACATAATAGATGCCGATCACCATCGTTCCGGGCAGCAGCATGCCGTGGAAAACCTGTCCGATACCGCGCAGATAGACGAAGTAGAGCGCGAGCGAGAGCCCTCCGGCGATCCGCAGCGCTGCCGTGCCGCCCGCGATCGCGAGCGTCGTGCCGGCAATGGGGATGAAGAAGGCGAGCACGCCGAAGAGGCCGGGCAGGAACTTCAGCACGGCGATGTCCTCGAAGAAGCGGGCGCGGGCGAAGCGCACGCCGTCGAAGCCATTGGGATGCGAAATCAGCACATTGCCGACTTCGACCAGCACGATGCCGAGGCACATGGCCGCGATGATCGCCTGATATTCCTTCGGTGGCGTTTGCCAGGGGGCCGTGCTGCCCACGTCGAATTTCGCGATGGCGAGCGAGATTGCGGAGACGCCGAGCGCCATCATGACATTGAGCATCAGATAGACGAGGAAGGAATCGCTCTGCGAGGAATATTGGCCCGTCTCGGTAATGAAGACGCTGTTGTGGGACAGGTAGACGGCCGATGTCGCGATCGAGCTGGCGACATAGAAGAGGAAAAGCAGCAGGTTGCGCTGCATCTTGTCCAATATCAGGAAATACATCAGCAGATAGATGCCGATCATGATCGGAATGTAGATGAGCAGTGAAAGGCCGTCGTCGCTCAACGTCATGCCCCTGTGATGCTGGTGGTGAGACTGATCGAGGGTTCGGCCTCCGGCAGCGCCTGCTGGGCGGCGGAAAAGGCGGTAGGGCCGCTGAAGTGGAAGCTCGACTGCACCGGCTTCAGCCCGCCGGCATACCAGCGCAGCAGGCGTGGAACCAGCGACGGGTTGAGGATCTGGATCTCGCAGCTGTTCCCGCCCAGGCTGGAGGGAAAGTCGCCCGGCGCGTTGCCCCAGCGGGCATGGGGCTCATAGGCGACGGCGCATTCGGCTGGCCCATCGAAGCGGATGCCGGAAAAGCTGCACTGGGTGAACAGGCCGCGAATGATGGCGAAGTTGTCGAGCGCCGGCGGCGTGGTGAAGCTGATCGCGATGTCTTCCAGCACGACATGCGCGGCCCGGTCCAGCGAGATGACGCCCATGCGATCACCGGTTCCGCAAGGATCCACGATCTGGACGCCGCTGACCCTCAGCTGCATCGCTTCGGGCGATTGCCCTGCCGAGGAATGAATCCAGATCGCCGTGCGATTGGCGCGAACAATCTCCAGATCGGAGACGTCTATATCCGTGATGCCATTGTCGGGCGCAGGGGGATGGGCTTCCAGCGACAAGCCGATATCGCAGTCCGTCGTCCGCACCCCCTCCACGCTGATCTGCGAACAGGCGCGCTGGATCGAAAGGCCCTTGCCGCCGAACTTGCCCGTCCAGCTATCGAAGGTGAGGCCGGAAAGCAGTTCCTCCATCGGAACGGACGTTCGCGACTGCACCAGCGCGCGGCTGCCGTTTCGCCGCAGCGTCAGCATCGTGAAGGGCTGGACGCGGTTGACCCGCCAGTCGATCGTCAACCGCGGCCCGTCCGGCGCAATGGCGACGATATCGCCTTCCACCGGCCGGGCGACGGAGTCGATCCCGTCCACGATGTCGCCTACCTGCGGCGCGACCAGCGGCACCGCCAGGGTCACGGTTTCACGGCGATTGATATGATAGCCGGCATTGGCGATCGCGATGTCGCGCAACACGACGCTGCTGACTGCCGCCGCCGGGCCAAGCGCGGTGACTTCGGGAAACTCCTGGGTGTTGCCGATCAGGGTCAGGCCGCTCTGGAAGCGGCCATAGACATCGATGTTCAGCGATTCGATCTGGATGTCAGAGGCATTGCACACGCACAGCACGCTGCCCTTGATCTCGTCGGTCATCAGGGAGAGCGTCGCGCCATTGCCCATGAGGTGAAGCCCGCTCGCGCGGATGAACAGCGCGCGATCGACGGCATAATGCTTGCCTGCTGTAAGGACGGCCGCCACGCCATTTTGCGCCGCGCCGTCCAGCAGCGCCTGCAGCGCCTGCCCCTCGGCTGGGGCCGGCTCCCCTTCCTCTCCCTCGCCCAGGCCGAACATTTCGGCACCCAGCGCGGCCGTCCGCATCTGCCGTATCCAACCACCCTTGCCCGATCGCCGGGCGATGACGATGCCGCCATCCGCCGCCGGGGGATCGACACTGAAGCGAAAGATGCCGCCGCCGCCGTCTCCGGGCCGATGATAGCCCAGCGCGGCGACTTCCCGACCCGGCCAGAGGCGCTCCGACGAGGCGATCAGGTCGCGCACGGTTGGCACCCAGAGGCTGCACGACGCAGCCAGTTCGCCGAGCACCACGGCATTGAGCGCCATGTCGAGATGAAGGGGCGCAAGGTCGGGCTGACCCAACATGATAGGGCGGGCCATGCGCGCCATTCAGGACGCTGCTTCACGTGCGGTTGCGTGGTGTCGGCATAGTGGCGTGAAAAAGGACGCAATTGGCCTCGACGCCCCCCAGGTGCGGTGCAGGCCTAGTCCCGGAGGCCAATGAGCGCCCGAACGGCGTCCGAAGATGCGATGTGATCCCATTTCTCTGCCCGTGACATGGGTTTCCGCGCGGCCTCGGCGCGGAAATCATCGGGAGGGTAACAGGCGGGACCGATATTGCCTTTCACTAAACCCTCGGAAATGGTTGCATTCCCATCGATTCTCGATCGAACAGGTGCAGCCTGATTGCGTCTGCCGCGGCAAGATTTCGGGTGAAGGCATGTCCCGCCAGCGACCGCGCGAGCTTCTGGGCATTCCAACCAAGTGCAGGAGCCAGCCGCCAGACGAGGATCATATGCAGGACGATGTGTCGCTCGCGATCATGGACTGGAACGGCGCCGATATTTTCGACGTCATGCAGGCACGGACCGCCCTGCGGGACCGGGGCGTGCTGCTTGTCAGGCATGTGCTTTCCGCCGCTGAGATCGCCTTTGCGCGCGCCCAGTTGCGCTATCGCCTGTTGCGGCATGGAGAGCGCATCCAGCTGGGGCTCACGCTGCCCAATGCGGCGGCGCTGGCTCCCGAAATCTCCTGGCTGGTGGCGCATCCCGACATCGCTTGGATGCACAAGGCGATCATCGGATCGGATGCCTGCTTTACCGGGCATTGCGACATGCACATGAACATGCTGTCGGGGTGGCACAAGGATTCCGGCGAGAGTGTCGGCGGTTATTTTGCGGGCGATTATTTCGCCGCCGCCGAGTGTCGCGTGTTCAACACGGTCGTCTATTTGCAGGATGCCGGCCCCGGCGAGGGGTTAACCGTCTCGCTGGGTTCGCATCGGCATGATAGTCATCGGGGGCCGCGATGGCATGTGCCCAGCCGGGCGGGGGACGTGATCCTTTTCGACGTGCGTCTCAGCCATGTCGGGCACCTGCCGGACCTGGTCGAGAGCGGTATCAAGGCGCTGGCCCGGCCCTTTCGTTCGCGTGGCGGGAAGGAACCTGGCTGGGCGACCTGGGGCCACGCATGCTATCGGCGCGCCGTCCGCCGGCCAGACCGTCTGTCGGTTTTCTTCACCTATGGCCAGAACAACTGGTTCACGCATGATTTCTCGCGGGCGAACATGCGGCGCCAGATCGCCCAGACCGGGCGGGGGATGTTTTCCTTGCCTGCAGAACTCAGTGCCGCGCTGTCCAGGGTAGGCGTCCCGATCGCGGATGTCGTGACCGCTGAGCATCGGGCAGCCATTGGCGCGCGTCCGTGAACGGGGAAGGGTGGTCCGGGGAGCGGGGGGAAATTGGAGTTGGCTGGGCAAGAGCCAGGGAGACGCCCACGCCGGGCCTTAACGGCTTCCGTGACGCCGGGCTGAAGGCGTTGCCACATTGAGCGCAACGCCCGGCTGGATATCCCCTTCACGCGAGCCCGCTTGTCGATGCGCGCGGCGGAGCGGCCTTTCCAGCGCCTCCCGCAGATCATAGACCCGGCCATCCTCTTCGTTCAGCACCACATCGCCGGAGCTTGGCACAGCTTGCTTGAACAGTGCGGCGATCCTTGCCTGATTGATGGCCCAGCGCTGCCGGCGATAGCGGCTGAGCGTGTAAAGCACGGTCGGCCAGAAGAGGGTGACGACGACATCCTTGATCGTGTCGTCCCAGCGCCAGCCGCCGAAATAAAGCCGATCGATCACTTCGTTGCACAGCTCCGCCGCAATCACGACCTGCAACGCCATTATGGAGGCTCTTCTCGTCCTGAGCATCGTCTGCGTCACGACATAGATGGCAAGTCCGGCATTGATATGGGCGAGCGTGTCAGACCCCATCCAGATCGAGGCTGCTTCTGCGAAGGCATGATAGTCGGAGATGAGGTCCATGGCCTTCCAATGCCATTAAAGCCTTGAAAAACGCTTACCTTCGCCGTGGAGACTGCCAAAATCTGTGTAATTTGACTGAGGGTGACGGCCTCCATGATGATTTGTGTCGCTGAAATGGACCGAGATCATCGCTTTCATCCCAAGTAATCCGAGAGAATTTTGGCAGTGTCGGCCGGTTTCCACCAATATAGACATCATCTTTAATCGGTTTTGGTGTCAACTCCACTTTAACCATGAGGTGCTGCAGCGCAATAAATGGCGGCACGGGGCGAGTGAAGGAACTGGTGTCCGAACCTGAGCGCCGGGAAGTTGCATGAAATTACGAACCCATTCGGGCGCGCACTGCCTTGCTCTGCGCGGAGTGAGAGGCTTTGCCCTGGGTGTTCGTGATTTTCTGCCCTGATCTGGGGGTGTGGACGTGATCATCGAGCATAATATCGGCCGGTTCGTGGTCTTTGGCGAAGATCCTCTGCTCGCGGCGCTCCAGAAGATCAGCGCGAACAAGAGCGGCTTCGTCAGCGTTGTTTCGGAGCAGGGGCGCCTGCTGGGGATGCTGACCGACGGCGACATCCGCCGCTGGCTCACGGAGACGGACGCAATCGATCTTGAGCGGGCTGCGTCCAGCGTTGCCAATGCGCAGGTCACGGCCCTGTCCGTCGATGCGCCGCCCGAAGAGGTGATGGCGCGCTTTTCCGACAAGGTGCGCGCGATACCGCTGACCGATGGCTATGGCCGGCTGGTGGCCATCGCCCTGCCGGGCCGCAAGGAACTGACCATCGGCAACCGCCTGATCGGGCCGGACCAGCCGACGTTCATCATCGCGGAGATCGGCAACAACCATAATGGCGACCCGGACCTCGCCCGCCGGCTGATCGACCTCGCGGCCGATGCGGGCGCGGATTGCGCGAAGTTCCAGATGCGCGACGTCAAGAGCCTGTACCGGGGCGGCGGCAGCGCGGACGACGCCACGCAGGATCTGGGCGCGCAATATACGCTCGACCTGCTGGCGCGCTTCAACCTGGCGCCGGATGTCCTGTTCGACCTGTTCGACTATAGCCGCAGCCGCGGGATGGAGCCGATGTGCACCCCCTGGGACGAAGTGAGCCTGGGCTTGCTCGAAGGCTATGGGATACAGGCCTATAAGGTCGCCTCTGCCGATATCACCAACCATGACCTGCTTGCAGCCATGGCGCGGACTGGCAAGCCGCTGATCTGTTCCACCGGCATGGCCAGCGAGGCGGAACTGCGGGAAAGCGTTGCCCTGCTGCGCGGCGCGGGCACCGCCTTCGCGCTGCTCCACTGCAATTCCACTTATCCCGCGCCCTACAAGGACGTGAACCTCAATTATATCAAGCGGCTGGCGGAGATCGGCGATTGCCCCATCGGCTATTCCGGGCATGAGCGCGGCTGGACCGTGCCGCTGGCGTCTGTGGCGATGGGCGCGTGCATCATCGAGAAGCACTTCACCGTGGATCGCGGCATGGAAGGCAACGACCACAAGGTCTCGCTGCTGCCCGATGAGCTGGCGGCGATGGTCGAAGGTATCCGCGCCATCGAGGAATCCCGTGGGTCGGGCGCGGCGCGCGTGATGACCCAGGGCGAGATGATGAACCGCGAGATCCTGGCGAAGAGCCTCTATGCAGCGGCGGACATTCGCCGCGGGACGGTCATCACCGACGCCATGCTTGCGGTGAAAAGTCCGGGGCAGGGGATCCAGCCCAATCGCCGCGCAGAGTTGGTCGGGCGGGTTGCCATCCGTGACGTGCAGGCCGGCACGCCCTTCTTCCCGTCCGATCTTGCCGACGATGCGATCGAGGCGCGCGACTATGCGTTCGACCGGCCATGGGGCCTGCCGGTCCGCTGGCACGATCATCGCGCGATGCTGGAGCGATCGAACCTCGACCTGCTCGAATATCACCTGTCCTACAAGGATATGGACGCCGATCTGGGCGACTGGTTTTCCGACGTCCTGCCGGTGGATTTCGCGGTGCACTCGCCCGAACTGTTCAAGGGCGACCATATCCTCGACCTCGCCTCGCCCGACGACGCCTATCGCGAGCGCTCCATCGCCGAACTGCAGCGGGTGGTCGACCTCACCCGCGCCCTCAAGAAATGGCACAGCCATTCGGGTCGCCCCGTCATCATCACCACCATGGGCGGTTTTTCCACCGCTCGGGCCTTCCCGGTCGCGGAGCGCGCCGCGCTCTATGCCCGGATGGAGGAGGCGCTGAGCCGCATCGATGCGGAGGGCGTGGAGATCATTCCGCAGACCATGCCGCCCTTCCCATGGCATTTCGGCGGCCAGAGTTTCCACAATCTGTTCATGGATCCCGACGAGATCCTGTCCTTCTGCCGCCGCAACCGCATGCGGGTGTGCCTCGACATTTCCCACTCCCAGCTGGCCTGCAACCATTTCAACTGGTCGATGACCGAGTTTTGCGAAAAGGTCGGCCCGGTCACGGCGCATCTCCACATCGTCGATGCGGAGGGCGTGGATGGAGAAGGCCTTCAGATCGGTGAGGGCAGCGTCGATTTCGCGTTGCTCGCCCGCATCCTGTCACGCACCTGCCCGAAGGCGAGCTTCGTGCCGGAAGTGTGGCAGGGCCATAAGGATGGCGGCGCGGGCTTCTGGTTTGCGCTCGACAAGCTGGAGCCATGGTTCGGCGGGCGATCCAATCTCGCTTCCATGACGGCGGTGGTCTGACGATGGCCGTGGCTGTCAACAGCGGGGAGGTGCTTGCCCTGGTCCTTGGCCGGGGCGGGTCGAAGGGGCTGCCAGGCAAGAATGTGAAGCCGCTGGGCGGCGCGCCGCTGATCGCCTGGGCCGTGGCCGTCGGCCGGTGCGCGGCATCGGTCGATCGCACGCTCTGTTCCACCGACGACACCGACATCCGTGAGACGGCAAGCCATTATGGCGCGGAAACGCCCTTCCTGCGGCCCGCAGCGCTGGCGCAGGATGGATCGACCGACCTCGACGTGTTTCGCCATGCGCTGGAATGGCTGGGCGAACATGAGCAGGCCGTTCCCGAATTCGTGGTGCAGCTGCGCCCGACGACGCCGTTCCGCCACCCCGAATGGATCGACGCGGCGGTGGCGAAGATGAAGGATGAGCCCGGCATTTCCTGCGTGCGCTCCGTCGCGCCTGCGCCCCAGACGCCTTACAAGATGTGGCGCCGGGAAGAAGACGGGCGGTTGCAGTCGCTGCTCGATCTGGATGGCGTGGCGGAAGCCTATAATATGCCGCGCCAGAAGCTGCCGCCGGTCTATTGGCATACGGGCCAGATCGACGTCATCCGTGCCGAAACTATCCTGTCCGGATCGATGACCGGCGCGATCATCCATGCGCTGGAGGTGCCTGCGGACAGCGCGATCGACATCGACCACGAGATCGATTTCCAGTTCGCGGAGCTGGCATTCGAGCAGCAGATGGCGCCCAGCCTGCGGAAGTGGATCGCCGCCCATGCTTGATCCCTCCCGGCGGCTGGCGATCGTGATCGTCAATTATTTCAAGGCCGATCGCATCCTTGAAAATGTGCAGGCCCTGACCCGGCAAACCATCGCGCCGCTGCTGCGGGTGGTGGTGGTGGACAACAGCGCGGACGAGGCAGAGCGCGTGCATCTGCGTGCGGGCCTCCCCGAAACGGCGCAACTCATCATCCTGCCGCGCAATCTGGGCTATTCGCGCGGGGTCAACCTGGCAGCGCTTAATGCCCGGCCGTTCGAGGACATCCTGCTGCTCAACCCGGACATCGTGCTGGACGAGCCCCATGCGCTGGAAACGCTGCTGAACGAGTTCCACGGCCAGCGCAGGATCGGCGTCATGGCGGCGCTGCAGAGCAATGACGATGGCACGCCGGTCGAAGTGGCCAGGCGCTTCCCCAATCTGGTCAAGCAGGTGCTGCGGCGCCTGAAGCCCGGTGCCTATACCGATCATGACGTGCTGCAACCGCTGCTGGAACGGCCCTTGTCGGGGATGCTGGACGTCGACTGGGTCCAGTCCTCCTTCACGCTGGTTCGCGGTGACATCTGGGAACGGCTCGGCGGGCTGGACGAGAGCTATGAAATCTTCATGGCCGATGTCGCGCTCTGCCAGGCCGTCCATGCGCTGGGCTATCGCGTGGTGGTGTCCTCCGCCGTCACCGTGCGGGCGGATGGCCTGCGCGCGAGCCAGGGCGGGCTGGGCGCCGTCTTCCACAGCCGGGCGCTGCGGGTGCATGTGCGTGACGCCGTGAAATACCAACTGCGCAACATCTTCCGGCTGCCCAGGCGCAACCCGGTGCATATCAGTGCCCCGCTCGATACGGACGCGATATGGCATTGAAGTCATTCCGCGCGCTCTCCGGCTTCGGATTGCGATCGGCATCACTGGGCAGTCGCTTCGTCTTCACAGTGTTCGCTGCGCTCTGGATGACACCCACGGATTTCGGCATTTACGGGCTGGTCGCCAGCGCGTCGGCCATCATCGTCCAGCTTGTCGGGCTCGAAGCCTATCAGGTGACCCTGCGCGGCATTTCCAAATCGGGGGTGACGGCACAGACCCTTGCTGATCGCGCCTGTTATGGCCGGTTCATCGGACTGGCGGCGATCGCGGCGGGGCTTTGCGGAGTGATCTTCTCCCTGTGGTTCCACTGGTCGCCATGGCTCATGGCGCTGACTGCCGCCGTGTGCATGGCCGAATATATCGGGACGGAGGCAACGCGCATCCTGGTGTCCGAACAACGGCCGGAGTCCGCCATGTTCAGCATTTCGCTGCGCTACCTGCCCTGGAACCTCGGCATGCCGCTGCTTGGCTTCTTCAACCTCATTCCCCGGCACTGGTCGGCGGAAACGGTGTTGCTGTGCTGGTTCCTCTGTTCTGCCGGCGGCTGCCTGTTCCTGCTGCAGGTGAGCCATCGCTATATCGCCCGCCTCCAGGGGGCCTTCGGTGATTGGGCGAGCGCCTTGCTGCGACAGGTGCCGCGCTGGGTGGTGATCGGCATCGCATGGCGCTTCCTGGAAACCGGGATCAGGATCGTTCCGGGCGTGATGATCGACGAGAAGGCCACGGGGCACTTCATTTTCTTCGCGACCCTAGCCTCGATCGGATCGACGGGGCTCAAGGCGGCGGTAGAGCCCTTCTGGTTCGTGCGGATGATCCGCGGCGAGAGTGGAAGGCAGGCGCGGCGCGAATATGCCTTGATCACCTGCATGTGGCTGGTGCCGGCATCCTTGCTGTCCGCCGCGATCGTCTATGGCAGCGTGCGCTTCGGCGGGCGGATCGTTACGCCGGCCGATGTCGCGATGTTCGCCCTGCTGATTGCCTCGTGCGGGTGCCTGGCATTGTCGCAAATCCCTCATTTCGCGCTCTATGCGCAGGAAGCGGACCAGGCGATCGAGCGGGTGTCCGCGCTGGCCATGCTGGTCGGCCTGATCGCTTGCCCGCTTGGCACCTATGCCTTCGGGCTGGTCGGCACGGCGATGGGCGCATTGACCGGCAGCGTCGTGCTGCTGGCGGGAAAGACGCTCGCCGCAATGGCGCTGCGTGAGCCAGGGCAGCGGGGGGCGGGCACCTATGTCGTGTGAGCATTTTCCCGTTGTCCCGCGTCCGGCGTTCTTTGACGCCCCGAAGCAGAACCCCGCATCTTACCCCAGAATGCGGGGCGAAGGGCGCCGGACGCATCCCGTTTCCGACACGACGCAGAGGCTGGCCATAGGGGCAGGACGATGATGAAAGCGCTTTTCCGATCTTTCGCTTTGGCGGCTTGTCTTGGGCTATCGTCCACGGCGGTTCATGCACAGGGCAGCGGTGGGGCTGTGTCCTCCCCGGTGGCGGCGATGTCTCAGGCGTCGATCCCGTCCTTCGCTGCGGGGCACGCGACAGTCGAGACGGACGAGGCCTATATGCTCGGCACCGGCGACAGGGTGCGCATGCTGGTGTTCAACGTGCCCAGCATATCGGGCGAGTTCATCGTCAGCGATGCCGGCACGCTTTCGCTGCCGCTGGTCGGGGACATCCCGGCAGGTGGTAAAAGCGTGAAGGCCGTGCGGGAGGCGATCACCAACGAACTGGCGAACGGATATCTGCGCGATCCGCGCATCAGCCTGGAAGTGCTGACCTATCGTCCCTTCTACATCCTGGGCGAAGTGCAGAAGCCCGGCGATTATCCCTATTCCAACAAGCTGACGGTGATGCAGGCGATCGCGAAGGCATCCGGCTTCACCTACAGCGCGGCGAAGGGGAAGGTTTTCATCAAGAATGCTAATGAGCCGGGCGAGAAGAAGCTTCGGCTGACCCCGGAACTGATGGTCCAGCCGGGCGACACGATCCGCGTGATCGAGCGACATTTCTAGGGGCGTGGCGATCACCGTGGACCGCATACGGACAAAGGCACTGCTTTCACGAGGGGGAGTGAAGCGGGGAGGCGGCCTTGCGCCTGCCACCCCGCTTATTTTCGGGCGCACGAGCGCGGGTGTGGCACATGCGCTGCGTGCCGATGTGCCTTCATCCCGTCGACGCGCAGGATTGCCCGGATCGGGCTGGGCATGGTGCTTCCTCATCCTCACATTGCCCATCGCGTGGCAGGACAGGGCTCTGGCACAGATCCAGCGGACGCCGGCGGAATCGCCCATTCCCTTCGATTATGATGTCGGACGCAACATTGCCGTGCTGGATCGCGAGCGGCCGGAATTACAGGCGACGGGGCTGAAATTCGGTCGCTTCACCCTGTTGCCATCTCTGGATGTCGGGTCCGAAATATCCAGCAACGTCTATTCGACGCGGACCGGCGCGGTCAGCGATCTGTCGCTGACCGCGGCACCGGCATTCACGGTTCGGTCCAACTGGCAGCGGCATTATCTGCGCTTGCGGGGGAGCGGCAATTTCGTTCGCTTCGCTAAGGAAGATCTGCGCGATCAGGATGGCTGGAACCTGAGCGCCAGCGGGATCGCGCAGATCGGGAAAGACGTGCAGCTTTATGGCGACGGCGGCGCGGCGCGGCTGTTTGAGACGCGCTTTGCCGGCGCAACGCCGGAAAATGCGGCATCGCCAGTGCCGTTCGACCGGCGCTTCGCCGCGGCGCGCGCGCGCTATGCGGCTGGCCGGGTGAGCCTTGGGATCGCCGCCGACATTTACGACTATGATTTCCAGGATATCCGGCTGTTCGACGGGCAGCGGGCAAGCCAGGATTCGCGCGATCGTTTCGAAAAGCGGGCGAGTGCGCAGGTCGCCTGGCGGCTCAACGAGGCTGCTGGCGTCTTCGTCCAGGCGACCTGGCTGGATACGCACTATGATCAGCCTCTGCCGGGGGGACAGCCCAATCGCGATTCCCGGTCATTGCGGGGGCTGGGTGGCGTCAGCATCGACATGGCGGGCATTTTGCGTGGCAGCCTGGGCCTTGGCTATGAGAGGCGTCGCTATGATGCTGCCGTCTATACCGATATTTCGGGCCTGTCGGTTGAAAGCCAGGTCGAGCTGTTCCTGAGCTCCATCACCACGATGACTGTGGGTGCGCGCCGCCTTTTCCGCGATTCCAACATCGTGGGCAGCAGCGGCTTCGTGGCGACCGGCGCGTCGCTGCGGATCGACCATGAGCTGTTCCGCTATGTGCTGCTCTATCTGGGCGCCGATTATGAGCGCGACCGGTATCGCGGCATCGAGAGTTCGGCGCGGATCATGCGGGTGTCCGGCGGCGGGCGGTACAACTTCAACCGCTGGCTCTCGCTGCGCGGTGAAATCTCGCATGGCCAGCGGCACAGCCGGGGCGTGCCGAACGGTCCCTATTTCGCGGAGACGCGCGGTCTCCTGAGCCTCACCCTGCAACGGTAAAGACGGGCGGATCTATGAACATGTACAATGCCGCACTCCCTCTCGCCGATCCCGCCGCACCGGTGGCGACATCGAAGCAGACGATCAGCGCCTTTGCGTGGAACCTGCTGCGCATATTGCGCAGGCGGTGGTTGGTGCTGCTCGCGTTCACAAGCATTGCGGGCGTGGCGGCGTTGATTGGCATCGGTTTCATCACGCCGCAATATGAGGCGCGGGCGCTGGTCAAGATCAACCCGACCCAGAATGCGCTGACGACGATCGAGGCGCAAGCCACGGTGGCGCCCGACCAGAATCTGATCGACACCGAAGTCGCCGTCATGCAGTCGCGTGAAATCGCGCGCGCGGTGGTCGACGAACTGGTGCTGGCGACCGATCCCGAGTTCATCGCGGGCCTGCCGCCGCGTTCCTCCGACAATGTCAGAAATTCCGCTGTCGGCGACTGGTATGATCACCTTGCCGGAGAAGTGCTGAGCAAGCTGACGGTGCAGCGTGAGAAGGCGACCTATGTCATCCAGGTCAAGTTTCGCTCCGTCTCGCCGGAAAAGGCGGCGCGGATCGCCAATGCCTTCACGCGCCAATATATCCGTTTCAGCGTGGGCGCGCGGACCGGCACCGCAGAGCAGACCGCCGATTTCCTCGACAAGCGATTGAAGCTGCTCGGCAATGAATTGACGGTGCAGGACGCGCAGGTCGCCCAGCTCCGGGCCGATGCGGGGATATTGGAAGGGAGCACCAGCGGCACGATCATCAATCAGGAGGTCGCGCCGCTCTCCGCCCAGCTTGCCACCGCGCAGGCGGAAGCGGCCGCCGCGCAGGCCAATCTGGTCGCTGCCCAGCGTCAGATGGCGAGCGGCGGCATCGATTCCATCGCGGGGGTACTGGAATCGAACGTCGTGTCGGATCTGCGGCGACAGCGCGCGGAGGTGCTGCGCGAAAAGGGGCAGGTGGATTCCCAGTTCGGGCCGAAATTTCCCGAGGCGATCAAGATCCGCCAGCAACTGGAGCAACTCGACAAGCAGATCGACGAGGAAGCCCGCCGGGTCATCAACAGCCTGGAAAGCCAGGCGACATCGGCCGCGGCACGCGCCGCAAGCCTTGCCGCGCAAGTGGCCGCGATGCGGGGCACGCAGGCATCTGCGACGAAGGCGGCGGTATTGGCCGACAGCATGGCCAAGCAGGCGGACGCCAAGAGGGAGACCTATGGCCGGATCGCGCAGAACCTACAGCAGGCGACGTCGCAGGCGCGCAACACGATGACGCAGGCGCAGATCGTGGAGGTCGCCTCGCCGCCGGAGCGTGCGGCCTTTCCCAACAAGCCGCTTCTACTCGCCGCAGGGCTTATCATGGGGTTTGCGCTGGGGACTGGCGTGATCTTCGCGCAGGAGATGCTTGGGCGCGGGATACGCAGCGCGGGCGAACTGGAAACGCGGTTTCACCTTCCCGTGCTCGCCTATGTCCCGGAATTGTCCTCCAGCGCGCTCACGCTCGACGGCCATCTGCTGCATCCGGCCGATACGCTGATCGACAAGCCCCTGACGCTCTATGCCGAAGCGCTCCGACTGATCCGCAGCGCGCTGGCCGCGATCGAGGAGGGGCGGGGCGGCAAGGTCATCACCGTCGTTTCCGCGCTGCCGGACGAAGGGAAGACCAACACCACTTTCTCGCTCGCAAGGGTCATGGCCATGGCCGGCGAGCGCGTCCTGCTGATCGACGGCGACCTGCGCAGGGCGGGGCTCAGCCGGATTGCGGGGATGCAGGGGGAGGCAGGGCTGGTCGAGGTGCTGCGGGGCGGCATCCCGGTGCGGCAGGCCATACGGCAGGACCGGGTCGCGGGACTGAGCATCCTGCCGGTAGCGCAGGTGACGTTTACCACGGAAGACCTGTTCAGCGGAGAGCGGATGGCGGGGCTGCTGGACGATCTTTCGAAGGATTATGACCGGATATTGATCGATACGCCCCCGATCATCGGGATTGCGGACGCCCGGACGCTTGCCTCCCTGAGCGATCTGGCTTTGCTGGTGGTGCAATGGAACGAAACGCCACTGGAGGCGGTCGAGGAGGCCGTGGTGACATTGCGGCGGGACCAAAGCCCTCTGGCCGGCGCGCTGCTGACCAAGGTGAGCGCGCGGGCGGACGTGCTGGGGCCTCTCGCCTATACCAGGCGCTATCAGCATTATTATCAGGCCGCCTGATCCTCTGGATGATCCGGCTGTCTGGATTGCGCTATTCGCAGGCCAAGTCTCTCGGCTTGTGCTGCCTGCGCGGGGTTCCTAGATTGCCGCTGCAACAAGGAGGACGCCTTCATGACCACCGCCATCCAGCAGATTCCGCTCAAGACCATCAGCAATGAGGATGCCAGCCTCGCGGACTATGCGGGGAAGGTGGTGTTGGCGGTGAATGTCGCGTCCAAGTGCGGCCTGACCCCGCAATATGAGGGACTGGAGGCGCTTTACGAAAGCTACAAGGACAAGGGCCTTGTGGTAGCGGGCTTCCCGGCCAATGATTTCGGCGCGCAGGAGCCGGGATCGAACGAGGAAATCGCGTCGTTCTGCACGACCAATTTCGGCGTGGCCTTCCCCATGTTCGAGAAGATCACCGTGGTCGGGCCGGACAAGCACCCGCTCTATGCCGCGCTGACGCAGGCCGTGCCGAGCGCGCAGGGCGACGGCGAGGCATTTCGCGAGCGGCTGCGCGGCTATGGCATGACCCCCAATCCCGAGCCGGAAGTGCTGTGGAACTTCGAGAAATTCCTGATCGCGCGAGATGGCACTGTCGCCGCCCGCTTCGCGCCGACCACCGCGCCGGACGATGCGGCACTGGTCGCCGCGATCGAGGCTGAGCTGGCGAAATAATCGCGCTCATTCGTTGTAGAGATTGGCGTTATGTTCATGGGCGTCGCGAGCCAATGCTCGCGGCGCCCATTCATCTTATCTGTTTTGGCATCTTATCTGGTCTGGGAGGTTGCATGCATATTCTGAGGGTGGCGGTTGCGACGATGGCATCGGCACTGGCGCTCGCCGCGCCCGCGCAGGCGGCACTTGCGCCGGCGGAACGCAAGATGACCACGACCGTCGACGCCGAATATGAAGGCGCCGTTTCCCTGCTGGAGAAGCTGGTCAACCAGAACAGCGGTTCGCTGAATATCGAGGGTGTGACGAAGGTTGCGCAGATGGTGAAGCCGGAGCTTGAGGCGCTGGGCTTTGCCGTCACCTGGAAGCCGCTGCCCGAAACCAAGCGCGCCGGCCACATCATCGCCCTGCACAAGGGCAAGGCCGGCACGACGCGGATGCTGCTGATCGGCCATCTCGACACGGTGTTCGAGGCGGACTCTCCCTTCCAGACCTTCGTGCGGGACGGGCATCGGGCAACCGGGCCGGGCGTGGGCGATGACAAGGGCGGCATGGTCACGATGCTGCTGGCACTGAAGGCGATGAAGGCCGCGGGGACGCTGAAGGACGCCAATATCGAAATCGTGCTGACCGGTGACGAGGAGGATGTGGGCGCGCCCAAGGATGTGGCCCGCGCCGATCTGGTCGCGGCGGGCAAGCGCGCCGATGTCGCGCTGGATTTCGAGGGGCTGGCGCGGGAAGAGGGCAAGGACATGGGCTCCATCGCCCGGCGATCGTCCAACAGCTGGACGGTGACGACGACCGGCAAGTCGGGGCACAGCTCGCGGATTTTTGCCGAAGGGGTGGGCGACGGCGCGATCTATGAACTGGCGCGGATCATCTCGACCTTTCGCAAGGAACTGCCGGAGCCCAACCTGACCTTCAACGTCGGACTGATCGGCGGCGGCCAGAGCGCCGATGTGGACAAGGATGGCGTGCGGATCGCGGTGACCGGCAAGACCAACATCATCGCCGCGACCGCCGTGGCCAAGGGCGATTTCCGCACCCTCTCGCAGGAGCAGACGGACCGGGTGATCGCGAAGATGACGGCGATCGTCGCCCAGCATGCGCCCGGCACCGACGCACAAATCGCGATCAATCAGGGCTATCCCGCGATGGCGCCGACCGAGGGGAGCCGGGCCCTGCTCACGCGGTTGAACGGCATCAACGCGGACCTCGCGCTGCCGCCCATGCCGGAGCTTGATCCGCTCAAGCGCGGGGCCGGGGACATCGCCTTCGTCTCGGCGGACACCGATGGCCTGGTGGGCATGGGCATCGCATCGTCCGGCGACCACGCGCCCGGCGAGAATGCCGATCTGGACAGCATGAAGCGGCAGGCCAAGCGCGCCGCCATCCTGATGAGCCGGCTGGCGCGGGAAAAATATCGGTAGAGCATTTTGTGCGGCATTTCAGGCGCGTCCATCTCGGGAGCGGGCGGGCGGCCTGACTGTCAGCGCCAAAGGTCATGGTGGCGCTGCGATCTTGCAGGTGCCCCCGCGTCTGTCTGGCTGCGGCGATCGGGCGGAGGAGGCTGGAGCGCTTTCATTGCCTGGAGGGCGCGCAGGCATCGCCCAGATCGCCCGCACCTCAGGCCAAAATGCCCCCGGCCAGCAAGATCAGCAGCTTGACGTCCATCGCATAGCCCTCGGCGCGGCGCGCCTCCAGATAGGGGGCGATCTCGGCGAGGGGCACGCGGTGGACGACGATGTCTTCCCCCTCCACGCCGCCGCCCGGCCCGGTACGGACAAGACCGGTCGCGCGAAAGAGGGTGAAGCTTTCCGAGACCATGCCCGGCGAGCTGAAAAATTCACCCAGCGATTCCATCGCAGCGGGGCGATATCCGGTTTCCTCCTCCAGCTCGCGGGCGGCCGCGATGCTGTTGTCCTCGCCCTCATGATGGTCGCCGACAAGCCCGGCGGGAAGCTCAATGCAGCGCCGGCCCAGCGGCACGCGGAACTGATCGACCAGCAGCACATGGCGGCCATCGGCCGCTTCCTCGATCGCCAGGATCACCGCCGCCTGAATGCCGCGCGCACGGCCGACAAACTCCCACCGACCACGCTTCTTGGCGGTGATGAAGCGGCCTTGCCACATAATGTCTTCGGGCGAGTCCATGTCGGCATGGGGCGGGGGGACATGGGGGGAAGGGATGTCGTTCAAAGCTCTATCAACCTGTCTGGCAATTCGTTGCTGTCGTCGGCGCTGCGGGGGAAATGGGCAGCGAGGATGATGCCGGTCTGGCGCACGGCTTCGGCAAGCCCATGTCCGGGCCGGCCAGCCCGGATTTCCGTCACGAGCGCGGCCATCGCCTCGCCCCAGGCCTCGGGCGAGACCTTGTCGTTGATGGCCGCATCCGCGACGATCTCGGCCCGATGCTCATCGAGCGAAAGATAGATGAGGACGCCGGTACGCGCACGGGTGCGAGCCTCCGCAGCGGTGCGGAAGAGTAGGACGGCGCGGCGGCGAACCCGGCGGGCCTTCGTCGCACGCGGGGTCAGCGCCATGCGCAGGGGCATCCACGCCAGGATGTAACGCACCGCCAGGAATTTCAGGATGATGATCCCGAGCAGCCATGTCAGCAGCGCCCGTTCCGAAAGCTCATGCTCCCAGCTGCCGGTCAGGCGCAGGATGAGTTCGCGATAGAAATCCGGGAAGGCGGCAAAGGCGCTGACGGCAAGGAAAACGACCGCGATCGCCCAGTGCAGCCCGGCATCATGATAGCTGTCGGAGCGGCGCGCGATCATCGTCACGATCTCGCCATCGGTCTGCATTTCGGCCGCGGTGACGGCATTCGTCACCAAATCATGGTCGGCCTCGGAAAGGTGCAGGGTCTTGCTCATCACCAGTCTCCCGATGCGCCGCCGCCGCCGAAGCTGCCGCCGCCGCCCGAAAAGCCGCCGCCACCGCCGCCCCAGTCGGATCCGCCGCCGCTCCCCCAACTGGAGCCGCCCCCGCCGCCCCAGCCCGAGCCCAGGCCAGGCCCCCATATGACGACCGGGCTGCCACCACGCCGGTAGCGCCGGCCGCCGCGTCCGCCGAACAGGAAGGACATGATAACGATAACGATCACGATCCCCCAGAAGGCCGACATGATATCGCTGCCGCTGCTATGGCGCTTCTTCGCTTCCTTCTCCGCCGCGAGAGCCTGCGCACGGGCCTCATCGGGGGGCAGGGCGAGCAGCTTGCCGATCGCCTCGGCGCCAGCGGCGATCCCGCCCGGCATGTCGCCCGCCTTGAAGCGCGGGGTGATCTCGTTGCGGATGATCCGCGAGGACACCGCATCGGTCATGATCCCCTCAAGGCCATAGCCGACCTCGATCCGCACCTTGCGCTCATTGGGCGCGATGATGAGCAGCGCGCCCTCATTGCGCTGCTTGTCGCCAATGCCCCATGAACGACCGAGCTGATAGCCATATTGGTCGATCTCATAACCCTGGAGATCGGGGATCGTCGCCACGACCACTTGCCGCCCGGATTGTTTGGCGAGCGCGGCGAGTTTGGTGGTGAGCGAAATCTCCTGCGCATCGTCCAGCAGATTGGCAGCGTCCACGACCTGCCCGGTGAGCTTGGGGAAGGTCTGGGCATGGGCGATGGGCGCAAGGGCGCATAGCAGCATGAGCAGCAGCGCGCTGACGATCTTCATGCCGCCTTCCTCTTCAGGGCATTGTACAGAATGCCGATCGTTGCTCGCGCGCCGGCCAGGATACCCTCTTGCATATGCTTCGATTTGAAGGCGGGCATCATGTCGTTCCTGATGATGGACGTGCAGATTTCGTCCTTCATGATATTCTCCAAACCCCGGCCCACTTCAATTCTCACCTTACGCTCATTGGGTGCTACCAGAAGCAATATTCCGTCACTACGTTCCTTGCTGCCGAGTGCCCATGCGCGGGCGAGATCAAGAGAATATTCGTTGATCTCCCGTCCATCGAGCGATGTCGTCGTGGCAACGATGAATTGCACACCGGTTTCCGCTGCCAACGTCTCAAGGCTCCCGACAAGCGACGCCTCCGCCACGGGATCGATGAGGTTGGCCCGATCGACCACGGGGCCAGTCAATTCCAGCGCCGGTTTCCTCTCCGGCGCCGAGTCATGGCATCCCAAGAGGAGCGCCGTCGCGGCAAGCCAGCTCCACCTCATGATATTACCGGATCACCGGTCGCCCCTCAGGTGCCGAAGTCGACCTTGGGCGCTTCCTCGGCGCCTGGAGTGGTGGCCTGATAGGGGGTCATGGGCTTGGCGCCATGGATCAGCTTGGCGCCGATGGCGTCGGGGAAGGTGCGGATGCGGGTGTTATAGGCACGCACCGCCTCGTTATAGTCGCGGATCGACACGGCGATGCGGTTTTCCGTCCCTTCCAGCTGCGATTGCAGATCGAGGAAATTCTGGTTCGACTTGAGGTCGGGATAGGCCTCGGTCGTCGCAATCAGCCGCCCGAGCGACTGGCTGAGCGCGGCCTGTGCTTCCTGGAACTGCTGAACCTTGCCGGGGTTGGAGAGGTCGTCGGCGCTGACCTGGATCGAGGTTGCCTTGGCGCGGGCTTCCGTCACGCGGACCAGCGTGTCCTGCTCCTGCTTGGCGGCGCCCTTCACGGTGGCGACGAGGTTGCCGATCAGGTTGGAGCGGCGCTGATATTGCGCCTGGACGTCAGCCCATTTCGCCTTCGCTTCCTCCTCTGCGGTGGGCACGCTGTTGATGCCGCAGGCCGAAAGGCTAAGCGCCGCAAAGGCGACGACAAGTGCGGGCGAAAAACGACGAAGACGAGAAAACATGGGTAAGAACCTCCCGGCATGGACCGTGCGGCGATAGATAGATTGCGCACCGGGTTGCCGCAACCGCCATTCAGGCGTTAACGCTGCAGCATCTTCAAAAGGCCGTTGGGCCATAGCGTTTGAAAATGCGACCAAAAGGCAAAGTGTGTCGTCGCCCGATGCAGGAAAGGCGCCCCGGACGATGATCGCAGGCAGCAATGCAGAAAGGAAAATGGGCTTATGGGCATGGCTTCGGAATTCAAGGCGTTCATCGCGCGCGGCAATGTGATGGACCTGGCGATCGGCGTCATCATCGGCGGCGCCTTCGCCACCATCACCAAATCGCTGACGGACGACCTCATCATGCCGGTGGTGGGGTGGCTGTTTGGCGGCGTGGATTTCTCCCGCTACTTCATTCGGCTCGGGGAAATCCCGGCCGGGTTCAAGGGCAATCCCGACAGCTACGCCGATCTGAAGGCGGGGGGCGTGGCGATGTTCGGCTGGGGCGAATTCCTGACCGTCACGGTGAACTTCATCATTCTGGCGTTCATCATCTTCCTGCTGATGAAGGCGGTGAACAAGTTCATGCCCAAGCCCGAGACGGCGCCCGCGGCGACGCCAGAAGACATCGTGCTGCTGCGCGAGATCAGGGATTCTCTGAAAAAATAGGAAAGTCGCCCAAGAGGATTGCGACCAGCCGTTGGAACCATTGCGGTTGCGGCCAGTTGAGCGGGGTTAGCGACGACCGGGCCTGATCCCGTCGTCGTCTACACCGACACTGTCTGCCCCCGGGGGCGCAACGGGAGAATATATCGTGAAGACCACACTCACAATCCTTGGCCTGGCCAGCCTCGCGCTCGTCGCGGCGTGCGACTCCAAGAAGGAGAATGCGGTCGAAAACGCCTATGAGAACCAGGCCGACAACCTGGATAATCAGGCGGAAAACCTGGATGATGCCGCCGACAACCTGACCGGCAATGCTGCTTCCGCCATGGAAAATGCCGCAGACAAGGTCGAGAACCAGGCGGCAGCCACCCGCGAGGCGGGCGACGCTGCGGCCGATGCGGTCGAGAAGTCCGAAAAGAAATAAGCATGTCGCGGCGCGTTCGCGCGCGATGTGATGATGAGGGAGCCCTGCCAGACGGTCGGGCTCCCTTTTTCATGGGCGACGCCGGGGTGTGTGCCGCCTTCCCGTATCGCGGGCCTGAACGGAACAGTTTCGGGGCTGGATCATGACCAATCGACATTTCGGCGGTCTGGTCACTTTTCATTCAGAACGAAGCGCCTATATAGGGCGGGTCGGGTTTCGGCCCGACTATGGCGATAAATTGTGCCGTGTAATAGACGCAGCGGACCCGGGGGCAGTACCCGGCGGCTCCACCAGATGCCCCGATCGCGGCTTTGCCGTCCGAGGTGCCTGACGGGGCCGAACCAGGATCGACGTGTGTTCAAAGACGGTGTTTTTGCCCGGCCCGAGTAAGCCGTGAAACTGTTCAAAACACGTAAGTGCCAACGATAACGAGGCTCTTGCTCTTGCTGCGTAATTGATGGGCTCACGCCCTGACATTACCCAAAAAGAACGCGGTTGGACCCACCGGGCAACAGAAGGGATTCCAGCGGCCTCCGGGAGGGCCGGGCAACAGAACCTCCCGGACCTTCCGTGCCGGCCCCATGCGCCGAACAGACGCTTTCCGTAAATTTTTTTCCAGTGATCGCGAGGAAAAAGACCCGCTTTCATAATATGTTGCCGTGCAATGACGATTGCTGCGGCGCAAGATGACATTTTTATTGCGGTGGAGTCATCAAACTGTCACATTCTTCTCCAGACGCGGGGTTGCCCCCGCGCCTTTCGGCGAGTCTGGAGGGTGCCATGAAGAATAAAATCATGATGTTGGTCGCGGGTACGGCATTGGCTCTGTCTTCCGGCGCAGCGATTGCCGGCCAGCCGAAGGAAGTGGGGTACAAGACGGGATCCCTTGGCGTATCGGCGATCGTTGCCGGTGATTATGCGACGGCGGCCCAGCAATTGACCGCTGAAGATGGCGCTCGCGCGACCGATCCTGCCAGGCTGATCAATCTGGGCAACGCTTATGCCGGCATGGGCCGCTATGGCGATGCGCACGCGGCTTATGCGGCGGCCTATCAGGCACCTGCGATCGACATGATGCTGGCCGATGGCAGCGTGAAATCATCCCGGATGATTGCCCAGGAAGGTATGCGGCGTCTGCGGTCGAATTACGCGGCGCGTTAATTTAACGCTGCGTTCGGCCAGGCCGCAGTGATCGGGCATGTGTTCGATCTCTGCGGCAGCGCTCTGCCTTACGTAAAGCCATGAGGAAGGCCGGTTTTCTGCGATTTCCTCTGCGTGCATGTCATCAAACTGACATCAATGAAACAAAATCGTCATTAATCTGACGCGCAACTGACCCGTAAAGCACATTTAGCTGTCACTCTGCTCACCTACCCGCCGCTTCCGAGGGCGGCAGGGGGCAGGTCCGATTCGCATATCATTTCCCCTGACGCTCCGCATCCTGTTCACAGACCGGCGCGGCCGGAGCGGAGACGATATGGCCATTTTTTCACGCGTTTCGACGATATTGCTGGCGAGCTGCGCCTGCGCTGCGCTGAGCGCCTGCGGTGCCGATGGCGTCGCTTCGCCGGGCGAGGGCACGATCGTCATCCCGACGCCCACGCCCACTCCGACCCCGACCCCGACGCCAACCCCGACGCCAACCCCCACCGGCCCGGCTGCTGATTGCCCGACCGGCTTCACCAATGGCGGCGTGATCGCGAACCTGCGCAACTGCATCCTGCCCAGCCGCATCAACTCCAACCTGAACGTGCCCAAGCGCACCGGCACCATCTATTCGCTGGCCGGCCGTGTTGACGTGGGCACCGATGTCGGCAGCGACGGCACGGCGACGGGCGGCACCGCTGCGACGCTTTCGATCGACCCCGGCGTCGTTCTCTTCGGCTCGGGCGGCCTCGACTTCCTGGTCGTCAATCGTGGTTCGAAGCTGCAGGCCGTCGGCACGGCGACCTCGCCGATCATCTTCACCAGCCGCCGCAACGTCGAAGGCACGGCGACCAACGACAGCCAGGGCCAGTGGGGCGGCATCGTGATGCTCGGCCGTGCACCCATTTCCGACTGTATCGGTGGTGCGACCGGCGGCGCTGCAAACTGCCAGCAGAATTTCGAAGGGTCGTCCGACGCGCAATATGGCGGCGCGCTTGCTTCGGACAACAGCGGCGCTCTGCAATATGTGCAGATCCGCTATTCGGGCTTCGAACTCGCCCCCAACCAGGAAATCAACGGCCTGACGCTTGCCGGCATCGGCACCGGAACCACCATCGACCACGTCCAGGTCCACAATAGCTCGGACGACGGCATCGAATGGTTCGGCGGCCGCGTGAACGCCAAATATCTGGTCCTCACCGGTAATGACGACGACAATCTGGATACCGACCTTGGCTATCAGGGCTTCATCCAGTTCGTGATCGCGGTGCAGCGCGCCGGCGGCAATTCGGGTGACTCGATCATCGAGGCGGACTCGAACGGCAATGAAGATGCGCTGCCGCGCCAGTGGACGCGCCTCGCCAACTTCACCTTCGTCCACCGCTCGACCCTGTCGGCCTCGGTCAACGCGATGCTGCTGCGTGGCGGCACCGACTACACCATGGTCAACGGCGTCGTGACCACGCCGCGCGCCTGCCTCGATATCGATGCGACCGGCGGCACCACGGTCCGGGCGGCCGATAGCGCCTTGCAGGATCAGGGCCCGCCGCAGTTCCGCTCCGTTGTCCTGCAGTGCGGTGCTGGCGCCTTCCAGAATGACGGCAATGTCGATGTCGCCACCGTCCAGTCGATCTTTGACGGCGGCAGCAACAACAACTCGGCCTTCACGTCGAGCCTGACGAGCGTGTTCGTGAACGGCGCCAATGAAACGGCGGTCACGCCCTTTGCCGCTGCGACGCTGGGCAGCTTTTTCGTGAACACGACCTATGTCGGCGCGGTCAAGGATGCCAACGACACCTGGTATCGCGGCTGGACCTGCGACTCCGCCACGGCCGACTTCGGCAGCGGCGCGTCCTGCCTCAGCATCCCGACGCTCTAACGCCGCCATTGAGCACAAGTGGGGCGGCGGCCGGAAAGGCTGCCGCCCCGCCTTTACATGATATACGTGTTGGAGACTTCCGCCATGACGAAGCCGATCGGCCTTGCCGGACTCTTGCTGATCACCACTGCGCTCACGGCCCCGGCCGCCATGGCCCAGACCGCCCAGGATCAGGCCACCGCCGCGACTCCCGCGACCACGCCTCCCGCCCAGGAAGCGCCACAGGATGAAGTGGAGATTTCTTCCCCCGGCGGCGTCGAAACCGACATCGTCGTGACCGGGCGCTATATTCCCGAGCCGATCCGCGCGACGTCTGAAGTGGTCTCCGTCCTCTCCTCCGCCGACATTGCGCGGACGGGTGAAGGCGACATTGCGGGCGCACTCCAGCGCGTCACCGGCCTTTCCGTCGTGGGCAACGGCTTCGTTTATGTGCGCGGCCTTGGCGATCGCTATTCGCTGGCGCTGCTCAACGGTTCGCCGCTGCCCAGTCCCGAGCCGCTCAAGCGCGTCGTGCCGCTCGACATCTTCCCCAGCAGCGTCATCGCCTCGGCGGTGGTGCAGAAGAGCTACTCGCCCAACTTCCCCGGCGAATTTGGTGGCGGCGTCATCAACCTGACGACGACCGCGCTGCCCAAGGAGAGCTTCCTCGACATCAAGGGCGGCATTTCGGGCAACAGCGAGACGACGGGCTATCTGGGCTATACCTATTATGGGTCGCGCACCGACTGGACGGGTTTCGACAACGGCTCGCGCGATGTGCCGGGGCCGCTGGCGGCAGCGATGGCGACGGGCCGGCCGATCGGCATCGATACGCTCTCGCCCGACAAGACGTTCACGGAACGGCAGCTGGAGATGGCGACGATCACGTCCAGTCTTGTCAATGCCCAGACCAGCCTGCTCCAGCGCAACAAGCATATTCCGGCGAATTTCTCGGCTGAAGTCAGCGGCGGCTGGGTCGCCGACACGTCGGGCGGCACGCGCATCGGCCTGATCGCCAGCGCCGGCTTCGATAATAGCTGGCGCACGCGCGACACGATCAAGCAGGAATCCACCGATCCCGATCTGGGTGGCCTGGTGAATGATGGCCGGGCGGTCATCACTGACAACCATATCGTCGTAAACGGGCTGCTTGGCGTCGGCGCGGAATTTGGCGAGCACAAGATCCGCTGGACCAACCTCTATATCCGCGACACGCTGAAGCAGGGGCGCCTGCAGAAGGGCCTCTCCACGGTTTCGGAAACCAAGAACTACATCACCCAGAATACCGCATGGTATGAGCGCCAGCTGATCGACACGCAGCTCGTGGGTGAATTCAAGTTCGGCGATTTCGGCGTGGATGTGCGCGGCGGCTATGCCAACACGCAGCGCGAGGCGCCCTATGAGCGCGAGTTCGAATATGTCTACAATGCTGAGGTCGATGACTATGTCAACAACCTCAGCCAGCAGGGTGACGCCCGCATTTCGTTCAGTGACCTGAATGAAGATCTCTACTCGGGCGCTGTCGATCTCAGCTACAAGGCGCCGACGGCGCGGTCCCTGACCTTCAATTGGGGTTATGCCTATACCAAGCAGGCCCGCTCCTCCACCCGCCGCGACTTCCGCTTCGTGCCGGAACTTGACAGTCTCAACCTGGGCGTCAGCCAGGAGCGGCCGGACTATCTGCTGTCGGACTATAATGTCGCGACCTATGGCATCTATCTGCGCGAGGCGACGGGCTCCGATGGCGCGGGCGCCTTCGACGCGGGGCTGACCATTTATGCCGGCTACGGGCAGGCCAATGCCGAGCTGTTCGACGGGTTCAGCGTCAACGTGGGCGCGCGCTATGAAGACGCGCATCAGTTCGTGACGCCGCTCGGCCTTGACGGCCTGCCGACGGCCAGCTTTGCGACGACGAAGATCGACAATGCCTATTGGCTGCCCGCGGCGACGATCACCTGGAACTTTGCCGAGGACATGCAGCTTCGCCTGAGCGCATCCAAGACTCTGGCTCGCCCGCAGTTCCGCGAGCTGGCGCAGCAGATCTACCGCGATACCGACAGCGATCGCTCGTTCATCGGCAACCCCTTCCTGCAGGACAGCAGGCTGACCAATGCCGAGGCGCGCTATGAATGGTATTTCGCACGCGGGCAAAGGCTGACGGCGGCGGCGTTCTACAAGAAGATCGACAATCCGATCGAGACCTTCAGCTTCTACAATAACGGTATCGTCACGAGCTTCGCCAATGCGCCGGGTGCAGACCTGTACGGTGCGGAGTTCGAAGCGCAGAAATATGTGCCGCTTTCGGGGCTGATGGGAGAATCGCCCTTCTGGGCCTCGCGCCGGCTGGTCCTTATCGCCAACTACACTTACTCCAAGTCGAAGCTGAAGGTCGGCGCGGACGATGTCGCGCGCACGCCGATCTACAATGGTCCGGCCAGCGGCCTGTTCAACGATGGCGATCCGCTGACCGGCCAGTCCGATCATCTGGTGAACCTGCAGGTCGGCTTCGAGGACGAGGATCGTCTGTCGCAACAGACGCTGCTCTTCACCTATGCCAGCGACCGCGTGACCAGCCGTGGCCTGCAGGCAGGCACGGCGCAGCAGCCGCCGATCGTCGAAAAGCCTGGCATCCGCCTGGACTTCGTTGCGCGGCAGGGCGTCCGCGTCTTCGGGCAGGAACTGGAGCTGAAGGCGGAGGCCCGCAACATCACCGGAACGAAATTCCAGGAGTTGCAGACGCTGGGTGACAACAAGGTCTACATCAACCGCTACAAGCTGGGCACCAGCTATGCGTTCAGCGCGACGATGAAGTTCTGATAAGGCGCGCGCCGGGGTCGCAGGCTCCGGCGCAGCCCTGGCCGTGTGCGCCTGCCGTCAGGTCCAGGGGCGTTCGCGATACCATTTGGTGATGACGTATTTCACTCCGCTGCGCACCTTCATGCCATGGTGCATGGTCGCGATATTATAGTTCCCATCGTCCGCGCGCCGATTGTTCCATGCGAGCAGCTTGCCGGTTTCGGGCTGGATCGTCTTGCCGACTTTCGTGAAACGGGTTGCGCCGCCTGCCTCGGGCTGGTTCAGATAGACCATCAGCGTCCATGTCCGGTTGCCCGCGACGGAGCAGAAGCGGTCATAATCGGCACCCTTGGGCTCGAAATAGTCGGTATGGGCCTTGAACTCCTGGCCCACGGCATAGCGCTGCCCCTGGATGGGTTCGCCATAGGCGGGCGCGATCCCGCTCCATGCGGAGAGCCTGGCGTCGATCGCGGCGATGAACGGGTCTGCGCCGTCCAGGTCACAGGTTTCGCTGGTACGGAAATAATTGTCGCCATTGGCATCGGCGATGGTGGATGGTCGGCGCTGCGATTCGATCCGCGCGACCAGTTCGGCGCAATCCGCTGTGGAAAGGAATGCGCGCTGGATGAACAGGGTGAGGTCGCGGCCAGGAAAGCGCTGCACCCCGGCATGTCCCGCGATGAAGGCGGGATCCGCATCGGGCATCAGGGCCGGGGCCATGCTGGTCGAGGACATGCGCACGGCCTAGCGCGCGGCCAAGGAAATGCAAGTATGACCAGAGCTTGCTTGCGCAATGCAATATTTCCGTCACAAAAGGGTCATGTCTGAGTAAGAAATCCTGCCTAGCGGGTGCGTGCAGACATATGTCGCAACAGGGTGCGATATTTTGGGGGAAATGCCGTTCATGCGAACGACGGCCAACATCGGCTGGATCAGCGATGCGCGTCACTGACCGCCTCGGCGCGCGCATGGGTGCGGTGCGGCGCCTTGCGCATCCGGTGAGGGCGCGTTCCGCTGTCGGGCGCGGCATTGACTGGCTGTCGCTGGGCGAAATGTTGCTGCTGGCGGCGCTTGCGGTGCAACTGGCGCGGCTGGTGTGGGCGATCGTAACCCCCGTGGGCGCCTTTGGCGAATGGACCGGGCGGCAGGTGGCGATCGCGCCCATGGCCGCGCGGCAGGCGCTGTTCGCGGCCTATGATCCGTTTTTCCCCAGTTCTGCAGCGCAAGCGGGCGGCAATGCCGTCGTGACGTCGCTGTCGATCACCCTGTTCGGCACCCGCGTCAACGAAGGGTCGGGGCAGGGCTCCGCCATCCTTGCCACGCCCGACGGGGTGCAGCAGAGCTTCGCCGTCGGCGATGAGATCATGCCCGGCGTCATCCTGAAATCGGTCGCGTTCGATCATGTGACGATCGACCGGGGCGGCGCGGAAGAGACCGTGTTCATCGATCAGTCGCAGGCCGCGCCCGTCGCCGATCCCGCCGGCGCAGGGCAGGGCGGGGCACCCACCGCTGTACCGCCGCCCGGAGCCTCGCAGGCGCCTGCTGCGATCACTGCCCCCGCGGTCAGGGCCGACATCGGCTTTGCCCCGCGCATGGATGGCGGGCGGGTGACGGGCCTTGTGCTGCAACCCAAGGGGCCGGCCTTCCAGGCGGCCGGCTTCCGCCCCGGTGACATCGTGACGGAGGTCAACGGCCGCCGCATCGGTTCTGCCGGCGATATCCAGACGATACAGGGGCAGATCCTGCCCGGTGCGCGTCTTTCACTGACTGTCGAGCGCGGCGCTGCCGTGGTTCCCATCGCTCTTACCCTGCAAGGCCAATGACGCGACATTTCCTCTCCCGTTCGACCGCACTGGCGCTGGCCATGGCGCCCGCGCTGATTCCCTTTTCGGTCATGTCCGTGCAGGCGCAGCAGACGCTCAACGTGCGGGACGCCGATATCCGGGCGTTCATTCAGGATGCCGCGCGCGTCACCGGGCGGACGTTCATCATCGATGGCCGTGTGCAGGGCAAGGTGTCGGTCGTCACCGACCGGCCGCTCAGCCGCTCGGAATATTTCGAGATTTTCCTGTCCACCCTGCGCGCCAATGGTCTGGTCGCCGTGCCGGCGCCGGGCGGTGCCTTTCGCATCCAGCCCGCCGATGGCGCCGCCGGCCAGCCGAGCGCCGTGGGCGGAGGGGCGAACCGAAACCAGTTCGTGACGGAGGTGTTCCGCCTGCGCTCCATCGACGCAGCCTCCGCGCTGGAAACGCTGCGGCCGCTGGTCAGCAAGGATGGATCGGTGACGGCCAACCGTGCTGGCAACAGCATCGTCGTGGCCGACTATGCGGACAACATCGCGCGCATCCGCCAGGTCATCAGCCGCATCGACCGCGACAATGCCGCGACCGAAATGGTCACGCTGAAAAATGCCGGCGCGCGGGAAATCGCGACATCGCTGCAGGCGCTGATCGGTGCCGGCGGCGGTGCTGAGCAGGGCGGCGCGAACCGCACAGCGACGGTGGTGCCCTTCGACAGCAGCAACAGCATCGCCATACGCGGCGATGCCGGCACCGTGGCGCGCCTTGCCGGCATGGCCCGCGACCTTGACCGGCAGGCGGCGAGCGGCACGGAAATCCGCGTCTACTGGTTGGAACATGCCGATGCCGAAAAGCTGCTGCCGGTATTGCAGCAACTCATCGGACAGGCGCCGTCCGCGTTCAGCATAGCGACGGCTGCACCAACCACGAGCAGCGGGCCGAGCGGGAGCGCCCCGTCCGCAGCGCCCGTCGCGGCCCCTGTCGTGTCGGCATCGTCCAGCAGTTCGTCGGGATCGGGCATCGCGACGCGCGGCCCTGCGGTCGTGACACGCTATGAAGGAGCGAACGCGATCATCGTTGCAGCCAACAGCGACGTGCAGAGGATGCTGGGCGAGACCATCCGGCAGGTCGATACCCGCCGTGAACAGGTGCTGGTGGAGGCGATCATCGTCGAGATCAGCGATGCGGCGGCCAAAAAGCTGGGCGTGCAGTTCCTGATCGGCAGCACCAAGACGGGCTTTGCCGCGACCAATTATTCCAACGCCACGCCCAACCTGCTGACGCTCGCGGGCGCCTATGGCGCGACGAAGCTGGGCAACCAGACGACGACCGTGGTGGCCGCGGATGGCACCACGACCACGACGACGGTGCCGCAAAGCGGCGACCTTGCCACCACGCTGCAGCAGGCGGCCGTCGATTCGCTGATATCGGCCACCGGCGGCGTTGCCGGGCTGGGCGGCCAGATCGGCCGGAACGGCATTTTCGGCGCGATCATCAACGCGGTGAAGTCCGACACCGACTCCAACCTGCTCTCCACGCCGTCGGTCATGACGCTGGACAACCAGAAGGCGTCGATCCTGGTCGGGCAGGAAGTGCCGGTGACGACGGGAGAAGCGCTGAGCCAGAATTTCGACAACCAGTTCCGCACCGTGCAGCGGCAGAATGTCGGCATCCAGCTTGAAGTGAAGCCGCAGATCAACGCAGGCGGCGCGATCAAGCTGTTCCTGCGGCAGGAAGTCTCCAGCATCGCGGGGCCGGTCTCCAACAGTAGCAGCGACCTCATCATCAACAAGCGCGAGATCGAGACGACCGTCACCGTGGACGATGGCGAGATCCTGGCGCTGGGCGGCCTGCTGGACGACCAGGAACGCAAGACGATCGAGCGCATCCCGCTCTTGTCCGACATTCCCGGCCTTGGCGAACTGTTCAAGTCGCGCAGCAAGAGCCGGACGAAGACCAACCTCATGGTCTTCATCCGCCCGACCATCCTGCGGAGCAAGGAAGATGCGCAGCGGCTGACGGCGCAGCGTTACGGCTATATCCGCAACCAGCAGCAGCTGCGCGATCCTGAAGGTGAACCGACGATCGACGAACTGCTGCGCGATTATATGGATGCCGCGGCGCCGGTTGCTCCCGTTGCGCCGGGAGCGAACGACCAGGTGATCGACGGTCGCATCATCGCGCCGGAGGCGAAAAGCTCCTCGTCCGTGGTGCGTCCGGTCGATGTGCCACCCAGCGAGGGCAGGCGATGAACATCAGGCCAGGCGATCAAGGCTCCGATGCCGCAGCGCCTTTAGGCGCGGCGTTCGAAACGCCCGTGCCGGAAACCGACGTTTTCGAGGTCACTGCCCATATTCCGCCGCGCCTTGTGGACATTCCCTATGCCTTTGCCCGCAAATATGGCGTGGTGCTGCTGGGTGACGACGATCATGGCGGCCGCCTTGCCGTGGCGATGCGCGAGGGCGGCGATCCGCGCATCCTGCTGGAGGTGCGGCGGCATCTGGCGCAGAGCTTCGACATCAGCTTCGTCGATTCCGCGCAGTTCGACCGGCACCTGTCGGAACATTATGCGATGGACGGCAGCGCGGCGGCCATGGCTGGCACGATGGAAGTGGGCGCCGACGAACTCGATCTGCTCGCGACCGACCTGCCGAGCGCCGACGACCTGCTCGACAGCGCCGACGATGCGCCGGCCATCCGCCTGATCAACGGCATCATCGCGGAAGCCGCGCGGCAGGGCGTGTCGGATATTCATATCGAGCCTTATGAAACCGGCCTGGTCGTGCGGATGCGGATCGACGGCGTGCTGCGCGAGACGCTGCGGATGCCGCCCCATGTCGCGCCCGTCGTGGTCAGCCGCATCAAGGTGATGGCGCGGCTCGACATTGCAGAGCGCCGCGTGCCGCAGGATGGCCGCATCGGCCTGACGCTGGGCGGCAAGCTGCTGGACGTGCGCGTCTCGACCCTGCCGAGCCGTGCGGGCGAGCGGGTGGTGCTGCGTATCCTGGACAAGGACAATGCGGGCATTTCGCTGGACCTGCTGGGCATGACCGGCACGGCGGACCGCATCTTCCGCGAGGCGCTGGCCGAACCCAATGGCATCATCCTCGTCACCGGCCCGACGGGATCGGGCAAGACGACGACGCTCTATGCCGGCATCCGCCAGCTTAATGACGGCAGTCGAAATATCCTGACGGTCGAGGATCCGGTCGAATATGCGATGGATGGCGTGGGGCAGACGCAGGTGAACGCCAAGGTCGGCTTGACCTTCGCCGCCGGCCTGCGCGCGATCCTTCGCCAGGATCCTGACGTGGTGATGGTCGGCGAGATCCGTGACCGGGAAACGGCGGAGATCGCCGTGCAGGCCTCGCTCACCGGCCATCTCGTGCTGTCGACCGTGCACACCAATGATGCCGTGGGCGCGATCACGCGGATGCGCGACATGCGGGTGGAGCCCTTCCTGCTGGCTTCCACCCTGCGCGCGGTGATCGCGCAACGGCTGGTGCGGCGGCTGTGCCAGCATTGCCGGGAGCCGGTGCAGGCGGACAAGTCCGCCAGCGCCCTGCTCGGCTTCGATCCGGGCACGATCGTCTATCAGGCGCGCGGCTGCCCGGAATGCAACGGCACGGGCTTCAAGGGCCGCATCGGCGTGTTCGAGGCGATCCGCATCGACGATACGATCCGCCGGCTTATCAATGACGGCGGCGATGAATCGCTGATCGCGCGCCATGCCTTCCTCAACGCCGCGAACCTTGGTTCCGCCGCAAGGGCCCTGGTGCGCGAGGGGCAGACCACGCCGGAAGAGGCCATTCGCGTTTCGCGGCGGGAGGCGGAGCCGGAGCCCGCGCCGCTGGTCGGATCGGCGGGCGATGCCTGATTTCGATTATCTGGCGATCGACCCGGCCGGCCGCGAAAAGCACGGCAGCCTCAAGGCCGAGAGCATCGACGACGCGAAGGCGAAGCTGGATGCGCGGCGAATGTTCGTGGTGCGCATGGAGCCGGGCCGGGCAAAGCCCGCGCGCCGGGCCGGGCTTTCCCTTGGCGCGCGGCGGCTCTCATCAAAGGAACTGACGCTCTTTACCCGGCAACTCTCGACGCTGGTGCAGGTGAGCCCGCTGGAAGAATCGCTGCGCACGATCGTCCGCCAGAGCGAGCAGCCGCATGTGCGGGAGATTGTCGGCCGCGTGCATGGCGGCGTGCTGGAAGGGCGACGCCTTGCCGATGCGCTGGGCGCCGAGCCGCGCAGCTTCCCCGCGCTGTTCCGCGCGATGATCTCCGCCGGCGAAAGCTCGGGCAGCCTGCCGACCATTATGGAGCGGCTCGCGGAACTGATGGAGCGCCAGGCGGCGATCCGGTCGAAGGTGACTACCGCCATCGCCTATCCCAGCGTGTTGGCGCTGTTCGCCGTCTGCGTTGTCGTCGCGCTGATGATGTTCGTGGTACCAAAGGTGGTGGAGCAATTCGACACCATCGGCCAGAGCCTGCCGCTGCTGACGCGGATCGTCATCGGCATATCGGATGTCCTGACGGGCTGGTGGTGGCTGATCGCCATGGTGCTGGTGCTGGTGGGGCTGGGCGCATGGCAGGCCTTGAAGCGGGAGGGCGTGCGCTATCGCTTCGATGCGGGGCTGCTGCGCCTGCCGGTCATCGGCCGCCTGATCCGCGACCTGCACGCGGCGCGAATGGCGCGGACCCTCTCGACCATGGTCGCCAGCCGCCTGCCGGTGATGGAAGGGCTCGCGCTCACCGCGCAGACCGTCCACAACCGGGTGCTGCGCAAGGCATCCGATGACATCGTGGAATCGATCCGGGGCGGCGGCAGCCTGTCCGCCGCGCTGCGGCGGTCCGGCGTGTTCCCGCCCTTGCTCGTCTATCTGGCGGCGAGCGGTGAGGCGGCGGGGCGGCTCGACACGATGCTGGAACGCGCGGCGGATTATCTGGAGCGCGAGTTCGACACTTTCACCTCGACGGCGCTTGCGATGCTGGAGCCGATCATCATCATACTGATGGGCGGCATCGTCGCCGTCATCATCTTGTCGATCCTGCTGCCTATCATGCAGCTGCAAAGCCTGACCGGGGCTTGAGAGGTTATTATGTTTCCATCATCGTTTCACAAAGCCGCCATGCACAGCCATATCGCACCTGTTGATGCCCCCTCGTCCAGTCAGACGGGGGAGGACATGGCCGATATCCATGCGCCGACGGATGGACGCACCCGCGCGATCCAGAACGGCTTCACGCTGATCGAGCTGCTCGTCGTCATCGTCATCATCGGCCTGCTGGCAACGATCGTCGCGATCAACGTCATCCCCGCGTCCGACAAGGCGCGGATCGAGAAGGCGAAGGCAGATGTCGCGACCATCGAACAGGCGCTGGAGCAGTACCGGCTCGACAACATGGCCTATCCATCGGCCACTGACGGCCTGCAGGCGCTGCTTTCGCCGCCGGCATCCCTCCTGCAGCCGGCGCGCTATCGCCGGGGCGGCTATATCAAGAAGCTGCCTGCCGATCCCTGGGGCCGGCCTTACAGCTATGCGGTGCCGGGCAAGAAGGGGGCGTTCGACATCTATTCCCTGGGCGCCGACGGCCAGCCGGGCGGCGAGGATGACAATGCGGACATCTATTCCAGCGAGCTTTAGGCGTGCGCGCTGGCGGCGGGCATCCGGTGCCCGCGTTCGCCAGTGCCCCGCCGAACAGGGCTTCCGGTCTTTCGTGCGTTCCGCCGAACACGGCTTCGGGTCGTTTGTGCGTTCCGCCGAACACGGCTTCACGTTGATCGAACTCATGGTCGTCATCGCTATCATCGGGTTCGTTTCCGCGACGGTCATTCTGGCGATGCCTGACCCGAGGGGCCGGGTGATCGAGGATGCCGATCGCTTCGCCGCGCGGGTGGCGGCAGCGCGCGACAATGCGGTCATTCAGGCGCGACCGATGAGCGTGTGGATCTCGGCTTCCGGCTATGGCTTCGAGCAGCGTGGCGAAGGGGCGTGGCAACCACTGGACGACAAGCCGTTCGTGACCACCAGCTGGCGTGAGGGCACCAGCGCCCTGGTCGGCGAGGAAGGCCGCGCACAGCTGAGTTTTGATAGCACCGGCCTGCCGAGCGAGCCGCTGGTCCTGCGATTGCTGCGCGAAGGGGAGCAGGTATCGGTGACGGTGGACATGGCCGGGAAGGTGCATGTCGGTGGCTGATCGCGATATTGCCGGAAAGATGAGGAAGAGCTGCGAAACCGGCCGGCGCAATGCGCCGCGCTCCGCCGAACAGGGTTTCACGCTGCTGGAAATCCTTGTCGCCCTCGCGGTGTTCAGCCTTGCGGCGATGGCGCTGATCCGGCTTCAAGGCATCACCGTCCGCACCGCCGCCGACCTCGATGGCAAAGCGATGAGCCGCATCGTCGCCAATAACCTTATGGTGGAATTGCAGACGGACCCGGATCCCCCATCCATGGGCGAGAGCGAGGGCGACGTCGAGAATGGCGGCCGCAACTGGCACTGGACTCGCACCGTCGCGAAGACGGACGACATGCGACTGTCCCGTATCGACCTGACGGTCTCCGGCGCCGGCCCGGCGGGCGCGGCCAGCCAGACGCTGACCTTTCTGAGGGACAGCCAGTGACGGCGGCGTGCGCCCCGATGCAGAGGCAAGCGCGTGAGCGCGGCTTCACGCTGATCGAGTTGCTCGTCGCGCTGACGATCTTCGCGATGCTGGCTGCGGCGGGTGTCATGCTGCTCGGCAACAGCGTGTCCGCGCAAGCTGGCGTGAAGGTGCGGCTGGACGAACTGACCGCGATCGAACGGGCAAACGGCATTATCGCATCCGACCTTGGGCAGGCGATGCCGCGCATCAGCCGCACGGAGGCCGGCACGTTGGCGCCCGCCTTTTTCGCGCAGCCTCGCGGCGAGGGCGCGCCGATCATGCAGTTCGTGCGTGGCGGATGGAGCAACCTGAGCGATGCGCCGCGCCCGACCGTCCAGAAGGTCGAATATTGGCTGCGGGCCGGCAAGCTCGAAAGGCGCAGCTATCCGATGGTGGACGGTGCGGCGGGCAGTGACCCGGCGGTCATGGTCGAAAATGTCGAGAGCGCGACCCTGCGCTTCCGCGATGCACAGGGGCAGTGGCTCGACCTGTGGACGCCGACCCAGCCCGATCTCCTGCCCCGCGCCGTCGAGATCAAGCTGGTCAGGATGGGAGATGCGCCGCTGGTCCTGCGCTATCTGGTCGCGCCCGGCCCGCCGGAAAAGAAAGGGCAGGCCGGTGCCTGACCGTCGACCCATGAAGGCGGGCGAACGGGGCGCCGCGCTGCTTACCGTGCTGCTGCTCGTCGCGGTGATGGCGGTGATTTCGGCCACGGCACTGGAACGGCTGACGCTCGCCACCCGCCTTGCCGCCAATGCCGGCGCGATCATCCAGGCGCGCAGCTATGCGCAGGCGGGCGAGGCCTTGGTGCGGCTGCGGATCACCGATCTGGTCGCGGCGCGGCCGGGCCGCACGACATTGCAGGGCGGCTGGCATGGCACTCTCATGCCGCTGCCGATCCCGGAGGGCAGCGCGATCGCTACGGTCAGCGACGGCGCCAACTGTTTCAACTTGAACAGCGTGGTCGCGGGATCGAGCGAGGAGCAACTCTCCGTTCGTCCTATCGGCGTGTCGCAGTTCGTGGCGCTGATGCAACTGCTCGGCATCAAGGGGGGCGATGCGGCGCTGGTGTCCGCGGCGCTGGTCGACTGGATCGATACGGACGGCATTCCGCAGCCCGGCGGCGCGGAGGACGATGTCTATCTGCGCGCCAAGACGCCCTATCGCACAGCGAACCGCTTCATGACCGACGCGAGCGAATTGCGCGCCGTCAGCGGCGTCACGCCGGCGATCTACGCCACGCTGCGGCCCTGGATCTGCGCGCTGCCCACCAGCGACCTTTCGCCCATCAACATCAACACGCTCTTGCCCAGTCAGGCCCCGCTTTTTGCCATGCTGCTTCCCGGAAAACTCTCGATCGATCAGGCGCGGCAATTGCTGGCGCAACGGCCCGCCGATGGTTATGGCAGCCTCAACGACTTCTGGGCGCTTACGGCGCGCACTGGCCTGACACCCTCGGGCGAGGTGGGCGAACAGACGAAGTTGACGACACGGTGGTTTGATGTGGGGATCAGGGTGGACCTCGGGGGCGCGCAAGTGACGGAAACCGCGTTGATCGACGCGAAGGACAATCCCGCGATCGTGGTGCGCCGCCAATGGGGCGATCCCGATGGAGGCGGTGCATGAGCGTGCGCGAGGGATTGATCGTCACGCTTCCCGCGACGGACGCCGATGCGCCGACATGGCTGCGCATCGTCGATGGCGAAGTCACGCAGACGGGTGCGGGAACGGGCTGGCTGTCCGCCTCCGGCGTTGCCGAGCTGCCCGCCAGCTGCATGGTCATGCTGATTGCGCCGGTAGGGCTGACGGCGCTGCACTGGATCGCCTATCCCGACATGCCCGTGCGGCAGGGGCGGGCGGCGGCAAGGCTGACGGCGCTTTCGGAAAGCATAGGCCCGGCCGACATGCTGGTTGCCGCCGCGGACGAGAATGAAGACCCCGCGCAGCCCCATATCGTCGCGATCGCGGCGCGTGCGGACCTCCAGCACTGGCTGCTCTGGGCGCAGCACCATGGGCTCGACCCGGATGCGATCGTCCCGGCGGCGCTGCTGTTGCCTGCGCCGGCGGAGGGCTGTGTGCGGGCCATGATAGGGGCTGAGGACGTACTGAGGGGGGCAGCGGTCGCCGCGCCCGCATCGGACCCGCTGGCCGCCGCCATCATCGGGCAGGACGTGCCGGTCGCCCTGGGCGCCGATACTGTGCGCTGGGCCATGCTGGACGGGCTTGAAGCGCCGCCGCTCAACCTGCGTCAGGGCGATTTCGCCAAGCGGGTCCGCCGGCAGGTGGACGGACAGCGATTGCGGCGGATGGCGGTCTGGTGCGGCTTCATCGCGTTCATCAGCCTGAGCATGTCCCTGATTGCCATCGTCAAGCTCAACGCCGATACGCGCCGGCTGGACGCGCAGGCCGTGGAGGCTGCGCGCACGGTGCTGCCGGCCGCCACCGACGCTGCGCTCGTCCTGCAGGATCTTGACGCACGGCTCGCGGAGCGGGGCGCTGGCGCATGGGGCTTTACCGGTCCGGCATCCGGCCTGTTCAGCGCCATGCAAGGCGCGCCGGGGGTCAGCATGACCTCGCTCGGGCGGACGGCCGATGGGACATTGCGCGCCACCATCGCTGCGGCGCGGGCAGAGGAGATCAACGGCGTGCTGCTTGCCATTCAGGCTGCCGGCTTCACCATCACGGCGACATCGTCGCAGGATCCCGGCGGCCGCACGCTCGCCGATATCACGGTGCGGCCATGACGGCGTCGTTCAAGGCCTGGTGGGCGGAGCGCAATCCGCGGGAACGGGTGCTGGTGGGCGTGGCCGGGCTGTTGCTTGCCATCGTCATCCTCTGGCTCGGCGTCGTGCGGCCGGTCGAAGGCGGCATCCGCGCCGCCGTCGACGCGCACGACATCGCGCTTGATCGCAATGCCGCCATTCGTAGTCGGGTCGCGGTGCTCAAGGATCTGCCCCGCGCGCCGGCGGGATCATCGCTGGGGCCGATCGACCAGTTCGTCGGCCAGAGCGCCGGGGAGGCCGGATTCACGCTGGAGCGAATCCAGCCGCAGGGTGCCGGACGGGTGGACATCGCCATCGCCAGTGCGCGACCGCAGGCCTTGTTCGGCTGGCTCGCGGCGCTTGAAGGGCAGGGGTTGTCGGTCGAGGCGCTCACCGTGCAGCCTTCGCCTTCGGGCGGAACCGTGAGCGTGCAGGCAACGCTGAAGGCCCCCGGCAGCGGAGGCGCGCCATGATGGGCCTGCACCTTTCCACCCGTGCGCGGCTTGGGCTGCTCGCCATCTTCGTGGTTGCGCTGCTGGCGCTGTTTCCGCTGCGATTGGGGCTTGGCCTTTCATCGGCCGGGCGACTGGGCGTTTCGGCACGGGGGGTCGCGGGCAGCATCTGGTGGGGACGCATCGACCGGCTGATCGTGGGCGATGTACCTGTGGGGAACGTCCATGCGGCGCTGTCTCCAGTCCAGCTACCCCTGGCACGCGCGCGGCTTGATCTCTGGCGAAAGCTGGGGCTGCCCGATGATATTGCCGGCGCGCTGACGGCCGGGCCGGGGCGGATCGGCGTGGACGATGTGACGGGGGCGCTGGCCATGGGCACCGCGCTCGCGCCGCTGCCGATCGGTGCGGTGTCCATGGACGACGCCAGCGTCCGCTTCGCGAGTGGCGCCTGCGCCCATGCCGAGGGGCAGGTCAAGGCGCAGGTCGCAGGGCAGATCGCGGGGCTGAACCTGTCGCAGGGCCTTTCCGGCACCGCGCAATGCGAGGGGCGGGAACTGCTGCTGCCTCTCGCAAGCCAGTCCGGCATGGAAAAACTGATCCTGCGCATCGGCGCCGACGGGCGCTACAGCGCGCGGATGCAGGTGACGACCAGCGACGCGGCGACGGCGCAAGCGCTGGGCAATGCGGGCTTTGCCCAGGCCGGCGACGGCTATGCCCTGACGATCGACGGGATGCTGTGACCCCTGCGATCGGGGCGCTGCTGGGCGCGGTGCTTGGCGCGATCGCGGGCAGTTTTCTGGGAACGTTGGCCCTGCGATGGCCCCAGGGGCGGTCGGTGATGGCCGGACGATCGGCGTGCGATGGCTGCGGGCGGACCATCGGCGCGCTCGAACTGATCCCGCTGCTGAGCGCGATCGCGCTTCGCTGGCGTTGCCGCACATGTGGCGCCGGTATTGATCCACTTCACTGGCGGATGGAAATGGCGATGGCGGCGATCGGCGCCGCGGCGCTGGGCATGGCGCCGGATGTGGGCGGTCTCGGCTGGGCGCTGCTGGGCTGGCTGCTGCTGACGCTGGCGGTGCTGGACTGGCGGCATTTCTGGTTGCCGGACGCGCTGACGATGCCGCTCGCATTTCTGGGCTTCACGATCGGCATGTGGGCGACCGACGTGATGCTCATGGACCGTGTGATCGGTGCAGCCGTGGGCTATGGCGCGTTGCTTGCGATTTCGTTTGGCTATCGGGCGTGGCGCGGGCGCGAAGGGCTGGGGCTGGGCGATGCCAAGCTGCTCGGCGCGCTGGGCGCCTGGATGGGCTGGCAGGCGCTGCCGTTCATCCTGCTGGTGGCGAGTTTTACGGCGCTGATTATGGTGCTGCTGGGCCGCCTGCGCGGCGCGGTCATCTCGGCGGACAGCAGGGTGCCGCTCGGGACATTCCTGTGCCTCGGCGCGCTGCCGGGCTGGCTGCTTATGCGAAGCGTGATGGGGTGAGAACGGCTATTTCGTCCCGGTCGCCGCGTGGGCGCATGAAAATCCGGGGGCTTGTCTGCCACCCATGCGACGAACCGCGCAATATCGACTTGGGTGCGCAGGGTATCGATCGTGTTGAACTGCCGAGCGAGCAGAGCATTCGGCAGCGCTGCGTGAATTGAACGGTGGCAGATGGGATGCAAGGGCACGATCTCGCGACCGCCTCGGCTCTTGGGCACCAGATGATGCCATTCCGTCCGCTTGCCCAGAGGGCGTTCGCACAGGGCGCAGATGGTCGGCGCCGACGGTGCCGTCATTCCTCCGATGCTACCTCCATGGCTTCCATGAAGTCCCGCGCGGCATCCCGGTCGGCGGGATCCTTGAATGCCACGTCGAGATCGGGCGCATCCCCCAGCAGGAACAGCAGCGCCCATTGCGCGAATCGGCGGCCGCGATCCTGCTCCAGCCCGAAGTCGACGCGCAGGCGTTCGATTCCAGAGGCCAGCGCATCGGGCGTCACCGCGCCAAGATCGGCCGTGCCGAAATAACGGAGGAACTGATCGTCGAGGTTCATGGCGAGCATCCTTGGGCGCCGTGGCGCTCTGGGAGGGGTAGGCTCAAAGGCCGATGGGCTGGACGGTCATGGTGCCGGCTGAGGGATTTGAACCCCCGACCTTCGGTTTACAAAACCGCTGCACTACCACTGTGCTAAGCCGGCGCGCGGAAGCCTTTGCCTCAGATGACGCCGTAGGTCCAGCCCTCTGTGGCGGCAACATGCGATGTTAGGGGTTCCGGTTGCCAGAGCGCGGGCCGTGCCGCCGCCTTGCGCATCCATGCCGCCGTGACGATCGCATCGGTCAGATGGTCGTCATAGCGGTCAAGCGGGGCGTGAGGCGCGCTGCCAAGTGCCAGCAGAGCCGCGTCCAGCGTGGCGGCGTCACGCATTTTCGTGCGGCCCTTGGGGCGACCGGCGGCGCGCGCGGCAATGCTGGTGTAGATTTCCACCACGGCAGAACCGCGCGCCGGCAACGGATCGAACGGCCAGATCGGCACGCGCCCGTTCAGCATGTTGAGCAGGCGCATCCCCGCGAAGCTCGCCTTGGCGACCTGCGCCGCGCCGATCGCATCATAGACGGTCGAGGGCTTGCCGCCGCCTCCGGCGTTGTAATGCGCCTCGCACAGGCGGTTGTGCATATAGTCGGCCTTCACCCCGTCGGCGGCGCCGAAATAGAAATGCCGGCGGTGGGCGATCTCCAGGAAACTGGCGGCGCCCAGGTCCTCGTCCTCACAGCGCGACTCGACATAGGCCCAGAAGGCCGGCGCGGTGAAGGGCACGTCGTCGCCGGGCAGATAGCTGCCGCGATCGATCAAAGGCGGTGCAAAGCTGAAATCGAAACCGAACAGCGTCGGCGTGGCTGTCGCCTGATCGAGTAGCCATTCGCCGACAGCGCGGCGCGACCAGAGGCCACCGGGCGGGGTGATGGGCACCGGCGCCCCATCGCCGACGCCGCACAAGGCCACGGCGATGCCGCGATGGCGGCGGCCCTTCGCACCCGACCAGTCGATCGCGGCAAAGGCGGAGAAGGCTTCATGCTGGGCCGGCGCTGTCATGATGGCGGGGCTTTACGGCCTATCCCTGCTGCCGCTTGCGCAGGTCGTCCCAGAAGGCGAGTCGCTCGCCGATGCGCTTTTCAAAGCCGCGGTCGGTCGGCTGATAGAAGGATTGTGGTGCCATTTCCTCGGGCCAGTAATTGTCGCCGGAAAAGCCATGTTCGCGATCATGGTCATAGGCGTAATCCTTGCCATAGCCGATTTCCTTCATCAGCTTCGTAGGCGCGTTCAGGATATTGGCGGGCGGCATCAGCGATCCGGTGTCGCGGGCGGATTTCCATGCGGCCTTCTGTGCCGCATAGGCGGCATTGGATTTGGGCGCCGTCGCGCAATAGAGCGTGCATTGCACGATCGCGAGCTCGCCCTCCGGGCTGCCCAGGAAATCATAGGCATCCTTCGCGGCGAGGCACTGGATCAGTGCCTGCGGATCGGCAAGACCGATATCCTCCGTGGCGAAGCGCACGAGCCGGCGCAGCACGTAGAGCGGCTCTTCCCCCGCGACCAGCATCCGCGCGAGATAATAGAGCGCGGCCTGCGGATCGGACCCGCGCAGCGATTTGTGCAGGGCGGAGATGATATTATAATGCCCCTCCCGGTCCTTGTCGTACACGGGCATCCGGCGATGCAGCAGGCTGGAAAGACCGGCCGGATCGAGCGGCGTGGGCAGATCCACGGAGAACAGTGTCTCCGCCTGGTTCAGCAGGAAACGGCCGTCGCCATCGGCGCTCGCGACCAGGGCCTCGCGGGCATGGCTGTCGACCGGCAGGGCGCGGCCCATCAGCGCCTCGGCACGCTCGAGCAGCAGCATGAGGGCGTCGCTGTCCAGCCGTCGCAGGATGAGCACCTGCGCGCGGGACAGGAGCGCCGCGTTCAGTTCGAAACTGGGGTTCTCGGTGGTGGCGCCCACCAGCGTCACCGTGCCGTCCTCGACATAAGGCAGGAAACTGTCCTGCTGGGCGCGGTTGAAGCGGTGGATCTCGTCCACGAACAGCAGCGTGCGGCCACCCATGCGGGCATGGTCGCGGGCGGTGGCGAACACGCGCTTCAGGTCCGCAACGCCGGAAAAAACGGCCGAAATCGGCTCGAAATGCATGCCGACCGCATCGGCGAGCAGGCGCGATATGGTCGTCTTGCCGGTGCCGGGCGGCCCCCAGAAGATGATCGAGGACAGCCGCCCCGCGCTCACCATCCTGTGGATGGCGCCCTCCGGCCCGGTCAGATGCTCCTGGCCGACGACATCATCCAGCACCATTGGCCGTAGTCGATCGGCGAGCGGCGCATCGTCGCGCAGGGGCGGTGCGGGGTTCGTCGGGGAAGGGCCGAACAGGTCGACCATCAGGGAACCGGGCTGTTCGCCGCCAGTGCGCCGCGCTGCCGCTGGCGGATGACCCGCAAATAGGTGTCGACGAGCGCTTGGTTGACTTCATCCCAGCCAAAGCGCCGGGCCATGTCCATTCCGGCATCGCCGGCGCGGCGGCGGGCGTCATGATCGAAGCAATAATGCTGGAGGGCATCGGCGAACTGATGCACGGCGCCAGGGCGGATCAGCGCGCCGTTGAGACCGTCCGTCACCAGGCATTCGCTGCCCGTGGCGCGGGCGGCGATCGTCGGCATGCCGCACGCCATGGCTTCCAGCGTCACATTGCCGAAGGTTTCCGTGACCGAAGGGTTGAACAACATGTCCATGCTGGCGACCGCGCGGCCAAGGTCGGGGCCGGACTGGAAGCCGGCGAACACGGCGTCGGGCAGACGGTTCTCGAACCATCCGCGCGCGGGACCGTCGCCGACCACCAGTACCTTGTGCCGCACCTGGCGGGAGCGCAGCTGGTCGATCGTATCGGAAAAGACGTCGAGCCCCTTTTCCATGACCAGGCGCCCGACAAAGCCGATGGCGGGCACATTGTCGTCGATCCCCATCGACCGACGCCACGCATTGTCGCGCCGCTGGGGATTGAAGATCTCCCGGTCGATGCCGCGCGTCCAGATGCCGACATCATAGTTCATCCGCTGCTCGCGCAGCAACTGCGCCATCGAGTCGGAGGGCGCGACGATCGCGTCGCAGCGCCGGTAGAAACGCCGCAGCAGCGCCAAGACGGCGGGCTCCAGAAAGGCCAGGCCGTAGTAGCGCGGATAGGTTTCGAAGCGGGTGTGGACCGACGCCACCTTCGCGATGCCGTGGCGGCGCGCATAGGAAATGGCGCGGTGGCCGAGCGGATCGGGGCTCGACACATGGATCATGTTCGGCGCAAAGCGCTTGAGATCCTGCCGCAGCCGGCGCGGCAGGCCATAGGGCATGCGATATTCCGCCCGGCCGGGGATGGCGATGGACGGCGCGCTGACCAGATCGCCCGCCGGCGGGAAGGCCGGGGTGTCGGTTGTGGGCGAATAGACGCGCACGGACGCGCCCTGCCTGAGCAGATAGCCGACCAGCCGGTTGAGAGCCTGGTTCGCGCCGTCGCGCACATAGTTATAATTGCCGCTGAAAAGAGCGATGCGAAGTCCGGTGACGTCCATCGCCGCCCCTTAGCCCAGACGGGCGGAAAGACCAAGGGAACCCCGGACCCGGATTCGCATTCCTGCCTGGGTGTGGCAAGGAGCACTCAATGGTCGGACAGCAGGCGATGCATGATTTTCGCAAAGGGTGCCGGGTACGATGGAACTGGGGCACGGGCATTGGCATTGGCGTGGTCAGGGAGCGTTTCGAACGACATGTCGAACGGACGATCAAGGGCGCTAAGGTCTCCCGCAACGGCAGCGCGCGTGACCCTGCCTATCTGATCGCGCAGGATGATGGCGACGAGGTGCTGAAGCTGGGTTCGGAACTTACGGCGATGTGACCTCTGCAGCGCGGCGGCACGGAAGCCAAGGATGCGGCGCTGGCCCTTTTTTCGGCATGGGCTTTCTGGCATCAGGATGCGATGTCGAGCATGTCCATCCAATCCATCCTCACCGGCATGTCGGTGCCGTTTCGCGACGGGGAAATGAGCGCAATCGCCAAGAGGTCCGTTACGGGGCCGGTGGGAGTCGGCGCGCTTGGTCTTGAAGGCGATATGCAGGCGGACCGCGTGCATCATGGCGGCGCCGACAAGGCGATCCATCTCTATTGCCAGGATCATTATGACTGGTGGCGGCAGCGCAAGCCGGGGCATCCGCTGCTCGACGCGCCCGGTGCCTTTGGCGAGAACATTGCTTCGCTTGGCATGACCGAGAGCGAATTGTGCGTCGGCGATCGCTTCACGCTCGGGACGGCACTCGTCGAGGTCAGCCATGGCCGGCAGCCTTGCTGGAAACTGGATCACCGCTTCGGCGCGCGCGACGTGATGGCGACCATTGTCAAGACCGCGCGCTGCGGCGTCTATTTCCGCGTCATCAAGGAAGGAGAGGTGGCGAGCGGCGGCGAAATGGCGCTGGTCGATCGCACCCATCCCGAATGGACGGTGGAGCGGGTGTTCAGGCTGCTCATCGGCGGTGGGCACAAGCGCGAGCCGGATGCCGTGCGGATTCTGGCCGACCTGGCGCCGCTTGCCGAGGCGTGGAAAGCGCGCGCGCGTAAACTCTCCGAAGGAGTGTGACGGTTAAAGTCTCTCGCTGAAAATCGGAACCGTTTGGGCTGTCTTGACGAGGCGCGTGACTCGTCCAGATGGCGAAGCCTTGTCCGTCTTCAGAAGAAGGGCGGCCCTTCGACGAGCTCAGGGCGAACGGGGAAAGGTGATCTCGATAAAAGGCGACATGCTATAGTCGCGATGAGTATATGTGGGCTTCTACGAATGAAGCTATCGCCGGGCGTTTTTTCGCGTCAGCTTATCGCCATGCGCAGCGCCAGAAAGGCGAGGATCAGCGCGGCGCCGGCAGACATGCCGCACAGCAGATGGCCGAGCGCGTGCAGGATGACCGGGTTCTTCTTGCTGCTCTTATGGTTACGGGTCAGTGCCGACAGCACGAAGCTGACCAACAGCCCGTAAGTGAGCGCCGCAAACTCGATCATTCCGTCACCCCGACAATCTTCCGACGCACCAGTCATGCCAGCAAAGCGGTAAACATTCTATCAACGCTATATGGCGTTGCGGCGGGACGAGACAATTATTCGGCGATTTGCGGAACTTTTTTTAATGTTGCGTTGCGGCGATCAATCCGTCTCCGCCGTCTGCACTTCTTTCGGGGGATGAAGGCGCAGGCGCGTGACTCGGCGGTTGTCGCCCGCCAGCACTTCCAGCTTCCACCCGCTCTGCTCATGCTCGAGGATTTCGCCGGCCTCCGGTACGCGTCCGGCGATTACGAAGGCAAGGCCGCCGAGGGTGTCGACATCTTCCTCGATGTCGCCCAAACGCGGGTCGATTTCCTCTGCCACATCGTCCAGTTCGGCGCGGGCATCGGCCTCCCAGAGGCCATCGTCGAGAGGCACAAGCATCGCTTCGGGGGCCTCGTCATGCTCGTCCTCGACCTCGCCGACGATTTCCTCGACCAGATCCTCGAAGGTGAGAAGCCCTTCGGTGCCGGAATATTCATCCAGCACGATGGCCAGATGGGTCCGCTTGGCACGCATCTCGGCCAGCAGGTCCAGCGCGCCCATGCTCTCGGGCACGTAGAGCGGCTGACGGATCAGAGGCGCGAGGGTTTCGGGCGGCGGCGCCTTGCCCGCCAGGATGGCGAAGGCGTCGCGAATGTGGATCATGCCGACGATGGTATCTAGAGTCTCGCGATAGACCGGAATACGGCTGTGCCCGGCATCGGCGAACAGAGCGGCCAGTTCATCGAAACTCGCCTTTTCCTCGATCGCGATGATGTCCGCGCGCGGCACGGCGACGTCGTCCACCGTATGTTCGCTGAAATGCAGGAGGTTGCGCAGCATTTGCCGCTCGATGGCCGACAGGTCGCCCTTCTTTTCGGGCGCGCCTTCGCCGGCCTCGTCATCATAGTCGTCGATGGCCTCCTCGATCTCCTTGCGAAGGCTCTGCTCGCTTTCCTCGCCGAAGATCAGGGTCTTGAGGCCCTGCCACAATCCGCCTTCGCTGCTACTGTCCGCCTCTTTCGAAGGCGTCGGGCTGTCGTCAGCCATGGTGGTAGATCTTCCCCTGTCTCAATGATGCTGTGGGCACCCTCATACCGGGCTGCCCGCCGCTAGGCTAGTCGTCGTTCGCATGTGCGTAAGGATCGGCAATGCCGAGGCTGGCGAGCGCCCGGACTTCCAGTGTTTCCATGGCTTCCGCCTCGGCGTCTTCCATATGGTCATGGCCCAACAGGTGGAAGGTGCCGTGGACGATCAGATGCGCCGCATGGTCCGCCATCGAAATGCCTTTCTCGGCGGCTTCATGCGCGCAGACGCCGGCCGCCAGCACGATGTCGCCCAGCAACACCTCGCCATCGTCGGTATTGGCCATCATCTCGAGCAGGTCGGGCTGCACCATGGGGAAGGACAACACGTTGGTCGCCTTGTCCTTGCCCCGATAGTCGCGGTTGAGCGCATGAACCTCGCAATCGTCGGTAAGCTTCACCGCGACCTCGAACAGCGCCGCCTGGGTTTCGAAGTCGGCGTTCAGGCTGTGGCGCACGGCAGCGGTCACCGCCGCGCGCGCCAGTTCTTCCCAATCAAAGCCCTCCGGCCATTTCCCCTTTTCATGAAGCAAGGCGACTTCAAGCATCGGGGCCCTCATAAGCCTGGACGATCCGGCCAACCACGGGATGGCGCACGACGTCCGACACATTGAAGGGAACGACCGCGATCCCCTCGATGCCCTCTAGCTTGCCGACGGCGTCGGCAAGGCCGGAGACGCCGGGCTGCGGAAGATCGACCTGCTTGGGATCGCCGCAGATCACCATGCGGCTGCCTTCGCCGAAGCGGGTGAGGAACATCTTCATCTGCGCGGCCGTGGTGTTCTGCGCTTCGTCGAGGATGATGAAGGCGTTGGCGAGGGTCCGCCCGCGCATGAAGGCCAGCGGAGCGATCTCGATCTCGCCGCTGGCGATGCGGCGCTCGACCTGCTCGGCGGGCAAGGTGTCGTACAGCGCGTCGTAGAGCGGCCGCAGATAGGGATCGACCTTCTCCTTCATGTCGCCGGGCAGGAAGCCCAGGCGCTCGCCGGCCTCTACGGCGGGGCGGGAGAGGATAAGGCGATCGACGCTGCCGGTGATGAGCTGGCTCACGGCCTGCGCCACCGCCAGATAGGTCTTGCCGGTGCCTGCTGGCCCAAGCGCGAAGATGATGTCGCGCCGCGCCAGTTCCTCCATGTAGCGGACCTGCGTGGCGGACCGCGGCACGATCGTCTTCTTGCGCGTGCGGATCATCACCTTGGGCGGCTCGGCGACATCGGTGCGGATGATGCCGTCGAGCATCGGTTCGCTCGACATCGCGATCACCGCTTCGACCGCGCCGGTGTCGATCTCCTGTCCGGCGACGATCCGGTTGTAGAGGCCGGTCAGGACGTCGCGGGCGCGGGCTGCGGCTTCCACCTCGCCCTCGATCTGCAGCTTGTTGCCGCGCGCGGCGATATAGACGCCAAGGCGGTTCTCGATCGCAACCAGATTCTGGTCATATTGCCCGAACAGCGCGCCGAGCAGGTGCGGCCGTTCAAAGCTGACTTCCAGCCGGGCGCGCTCCCCGATGTCCGTGCGCAGGTGCTTTTTCGCCATCAGACCATCCCTCCCGTCACAAGCGTCGCCGGTTTCGGTTGCCACCCGGCCCGATACCCTGTGGAACGCTGATTTCCGGCTACGGCCGGAGCGACGGTGGTTTTGGTCAAGCGGCTTTCCTCCTCGATGGTTCTCCGGCCAGACTGTTCGGGCCGGCACTTATAATATCCACGTCTATCATGTCGCCGATCACGGCGCCTTCCGCAACGACATGGACCGATTGCAGCCAGGGCGATTTGCCGATCAGCTGCCCAGCATGGCGCCCCTTGCGCTCCAGCAGGATCTGGGTGCGCTTGCCCACGCTGGCGGCGTTGAAGGCGGCCTGCTGGCTGTTGATCAGGGCCTGCAGGCGGGCGAGCCGTTCGTCCATCACGTCTGCCGCGATCTGGCCGTCCATGGTGGCGGCAGGGGTGCCGGCGCGCGGGCTGTATTTGAACGAATAGGCCTGGGCATGGCTGACCTGCTCGACGATGCGCAGCGTATCCTCGAACTCGGCATCGGTCTCGCCGGGGAAGCCGACGATGAAGTCTCCCGACAGCGCGATGTCCGGCCGGGCGGTGCGCACCCGCTCGATCAGCCTCAGATAGGATGCAGTATCATGGCTGCGGTTCATCGCCTTCAAGATGCGGTCGTTGCCCGACTGCACTGGCAGGTGAAGGAAGGGCATGAGCTTCCCGACATCGGCATGGGCGGCGATCAGCCCGTCGCTCATGTCATTGGGGTGGCTGGTGGTGTAACGGATGCGGGCAAGGCCGGGCAGAGCGTCGAGTGCGCGGATCAGGCCGTCCAGCCCCTGCATCGCGCCCTTGTCGTCCTCGCCGTTCCAGGCGTTGACGTTCTGGCCGAGCAGGGTGATCTCCCGCACGCCGCCATCCACCAGTGCGCGCGCCTCGTCCATGATTGCCGCCATCGGCCGGCTGATTTCCGCGCCGCGGGTATAGGGCACCACGCAATAGGTGCAGAATTTATCGCAACCTTCCTGCACCGTCAGGAAGGCGGTGGGCCGAGGCTGTTTCGGCCGGTCGGGAAGGGCGCCGAACTTGGAAATGGCCGGCATGTTGGTGTCGATCGCGTCCTCGCCGCGCACGGCGCGTTCGATGAGGTCGGGCAGGCGATGATAGGCCTGCGGGCCGACGACGATATCGACGCTGGAGGCGCGGCGCGGGATCTCCGCCCCCTCGGCCTGGGCGACGCAGCCGGCGACCGCGATCATCGGGCGGGTGCCATCCTCGCGGCGCAGGCGGCCGATGTCGGAATAGACCTTGTCCACCGCCTTTTCGCGGATGTGACAGGTGTTGAGGACGACGATGTCAGCGTCCAGACCTTCGGCGGCAGGGGTCATGCCCTGCGCGCCGAGCATCTCTGCCATCCGTTCGCCGTCATAGACGTTCATCTGGCAACCAAAGGACTTGATGTGAAATGTTGCCGGGTTGGTCCCGCGGGTCTCGGCGCGTTTTTCGTGAGTCATTGGCACTGCTATACAGGGGCTGCCACGTCCATGAAAGGCGGCAGGCACGCCGCGATCCGATTTCTTGCTTCATTGGCCAGCGCCTTCCTGTCGGGAAGGGTAGCCGGATCGAACGGTTCGAGCAGGTGGATGGTCACGTCAAGGCGGCCCTTGCGGGCGAGCACCCGCGCGGCATTGCCCGCGCTGCCTTCATTCCCATGCCAGGCTATCTCTTTGGCAGCAGGGCCATAATCGATGAAAACGGGCTGGACCAGCATGGCGCGAGGCGGCGGTGACATGACAGCGAAAAGTGCCGGCTTGAAGGGCAACAGGGTGTGGCCGTTGCCGGTCGTGCCCTCGGCAAAAAGGGTGATGGGTTGATGCCCGTCCATGGCGCGCCTGAGCGATTCCAGTTGTTCCGCGACGCCATGGCGGCGATCGCGGGCGATGAAGATGGTATTATTCTGTGCCGCCAGCCAGCCGATCATCGGCCATCCGGCAACATCGTCCTTGGAAATGAAGGCTGTGCCGGTCGCGCCGCCGAGCGCCAAGATGTCGATCCAACTGACATGATTGGACACGAGAAAGCAGTCGCGCGCCGGGCGGGCGCCGCTCAGTCGCACGCGCGCGCCGCAGGACCGGGCGGCAAGCTCAAGGAAGATGGGCGGCCATGGCGAGCGGGCGCGAAACAGTCTCCACAGCAGATGGAGGGGCAAGCAGAGGAGGAGCGATGCTAGCAGCGCAGCAATGCGCCGCCAGCGACGGAATGTGCCTGCCAGATCAGTTCTTTCGGTCGATCGAGACGCCGTAAAGCTCCATGCGGTGGTCGACCAGGCGGAAGCCGAGCTTCTCGGCGATCTGGCGCTGCAACTGCTCCAGTTCTGGGTCGACGAATTCGATGACCTTGCCGGTTTCGACGTCGATCAGATGGTCGTGATGCGATTCCGGTGCGGCTTCGTAGCGAGCCCGGCCGTCGCCAAAGTCATGACGCTCCAGGATGCCGGCCTCTTCGAACAGGCGGACAGTGCGATAGACGGTCGCGATGGAGATGCCCGAATCGATCGCCGATGCACGTTCATGCAGCTTTTCGACGTCCGGGTGATCGTCGGCATCGGAAAGAACCTTGGCGATCACGCGACGCTGTTCGGTGATGCGGAGTCCCTTTTCGGCGCACAACGCCTCGATATCGATCTTACGGCCCATTTGCGCCCTTCAATAAGTGATTCACCGGATGATGCGACTTAGCGTCTTTTCTCATCACGCGGAAGGGCGAGGCGCACTGGTCGCCTCGCCCTTTCTGATTTCTTTGGATTTCGGGCTTACTTGCCCCGGCTGCGGCCCTTGCTGCCCAGGCCGATCTTCTTCGCCAGCGACCGGCGCTGCTCGGCATAGTTGGGCGCGACCATTGGATAGTCGGCCGGCAGGTTCCACTTGGCGCGGTAATCGTCCGGCGTCATCTGATAATGGGTCATCAGATGGCGCTTGAGCATTTTCAGCTTCTTGCCGTCTTCAAGACAGACGATGTAATCCGGCTTGATCGACGAGCGCACCGAAACAGCCGGCTCCGGCTTTACTTCAGGCGCAACCTTCGGGCTGGAAAGCCCGGCGAGCGCGGAATGCACATTCTGAATCAGAATCGGCAGATCGGTGACGGCAACGCTATTGTTCGAGACATGTGCGGCCACAATGTCCGATGTCAGCGTAATGAGCATTTCGGCCTGTGCCGCTTGTTCTTCCATTTTTCGACTCCGTTGATGCCTTGACTATGCGACCCGATATCGGAGTTTGTGCCGATCTGTCGGTAGAGGCTGGTTAGAACCGAAAATGATTGCTTTCAAGCCATCGAGACAAATTTTTCAAATGTCTCGCTGAAAACTATAAGCGTCGAACAATTTACCATCATTGCCGCGATAATAACCGGGGCGCGTATTTACATGCTCGAACCCCAGATTTCTGTACAGTTGAACCGCGTTGTTCGTCGAACGGACTTCAAGATGCATAGTTATCGCGCCCGCCAGGCGTGCCGAAGTAATACAATGGTCGACAAGGATCGAACCGATCGATTTGCCGCGCCATTGCGGTGCCACGGCCAATAGCAGCAATTCGCATTCATCGATGATCGTGCGAGTCATCGCAAAGCCCAGGGTGGCGGCATCCAGCGATGCGATGACCAGCTTCATGCCGGGCATCGACATCATTCCGCCAAGTTGCGCTGCGGTCCACGCCTCGCCAAAAGCCGGGTCGAATGCCTGTACCATGACCTCCATCGCCGCAGCCTCGGCCTTCCGGTCGGGGCGATCATAGCTGGTCAGGGTCAGATCGGGCAGCATCATGCCGTCGGTGCCGGATGAGCGGTTGCGCCCGGGCGTGCGGTCATCGGCTTTGCATCCGCGCCGCGCCCATAGATCGGGCGGGGCGGTAAGGCCGCCGCCTCCATCGGCAGCAGCGCAAACCATCGGGCGTCTGGGAGGAGGGGGATGGCCTGGCCATGACCACGCGCAGCCACCAATGCTTCAGCGCCGCTGCCGTGGACGATCGCGTCGGGCAGCGACTGTGCCAGTTCGGCGATCGGGGTTGAGGCTGGGTCTGCCATGGGCGCCAGCGTATCGCGCGCGAAGCGTTGCCAGAACAGCTCTCCGTGGCCGCCCGTCATCGCAACAGTGATCCGGTCGTCCGCAACGCCCTGTTCGCGGGCCTGGGCAGCGATCAGCGCCAGCGCGCTATATCCGGTCAGGGGCACGCCCCAAGCAAAGGCCAGCGCGCGCGCTGCGGCAAGGCCGATCCGCACGCCGGTAAAGCTGCCGGGGCCGACATTCACGGCGATCCTGTCCGCCTTTCCGCCATCGGGCAGAGCGGCGATGGCGGGCAGCAAGGCTTCCGCATGGCCGCGGCCTGCAAGGAGCCCATGATGCGCGACGATCTCTTGCTCGTCGAACAGCGCGACCGACAGCCGTTCGGTCGCGGTATCAATCACCAATGTCCGCAACGGTCGTCCCTGCGCTCTTGTCCGTGACTGCCCGTCAGGAGCAGCCGCGGGCAGCGTTAGTCGATCCGGTTGAATTTGCCAAATGCGGGGCGGGGCAGGCGCCCGAAGATGGTCGAGGGGTCGCCATAACCCAGGGTCGAGATGAAGTTCGACTTCACATTGGGCGTATCGCCGAAGAAGGCGGCGTCCACGGCGGCGTTGTCAAAGCCGGACATTGGGCCGGTGTCGAGCCCCAGCGCACGGGCGGCGAAGATGAAATAGGCGCCCTGAAGCGAGCTGTTCCGCAGCGCCGCCACCTCGCGCGCGGCGACATCGGGAAACCAGTTTTTGGCATCGGGCTGATGTGGGAACAGTTCGGGCAGCTGCTCGTGGAAATTTATGTCCATGCCGATGATGACCGTCACCGGGGCCTTGGCAATCTTCGCGCCATTGGTCCCGCTGGAAAGGGCGGCCAGCTTTTCCTTTGCTTCGGGGCTGACGCACCACACGAGGCGGGCGGGCATCATGTTGGCCGATGTCGGCCCCATCTTCATCAGTTCCCAGATCGCATGAAGCTGATCTTCGCCGACCGGCTTGTCGAGATAGCCATTATAGCTGCGCGCGGTGTTGAAGAGCTGGTCCAGTGACGGCTGGGGAAGAGGAGAGGACATGCGGGATCGTTCCTTTGATGGAATGTCGGGAAGCGAAGATAATGAATTTCTGTCTGGCCGGCCGTGCCGAGATACGTCAATTCAGGGGATCAAAGGCGATCAGACGGCGCGAACTTCGGTCACTTCCGGCACATAATGCTTCAAGAGGGATTCAATGCCGTTCTTGAGCGTCGCGGTGGACGAGGGACAGCCGGAGCAGGCCCCCTGCATTTTGAGGAACACCTTCCCCTTGTCGAACCCGCGATAGATGATGTCGCCGCCATCATTGGCGACGGCAGGGCGGACGCGGGTTTCGATGAGTTCGCGGATCTGTGCGACGATCTCGGCGTCGGCAGGGTCATCGGTAAAATCCTCTTCCTCGGCGGGCACGGAAATGCCCGCTGCGGTGCCGGCCTTGAACAGCGGCATGCCGGCAGAGAAATGATCGAGCAGGATGCCGATGACATCGGGCTTGGTGTTGGGCCAGCTGCCTTCGGGAGCGATCGTCACGGAGATAAAATCGCTGCCCAAGAAGACGCCGGTCACGTCGCCCAGCGTGAACAGCGCTTCTGCGAGGGGAGACTGTTCCGCCTCCTCCGCCGTCGCAAAGTCGCGGGTTCCGGCCTGCATGACCATGCGGCCGGGCAGGAATTTCAGCGTAGCCGGATTCGGCGTGGTTTCAGTCTCGATCAACATCGGCTCTATGTGGGGGCGTCATTGACGGAGATCAAGCGCCGCTTGTGCGGTGCTGCGTGTTGGAGGATTTCGCAGCATTGGGGGCGGCGATGTTGTCGAGCAGCGCCGCGACCTCCAGCACACCGAATCATCCTGTCATCATCTTGTCGCTCCTTCAAATAAGGGGAACCGCTGCCTGTCCCGCGAATTGATGGTGTGAAGGAGAACAGCGATGACCAGCGAAACCGAAATCAGGCAGCGCTTCTGGAGAGAGCTGTCGCAATCGCCTTTTCTGATGGTCGGCCTTGAGGGCGATCACCACCACAGCCTGCCGATGACGGGCCAGCTCGATCCCAAGGCGAATCACCGTTTCTGGTTCTATACCACGCGCGACAACCGGCTTGCGTCGGGTGGCAAGGCGATGGCGCAGTTCAGCGCCAGGGACCACAGCCTGTTCGCCTGTATCGACGGAGCGCTGGTGACGGAGAGCGATCCGGCGGTAATCGATCGCTACTGGTCGCGTGAAGTGGCCGCCTGGTATCCCGGCGGCAGGGACGACCCCAATCTGCTGATGCTGCGCTTCGACCTTGGTCATGCCGAAATCTGGCTCGCCGATCTTGGCGTGAAAGGCATTTTCAAGATGCTGTTCGGCGGCAAGATCGCAGACGAAATGAAGGGCAATCATGTGGAACTGGCGCTTTAGCGCGCAGCCCTCGGTTACTTTTTGGTCTTATTGCGCCCCGGAGCAGGTCATGTGCTCCGGGGGCTTGCAAATCATGGGTTTTTCGGCCATATCGCAGTGCAGCGCAGCGGCGGGAGTTATCTCCCGATAGCGATTGGTAGCGTGATCGTTCCGGCCAGAAGGCCAGGGACCGTCCAATGACAGCCTGCGCCAGCTTTTGAGGCTTCCCTTTTCACGCGGGTCGTTTCGCAACCCGCTTTGCGTCACCCGTGCGTGTGCACGAATCCGGCGCAATGCCCATGATTGAGTGACATACATGACAGAATTCAAGGATCTTGGCCTCGCCGAGCCGATTTTGAAGGCGCTTGACGCCAAGAACTACAAGCAGCCGACCCCGATCCAGGCACAGGCCATTCCGGCCCTGCTGCAAGGTCGCGACCTGTGCGGCATCGCGCAGACCGGCACCGGCAAGACGGCGGCGTTCGCGCTGCCCAGCCTCGATTATTTCCACCGGAACCCTGCGCAGACCCCTGCAAAGGGGTGCCGCATGCTCGTGCTGTCGCCGACCCGCGAACTGGCCGCGCAGATCGCCGACAGCTTCCGCGACTATGCGCGCTTCATGAAGCTGACGGTCGCCACCGTCTTCGGCGGCGTACCGATCAATCGCCAGATCAACGGCCTGCGTGCGGGCGTCGACATTCTGGTGGCGACGCCGGGCCGCCTGCTCGACCTGATCGACCAGCGTGCGCTGACGCTCAAGGATGTCGAGATCTTCGTGCTCGATGAAGCCGACCAGATGATGGACCTGGGCTTCATCCACGCCATCAAGCGCGTCGACAAGATGCTGCCGAAGGAACGCCAGAGCCTGTTCTTCTCGGCTACCATGCCGCAGGCGATTTCGGAGCTGGGCTCGCAGTTCCTGACCGATCCGGTCCAGGTTTCGGTCGCGCCGCAATCGACCACCGCCGAGCGCGTGCGCCAATACGCAACCTTCGTCAGCCAGCCGGAAAAGCAGGCCCTCCTGACCCTCACGGTCAAGAACGAGCCGATCGACCGCGCGCTGATCTTCACCCGGACCAAGCATGGCGCGGACCGCGTCGTGCGCTTCCTGGAAGGTGCCGGCATCAAGGCTGTTGCCATCCACGGCAACAAGAGCCAGGCACAGCGCACCGCCGCCCTGCAGGCTTTCCGCCACGGTCATGTGAACCTGCTGGTGGCGACGGATATCGCCGCGCGCGGTATCGACGTTTCGGGTGTCAGCCATGTCATCAACTTCGAGCTGCCCAACGTCGCCGAGCAATATGTCCACCGCATCGGCCGCACCGCGCGCGCCGGCGCAGAGGGCGTGGCGATCAGCTTCGTGGCGGATGATGAGCGCGCCTATCTGCGTGCGATCGAGCGTGCGACCCGCGTGCGCCTCGACATGGTCGCGCTGCCGGAGAATTTCGCCGAGGCCGTGCGCAACCTGCCCAAGGCCGCACCCCGCAAGGGCGGCGAGGATCAGGGCCGTGGCGGCGGCGGCGGTCGTCCGCCCCGCGCGCATGACGGCAACCGTGGCAACCCGGACCGTGCCCATCGTGCGCAGCAGCCCCGCGAGGACGGTGCCGGCGGCGAGAACAAGAGCGGCAAGCGTCCCTTCCGCCCCCGCCGCAACAATAACGGCGTGGGAACGCATCGTGGTGCCGTACAGCGTGCCGGCGGCCGCTAAGGCGATAGGCTGAAGAAGAACAGCTGACTTGAAAATTGGCGGGTCGGCCATCCACAGCCATAGGGCGGTGGATGGCCGACCCTTTCCGTTATGGCGCTTCGCGATCGCGGACATTGTCTCGATAAGTGGCGCGATGCCCTGGGCACATCGCGCCGCTGAATGAAAGACCCACTTCGCCTTTCCGCCCGTTCGCTGTCGACCTCTACGCTCTTGTTCCACTCTGGAGCGTGCCGGCGGACTTGCCGGCCCATCTGTCCGAATTGTCAGTGGCCATTCAGAAAAATGGCGTTAGGGTTCAGCCCCTATGACATTTGCCCATCGGCGCGCCCTTGAGGCGCTTCCCGCCCTTGCCCTGGTTCTTGCCAGCCTCTCCCAACCGGCGGTCGCCCAGCAACTGGTCACGACGCCCGCCACGACGCAGGTCGGGGCCGCGCCGACCGGCGCCGCCAAGCGCCCTTGGCTCTACGAGAACAGCGATGTTCCGATTGACTCGGCCTGGCGGTTCGGTGAGCTGCCCAACGGCCTGCGCTATGCGATCCGCCGCAATGGCGTGCCGCCGGGGCAGGTGGCGATCCGCCTGCGCATCGACGCCGGGTCGCTGGCGGAAAGGCCCGACGAACTGGGCTTCGCCCATTTCATGGAGCATCTGACCTTCCGTGGCTCCCGCCATGTGCCGGACGGGGAATCGAAGCGCATCTGGCAGCGGCTGGGCGTGACCTTCGGCAGCGACAGCAATGCGCAGACGACGCCCACCGGCACGACCTATGCGCTCGACCTGCCGCAGGCGACTGCCGCGGGCATCGACGAGAGCATGAAGATCCTCTCCGGCATGATGACCGATCCCAACATCGTGGACAGCGCGGTGAACGCCGAACGCTCGGTGGTGCTGGCGGAAATGCGCGAAGGCACCAATGCGCAGACGCGGGTCGGCGACGCGACGCGGACCTTCTTCTTCGCCGGGCAGCCGCTTGGCACCCATTCCCCGATCGGGACGACCGCGACGCTCAATGCGGCCACGACGGCAGGCATGGAAGCGTTCCACAACCGTTGGTATCGGCCCGAAAATGCGGTGATTTCCGTCGCGGGAGACATTGACCCGATCGAGATGGAAGCGCTCATCAAGAAGCATTTCGCGGCATGGAACGTGCCGGGCAAGGCCGAGCCGCTTCCCGATTTCGGCGTGCCGGACAAGAGCAAGCCCGCGACATCCGTGACCGTGGAGCCGGGCATCCCGACCGCGATCAGCCTCGCCTTCCTGAAACCATGGAAACAGCGGGCCGACACCATCGCCTATAATCAGGCGAAGCTGACGGACATGCTGGCCCTACAGATGATCAACCGCAGGCTGGAGCAGGCAGCGCGGGCAGGGGGCAGCTTCGTCCAGGCCAGCGTCGACCAGCAGGATGTCAGCCGTTCCGTGGACGGCACCTTCGTATCGATCGTCCCGCTCGGCAATGACTGGGCAAAGGCCTTGTCGGACGTGCGGGCGATCATCGAGGATGCGCGCTCCACGCCGCCGACGCAGGCCGAGATCGACCGTGAATATGCGCAGTTCGACACCGCGCTCGCGATCCAGGTGGAAAATCAGGATACCGAGGCCGGGTCGAAGCAGGCCTGGGATCTGGTGAGCGCGGTCGACATTCGCGAGACGACGGTCAGCCCGCAGGCCGCCCTCGACATCTTCCGCAGCGGCAAGCCGGGCATGACGCCCGATGCGATGCTGGAATCGACGCGGCGCCTGTTCTCTTCCGATGTCGTGCGCGCGCAGTTGCTGCTGCCTGTGGCGCAGCCCGGCGCGCAGGAAAAGCTTGCCTCTACTCTGGCGGCGACAGTCGCGGCGGCCAAGGGCGCGCGGCTTGCCGATGGCACGGTGACGATGGACGACCTGCCGCCGCTCGGGCCGCAGGCAAAGGTCGTCTCGCGCGTGCCGGTGGGCGCCCTCGGCATGGAAATGATTACCTTTTCCAACGGCGTGAAGATGACGCTGTTCGCCAATGATGCGGAGACGGAGAAGGTGCGGATCAACGTGCGCTTCGGCCATGGGCAGTCGGGTTTTTCGCCGACGCGCAAGGTGCCCGGCTGGGCGGGTCAGTACGGGCTCGTCGCAAGCGGCATCGGCAAGCTGGGGCAGCGCGAGCTGGACGATCTGGCCAATGGCCGCCGGCTGGGCTTCGATTTCGGCACGGACGAAGATGCCTTTGAATTTTCTGCGGTGACGCGTCCTGCGGACTATCGCGACCAGCTGCGGCTATTCGCTTCCAAGCTGGCTTTCCCCCGCTGGGATGCTGCGCCGCTCGCGCGGATGAAAGCAGGGATGTCGGCAGCCTATGATACGGTGTCTTCGGCGCCCGATGGCGTGCTGACCCGCGACCTGGAATGGTTGCTGCGCGACAAGGATGTCCGCTTCCGCACGCCCGACAAGGCGGAGATCAACGCACTGACGCCGGAAGCCTTCCGCGCGACATGGGAGCCGATCCTGGCCGCCGGCCCCATAGAAGTGCAGGTGTTCGGGCAGGTGAACGCGGACGAGGCGATTGCCGCGGTCGGCGCGACCTTCGGTGCCTTGCCGCCACGCAAGGACGTGCCCGTGCCGGCCGCCAACCGCACATTGCGCTTCCCGGCCCATAATGCGCAGCCGGTGGTCCTGCGCCATAGCGGTGACAAGGATCAGGCGGCGGCTGTCGTCGCCTGGCCCACGGCGGGCGGCTTTGCGTTGCGCAAGGAATCGCGCCAGCTCGAAATCCTCACCCGCATCTTCAACGATCGCCTGTTCGAGAAACTGCGTTCCACTGATGGGGCCGCCTATTCGCCCAGCGTGGTCAACAACTGGCCCTTCGCCTTCGAGAAGGGCGGATATGTTCTGGTGAGCAGCCAGGTGAAGCCCGCGAGCGTCGGCTATTTCTTCAAGCTGACCAGCGAGACGGCGGCGGACCTCGCGGCCCGGCCGGTAAGCGGCGATGAACTCCAGCGCGCGGTCGCGCCGATGCGCCAGCTGCTATCGCGGGCCAGCACGGGCAACGCCTTCTGGATGTCGCAGATGGAAGGGGCGACCCAGGATCTGCGCTATGTCGATGCGATGAAGACGATGGCGAATGAAATGCTGAACGTCACGCCGGCCGAAATTCAGGCGCTCGCCGCCAAATATCTGGTGCCGGGCAAGAGCTGGTCGGCGGTCGTTCTGCCCAACGGCGTCGCCGCCGGGAAATAGGAATTGCAAGGGACTGGACAGGTCAGGCGACCGGTCCAGTCCCTCGGCAGCTTCCGGTCAGAGCACGAAGCGGCTGAGATCGGTATTCTTGGCGATGCCGCTCAACTGCTTGTCGACATAGGCCGCATCGACGACCAGCGTTTCACCGACGCGATCCTCCGCTTCGAAGCTGATGTCCTCCAGCAACTTCTCCATCACCGTCTGGAGCCGGCGGGCGCCGATATTCTCCACCTGCTCGTTCACCTCTGCCGCAAGGCGGGCGATCGCGCGGATACCCTCGGGCGTGAGGTCGATGGTCACGCCTTCGGTCGCCAGCAGCGCACGATACTGCGTGGCGAGACTCGCCTTCGTGTCGGAGAGGATCGCGACGAAATCATCCTCGGTCAGCGCCTTCAGTTCCACGCGGATCGGCAGGCGGCCCTGAAGCTCCGGCAGCAGGTCGCTGGGCTTGGCCACATGAAAGGCGCCCGATGCGATGAAGAGGATGTGGTCGGTCTTGAGCGGGCCATATTTGGTGGCGACCGTGGTGCCCTCGATCAGCGGCAGCAGGTCGCGTTGCACGCCCTCGCGGCTTACCGATCCGCCGCGCACGTCGCTGACCGCGATCTTGTCGATCTCGTCGAGGAAGACGATGCCGTTCTGCTCGGCGCTGTTGAGCGCGACGCGGGCGACATCATCCTGGTCCAGGCGCTTGTCCTGCTCTTCCTCGACCAGCTTGTCCCAGGCTTCGGCGACGCGCAGCTTGCGGCGCTTCTTGTTGTTCTGGCCCAGCGCCTTGCTCATCATATCGCTGAGGTTGATCATGCCGATCTGGCCACCCATGCCGGGGATTTCCATCGGCATGGAAGGCGCGTCGGCGACTTCCACCTCGACCTCGACATCGTTCATCTGGCCGGCTTCGATCTTCTGTCGAAAGGAGAGGCGGGTGGCCTCGCTCGCATCCTTGCCGGTCAGCGCATCCAGCAGGCGGCCCATCGCGGCTTCGGACGCCGCCTCGCGCACGGATTCGCGGCGACGGTCACGCTCGAGGCGCACGGCTTCCTCGACCAGGTCTCGGGCGATCTGTTCCACGTCGCGGCCGACATAGCCGACCTCGGTGAACTTGGTCGCCTCCACCTTCACGAAGGGCGCATCAGCGAGTTTGGCAAGGCGGCGGCTGATCTCTGTCTTGCCGCAGCCGGTGGGTCCGATCATCAGGATGTTCTTGGGCGTCACCTCGTCGCGCAGGTCGGGCGAGAGGTGCTGGCGGCGCCAGCGGTTGCGCAGGGCGACCGCAACCGCGCGCTTGGCGTCGGCCTGGCCGATGATATGCGCGTCCAGTGCAGCGACGATGGCTTTGGGGGTCAGGTTGTCGTTCATGAAGAGGGTTCTCAAATGGCCCGGAAAGAGCCGGAAAGTTGTGGGAAACAGGTTCAGGAAAAACGGCTCAGGCGACCGCCTCGAGTGATTCCAGGGTCAGCTGGTCGTTGGTATAGACGCAGATGTCGGCGGCCACGGCCATCGCCTTGCGGGCCAGCGTCTCGGCATCCTCCTCATAGTCGACAAGCGCACGGGCGGCGGCGAGGGCGAAGTTACCGCCCGAACCGATCGCCGCGATCCCGCCCACCGGCTCCAGCACGTCGCCATTGCCGGTCAGGATCAGCGTGACCTCCTTGTCGGCGACGATCATCATCGCTTCCAGGTTGCGCAGATATTTGTCGGTGCGCCAGTCCTTCGCCAGCTCGACCGCGGCGCGCATCAACTGGCCGTTATGGCGCTCCAGCTTCGCTTCCAGCCGCTCGAACAGCGTGAATGCGTCCGCCGTGGCGCCGGCAAAGCCGCCGATCACCGATCCGTCGTGCAGGCGCCGCACCTTGCGGGCGTTGGGTTTCATGACTGTCTGGCCCATGCTGACCTGGCCGTCGCCCGCGACGACGACCTTCTTGCCTTTACGGACCGAGACGATGGTGGTGCCATGCCATTGCAGCATGCCGTGTGCTTCTCCGCTCATCCGCCGCATATGGGATGCCGGGGAGGGGCGCGCAAGCGTGTCTTCCCGAACACGGTTCGCGGTTGTTGCGACATGATGGTGTCCCGATGCGACGCATCGCTCCGATCAGGAGGAATTCCCATCGGAGCGCCGATTGACATGCTGCGCTGCAATAAACACATTCTTAACGATCGACTCGGGAGGACTCCGTTATGTCGCTGAAGGCCAGAGCGCAGGAAAAGATCGAACGATCGGGCATCGCCAACTATGCCTTTGACGAGCGGGACATGCTCGTGATGTGCGGCGTGCGTTATGCGCTGGAAGCTTGCGACTGCGGCGAACATGATTGCGACGGGGTACGTTTACGCCGCGACCTGGGTGATCCGTCAGGCACTGCCATCCAGTGATCTCTTTTCGCGACCAAGCATACTCGGCGCTCATTGCATATTAGCGACAGGGCATGAAAAAAGGCGCGTGCCTATGCGGTCAGCGCCCCTTTTGCTTCAATCTTTCCACCGATGCCTTCGCGCAGGGCATCAGGCACGGTTGAACACCCGCTGCGGCCGATCAGTTGATCACTTCCTTGCCCTTCCGGCCGACGGACTGGATGTCCTGGCCAACGCCTTCCACCGTATTGCAGGCCGCCAGGGCGAACATGCCTGCGAGGAGGGAGAGGGTTGCGATCTTCTTGATGGCGGTCATCGGCGTGTCGTCCTGCATTCTGGTCGGTGCGTGCTGCCGGCGTTCCGGCAAGCATTGCGCCTTATCTAGGCGAAACTTTCTGCGGCATGAAGAGGCATTTTCCGCTTTGCGACGCGCGGGCGCTTGACTCCCCGCCGCGCGGCTGCCAATGGCGGCGTCCTCCCTTCGGGGGCGCGTAGCTCAGTGGTAGAGCACACCCTTCACACGGGTGGGGTCGCAAGTTCAATCCTTGCCGCGCCCACCATGGCCAAGGCCATATTCCCAACCGCTCATAACCGGCATTTTCCTTGCCTCTAGACGTTTTGCGATGTGCGCCTGCATGGCAGTGCCATTGCCAAGGACGCGGACAAGGACGTGGGCAAGGACGTTCTCCGGCCATCTGCCAGACCCCCTCGACTTCACCGCCCGCGCCGCTAAATTCGGCGGCAACATAAAGAATATCTGAAAGGGATTTCCTTGATCGCCAGCCTGATGCGCGGCGCTGCCCTGGGCGCGCTTGCCACTCTTTCCCTTGCCTGCCCGGCACTGGCCGCGGCCGGGCGCGCGCCGGCGCCTGCGCCGCAGGGCGTGCAACCGGCCGAACCCGTGCGGATCATGGCGCCCATCCCGCTGATGGCACCGCCGACGACGCCGCTGACCCTGGAGCGCCTGTTCGCCAGCCCCGATCTGTCCGGTTCGCAGCCCCGCGCGCTGCGCCTCTCTCCCGATGGATCGTTGCTCACGCTGCTCAAGCCGCGCCCGGATGAGAAGGAGCGGATGGACCTGTGGGCGATCGACACGAAGACCGGCGCGCAGCGGATGCTGGTTGATTCGGCCAAGGTGGGGACCGGCGCGGAGCTTTCCGAGGCCGAGAAGATGCAGCGCGAGCGCGCGCGTATCGGCGACAGCAAGGGCATCGTCGCCTATGACTGGGCGCCCGACGGCAAATCGATCCTCGTGCCGCTGGATGGCGACCTGTATCTCGCGACGCTGGACGGCAATGTCCGGCGGCTGACCGCGACGCCCGAGGGCGAACTGAACCCCATTGTCAGCCCGGCGGGGGCCTATATCAGCTTCGTGCGGGAGCAGAACCTCTACGTCCAGAAGCTGTCCGGCGGCAAGGATGTGCAGATCACCACCGATGGCGGCGGCACCGTGCATTGGGGCGAAGCGGAGTTCGTCGCGCAGGAGGAAATGGACCGCCGCACTGGCTATTGGTGGGCACCGGGCGACACACTGGTCGCGGTCGAGCGGTTCGACGAAGCGCCGGTGGGTGTCGTGACCCGCGCGGCAATCGGCGCGGACGGTACGAAGGTCTACGACCAGCGCTATCCCGCCGCGGGCACGCCCAATGTCACCGTCGAACTGCATGTCATGCGCCCGGACGGGACCAAACCGGTAAAGGTGGACCTGGGCACCGATGCCGACATCTACCTTGCCCGCGTCGACTGGGCGCCCGATGGCAAGACGCTCTATGTCCAGCGCGAAAACCGGGCGCAGACCCGGCTCGACATGCTGAAGGTCGATCCGCTGACGGGAAAATCCACCGTCCTCTTTACCGAAAAGGCAGCGGCGAAGAGCTGGATCAACCTCAACGAGAGCTTCCGTGCCCTGAAGGACGGGAGCTTCCTGTGGCAGTCCGAGCGGGACGGGTATAATCATTTCTACCGCTACAATAATGGCCGCTGGAGCCAGCTGACCAAGGGACCGTGGGTCGCGACCAAGCTGGTGGGCGTGGACGAGGCCAAGGGCCTGATCTACTTCATGGGCAACAAGGATGATCCGCTCGAGCATCATCTCTACAGCGTCGAGATCGGCAAGCCGGGCAGCGTCACGCGCCTGACCGAGGCGGGCTGGTGGAACGCCGCGACCATGGATGGCGCGGCGACGCGCTTCATCGTCAGCCGGTCCAACCCCAGGCAGCCGACCCAGACCTATCTTGCCGACACCAGCGGCCAGCGGATCAGCTGGATCAACGAAAATGCGATTGTCGAGGGGCATCCCTATTACCCTTATGTCGCCGGCCATCGGGAAACGAAGTTCGGCACGATCAAGGCGAAGGACGGCACGACGCTCTATTGGGAGATGATCACGCCGCCGCTGGAGCCGGGCAAGCTCTACCCCGTGTTCTTCGAACATTATGGCGGTCCGGGCACCGGGCAGCAGGTGACGCGCGCCTGGCAGGGCGCCCGCCCGCAATATCTGGTCGACAAGGGGTGGATCTATTTCCAGATCGACAATCGCGGCTCCTATAATCGCGGGAAGGAGTTTGAGGACGCGATCTGGCACGCCATGGGCACGGTGGAAGTGGAAGACCAGCTTTCCGGCGCACAGTTCCTCCGCACGCAGCCCTTTGTCGATCCCAACAGGATCGCGACCATGGGCTGGTCCTATGGTGGCTACATGTCGATCAAGCTGTTGCAGAAGTCGCATGGCGTCTTTGCCGCTGCCGTGGCGGGCGCGCCGGTGACGGACTGGACGCTCTACGACACCCATTATACCGAGCGCTATCTGGGCGACCCGAAGGCGAAGGACAGCGCCTATCCCGCATCCGGCGCGCTGCTGGACGTGCAGAAGATCAGCGATCCATTGCTGCTGATCCACGGCATGTCGGACGACAATGTGGTGCTGGACAATTCCACGCGCTTCATGACGAAGATGCAGCAAAGTGCCGTGGGGTTCCAGACGATGCTGTATCCGGGGCAGACACATCGCGTCGCCGGACCGGGCATCAGCGTGCATCTGTGGCAGACGATCGAGGATTTCCTGGATGAGAAGGTGCTGAGGAAAGCGCCTCCGGTCGTAGCGTCGCCCGCTCCGACAGCTGCGGCGCAAGCCGCGACGGATACGCCGAAGTAACAATATTTCACTCCTCCATTCTTTTGCGTAATGGATGGAGGGGTGAACCACGCCTATATGTCAGGGAAGTAAAGCTGCTCTGGACAATCCGTCCAAGGGCGCTATGCGCCATGCTCCTCAATCTGACTGTCTGGAGATTAAGATGGGTTACCGGGTCGTCGTCGTTGGTGCCACTGGCAATGTGGGCCGCGAAATGCTGACCATTCTTGCCGAGCGGGAATTCCCGATCGACGAGATTGCCGCTGTTGCGTCCTCGCGTTCGACGGGCGTGGACATTGAATTTGGCGACACCGGCAAGACCCTGAAATGCAAGAATATTGAGCATTTCGACTTCACCGGATGGGATATCGCACTGTTCGCCGCAGGCTCCGGCCCGACGGCGGAATATGCGCCCAAGGCGGCGGCTGCCGGCTGCGTGGTGATCGACAACTCGTCGCTCTACCGCATGGACCCGGACGTGCCGCTGATCGTACCCGAGGTGAACCCGGACGCGATCGACGGCTATACGAAGAAGAACATCATCGCCAACCCCAACTGCTCGACCGCGCAGATGGTGGTGGCGTTGAAGCCGCTGCATGATGCCGCCAAGATCACGCGCGTCGTCGTCTCGACCTACCAGTCGGTGTCCGGCGCGGGCAAGGCCGGCATGGACGAGCTGTTCGAGCAGTCGCGCAACATCTTCGTGGGCGACCCGGCCGAGCCGAAGAAGTTCACTAAGCAGATCGCCTTCAACGTGATCCCGCACATCGACGTCTTCCTGGATGACGGGTTCACCAAGGAAGAATGGAAGATGGTGGTCGAGACCAAGAAGATCCTCGACCCCAAGATCAAGGTGACGGCGACCTGCGTGCGCGTGCCGGTGTTTGTCGGCCACAGCGAGTCGCTGAACATCGAGTTCGAGAACGAGATTTCGGCGAAGCAGGCCCAGTCGATCCTGCGCGAGGCGCCCGGCATCATGCTGGTCGACAAGCGCGAGGACGGCGGATACGTGACTCCGGTCGAGTGCGTAGGCGATTTTGCCACCTTCGTCAGCCGCGTGCGCGAAGACCCGACGGTGGAAAACGGCCTGGCGCTGTGGTGCGTCAGCGACAACCTGCGCAAGGGCGCGGCGCTGAACGCGGTGCAGATTGCCGAATTGCTCGGCCGCCGGCACCTGAAGAAGGGCTGATCTGGGCGATCGTGGCTGCGGCAAACTGTTCCGCCGTCACGATCCGTCTTCGCTGGCTGCCATCAATATGCACGGCGTCCCGGCTCATCGGTCGGGGCGCCGTTTGCATGATTATGTAGCGCCGGCGCTCGACATTCGCCGGTCCGCTGCATATCGCTCCGCCGCATGGATGATGTGGCAAGGACGGTTAGTGTGCCCGACGTGACGACGACGATGATCGAGGGCTTTGGCGGCACGCCGCTGGCCGTGCATGAACTGGGCGAGGGACGCCCGGTGATGCTGCTCCATGGCCTGTTCTCCAACGCCAACACCAACTGGATCAAATATGGCCATGCCGCGACGATCGCGGCGCGTGGCTTTCGCGTCATCATGCCGGATTTCCGCGTGCATGGGCAAAGCCCTTCGCCGCAGGATCCTGCCGATTATCCCCAGGATGTGCTGGCGAAGGACGTGCTTGCACTGATCGCGGCGCTTGGTCTCGAGGATTATGACCTTGGCGGCTTTTCGCTGGGCGCCCGCACGACCGCGCTGTTGCTGACGCAGGGGCTGAAGCCGCGCCGCGTGGTGCTGGGCGGCATGGGGCTGCAGGGTCTTTCGGGCTGGGCGAAGCGCCGGGACTTCTTCCTCGACGTGATCGAAGCGCGCGACAGCATCAAGCGCGGCGATCCGCGATGGCTGAGCGCCCAGTTCATGAAGTCGATGAAGGTCGATCCGGTGGCGGCTTCGCTGCTGCTGCAGACATTCGGTGATGTCGATGCGCAGGATCTGGCCGATCTCCACACGCCCATCGCGGTTGTGTGCGGCACCGAGGATCGCGACAACGGATCGCCGGAGGCGCTTGTCGACGCGCTACCCGATGCCGAGCTGCGCTGGGTGCCCGGCACGCATATGAGCTGCATCGTCAATGCCGAGCTGGGACAGGCGATCGCCGGCTTTCTGGCCGACTGACAGTCTGTCCCGCGCGGCGATCAGCGGAACGGCGGCTCGTTGAAGGCGCGCAGCTTGCGGCTGTGCAGGCTGGCGCCCGCTTCCCGCAGCAGCTCGCAGGTGCGCAGGCCGATGCGCAGGTGCCCGGCGATCGCTTCCTCATAGAAGCGGTTCGCCTGCCCTGGCAGCTTCAGCTCGCCATGGATCGGCTTGTCCGACACGCAGAGCAGCGTGCCATAGGGCACCCGGAAACGATAGCCTTGCGCCGCGATCGTCGCCGACTCCATGTCGATGCCGACCGCGCGGGACAGGCTGAAACGCAGCGCAGACTTGGAATAGCGCAGTTCCCAGTTGCGATCGTCGGTGGTGACGACGGTCCCGGTGCGCAGCCGGCGCTTGATGTCGCCATCGCTGCCGCCCAGGATTTCCTCGGCGGCCTGCGCCATGGCCACCTGCACCTCGGCAATGGCGGGGATGGGGATTTCCGGCGGGAGCACGTCGTCGAGCACATGGTCGTCGCGCAGATAGGCATGGGCGAGCACATAGTCGCCGATCCGCTGGCTGGGGCGAAGGCCGCCGCAATGGCCGATCATGAGCCAGGCTTCCGGCCGCACGACCGCAAGGTGATCGCAGATCGTCTTTGCGTTGGACGGGCCGACGCCGATGTTGACGAGCGTGATGCCGCTGCGGTCCGGTGCGATCAGGTGATAGGCCGGCATCTGGTGCTTGCGCCAGGCGCTATCGGCGATCATCCGGGCGGGGTCGGCGGTTTCGGGCGTCACATAGACGCCGCCGGCGCCGGACAGCGCAGTGAAGCGGCTGTCGGGCTTCTGCAATTCGTCGCACGCCCATGACACGAACTCATCGACATAGCGGTGATAGTTGGTGAACAGGATGTAGCGCTGCACATGCTCGGCAGGCGTGCCGGTATAGTGCTTGAGCCGCGCCAGCGAGAAGTCCGTGCGCAGGCCGTCGAACAACGCGAGCGGGCGCACCGTGCCCGAAGGCGGCGTGAACAGGCCGTCGGCGATCTCGTCGCCGATTTCCGCCAGCTCGGTCGCCGGGAAATGGCGGGCCAGCTCCGTTGGCGGCACACCGTCGAGCGCGCTCATGTCCAGCCCGTCGAGCACATAGGGGAAGGGGATCTGCTGCGCGCTGCGGCCGACCTCGACCTCGACACCGTAATCGCGCACCAGCAGGTCGATCTGTTCGGCCAGGTAATCGGCGAACATCGCCGGCCGGGTTACGGTCGTGACATAGCGGCCAGGATCGGAGAGGCGCGCGAAGGATCGGCCCGGCGGGGGCATGTCACCCTCGCCGCGATGGATGATCCGCAATTCGGGATAGCAGAATATGCGCTCGCTGCGCGTGCTGGGCGGCGGCGTGGCACCGCTGCGTGCATAGGCCTGCATCGCTTCGCGCAAGGAGGCGATGGACTGCTGGTAGATGCTGTCGAGCTGCTCGACGATGGACTGTCCGAAATTCTGTGTCATCCCGCTAGGTATTGCGGAAAAATGCGTCGACAGAAAGATGGAGGCGTAACAAATTTCGAAAGGTCGGTTTGGCGGCGGTCGAAGCCGGAGGGCAGGATGGAAATCCCGCCACCCCGGCTTCGATAAGCGATTAGAGCTGGCCCAGCATATATTCGGCGGACGAGACCTTGAAGTCGCCCGGTGCTTCGATGTTCAGTTCGGTGACGACGCCGTCGTCCACGATCATCGAGAAGCGCTGGCCGCGGGTGCCCATGCCGAACTTGCTGCCGTCCATTTCAAGGCCCACGGCCTTGGCGAAGGCACCGTTGCCATCGGCCAGCATCGTCACGGCCTCGTCGGCGCCGGCGGCCTTGCCCCATGCGCCCATCACGAAGGCATCGTTGACGGCGGTGCAGGCGATCTCGTCGACGCCCTTGGCCTTGAGCTCGGCAGCCTTCTCGATGAAGCCCGGCAGATGCTTGGCCGAGCAGGTCGGCGTGAAGGCCCCCGGCACGGAGAACAGCGCGACCTTGCGCCCCGCGAAATAGCTGGCGCTCTCCACCGGTTCCGGCCCGGCGGCGGTCATGGTGGTGAAGGTGGTCTGGGGCAATGAATCACCCTTTGCGATGGTCATTGGCGGCATCCTTTTCTGGATTGAAACTGGTGATGCTGGGCCATGGGCAATCCTGTGCCCGTGGCCGCGGTGAGGTCGTGCCTTGCGGCCTTCCTGTCAAGCGGCATCGCATCAATCCGTGCTCATGGTCCGGTGGCCATTGGCCCGGCGGTGCAGACCGCCTATGAAGGGGGCATGGACCTTCCCACATTTTATCCCGGCCATCTCCTGCTCGCGATGCCGGGCATCGGCGACAGCAATTTCGAACGGGCCGTGATCGCGCTGTGCGCGCATGACGGGGACGGCGCCCTGGGCATCGACGTCGGGACGGCGGTGGACGATCTGGGTTTCCACGAGCTTCTGCGCAGCTTCGACATTGATCCCGGCGCCGTGCCGGACGTGCCGGTCCTGCGGGGTGGTCCGGTGGAGCCGCAGCGCGGCTTCGTGCTGCATTCGCTCGACTGGGAGGGCGATGGCATGTTGGTGGCCGGCGGCAATTGGGGGCTCTCCGGTTCGCTTGGCATCCTTCAGGCGATTGCCAAGGGGGAGGGGCCGAGCCGCTATCTCGTGGCGCTTGGCTATGCCGGCTGGGGCGCGGGCCAGCTGGAGAAGGAAATGACGCGCCACGGCTGGTTCCTGGGCGGCGAATCGCTGGACGAGATGTTCGGCCTGCCGGTGGCGCGACGCTGGGAGGCGGCTTTCGCGGCCAGCGGAATCGACGCCAGCCATCTGGTCGGGCAGGCAGGATCGGCCTGAGCGCGGGTAGAAGGCACCTGCTGCCAACCACATAAAGAAATCTTTATATTGAGTTGATTCGGCCGGTCGGGGTTGGTAGAGAGGCCCCAATCGCCGCCCGTCACGCATGATTGGCGGCCGTACAGCCCGACATGGGCACAATCATGGAGATATCGCGTGGCCACCGCACCTGCCGCCAGCACGACCGACTATGTCATCAAGGATCTGAGCCTCGCCGATTTCGGTCGCAAGGAAATCGAGATCGCTGAAACCGAAATGCCGGGCCTGATGGCGCTGCGCCAGGAATTCGGCGCTTCGCAGCCGCTCAAGGGCGCGCGCATCACCGGTTCGCTGCACATGACCATCCAGACCGCCGTTCTTATCGAGACGCTGGTGGCACTGGGCGCGGAAGTGCGCTGGGCGACCTGCAACATCTTCTCGACGCAGGACCATGCCGCCGCCGCCATCGCGGCCGCCGGCATTCCGGTGTTCGCCGTCAAGGGCGAGACGCTCCAGGAATATTGGGACTATGTCGAGCGCATCTTCGACTGGTCCGGCAATGGTGAGACCTGCAACCTGATCCTGGACGATGGCGGCGATGCCACCATGTTCGCCCTGTGGGGCGCGCGCGTCGAGGCCGGTGAGGAACTGTTCACGCCGACCAACGAGGAAGAGGAAATCTTCGTCGCCGTGCTGAAGCGCGTGCTGGCCGAGCGTCCCGGCTTCCTGACGAAGACGGTCGCCGCGATCAAGGGCGTGTCGGAAGAGACCACCACCGGCGTTCATCGCCTGTACGAGCTGTCGAAGGCCGGCAAGCTGCCCTTCCCGGCGATCAACGTGAACGACAGCGTCACCAAGTCGAAGTTCGACAACCTCTATGGCTGCAAGGAATCGCTGGTTGACGCGATCCGCCGCGCCACCGACGTCATGCTCGCCGGCAAGATCGCCTGCGTCGCCGGCTTCGGCGATGTCGGCAAGGGCAGCGCCCAGTCGCTGCGCAATGGCGGCGCCCGCGTGCTCGTGACCGAAGTCGATCCCATCTGCGCGCTGCAGGCGGCGATGGAAGGCTTTGAGGTCGTGACCATGGAAGAGGCGGCGACCCGCGCCGACATCTTCGTGACCGCGACCGGCAATGCCGACGTCATCACCGTCGACCACATGCGCGCGATGAAGCCGATGGCGATCGTGTCCAACATCGGCCACTTCGACAGCGAGATCCAGATCGCCGGCCTCAACAACATGAAGTGGACCGAGATCAAGCCGCAGGTCGACCTGGTCGAGTTCCCCGACGGCAAGCAGATCATCGTCCTTGCCAAGGGCCGTCTGGTGAACCTGGGCTGCGCCACCGGCCACCCCAGCTTCGTCATGTCCTCCAGCTTCACCAACCAGGTGCTGGCGCAGATCGAGCTGTGGACCAAGAGCGAGACCTACAAGAACGACGTCTATGTGCTGCCCAAGCATCTGGACGAGAAGGTCGCCGCGCTTCACCTCGAGAAGCTGGGCGTCAAGCTCTCCAAGCTGACCGAGAAGCAGGCTGCCTATATCGGCGTATCGACCGAAGGCCCGTTCAAGCCGGACCACTATCGCTACTGATCGCGATCGTCGCATAAACTGCGCAAAATGAGGGAGGGGGATGTGGCAGGGGCCACGTCCCCCTCTTTTTGTGTGCATCAGCGCCTTCACGCCGACGGGGCTTTAGGCTAGTCCATCCCCATGCAGGGTAGGACGGACAGGGGCAGGACGTTCCCGCGCGCGATGATCGCTGGCGCGGCAAGGGTGCGATAGAACCGATGCTCGGGCTCTCGACCACGGCAATGATGACGATCGGCGGCGTGCTAGCGCTTTGGTTCGCGGGGGCGCTCTGGGCGGTCTACAGCGGGCTGCGGATGCGCGAGGCGGGGCTCAGCGCACGCAATATGTCGGATCGGCTGGGCAGCCTGCTGCAATCCGCGCCCGCGCTTCCCGTGATGATCCGCCCCGATGGACGGCTGGAGGGGGGTGAGCGCCTGGCCAGCTGGATCGGGCGCGACCGGCCGCTGAGTTTCGCTTCCGAACTGACCGCCAGGGATGGCGAACTGCAGCCCGAGGACGCCGAGACACTGGCGCGCGACATCGCGGCAGCGCAGCGCGCGGGCAAGAGCTTTTCCCGGCCGGTCAAGGCGATGGGGTCCGAGCGCACGTTGATGATTCGGGGCGCTCCGGCGTCCCCAGATCTGGCGGCGGCTGGCAGTGTCATCCTGTGGGTGTTCGACGCGACGGAGAGCCAGGCCGAGATCACCGGATTGCAGGAAGAGCGTGAACAGCTGCGTGGCGCGATCGAATCGCTCTCCGGCCTGATCGAGGCGGCACCGCTGCCGATGTGGCACAGGCGCCCCGACCTGCGCCTGGCGCTGGTCAACAGCGCCTATGTGAAGGCAGTGGATGCCGAATCGGCTCTGGCAGTCATCAAGCAGGGCGTCGAACTGGTGGAAGCCGTTGGCGGGCAGTCGCCGATGGCAGCGGCGGCGCGGGCGGCGGAATCGGGGGAGCCGCTCTCCCGCCTCGTCCCCGCGACGATCGACGGGGTGAGGCGCGTCATGCGCGTCGTCGATGTGCCGCTAGGGTCCGCTGGGATTGCGGGCTTCGCGATCGACATGCACGAACTGGAGCAGGCGCGTGCCGAAAACCGGCGCATGGCGGCGGCGCAGCGCGACATGCTGGATCGGCTGTCGGCCGGCGTCGCGCAATTCGGTGCCGACCGCACGCTGCGCTTCTGGAACCATCCGTTCATGAGCCTGTTCGCGCTCCAGCCCGAACATCTGAGCGAAGAGCCCGAATTCGAGCGCGTCCTGGACCGGATGCGCGAAGCGGGGCGGATGCCGGAGCATCGCGACTTCCCGGCCTGGCGGTCGGAGCGGCGCGACTGGTTCCTTCTGGCGGAGGCGCAGGAAGAAAACTGGCTGATGGCCGACGGCACGCATCTGCGCGTCTTTGCCCAGCCACTGCCGGATGGCGGCCTGCTGATGATCTTCGAGGATCGCACCGAGCAGGTGCAGCTTTCCAGTGCGCGCGACACGCTGCTGCGCGTGCGTACCGCGACGTTCGACAATCTGTTCGAGGCGATCGGGGTCTTCTCGTCCGATGGCAGGCTGCATCTGTGGAACAGCCGCTTTCGCACCATATGGCAGGTCGATGAGGATATGCTGGCCACCCATCCGCGTATCGACGTGCTGATGCAGAAGGTCGCGCAGCGACTGGTGAAGCCGCATCAGGCGAGCATCGTCCGCGAACTGGTGCGCGCGGCCACCATCGAGCGCAAGCAGCGCGGCGGCCGGGTGGCCTTTGCCGACGGCACCAGCTTCGATTTCGCCGCCATTCCGCTGCCGGACGGCAATGCGCTGTTCACCATGCTCGACGTCACCGACAGCCGGCGCATGGAACAGGTACTGCGCGACCGCAACGAGGCGCTGGAGGAGGCTGATCGCATCAAGACCGCCTTCCTCACCAATATCAGCTATGACCTGCGCACGCCGCTGACGTCCATCGCCGGGTTCGCGGAGATGATGCAGAATGGCTATGCGGGCGCGCTGCCGCCGACGGCCGCCGAATATGTCGACGCCATCACCCAGAGCACCGACAAGCTGGCGGTGCTGATCGACAATATGCTCGACCTTGCGCAGGGGCAGGCAGGGTCTCTGGAACTGGAACTCGCGCCGGTGGATCTCGCCGCGCTGGCCAGGGAAAGCGCCGATCGTATCGCGGGGGAGGCGAAGGAACGCGGCCTGGAACTGGCCGTCGATCTGAAGCCTTCGCTGGGCGGCATGACGGGGGATGGCCGACGGATCACGCAGGCGCTCGACAAGCTGCTTGCCAACGCCGTGCGGACATTGCCCACGGGCGCGCGGATCCTGTTGCATGGCGACGGCAACCAGAAGATGGCGCGTCTGATCGTGTCCGATGATGGCCCTGGGGTGATCCTGGATGCCCGGCCGGATCGCGGCGAGACGCTGGACCTTGGCCTGCCTCTGGCGCGGCAACTGGTGGAAGCGCATGGCGGTACGCTGAGCATCATGTCCGAGCCGGGCGAGGGGACTCTGGTGACGATGGAATTGCCCCGTGGCTGAGACGGAACCACTGATCCTGAACGACGAGGACGCGATGCTCCGCGCCGGGGCAACGCTGGCGGATGCGCTACAGCCGGGCGATGTGCTGGCGCTGAACGGCGATCTGGGCGCGGGCAAGACCACGCTCGCGCGCGGCATATTGGCGGCACTGGGACTGGCGGAGGAGGCGCCGAGCCCGACCTTCGCGATCGTCCAGCCCTATGAACCGCCGCTGGTCCGCCTGCCTGTCGCCCATGTCGATCTCTACCGGCTGGATGCGCCGGAGGACGCCGAGGAACTGGGGCTCGACGATTATCTTGCCGACGGTGCGCTGCTCATCGAATGGCCCGAACGGCTCGGCGGGCGATTGTGGCCGCATGCCTTGATTTTGCACATCACGGTGCTGCCCGATGGCGCACGACGCTTGACAGCGAGGATGCCCGCGGCATGGAGAGACCGATGGCCCTTCCGATCATGACCCCGCCCGCCGCCGCCCCCGGCTTTCTCGCCACCACAGGCTGGGAGGGCGCCGATATCCTGCCACTCGCGGGGGACGCATCCTTCCGCCGCTATTTCCGCGTGGTCGATGGCCAGCGCCGCGCCGTCCTGATGGATGCGCCGCCGCCGCATGAAGATCCGCGCCCCTTCCTGGCGATTGCAGACCATCTGGCCGCGCAGGGCTTTGCCGCGCCTGCGGTCTATGGCCGCGATCTCGACCATGGGCTGGTGCTGCTGGAGGATTTCGGCGACATCCGGGTGCGCGAATATCTCGATGAGCGACCGGCGGAGGAAATGGCGATCTATGATCGCGCGGTCTCGTTGCTGGTCGATCTCCATCGGCTGCCACCGGTCGATGTGCCGCCTTATGACCGGGCGGTCTATCAGCGCGAGGTGCAACTGCTCACCGAATGGTATTGCCCGGCCGCCGGCCTTTCGGCCGATGCCGAAGGCTATATCGCGGCATGGGACGCAGTGCTGCCGATCGTTGAGCAGGACGAGGCGCCGAAGGTGACGGTGCTGCGCGATTATCATGCCGAAAACATCATGCTGATCGAGCGGCGCGGCGCGGCCCATGGACTGGGCCTGCTGGACTTTCAGGACGCACTGGTGGGCCACCCCGCCTATGATCTTGTCTCGCTGCTGCAGGATGCGCGGCGCGATGTCGATCCCGCGGTCGAGCAGGCAATGCTGGCCCGCTACAAGGCGCTGGCGCAGCCCGCGGGCGATTTCGACGCGGCCTATGCGGTGCTCGGCGCCCAGCGCAACGCCAAGATCATCGGCATCTTCACCCGGCTGTGGAAGCGCGACGGCAAAACCCGTTATCTCGACTATATGCCGCGCATGTGGGGTCTGCTGGAGCGCGATCTCGCGCATCCCGCGCTCGGGCCGGTGGCGGAATGGTTCGCCGCCAATATCCCCCAGGAGAAGCGCCATGATGCGCTCGCGGGCGTGGCGCGGGCATGAGCGACGGCAACCCCAGCAGCATTACCACTGCGATGCTGATGGCCGCTGGCCTCGGCAAGCGGATGCGCCCGCTCACGGCCACCCGGCCCAAGCCGTTGGTCAAGGTCGCGGGCAAGGCGCTGATGGACCATGCATTGGACCGTCTGGTGGCGGGCGGTATCGAGCGGGTCGTCGTCAACGTCCATTATCTGGCCGATACGGTCGAAGCGCATCTGCGTGCCCGGCGCCTGCCCATGGAAGTGCTGATCTCCGACGAACGCGCGCAGCTTCTGGAGACCGGCGGGGGGCTGATGAAGGCCCGCGAACTGCTGGGGGACCAGCCGTTCCTCTGCGCCAACAGCGACAATTTCTGGGTCGATGGGCCGCGCGACAGCATTCGCCTGTTGCGTAGCCTGTGGGACGACGATCGGATGGACGCGCTGCTGCTGCTGGTGCCGCATGCGCGCGCGACCTGCCATTCGGGGCAGGGCGATTTCCACATGGACGCGACGGGTCGGTTGAGCCGCCGTCGTCCGGGCCGGGTGGCGCCCTTCGTCTTCACTGGCGTGCAGATCCTGTCGCCGCGCCTGCTGGTCGATCCGCCGGGCGCGGTCTTCTCCACCAATATCCTGTGGGATCGCGCGATCGCCTCCGGGCGCGCCTATGGCGTCTCGCATCAGGGTCTCTGGTTCGATGTCGGGACGCCGCAGGCGATCCCGGTGGTCGAGGCCGAGTTGCGCCATGGCTGAGGCTGAAGCGGACGGAGGCGCGGACGAGAAGGCCGGCGCCCACCGTCCCTCGGTCTACAACATCCCGGCGCACCGGGCCTTTGCGGATGCGTTGGCGGCGGGACTGCTCGCGCGTTTCGGCAAGGAAGCGACCAGCGATCCGCTGTCGCTGGCGCGCGGGGCGATCCTTGTTCCCAATAATCGCGCGGCGCGTTCCATCCGCGATGCCTTTGTCCGCCGTGCCGGGGGCGGGCTGCTGCTGCCCCGGCTAGTGCCGCTGGGCGATCCCGATCTGGGGGAGCGGCTCGGCGCGGCGCTGGATCCGGTGGGAGAGGATACGGACATTCCGCCCGCGTGCCCGCCGATGGAGCGGCAGATGATCCTCGCCCGGCTGGTGCAGTCGGCGCGGCGCTCTGCGGGACAGCCGGTGGACGCAGGAGAAGCGATGCGGCTGGGGCAGGCGCTGGGCGAGGCGCTCGATCAGATGCATGTGGAACAGGTGCCGCCGCAGGCGATCCGCGCGCTGGAGATCGTGGGCGATCTTTCCGCCCATTGGCAGAAGTCGCTCGCGCTGTTCGAGATCCTGCTCGACGCATGGCCACGCGAACTGGCGGCACGGGGCCAGATCGATCTTGCCGACCGGCGCAATCGGCTGTTCGCGCAGGTTTCGGCGCGCTGGGCCAGGACACCGCCCGAAGGCTTCGTTGTCGCGGTCGGCGGCGTGAGCACCGTGGCGCCGGCCGTCGCGCAACTGCTCCGCACCGTCTCGCGCATGGAGCGCGGCATGGTGGTGCTCGCCGATCTCGACCAGCAGATGAGCATCGATGAATGGGACGCCATCGGGCCTTTCCCGCCTGATCCGATCTCCGGCCGTCGCCGGCGCGCGCATGAAACCCACCCGCAATTCGCCATGAAGCTGCTGCTCGACCGGATGGGTGTCGCGCGGGACGAGGTGCCGGTCTGGCGCTGGGGCGGGGGGCATGATGCGCGGGCGGCGCGCAGCCGGAATATCTCGAACGCCATGCTGGTGCCGGCGTTGACCGGCAAATGGCGAGACCTGCAGACGGCGGATCGCTCGCTCGCCGGCGTGGCCGCGCTGGAAGTCGCGACGCCGGGCGAGGAGGCGCAGGCCATCGCCATCGCCCTGCGCGAAGTGCTGGAGACACCGGAGCGCACCGCCGCGCTGGTAACGCCGGATCGCGCACTGGCGACGCGCGTCACCGCGCATCTCGCGCGCTGGGGCATCGCGGCGGACGACAGCGCCGGCCAGCCGCTCTCCCAGCTTCCGCCCGGCACGCTGCTCACTGCACTGGCGACCGCCGTTGCCGAGCATTTCGCGCCGGTCGCGCTGCTCACCCTGCTCAAGCATCCGCTGGTGCGGCGCGGGGAGGGCAGGCAGCCATGGCTGGAGGAGGTGCGCCGGCTCGACCTGCTGCTGCGCGGGCCGCGACCGGCGGCGGGCCTTGAAGGGATCGACGCGCTGCTGGCGCCGGTCACGGACGGGCGCGACCGGCTGCATGCCGAACGATCGGCGGCGCGGTCGTGTTGGGCGGAGGTGCGGGCGATCCTGGCCCCGCTCGCCGCCGCGCCGGAAGCGCTCGGTGGGATGACCACTGCACTGCGCGAGGCTGCCGGGCAGCTCAGCGGCGATGCGGTCTGGGCTGGGCATCAGGGACACGCCGCCGCCGCGCTCTTCGCCGAGATTGAAGGCGCCGCGCATGAGGGGCCGCGCGAGCATGTCCGGGCGTCCTTCTCGGCGCTGATGGAGCGGATGCTCGAGGGCGTCGCCGTGCGCCCGCCACAGGGCGGTCATCCGCGCATCGCCATCTATGGCCTGATCGAGGCACGGATGCAGCAGGCGGACCTGATGATCCTCGCGGGCCTGAATGAGGGGAGCTGGCCGTCGCTGCCGACGCCCGACCCATGGCTCGCTCCGCGCATCCGGCAGGAACTGGGTCTGCCAAGCCTTGAACGACGCATCGGGCTTGCCGCGCAAGACTTTGCCAGCGCGCTGGGGGCTCCGCGCGTGCTCATCACCCGTGCCCGGCGGGAAGCGGCCGGGCCGGCGGTCGCCTCGCGCTTCTGGCTGCGATTGAAGGCGATGTCCGGCCCGCAATGGGCGCGACGGGAGGCCGATGCAGGGGCTCTGCTCGCATGGACGCGCGGGCTGGATCATGCGGCCGAGATCAGGCCGGCGTCGCGCCCGGCTCCGGTGCCGGCTGGTCCACTGCGGCCGCGTGAAGTCGCGGTGACGGATGTAGACCGGCTGCGCGCCGACCCCTATGCCTTCTACGCGCGTAAGGTGCTGGGCCTCTCCCGGCTGGACGCGGTGGACGCGGACCCTAGCGCCGCCTGGCGCGGGACGGCGGTGCATCGCATCCTCCAGCTCTGGGCACAGGAGGATGATTGCAACCCGGACCGGCTGGCCTTCCGCGCCGAGCAGCTGCTGGCGCAGGCCGAGGCGCATCCGCTGATGCGGACCCTGTGGAAGCCCCGGCTGATGCAGGCGATCGACTGGATCGCCGAGCGTACCCGCGCGGACCGGCTGGAAGATCGCCACATCGCTCTGGTCGAGAAGGAAGGCAGGGCGGCGGTGGCCGGCGTGACGCTGAAGGGCACCGCCGACCGGATCGACCGGCTGCCGGGCGGCGCGATCGCCATTGTCGACTATAAGAGCGGCAAGCCGCCCAGTGCCAGGATGGTGAAGGCGGGCTATTCGCTGCAACTCGGGCTATTGGGCATGATCGCGGAACGCGGCGGCTTTCCGACATTGGGCGACAGCGCCCGCGCAGCCGCCTTCGAATATTGGTCGCTGGGGCGCAACAAGCAGGATGGCTTCGGTTATCGCGAGAGCCCGGCCGACCCGGAGGGCAAGCGCGGCAAGATCGTGACCGATCGCTTCACCGGCTTTGCGGCCGAGCATTTTGCCGAGGTGGCGGACATGTGGCTCACCGGATCGGCGCCCTTTACCGCCACCGTCAATCCCGACCTGCCGCGCTATACCGATTATGACCAGCTGATGCGGCTGGAGGAATGGTATGGCCGGGGGAGCGGCGGCAATGGCTGAGGGCGCGCTGCAACCGTTGGCCGGCGCGCAGGCGCAGGCGACGAGCCCCGGCGACCATGTCTGGCTGTCCGCCAGCGCGGGCACGGGCAAGACACATGTGCTGACGGCGCGGGTCTATCGCCTGCTGCTGGCGGGCGTGCCGCCGGAGAATATCCTGTGCCTGACCTTCACCAAGGCGGGTGCGGCGGAAATGGCCGAGCGCATCCACAACCGGCTGGCGCTGTGGGTGCAGATGGACGGGCCGTCGCTCGCCATGGACCTGCGCGCGCTGGGCGAGAATTGGGGGCACGAGCGGCAGGAGCGTGCCCGGCGCCTGTTCGCCGAGGTGCTGGAGGCGACCGGCGGTGGCCTGCGCATCCAGACGATCCACAGCTTCTGCCAGCAGCTGCTCTCCGCCTTCCCCGTGGAGGCGGGGCTGGTGCCGGGGTTCCGGCCGCTGGAGCCGCGCGAACAGCAGGCGATGGCCCGCGCCGCGCTGGCCGACCTTGTAACGGATGCCGAGACGCAGGGTGACGCGGTGTTGATCGACGCCATCCAGGCGCTGAGTTTGCGGCTGGGCGAGGCGGCGGCGGAGGCATTCCTGATCCGTGCGGCGCGGGGGCATGATCTCATCACCGCCCTGCCGGAGGATATCCGCGCCTGGCTGTTCGAAGCCTTTGCGCTGCCGGCCGGAGACATCGACGCGGAAATCGCCGCCCAATGCAGTGACGATGCGTTCGACATGGCCGGGCTCGCGCGGATCGTGGCCGCGAACCGGGCATGGGGCACGGCGACGGCGGAAGGCCATCTGGACCGGATCGCGGCGTGGCGCGCGGCCGACGGTGCAGGGCGGGCGGCATTGCTGCAGGATCTGCTCGGCATCTTTTGCACCGAGAAGGGCGAACCGCGCAAAGCCTCGCCCAAGCTCGTTGCGGCCGAGCCCGTCTATGTGGAGATCGCCGCGCGGCTTGGGGAACGGTGCAAGGAACTGTGCGCGCTGCGCGACCGCGCTGCCTATGCCGAACTGCTCGCCAAGGCGCTGCATGCCGGGCGCGCCTATGCCCGCGCCTATGCGACGGCAAAGCGCCATGCGGGTGCGGTGGATCTCGACGACCTGATCGCGCGCGCGGCCGCGCTGCTCAAGGATGGCGGCATGGCGGACTGGATCCGCTACAAGCTAGACCAGCAGGTCGACCACATCCTGATCGACGAGGCGCAGGACACCAACCGGGCGCAATGGGAGATTGTCGAGGCGATCAGCGAGGATTTCTTCGCGGGCGAGGGCGCGCGCGGCGATACCATGCGGACGATCTTCACCGTGGGCGACTTCAAGCAGGCGATCTTCGGTTTCCAGGGCACCAGCCCCCGCGAGTTCGAGCGTGCCCGCCAGCGCTTCAACGTGTTCGCCGACTTCGCCCAGCATCAATTCCACAATCTGTCGCTGGATCGCAGCTTTCGTTCGACGCCCGCCGTGCTGGATGTCGTGGACGCCACCGTCGCGACCTTGCGGCCCGAGGCGCTGGGACTGGAGGCGGTCGAGGTCAGACATTTCAGCGCCAATGAGTTCCCCGGCGAGGTGTTGTTGTGGAAGCCGGTATCGACCGTCGCGACCGAGGATGAGGATGGCGCGACGCTGGCCGAAGCCGAGGCGAGCGGCGAGGAGAATTGGAACGCCGAGCAGGATCGCGTGCTGGCGCAGCGGATCGCGGACCAGATCAAGGGCTGGATCGACGACGGCCTGATGCTGGAAAGCAAGGGGCGGCCGATCAGCGCCGGCGACATCATGATATTGGTGCGCAGCAGGACGGAACTGGCACGGCTGATCGTGGCGCGCCTCTATGAAGCGGACGTGCCGGTGGCGGGTATCGACCGGCTGCGGCTGAACGCGCCGCTGGCGGTGCGCGACCTGCTTTCCGCGCTGCGCTTCGCGGTGCAGCCGGAGGATGACCTGAACCTTGCCGGATTGCTGGTGTCGCCGCTGATCGGCTGGAGCCAGGATGAGCTGATGGACCGTGCCGCCGGGCGCAAGGGCGGGCTGTGGCGGCATCTGCGCGCGAGCGTTGCGGATGACGTGCTGGCGCCGCTGTACGACCTGCTGCGGGTGGCGGATTTCACGACGCCCTATCGCTATCTGGAGGGGATCGTCTCGGGCCCCATGGACGGGCGGCGCAAGCTGATCGGGCGGCTGGGGATCGAGGCGCGCGATCCGATCGAGGAACTGCTGAACGCTGCGCTCGCCTTCGAGGCGGATGGCCAGCCCTCGCTGCAGCGGTTCATCGACTGGTTCGATCGCGGCGATGTCGACATCGTGCGCGATGCGGCGGCGCAGGGCAATGCCGTCCGCCTGCTCACCGTGCATGGCGCCAAGGGATTGCAGGCGCCGCTGGTCATTCTGGCCGATGCGGCGAAGGACCCCGATGCCGGCAGCCGTGCCGATGGGCTGAGCTGGGAAGGGTTGCCGGTGGTCGCGCCGCGCAAGGCGGAGCGTTTTGGTCCGGTGGGCGAAGCGGCGGAGCAAGCGGCGGCGGAGGAACGGGAGGAGCATTGGCGGCTGCTCTATGTCGCGATGACCCGGGCGGAGGAACGGCTGGTCGTCACCGGCGCGCTGCCGCCGCGCGCAAAGGGCGTGGCGGCAGAAGCAAGCTGGTATGCGCAGATCGACCGGGCGATGGAGAGCCTTGGCGCGGGATGGGAAGAGAATGTCCCGTGGGGGGCGCAGCGGCGCTGGCGCGGGCATCATGCGCTGCGTCCGCGCGCTGCCCAGACGCGCGAGGCGCAGGATGTCCTTGCGATGGAAGAGCCGGCATGGCTCCGGCAGCTCGCGCCGATCGAAGCGAGGCCGCCCCGACCGCTCGCGCCATCGGCCCAGCCAGAGGACGATACGCCCGATCCGCCGCCCAGCCCCGCCATGCGGATGGCGGCGGAGCGCGGACGGTTGCTTCATGCGCTGTTCGAGCGCCTGCCTGCGGTGGCGCCCGACGAGCGCAAGGCGACTGCCCTGCGCTGGCTGGAGCGCTCCGCCGGCGTCGGCGATGCGGCGACCCGCGTCGCGATCGTCGACCAGGTGCTGCGGGTGATCGACATGCCCGAACTGGCATCCCTGTTCTCGCCCGATGCGCTGGCGGAAGCGCCGGTGGCGGCTGTGGTGGGGGAAGCGGTGATCGCGGGAACGGTGGACCGGCTGTGTGTCGGCCCAGACAAGGTGCAGATCGTCGACTTCAAGACCGGACGCACCGTGCCGGGCAGCGTGGATGCCATTCCGCTTGCACATCTGCGCCAGATGGCGGCTTATGTCGCCGCGCTGGAGGTCATCTTTCCGGGCAAGCGGGTGGAAGCGGCCTTGCTCTACACCGCTACGCCTGCTTTCATGGCCTTGCCGGCAGCCCTTCTGGCGCCGCACAAGCCGGGCTTCGCGGCCACGCAGTACAATTTGTTCGCCTGAGGCGTTGAGCCCGGCGCGCCCTCATCCTAGATATCGCGCAACCTAAAGGAGTATTTTGATGGCGACCAAGGCGATTTCCGACAGCAGCTTCCAGGCCGACGTGCTGGATAGCGACAAGCCCGTTCTGGTGGATTTCTGGGCGGAGTGGTGCGGCCCGTGCAAGATGATCGGCCCCGCTCTGGAAGAAATTTCCGACGAACTGGGTGAGCAGGTGACGATTGCCAAGATCAATATCGACGAAAATCCTGACGCGCCGACGAAATATGGCGTGCGCGGCATCCCCACGATGATCCTGTTCAAGGGCGGTCAGGTCGCGGCGACCAAGGTCGGCGCCGCCCCCAAGAGCCAGCTCAAGGGCTGGATCGAAGGCGAGCTTTGATCGACTGACGATGATCCCGCTTGCTGTTCAGGTAAGCGGGATCATCACATTCTGGGCATAGCCGGGCCGGGGTTTCAGCGCTTCATACCAGCGCTCGGTCGCGGGCAGCGCAGGACGATCCTGCACGAGCGAAAAATAACTGTGGGCGTACACCCCCATCGGAATGTCGCCGATGCCGAAATCCGCGCCGGACAGCCATGGACTGTTCGACAGCGCATCTTCCACCAGCATCATCATCTTGTTCACCGCCTGAACGGATCGGGCCATGGCATCATGGTCGCGCGCTTCCGGCGCGCGGCGGACGAGATTGAGGAACAGGTCGCGCTGCGCGTCTGCAAAGGCGAATTGCCAGTCCATCCATTTGTCGCCGATCGCGCGCACGGCGGGATTCACGGGCCAGAGCCGCTCGCCACCATGGCGTGCCGCCAGATAGCGCAGGATGGCATTGGATTCCCAAAGCACTACGTCATCCTCCTCGATCGTCGGGATCAGCGCATTGGGATTGAGGCGCAGATAGGCTTCGTCCATGCCGAACGCACCGCCCATGTCACGGCGCACATAGGCAATGCCCAGTTCTTCCGCGAGCCAGGCGACCTTCTTGACATTGTGCGAATTGAGCCGGCCCCAGATTGTCAGCATTGGGTGAACACTCCCGCTCGCGGATCAGGGACGGAAATCAAAGAAGATATTGCGCGGCCATGTCCCACATTCGGGGCGAGGACGCGCCCAGCAGGCCGCCGGGCGCGCCGCCGATCAGATAGGGGCTGCCGTCCCGTCGCGACAGGCGTCCGCCTGCCTCACTGAGCATCAGCGCGCCGGCGGCATGGTCCCAGGCATGGGACCGCTCGAACAGCGCGATGTCATTCTGGCCCAGCGCCAGGCGCGGATATTGTTCAGCGGCGCAGCGCGGGATGTCTACAAGGGTGAAGCGGTCGCCGGCACGCTCTGCGATAGCGGCCTGCTGCTCGGCAGAAAGGAAATAGACGGGCAGGGCAACGACTGGCTTTTCGGCATTGGCTTCCGACGCGAAGATCTGTTCCTCGTCGACGAAGGCGCCGCCGCCCTGGACGGCATGGCAGAGGCGGCCGTTCAGCGGATCGAAGATCCACCCGGCGAGCGGCACGCCATTGTCGACCAGTGCCACCATGATGCCGAAGGGCGGGTGGCCGGCAGCGAAATTGCCCGTGCCGTCAATCGGATCGATGATCCATTTGAGGCCGTTCCCGGCATCGTTCAGGATGGTCGGGTCGGCGGCGCAGGCCTCTTCGCCGATCAGCCCCGCTTCGGGCAGGATCGCCAGCAGCCCTTCGTTGAGGCGCAGTTCGCTTTCCTTGTCGGCGATGGTCACATAATCGTCGGCGGCCTTTTCGCTGATCTCGTGCGCGGCCAGATTCTGGTAGCGGGGCAGGACCACTTCGGCGGCCACGCGTTCCATCAGCGCCGCAACCGGGCGGTAAAGTTCATGCAGCGCCATGGGTCAACTCCTGTAGTCGGCGTTGATCGAGATATAGCCGTGCGTCAGGTCGCAGGTCCAAACGGTCGCGCGGCCCTCGCCAAGGCCCAGGTCGACGCCGATGTCGATTTCCTGTCCCTTCAGATGCGCGGCGACGGGCGCTTCGTCATAGCCCTCGACCGCGAGGCCGCCGCTGGCCACCTGCGTCGCGCCGAAGCGGATGGCGAGCTTGTCGCGCTCCGCCGGCTCGCCCGCCTTGCCTACGGCCATGACGATGCGGCCCCAATTGGCGTCCTCGCCGGCGATCGCGGTCTTCACCAGCGGCGAATTGGCGATGGAAAGGGCGATGCGATGCGCACTGGCATCGCTTTCCGCGCCTTCGACCGTGACGCTGATGAATTTCGACGCGCCTTCGCCATCGCGCACCACCAGATGGGCGAGTTCCCGGCAGACCTGCGACAGCGCCGCATCGAATGCGTCCGCGCCAGCATCGTCGAAGGAGGTAAGCGGGGCATTGCCGGCGGCGCCGGTGGCGAAGGCCAGCACGGTGTCGCTGGTGGAGGTGTCGCTATCCACGGTGATGCAGGAAAAGCTCTTGCGGTTGGCCGCGGAGAGCATCTGCTGGAGGAAGACCGGATCCACGGCGGCATCGGTGAAGATATAGCCGAGCATGGTCGCCATGTCTGGCGCGATCATGCCGGAGCCCTTGATGATGCCGACCAGCGTGACCGTGCGGCCATCCACGACGGCGCGGGCGATGGAGGCCTTGGGGAAGGTGTCCGTCGTCATGATCGTGGCGGCGGCCTCTTCCCAGCCGCAGGGAGCGGCAGTGAAGGCCGCATCCAGCCCGGCTTCCGCCTTGTCGATGGGCAGGGGCACGCCGATGACGCCGGTGGATGAGATAAACACGTCGCTCGGCTGGCAGTCGAGATGGGCGGCGACCCGCGCGGCGATGGCTTCCACGGCGGCGCGGCCACGATTGCCGGTGAAGGCGTTGCTGTTGCCCGCGTTCACCACCAGCGCGCGGGCATGGCCGAGAGGCAGGGCATCGCGGCACCATTCGACCTCTGGCGAGGGGCATTTGCTCTGCGTCGTGACACCGGCGACCGCGGTGCCTTGCGCCAACTCGGCATAGGTCAGGTCGCAGCGATCCCAGTTCTTGTATCGCGCTCGCGCCGTACGCAGCGTCACGCCCGCGATTGCAGCAAGTTCGGGGAAGGCGGCGGGGGCGAGGGGGGATCGTGTCGTCATGGCACCGGGGGATAGCGGAAATGGATCGGGGGTCAATCGCCCAGCCTGCTGCTTGCAGGATTTCCGCCTCAGTGCGCTGTTTCCACGGTCCTTATGCGGAGCGGCCAGCCACGCCGTTTCCAATAGGCGTTGACCGCCTGTCCCCATGCAATACTCGGTCGTTCCACCAGCAGAAAGGTGATCGCCGTGAGGGCAACGACGGCGATGACGGTCAGCGGCAGGAGCAGGGGTGTCATCAGCCATGTAGGCAGCGGTGCGATCACCGATGCGCCATCCTGGAACAGCAGCGCCAGTACGGCGCCATGCAGCAGATAGCTGCCATAGGAGCATTCGCTCAGCACATAGGCGCCCCGCGTCCGAAGGAGGCCGCCCATGCTGTTGCCGCAGGCGACGCTGACAAAGAATATTCCGGCGCAGACCAGCATGGGCAGGCCGTGGGCGTCCCTGACCAGCGTCAACCCGGCGACCAGGGAGAGGGCCGCCGCGACGCTGCCGAGCGGGGTTCGAAAATGCCGGGCGATATGTTCGCGCCGCTGAATTTCATAAGCGCCCATGCCGATCGCGAACATCGGCAGATAGGACCACAGCAGCCCGGATGGATGCAGGGCCTGGACGATCAGTCCGATACCGGCGAGGATGAGTGGGATGAGCCAGCTTTGCGCCTGCCGCAACCGATCCATTGCGAATGCACAGGCCGGCAGCGCCAACAGGTAGAAGCACCATTCCAGGCGCAGCGTCCAGAGCACATAGGCGTTAAGCCGCCCGCTGTCGGCATCCCCCAGCAAGGGCGGTTGGTTCCAGCTGGTGATCCATTGCGCTGCATAGAAGGGGAAACGCAGGTCCAGCCGCGCATCGCCCCGCAAGGTGATGATGACGCAGAAGATCAGCACGGATGCCGCGATGAGAGGCATGATGCGGAACACCCGCGCGATAAAGACGGAGCCCCATGACACCGCGTGAAAGCCCATGAGGATGCGAGGGTAGAAGACAAGGCCGGTGGTCATGAAGAACAGGGCGATGCCCGCCATGCCCAGCTGATCGAAGAACAGAACGTCAGGGGCTGTCCAATCCTGCCCGAATCGATCGATCTGCATCCAGATGGCGAAATGATGTGCCATCACCGCCATGGCCAGATAGCCGCGCAGGCCGTCAATGCAGCCAATTCGTCGATCATCAGGCGGCATCGGAAATCCCGCGCGAGCAATGATCGCGCCAGCCAGCGTTGCGAATATCGCCGCCAGCACAAGTCCCGCGATCATCGATGCTACCGGAAATGCTGAATCTGCCATGAGCGAAACGGAATAGTCGATGGCCCCACCTCACAACTTGTTCCGATGCCGAGAGTGACAGAGTGCTATTGACGCGGAAAGGACGATTTACTCCATAATCCGGGGTATTTTTGTATCGCCGGTCCGGTTGTTGCGGCACGCCGCCGCCGCTATGAGGGGACCATGAGCGAACATGACGGGACATCGGGCAAGTCCGGCCAGGACACGGGCGACTGGCAGGAGGAGGGCGGCTGGTTCGAGGCGTTCAAGCGCCGTTCGGCCGTGCCCATCGGCGTAATCGGGCTGTTTGCGTGGTTTGCACTGCTCTGGTTCATGTTCGGCGACGTACTTTAGGCAGGATTTACAGCAGGGGCATCATCCCCGGCGGAATTGACTATCCCGTGGCGGCCTCCTACATCGCGGCGCATGTCTGCGCGGCGTTTGTCAGGGGGTGCCGCGTGCCCCAGAATCTTAGGAAATCGCATGTTCGGCGCATTGGCCAAAACCATCTTCGGATCTTCCAACGAGCGCTACGTCAAGTCGTTGCAGAAGACGGTGGACGCCATCGCTGCGTTCGAGCCGGAGATTTCCGCGCTTTCCGATGAAGATCTGGCCGCCAAGACCGTTGCGTTCCGCGCCCGGCTGGCGGCTGGCGAGACGCTGGACGACCTTCTGACGGAAGCCTTTGCCGTGGTGCGCGAAGCGGCCAAGCGCACGCTCGGCCAGCGCCATTATGACGTGCAGATGATCGGCGGCATCGTCCTCCATCGCGGCGAGATCGCAGAGATGCGGACGGGCGAGGGCAAGACGCTGGTGGCGACGCTCGCCACCTATCTCAACGCGCTCGAGGGCAAGGGCGTGCACGTTGTCACCGTGAACGACTATCTCGCGACCCGCGACTGCGAGTGGATGGGGCAGGTCTATCGCTTCCTGGGGCTGACGACCGGCGTCATCGTGCCCAATATGAGCGAGCCCGATCGCCGCGCCGCCTATGATGCCGACGTCACCTATGCGACGAACAACGAGCTGGGCTTCGACTATCTGCGCGACAATATGAAGTATGAGCGCACATCGATGGTGCAGCGCCCCTTCAACTTCGCGATCGTCGACGAGGTGGATTCGATCCTGATCGACGAAGCCCGCACGCCGCTCATCATCTCCGGGCCGACCGACGACAAGTCCGAGCTTTATGTCGCGGTCGATGCGATCGTGAAGCAGCTCGACGAGAATGATTATGAGAAGGACGAGAAGCAGCGCTCCATCACGCTGACCGAGGACGGCACGGAAAAGGTCGAGCGCCTGCTGGAAACGGCCGGGCTGCTGGAAGGCAGCAACCTCTACGATTTCGAGAATACGCAGGTCGTCCACCATGTGAACCAGGCGCTGCGCGCCGTGGCCATGTTCCGCCGCGACATCGACTATATCGTCAAGGACGGCAAGGTCATCATCATCGACGAGTTCACCGGCCGCATGATGGACGGGCGCCGCTGGTCCGACGGCCTGCATCAGGCGGTCGAGGCCAAGGAAGGCGTGCAGATCGAGCCGGAAAACCAGACGCTGGCCTCCGTCACCTTCCAGAATTATTTCCGCATGTACCCCAAGATCGGCGGCATGACCGGCACGGCCTCGACGGAAGCGACCGAGTTCTTCGAAATCTACAAGATGAACGTCGTCACCATCCCGACCAACCGGCCGATCCAGCGGGTGGACGAGGAAGACAGTTTTTACAAGAACCTGGAAGACAAGTTCCGCGGCATCGCCAAGACCATCCGCGTGCATGCGGAAAAGGGGCAGCCGGTGCTGGTCGGCACGGTATCCATCGAAAAGTCGGAAATGCTGTCTGAATTCCTGCATCAGGAAGGCGTGAAGCATGCGGTGCTGAACGCCCGCTTCCATGAAAGCGAAGCGCATATCGTGGCGCAGGCGGGCCGCATGGGCGCCGTGACCATCGCGACCAACATGGCCGGTCGCGGCACCGACATCCAGCTTGGCGGCAACCTTGAGTTCCGCATGGAAGACGAGTTGAAGGACGTGCCCGAGGGGCCGGAGCGCGATGCCGCGATCGAGCGGATGAAGGCGGAGATCGCTGCCGAGAAGGCCGAGGTGCTGGCCGCCGGCGGCCTGTTCGTGCTGGGCACCGAGCGGCATGAGAGCCGCCGCATCGACAACCAGCTGCGCGGTCGTTCGGGCCGTCAGGGCGATCCGGGCCTGTCGCGCTTCTACCTGAGCCTCGACGACGACCTGATGCGCATCTTCGGCCCGGACACGATGTTCGCCAAGATGATCCGCTCCAACCTGGAGGATGGCGAGGCGCTGCCCCCGTCCAAGTGGCTGACCAAGGCGATCGAGACCGCGCAGAAGAAGGTCGAGGCGCGCAACTACGACATCCGCAAGCAGGTCGTCGAATATGACGACGTGATGAACGACCAGCGCAAGGTCATCTACGAACAGCGCAGCGACATCATGGATGCCGATACGGTGGACGACGTGGTGATCGACATGCGCCGCGAATCCGTGAACGACATCGTCGGCGCGAGCTGCCCGGCCGGCACCTATCCCGAACAGTGGGATGTCGAGGGTCTGAAGGCCCGCGCCGCCGACGTGCTGAACGTCGAGGCGGACATTGAAAGCTGGATGCAGGAAGACGCCGTCGACCCCGAGCTGATCGAGGAGCGCCTCGCCGCGCTCGCCGACGCGCAGGTCGTGGAGCGCACCGGTCCTCTCGACGCCGACAACTGGCATATGATCGAGAAAAGCATCCTGCTCCAGAGCCTCGACCATCACTGGAAGGAGCATCTGGCGACGCTGGATGCGCTGCGTCAGGTCGTGCATCTGCGTGCCTATGCGCAGAAGACGCCGCTCAACGAATATAAGCAGGAGGCCTTTGCCCTCTTCGAGCGCATGCTGGGCAACATCCGCGAGGATGTGACCCGCACCATCGCGCGCGTGCAGTTCCGCTTCGACGAGCCGGCGCCGGAATATGAGCTGCCTGTGCTGCCCGACTTCATCACCAGCCATATCGATCCGTTCACCGGCCTCGACGATACCGCCGACCGGGATGCCGGCAGCGGTGGCGGCTATGTGACGACGATGCTGCCGCCGATGACCCGCGCTGCGCCCGAGCCGACCGAGGGATCGTTCGTTGGGCAGGAAATCAGCCGCAATGCGCCTTGCCCCTGCGGTTCGGGCAAGAAGTTCAAGCATTGCCACGGTGCGCTGAGCTGATCGAGGGGGACTGGGGTATGCGGTCGAACCAAGCGGCCGCACCCCTGTTGAATTAGAGCTGATTCAGCGTGCGCGGGCGGCGGCAAAGCGTGCCCGGAAATCCTTGAGGTCGATGCTGAACGCATCTTCGGCCAGGAATGCCGCATCGTCCAGCTTGGGCTTCTCGTCCGCCTTGTAGAAGGCAGCATAGGCCGGCAACTGGCCCGACAGCGCCTTATAGTGGGTGGAATAGGTCCGCACGGCGATGCGTGGCACCGCGCCGCTCATGTCGAAATCCATGAGGCGCAGCCAGCCGTCCCCTACGCCGACATGGCCGCGCCTGGCATCTGGCGCCGCGGTGGTCAGCGTCTGGTGCCGTTCCTGATAGTCGGCCAGCACCTGATGCACCTGATGCCCCGCGCGGTTGCGATCAACATTATGCGCCTGCCCATATTGATGGCCGGAGAGGATCAGGAAGATCTGGTCATTGGGGGCGATCAGCTTCGTCCACAGCTCTTCCGGATCGTTATGCTCCGGGTGGCTCAGCTTGAAATCGACGATGGGAATGTCGGTCCGCACCCCGTCAGGGCTAATATTATTGTGGATGGTGATGATCGTCGGCAGGCCCCGGTGCGCGTTGATGACGCCCTGCGCCCACTCGATCACATCGTCCTCGGGCGCCAGTTCCAGCCCGATATGGAGGAAGCGATAACCGCCCGCGGCGAAGACCTGCGCGCTGTCTGCCCCGCCATGATAGGAGGCGACATACCATTTCTGCCCCTTGAACAGGGGGCTGCCAGCACCGAACACGCTGTTGAAATTATTGAGGCCGCCATAGTGCAGCAAGCCATAGGGCAGGGCGGGGTCGGTCGGCTTGCTGGTGGTCGTACCGGGAAGGTAGCGGCTGTCCTGCCAATTATCGTCATAGTCGTGATTGCCCGGCACCACCGCGAAGGGCAGCTTGCCGGCGAGCATGGCAAAGCCCTTCCGCGCGACCGGCATTTCCAGCGTCTTCGTGCGCTCGTCGCCCAGCGGCAGCGCGTCACGGGGCACCATGTCGAGCGCCTTCAGCCCCATGGCGCGATGGGGCTGGTCGATGGTGCCGGCGGCATGTTGCCACACATCGCCGACGCAGGTGGCGAAGGCGATCTGACCGCCGGCGGAGCGCGCATTGTCGGCGATGAAGCGCATCTGGTCGTAGAACATCTCGCGCGCGTCGAAGGGGAAGCCCGCCTCGGTCTGATGCGTGAAATCGACATAATGCTGGGTGTCGGGGATGACGGCGATGGTGAAGCGAGTGTCCGGCGCCTTGCTTCCTTCAGGGGCTGAAGGTTGTGCGAGCGATGGCTGGGCAAGGGTGAGCAGCGCAAGCGCGATCAGGCGCAGCGAGGCGCGAACGGAAACCATGGCGTTATATCCCTCGTGAAGGCGGGTGATGGTGAAGGCGGGTGACGGGCCGGAGCATCATCAGGCGATAGCTGACCAGCGCCAGCAGCAACCCGACGAACCAGGCATAGGTGTAGATGGTCGTCCACGGCGCGCCAATCCCCGGAAACGCCGCCGGCGCGACGCTATGCACAAAACCCGGGGCATTGGGCAGCACGCCGATCAGGAAGGCCGCGATCGCGGCCCGGTTCCAGCCCCCGCGATAGCTGTAGACACCATCGGCATCGTAAAGCGCGTCCACGTCGATCTGCGTGCGCCGCACCAGCCAGTAGTCGGCGATCAGGATGCCGGCGATCGGCCCCAGCAGCGCGCTATATCCGGTCAGCCACACGAAGATATAGCCGCCCGTCGTCTCCAGCAGCTTCCAAGGCATGATCGCGGCGCCGATCACGGCAGTCATCAATGCGCCCGTATGATAGGAAATGCGGCGCGGCCAGAGCGAGGAGAAATCATAGGCCGAGCAGACGAGGTTCGCGGCGATATTGCACGACACCGTGTCGATGCTGATGACGAGCAGCCCGAGCATGATGAACGGGCCGGAGAGGGTGCCCGCCAGCGCTACGGGATCCCAGATGGCATGGCCATAGATGACGACGGTGGCCGACGTCGTGATGACGCTGGCAAGCGAAATGAGCCCCATCGTCGGCGGCAGGCCCAGCGATTGCCCGACGATCTGGTCCTTCTGGCTGCGCGCGAAACGGGTGAAGTCGGGAATGTTGAGCGCCAGCGTGCCCCAGAAACCCACCATGGCGGTGAAGGACGGCCAGAAGACGGTCCAGAACTGTCCTTCCTTCGCGCCGCCGGGAACGAAGGCCGATGGGCTCTGGAAGATCGGGCCAACCCCGCCGGCCTTGTCCACCGCCCACCAGGTGAGCGCGATGCAGGCGAGGATCTTGACCGGCGCAGTCCAGCTTTCCAGCCGCCTGATCGTGAGCAGGCCCTTGCGCACGAACAGCAGTTGCAGCGACCAGAACAGGCCGAAGGCAATCAACTGGCCGATGCCGATGCCGAGCCCAGGGAGGGGCGCGCCCTTCAACGCCGCGCCCCAGAGCAGCGCGGTAAGCGTCAGCAGCGCCTCGCCGCCGATCCAGGTCTGGATGCCGTACCAGCCGCAGGCGACCACGGCGCGGGCGATCGCCGGCAGGCGCGCGCCGCGCGTACCGAAGGCGGCGCGGGACAGCACCGCATAGGGGATGCCGTGACGGGCGCCCGCATGACCGATCAGCAGCAGGGGCAGGAGGACGACGAGATTGCCGAGAAATACGGTTGCCACCGCCTGCGTGGCCGACATGCCCTGATCGATCAGGCCCGATGCCAGCATCCAGGACGGGACCGCGACCACCATGCCCACCCAGAGCGCGGCGAAATGATACCACGCCCAATTGCGCTGCGCCGAGTCGGTCGGCGCCAGATCCCGGTTCCAGAGCGTGTCGTCGATCGCCATTTGCGGTGCCCCCGGGTCGTCGCGAAGGGGGGATCATGCTTATGTTGCTGTTGCAGCGCAACAATTTCGGAAAATTTCCGCTATTGATCGAATTTCCCTGTTTCAGCGAGCAGGATTGTCAATTTCCCTTACGCGGCGCGGGGGACTACATGGAGCCTCCAATCAACAAACACACACGGAGCCCCTATGGCCTTGATCAACACGACCATCAAACCCTTCAAGGCAACCGCCTACAAGGAAGGCAAGTTTGTCGACGTCTCCGAGCAGGACGTGCTGGGCAAGTGGGCCATCTTCTTCTTCTATCCGGCGGACTTCACCTTTGTGTGCCCGACCGAGCTGGAAGACCTGGCCGGCATCTATCCCACGCTTCAGGGCCTGGGCGTAGAGGTGTATTCGGTTTCGACCGACACGCATTTCAGCCACAAGGCATGGCATGATACCTCGCCGGCCATCGGCAAGATCAACTATTTCATGCTGGGCGACCAGTCCGGCACGATCACCAACAATTTCGACGTGATGCGTCCGGGCGTCGGCCTTGCCGACCGTGCGACCTTCCTGGTCGATCCCGAAGGCGTGATCCAGTTCATGGAAATCACCTCGGAAGGCGTCGGCCGCAACGCGACCGAACTGCTGCGCAAGGTGAAGGCTGCCCAATATGTGGCCGCTCACCCCGGCGAAGTGTGCCCGGCCAAGTGGGAAGAGGGTGAAGAAACCCTGGCCCCGTCGCTGGACCTCGTCGGCAAGATCTGACGACAAACGACAAAGGTGCCGCCGGACCACGGGGAAATCCCGGTCCGGCGAATACCGGAACCTGAAACTATCCGTCGTGCCGGGCCCTTTGGGTCGCACCTTTCCCGGCCCGGCTTTGTGCGCCCAAGGCGCCTGAGGAGCGAAGACGATGTTGGACGCAAATCTGAAGGGACAGCTGAAAAGCTATCTGACGAACATTACCCAGCCGATCGAGCTGGTGGCGTCGCTGGACGATGGCGCCAAGTCGGTCGAGCTCGAAGGCCTGCTCAATGACATTGCCGAACTGTCCGACAAGGTGTCGGTGGTGCGCAAGGATGACGACAAGCGCAAGCCCAGCTTCATGATCCGCCGGGTCGGCACCGACATCGGCGTGCGCTTTGCCGGCATTCCCATGGGGCATGAGTTCACCTCCCTGGTGCTCGCCCTGCTGCAGGTCGGCGGTCATCCGTCGAAGGCCGCGCAGGACGTGATCCAGCAGGTGAAGGATCTGGACGGCGACTACGCCTTCGAAACCTATTTCTCGCTCTCGTGCCAGAACTGCCCCGACGTGGTGCAGGCGCTGAACCTGATGAGCGTACTCAACCCGCGGATCAGCCATGTCGCGATCGACGGTGGCCTGTTCAAGGCGGAGGTCGACGAGCGCAAGGTGATGGCCGTGCCCACCGTGTTCCTGAACGGCGAGCCTTTCGGCCAGGGGCGGATGGAGCTGGAGCAGATCGTCGCGAAGATCGACAGCGGCGCGGAAAAGCGCGCGGCCGAGAAGATCGCGAAGAAGGATGCGTTCGACGTGCTGGTGGTCGGCGGCGGCCCCGCTGGCGCGGCGGCGGCCATCTATGCGGCGCGCAAGGGCATCCGCACCGGTATCGCAGCCGAGCGTTTCGGCGGGCAGGTGCTGGACACCATGGCGATCGAGAACTTCATCTCGGTGCCGCACACCGAAGGGCCGAAGCTTGCGGCGCATCTGGAGCAGCATGTGCGCGACTATGACGTCGACATCATGAACCTGCAGCGCGCCGAAAAGCTGATCCCCGCGCGCGTGCCGGGCGGCCTGCACGAAGTGAAGCTGGCCAGCGGCGCATCGCTCAAGGCGCGGACCGTCATCCTTTCCACCGGCGCACGCTGGCGGCAGATGAACGTGCCGGGCGAGGACGAGTATCGCAACAAGGGCGTGGCTTACTGCCCGCATTGCGATGGCCCGCTGTTCAAGGGCAAGCGCGTGGCGGTGATCGGCGGCGGCAACAGCGGCGTCGAGGCAGCGATCGACCTTGCCGGCATCGTCGCCCATGTGACGCTGATCGAGTTCGACAGCCAGCTGCGTGCCGATGCGGTACTGCAGCGCAAGCTCGCCAGCCTGCCGAACGTGAAGATCATCACGTCGGCGCTGACCAGCGAAGTGCATGGCGATGGCGAAAAGGTGACAGGGCTGAGCTACAAGGACCGCAACCACGACTCGCTGCACCAGATCGAACTGGAGGGCATCTTCGTCCAGATCGGGCTCGTGCCGAATACCGAGTGGCTGAAGGATGCGGTGGCATTGTCGCAGCGCGGCGAGATCGAGGTCGATCATCGCGGCGAGACGTCTCAGCCGGGCATCTTCGCGGCCGGTGACGCGACGACCGTGCCCTACAAGCAGATAGTGATCGCAATGGGCGAAGGATCGAAGGCAGCGCTTTCCGCCTTCGACTATATGATCCGCCTGCCGGTGGAGGAACAGGCCGCAGCATGAGTTGAAGGGCGACGCTGCCGGTGCTCCTGCGAAAGCAGGAGCCCAGGGCGGCTATGCTTTGCACTCACACTGGGCTGTTGCGTTCGCAGAAACACTGCTCTGAAAATGGCGCAGGGAACAAACAGAAAAAGCGCCGCCAGCCCATAGGGGTTGGCGGCGCTTTTTCGTTTTCGCCGGCTGAAAAATCAGGCGGTACGTTCGGTCCGTGTCACCTCTGCCGCCGCGATGGTCGTGAGGTTCAGGATGCCGCGTGCGGTGATGCCGGGCGTCAGCACATGGATCGGCTGGGCAAGGCCCATCAGCATCGGCCCGATGGTCGGCGAGCTGGACGACGCGCTGAGCGCCGTCAGCGTGATGTTGGCCGCATCCAGATTGGGCATGACGAGCAGGTTCGCCGCACCGTCGAAACCACTGTCCATGACCAGCCGCTCGCGCAGGGGCTGCGACAGGGCCGCGTCGGCGTGCATCTCGCCATCCACGGCGAGATCCGGCGCCATTGCCTTGATGAGGGTCAGCGCGTTTCGCATCTTGCGGGCGCTGGGGCTCATCGATGCACCATAGTTGGAATGCGAGAGCAGGGCGGTGCGCGGTTCCAGGCCGAAGCGTCGGATTTCCTGCGCCGCGAGGATCGTCATCTCGGCGATCTGCTCGGCAGTCGGATCTAGGTTCAGGTGCGTATCCGTGATGAACAGCGCACCGGCATCGAGGATGAGTCCGCTCAGCGCAGAGACGCGGTGTGTGCCCGGCGCCATGTCGATGATGCGCAGGACGTGCTTGATCTGCTCCCAATAGTCGGAATTGCCGCCGACCAGCGCGGCCTCGACATGGCCGGTACGCAGCAGCATCGCGGCGGTGATCGTCGGGCGGCGATAGATGTGGCGCTCGATCTCGCTCGATCCCACGCCCTTGCGGCCGGCGATCTGGCGATAGGCGTCCTTCAGCGGCCGCAGGATGTCATGGTCGGTTTCCGGGTCGATCACCTCGACATCGCGATCCAGCTCGAACCGCAGGCCGAGCGCCGGCAGCTTGTTTGCCAGGACGCGGCGACGTGCAACGATAACGGGCTGCGCGAGCCCTTCGTCCAACGCATCCTGGATGGCGCGCAGCACGCGCGGATCCTCGCCCTCGCCATAGACGATGCGCGGGCGGGTGCCGCGCGCGGCCTCGAACACCGGCAGCATCAGCTGGCTGGAGCGGGTGTTCCGCTGTTCCAGCGTCTTGCGATAGGCCTCGATGTCGAGCGGCCGGGTGGCGACGCCGCTGTCCGCGGCAGCCTTGGCGACGGCGGGCGCGATCTCCACGATCAGGCGGGGGTCGAACGGCGTGGGAATGATATATTCAGGGCCGAAGACCAGCTTTTCGCCGCCATAGGCCTGCGATACGCTGTCATGCGCGGGCAGGCGGGCGAGCGAGGCGATGGCTTCGGCCGCCGCGACCTTCATCGCTTCGTTGATCTCCGTCGCGCCGGCATCCAGCGCGCCACGGAAGATATAGGGGAAGCACAGGACGTTGTTGACCTGGTTGGGATAGTCGGAGCGGCCGGTGGCGACGATGGCGTCGGGCCGGTGGGCCTTGACGATTTCCGGCAGGATTTCCGGCTCGGGGTTGGCGAGCGCGAAGATCAGCGGCTTGGGCGCGAGCAGCGGCAGCCACTCCGCCTTCAGCACGCCGGGCGCGGAAAGGCCGAGGAACACGTCGGCGCCGGGCAGCACGTCGGGTAACGCGCGGGCGTCCGTCATCCGGGCATAGCGCGCCATATTGGGCAACATGCCTTCGCGGCCGGCGTGGATGACGCCGTCCTTGTCGGTCATCGTCACATTCTCGACGGGCAGGCCCATGGAGACAAGCAGGTCGACGCAGGCGAGCGCGGCGGCGCCGGCGCCCGAGGTCACCAGCCTGGCCTCCTCCAGCGGCTTGCCCTGCATGACGAGCGCATTGCGCACCGCGGCCGCGACGACGATGGCGGTGCCATGCTGGTCGTCATGGAAGACGGGGATGTTCATCCGCTTCTTCAGCTCGGCCTCGATGGCGAAGCATTCGGGCGCCTTGATGTCTTCAAGGTTGATGCCGCCGAAGGTCGGCTCCAGCAGTTCCACCGCCTCGATGAAGCGCTGGGGATCGGTCGTGTCGACCTCGATATCGAACACGTCGATATCCGCGAACTTCTTGAAGAGGACGGCCTTGCCTTCCATCACCGGCTTGGATGCCAGCGCGCCGATGGCGCCAAGGCCCAGTACCGCCGTGCCGTTGGAGATCACCGCGACCAGATTGCCGCGCGCGGTATAGTCACGGGCCTTGTCGGGATCTGCAGCAATTTCCTCGCAGGGCGCAGCAACGCCGGGAGAATAGGCGAGGGCAAGATCGCGCTGGTTGACCATGCGCTTGGTCGGCTCGACAGCGAGCTTGCCGGGTTGGGGAAGCCGGTGATAGTCCAGCGCGGCGCGGCGAAGAATGTCGTCCATGGTCCTCCGGGCTTAATAGGATGGAGCAGCGTCTAGGCGGGTTGACGCCAAGCGGCAACGCCTGAGAGGCTAGATTCCTCATATTTCTGCCGAATGACTGGCGTGCAGCAATTTTCGGTGATGCTGCAGGCTATGCCGCAAGAAAAGCGCGGACGTCCGCGACGAAATCCTCATGCCGGTCATGGTGCGCCCAATGGCCGGCATGGTCATAGTCGATCACGCGGGCGTGCTGGAAGACCTTCGCGAGACCGGATTTGACCGGATGCTCTGCCCAGCTTTCATTGCCGTGGACGAGCAGGGTCAGGCAGGTGATCCGGCCCCAAAGGGCGTGGAGTTGATCGGTCGGGATGTCGATGGGGAAGATCGTGCGGACATAATTGTCGAACTTCCAGCTGTAGCTGCCGTCTTCATTCTGGCTGATGCCGTGGACCGTCAGATGCTGCGCACGTTCCGCGCTCAGATGGCCGTTCTCGGCCCGCATCCGGGTGAGGGCATCTTCGATCGAGGCATATTTTCTGGGCTGACGCGCCGCAAGGCCGCGCTGCCGGTCGATCCAGTCGCGCATCCGCTCGTCGACGGGCTTCTTCGCCATCTCCGCCGCAGCATTTGGAGGAATGCCCAGCCCCTCGATCGCGACCAGCTTGCGGACGGTGTCGGGATAGATGCCGGCATAGCGCAGCGCAATCTGGCCGCCGAAGGAATGGGCGATGATCGAAACCGGCGCCAGTTCCTGCTGGTGGATCAGTTGCGCGAGATCATAGATGTGAACCGGCACGGAATAGCTGCCGTCGGGCGACCACTGGCTGTCGCCATGACCGCGCAGGTCGGGCGCGATGACATGATAGTCCTTGCGCAATGCGCGCGCGACCCAGTCCCAGTTGCGGCAATGATCCATGCCGCCATGCAGCAGGATCAGCGGGGGCGCATCGTGATTGCCCCAGTCGACATAATGCAGCCGCAGGCGCTGTGACACGTAGATATGGGATGATGGGTCCGGGAACGCGCAATCAGTCATGGGGCTGGTCTATGGCAGCCGGCAGTTCATGACAATGCGCACCGGCGTTATGTCGGCCGACAGACGGGAGCCGCGTGAGGATGGAGCGCCGGGCGGTTTGTCCACCGCCCGGCGCCTTTTATTCCAGCGTCTCTTTTCAGCGCTCGATGCACATGGCGATGCCCATGCCGCCGCCGATGCACAGGGTCGCGAGGCCCTTCTTCGCGTCGCGCTTTTCCATCTCGTAGAGCAGCGTGGTCAGCACGCGGGCGCCCGAGGCGCCGATCGGGTGGCCGATGGCGATCGCGCCGCCGTTCACGTTGACCTTCTCGGGATCCCATCCCAGTTCCTTGCCGACAGACAGCGCCTGCGCCGCGAAGGCCTCGTTCGCCTCGATCAGGTCGAGGTCGGTGAGCGACCAGCCGGCCTTTTCCAGCGCGCGGCGCGAAGCCGGGGCCGGGCCGATGCCCATATAGGCCGGGTCCACGCCGCAGGTCGCCCAGGATGCAATGCGGCCCAGCACCTTGCTGCCGCGCTGCGCAGCATCGGCTGCGCTCATCAGCACCAATGCGGCGGCGCCGTCGTTGAGGCCGCTGGCATTGGCGGCAGTCACGCTGCCGTCCTTCTTGAAGGCCGGTCGCAGTGCCTGCATCGCCGCGATGGTGGCGCCGGCGCGGATATATTCGTCTTGGTCGACGATCGTGTCGCCCTTGCGGCCCTTGATGGTGACGGGCGCGATTTCATCGGCGAAACGGCCCGATGCGCCCGCGGCTTCCGCCTTGTTCTGGCTCGCCACGGCGAACTCGTCCTGCGCGTCGCGGGTGATCTGGTAACGCTCGGCCAGATTTTCGGCGGTGATGCCCATGTGATAATTGTTGAAGGCGTCGGTCAGACCGTCATGGATCATCGTGTCGACCAGCGAGACATTGCCCATCTTGGAGCCGCCGCGCAGATTTTGCGCATGGGGCGCGAGCGACATGCTCTCCTGACCACCGGCCAGCATGATACGGGCGTCGCCCACGCTGATCGCCTGTGCTGCCAAGGCGACCGCGCGAAGCCCGGAGCCGCAAAGCTGGTTGATGCCGATGGCGGTGCGCTCGACCGGAATGCCGGCGTTGACGGCGGCTTGGCGGGCCGGGTTCTGGCCCTGTCCGGCCGACAGTACCTGGCCCAGGATGACCTCGTCCACTTCGCCGGGCTCCACGCCCGCCTGCGCGAGTGCCGCAAGGATGGCGGTGCGGCCCAGCTCATGCGCCGGGGTGCTGCCGAACGCGCCCATGAAGCTGCCGACGGCGGTACGCTTGGCTGCGGTGATGACGATGTCTGTCATGAGATGAGGCTCCAGAAGATCAGTTTCGCGGACGCGAAATGCGCGTCTGCCATTATCATCAGGCGTCCAGATTCGCCAGCCATGCCGAAAGCCGGTGCCATAGAAGATCCGACGCGCGCCGACCGACGATCATGCCGACATGGCCCAGCGCCAATGTCCATTGCTCTGCAAGGGCGGGCGCGATCGCCGCGGGCACGATCCGGTCCGTCGTGGATCGGACGGATAGGGTCGGGCAATCAAGCGCCTTGATGTCCACCGGCCCGCCCCCGACATGCCAGGCGCCAAGGCCGCTCAGATTTGCGCCATAGAGCTGTTCGAACAGTTCGGTCGCCGCGCCATATGTCAGTGGTGGGCCGTCGTTCGCCCAGTCCTCAAGCGCAAGGAAGGCGCGCTCCGCGCCGGAACCCGGCTCCATATCCGCAAACGCGGCATATTTGCGGATCGTGCGGGCCGGATCGAGGTTCCAGAATCCGGACTGCAGCACTTCCATCGGAACATAGCCAAGGCGGGCGCATAGCGGCGCGGCGCCGGTCCAGAGCTTTTCGACCTCGGCGCGCGGGGCGGGGTCCATCCCGTCGAAATCCCATGGCGTCGCGATCGTCGCGACCCCGGTGACGGGAGCACAGGACGCCGCGCCCAGCGCCATGGTGCCGCCCAGGCAATAGCCCACGATCACAGGCGGGGCGGGCAGTTGCGCCATCAGCGGCACCAGTCGCTGCTCCACATGCTGCGCGAGCGTAAGGGCGGCATCGTCCGGTTCGGGCGTGCCCCAGTCGATCAGCCAGGGATCATGCCCTGCCGCCGCGAGGAAGCGCAGCAAGGACTGGCCCTCCGCCAGGTCGAGTACATAGGGCGGGTTGACGAGCGAAGGCACGAGCAGCGTCGGCACCCGGTTGGCGCCCTGCATCCCCCGATCTGTCCCATAATGCAGCAGTCGCGTCGCGCCCGTCTGCGCATGGGGGGCGGGACGGGGGAGCGGGGCAGGACGCTGCGCCGTCTGATAGCGCCGCAAACCCTCCATAGCGCGCAGGCGCAGCGAAGGGTCTCCTTCGGTTTCTCTCCACAAAATATTCAGGAAAAGCGGGAGAGGGCGCGGTCCATGTTGCGGTGCGGCAGGCATTGGGTTATCCCATCGAGACGTGGGGTGGGAGCATGAATATGGCAAAGACCAAGACCGGGAATGATTCGGATCCCGTTATCATCAAGAAGTACGCCAACAGGCGGCTCTACAATACCGAAACATCGACCTACATCACGCTCGACCTGCTCTCGCAGATGACGCGGGAAGGCCGTGAATTTGTTGTCGTGGATGCGAAGACGAATGAGGACATCACCCACAATGTTCTCACGCAGATCATCATGGAAGAGGAACAGCGCGGCAAGAACATGCTGCCCGTCAACTTCCTGAGGCAGCTGATCTCCATGTACGGCGATTCGATGCAGTCGATGGTGCCGCAATATCTGGAAGCCTCCATGGAGGCATTTCGCAAGAACCAGAAGCAGTTCCAGGATGCGATGCAGGGCGCCTTCGCCGGCGGTCCGCTCGCGGAAATGGCCAAGCGCAACCTGCAGATGTTCGAGGCTGCGGCGACCGCCTTCCAGAACGGCGTGCCCATTCCGGGCGTCCCTATTCCGGGCGTGCCTGGTTCCGGCGCGCCGACGCCGCCTGCGGCCGACAAGGATGACGAGATCGCCCAGCTCAAGGCCCAGCTTGCCTCGCTGAACGCGAAGATCGAGAAGCTGGCCGAATAACAGGCACCTCTCGCGGGCCAGAAATTTTGCAGGATTGCGCAGGGGCCGGCCCCGCGCAATCCCGTCAACACATGCGATAGCAACCGGCAAAGGCCGCATCCGGGCTCGACTTGGGGTGCGGCCTTCGCCTATTGCGGCGCCTTAATCCATTTCCATTCAGGTCAAGCATCCCGTGAAACACGCTCTTTCCGTTACCCGCGAACAGGATTTCGCCGCCTGGTATCAGGCAGTCGTCAGCGAGGCCGACATGGCGGAGGAATCCGGCGTGCGCGGCTGCATGGTCATCCGCCCCTGGGGCTATGGCATCTGGGAGCGCATCCAGAAGCTGCTCGACGACCGGATCAAGGCGACGGGGCACGAGAATTGCTATTTCCCGCTGTTCATCCCGCTTTCCTATTTCGAGAAGGAAGCCGAGCATGTGGACGGCTTTGCCAAGGAAATGGCGGTCGTCACCCATCACCGGCTGATCCAGAAGGACGGCAGGCTGGTGCCGGACCCCGAAGCGAAGCTGGAAGAACCGCTGGTCGTCCGCCCGACATCCGAAACGGTCATCGGCGCGGCCTTCTCGCGCTGGGTGCAGAGCTGGCGCGACCTGCCCGTGCTCATCAACCAGTGGGCCAATGTCGTGCGCTGGGAAATGCGCACCCGCATGTTCCTGCGCACCGCCGAGTTCCTCTGGCAGGAGGGGCACACCGCCCATGCCAGCGTCGACGAGGCGGTCGAGGAAACGATGAAGATGCTCGAAGTCTATCGCAGCTTCGCGGAGGAGTGCGTCGCGCTGCCGGTGATCGCGGGCGAGAAGCCGGAGAATGAACGCTTCCCCGGCGCCGTCTCGACCTATTCGATCGAGGCGATGATGCAGGATGGCAAGGCGCTGCAGGCCGGCACCTCGCACTTCCTCGGCACGACCTTTTCCTCGGCGCAGAACATCAAGTTCCAGAATGCCGAGGGGCAGCAGGAACTGGCCCAGACGACCAGCTGGGGCATGTCGACCCGCATGATCGGCGGCCTCATCATGGTCCATGGCGATGATGACGGGCTGCGCGTGCCGCCACGCGTGGCGCCCTATCAGGTCGTCGTCGTACCCATGCTGCGCGATACCGAGGAAGATGCCGCGATCCTCGCCTATTGCGGCGATCTGGTGACGGCGCTCAACACGCAGGACGTGTTCCGCGAGCCGATGCGCGCATTGCTCGACAGGCGCGCCGCCAAGGCGGCGACCAAGCGCTGGGGCTGGGTGAAGAAGGGCGCGCCGATCGTGATCGAGGTTGGCGGCCGCGACGTCGCGGGCGGCAATGTTTCCGTCATCCGCCGCGACCGGCTCTACCGCGCCGACGGCAAGCTCGACAGCCAGATCGTGGCGAAGGACGCGTTCCTTGCCAGCGCGACGGCGACGCTGGAGGATATCCAGAAGGCATTGTTCGAGGACGCGCATGGCCGCCTGCACGGGAATATCAACCGCGACATCACCGCGCTGGATGCGCTGAAGGCCTATTTTGCCGCCAGCGCAAAGCCGGGCTGGGCGCTGGTGCAATGGGCGAAGCCCACGGGGCCGGCGCTCGACAAGGTGATCGAATGGCTGAAGGGCGAGAAACTCACCCTGCGCAACGTGCCGCTCGATGCCGATGCCGCCGATGGCACTTGCATCTTCACCGGCAAGCCCGCCGTGGAGCGGGTGCTGGTCGGTCGCTCCTACTGACAGGTCAGTGATCGGCTCCGGCGCTCCAGCCGCGAAATGGATGAATGCCCTCGGTCCCGGCGCCTATGCCGGGACTGAGGCGTCGTCCCACCAGCGCGCAAAGGCTTCGCGCTGCGCCTCTGTCATCAAGAGCCCGACTTTGCTGCGCCGCATGAGGCAATCCTCCGCGGTGCGGGCGAACTCCCGTTCGCGCATCCAGCGGGCCTCGATCTGCGTGAAGCCGGCGCCGAAAGCCTCTCCCATATCCGCCTCGCTGGTCACGCCGGCGAGCATGTCGGGCAGCCGCGAGCCATAGGCGTGGGCCATCCTTGCCGCGCGTTCTGGCCCAAGAAACGGCCAGCGCTGTTCAGCCGTCGCAACGAAGGTCGCGAAGTCGGCAATGTCCCCGCCGGGGAAGGGGAGCCCGCGCGATGACAGGTCGCGCGTCCATCCCATGACCGGGGCGAGGCGATCAAAGGCCTCTTCCGCCAGATGCCGGGCGGTGGTGATCTTGCCGCCGAAGACCGACAAAGCGGGAGGTCCTTCCGCAGTCATCTCCAGCACATAGTCGCGGGTCACGGCGCGGCTTTCCGAGGCGCCATCGTCATGCAACGCGCGCACGCCGCTATAGCTCGCGATCACATCGGCAGGCGCAATGGCAGCGCTAAAGGCGCGGGATGCCGCCGCGCAGAGATAGGCGGTTTCGTCCGGGGATATGCCGGCGTCTTCCGGTTGCGCGACGGCCACGTCCGTCGTGCCGATCACAGTCCAGCGCTCCTGATAGGGCAGGGCGAAGACGATGCGCCTGTCCGGCTGCTGCAGCATATAGGCGTGATCGCCCCCATAGAGGCGCGGCACGATGATATGGCTGCCCTTGACCAGCCGGACACGGCTGCTGCCGGTGATGCCGCTCAGCGCCTGTGTCTGCATCACCCATGGGCCGGCGGCATTCACCAGCGCATGGGCGCTCGCCTGCGATCCGTCCGAAAACGCGACATGCCAGAGGCCGTCACGCCGCCGGGCCGAGACCAGCGCGGTATAGGTGCGGATGTCCGCGCCATGCTGCGCGGCATCGAGGGCATAGGCGAGGGTCAGCCTGGCATCGTCCGTCCGGCAGTCCGAATAGACGAAGCCTTTCGCCATGTGGCGCAGCGGTGCCTGATAGGCGGTATCGCTTGTGCGCAGTCCGCGCGATCGCGGCAGGCTGATCCGTCCGCCCAGATGATCGTAGAGCAGGAGCCCAAGCCGCACGAGCCACCAGGGGCGGATGGTATTTTCGTGCGGCAGCACGAATCGCATCGGCGCGATCAGGTGCGGCGCGGCCTTCAGCAGGCGTTCGCGCTCCTGCAGCGCTTCGCGGACCAAGCCGAATTCGCGATATTCCAGATAGCGCAGGCCGCCATGGATGAGCCCCGTGGATGCCGAGGAGGTATGCGACGCGATATCGTCCCGCTCGACCAGCAGCACCGAAAGGCCGTTGATCGCCGCTTCCCGCGCGATCGCGCAGCCATTGATGCCGCCGCCGATGATGATGAGATCATGGATCACGCCTTCCTTGTGCCGGGGACAGGGGAGACTCGCAACCATGCGCGGCCGTGCCTATAGCGGTCATATGGCCCTTTCCAAGAAACCTTCACCCGACCGTAAGAAACCCGTCAAGGTGAGCCCCGCCGGCTTCCCCACGCGCGATCAGGTGATGGAGTTCATCTCCTCCTCCGAGACGCCTGCTGGCAAGCGGGAAATCGCCAAGGCCTTCGGGCTCAAGGGGCAGGAGAAGATCGCGCTGAAGGCGTTGCTCAAGGACATGGCGGATGAAGGGTTGCTGGACATCGGCCCGGCCCGTGCCTTCCACAAGATGGGCGGCGTGCCGAAGGTGACGGTGCTGCGCATCGCCGATGTCGACGGCAGCACGTTGATCGCGGTGCCCGAGCGCTGGGAGGCTGAGGGCATTCCCGCGCCGCGCCTGCGGGTGATCGAACGCGGCAGCCGCATGGGCGCGATGACTGTCGGCGACCGCATCCTCGCCCGCACGGAAGAGGCCGGCAAGGGCTGGGTCGCCCATCCCATGAAGCGGCTGGCCAAGGGCGCGGAGCTACTGCTGGGCGTCGTCGAACCGGGCGAGGGCGGCAAACCATGGCTGCGACCGGTGGACAAGCGCACCCGCAAGGATACGCCGATCAGCGATCTGGGTGACGCCAAGCCGGGCGACCTGGTGCTGGCCGAAGCGACCGGGCGACCGCCGCGTATCAGTGCGCGCGTGACCGACATCCTGGGCGATCCCTTCGCGCCGCGCAGCTTCAGCCTGATTGCGATCCACAAGTTCGGAATCCCCTTCACCTTCCCCGACAGCGCGGAAGAGGAAGCGGCGATCGCTGCGCGCCTGCCGCTGGACGAGAAGAAGCGCGAAGATCTGCGCCACTTGCCGATTGTCGCCATCGATCCGGTCGACGCGCGCGATTTCGACGATGCGGTGTGGGCGACGCCCGATGACGATCCCGCCAATGCCGGCGGCTTCAAGGCGATCGTGGCGATTGCCGATGTCAGCCATTATGTGCGGCCGGGCGGGGCTCTCGACAAGGAAGCCCGCAAGCGCGGCAACAGCGTCTATTTCCCCGACCGTGTGGTGCCGATGCTGCCACACCAGCTTTCGTCCGACATGTGCTCGCTGCGCGCCGAGGAAGATCGCGCGGCGATGGCCTGCCATCTCGTCATCGACGCGCATGGCAAAGTGACGGGATGGCGCTTCACGCGCGCCCTGATCCGCGTCGTCGCCAATATTCCCTATGAGCGAGCCCAGGCCGCGATCGACGGCACGGAGGCCAATGAATGGCTGGAAACGGCGCTGAAGCCGCTTTGGGATTGCTGGAAGCTGCTGGCCAAGGCGCGCGACGCGCGGGCGCCGCTGGACCTCGACCTGCCCGAGCGCCGGGTGGTGCTGGACGAGGCGGGGCGGATCGTCAGCGTCGCGGTGCGCGAACGGCTCGACGCGCATCGGCTGATCGAGGATTATATGATCGCTGCGAACGTCGCTGCGGCCAAGGCGCTGGAAGCGAAGAAGGCGCCGGTGATGTACCGTATCCACGAGCCGCCGAGCCGCGAGAAACTGGTCGCGCTCAAGGAATATCTCAAGACCTTCGATATCGAGTTCGCGCTGGGGCAGGTCATCAAGCCCGCGACCTTCAACCGGCTGATCGCCAAGCTGGAGGGCAATGAATCGCGCCCGCTCATCATGGAGCAGATCCTGCGCAGCCAGACCCAGGCCTATTACGGACCGCAAAATGCCGGGCATTTCGGCCTGTCACTCGGCAGCTATGCGCATTTCACCTCGCCGATCCGGCGCTATTCGGATCTTCTGGTGCATCGCGCGCTGGTGGGCGCCCACGGGCTGGAAATGCCCGCGCCCAAGCACAAGGATATCCCGGAGAAATCGTCGCTCAGCGCGGAGGATTTCGCGAACATGGGCAAGGTCGGTGAACTCATCAGCCGGCACGAGCGGCGCGCGATGGAGGCCGAGCGCGAGACGATCGACCGCTATGTCGCCGCCTTCCTCGCGACGCGCGTGGGCGAAGTGGTGGAATGCCGAATCACCGGTGTCCAGAATTTCGGTTTCTTCGCCACGGTCGATGGGCTTGGCGGGGACGGTCTGGTGCCGGTCTCGACGCTGGGTGCGGAACGCTTCTTCTTCGATGAGGCGGGCCGCGCGCTGGAGGGGACGCATAGCGGCGAGCGCTATACCGTGGGGCAGCATCTGCCGCTCCGGCTGGTGGAAGCCGACCCGATCAACGGCGCGCTGCGTTTCGAACTGCCCGAGGGCGCAAGCCACCTGCCCATGCGCCGCGACGGCAAGGGGCCGCGCCCGCTGCATCGCCGGGGACGCCCTGCCAATATTCGCCACAGCAACAATCCGCGCGGCAAGCACCGGAAATAGCAGCGGTTTCTGCCGGTGGTCGGGCTCAGCTGAGCCGGTCGATGTCTTCGTTGCTGAGCGATCCGGGGATCACCATGATGGGGCAGGGCAGTTGCCCTGCCTCAGCGCCCGCGAAATGCGCCACCAGCGGGCCGGGAGAGCCCACTGCGGCCGCCCCGAGGACGAGCGCCGCCACAGTTTCATTGTCTTCCAGCACCTTGCGGACGACCGCGACGGCTTCTCCCTGGCGCACGGTGATGATCGGCCGCGCGCCGCCGGAGACTTCCGTAAGTGCGCCCGCCGCGCTCGTCACCAATGCCTCGGCGCGCTGCCGCGCCTCTTCCTCGATCGTCGCCTGAACGCCGCCCCATTGCACGAATTCGGCGGGAGGGACGAGCGCGAGGATGTGGACGGTGCCGCCGGTCTTCGCCGCGCGCCGCGCAGCAAAACGCAACGCGGTTTCCGCCTCACGGGTCTCATCCACCACTACAAGATATGTCCGCATGTCGTGCGCCCGCCTTTTCCAGGCGAAATGTGGGGTAAAGTCCGCCCGGAAACAAGTGACACCCTTGACCGGGAGGGGCAAAGCGTCAACTAAGGCCCCGTTCTCTCCCGATATCATCATGAAAGAGCTGCACCCATCATGGCGATCAATATCCAGATGCCCGCCCTCTCGCCCACTATGGAAGTGGGCACACTGGCCAAATGGCTCGTGAAGGAAGGCGACGTGGTAAAATCCGGCGACCTTATGGCGGAAATCGAAACCGACAAGGCGACGATGGAATTCGAAGCCGTGGACGAAGGCACGATCGCAAAGATCGTGGTGCCCGAGGGCGCCGAAAATGTGAAGGTTGGCACCGTTATCGCCATCCTGGCCGCCGAAGGCGAAGATGCCGGCGCGATCGACACGGCCCCTGCCGAAGCGCCCGCTTCCAAGGCCGAAGCGCCGGCTGCGCCTGCTGCGAAGGAAGCCGCTGCGCCTGCAGCAGCCTCGACGCCTGCCGCCGCCCCTGCCGCTGTCTCCGCCCCGGCCCAGTCGAACGAAAGCCGCATTTCGGCTAGTCCGCTCGCCCGCCGTATCGCGGAACAAAAGGGCCTCAGCCTTGCATCCGTGAAGGGCAGCGGTCCCAATGGCCGTATCGTGAAGGCCGATCTTGAAGGCGCTTCGCCAGCTGCATCCGCTCCGGCTGCTTCCGCACCGGCCGCTGCGGCACCTGCTGCAGCAAAGCCCGCAGCAGCCGCTGTTGCTGCGCCTGCCGGCATCCCCTCCGAAAGCATCAAGCTCAGCGGCATGCGCAAGACGATCGCGCGCCGCCTGACCGAATCGAAGCAGACGGTGCCGCACTTCTACCTGACGCTGGACTGCAACCTAGACCGCCTGCTGAAGCTGCGCGGCGAGCTGAACGCGGGCCTTGCCGGTCGGGGCGTGAAGCTGTCGGTCAACGATCTGCTGATCAAGGCGCTCGGCGTCGCGCTGACGCAGGTGCCAGACGCCAACGTCCAGTTCGGCGGCGACACGCTGATCAAGTTCGGCCGTGCCGACGTGTCGATGGCGGTCGCCATTCCCGGCGGTCTCATCACGCCGGTCATCACCGATGTCGGCGGCAAGGCGCTTTCGAAGATCGCGACCGAAGCCAAGGATCTTGCGGCGCGCGCGCGTGAAGGCAAGCTGGCGCCCGAGGAATATCAGGGCGGCACCGCCTCGATCTCCAACCTCGGCATGTTCGGCATCAAGCAGTTCGACGCCGTCATCAACCCGCCGCAGGGCATGATCCTGGCGGTCGGTGCCGGCGACAAGCGGCCGCATGTGGTGAACGACGCCATCGCCATCGCAACCGTGATGACGGCGACCGGCAGCTTCGATCACCGCGCCATCGACGGCGCCGTGGGCGCGCAGCTGATGCAGGCGTTCCAGGCGCTGGTGGAAAATCCGCTGGGTATGCTGGCCTGATGGCGCAGCCTGACGAGGCACCGCCGCAGGTCGATCCTGCGGTGCGCGTTATCGCCATGCCTGCCGATACCAATCCCTATGGCGACATTTTCGGCGGTTGGCTGATGAGCCTGATGGATTCGGCTGCAGGATCGGTCGCTGCCCGGCATTCGAAAGGCCGGGCGGTGACGATCGCGGTGGAGGGCATGGAGTTTCTGCGGCCGGTTGTCGTGGGCGACGAAGTGTCGGTGTTCGCGACGCTGGTCGGCGTAGGGCGGACGTCGATGAAAATCGGCGTGGAAGCCTGGCGCCGAGCCCGCCATGACGATCAATCCTATCGGGTGACGCAGGCGACCTTTACTTTTGTGGCGATTGCCGAAGATCGTAGGCCCCGTTCCGTGCCGCCCATGGCAGCGGCGGAAGCCTGATTCTTCATATTCATTCAAGGGCGAGTTTAGACCATGGCTGACACATTTGATCTTATCGTTCTCGGCTCCGGCCCTGGCGGCTATGTCGGTGCGATCCGCGCCGCGCAGCTGGGGATGAAGGTTGCCATCGTGGAGCGCGAGAAGCTCGGCGGCATCTGCCTCAACTGGGGCTGCATTCCGACCAAGGCGCTGCTGCGTTCTTCCGAAATCTACCATTACATGACCCATGCCGGCGCCTACGGCCTGTCGGTCGAGAAGCCCGCCTTCGATCTGGAAGCGGTGGTGAAGCGTTCGCGCGGCGTCGCCGACCAGCTGAACAAGGGCGTTGCCGGCCTGATGAAGAAGCACAAGATCACGGTCTATGAGGGCGTGGGCAAGCTGACCGCCAAGGGCAAGCTGTCGGTCGAGAAGGACGGCAAGACCACCGATCTCGAAGCGAAGAACATCATCATCGCGACGGGCGCCCGCGCCCGCGACCTGCCCTTCGCCAAGGCGGACGGCAAGAAGGTCTGGACCTATCGCCATGCGCTGGTCCCCGCCGAAATGCCCAAGAAGCTGCTCGTCATCGGCTCGGGAGCGATCGGCCTCGAGTTCGCCAGCTTCTATTCGGATCTGGGCGTCGACGTGACCATCGTGGAGATGCTGGACCGAATCCTGCCGGTGGAAGATGCTGAAATCAGCGCTTTCATGGAAAAGCAGCTGAAGAAGAACGGCCTCAAGATCCTGACCAAGGCCGGCGTGTCGAAGATCGATACGGCGGGCGAGGGCGTTAAGGCGACCATCAAGGACAAGGACGGCAAGGAAAGCGTCGAAGATTTCAGCCATGTGATCGTCGCCGTGGGCATCGTGCCCAATGTCGAGAATATCGGGCTGGAGACGCTGGGCGTGGAGCCGGACGCGCGCTTCCACATCAAGGTCGATGGCTATGGCCGCACCAATGTCGAAGGCATCTATGCCATTGGCGACGTCACCGCGGGTCCGTGGCTGGCGCACAAGGCCATGCACGAGGCGGTGATCTGCGTCGAGGCAATGGCGGGCGAGCATCCGCATGAAATGAACGTGCTGAACATTCCGGGCTGCACCTATTCGCGTCCGCAGGTGGCGTCCGTTGGGCTGACCGAGGCGAAGGCCAAGGAAGCCGGCTATGAGGTGAAGGTCGGCAAGTTCCCCTTCATCGGCAATGGCAAGGCGATCGCGCTTGGAGAGGTCGATGGCTTCGTGAAGACGGTGTTTGACGCCAAGACCGGCGAGCTGCTGGGCGCGCATATGATCGGCGCGGAAGTGACCGAGATGATCCAGGGCTACACCATCGGCAAGACGATGGAGACGACCGAGGCGGAGCTGATGGGCACCGTCTTCCCGCATCCGACGATTTCCGAAGCGATGCATGAAGGCGTGCTGGCGGCCTATGGCCGTGCGCTCCACATCTGACCTGTTACGCTGGCCTACTCTCTAACGGGAGGCTCGCGCCTGACGAGAGGGGCCGGTTTTGCGCGGAAGAAGCGCAGAACCGGCCCTTATTATTTGGCGACGCGGGGTGGGGAAGCGGCCTTCCCTCCTTCGTGTTCGCAGGAACACAAAAAGTCGGCATTTTGTGAACGGGGCTAACAAGCGATTGATTCCAGCCATCGCTTGTTAGTGGATCGAACCCGCTACATGGCTGACATCAGCGGCCTGTGATCTTATGGTTCACTGCGAGCAGGAATAGGCGTCGTTCATCGCGATGCTGACGATGACGGATGCCGGCATCGACCGCTGATCGGGATATTTGCGCAGATAGGCGATCACGACGCCGCGCGCCTTTTCGGCGCCGATCTCGCCAGGCCAGCAATTGGCCTGCGTGCGGCCGATGAAGATGTCCTTGCGGATGCCGTCGATAGCGCCGACGATGTAGGCGGTGCAGGCCAGCGCATATTCCGGGCTCTTGTTGTCGCACTTCTTGAGCAGAGTCGCGCCGGTTTCGAACATGAATACCGGCTTTGCGGGCTGCGGGGATGCCAGGGGATCGGCGGCTGCGAGCAGGAGCATTGCAAAGGGAATCATGGTCTCAGGACATCCAGCATAAGGGCATAGTAACGCCGCACGGTGACGCAACCCATGCGCAATCGACCTGAATCAGGCATTAAGCGGTTGTTTATGGATGTTGTCCCGCCCTCTGCAAGCAGCGCTGCCGCTGTTCCAATTCGATACCGCTGACATTCCGGAGGGTAAAAGTCCGCGCGCAATCGCTCTGGTTTACGGGGCCATCCTGTGTCAAAAAGAACGCAGTCGCATGGGAGCACAGCTTATGGGCTGGAGAGCGGTGTTAGCAGGTCAGGTCGTCCCTGGCCGTTCATCTTGCCTCGGGCAGGTGTTCGGCTGATGCGAGACATGTATCCACCCGAAGGACATTGGGGCGGAGGCGGCTCCGGGCGCGGAGGATGGCCATCGGATGATGAGCCGCCACGCAAGCCAGGCGACCGGGAATGGCTGCTCTACACCTCCGGCAGCATCATTCTCGCCTGCCTTGCCTTCACCGCCATTCGCAGCGTCGTGGGACGCAGGAATACCCGTTTTCCGGGTTGACTACCCAGAAAGGCCGCCGGCCCAGCGACGCTATGCTTTGGGTCGCGTCCGGATCATCGCGATCGGCATCATGGTCAGTACCGGCTCGCCTTTCTGGTTCCTTACCGTCACGCGCGTCTTGATGGTTCCCATTTCGGGGCGGCTGCGCGATGGGGTCTTCTCCAGCACCTCCGTCTCTCCGCTGAGGATGTCGCCGGGATAGACCGGGCGGAGCCAGCGCAGTTCATCGACGCCCAGGGCGCCAAGGCTTGCCTGCTGCCAGCTCCCCTGCTCCTGCATAGCTTTCACGAACATGGCCATGAACATGGCCGTGGTGTGCCATCCGCTCGCAGCGACGCGGCCGAAATGGGTCTTGGCGGCCGCCGCCTCATCAAGGTGGAAGGGCTGCGGATCATAGGCGGTGGCGAAGGCGATGACTTCGTCATGGGTGACGGGATAGGGACCGAAGGGCTCCTTCTGGCCGATCGCGACATCCTCAAAATATGCGACCGGAATCGTGTCGGTCTGATCGCTCGCCATGTCCATTTCACCTTGCAACTGATCGGCGACCCAATCCCTATTTGGTGCGGATCAGCCCGTCAAGCGTGGCCGGATCGGCATCATTGGGGCGCGGCGCCACCCCGATCAGCTTCGCCAGCAGCGGATAGACGTCAATGTTGGCGAACCCCTCCGGTGGGTGCAAGGCGTTGCGGAACGCCGGTCCGCTGGCGATGAACAGCGCGCGCATCGCCGGGTCATCGGGATCATAGCCATGCTCGCCCTTCACATAGGCGCGCGGCTTCTCGACGAAACTCCAGCCCAGATGCGCCATGCAGATAAAAGGCGCGACGCGCGGATTGTGCCCATAGCCATAGCGGGCGGGAATATCCGCCTTGCGCCAGCAGTCGATATTGTCGCGCTTGACGAGCAGCGCGCGGGCAACCGCCTCATCCCGTCCGGCCTTGGGATAGATATCCAGCCATGGGCCTTGGGTGATCGATTCCATGATGGCGGGATCGACGATGTCGGTGATCGGCCGGACATGGTCGGGCGGCACGGGCGCCATGCCATGATCGGAAACGATGATGAGGTTCGCAGGCTGTTCGACCGCTGCCAGCCCTGCGCGCAGGCGGCCGATCTGGGCGTCCACATCGGCGATGGCAGCGCGTTCTTCGGGCGAATCGTAGCCTTGCGTGTGGGCCGCCTTGTCGACCACGTCGAAATAGACGGCGACGAAGGCCGGGCGGTTGGCGGCGGGACGCCGTACCCAGTCGAGCACGGTGTCGACCCGCTGGGTGCTGGTGATCGCACTGTCATAGGTAAACCAGTTGGACGGCCGGACACCGTTGATGGCCGTATCAGCGCCCGGCCAGAACATGATGCCCGTGCGGATGCCTGCACGCTCGGCGCTCGCCCAGATCGGCTCAAAGCCGTTCCACCAGAAGGGATCGCGGTTGACCGTGGGATCGGCGATCTTCCACGTCACGCCGGGCCGCTGCGGGTCGCGCATCGCATTGTCGACGATGCCGTGATGGTCGGGGCGGAGGCCGGTGACGATCGAGATATGATTGGGGATGGTGATCGACGGGAAGCTGGGGCGCATCGTGCCGGCAGCGCCATCATCGGCCAGCGCATCGAGATTGGGCGTCGTGCCATGCCGCATGACGGCGGGCCGGAAGCCGTCGATGGAGACCAATATCGTGATCGGCGCGCGCGCCTCGATCGCTGCGCTGGCACCGGGCGCAGGGCGCTGCGTCGCAGGGGCGCAGGCGCCGAGCGCGACGACCAGGGGCAGGGTGAACAGGGGCAGGGCGAGGGCGGCGCGAAGCGTTGATTTCATGGCGAATCCCGGCTGGCTTTTCCCAATGGCCCTATCAGACGCGCGACGACGGGAAAATGACGTCTCCGCTTACGCCAACCAGTTTCGCAACGGCATCCACGCCTCACGCTTGGCTGTACGGGACAGCCCGGCAAGGGCGGCGCTGGAAGAGGGCAGGTCGACCAGGGCGTAGCGATCGACCCCGGCCAGTTGTCGCCGCCCGCGCCGAGCCGCCTCGCCGCCATTGAAGGCGATCGCCCGAAGCGCGGGCATGTCGCTGGCGAAGGCGGCCAGGTCGCGCACTGTCGCCTCACGGATGGCGGTATCGAGGCTCCCCTGCCGCCGTGCGCTCGCGATCACGTCCCACAGGCCGATGCCGCGCCGTGACAGGCATTCCAGCCGCTGCGCATAGGGCAAGGCGGGCAGGGGATCGCCCGTCACCTCGCCCATCAGCCACCAGAATGCGTTGGTGGGATGGGCATAATATTCCCCCGCCGCCAGAGATCGCTCGCCGGGCAGGCTGCCGAGGATGAGGAGCCGGGTGTCCGGCGTGACGCTGGGAGGAAAAGCGCTTTTGCGCGTCACACGTTGAAGCGGAACAGCATGATGTCGCCATCCTGCGTCACATATTCCTTGCCTTCCGCGCGCCACTTGCCGGCTTCCTTGGCGCCCGCCTCGCCGCCGAACTGCACATAGTCCTCATAGGCCATGGTTTCGGCGCGGATGAAGCCCTTCTCGAAATCGGTGTGGATCGCGCCTGCCGCCTGCGGTGCCTTCGATCCCTTGTGCACGGTCCAGGCCCGCGCTTCCTTGGGACCGACGGTGAAGAAGGTGATGAGGCCGAGCAGTTCGTAACCCGCGCGGATGATGCGGGCGAGGCCGGCTTCGGTCAGGCCCAGCGCGTCGAGATATTCGCCGCGCTCCTCGATCGGCATGGTGATGAGTTCCGCCTCGATCGCGGCGGAGACGATCACCGCCTTGGCACCCTCCGCGGCGGCCTTCTCGAAGACGCGGGCGGAATGGGCATTGCCCTCTGCCGCGCTCTCTTCCTCGACATTGCAGACGTAGAGCACGGGCTTGGCGGTGAGCAGCTGCGCCTGGAGGAAATGCTTCTCCTCCTCCACGTCCTTGGGCTGGGTGAGGCGGGCGGGCTTGCCCTCGCGCAGCAGTTCCAGCGCCTGGCCGAGCACGGCGGCGGCCACCTTGGCCTCCTTGTCACCGCCATTGCCCTTCTTCTGGAGGGCGGGCACGCGCTTCTCCAGGCTTTCGAGATCGGCGAGCATCAGTTCGGTCTCGACCGTCTCTGCGTCGGCGATCGGATCGACCTTGCCCTCGACATGGGTGATGTCGTCATCCTCGAAGCAGCGCAGCACATGGACGATGGCGTCGACTTCGCGGATGTTGGCCAGGAACTGGTTGCCCAGCCCCTCACCCTTGGATGCGCCGCGCACCAGGCCGGCGATATCGACAAAGGCAAGCTGGGTTTCGATGATCTTGGCGCTGCCGCCGATTTTCGCGATCTGGTCCAGACGCGGATCGGGCACGGCGACCTGGCCGACATTGGGCTCGATCGTGCAGAAGGGGTAGTTGGCCGCCTGCGCCGCCTGCGTTTCGGTCAGCGCGTTGAACAGGGTGGATTTCCCGACATTGGGAAGACCGACGATACCGCAACGAAAACCCATCTTCATGTTCCTGCTGTGCGCCGCTTGCCTTCATGTCCGGCGCGGCGGCCAAATGATGCGCGCGCGATAGGCAATATTCGCCGGAAAGACCAGCCCCTTGGACGATCCGTGCAATGGTCGGCCTGCGCGTCAAATCCTTACGATCGGGAAATGGATGGGAAGCACGGCATGACTATCGGGCAACCATGCGACATCTGACCTCATCGATAATGGCCGCGATCCTGGTTGTTGCCAGCTCTTTCCTTGCCAGTCCCTCCATCGCTCTGGCCGAGACGGTTCATGACGAACAGGCATGGGTCAACTTGACCGCCATGGGCTCCGTGTCCGGCGACCTCATCTATTTCGCCGAGTTGCAGCCGCGCTTCGGCGACGGCGTGTCGCGGCTCGACCAGATGCTGATCCGGGGAGCGGCGGGGTGGAAACTCAGCCCCTCTGTCAGCATCTATCAGGGCTATGCCCATGTCGTAGTGCCACTGCAGGGGCGCAGGGACGCGAATGAGGAGCGCAGCTTCCAGCAGGTGACATGGGTGATGGGCAAGCCCTTGGGCGGCGAGCTTTCCTCGCGGACGCGGCTGGAACAGCGCTGGCGCTCCGACGGCGACGACATGGGATGGCGCCTGCGCGAGATGCTCCGCTACGAACTGCCGCTGCGCCCGAACAGCCAGAGCCTCAACGCCTTGGGCTATTCGGAAGTCTTCGTGGCGCTCAACGACACCGATTGGGGTGCGCGGTCCGGGTTCGACCAGATCCGTACCTTCGCCGGCTTCGAAGTGGGCGTGAAGGACAAGACGACGCTGGAGATCGGCTATCTCAACCAGAGCATCAACCAGACGTTGGGGCGCACGCGGATGAACCATGTGGCCTCGATCAGTCTGTTCTTCAGGCACTGATAGACGGGCGCTGATAGAGACGGCTGCGCTAATCGGCGAGCCGCATCGCCACGTCGTTCATGAAGCGTACGTCGTCGCCGGCCGCCAGCCAGGGCGCCTCCGCACCGATGGCGCCGAGCATGTCGGACAGCGCCTCTGCCTCGCTCTTGTGATAATTGCCCAGCACATGGCCGGTCACGCGGTCCTTGTGTCCCGGATGGCCGATGCCGATGCGGATGCGGCGGAAATCCGGGCCGATATGCTGGTCGGTCGAACGCAGGCCGTTATGGCCCGCCGTGCCGCCGCCGCGCTTCACCTTCACCTTCATGGGTGCAAGGTCCAGCTCGTCATGGAAGATCGTGACGTCCTGCGGCGCCAGCTTGTAGAAGCGCATTGCCTCACCCACCGACCGGCCGCTTTCGTTCATGAAGGTCTGGGGCTTGAGCAGCATCACCTTCTCGGGGCCGATCCGCCCTTCGCAGAAAAGCCCCTTGAACTGCTTCTTCCAGGGCGAAAAGCTGTGCATGTCGGCAATGACGTCAAGCGCCATGAAGCCGACATTGTGCCGGTTCATCGCATATTCGCCGCCCGGATTGCCCAGGCCCACCCACAGCTGCATCACGCTTGTCCCAAATGAAAATCCCGTCCGCTCGTTGCCAAGCGGACGGGACTGAACCTCATGACGAGGGGAGAGGGAGGATTACGCCTCGCCTTCCGCTGCCTCGCCTTCACCTTCCGAGCTCTTCAGTGCGGAAGGTGCCACGATGGTCGCGAGGGTGAAGTCGCGGTCGTCGATGGCCGCCTTCGCGCCCTTCGGCAGGGTCACGGCGCTGATGTGGATCGAATCGCCCACGTCGAAGCCCTTCAGGTCCACGACGACGTCGTCGGGGATCTCGGAGGCATCGACGATCAGTTCGACATCATGGCGCACGATGTTCAGGACACCGCCACGCTTCAGGCCGGGCGACGCATCTTCGTTCTCGAAGCGGACGGGCACGTTGACGTGCACGGTCGCGTGCTCGGAAACGCGCAGGAAGTCGGCATGCAGCGGGCGATCGTTGACGGGGTGGAAGGCAACGTCCTTCGGCAGGGTACGGATGGCCTTGCCGCCAACCTCGACCATGACGACCGAATTGAAGAAGTGGCCGGTGCCCAGCAGCTTGTTCAGCGCCTTCTCTTCAACGTGGACGATGGTGGGTTCTTCGTTGTTTCCATAAATGACGGCGGGTACGCGGCCCTCACGGCGGAGGGCGCGGGAGGCTCCCTTGCCTGCCCGATCGCGTGCCTCGGCCGACAGCGTAAGCTGATCGCTCATGTGCATGTCTCCAAAAGCTGGTTGAGTATATTTTCCCGACACGCCTCCAGGGATGACCACGGCGGGAAGCGGCGCCTCTAGCAGTTACTGGCGAAAATGCAAGGGGGCGTGTCTTGGCGGCCCTTCACTGCACCCGCGTCACGCGCCAGCCGCGCCGGGCGAGCAGCTCTGTGACATTGCTCGGGCCTATCAGGTGCGCCGCGCCGACCGCGATGAACGGGCGCCCTGGCATGGCGTCGATCCGCGCGGCCCAGGCCGCGTTGCGATCATGGAGCAGTGGTCCGGCCAAAGCGGGGTCCGTCGCCATGCCGTCCATGGCGATCTTCCCCAGTGCGGCGATGTCGCCTGCGAGCCACGCCTTCACCATGGCGCCGTAGAGTTTCGGCGCCTCGCCGGCCTCATGCACCGTATCGGCAAGCAGGCGGCGCTGCGCGGCCTCGGGCAGGTGATCAAAGGCCGCAAACTGCTGTTCCACCGTTTCCAGGCCGTCGATGGGCTTCCCTGCATCCTTGAAGCGCGCCATCAACGCCGTTTCCACCCCTTCGTTGCCGCTGACGTCCATCCGCTTCTGGACGATGGTGGAGAGCAGCAGCGCCGCGGCCCAGCTCTCATAGGCCTGCAGCACCGGCTCGTTGAAATCGCTGCCCTTCACCAGCGCGCCGAGGGCGGGGCGGTCGCCATCGGGCAGGCGCTGGGCGAGGGGCGGCAGGCCGGGGCTCTGGCCGAGCGACTGGAAGGTCTTCTGCAGCCGCTCGCCGTCATCCAATCCGCGCGCCTCGACGATCAGCCGGTCCGATCCGGCCATCGCGTCCCGCATCGCCGCCGTTTCCCATGCAACGTCGGCTGGCAGGGCGTGGATCGTGCCGAACAGATAGGCTTGCGTCTGGTCCTTCTCGATCCGCCACAGCGCTGGCCCCTTGTCGCCGGCGTGCAACGCCGGTTCGTTGCTGCACGCCGCCGTCAGCAGGAGCGTGCACAGAAGGATGAGGCGGCGGATCATGATACGATGAGGCCTTTAGAGGCCGGTCGGAACGCGCTGCGCCTGGATGCCGAGCGCCTTCAGCTTGTTCTGCACGCTGATGGTCCCGGCCAGATGGCCCGCACCCACGGCGACGAAGGTCGTCCCGGGCACTTCCAGCCGCTTCTTGATCCATAGCGCCCATGTCGCGTTGCGATCCTCGATCAGCACCTTCGCCAGCACCGGGGTCGCTTCCAGAGATTCGTTCATGCCTTCCGCCAGCGCATCGGGATCGCCCTTGGCCCAATTGTTCATCAGCCCGGAAAACTCGTTCTCCGCCTGCGGCAGACCGGCGACGGTGGCGTTGAGGAAGGCGATCTGCTGCGTGTCGTCCAGCCCGTTGAAGAAGCCCAACTGCTGGGGCACGGTCTCGAGCGCACCCATCTTCTTGGCGGTCGCCTTGGCGGCAGCGCTCAGGATTTTCTCCACGCCATATTTGGGATCATAGCCGAGCCGGGCGAGCGGCGCGACGGAGAGCACCATGCCTGCCATCCAAGGCTTGAACTGCTCGAATGCCTGCCAGGGAAGGCCGCTCTGCTCCATCGCCGCGACATATTTCTTGCCTTCCTCCGTGCCCAGGCGGGTGCTGAGCGCGGGTGTGCCCTGGGGTGCGGTGCCCAGGGCGCCCATCTCGCGGCCCATGGCGGCCTGGTCTTCCGGCTCGATGACTTCCAGCACCAGTTCGTCCGACGCGTCGAAGGCCTTCTTCACCCCGTCGTTGAACCAGTCATAGCCCGGCTTCATCACATGGACCGTACCGAACAGATAGATCGTGCTATCCTCGTCCTTCACCACCCACAGCGCGGGCTTCGCCTTGATCGTCGCAGTCGCGGCGACAGGCTCGCGGGCGAAAGCAGCGGGCGTGGCGAGCAGCGAGAGGGGGAGCAGCAAGGCGGCGAGGAACTTGAATGGCCGTGTCACGAAGCGCCTTTCTGGTGGGCTTGTCGGTTATACCCCCTTTCAATGGGGCTCCCTCAGCACCCCGACAAGGGTAAATGAGGGTTAACCGTTGCCCGAAAGCGGGACGGCGGCGTCTTGACCCGTATCGCCCCATGCGCCAAGGCACGGCGCGAAACGCAACTGCCCAGCCAGGAACCGGGAAAACATGGCGAAACCTGAAAAAAGCCTGAGCTTTCAGGACCTGATCCTCACCCTTCATGCCTATTGGAGCAAGCAGGGCTGTGTCATCCTGCAGCCCTATGACATGGAAGTGGGCGCGGGCACCTTTCACCCGGCCACCACGCTGCGCAGCCTTGGGCCAAATCCGTGGAACGCCGCCTATGTGCAGCCCAGCCGCCGGCCCACCGACGGCCGCTATGGCGAGAACCCCAACCGGTTGCAGCATTACTACCAGTATCAGGTTGTCCTGAAGCCGAGCCCGCCGAACCTGCAGGAGCTGTATCTGGGCTCGCTGGAGGAGATCGGCATCGATCCGCTGATCCACGACATCCGCTTTGTCGAGGACGACTGGGAAAGCCCGACCCTGGGCGCCTGGGGCCTTGGCTGGGAAGTGTGGTGCGACGGCATGGAAGTCACCCAGTTCACCTATTTCCAGCAGATGGGCGGCTTTGACTGCAAGCCGGTGACGGGCGAGCTGACCTATGGCCTCGAACGTCTGGCCATGTATATCCAGGGCGTCGACAATGTGTACGACCTGCGCTTCAACGATGCGGGCGTCAGCTATGGCGACGTGTTCCTCGAGAACGAGAAGCAGATGTCGAAATGGAATTTCGAGATCGCCGATACCGACAAGTTGTTCCGCTGGTTCAAGGATGCCGAGGCGGAGTGCGAAAGCTGCATCGCCGCCGGGGTTCCGCTGGCCGCCTATGAACAGGCGATCAAGGCCAGCCACTGCTTCAACCTGCTGCAGGCGCGCGGCGTGATCTCCGTGCAGGAGCGCGCCAGCTATATGGGCCGCGTGCGCGATCTGGCGAAGGGCAGCTGCGAGGCGTGGATGCAATCGAACGGGTGGGCCGCGTGATGATGATGAATATTACCGTCATCCCAGCGAAGGCTGGGATCTCAGGCAAAATGGCGCATGGTTTGAGGCACGAGGCCCCAGCCTCCGCTGGGGTGACGACCTGGGGAGGTCGTCATGACTGATTTCCTTCTCGAACTGCGCTGCGAGGAAATTCCGGCGCGCATGCAACTCAAGGCGTCCGAGGATCTGGCGCGCCTCTTTGCCGAGGAACTGGCGAAGGCCGGTCTCAAGCCCGGGTCCGTCGAGCGTTTCGTGACGCCGCGCCGCCTTGCCCTCATCGCGCGCGACCTGCCGCAGCAGACGGAGGCGGTGAGCGAGGAGTTCAAGGGGCCGCGCACCTCCGCGCCGCCGCAGGCGCTGGAAGGCTTCCTGCGCAAGACCGGCCTGACGCAGGATCAGCTCGAGGATCGCGGCGGCGTGTGGTTCGCGCTGGTCGAAAAGCCCGGCCGTGCGACGGCGGACGTGCTGGCCGAGGCGATCCCGGCGATCGTCCGCGCCTTCCCCTGGCCCAAGTCGATGCGCTGGGGCAAGGCCAGCAGCACCACCGAGAGCCTGCGTTGGGTCCGCCCGCTGCAGGGCATCATCGCGCTGCTGGGCGGCGAGATCGTGCCGATCGAGGTCGATGGCATCGTTTCGGGGCGCGAGACGGTGGGGCATCGCTTCCATTCGTCCGGCGCGGTGACGATCGACGGTGCCGACGACTATGCCGACAAGCTGCGCGCTGCCTATGTGATCGCGAGCCATGACGAGCGGCAGGCGATCATCGCCGAAAAGGCCGCCGCTGCCGCCGCCGCGAAGGGCTATGCGTTGATCGAGGACAAGGGGCTGGTGGCGGAGAATGCCGGTCTCACCGAATGGCCGGTGCCGCTGCTCGGCGATTTCGATCCCGCCTTTCTGGAGGTGCCGCCGGAGGTCATCCAGCTGACCCTGCGGATCAACCAGAAATATTTCGTGCTGCGCGATGCTGCCGGGAAACTGGCTCCCGCCTTCATTTGCACCGCCAATATCGAGGCGAAGGACGGCGGCGAGGCGATCATCGCCGGCAACCGCAAGGTGCTTGCCGCCCGCCTTTCCGACGCCCGCTTCTTCTGGGAGCAGGACAAGAAGACGACGCTGGAAGAGCATGCGAAGAAGCTGGAGCGCATCACCTTCCACGAAAAGCTCGGCACTGTGGCCGACAAGGTGGAGCGCGTGGCGAAGCTCGCCCGCTGGCTGGTGGAAGAGGGGATCGTCGGTGCCAACGCCAGTACCGGTGCGAGTGCTCCTGCGAACGCAGGAGCCCAGGGTGGCGTGGCGCAATCCGTCACTGGGCTCCTGCCTGCGCAGGAGCACGACCGCGCGCAGCTGGCCGACATGGCCGAACTGGCCGCGCGTCTGGCAAAGGCCGATCTCGTCACCGAAATGGTCGGCGAGTTCCCCGAGCTACAGGGCGTGATGGGCGGCTATTATGCCCGCGCCGAGGGACTGCCCGACGCCGTGGCCGATGCGATCCGCGATCACTACAAGCCGGTCGGGCAGGGCGACGATGTTCCGACCGCGCCGGTGACGGTGGCCGTTTCGCTGGCCGACAAGCTGGATACGCTGGTCTCGTTCTTTGCCATCGGCCTGCCGCCTACGGGATCGAAGGATCCGTTTGCTCTGCGCAGGTCATCCCTGGCGGTCCTCGGCATTCTGACGGCCACCGGGGCTCGCATGCCATTGGCGTCGGGCATTTCCTACAGCTTCGATCTCATCCGCCGGGCATTCCTCAACACGCAGCTGATGACTGAGATGTCCAAGCTGCGCGGAAAGAATATTGCCGGTAATCAGGAGCATCTGGGCCGTCTGATGGTCAGCATCATGGCGGGGTTCAACCCCGACCGGGCGTGGACCGATATCGAACGCGAGGCTGCAACCGGGCTGGTCGGAGAACTGCTCGATTTCTTCGCCGACCGCCTCAAGGTCCAGCAGCGCGAAGCCGGCGTTCGCCACGACCTGATCGACGCGGTGTTCGCGCTAGGCGGCGAGGACGATCTCGTCCGCCTGCTCGCCCGGGTGAAGGCGCTGCAAGCCTTCATCGGCAGCGATGACGGCGTCAACCTGCTCGCCGGTTACAAGCGGGCGGCCAATATCCTCAAGAAGGAAGGCGTGGTGGAGGCCGCGCCGGTGATGGCCGGCCCCGACGACCAGGGTATCCCCCAGACCGGGGAGGAAGATCCGCTGGCCGCCATCGAGCAGCCGGGCAATGCCGATGCCGTCGTCGCGCTGGAGCAGGAAGAGGGCAGGCACCTGTCCTATACGCCGGAGCCGGAGGAGGCCGCGCTGATCGCCGCGCTCGATGCTGCAGAGCCGCGCGCGGCTGCTGCCATATCGGCGGAGGATTTCGCTGGGGCCATGGCGGCACTTGCCACCCTGCGCGCGCCGATCGACGCCTTTTTCGAGAAGGTGACGGTGAACGATGCCGATCCGGCCAAGCGGATCGCGCGGCTCGGGCTGCTCGGTCGGGTGCGCGCGGCCGTGCACGGCGTGGCGGACTTCTCCCGCATCGAGGGCTGAAGAATTCTCAATGTGGTGTTCCTGGCGGGTGCGGCTGTTATGCTGCACCCGCTTTCGTTCGTATTGAGGAATGCTGTTCCGTATCGTGGCGACGGCATTATTGTCAGCGCTGTCATCAGTCTCGCGTAATGATATTTCGTGGACGGGTATGCGTTTGACGCTATAGGCGCGTCCCATATCGGCTCAAAGGCACGGTTGATCGTTGCTGATCTTCCGAAAAGGTTGATTTCAATCCTGTTGCAGTGCACCATTATTTGGCACTGTCCTTACAGGATTGCTTGATTCCGCTGGAGAAACCGATGACCACAACGCTGGAAGAGGCCATGATCATGCCGACGACTGAAACCCGTTATGTCTATCGTTTCGGCGGAGGCGTCGATGATGGGGGAAATGGCGACCGCAACCTGCTCGGCGGCAAGGGTGCGAATCTTGATGGCATGGCGTCCATCGGCCTGCCGGTGCCTCCCGGTTTCACGATCACGACGGCGATGTGCACTCGCTATTATGAGGATGGCGGCAAATATCCCGAGAGTCTGAACGCGGAAGTCGCGAACGGCATCGCCCATATCCAGGGGGTCACTGGCAAGATTTTCGGCAATCCGGCCGATCCGCTGCTGGTGTCGGTCCGTTCCGGCGCGCGCGCGTCGATGCCGGGCATGATGGATACCGTCCTCAACCTCGGCCTCAACGACGAGACGGTCGAAGGCCTTGCAGCGACATCGGGCGACGAGCGTTTCGCCTGGGACAGCTATCGCCGCTTCATCCAGATGTATTCGGACGTGGTGCTGGAACTCGACCATGGCGCGTTCGAGGAAGCGCTGGAGATCGCCAAGGAAGACCAGAGCTACCTGCTCGATACGCAGATGACGGCGGATGACTGGAAGGGGCTGGTCGCCGAATATAAGGCGATCGTCCAGAAGCTGTGGGGCAAGCCTTTCCCGCAGGATGTGCATGACCAGCTGTGGGGCGCGATTTCCGCCGTGTTCGGATCGTGGCAGTCTGAGCGCGCGAAGGTCTATCGCCGCCTGAACTCGATCCCCGGCGAATGGGGTACGGCCGTCAACGTGCAGGCCATGGTGTTCGGCAACATGGGCGATACCTCGGCGACCGGCGTGGCGTTCACCCGCGATCCGGCGACCGGCGAGAATGTCTATTATGGCGAATTCCTCATCAACGCGCAGGGCGAGGACGTGGTGGCGGGGATCCGCACGCCGCAGTACCTGACCAAGGCCGCCCGCGAGCGCGCCGGCGCCAAGCCCGCCTCGATGGAAGAGGCGATGCCGGAAACCTATGCCGAGCTGGCGAATGTGTTCGCCATCCTCGAAACCCATTATCGCGACATGCAGGACATCGAGTTCACGGTGCAGCAGGGCAAGCTCTGGATGCTCCAGACCCGCTCGGGCAAGCGCACCGCGAAGGCCGCGCTCAAGATCGCCGTCGACATGGCGAGCGAAGGCCTCATCACGCAGGAGGAAGCCGTCGCCCGCGTCGATCCCGCCGCGCTCGACCAGCTGCTTCACCCCACGCTCGATCCTAACGCGCCGCGCGACGTGCTGACCAAGGGCCTGCCGGCTTCGCCGGGCGCCGCCTCCGGCCTGATCGTGTTTGATGCCGACACGGCCGAGCGCCGCAGCGAACTGGGCGATTCGGTCATCCTGGTGCGCGTGGAAACCTCGCCTGAGGATATTCACGGCATGCATGCGGCCAAGGGCATCCTGACCGCGCGTGGCGGCATGACCAGCCATGCCGCCGTTGTGGCGCGCGGCATGGGTCGCCCCTGCGTTTCCGGCGCAGGCAGCCTGTCGATCGACGCCAAGGCGAAGACGCTGCATGTCGGCGGCCGGAACCTCACCGAAGGCGATATCGTCACCATCGACGGCTCGACCGGCGAAGTGATGGCCGGCGCGGTGCCGACGGTTCAGCCCGAGCTGGCCGGCGACTTCGGCACGCTGATGGTCTGGGCCGACAAGGTTCGCCGCCTGAAGGTGCGTGCGAACGCCGAAACGCCGCAGGATTGCCAGGTCGCACGCGACTTCGGCGCCGAGGGCGTGGGCCTGTGCCGCACCGAGCATATGTTCTTCGACGCGACCCGCATCACCGCCGTCCGCCAGATGATCCTGGCCGATACGGAGAAGGGCCGCCGCGAGGCGCTCGACAAGCTGCTGCCGGAACAGCGCGACGACTTCGCGCAGATCTTCATGGTGATGGCCGGCCTGCCCGTGACCATCCGCCTGCTTGATCCCCCGCTGCACGAATTCCTGCCGCATGAGGAAAATGAGTTCGCCGAAGTGGCCGAGGCGGCCGGTGTCGGCATCGAGACGCTCAAGCGCCGGGCATCGGAACTGCATGAGTTCAACCCGATGCTGGGCCATCGCGGTTGCCGCCTTGGCGTCACCTATCCCGAAATCTACGAGATGCAGGCCCGCGCGATCTTCGAGGCAGCGCTGATCGTCAAGGAGCGTTCGGGTGAGGCCCCGATTCCCGAAGTCATGATCCCGCTCGTCGCCACGGCGAAGGAACTGGAGCTGATGAAGGCAATCGTCGACCGCGTTGCGCTGGAAGTCTTTGCCGAGCGTGGCGACACGGTGGAATATCTGGTCGGCACGATGATCGAGCTGCCGCGCGCGGCGCTGAAGGCCGGGGAAATCGCCGAGAGCGGCGAATTCTTCTCCTTCGGCACGAACGACCTGACGCAGACGACCATCGGCATCAGCCGCGATGACGCCGGTCGCTTCCTGACCCAATATGTCGACAAGGGCATCTTCCCGCGCGACCCGTTCGTCAGCCTGGATATCGAGGGCGTCGGCCAGCTCATCGAGATCGCGGCGGAGCGTGGCCGCAAGACCCGCCCGGACATCAAGCTGGGCATCTGCGGCGAGCATGGCGGCGATCCGGCCTCCATCGCCTTCTGCGAAAAGACCGGTCTCGATTATGTCTCGGCCTCGCCCTATCGCGTGCCGATCGCGCGTCTGGCCGCCGCTCAGGCCGCGCTTTCGAAGGATTGAATCAGGGCAGGGGCGGCCTGAAACGCCGCCCCTGCAAAAGCTTTTGCAGAAAGTGAAAAAAGGGGTTGCCAGACCTTCCTCCCCCGACTATCTGCGCAACTCCCAAGGGCGCCCGTAGCTCAGCTGGATAGAGCATCAGACTACGAATCTGAGGGTCGGACGTTCGAATCGTTCCGGGCGCACCACAAATCCCCGCTAGGTCTCAATGACTTAGCGGGGATTTCTGTTTCTGGGCTTGAGCGACATCATTGAGCCTCTGCTATCGAGAAATCGCACGGAAGTTCGGGCCTCTTTGCCGGGCGGATCATCTGCTGGGGCTTGGACGGTCGCGCGGCAGGAGGGGCAGGGCGATAACCTGCACCGCTGTTGGCACTCCAAATATACCGTGCCTGGGCTTCGGGTCGATTCGCGCGGCCACCGACATTTGCGATCCTCACCGGGCTTGGCGAAGCTCGGCGCTCGTCAACCCTAACACGCTGTTATCCGTCCTCATTCTTCCTTAACGGCTCGGGTGTATCGCAACGGCTACCGCGCATCCGGCGCGGCAGAGGACATTTGCCGGCGTGAGCGACGCAACGCGCGAGAGATATAGCCTGCCGCAATGGCCGCTGACCGCATGGCTCGCCGATTCCGGGCCAGACGTGCCGTCGGACATTCGCCATGCGTTGATCCGCAATCTCTACGCTTCGCTGCCGATTTTCCTCGGCGGGGTGTTCAATACCATCGGCGTCGCCGCGATCCTGGCCATGCGGCAGAACAGTGCGCTCTTCTGGTTCTGGCTGGGACTGGAGATCGCCATCTGCATGGCGCGCCTGTGGTTGATCCTGGGTGCAAAGCGCCGTGTGACGCGAGGACGATCGACCCATACGGACGCCTTGATCCTGCTCGCCCTGGCGTGGGCGTTGTCAGTCGGTTTTGGTACGATCATCAGCATTCTCAGCGGAGATTGGGTGGGGGCCACGCTTGCCTGCCTTTCAGCCGCTGCGATGGTGGGCGGCATCTGCCTGCGCAACTACAGCGCACCGCGGCTCGCGGGCGCCATGATTGTTCTCGGCCTTGGGCCCTGTGCTCTGGGCGCCATCATTTCGGGGCAGACGGCGCTTCTGATCGTGGGGCTGCAAATTCCCTTCTATCTCTATGCGATGTCTGGCGCCTCCCATAATTTGAACCAGATGCTGGTCTCCACGATGGTGGCGGAACGCGAAAACGATCATCGCGCCTGTCATGATGCCCTTACGGGTCTCCTGAACCGCAATGGTCTCGAGCGTGACATGGATCAGCGCGGGGCATTCGGCCGGGCGCTTTTCTATCTCGATCTGGATGGGTTCAAGAAAGTGAACGATCGCTTTGGCCATGCGGCCGGTGACCGTCTGCTCGTGGGCGTAGCAGAGCGACTGCGTGCAGCGATGGCAAAGGGCGACGCGCTCGCTCGCATTGGCGGTGATGAGTTCGTCGTGCTTTCATCCGTATCGGGGCGCTCTGCCGCGTTGTTGACGGCCGAGCGGATGGTGCTTGCGATCGCCGGTGTCGGCTATGACCTCGATAGCGAGAGAGTCCATGTCGGCGTCAGCGTCGGCATCTCCCTGCGCCCCGAACATGGTGTCGACCTGTCGGACCTTATGAATGCGGCGGATTCGGCGCTCTACCGGGCCAAGGCGGAGGGAAAGTGCCGCTATGCCATGGCGGATGCCAGCCATGCGGCGCAGGTGCCAAACTGGACCGGCGGGATCAGGCGGCGTTCTGCGGGCTGACCGGTCGAGCCGCTGACCGACAGGCGAAGATTATGGATGTGGCTGAAAATATTATACGTCCGGCAATTGATAGGGGACGGCGCGGGCATCATCTGGGCGGCTGACACCATCTCCATGGAAAGCCTCGCGACATGATTGACCTCTATTACTGGACGACCCCCAATGGCCATAAGGTCACGATGTTTCTGGAGGAGGCGCAGCTACCCTATCGCCTGCATGGTGTGAACATCGGCAAGGGCGAGCAGTTCGCGCCGGCATTCCTGGCGATCGCGCCCAATAACCGCATTCCGGCGATCGTCGACAATGACCCCGCAGATGGCGGAGCGGCGGTGTCCCTGTTCGAATCCGGTGCGATCCTGCTCTATCTGGCAGAAAAAACGGGGCAGTTCATTCCCGCCGACCTGCGCGGCCGGGCAGAGGTGCTGCAATGGCTGTTCTGGCAGATGGGCGGCCTTGGCCCGATGGCGGGGCAGAACCATCATTTCAACGTCTACGCGCAGGAGAAGATTCCCTACGCTATCGACCGCTATGTGAACGAGACGGCACGGCTGTATGGCGTGCTGGACAAGCGGCTGGCGGATCGCGCCTTCATCGCCGGCGAAGACTATTCGATCGCGGACATGGCCATCTATCCCTGGATCGTGCCGCATGAACGACAGGGGCAGGATCTGGCCGACTTTCCCAACGTCGCTCGCTGGTTTGCTCAGGTCGCTGCCCGACCGGCGACGATCCGCGCCTATGAAAAGGCCGAAAGCGTCAATCCGTCGAGCGCGCCGACCATCGCCGATGATCACGCGCGGGCGATCCTCTTCGGCCAGAGCGCGGCGACGGTAACACGCTGACCGGAACCGGCTGCCGCGGCCATCTGCATGATGGATCGAAGCACATAATCCATGGGTTGATGATCTGAAGGCGCAAGCTGAAAGGCCATCAGGCCCATCGAGCCCGTTTGTGATCGACATCATCAAATGGGCGGCGTCGATCAGCGGCATCGTCGTGGCCTTCATGGTCGCGCTGGGAAGCGGCAGGAAGGTGACGGGATGGGGCTTCGTGCTGTTCGTCTTTTCCAGCATCGCCTGGATCGTCGCCAGCCTTCTGGATGAGGAAGGCGCACGGGGAACCCAGAATCTTGCGTTGCTCGCGATCAACCTGTTCGGCGTCTACCACTATCTGCTCCGCCGCCGCGCGCCGCCCGGTGAAGCATGGCGCGCAAGATCAGTAATCGAACTGGCGGCTCATCTCCACGGCGTCCAGAACCTTGCCGCCCGCCATGAAGACCGCGCCCGTGCAGCATAGCGCGAGCAGCTTGCCGCCGACTCCGGGATACGCCTCGATATAGACGAGCCCGCGCTCGGTGGCGCCCAGCGCCAGCGCATAGATGACGAGGAAGGCCTCGAACTTGGTCTTGATCGTAAAAAGGCGTTTGATCCTGTTCATGACCATGTTCCAACAATGCCCGCTGGTCGCGCGAGCGCCGCCAGCGATGGGCCGCTCCCATCCAGTAACAGCGCCGCGCAAAGCCGCGCCGTCAGAAGACTAGATCGGCCTGCAGGCCTAAATGGTCAACCAAAGTTAACCACGATTGTTGGACTTTCGTAATCAATTCCGGGTCGCCCAGCGCATCGACGGCGATCTCTTCGGGCCAGTGCGCGGCGATGATCGCGGCGATACCGTCGATCTTCGCCTCATCCAGCATGAAGCGCGGATCGACATCGGCGGGATCGGCCACGACGCGCAGGCGCAGGCAGGCGGGGCCGCCGCCATTGGCCATGGACTGGCGTACATCCACCGGCACCAGCTTGCGGATCGGCCCGTTACCGGCGACCATCGCCTCCAGCCATTCCCATACCGGCCGCACGCCTTGCGCCTCTGTGGGCAGGATCAGCGCCATGCCGCCTTCAGGCAGGGTCACGAGCTGCGCGTTGAACAGGTAGCTCCTGATCGCATCTTCCAGTGAGACGAGCGCGGCGGGCACCTCGATGATCTCGACCTGCGGCAACAGGGCGCGGAGTTCCGCGAAAAAGCCCTGCTTGTCCGCGAAGGCCAGCTCGTGGGCGAAGAGGACATGGCCGTTGGCGACCGCCACCACATCATTGTGGAAGGCGCCCGCCGCGATCGCCTCTTCAGACTGCTGGACATGCAGCACATGGCTCTGCGCAAGCCCGTGGGTGCGGGCGATGGCCTTGCCCGCCTCGACATGCTGGCGGGCCGGGAAGGGGCCTCCCGAGCGGCCATAGACGAAAATCTCGATGCCGGGCGCGTCATGGTCCGCGCATAAGCGCATATGATTGGCCGCGCCCTCGTCGCCAAAGGGCGGCGGCACTGGGCCATGGACGGCAAAGGCGGCGGAGTTGGCGAAGGCGATGCGCAGCTGCGCCAGCGTCTGCGGCCATTCATGGCTGCGGTGCGGCATGGTGACGAGGTTGGCGACGGTCAGGTGGCAACGGCCGTCTGCGGTGTCCGGGGCGGGCGAGACTGTCGCGGCATTGGCGGCCCACATGGCGGAGGCGGACATGGCGGCCGCGCGCATATGCGGTTCCGCACCGGCCATGTCGGTGCCGAGCGACGCCAGCCATGCCTCATCCGGGCGCCGATGGGGCAAAAGCAGCCCCTGCGCGAGCCCGAGGCGGATGTTGGCCCGCATCTTCTCCAGTCCCTGCAGCGCTGCGGCGCGGGGATAGGCAATGGCACCGGCATTGCGGGCGGAAGCCAGATTACCAGGGCTGAGGCCCGCATAATTGTGACTGGGGCCGACGACGCCGTCGAAGTTGATCTCGCGCAGGCTCATCGCTCGGCCACCACCAGTGCGTCGCCGGGGGAAAGATTCAGCGCGCGGGCGCTGGCTTCGTCCAGGGCGACCGCGCCGTCGGGCTGCTCGACGACCACGCCATAGGCGCAGCGATAGTCGGCCAGTTGACCGCTGGCGACCAGCATCCGCTGGCCGCGTTCGTCATGCACGCCGGCAAACTGCACGTCGCGTGCGGTCTTGACCGTGCGCAGGGTGTCGATGTCGCCCAGCATGGTGGGCCCGCCGTCGAAAATATCGACATAGCCGGCGTTGACGAAGCCCTCCGCCTCCAGCATCCGCATCGCCGCACGGCCATTGGGATGGGGCAGGCCGATCACCGAGCGGGCATGATCGGTGAGCATCGCGGTATAGATCGGGGTCTTGGGCATCAGGTCGGCGATGAACTGGTTGCCGTTGATCGCATTGAATTCGTCCGCCTCCTGAAAGCTCATGCCGAAGAAGCGCCCGGCAAGGCCATCCCAGAAGGGCGATCCGCCGGCCTCGTCGATCACGCCGCGCAACTCCGCGATTACCCGGTCGCCAAAGCGCGCCCGATGCTGGCGGATGTAGAGATAGCGGCTGCGCGCGAGCAGCAGGCCCAGCCCTTCTGCCCGTTCGCGCGGATGGAGGAAGAGGCCGCCGACCTCGCTCGATCCCTCAAGGTCGGTGGTGAGCGAGAGCATCTGCGCGCGGAAGGTGCGGCCAAGCTCGCGGCTATGCTGGGTCAGCGTGCCGAGGCGGTAGGAATAGAAGGGCCATTTTTGCCCGACCGTGCTGAAGATCTGGCAGGTGCCGCGGACCTGCCCGGTCTCGACATTTTCCAGCACCATCAGGATCAGTTCGTCCTCGATGCCGTCCTCGGTGCGCGCCAGCGCCTGCGCCGTGCGTTCGAGCTTCGCGGCCAGTGCCGTGCGGTCGGGCGGAAGGTTGGTGAAGCCCCCGCCGGTCAGCTTCGCCATCTCGTAGAGCGTCTGGATATCGTCGGGCCGGGCCGGCCGCATCATGAAGCTCATGTCATGCCTCCCTGCGCGATATGGGTCATGGTGAGGGCGGACGGGCGGGCCCGCTCGGCAAGGCGCTTGATGATCGGAAATTCCTCTATCCCGTGAATGTCCCCGCCGCGCGCGCTCATGGTCGCGTCCAGCGGGATGCCGCAGGCGGCGATATTCCTGCCATCGCGCACCCTGCCGGGATCTTGCCGGTCGATCGCGGCCCAGAACAGTATGCGATCGGTCATCGGCGCCGCCGATGCCCTCTCCAACACGCTATCTTCTCTGCGGGAGATCGCTCTCATTCATGGATGTCTATCAGAGGGCGTAGCGGTGCTCCACCCCTGCCAGGCCCTAGAAATCGTAGATCAGCGTCACCTTGCTCAGGGTATCGAAGCGCTCGTCCGTCAGCCGGTTCTGCGATTCATACTGCAGGTTGTAGGAAAAGCGGGCGGAAAGGCGGGCGATGATCCGCGCGTCGAGCGCGGTCAGCGCGGTTGCGGATTCATTGTTGCTCTCGACATAGCCGGAGGCCGTCTGGCGCAGGGTGAGTTGCGGGTTCAGTTTCCAGGCGAAGTCGATGGAGGATCGCACGCCCGCCTTGGTCTCCGAGCTGTCGTCCGGATAGGCGACATGGCGCAGTGAGGGGCCTGCATCGATGGAGAGGGTCAGCTTCTTGTCGTCCAGCAGCTTGTAACCGATACCGGCCGATCCGGTGTATCGGGCATCGAAGCCGATGATCGGATCGCGCTCGAACTGGGTGAGCCCATAGGCGAAGCCCCTAGGATCAAACTGATAACGCGGTTCATAGGCTGCGACGATGCGCTCGCGGGAGGTCGCGCCATAGGCCCGGCGATAATCGGCGCTGGCACTGAGCTTGTGTGTCCATTTCAGCCCCGTGCGGGTGATCGCCAGCCCGGCGCTGATGCCGACTTCACTGGTCGAGCCAGTCGATCGGAATCCGCCCAGCTCGCCGCGGCCTTTCCACAGTTCAAAGATATTGGCCGACTGGATCAGATCCTTGCGTCGTTCCGCGACCTTCTCGCTCCTTGCGTTCACCAGCGCGGAAATCTCTGCCGACGAGCGGGGGTAGGTCTTCTTGGCGATTTTCGCCACGGCCGCGATGTCCGCTTCATCCCCCCCGGCGATCGCCTGCTCCAGCATCGCGCGGGCGGCTGGAGGCAAGGGGGTCGGCGGCAGATCCTGCGCCACCGATTCGAACGGCGCGAAGCACAAGGCTATCAGTGCGCCGACGGGAACCGTACGGCGGAGAGGGGTCAATATGTCCAGTGCCATGGCGATCGACCCTACAAGGTTTTTCGCCATTTTGAAGCCGTTTTGGCGTGACCGGACGGCATGGCCGGATCACAGGCCCCGCATGTCAGATCAGATGCGCGAACTTGTGCAGGATGTCGCGATAGAGCTTTTTCTTGAACGGCACGATCAGCTCGGGAAGCGTGGACGGATCGGCCCATTTCCATTCCCGGAATTCGGGATGTTCCGTGGCGATGTCGATATCCTCGTCCGATCCCAGGAAGCGGGCCAGGAACCATTGCTGGCGCTGCCCCCGATATTTCCCGCCCCAGATCTTGCCGATCAGATCCTGCGGCAGATCGTAGAACAGCTCTTCGTCGGTGCGCGCGATGATCTCGACATGATGGGGGGCGATGCCGGTCTCTTCGCCCAGTTCGCGGATGGCGGTCGCATGCGGCTCCTCGCCGGGGTCGATCCCGCCCTGCGGCATCTGCCAGGCCTCCACCTTGTTGTCGATTCGCTGGCCGACAAAGACCTTGCCGTCCATGTTGACCAGCATGATGCCGACACAAGGGCGATAGGGCAGCGGCGAATTATCCGGCATTCACTAGGTCTTTCAACTGTTTGAGCGGGATGGGGCCAGAGCATGGCGCAATGGGCGGGATTGCGGCCGCGGTTCTGATCGGTAGATAGGCTGCATGTTCCCGCTCGTCCATCACCACGACTATACCATCACGGCAGAGCGTCGGGGAGCGGGTTCGGCATTCCCCTGGAACAAATATGCGTTGCTGATGGACAGGCTGCGTGCCTTGCCGTCACCGCCGACGGAATATGACGCTCCGATCGTCGAGCGGGCCTGGCTGGAGGCGGTGCATGATCCCGCCTATGTGGAGGAAGTGCTGTCCGCGACCGTGCCCGATCACAAGGCGCGGCGAATCGGCTTTCCGGTCACGCCGCCGCTGGCGCGCCGGGTGCAGCGTACTTGTGGCGGCACCGTGGTCGCCGCCCGGCTCGCGCTGGCGCATGGCTATGCCGCCAATACTGCGGGCGGCAGCCATCATGCCCAGCATGATTGCGGTGCGGGCTACTGTATTTTCAACGACCTGGCGGTGGCTGCGCGACGCTTGCTAGACGAGCGCGCTGTACGCCATATCCTGATCGTCGATCTGGACGTGCATCAGGGCGACGGCACGGCGGCATTGCTGGCCGGCGATGCGGACGTCACGACCTTCTCCATGCATGCGGAGCGCAACTACCCCGTGCGCAAGGCCCGATCGACGCTGGACTTGCCCCTGCCTGATGATTGCGATGACGACGCCTATCTGACGGCGCTGGCCGTCCATCTTCCCCGGCTGATCGCGCAGTGCCAACCCGACCTGATCCTGTATCAGGCGGGCGTGGACCCGCATGAGGACGACAAGCTCGGCCGCCTGAAACTGACCGACGATGGCCTTGCTGCGCGCGACAGCATGGTGGCATGGGAGGCAAGGCAGCGCGGCATTCCGCTCGCCTCGACATTGGGAGGTGGCTATGGCGCCGATCATGCCGTCCTCGCGGCCCGCCATGCCGCCAGCATCCAGGCCATGGCCTTGACCTATTACCGTTGACCCTGCGCTGCCCCCTCGATCCTCCTGACATCCATGTGCCGTTTCATCTTCGGAACGGCATTTTCGCAAAGCCGTTGTCCCACCCATGACCGATCCCGTGATTCTCTGGTTTCGCCGCGACCTGCGCCTTTCGGATCAGGCGGCACTCGTCGCCGCTGCTGCCGAGGGACCGGTGATCCCGGTCTATATCCTCGACGATGAAACGCCCCGGCATCGCGCCATGGGCGGCGCCTCGCGCTGGTGGCTGCATCACAGCCTCGCCAGTCTGGCTGCCGCGCTGGAGGAAAAAGGAAGCCGACTGATTTTGCGGCGCGGGGCGAGTGCGGACGTGCTGGTCGAACTGGCGCAGGAGGTCGGAGCGCGCCGTGTCCATGCGCTTCATCATTACGAGCCCTGGTGGCGCAATGCCGAAAAGGCGGTGGATGCCGCGCTCGACCTGTGCCTGCATGACGGAAATTACTTGGCCCCGCCGGGCAGCGTGCGGACGGGGAGCGGCGGCATCTTCCGTGTCTACACGCCGTTCTGGCGCGCCCTGTCGGAACGGATGCCGCCACCGGATCCCTCTCGCGTCCCGAACGTGATCGCCGCACCCGCGCACTGGCCGGATTCGGATGCGCTGGACGACTGGACGCTGCTGCCACAAGCGCCGGACTGGGCGGGCGGGATCGCGGAGGAATGGACTCCGGGGGAAAGGGGCGCTCAAGAGCGGCTGGAGGCGTTTCTCGATGAGGCCGCCGCTTATGACAGCCGCCGCAACCTGCCATCCGAGGAAGGATCGTCCCGCCTGTCCCCCCATATGCACTTCGGCGAGATCTCGCCGGCGCAGATATGGCGTCGCCTCGATGCCGCAGAGGGGGATGTAACGACCTTCCGTAAGGAACTGGTTTGGCGCGATTTTGCGCAGAACCAGATTGTCCTGCTGCCCACCTATGGCAAGGAGAATGGCAATCCGCGTTTCGATCCCTTGCCCTGGCGCGACCTTCGCGAAGGACGAGGGGATTTCAGGGCATGGAAGAGCGGCCAGACCGGCTATCCGATCGTGGATGCAGGCATGCGCCAGCTCTGGGCGAGCGGATGGATGCACAATCGCGTGCGGATGATCGTGGCCAGCTTCCTGACCAAGCATCTGCTGATCGACTGGCGGCATGGCGAGCAATGGTTCTGGGACACGCTGGTCGATGCCGATTATGCCAGCAATGCGGTGAACTGGCAGTGGGTCGCGGGCACCGGCATCGACGCGTCCATCTTCACGCGGATCATGGCACCGCTCAGCCAGTCCGAGAAGTTCGATGCGGCCGGCTATATCCGGCAATGGGTGCCCGAACTGGCCGACCTCCCCGACAGCGTGATCCATGATCCAGACGCCCATGGCTGTCGGCCCGACGCCTATCCGGCGAAGCTGATCGAGCATCGCGAGGGCCGTGAACGGGCGCTCGCCGCCTTCGCGAGGATTCGCTAGAGCGCGGCCATGAATCCTGTGAAAATGGCCGAACCCAGATTGATACGCGAACGTTGCTGGAGCAGAATGACGTCATGAACGCATCCAACCCCAGGCGCGGCAAACATCTGACCGCTGCCGGTCGGTCGATTTCGTCGGCCGGTGGCCTGATCGGGCGGGTGATCGCGGGCAATTTCCATCGTTTGCTCGACCGCATTGATTCGGGGCTGGAAGCGGGACGGCTGGAAGCATGGCTGCCCGATGGCAGCATGCGGATATTGGGCGGCCGGGCGCCGGGCCATATGTGCGAGGTGCGGCTGAACAGCTGGCGCGCGCTGGTGCGGCTGGCGACGGCGGGCTCTGCAGGCTGGTATCGCGCGTGGGAACTGGGCGAGTGGGAAGCCCCTGATCCGGTGCCTCTCTTCGCCCTGTTCATGGCGAACGGTCCAAGCCTTGGCGATGCCGGGCGCGGCCATGGGCCGATGCGCTGGATCGGCTGGCTCATCCATGCCCTGCGCGGGAACAGCCGGAGAGGTGCGCGGCGGAATATCGCCTTTCACTATGATCTCGGCAATGATTTCTACGCGCTATGGCTTGATAGGAATATGCATTATTCCAGTGCCTTGTTCATGGAATCTCATATTGATTCTGAGAATCTGGAGGCGGCGCAGCAGCGCAAGGTTGATGCGATCCTGGATCGTCTCTGTCTGTCGGACGGGCAGAGCCTCTTGGAAATCGGTTGTGGCTGGGGCGGGCTGGCGGAGACAGCCCTCGGGCGTGCCGACCTGCGCTATGACGGCCTTACCCTGTCTGTCGAGCAGGGGGACTATGCCCGGCATCGGCTGGAGGCCTGCGGCTTCAGCGATCGTGCCCGGATTCTGCTGACCGACTATCGTGACGCCACGGGGCAATATGACGCCATTGCCAGCGTCGAGATGGTGGAGGCGGTAGGGCAGCGCTATTGGCCGGATTATCTGGCGGCGATCCACCGATTGCTCAAGCCGGGCGGGCGGGCCGCGATCCAGTATATCCTGATCGATGACGCAATCTTCGAGAATTACGCTGCGCATGTGGATTTCATCCAGGCCTATATCTTTCCCGGCGGCTTGCTGCTTTCCGAAAGCCGCTTTCGCGCGCTGGCCGAGAAGCAGGGCTTTATCTGGGAAGAGCAGCACCATTTCGGCGCCCATTATGCCGAGACGCTCCGCCGCTGGCGGGTGGCATTTGACGCGGCCGTGGACGGGGGGCGGTTGCCATCCAGCTTCGACGCGCGGTTCGTGAACCTTTGGCGCTATTATCTGATGTATTGCGAGGGCGGCTTTCGGGGCGGTGGCATCGATGTTGGGCAAGTGACGCTAGTCAGGTTGTGAATTAATTGCCGGTAATGGAATTGATAAAGTACGGTTTTTCAGTGCTTTAGTTAAGGTCTTTACCATGAGTCGTCTGCGCAATGTCGCAGCTATCCCATCACCTTATCGAACGATATTCCAGCCGATATCCGACAAGCGTGGCTGTAAGCCGAGCGGAGGGGCTCAGCCCTGCACGCGTAGCCGATGGCCGGTGGGCACGTCGGTCGTGACCAGATCCAGGATCGCTTCCGCCACGACTTCCGGTGCCTTGACGATTGCCGGGTCTTCGCCGGGAAAGGCGCGGGCGCGCATCGCTGTGCGGGTGGCGCCGGGATCAAGGATGGCGGTCCTGATGGCTGAAATGTTCTTCACTTCCTCGCCATAGGCCGACACCAGAACCTCCAGCGCCGCCTTGGATGCACCATAAGCGCCCCAATAGGGTCGCGGGGTCTGTCCGACGCTGCTGGTGACGGCGATCAGGCGCGCATCCGTGCTGGCGCGCAGCATCGGATCGAAAGCCGCGATCAGGGCCTGCTGGGCCGAGACGTTGAGGGTGAAGACGCGGGCAAATTCCTTGGCGTCGATCGCCTGCACGGCGGCCAGTGAGCCCAGCGTCGCGGCATTCAGCACCATGACGTCGAGGGCCTGCCAGCGCCCTGAAACCGCGCCTGCCAGCCGGCCGATGCTTTCCCCGTCGGTCAGGTCCAGCGGCGCGATGGTGGCGCTGCCACCAGCCGCATGGATCGCTTCCTCCACCTCTTCCAGCGCGCCGCCCGTGCGCGCCGTCAGGATGACATGCGCGCCCGCCGCCGCCAGCGCCTTCGCCGTCGCCGCGCCGATCCCGCGGCTGGCACCGGTGACAAGCGCGAGTTTACCCGAAAGGCGAGTGTCGGTCATTGGCTGTAGCTCCCTGGCCCCGGCCGGTCGGCAGGGCGCCATGCTATGTCGAGAGGAGGGATGCGGGCAATCCGGCCCGAACGGCTGGCCTGAACGGATGAAAGGCGCGATGCGCCTACATCACCCGCTCGGCGAGCAGTTCGAACTGGTTCGTCACCACGGCTTCATCCTGATCGGTGAGCGTGGTGGGATAGTCGCCGGTAAAGCAGGCGTCGCAATATTGCGGGCGGATGTCCGCGCGCTTTGCCTCGCCCAGCGCCTTGTAGAGGCCGTCGATGGACAGGAAGGCCAGGCTGTCGGCATGGATGAAATCCTGCATCCCCGGCACGTCCAGCTTGTGGGCGAGCAGCTTGGTCCGCTCCGGCGTGTCGACGCCATAGAAGCAACTGTGCTTGGTCGGCGGGCTGGCGATCCGCATATGGACCTCGGCCGCGCCGGCTTCGCGCATCATCTGCACGATCTTCAGCGATGTCGTGCCGCGCACGATGCTGTCGTCGATCAGGATGATTCGCTTGCCCTGGATGAGCGCGCGATTGGCATTATGCTTCAGCTTGACGCCCAGATGGCGAACCTTGTCGCCCGGCTGGATGAAGGTGCGGCCGACATAGTGCGAGCGGATGATGCCCAGCTCGAAGGGAATGCCCGATTGCTGGGCATAGCCGATCGCGGCCGGCACGCCGCTGTCTGGCACCGGGATGATATAGTCGGCATCGACCGGATTCTCGATGGCGAGTTGCGCGCCGATCGCCTTGCGGACCGAGTAGATGCTGTTGCCGTCCACGATGGAATCGGGGCGGCTGAAATAAACATGCTCGAAGATACAGGGGCGCGGATTGACGTCGCCGAACGGGCGATGGCTGCGCACTTCGCCGGCCTGCGCGCCGCTGTTGGGCGCGATCACCAGTTCGCCCGGCTCGATCGAACGGATATAGTCGGCGCCGACCACGTCGAGCGCGACAGTCTCCGACGCGAAGATGATCGAATCGCCCAGCTTGCCCATCACCAGCGGACGGATGCCCAGCGGGTCGCGGCACGCGATCATGCCCTCCGGAGTCATCACGATCAGCGAATAGGCGCCCTCGACCTGCTTGAGCGCGTCGATGAAGCGATCGAGCAGCGTGCGGTAGCTGGACGTAGCGACCAGATGGATGATGACTTCGGTGTCGGAGGTCGACTGGAAGATCGATCCGCGCCGCACCAGTTCGCGCCGCAGCTTCATCGCGTTGGAGATATTGCCGTTATGGGCGATCGCGAAGCCGCCGGTGGCAAGGTCGGCATAAAGCGGCTGTACGTTGCGCAGCGATGTCTCGCCGGTGGTCGCATAGCGCACATGGCCGCAGGCGCTCTCGCCGGGCAGGGCACGGATCACATCGTCGCGGTCGAAATTGCCCGCGACATGGCCCATTGCCCGATGGGTGTGGAAATCATGGCCATCCCAGCTGGTGATTCCGGCCGCTTCCTGGCCGCGATGCTGGAGTGCGTGGAGTCCGAGAGCGACCATGGCCGCTGCCGTTTCCGCGCCGGAAACGCCGAAAACCCCACATTCTTCGCGCAACTTGTCGTCGTCGAACGGATGCGTTGTGAGCATGATATAGATGTTCCGCTGCTGGAACCCCTGGCCGATCAGGGGCGACCTTATGGCTGGCCCTATAGGCGCATCCGCTCGATTTGTCGCCCCATTGTCACAAAAAAGCGCATTAGGCCGATTTTCGGATTGAAATATTGGCATTTTTGGCGGCTTTTTCGGGAAGCCGATGCGCGATAATGTCTCATAGTTCCGGCAGGAGACGGAGAGTTCGGTCACGGCGCAATCGATCGCCGGGCAATAGGTGAAAGGGACACTGGCCTTGCTGTCCCGCCAAGGCTACACACCCCTCGTTATGCATGTTTTTGCCAACCCCGCGCGATTCCTCTCGATTGCCCGACCGCTGACGCCATGGCTGTTCTGGCCGGGGCTGGCGTTGATCCTGGGGGGTAGCCTGTGTGGCCTGTTTCTGACGCCTGCCGACTATCTGCAGGGGGAAACGGTGCGGATCATGTACCTGCATGTGCCTGCGGCCTGGCTGGGTATGGCCGGGTGGAGCGGTCTTGCCGTCGCGGCGATCACGCAATTGGTGTGGCGGCATCCGCTGGCGGCAGTTGCTGGGCGCGCGATTGCCGTGCCCGGCGCGCTGTTCACGGCGCTGTGCCTGCTCACCGGCTCGATCTGGGGTCGCCCGACATGGGGCACATGGTGGGAGTGGGACGGGCGGATGACCTCCATGCTCGTCATGTTCTTCCTTTACCTGGGTTATATCGCGCTGGCGGATGCCGGTGCGCGCGACAGCCGGGGTGGGCCGGGGCAGGGCGGGGTCAGCCGTGCGACGGCGATCTATGCGCTGGTCGGCGCGGTCAACCTGCCGATCATCAACCGCTCGGTGGTGTGGTGGAACAGCCTGCACCAGGGGCCAAGCATCACCGCGCGCGGTTCTACCATCGATGGATCGATCCTGTGGCCGCTCTGGCTGACGCTGATCGGCTTTACCCTGCTGTTCGCGGCCATCGTGCTGATGCGGATGCGGGCGATCTTGGCGACGAACAAGGTGGAGGCGCGGTTGCAGCGCCTTGCACGCGGCTGAACGGACATATCGCATGAATCCCTGGCCGTTCGTGATTGCCGCCTATGCGTTGACCTTTGCCGGCACGACCGCCATCTGCTGGGCCAGTTGGCGAGGCATGCGCCGCGCCGAGCGCCGCGCAGACGACATGAAGCGGGGCGGTTGAAGAGATGGCGATGAAGGCGAAGCATCAACGGCTGATCCTGGTGCTGGCGGCGCTGGTGGCGCTTGTCGGCGCGGGCCTGTTGGCTGCGTCGGCGCTGCGCGACGAGGCCGCATATTTTTATGCACCGGCCGACGTGAAGGCCAAGGGCGTGGAGCCGGGCAAGGCGATCCGGCTTGGGGGCATGGTGGAGAAGGGCAGCCTGGAGCGTGCCCCTGATGGCGTAACCATCCGATTCAACGTCACCGATTTCAAGGCGACCGTGCCCGCCACGTTCAGCGGCATCGCGCCGGACCTTTTTCGCGAAGGGTCGGGTGTGGTGGCGGAAGGATCGTTTGACAGGGGTGGCACGTTCATTGCCACCAACCTGCTCGCCAAGCATGACGAGCGTTATATGCCGCGCGAACTGGATGGCCTGAAATATGACGACAAGACCCACCAGATGAAGCCGGCGGAGAAGTGATGCGTGCGACGATCTCTTCCTTGCGGCCTGAGCTAGCCGAAGGACCGCTCTTTTCAGAACACAAGGACAAGGCTTCGACACGCTCGGCCCGAACGGACATTCCGTCTTCAGCATTGGAGAGTGTGGCATGATCGCCGAAGCCGGCCTTGCCGCGCTGTGGCTCGCCGCCGCGCTGGCCTTCCTGCAGCTGACGCTCGCCTGGTTCGGGCTGACGACCGACAAGGAGGATCTGATCGCGCCGATCCGGCCGATCGCGGTGGCGCAGGGCGCGCTCACGGCCCTCTCCTTCGCGCTCCTTATCACGCTGTTTCTGCAGTCCGACATGTCGGTGGCGCTGGTCGCGACGAACAGCCATTCGGCCAAGCCATGGCTCTACAAGTTCGCCGGCACATGGGGGAACCATGAAGGCTCCATGCTGCTATGGGTGACGGTGATGGGCATCGCCGGCGCGGCAGTGGCGCTGTTCGAGCGAGCCTTGCGGCGTGACACGCATATGGCGACGCTGGGCGCGCAGGCGGCGATCAGCCTTGGCTTCTACGCCTTCCTGCTCTTCTCCTCCAATCCCTTCGCCCGGCTCGATCCGCCCGCGCGCGACGGGCAGGGGCTGAACCCGTTGCTGCAGGATCCCGGCCTCGCCTTCCATCCGCCCACGCTCTATCTCGGCTATGTCGGGCTGTCGGTGGCCTTCTCCTTTGCCGTGGGCGCGCTGCTCACCCGCAATGTCGATGCGGTATTCGCCCGCGCGATGCGGCCATGGGTGCTCGCCGCTTGGGTGCTGCTGACGCTAGGCATCACGGCAGGCAGCTACTGGGCCTATTATGAGCTGGGCTGGGGCGGCTGGTGGTTCTGGGATCCGGTGGAGAACGCCTCGCTCATGCCATGGCTGGCGGCGACGGCGCTGCTGCATTCGGTGACGGTGCTGGCGACGCGCGACGCGCTGCGCGCCTGGACGGTGATGCTGGCGGTGGTCGCCTTCTCCATGTCGATGGTCGGCACGTTCCTTGTCCGGTCGGGCATTCTCACCAGCGTCCATGCCTTTGCCGTGGACCCGGAGCGCGGCACCTTCATCCTTGCGCTGCTCGCCATCTATATCGGCGGCGCGCTGGCGCTGTTCGGCCTGCGGGTCGGCACCGTGCGCGAAGGCGCGCAGTTCGAGGCGGTGAGCCGCGAGACGATGCTGGTCGTCAACAACCTGCTGCTTTCGGTGATCCTGGGCATCGTGCTGATCGGCACGCTCTATCCGCTGATGACGGAAGCGTTCGGGCACAAGGTGTCGGTCGGCCCGCCCTATTTCGATCGGGTTGCCGGGCCGGTGGCGCTGGCGCTGGTGATCGTGATGGGCATGGGCCCGCTCACCCGCTGGCGGCGCGATGCGCTGAAGCCCGTGCTGGGGCGGATGCTGGTGCCGGCGTTGGTGGCGCTTGCCGCGCTGTCGCTGGTGGCGGTGCTCGCCTGGGGGCGCATCGGCGTGCTGCCGTTCCTTGGCCTCGTGCTGGCCGGCGGCGTTGCCATGGCGAGTGTCGCCCCGCTGTGGAAGCGTAACCTGCGCCGCACGCCGCTCTTCACCTATGGCATGGTGATCGCCCATCTGGGCTGCGCCGTCAGCCTTGCCGGCATGGCGTCGGATTCAGCCTTCACCGTGGAGAAGCTGGTCGCCGCGCGGCCCGGCGACCGGATCGAAACGGCCGGTTGGACCGCCGATTTCCGCGCGATCTCCCCGCTGGCGGGCGACAACTGGACGGCCATGCAGGCCGATATCGCCGTGTCGAGGGGCGGCGGCGCGCCGGTCATCCTGCATCCGCAATCGCGCTTCTTCTCCTCGCCGCCGACGGCGACGACGGAATCGGCGATTCTCACCTGCTGGGACGGCCAGCTCTATGTCGTGCTGGGGCAGGATGCCGCGCAGGATGGGCGCTATCAGGTGCGCATCTGGTGGAAGCCCTTCGTCACCTTCATCTGGCTCGGCGGCGCGATGATCGCGCTGGGCGGCCTTCTGGCGCTGGTCGGGCGCGAGCGGCGTGGCTGGGTGATGAAGCTGCGTCGCCGCAAGGCTGTGGAGGCGCTGGCATGAGGCCCGCGCTCGTCTGGTTGCCGTTGCTGCTGTTCCTAGGCTTCTTCGGCCTGTTCGCCAGCGGCCTGCTGAAACCCGATGATCGGGTGATCGTCTCCAGGCAGGTGGGCAAGCCGCTGCCGGCCTTTACCCTGCCTGCTGCTGCGAGCGACCGGCCGGCATTGGTCAGCGCGGACCTCAAGACCGGCAAGCCGCATCTGCTCAATATCTTCGCCAGCTGGTGCGTGCCCTGCGCGGCGGAAGCACCGCAATTGATGGCGCTGCGCCGACAGGGGGTGGAGATCGATGCCATCGCCATCCGCGATGCGCGCGCCGACGTGGATCGCTTCCTCGGGCGCTGGGGCAATCCCTATAGCCGCATCGGGCTGGACGCGCGTTCGGCTGTGCAACTGGCGCTGGGGTCCTCGGGCGTGCCGGAGACCTTCGTCGTCGATGGGCAGGGGATCATCCGCCACCAGCATATCGGCGACATCCGCGAAGATGACATTCCCGGCATCCTGCAGAAGCTGGAGGAGGCGCGGTAATGGCGAATGTCGTGATGCCTTCCCATGGCGCGCGTGCATGGGCCGTCATGGTTGTACTGTTCCTGCTCGCCTGCCTTTGCGCCGGGCGACCCGCCTTGGCGCAATCGGCGCTGCCTCCCGCGCCCTATGCCGACCGCCAGCTTGATGATCCGGCGCTGGAGGCGAAGGCCCGCGACCTCATGCTGACGATCCGCTGCCTTACCTGCCAGAGCCAGTCGATTGCGGACAGCAATGCCAGCATGGCCGGTGACCTGCGCTCGCAGATCCGCGAGCGGATCGCCGCCGGGGAAACGCCCGAGCATATCCGCGCATGGCTGATCGAACGTTATGGCGACTGGGTGAGCTATGAGCCAACGGCCGCGCCGATCCTCTGGCCGCTCTGGGGCGCGCCGGTCGTGCTGCTGCTGCTCGGCGCATTGCTGGTGCGCGGACGACTGAAACGCAGGAAGGGGCGCGCCTGATGGGCTGGGGTATTGCCATTGGTCTGGCGATCATCGTGCTGGGCGCGGTCCTGCTGATAGCCCGCCCCCCGCGCTCGAGCTGGGAATTGATCGCAGCCGCGCTGTTGCTGGGCGTTGCGGGTTATGCCTGGCAAGGCCATCCGGGGGAGGGCGGCAGCCCGCGCGCGGCGGGAGCGACGGCGGCGCCGTTCGACGAGTCGCTCGCCGAACAGCGCCGGGCCATGGGCGAGCGCTTTGGTCCGAGCGGCAAGTGGCTGGTCCTGTCCGATGGCCTTGGCCGCCAGGGCAATACCAAGGATGCAGCAAATGTCCTGGTGTCGGCCGTCCGCGGCGATCCCAAGGATCCGACGTTGTGGATCGGGCTGGGTAACGCGATGGTCGCCCATGGGGATGGCATCGTCTCTCCCGCCGCTGATTTTGCCTATCGCCGGGCGATCGCGCTCGATCCGCAGGCGCCGGCGGCGCGCTGGTTCTTCGGCCTCGCGCTCGCCCGGTCGGGGCAGCTTGAGTCTGCACGCGCGATCTGGGCCGAGTTGTTGCCGATGGTCCCGGAGAAGATGCCCTTCCATGCCGAACTGCAGGCCAATATCGCGCAGATCGATCGTGCCCTTTCGGGGCAGGGACCGGTCGCGCCCTGACACATCTTGCAGGGTCGTTGCACCGTCCCATCGCCCGTGATAGGGCGACGCGGATTGCACGTCGGTCGGGGAATATGACGGCGTCGCTGCACAGAGGCAGACAGCATTCATCATGACAGCAGACATTCTCGCCCATGGCTGAAACGACGGCTGCGCCAGAGGCGGCGGGGGCTGACCCCGTTGCCGGCGTGCCTGTTCCCGCAGGCGGCGGACAGGGGCATCATGGGCATGGCGAAGGCACGCTGAAGCTTGCCGTCGGTGCGATCGGCATTGTCTTTGGCGACATCGGCACCAGCCCGCTCTACGCATTTCGCGAAACCTTTGCTGGCCATCATCACCTGACGCTCGACCCGGACCATATTCTGGGCGTCATCAGCCTGATGTTCTGGTCGATGATGCTGGTGGTGACGCTGAAATATGTCAGCATCATCATGCGTGCGGACAATAAGGGCGAGGGCGGCAGCCTGGCGCTGCTGGCGCTCATCAGCGGGCAGACGCGGACCCGGCGCTGGTCCTCCGGCATCATCCTGCTGGGTGTGTTCGCGACGTCGCTCTTCTATGGCGACAGCATGATCACGCCCGCCGTGTCTGTGCTGTCGGCGGTGGAAGGTCTTGCCGTCTATAATCACGGGCTGGCACCGCTGATCGTCCCGATCGCGGTTGTCATCCTGGTCGGGCTGTTCTGGATCCAGAGCGCAGGGACGAACCGCGTGGCGGCGCTATTCGGCCCGATCATGCTCACCTATTTCGTGGTCATCTCCACGCTGGGCGTCATCAGCATCGTCAAGACGCCCGGCATCCTCTTCGCCTTCAATCCCTATTGGGCGGTGATGTTCTTCGTGACGGACCCGCTGCCGGCCTTCCTGGCGCTGGGCTCCGTCGTGCTGGCCGTGACCGGTGCGGAGGCGCTCTATGCGGACATGGGCCATTTCGGCCGCAATCCCATCCGTATCTCCTGGCTGTTCTTCGTGCTGCCGGCCTTGATGATGAATTATATGGGGCAGGGCGCGCTGCTGTTCCGCGAAGGTGCGGTGGCGCTGCACAGCCCGTTCTACAATCTCGCGCCGTCCTGGTTCCAGCTGCCGCTGATCGGCATCGCAACGCTGGCGGCGATCATCGCGTCGCAGGCGGTGATATCGGGTGCCTTCTCGGTCACGCAGCAGGCGATCCAACTCGGCTTCATGCCGCGCCTGCGCATCGCCCATACCAGCGCGGCCACCGCCGGGCAGATCTACATCCCCCTCATCAACTGGGGGTTGATGGTGATGGTCATCATCCTGGTGCTCAGCTTCCGCACCTCCTCCAACCTGACGGCGGCCTATGGCATCGCGGTGACGGGGGCGATGTTCATCGACAATGTGCTGCTGACGGTGCTGCTGTTCCGTCTGTGGAAATGGTCGAAGCTGTGGGCGGTGCCGCTACTCGTGATCTTCTACTTTGTGGATGGCGCCTACCTGGCCGCGAACCTCACCAAGATCCCGGCGGGCGGCTGGTTCCCGCTGTTCATCGGCTTCGTCATCTTCACCCTGCTCACCACCTGGTCGCGCGGGCGCAAGCTGATGATCGACCGGATGCGCGAATCGGCCATGCCGATCCCGGTATTCGTCGCCTCCGCCGCGAACAGCGCCGTGCGCGTGGCGGGAACGGCGGTGTTCATGACATCGACACCTGATGGCGTGCCGCACGCGCTGCTCCACAACCTCAAGCACAACAAGGTGCTGCACGAGCGGGTGATCCTGCTCACCGTCAAGATCATGGATGTGCCCGCGGTGGAGCAGGACGGTCGCTGCAAGCTGGAGGATCTGGGCCGGGGCTTCTTCCGACTCGTGCTTTACTACGGTTTCATGCAGGAGCCGGACGTGCCCGCTGCGCTCAAGTCCCTCACCGGCTGCGGCCAGAGCTTCAAGATGATGGATACCAGCTTCTTCCTGGCCCGACAGACGCTGTTGCCTTCATCGCGGCCCGGTATGCCGATCTGGCGCGAAAAGCTGTTCGCCTGGATGCTGCGCAATGCGGAAAGCGCGATGGAGTTCTTCCGGCTGCCGACGAACAGGGTGGTCGAACTGGGAAGCCAGGTCGAAATCTAGTCGCCGGACCGCGCCTATTCTCCCGTCTCCCGCTCAGATAGGCGCGCCGCTCCCATGATTATTTGAGGGAAAGATGGTTTAGGCGGCGTTCCGGTCATTTTTCTTCTATCTTTTCAGCTTCTTCGACTACAGAAGAGGCATATGAAGAACAGGATATGGTCTCTGCCGCTAATGGCAGGTGCGCTCGCCATGATGACGGCATGTGGTGGCGGCGGCTCCGGGGGGAGCAGCCCTACGCCGACGCCGACTCCCACCCCAGTTCCCACGCCCACGCCGACCCCCACCGCTGGCTGTTCGCTGCGGGAACGGCAGGATTGGGCCGCGGCGCAGCTCAATGAATGGTATCTGTTTCCCGAGACGCTGCCGGCATCGCTGAGCCCAGCGCCCTATGCGACCGTCGATGCCTATATCGACGCACTGACCGCCACCGCCCGGTCGCAGCGGCGTGATCGATATTTCACCTATCTGACCTCCATTGCGGAGGAGAATGCCTATTACGGCTCGGGCTCCAATGTCGGTCTGGGCCTGCGGCTTGCGACCGATTCATCGCAGACCCGGCTATTCGTGACGGAGGCGTTCGAGAACGGGCCGGGCCTGACCGCCGGCATCGATCGGGGCGCCGAGATCGTCTCCATCGGCAACAGCACGGCGACCCTCCAGACGGTGAGCGCGCTAGTGGCATCGGGCGGGCTGAACGCAGTGGTCGATGCGCTTGGCCCGGATACGGCCGGCACGACGCGGGTCTTGCGCATCTCCGATTCCTCGGGCGTGCGGAATGTCAGCGTGACCAAGGCGGACTTTTCCCTGCTGCCGGTCTCCAACCGCTATGGCGCGAAGATCATCGACGATGGCGGGCAGAGGGTCGGCTACGTCAACCTGCGGACGTTCATTTCGCCGGCCGAACAGGCATTGCGGGATGCCTTTGCGAGCTTCCGTGCGGCGGGCGTAACGCGGGTGATCGTGGACCTGCGCTACAATGGCGGCGGGCTGGTTTCGGTGGCGGAACTGATGGGCAATCTGCTCGGCGGTAATCGGGCCACCAGCGACGTCTTCGCCCGCGTGACGTTCCGGCCCGAAAAGAGTGCCGAGAATGAGACGACCAATTTCGCGCCGCAGCCGCAATCGGTCTCGCCCACCCGCATCGCCTTCATCGGCGGCGGCGGGACGGCATCGGCGAGTGAACTCGTGATCAATGCCTTCATTCCCTATCTGGACAGCGGCGCAGGCCTGATCGGCACGAACACCTATGGCAAGCCCGTCGGCCAGATCGCCATCGACCGTGCGGGCTGCGACGACCGGCTGCGGGTGGTCGCCTTCGCGACCCAGAACAGCGCGGGCAATGCCAATTATTATGACGGGCTGGCCACGACTGTGAAAGCGAGCTGTCAGGCTTCCGACAATATCAGCTATCCGCTGGGCGATCCGCGCGAAACCTCGACCCGGCAGGCGCTGGACTTCCTTGCCGGACGCAGCTGTACGCCGATTACGGGCACGCTTTCCGCCCGCTCGCTCAGTGAGGGACGGCGGGAACTGCTGACGTCGGAACGGCCGGGCACCGCGCAAAGGGAAGTGCCGGGCCTGTTCTGACGTGGATCAGGGCTCTTGAACGGTTGCCGGCCGAGCGCCGCATTCCGTTCAGGGAAATTCAACCGCAGAGCGCGGCTTTCGCTTCGGCATATTGCGCGGCAAAGGTGGCAACGCGCTCCGCGACGCTCTCGATCTTGGTGATCACGCCGATGCCCTGGCCGGCGCCCCAGATGTCTTTCCACGCCTTGGCGGCCTGATCGCCACCAGATCCGAAGTTCATCTTGCTGGGGTCGGAGGAGGGGAGATTGTCCGGGTCGAGGCCAGACTGCGCGATCGACTGGCGCAGGTAATTGCCTTTGACCCCTGTGAACAGGTCCGAATAGACGATGTCGCTCGCCCGCGCCTCGACGATGCATTGCTTATAGTCCGGCGCGGCATTGGCTTCGAGCGTGGCGATGAAAGGGCTGCCGATATAGGCAAGGTCCGCGCCCATCGCCCGTGCAGCCAGGATCGCGCGACCATGGGCGATGGCACCCGAAAGCGCGACCGGACCGGTGAACCATTGGCGCACTTCCTGGACCAGCGCGAAGGGGGAAAGGGTGCCGGCATGGCCGCCCGCGCCGGTTGCCACCAGAATGAGCCCGTCAGCGCCCTTCTCTATGGCCTTGTGCGCAAAGCGATCGTCGATGACGTCATGAAAGCTGATGCCGCCCCAGCCATGCACCGCCTGGTTGACGTCCTCCCGCGCGCCGAGCGAGGTGATGACGATCGGCACCTTCCACTGGGCGCAGGTCGCCATGTCCTCGTCCAGCCGGCCGTTGGAGCGGTGGACGATCTGGTTGACCGCGAAGGGCGCCGCGGGCCGGTCGGGGTTGTCCCGGTCCCAGGCCGCGAGTTCCTCGATGATCTGGTGCAGCCATTCGCCAAGCTGCGATTGGGGACGGGCGTTGAGTGCTGGAAAGCTGCCGACGATCCCGGCCTTGCACTGGGCGATCACCAGTTCCGGCCCTGAGACGATGAACATCGGCGATCCCATGACGGACAGGCGGAGGCGATCGAACAGCGGCGAGGGCAGGGACATCGGGCGGGCTCTCCATTTCTGGCCATATTCTTGGCCGCCATGTCGGCATGGGCCGCGCGGGCCGGAGCGCGATCAGTATTTGCCCTGATCCACTTGCCCCGATCCCGCGCCACGTCCATCTGCCGCACGGCTAACAAGGCCGGGTTTAACCGGCCCCGTCCGCTCGTCCAGCGCTATTTTTGGCGGGCGGCAAGCCCATTCGCCGCCGACAGCACCGCCTTGACCGATGCCGTAGCGACATCCTCGTCGGTGCCGACGCCGAAAATCGTCGTGCCATCCGGCGTGCGGCACTCGACATAGGCGGCGGCATTGACGTTCGTGCCCGCGCCGATGGCATGCTCGCTATAGTCGGCGATCTCCAGCGTGATGCCCAGTTCGTCTCGCAGTGCCGCGAGCACGCCGGAAATCAGGCCGTTGCCGCGCCCGGAAATGCTCCGCTCGCCGCCTTCGAAGCCGATCTTGCCGACGAACACCCGGTCGCCCGCCGCGCCGCTCTCATGATAGTCGAGCAGCTTGTAGGGCTGGTCGGCGCCCAGATTATAGTGGCGCTCGAACGCACCCCAGATATCGGTGGCGTTGAGTTCCCGGCTGCTCTGATCGGCCAGCGCCTGCACGACGCGGCTGAAATCGGCCTGCATGCGCTTGGGCAGCTTCAGGCCCTTGTCCTGCTGCAGCACCCAGGCGACGCCGCCCTTGCCCGACTGCGAGTTGACGCGGATCACCGCTTCATAGTCGCGGCCCAGATCCTTGGGGTCGATCGGCAGGTAGGGCACGTCCCAAATGAGGTCGTTGCGCGCTTCCTGTGCGGCAAAACCCTTCTTGATCGCGTCTTGATGGCTGCCGGAAAAGGCGGTGAACACCAGTTCGCCGGCATAGGGATGGCGCGGGTGGACGGGCAGCTGGTTGCAATATTCGACCGTCTGGATGACTTCATCGATGTCCGAGAAGTCCAGCTTCGGCGCGATGCCCTGGGTGTAGAGGTTCAGGGCAACCGTCACCAGATCGCAATTGCCGGTGCGCTCGCCATTGCCGAACAGGCAGCCTTCGACGCGGTCGGCGCCGGCCATCAGACCCAGTTCCGCCGCCGCGACGCCGGTGCCGCGATCATTATGCGGGTGCAGCGAGATGACGACGCTGTCGCGCCTGCTGATGTTGCGGCACATCCATTCGATCTGGTCGGCATAGATATTGGGCGTCGATGCCTCGACCGTGGCGGGCAGGTTCAGGATCAGCGGCCGATCGGGCGTCGGCATCAGGATGTCCATCACCGCCTCGCAGCATTCCAGGCTAAAATCCAGTTCGGCGGTCGAGAAGGTTTCCGGGCTATATTCGAACAGCCATTCGGTGTCGGGCAGCTTGGCGGCCTCGTCGCGCAGCCATTTGGCGGCATCGACGGCGATCTGCTTGATCTCGGGGCGTTCCATGCCGAACACGATGCGGCGCCAGGCTGGCGATACGGCGTTATAGACATGGACGACGGCCCGCTTCGCGCCCTTCAGGCTCTGGAAGCTGGTCTCGATCAGGTCGCGGCGGGCCTGTGTCAGCACCTGCACCGTCACGTCATCGGGGATCTTGCCGTCGCGCACGAGACCGCTGATGAAATCGAACTCGGTGGCGCCCGCGGCCGGGAAGCCGACCTCGATCTCCTTGACGCCGACCTTGATGAGCAGTTCGAAAAAGCGCTGCTTCTTTTCGGCATCCATCGGGTCGATCAGCGACTGGTTGCCATCGCGCATGTCGGTGGAGAGCCAGCGTGGCGGCTTGGTGATGGTACGCGAGGGCCATTGCCGGTCGGGCAGGTCGACCTGCGGGAACGGGCGATATTTCTGCGAAGGATCGATCAGCATCATGGAAGTGGCAGTCCTGCTTGGCCATCGCGGCAGATGAGCGGCGGCGGCCCGGTTATTACGGCTTATAGATGGAAGGTGCCCTCAGGCGTCGGGTGCGCCGCTCCGGGCAGCACCAATCGTCACGCCCAAGGGCGTGTAAGTCGTAGCAGGGGGAGAAACGCGCGCTGCATGATGGGTCGCCTTTAGCGGCAAATGTTACCGGTCGTCCAGTCGCTTCTTGCCGAATATGTCCTTTTTAGGAGTAAATGCGCGGTGAATGGCCGTTCAGGCCGAACGAAAATCGCTTCTAAGGGTCAAGGCGAAGCAATTGGCGCTACCGCTAGGGGCGATGCAAAAAGCAACAGCGCGACGGGCAGCGCCAGAGGGCGCCTCACCTGCCGCGCTGTCGCGAACGTCATTTCTGGAAGGCGGCGACGATCTTCAGTTCGATTTCGTCGGCGACCATCGGCACGGCCATCGTCATGCCGAAGTCGCTGCGCTTGATCGCGGTCGTCGCCGAAAAGCCGACATTTTCCTTCTTGTTCATCGGGTTGGCGCCAACGCCGTAGAACTGCGCGTCCAGCGTCACGGGCTTGGTGATGCCCTTGATGGTGAGGTTGCCCGTGATGTCGGCCGTGGTGCCCTGCACCTTGACGCCGGTCGAAACGAACTTCGCGGTCGGGAATTTCGCGCCGTCGAAGAATTCCGGCTTCATCAGATGCTCGTCGAGCGCAGGAACGCCGGTGCGAATGTTGGCGACCGGGAATTCGACCGAGACGGTCGCGGCGGACGGATTCTTGGGGTCCAGGGTCAACGTGCCGCTGCCACCGGCGATCACGCCCATATTATTGGAAAAGCCCATATGGTCGTAAGCGAAAAGTACCTGGGTGTGGCCGTTATCGACCTGGTAGGTGCCGCCGGTGACCTTGGAAGGGTCAGCGGAGCCGGGCTTGCCGCCCTGCGCATAAAGGGTGGCGCTGCCGGCCATGACAATGGCGACGGCTGCCGGGATCAGATATTTTCGCATGGGATCTCCTCTCTGGGATGGAACAGTAACATCGAAACGCCAGCATGGAATAGGCGGCGCTCGGCGGTTGTTCCAGACACGAAACTGGAAACGGATCGTTCCGGCCTCGTAAGCGGAGAGGATGGTCAAGTAGAAAGGCGGGAGCAAGCAGAAAGCTCCGGCGCCCTGCATGAGCAGGGCGCCGGGATATTGCGAAGGATCAGTTCTTTTCCTGATCCACCAGCTTGTTGGCGCCGATCCAGGGCATCATGGCGCGCAGCTGGGCGCCGGTCTGCTCGATGGGATGGGCCGCGGCGAGCTTGCGGGCTGCCTTCAGTTCCGGCTGGCCGGCGCGGTTGTCCAGAACGAAGCGGCTGACGAAGCGGCCGGCCTGGATGTCTTCCAGAACGCGCTTCATCTCGGCCTTGGTCTCGCTGGTGATGATGCGCGGACCGGTGTGGATGTCACCATATTCGGCGGTGTTCGAGATCGAGTAGCGCATGTTGGCGATGCCGCCTTCATACATCAGGTCGACGATCAGTTTCACTTCGTGCAGGCACTCGAAATAGGCCATTTCGGGGGCATAGCCCGCCTCGACCAGGGTCTCGAAACCGGCGGTGATGAGGTGCGACAGGCCACCGCACAGAACGGCCTGCTCGCCGAACAGGTCGGTCTCGCACTCTTCCTTGAACGTCGTCTCGATGATGCCCGAGCGACCGCCGCCAACGCCGCTGGCGTAGGAGAGGGCGACGTCATGGGCATTGCCGGTCGCATCCTGATGGATCGCGATCAGGCAGGGCACGCCGCCGCCGCGCACATATTCGCTGCGCACGGTGTGGCCGGGGCCCTTGGGGGCGATCATGAACACGTCGATGTCAGCGCGCGGCTCGATCAGGCCGAAATGGACGTTCAGGCCATGGGCGAAGGCGAGCGCAGCGCCAGGGCGCAGATTGGCGTGGATGTCGTCGGCATAGATTGCGGCCTGATGCTCGTCGGGCGCCAGGATCATCAACACGTCGGCCCACTTGGCGGCGTCGGCATTGGCGAGCACCTTGAAGCCGGCGCCTTCGGCCTTCTTCGCGCTGGCAGAACCGGGGCGGAGCGCAATGGCGACTTCGGCCACGCCGCTGTCGCGCAGGTTCTGGGCATGGGCGTGGCCCTGGCTGCCATAGCCGACGATCGCGACCTTCTTGCCCTTGATGAGGCCGATATCGGCATCCTGATCATAATAAACGCGCATGACAATATTCCTTTCTGGTCCCCCACAGCGACGGGGGGTGGTTCGGATGGTGGATGTAAAATTCGGCGTCCGGCCGGGCGCCGGAATGGCTCAGATCGGCTCCTTGCCGCGAACGAGGCCGACGACGCCGGTGCGACCGACCTCGACCAGGCCGATCTGCCGCATCAGGCTGACGAAGGTGTCGATCTTGTCGGTCGGGCCGGTGATCTCGAAGATGAAGCTCTCGATCGTGGTGTCGACCACCTTGGCGCGGAACACGTCGGCCAGGCGCAGCGCCTCGATCCGGTCCTCGCCGGTGCCGGCAACCTTCACCAGCGCCAGTTCGCGCTCGACATAGGGGCCGTTGGCGGACAGGTCCGTCACCTTGTGGACCGGCACCAGCCGGTCAAGCTGCGCGATGATCTGGTCGATCACCTTGGGCGGGCCGTTGGTGACGATGGTGATGCGGCTGATCATGTGGTCCTGGGTGATGTCGGCCACGGTCAGGCTGTCGATATTATAGCCGCGCGCGGTGAACATGCCGGCGATCCGCGCCAATATGCCCGCCTCGTTCGAGACCGTCAGCGACAGGACATGCCGCTCATTCAGTTCTTCCTTGATATGCATCAGTTCTGGCTTTCGTCCTGCGCGGGCGTGGGATCATCGTGGCGGATCGCCATCATGCCGGTGAAGGCATAATGCCAGCTGCCATCGCGGCGATGCGCGATACGTACAGGAAAGCCGGCAATGGCATCGAATACGCGCGACAGGGCTTCTCCCACATAACGCGGGTTCACGAGCAGGCGGCCGATCCGCCGGTCGTGAAATTCAAAGCCCTGATCCAGTGTCACTTCCCATTCCTCGTTCGTGTCGTCTACGTGATCGACGGTCCAGCCGATCAGTTCTTCAAGGCCGGTCTGCCGTTCGAAATCCCATGGTTCGTTGACACGGATGCGCAATTTGAGATGCGCGGTCATTGCCCTGCCGCCATGTTATGACCCTCCCCCGGCGATTGGCTTTACGCCGGCTCAGACCAGCGCTTTCGCCTCGTCGGTCATGCTGCCGGATACCTGGCTCGGGTCAAGCAGCATATCGGTATGCGCCGCGCCCGAAGGGATCATCGGGAAGCAGTTGGAAAGCTTGGCGACGCGGCAGTCGACCATCACCGGTCCCGGCGTCTCCAGCATCTGGCGGATGCCCGCTTCCAGCTCCTGCGGCCCCTCGATACGGATGCCCGTCCAGCCATAGGCCTCGGCCAGCTTCACGAAGTCGGGCAGGGAGTCGCTGTAGCTGTTCGAATAGCGGCTCTCATAGGTCAGTTCCTGCCACTGGCGGACCATGCCCATATATTCATTGTTGAGGATGAAGATCTTGACCGGCAGGCGATATTGGCTCGCCGTCCCCAGTTCCTGGATGTTCATCTGGACCGATGCGTCGCCGGCGATGCAGACGACCAGCGAGTCCGGGTTGCCCATCTGCGCGCCCATGGCTGCCGGCAGGCCGTATCCCATCGTGCCGAGGCCGCCCGAGGTCAGCCACTTGTTGGGGTCGTCGAAGTGGAAATGCTGGGCGGCCCACATCTGATGCTGGCCGACTTCGGTCGAGATGATGACATCCTTGCCGCGCGTCGCCGCGAACAGGTCCGCAATGGCGCGCTGCGGCATGATCTCCTGGCCGTCCTCGGGATAGTCCAGGCTCTTGCGCGCACGCCAGCCGTCGATCCGCGCCCACCATTCCGAAAGATCGGCGGCCTTGTGCCCGCGCTGCTTCCACAGGGCGAGGATGTCTTCGATCGCACTGCCGACATCGGCGAGGATGGGCAGGTCGACCTCGACCGTCTTGTTCATCGAACTGCGGTCGATATCGACGTGGATCTTCTTGCTGTCGGGGCTGAAGGCATCCAGCCGGCCGGTGACGCGATCGTCGAAACGGGCGCCAAGGCAGACGACGAGATCCGCGCGGTTCATGGCGAAGTTCGCCTCATAGGTGCCGTGCATACCCAGCATGCCCAGCCACTGCGGCGAGGATGCGGGGAAGGCGCCCAGGCCCATCAGGGTCGAGGTGACGGGCGCGCCGGTGCGTTCGGCCAGTTCGCGCAGCAGCGCGCTCGCTTCCGGGCCGGCATTGATGATGCCGCCGCCGGTGTAGAGGATCGGCCGCTCGGCCGCGGCGATCATCTCGACCGCGGCGTCGATCGCCTTCGCGTCGGCCTTCACCTGCGGACGGTAGCTGGGGTGGGCGATCGGCTCCGGCCGGGCATAGTCGGCGGTCGCGACCTGGACATCCTTGGGGATGTCGACGACGACCGGGCCGGGGCGACCGGAGGTGGCGATATGGAATGCCTCATGCAGGACGGGCGCAAGACGGGCGGGCGACTTCACCAGATAGTTGTGCTTGGTGCAGTGGCGCGTCAGGCCGACGGTGTCGGCCTCCTGGAAGGCATCCGTGCCGATCAGGTGCGTTGCGACCTGCCCGGTGATGACGATCAGCGGGATCGAATCCATCAGCGCGTCTGTGATGCCGGTGATGGCGTTGGTCGCGCCGGGGCCGGAGGTGACGAGCACGACGCCGGGCTTTCCGGTCGAGCGGGCATAGCCCTCCGCCATGTGCGTCGCGCCCTGTTCATGGCGGACCAGCACATGCTTGATCTTCGGGTGATTATAGAGCGCATCATATATGGGCAGCACAGCGCCGCCCGGATATCCGAACACGACTTCGACACCCAGATCAACCAGGCATTCACACAAGATGTTCGCGCCGCTCAGTTCGGCCACGGGCCATTCCTTCATCATTACATTAGGTTTGCTGCGCCCCTTGGGACAAGCCAAGGGCAAAGGCAAGGTGGACGCCACTACGCATCATAAAATGACGTGTCAAGAACTATATGAGTAATTTTATTACCAATTCATCGATAATCTTGTTATCAATTGCTCTGCCCTCTCTTGGCCAGTGGGCAGGAGGCTGATGGCTGAACCAGGTATATTGCCGTTTGGCATATTGCCGGGTCGCGATGCGGCCGCGCTCCAGCATGGTTTCCCGGTCGATCTCGCCGATCAGCCACGCCGCGATCTCCCGCACGCCGATGGCCCGCATGACCGGTAGCTCCGGATCGAGGCCACGGGCGGTCAACGCCCGCACCTCATCCACGGCGCCGCCGTCGACCATGGCCGCGAAGCGCGTGTCGCAGCGCGCGATCAGCCATTCGCGTGGTGGCAGCAGTAACAGCGGGGAGAGGGTGATCTTGTCCCCAATGCCGCCGCTCTTGCGCTGTTGCCACTGCGCCAGCGTCGCACCGGTCGACCGCACGACTTCCAGAGCGCGGGCGACGCGTGTGCTGTCGGCGCGGTTCAGCCGGGCAGCGGCGTCCGGGTCTTCGCGGGACAGGGCCTCATGCGCCTCTGCGACCGGCAGCGCGCGGACGGCGGCGCGAATGTCGGCATCGATCTCAGGCACCGGTGCGATGCCGTCCAGCAATGTGCGCAGATAAAGGCCCGTGCCCCCGGCGAGGATCGGCAGGCGGCCTCCTTCATGCGCGGCGCTTATCTCGGCTCGCGCGTCAGCCGCCCAACGCGCGGCGGAACAAGCTTGCGCCCCGTCGATATGGCCGAAAAGCCGATGCGGCGCGCGCGCCATCTCTTCTGGTGAAGGCGCAGCGGACAGGATGGGCAGGTCGGCATAGACCTGGCTGGCGTCGGCATTGATGACCGTGCCATTGGCCGCTTCGGCGAGCGCGAGGGCCAGCGCGCTCTTGCCGCTGGCGGTCGGCCCGGCAATAAGCGCGACCGGCGGACGGGATTCGCCTGATTTTTGTGCGGGAGTGTTCATGTTCGTCGCGACCTTAGTGGGAAGCCCGTCGCTGGGGCAGGGGGAAATCGCAGCGGCGCATGATGCGCTGGCGGCCGCCGGCTGTCAGCCCGGCGAAATCCGCTGGATCGACGAGGGCGTTGCGGCCGACATTCCCTTTGCCAGCGATCCGGTTGCGGCGCGCGCTGCCATCCCCCCCGCGCGGACGGGCTTCGATGTCATCATCCAGCCCGAGGCAACCCGTGACTGGCGGCTGCTGGTGGCGGACATGGACTCCACCATGATCACCGTCGAGTGCATCGACGAACTGGCCGACTATGCCGGCATCAAGGCGCAGATCGCCGAAGTGACCGAGCGGGCGATGCGCGGCGAACTGGACTTCGCCGAGGCGCTGCATGGCCGCGTTGCCCTGCTCGCCGGGCTGGATGAAGCGATGATCGACCGCTGCCGCGAGGAGCGCGTGCGATTGATGGGCGGCGCCAAGGCGCTGATCCAAACGATGCGCGCTCGCGGAGCCCGCACGGTGCTGGTCTCCGGCGGCTTCACGCGCTTTGCCGATCCGGTGGCGGCGGAGATCGGCTTCGACCGCGCCGTGGCCAATGTGCTGGAGATCGCCGATGGCCAGCTGACCGGCAAGGTCGGCACGCCCATCGTAGACGCCGCGCGCAAGCAGCAGGAACTGGAAGCGGCGATTGCCGAACTGGGTATCGATCCTGCGTTCAGCATGGCCGTGGGCGATGGCGCGAACGACATTCCGATGATCCGCGCCGCCGGTCTGGGCGTCGCCTATCACGCCAAGGAAAAGACCCGCGCCGCCGCCCATGCGGAGGTGGTGCATGGCGATCTTTCCGTGCTGCTCTACGCGCAGGGCATCCCCCGCGCCGAGTGGGTGGCCGAATAACCCGGTTGCTGTCGCAGCCCTGATGTTCAGTGGCCCGCCGCGGCAAGCTGCGCCCGTAAATTCTGCAGCACCTGCTCCGGGACCGGCGGCAGGTCGCGCGCGGGCTTGCCCTTGCGCAGCCGCTCCCGATCCTTTTCGGATGGCTCGACCTGCCTGACGCGCACGGCGGCCTGCCCCTGCGTTCTGATGCCGAGCTGCTCGGCTGCCCCGCGTGACAGGTCGATGATGCGCGGACCGGGCACAAATGGCCCGCGATCGTTGATCCGCACGATGATCCGGCGCCCGGTCTCGATCGCCGTGACCTCGACATAAGTGGGAAGCGGCAATGTCGTATGGGCGGCGGTGATCCAGTCCGGGCGGAAGCGCTCGCCATTGGCCGTCCGGTTGCCCGATTCATGGCCGTACCAGCTCGCATAGCCCAGCATGTCATAGCCAGGATCGGCGGCCGGCACATAGGTCGTGCCGCGAATTTTATAAGGTTGCCCGATCCTGACCGGCGCGTCGGCGACAGGCCGGAAATTACCGCCCGCGCAGGCCGAAAGCGCCAGCATGATCGCCGCTGCGCAACCCGTTCTTACCGTTTGTCGTGCCCGCATGAAAGCAACGTTAGCGGCAGGAGGGCAAGGCATAAAGCCCTGATCTTGGCCATTTGTCGCAAGCTGTCATGTCATGGTGTGCATGACAGCAAGAGAAGCCGAGGCTGCCAGCCTACAGCTTCTTGGGCATGCACTCCGCGCCGGAAGCCTTGATGGCGCGGCATAGCTTTTCGGCATCGGCCTGGCTGGCGAGTGGTCCGGCCTGCAGGCGGGTGACGCCGCCGGATTTTTCCAGATAGGACTGATAGCCGGACAGGCCGGAGACTTTGCCCTTCATGCTGGCCCAGAGCGAGCGGGCACGGGCATCCTCGCTGAACGCGCCGAGCTGGACACGCCAGTTGCCGGTGCGAGCGGGAGTAGGCGCTGCGCTGGGCTTTGCGGGCGCAGGGGCAGGCGCAGCCTTGGCTGGGGCCTCTTTCGTTGGTGCAGGCGTTGCGCTCGCGACCTTGGCGGGCGGCCTGCTGACTTGGGCGGGAGGCACGGGCGCGCTCTTCACCGGGCGCGGCGCGTCGCGCAGGACGGGAGCGCCCGCCGCCGGATCGGGCGCGGGCTTGGTCGCGGCAAGCAGCGCCGTCTTCTCGCTACGTTCCATGTCTGCGGCGAGCGTCAACGCCTTCTGCCGCTGATCGGCGGGAATATAATTGTCCATCTGCTTCAGGCTGTCGGCCGCCTGCGACAGGCCGGAGGCCGACGCGCGCGTCATCAGCGCATAGGCGCGGACCCAATCCTTGGTGATGATGTCGCCGTTGAACAGCGCGGTGCCCAGAATATACTGTGCCCGGGGTTCGCCCCGGGCGGAGGATTTCTGGATATAGGGCAGGGCTTCGTTGCGCTTGTTCTGCTGGAACAGCATCAGGCCGTAATTGTCTTCTGCGCGCAGATGTCCCTGCGCGGCGGCCTTGCGATACCAGTCCAGCGCTGCGCGCTGGTCGATCGCGGGCACGCCCCGGCCGAGCTTGTAGGCCTGGCCCATGTTGAACTGCGCGTCCGGGTCTCCGGCATTGGCGAGGGGGCGCCATTCCGCGACCGCCTTGGCATAGTCGCCCTGGGTCCAGGCATCGACGCCCGCCTTCACATCGGCAATCGCCGGCGCGCTCATGGCGGCGATGGCGACACCAAGCGCGGCGGCGGCGGTCCAGCCGGAATAAACTTGCTTCATCGTTCGCGCTCCACCCACGCTTCAAGATCAGCCGTAAATAAACACCAATATGCTTAATGTTCCGTTAGCATTATATTGGCGTCTTTGCGCGGCGATTTCTCATGATGGGGCGCTGAGAATGTTTTCATGCTGAGTGAAAACATTCTCGTCCTTTGATGTCGCATTTCCTGAGCCGTTGACCGTAAATGGTCGACTTGAAAATGCTCCATATCTTTGCGCTTCCGGCCGATTAACCAAATCTTAGGCCGCGCCATGGCACTCATCGCGACATTACCGGATTTCCTTGGGGGGATTGCGTGCGCGTATTGGCTCTTGCATCGCAAAAAGGCGGGTCTGGGAAGACCACGCTGTCAGGTCATCTGGCCGTTCAGGCCCAGAGGGCCGGGGCTGGCCCGGTCGTCCTGATCGACATCGACCCGCAAGGCTCGCTGGCTGACTGGTGGAACGAGCGCGAGGCCGAATATCCTGCCTTCGCCCAGACGACGGTCGCACGCCTTGCCGCCGACCTTGAGATTTTGCGCCAGCAGGGGTTCAAGCTGGCGGTCATCGATACGCCGCCAGCGATCACGGTCGCGATCCAGAGCGTCATCTCCGTTGCCGAACTGATCGTGGTGCCGACCCGCCCGAGCCCGCACGACCTGCGCGCCGTGGGCGCGACCGTCGACCTGTGCGAGCGCGCTGGCAAGCCGCTGATCTTCGTGGTCAACGCCGCCACGCCCAAGGCGAAGATCACGTCGGAAGCCGCCGTCGCCCTTTCCCAGCATGGCACCGTCGCGCCGATCACGCTGCACCACCGCACGGATTTCGCCGCCTCGATGATCGACGGCCGCACCGTGATGGAGGTCGATCCCAATGGCCGCTCGGCCAATGAGGTCGTGCATCTGTGGAGCTACATCGCGGACCGCCTGGAAAAGAACTTCCGTCGCACGGTGTTCGCCGTGCCCCAGAATGGCGCGGGCATGCCCGGCGCTCCGCGTCCGTCAGGCGGTTTCGGCCGCCGGATCATCGGCCAGTAAGGGGAGCAAGAACAATGGCAGAGCCCAAACCCCTCGCGTCGCTTACCTCCAGCCTGCTCGCCCGCAAGGGCGGGGCAAAGCCGGCCATGCGCCGCCAGATGCTTGGCGGCGGCATGGGCGATCTCTCCGCCATGCACGGCCATGATGATCTTGGCTGGAACGACATGGGCGAGGACGACATTCATTACAGCGATCCGATGGCGGTCGTCGGCCTGACGCCGATGCCGCATATCGCTGTCGTCACGCCGGCACAGAGCTTCGACGCGCCGATCCCGATGGTCGTGGAACAGCGCCTTGCGCTTGAGGAACGGATCGCCGCGCCCGTTGAGATCGGGGCCCAGGGCAGCCCGGCTGCGGACGTCGCCGAGCCCGCGCCGCAGCTTCAGGCCAAAGCCGCAGAGCCGATCCAGATTGAGGCGAACGATGTGGCTTCCGTCGATACGCCCGCTGTCGTGACGACGGCTGTCGTCGGCGCCGTGCGCAAGGCTAAGGCCGCCTTCACCCTGCGTCTCGACCCCGCCCGTCACCTGCGTCTGCGCCTTGCCTGCGCGGTCGGCAATCGCTCGGCCCAGCAGATCGTCACCCAGGCGCTTGACGAATTTATCGACCGCCAGCCTGAAATCGAGGCGCTGGCAAAGCGCGTGCCGGGAGAGGCCGGACTATAATGAGCCAGAGCGATATCGTGAACACCGGCAGCATCGGGATGGACCAGAACGTGAAGAGCTTTGCCTTTATCAGGATCGCAGCGTCGTCGCTGATGCTAGCGTCGACCCTGGCCGGATGCAGCGGCGGCGCGCTCCAGTCGCATGTGGCCACCAACGTCTCGAAGGGCGAGGCCAAGGCCGGCGAACTCGCCATGTCGGCCGAGCGCTCACTGGCGAAGCGGGACGCCGTGACGGCCATAACTGCAGCCGAGGGCGCGGTGGAGATCGCGCCGCGCGAGGCATCCTATCGTGTTCTGCTTGGGCGCGCCTATCTTACCGCTGGCCGCTTCGGCTCAGCGGAAACCGCATTGTCCGATGCAATGAGCCTTGGCGCAGGCGATGCGAAAACCGTGGTCAGCCTGGCGCTGGCGAAGGTCGCATCCGGCAAGATGGCTGCTGCCCGCAGCCTGCTGGCCGAGCATATGGATGCCGTCCCCGGCCCCGACTACGGGCTGGCGATGGCCATGGCCGGCGATCCGCTGGAAGGCATCCGCATCCTGTCGCTCGCCGTGCAGGAGCCGGGCGCGGGCGCGAAGGAACGGCAGAACCTGGCCTATGCCTATGCGCTGGCCGGCCGCTGGCGCGACGCCCGCATGATGGCCGAAGCCGATCTCAGCCCGGTGGCGGCGGCGCAGCGTGTCGCCATGTGGGCGCAGGCATCGGAAGCAGACGCAGCACCCTATCGGGTCGCCGCGCTGATCGGTGCGAAAATCGGTGTTGCCGATCCGGGCCTGCCGCAGCAGCTGGCGTTGATCGAACAGTCGCTGGTCCAGATCGCGGTGGCAGAGCCGAGCCAGCCTGCGCCGGACGTCATCCAGCAGCCCATGCCGGAGGCCGCCATCGCCGCCATCGGCGTGCCGGGTGCCCCCGTGAGCGCGGTGACGGTGCGCAGCGAAGCCTCTCCGATCCGCGATAGTGCGCCCCGGCAGGCGGCCTTTGCCCGCCCGAAGCTGACCGCGCGGATCCAGACCGTGGAATATGTCCGCCCTGTCACCGCCGGCGCGAGCAATTGGGTGGTGCAGGTTGGCGCCTATGACAGCGCCGCAGTCGCCAGGGAGAAGTGGAGCGCGATGGCGCGGTCGCGGGCGAGCTTCTCCGGGTTCCAGCCGGTCAGCAGCACCATCACCGTCGATGGCAAGCTGTATCACCGCCTCGCCTTGTCCGGCTTTGGCGGACGCGGCGATGCGGTGATGATGTGCGCGAAAATCCGTAGCGGCGGCGGCAGCTGCTTCGTGCGTCAGGTGGCGCCCGAAGCCAAGGCACAAAGCTGGGCTGCGGCGGCAAGGCCGAGGGGCAAGCAGATCGCGATGCGCTGAGGGCGCGCGCGCAGCCTGTTCTTCCCTCTCATTCCCGGTATCAATTACAGGGCGGCGGTTCCGTTACAGGAACTGGCCGCCCTTCATGATTTTGCGGACCCGGCCCTGTACCGGCAGCCGATCGAATGGGGTATTGCCCGCCGATGCCGCCATCCGGGCTGAATCGATGATCCAGGGCGTTTCGGGATCGATGAAGATGAGGTCGGCGGCGTGGCCGGGCACAAGATCACCGGCGCCCACGCCCAGGATGCGCGCGGGGTTGGCGCAGAGCATCGCCACCAGCCGGTTCATCGTCACCAGCCCGTCGCGCACCAGATTGAGTGACAGGGCAAGCAGCGTCTCGGCGCCGGCCATGCCGGGGCTGGCGTCCGCGAAGGGCAGGCGCTTGTCTTCTGGGCCACGCGGATCATGGCTGGAGGTGATGACGTCGACGGTGCCGTCGGCCACCGCCGCCAGTGCCGCCTGCCGGTCATCCTCGCTGCGCAGCGGCGGCGAAAGGCGGGCGAAGGTGCGGAAGTCGGTGACGGCCACGTCGGAGAGGAACAGATAGGCCGGGCTGATGCCGCAGGTGACGCGCAGTCCTTCCTTCTTGGCGGCACGGATGAGGTCGAAGCCTGCCGCCGTCGAGACGATGCGAAAATGGATCGCCGCGCCGGTTTCCCGCACCAGCATGATGTCGCGGGCGATCGCCATGGCTTCGGCGCAGGCCGGCGCGGAGGCAAGGCCAAGGCGCGTTGCTGTCTCGCCGCGGGTCGCCACCGCCTTGTTGGTCAGGCCGCCATCCTCGGCATGGGCGATGAGCGTCAGGTCAAGCCCGCTGGCATAGGCCAGCACCCGCAGCATGACGCCGGAATCCGCGATCCAGTGCCGCCCGGTGCCCACGGCCTTGGCGCCTGCGGCCTGCATCATGCCGATTTCCGCCAGTTCCGTGCCGGCGAGGCCGCGCGTGGCGGCGGCGATGGGATGCACCCAGAAATCGGGCTTGCCCGCGCGCGTCGCCTGTCGGATGAGGCCGGCGTCGTCCAGCAGCGACGACTGGTCGGGCATCAGCGCGGCGCGGGTGATGCCGCCGAAGTGGAAGGCAGGCTTGTCCGTACTGAATACGCCCAGATCGACGATGCCGGGGGCTACGATCAACCCGGCGGCGTCGATCGTCTCGGCGCCCGAGGGAATATCGACGGCGCCGGATGCGACGATCTTGTCGCCCTCGATCAGGATCGTGCCGGGGGCGAGGTCGCTGGCGGCGGGATCGGCGATGCGGGCGTTGGTGATGGCAAGGCGGGTCATTGCATGGCTCCCGCTTTAGAAAAACCGTTCGGGCTGAGCGTGTCGAAGCCCCGTTCTTTCTTTTGAGGTGAAGTGCAGTCCTTCGACAGGCTCAGAGCCTGCCCCGGACATGATCCGGGGACGAACGGGAAGAGGACTTGGGTGTCGGGGGACGAGAAGTTCATGCCCAGCCCTCCACGCCGCGGGCGCTTCGGGTCAGCACGTCCAGGCAGGCCATGCGCACGGCGACACCCATTTCCACCTGTTCGGTGATCGCGGACCGCTCCGGGTGGTCGGCGACGATGCTGGAGATTTCCACGCCCCGGTTCATCGGGCCGGGGTGCATCACCAGCACATCGGGCTTGGCCTTCGCCAATCGCTCGGGCGTCAACCCGTACAGCATGTGATATTCACGCGGGGAGGGGATGAAGGCCCCGTCCATCCGCTCATTCTGCAGGCGCAGCATCATCACGACATCGGCGCCGTCCAGCCCCTCGTCCATCTTGGTGAAGGGCGTGGCGCCCATCATCTCGACCGCGTCGGGCATCAGCGTGGGCGGCGCAATCACGCGCACCTGCGCGCCCAGCGCGGCAAGGCACAGCATGTTGGATCGCGCCACGCGGCTGTGCAGCACATCGCCGCAGATGGCGACGATCAGTCCCTCGAAGCTCCCCTTGCGGCGGCGGATGGTCAGCGCGTCGAGCAGCGCCTGCGTGGGATGCTCATGCCAGCCGTCGCCCGCGTTCAGCACCGGGCAGTCGACCTTGTCCGCGATCAGCCGCACCGCGCCCGAACTGCCATGGCGGATGACGATCACGTCGGCGCGCATGGCGTTGAGCGTCATCGCCGTGTCGATCAGCGTCTCGCCCTTCTTCACGCTCGATGTCGCGGCGTGCATGTTGACCACGTCGGCGCCCAGCCGCTTGCCCGCGATCTCGAAGGAGAGCAGCGTGCGAGTGCTGTTCTCGAAAAAAGCGTTGATCTGCGTCAGCCCGTCCAGCCGCGCCTCATGCTTGCGCGCGCCGCTGCGGTTCACCGCCACCCAATGCTCGGCCTCGTCCAGCAGGAAACGGATTTCCCAAGGCTTGAGCGGGGCGATGGCGAGGAGATGGCGATGCGGAAACAGCGCCCTCCCGGTCAGGTCGCCGGTCTGGCCGGCGAGAGCGAGTGTCGAATGGGGATCAGGCATGAGCGCAGGCTTTAGGGCAGGGGCGCGGGAAGCTCAAGCGGGGGCGTCTGCCTCGGTCGCATCCTCGCTGCGTTTTTAGGCTCGACGGATTACCTTCTTAATTGAACCACAGGACGCGCATTCATTTTCTTCGCGCACGAAATCGCTGGTGGTCTCCAGTGCGCCTGTCACGCGCGCGGATTGTTGGCGTCGAGATAGTTGCAGAGCATCTGAAATGCAGTCGTCACAAAACGCCCGTGGTCGTTCTTTCGTGATATAATCATTCACTCGTTGGGCAATCGTATCCATTTCACCCCCAATTATCGACTAAGCGCATCGAGATGGGCTTCCGCTTGTCTACCTTGACAGCCCTCAAACAAAGAACAAAATAGAACAAAACAGGAACATGTCACGGTGCGCGAGTCGCTTGATCCTCTTACCACGCTTCGCCAGCGGATTGCTGCGCTGGAAACGTCCCGGCCTGTGGAAGCACGCGGGCGGGTGCCCACGGGCCATGCGGCATTGGACGCGGCGTTGGGGGGCGGCTTTGCGCGTGGATGCGTGCATGAACTGTTTGGCGGCGGCGTGGAAGATGCCGGGGCGGGCAGCGCCTTTGGCCTGATGCTGGCGCGGCTGGCAGCGCGGGAGGCGGGTGACGATGGCGAAGTGAGTGGGGCGGTCATGCGGCCGGTGCTCTGGCTGCGCACCGCAGGCGCATCGCGCATGGGCGGGATGCCCTATGGCCCCGGGCTTGTGGAACTGGGGATGGACCCGGCCGACATGCTGCTCGGTACAATGGCCGACGAGGCGATGCTGCTGCGCGCCGCCGTCGATGCGCTGCGTTGCCCGGAACTGGGCGCATTGGTGATGGAATGCTGGGGCATGCCCCGGCTGCTCGACCTGACGGCAAGCCGCCGGCTGGCGCTGGCGGCGGAGGAGTCCGGCGTCATGGCTATCCTGCTGATGAACGGGGCGGAGCCCGCGCCCAGTGCCGCCGAGACCCGGTGGCGGGTACATGCTGCGCCCTCGGTGCCGTTGCCGGGCAATGCACCGGGAATGAGCGCCTTCGACATCACCCTGCTCCGCCGCCGTGCCGGACGCGATGGCATGGCGTGGCGGATCATGTGGGAGGGCGCACGGGGGCAATTCGTGGAGTGGGGAGCAGGCGAGAACGGACGGGACGGAACATATGGACATGGCATGGACCCTGCCGGAGGCGATGACGCAGCAGGAGCAGCGGGAAGAGCCGCAGGAGGCGGGGGAGCGTCGCTATCTGGCGCTGTGGTTCCCCTTTCTGCCGTTCGATCGCCTGCGGATCGCGCGGCCTGAACTCTGGGGTGGCGTGGGCGCTCATCACGCGCCGGCCATCATGGTGGAGAAAATACGCGGGGCCATGCGCCTGTCCGCCGCCGATGCCGATGCGCTGGCGCTGGGCCTTGCGTCCGGCCTGACGCTGGCGGATGCGCGGGCGCAGGTGCCGGAGCTGCGCGTGTTCGATGACGATCCCCATGCCGATCAGGACTGGCTGGAGCGGCTGTGCGACGGGTGCGGTCGCTATACGCCGATCGCGGCGCTGGATTGGCCGCATGGCCTGATGCTCGACATTGGCGGCTGCGCGCATCTGTGGGGGGGCGAAGCGGCGATGGCCGACGCGGTGGTGGAGCGCTTCAGCCAGCGCGGCATCCTCGTGCGCCATGCCCGTGCCGGCACGCCGGAGGCTGCCCACGCCCTTGCCCGCCATGCCGGGGCCTCCGCGCCAGACGAGACGGCAGCGATCCTGCGCCTGCCGGTCGCGGCGCTGCGGCTGGAGGATGAGGCGGAAGTGGCGCTGCGCCGGGCGGGCCTGCGCAGCATCGGCGATCTCGCCTCGCGGCCGGCCTCCGTGCTTGCGGCGCGTTTCGGGGCGGAGGCGGTGACGGCGCTGGAACGGTTGCTCGGCACCGCGGCCCGCCCGCTCGATCCGCGCCGCGCCGTGCCTTCGATCCTTGTCGAACGCCGCTTTGCCGAGCCGGTGGGCAGCACCGCCTATGCGCTCAAGGCGATGGAGGGGCTGGTCGAAGAGGCGTGCGAACAGCTTGCCGAACGCGGGCTGGGCGGGCGGCGCTTTGCCGCGCTGTTCTTTCGCAGTGATGGCCTCGCCTTTCCGCTGCGCGCCGAGAGCAGCCTGCCGCTGCGCGATCCGCCCTCGATCATGCGGCTGCTGCATGAAAGGATCGACAGCCTCAGCGACCCGCTCGATCCCGGCTTCGGCTTCGACATGCTGCGCCTTTCCGTGCCGGCGGCCGAAGCCCTCGCGCCCAGCCAGCTTGCGCTGGAAGGGGGCGCGGCGAAGCGGGAGGAGAGCGTCGCCGCGCTGGTCGATCGCCTCAGCATCCGCGCGGGGCGACGACGTATCCAGCGCCTCGTGCCGCAGGGCAGCCATATCCCGGAACAGGCGCAGCTGGCGCTTCCCGCCGTCGAGACCCGCACACCTGCGCCCTGGCCGGCACGGGAAGAGCCCGGCGATCCGCCGCTGCGCCCGATCCAGCTTTTCGATCCGCCCCAGCCGATCGACGTGCTGGCCGAGGTGCCCGACGGCCCGCCCCACCGCTTCCGCTGGCGCCGCGCCCTGCATGAGGTGACTCGCTTCGAGGGGCCGGAACGGATCGCGCCCGAATGGTGGACCGCGCCCGATGGCGCGCTGGATGGCGGGGCGGGGCACACCCGCGATTATTTCCGCGTCGAGGATGTGCGCGGCCGCCGCTTCTGGATCTATCGCGACGGGCTCTATGGCAGCGAGGCGGTGAACCCGCACTGGTATCTCCACGGCCTGTTCGCATGAGCGGGCGAGGCAAAGGCCCGGACCCGGCCAGGCCCCGATCCGCCGATCCGCGCGAGCGGGACCGGCAGGAAAAGGGGGGTGGGTCCGGGGCAGGATCGTCAGGACGTGATCCGCGCCCGAATGCGCCGCGCCCGAACGCTCCGCCTTTCGCCGAACTGGTGGCGGCCACCAATTTCTCCTTCCTGCGCGGGGCCTCCCATGCCGAGGACATGGTCTGCCGCGCGATTGCCCTTGGCTGCAGGGGGCTGGGCATCGCCGATCGCAACAGCGTGGCGGGGGTGGTGCGGGCATGGTCGGCGCTCGGGAAGATCAGGCAGGCGGCCCAGGCGGCGCTGCTGGAAGAAAAACAGGCGCGTGACGGCAAGGACGCCGTGCTCAGCGAGGATGAGGAAGCTGCCTGCATCCCGGAGCTTCGGCTGGTGACGGGCGCCCGGCTGGTCTTTGTCGACGGCACGCCGGACATCATCGCCTATCCGGCCACGCGCGGCGGATGGGGGCAGCTGACCCGGCTGCTGACGCGCGGCAATCTGGCGGCGGTAAAGGGCGGATGCATCCTGCGCTTCGATGATCTTCTCGCGCATCTGGACGACCTGCTGCTGATCGTGCTGCCCTATTCGACGGCGGTCGATGAGCAGGTGCACGGCGATCCGCTGGCCTATGACTTCGCGGAACAGGCGGCGACAGGACCAAGGCTGGTGGCGTCCGCCCCGCCGGACGATGTGGCGGAAACCCTGCGCCGCCTGCATGGGAGGATCGCGGGCCGGCTGTGGCTGGGCGTGGCCCATGGCTATGGCGGATGCGACCGGCGGCGGATCGCGCTGCTGGCGGCCATCGCCAAGGGGCAGGGCGTGCCGCTGCTGGCGACCAATGACGCGCTCTACGCTACGCCGGAAAACCGGCCGCTGCATGATGTGCTGACCTGCATCAGGGAAGGCACGACCATCGGCGAGGCGGGCCTGCGCCTGCATGCCAATGGCGAGCGGCATCTGAAGTCGCCGGCGGAGATCGCCCGCATCTTTGCCCTTTATCCCGATGCGGTGGCCGAAAGCCTGCGCCTGCTGGCGATGATCCGCTTCGACCTGGGCGACCTGCGCTATGAATATCCGCACGAGCCGGTGCCGAAAGGCTGGACGCCACAAGACTGGCTCGCCCATCTCACCTGGGCGGCGGCGCATGAGCGGCATGGCCCCGACCTGCCGGAAAAGCTGGTGCGGACGGTGGAGCATGAACTCGCCTTCATCGGCAGAAACGGCTTTGCCTATTATTTCCTGACCGTGCACGATATCGTCCGCTTCGCCCGCACGCGCACACCGCCCATCCTCTGCCAGGGGCGGGGCTCCGCCGCCAATTCGGCGGTCTGCTTCCTGCTGGGCGTCACCTCCGTCGATCCGATGCAGAACGACCTGCTCTTTTCGCGCTTCGTCTCGGAAGAGCGCAAGGAGCCGCCCGATATCGACGTCGATTTCGAGCATGAGCGGCGCGAGGAGGTGATGCAATATATCTATGAACGCTATGGCCGCCACCGCGCGGGCATCGCCGCGACCGTCATCCATTATCGTTCGCGCAGCGCCGTGCGGGAGGTCGCCAAGGCGCTGGGCCTGAGCGAGGATATTCCCGCCCGCATGGCCAGCACCGTTTGGGGCAGCTATTCCGGCGATCTGGGCGACAGGCGGATCACGGAGGCGGGCTTCGACCTCGACAATCCGGAAATCGCGCGGTTGCGGGCGCTGGTCGACCAGCTTCTGTGCAAGCCCTTTCCCCGGCACCTCTCCCAGCATGTCGGCGGCTTCGTGCTGACGCAGGACCGTCTCGACGAGACCGTGCCCATCCACAATGGCGCCATGAAGGATCGCAGCCATATCGAATGGGACAAGGACGATATCGACGCGCTCGGCCTGATGAAGGTGGATATCCTCGCGCTCGGCATGCTCACCTGCATCCGCAAGGCGTTCGACCTGATGCGCGACCATGGGCTGGGCGATCACCAGCTGACGGTCGACATCGATTCCGTGGACGAGCATGTCTATGACATGCTGTGCAGGGGCGACAGCATCGGCGTGTTCCAGGTGGAAAGCCGGGCGCAGATCAACATGCTGCCACGCCTCAAGCCCCGTACCCTCTATGATCTCACCATCCAGGTCGCGATCGTCCGCCCCGGCCCGATCGAGGGCGACATGGTGCATCCCTATCTGCGCCGGCGCTGCGGCGAGGAGAAGGTCATCTATCCCGCGCCTTCACTCGAACATGGCCCCAAGGATGAATTGTGGGCGATATTGCACAAGACCAAGGGCGTGCCGCTGTTCCAGGAGCAGGCGATGAAGCTCGCCATCGTCGCGGCGGGCTTTACGGATGCGGAGGCGAACCAGTTGCGCCGGGCGATGGCGACCTTCCGCAATCTCGGCACGATCGACCGCCTGCACGACAAGCTGATCAACGGCATGACCGCGCGAGGCTATGAGCGCGATTTCGCCGAGCGCTGCTACAAGCAGATCGAGGGCTTCGGCAGCTATGGCTTCCCCGAAAGCCATGCCTTGTCTTTCGCGCGGCTCGTCTATGTCTCCGCCTGGATCAAATGCCATCACCCGGCGATCTTCGCCTGCGCGCTGCTCAATTCGCAGCCCATGGGCTTCTATGCCCCGGCGCAGATCGTGCGCGATGCCCGCGAGCATGGGGTTCCTGTCGCTGCGGCGGACGTGAATGGCAGCGCATGGGACAATGGCGTCGATCCCGCCCCCGGCGTCCCCGGCGGCATGGCGCTGCGCCTTGGCTTCCGCCAGATCGACGGTTTCCGCGAAGCCTGGGCAGATGCGATCGTCCTGGCGCGGGGCGAGGGCGCCTTCGCCGATATCGAGGATCTGGCCCGCCGGGCGAGCCTGCCCGCCCGTGCGCTTCGCCTGCTTGCCGATGCCGATGCCTGCCGTTCGCTGGGGCGGGACAGGCGCACGGCCTTGTGGGAGGCGCGGCGCACGCCGTCGGGCGAACTGCCGCTATTCGCCGCCGCCCGGCAGCGGGATGAAGCCGCGCGGGAACTTGGGCCAGAGCCGGATGCGGCGCTCCCCGCTATGCCGCTCGCCGAGCATGTCGCCGCCGACTATCAGGTGACTCGCCTGTCGCTGAAGGGGCATCCGATGCAGTTCCTGCGCCCCGTCTTCCGCGCCGAGGGCGTGCTCAGTTGCGCGGAGACGACGGCGGCGAAGAACGGCATGCGGGTCCGCACGGCGGGGGTCGTGCTGGTGCGCCAGCGGCCGGGCAAGGGCAATGCGATCTTCATCACCATCGAGGATGAAACCGGCATCACCAACATCCTGCTGTGGGCGCGGCTCTTCGAGATGCAGCGCCGGCCGGTCATGGCCTCCCGCCTGATGGTGGTGGAGGGGGAGGTGCAGCGGAGCAAGGAAGGCGTGGTCCACCTGATGGCGAGCCGCGTGCATGATCGCACGGCAGAACTGGAGCGGCTTTCCGGCGGCCGCCCCACGGACATCGACCTCGCCCGCGCCGACGAATTGCGGCACCCCCAATATCCCCGCGGCCGCCATCCGCGCGATGTGCGCATCATGCCCAGATCACGGGATTTTCATTGAGGCTGCGAAGGGCGGATGGCGGAGATCATTTTCGCCATCCGCCCTTCGGGACGTTTATTTCACGACGACCCGGACCCGGCCGAGATTCTGGATGCGACCGAAGGCCGTCTTCGCGTCGCCCTGCCGCTGGGAGATGCCGCGCAGCGCCGGGAAATAGGTGCCGGGCTTGTCGAACCTGTGCGTGATCGTGACCGACGCGACCTTGAGCCCGCGCTTCAACGGCGAGGTAACGGCGAAGGCGCCGGCGCCCTCGAAATCCCATTCGGCGGCGATCACCGTGCCGGTGCCGGGCGGCACTTCGATGGTTCCGTTGAAGGTGACGGTCTGCCCTGCAGCGATCTCCGCGCGCGCGGCACCATTGGCCTTGAGCGTCACCACCGGCTGGATGCCATGGCGCTCGGCGGCCGTCGCGGGAACGATGATCTGCCCGTCATCATAGCGGTAGCTAGTGGAGGCGGGCGGCGCGATACCCTTTTCCACCCATTGGGCAAGGTCTCGCAGGGCCTGGTTGAGCACCGGGACATAGCTGACGGTATGGGTAGCATCCTCTTGCGTGTCGCTGTCGCCATGCAGGGCGTGGTCGGTGTACCAGAGCCGGAAATGATCGTCGGCCTTGGCCGCAGTCCCGAAATGCTTTTCCACCCGCGCCCGATACCAGTCGGCCGACCATGGATAGGCCTCGCGGTCCCACAGCGATTCCACCAGGATCATCTTGCCCTCGAAATTGCCCTCGGGGACTGAGCCGGCCGTGGCCTGCGTGAAGATCGGCCCCAGCAGCATCGGGCGCTGAGGGTAGAGCGGCTTGCCGTCGGCGCTCCGGAACTGGTCCCACACCTTGAATTCCGGGCCTGGCATCTGATGGCGATGATAGGTCTGCGCGGCCAGGAAATTGCTGTTGTCGACCTGAACCTCGTCCCCTGCAGCGAGCTTTGCGGCGACGGTGGGATCGACGATGCCGAAAATCGCGATGTCGCCCTGGATCCGGCTGAGCGTCAGCCTTGCGCCCTTGGCCGCGCCCGACATGACGATCAGGTCGCCCCCCAGGAACTGCACGTCCGGCGGGGCCGAGGACAGCCGGACCGCGACGACATATTGCGCTTCCTTGCCCTGCAAGGCGGCAAAGCTGTCATCGACATTGCCCTCCACCTTGCCGCTCGTCACGCTGGTATTCAGCTTTTCGCGCGCGGCCTGCGCAGCGGTGATCGGTGCGGAGATCGTGGCCTTGTGCTGCAGGCGATAGCCGGTGAAGCTTTCCGGGTGATCGAAGCCCAAATAGCCCGGCTTCGTCCAGAAATCGGTGAAATATCCAGGGTCCGCCATCACCACGCCGCCATAGAGCGCGGCAAAGCCATGGATGCCCATCGTCTTCCACCCGAACCAGGATTGCAGCGGAAAGCCCATGCGCGTCACTTCGCGCAGGGCCGACGCCTGCTCCGCGTTCAGCCCGGCATAGGGATCGCCGCTCCCGCCCGGCTCCATCGCATCGACAATTTGCGGGAACTTGTCATTGAGCAGGCGCATGGCGTGCATGCGGATGGTGAAGCTGTTGGGGATCGCCATGCTGGAGCCCAGCACATGCGGCACCGCGCCGTCCCACACTCCGCGGGTATTCTCCATCGATCCGACCGTGCGATAGGCGCCGCCGCTGCCGCCATAGGCATAGCCATAGGGGCGCTTGCCGCCATACATCTGCAAGGCGATGACACGCGAATATTGCGCGGCCGCCGCATTGGCGCGGTAGGCGCCGATCGTGGGATCCTTGGACCCGAAGCCGGCCACGGCGGGGCCGCCGCCATTGGTTTCGACGAAATAGCCGCCGCTCGCGATCGAGAAGCTGATCTTGTCATTGGCGGGCGAGGTGGGGCGCTGGGCCAGGTTCTCATTGTCCGGCGCAGGGGTGAAATGCTGGAAGAAGCGCCCCTGATATTGCGCCTTGGGCGGGAAATAGAAGGAAAAGCGGGTGTCGGTGCCCTTGAAGCCGCCATGGAGATAGCGGTGCCGGACCGGTGCGTCGCGCCATTCGTCGATGTCGACATAGGGTTGCGCGAAGGTCGGGTCAGGGGCGGGCGCGCTTTTGGCCGCGGTATTGGGCGCCGTATCGCGCGCAGTGCTGGTCTGGGCGGCGGTGCCGGCGGCAGCGCCCTGGGCGACGATGGCGGTCAGCGATGCCCCCATGGCTGGCATGAGAACAAGGAGGCGGCCCTTCCGACGTCCCCGAAGGGGTGATGCAGCGTTCTCCATCTCTTCATGGCTCCTTGCGCAAGGCTGTTTGGTGGCATTGGTCCGGCGCTGGCCGGGCCGGGACGATGATGTCCTGGATTTCGCTCTGGCGCCCTTGCTGCCCGGCAGCGGACGACGTTTGCGCACGGCCCGGCACGATCAGGAACGCTGCCTTGGAAGCGCCCAGTAGTGCGCAAAGGCGCATGGAACATGATGTCCTTTCATAGCCTCTCCTCTGATGCGGCGCCTTCGGACTGACGCCAGGTCGCCTTGCACTTCAATGTGCCAATGGCCCGCGCCGACAATCGGGAGGCGCTTCCCACCACTATCAAGTTACACATCAAGGCAGAGCCGTCATCTCATGTTATTTTATCAACTAAATTAAACGTCGCGGCGATGGTTGCAGGCCTCGGCGATCTGATAGAAGGAGCCCCATGAGACTCTCGGATCAGGAATATAACCGGCTGTTGCTGCTCAAGAAGCTGCGCGCAAGCGAGCCTGTCGCTCGCACAGATCTGGTCGGCCTGACCGGTCTTACGGGTGGCACGATTACGGCGATCACCGCAGATCTCGTTCGGCGGGGACTAGTGATCGAGGAAAAGGTCATATCGAAGACGCTCGGTCGTCCCCGCGTCAATCTGCGGCTCAACCCCGCAGGCAGATATGTCATCGGATCGACTGCGACGACCGAGGGCGATCTGGTCGTCGAGATCGTCAACCTGCGCGGCGAAAGCATGGCGAGGTTTTCGTCCAGGCTGGCGCCGACGACGCGACTGGCTGATCTGGCCGGGCAGTTCGCTGATGCGCTCAACCGGGCACTGGATGAAAGCCCGATTGCGCGGGAGGCCATTTATCGCGTGGGGATCGGCCTTCCAGCGGTCGTCGACAATAGGGCAGGTGTCGTGGAATGTATGGCCACCTTCGATCCGGGACCATGCGACTTTGCCGCAATCGTCAAGGAAGCTGTCGGCATCCAGACCTTTGTCGACAATAACACCAACCTGCTTGCGCGCGCAGAGCACTGGTTCGGTGATGGGGCGGCCGATGAATTTACCCTGATCCTCGTGGATCTGGGCATCGGTGCAGCGCTGTACAAGGGCGGTCATCTGGTGACGGGCGCGCATGGCATCGAATCCGAATTCGGCCATGTCAAAATCATGCCCGATACCGGCAGACATTGTCACTGTGGCGGCCGAGGATGCCTGCAGGCGCACAGTTCGATCAGCGCGATCGTCGAACAATGCTGTGAAGCGCTTGGCGAGCCGATCCCCGACATCCCCGACATGCGCCCCTGTTTCGAGCATTTGATGCAGCGGCATCTAACCGGCGACACAAGGATAGAGGCGATTTTACAGCAGTCATGCCACTATCTCGGCATTGCTGTGGCGAACCACATTACCATGCAGGATCCCGAAGCGATCGTGATCCTGGGGCCTTCTGTCGAATATCTGGACGTTCTGCGCACATATTTCTTCAAATCTCTGGAAGAGAATGTCTTTCCTTCGCTCCGCCGTCGAACGCGGATCCACTTCAAGCACCCGGACCACGGGATATATGCCCGTGGCGCGGCGGCGATGGTGCTGGAGCATATCTATTCGGGGCGCTGAACCCGTGATTCAGCGTTCACTTGTCCCCGGTGGATGGGAGGGGGCAGGCCGGAGTCCACGGCTCCCGCGTCGCGCGCCGGCGTCATGACGACATGGCGCGCATTTCAATTCTTCCTGAAAGAAATGCCAGTCTACGCCGAGGGGTGGATGAAGGATGAATAGATGCGTTGCAATAACGTCCAGATTCAATAGGATATGGTGATCGCGTTTCGAGGTGCTATTATGGATACCCTCTCTCAGATCACTTCCAGGTCAGAGGAAAAAGCGCTGGTAGCGCGCTGGGCACGTGCAGCAGAAGCGATAGAGAGCCTGTCAGGCGCGCGAAATCTGGATGACATCGTAGAGATATTGCGATCTTCCGCGCGGCGGATCGTGGGGGCAGATGGTATCGCCATCGTCCTGCGCGACGGCGAGCAATGCCATTATATCGCGGAGGACGCGATGGAGCCGCTATGGGCGGGTCAACGCTTTCCCGCCGAAACCTGTGTTTCGGGATGGGCGATGCGCCATGGCGAGACCGCGTCGATACCGGATGTGTTTATCGATCGCCGGGTGCCGCAGGATGCCTATCGCCAGACCTTCGTGCGCAGCATGCTGATGGTGCCCATCGGCCGCCCGGATGCTGTCGCTGCGGTGGGCGCCTATTGGTCGGACGTCGGCCGGCCGATCGCCAGCCAGATCTCCCTGCTGGAGGCCCTTGCCCGCGCCGCGTCCACGTCACTTGAGAACGGCCGTCTGTTCTCTTCGCTGGAAGCGCTGAACGGACAATTGGAACAGCGGGTGCGCGAGCGGACGGCCGAACTGGAAAACACGCAGGAGACGCTGCGCCAGATCCAGAAGATGGAAATCGTGGGCCAGTTGACCGGCAATGTCGCCCATGACTTCAACAATCTGCTTTCGCCGATCATGGCCGGGCTGGACCTGGTGCTGGCGGGGCGAGCATCGGCGGATGCCGTCATGCGCAGCGCTTCTGTCGCGATGGAGGCGGCGGAAAACGCCCAGACGCTCGTCCAGCGGTTGCTCATGTTCGCGCGTCGCCAGCCCTTGACACGGACGACCTTCGACCTCGCCGATCTTCTGACCAATATGCGAGCACTGCTTCGCAGTACGATCGGCCCGCGCATCAGTCTTGTCATGGATCTGGCGGGAAATCTTCCTGCCATCCATGCGGACCGGCATCAGATGGAACTGGCGGTCCTCAACCTTGTCGTGAATGCCAGGGACGCGATGCTCCAGGGCGGAACGCTTACTCTCTCCGCCGCGGCGGTCGATAGCGATCTCCCCTCCCAGCTGGCGCCGGGAACCTTCGTTCGTTTCACGATCGCCGATACCGGCATCGGCATGGACGCCGCGACCAAGGCGGCGGCGACGGAGCCCTTCTTCACGACCAAGCCGGCAGGACATGGGACGGGGCTTGGCCTGTCCATGGTCCATGGACTGGCGGGGCAGTTGGGCGGCGCGCTGAATATCGAGAGTCAGGCGGGGAAGGGGACTAAGGTCAATCTCTGGCTGCCGGTTTCGCAGGCATCCGACGCGGCATCGCCTGCCAAGGACACGCAACAGGAGGGCGAGGGCGAGATCAGCCAGGGCAAGGTCTTCCTGATTGACGATAATGTCCTGGTAAGAAGCAGCACGAGGGAAATGCTGGCCGACCTCGGCTATGATGTCACGGAATTTGCCGATGCAGGATTGGCCATCGCCATGCTTGACGAGGGGTTCCGCCCGGACATCGTGATCACCGATCATATCATGCCGGGCATGACGGGCGCGGAACTTGCGCTCAGATTGCGGGTCGATCATCCCAAAATCGCGATCCTCATCATCTCGGGCTATGAAGGCATAGACCTGATCGCGCCGGATGTGGTGCGCCTGTCCAAGCCCTTCCGTCAGGGGCATCTCAAGGCCAGCATCGCGGCGGCATGTGCGAAGACCCCATGAACAGAGCAAGCATGCACAGGGCCGCAGCCGGAGGCGCTTCGGCATAGAAAGGCGCCTCAGCTTCCGGCCGGGAAATTAATCTGATTCGGCGGATGGACGGGATGGGGGATGCCTCGCTATCCGCGCCCGATGAGTATCGTAGCCACCATCATGAACACCGCAACCGGTCAGCCCATTCAGAAGATGACGTTCGGGCGCATGCCCAAGCCATGGATCACCTTCGTTCTGGAGAACGGCCAGCGTGCGACGGCCGAGCGCATCAATGTCGGCAAGCCCGCACCGGGGCAGTTCGCGGCGCCAGTGGAAATATGGGTGTCAGTGAAAAAATAATGCCTGTGGCGGGGTACTTCATCGCGCCCTGAAAAGACCGAATGACATGGATTATGATCCGTCCCAGTCGGACCGGATCATAATCCAGCCTTCGCTTCATATTGCCGTAGAAGGCGATCTATTCCCAATGATTGCCGCGATTTTCCGCGTGCAGGCCGTCATATCTGCCCCCGGAAAAAAAGAAATGGGCGCGCCGTTTCTGCGAGGCTGAGACCATCCATGGCGGGCACCGCTGATGCCCCCGCTGTGCGCCGATTTTGGACAAGCAGCATAATTTCCCGAAACTGTGGCCCGATGGCACTGTCATTACAGACCGGATCGGAATATATTTCTTTGGGTGGCGACTGCTGATGCGGGAGTCGGTTAGTGACGAAAAATGAACTGTTTTCCAGTTTCATGCAGAAGTTCGACGATCGGCGTCAGGCCGAGATGTCTGTCGAAGACTATCTGCTGGGATGCCGTGACGATCCGCTGATGCACGCCTCGGCATCGGAGCGGCTGCTTGCCGCGATCGGCGAGCCGACCATCATAGATACGGCGCGCGATCAACGGCTCGGCCGTATCTTCATGAACCGCACGATCCGGCGGTATCCGACATTCGCGAACTTCTACGGCATGGAAGGGACAATCGAGCATATCGTCAGCTTCCTGCGCCATGCCTCGCAGGGGTTGGAGGAGCGCAAGCAGATCCTCTATCTGCTCGGCCCCGTGGGCGGCGGCAAATCCTCGCTTGCCGAACGATTGAAGTCGCTGATGGAGGTGCATCCCATCTATGCGCTCAAGGCCGGCGAGGAGATCAGCCCCATCTTCGAGAGCCCGCTCGCGCTGTTCGATCCCGAGACGCACGGCGTGCTAATCGAGGATCTCTATGGCATTCCGCGCCGCCGGCTGACCGGCCTGATCAGCCCATGGTGCCGCAAGCGTCTCGACGAGTTCGGAGGGGACATTTCCCGCTTCTCCGTCGTCCGACTGATGCCCTCGCGGATGCGCCAGATCGCCATTTCGAAGACCGAGCCGGGCGACGAGAACAACCAGGACATCTCCTCGCTGGTCGGCAAGGTCGACATCCGCAAGCTGGAGATGCTCTCCCAGAATGATCCCGATGCCTACAGCTATTCGGGTGGCCTCAACCGGGCCAATCAGGGCATCCTGGAATTTGTCGAGATGTTCAAGGCGCCGATCAAGATGCTCCACCCGCTGCTCACGGCGACGCAGGAGGGCAATTATATCGGGACCGAGAATATCGGCGCCATCCCCTTCTCAGGGATCGTCATGGCGCATTCCAACGAGTCCGAATGGCAGAATTTCAAGAACAACAAGAATAACGAAGCCTTTATCGACCGCATCTATGTCATCAAGGTGCCCTACAGCCTGCAGGCGACCGAAGAGCGGCACGTGTACGAGAAGCTGGTGCGCGAATCCGACCTGAGCAAGGCGCCCTGTGCGCCGGGCACGCTGGACATGCTGGCGCGATTTTCGGTGCTGACCCGGCTGCGGGAACATGAGAACAGCAGCCTCTATTCCAAGATGCGGGTCTATGATGGCGAAATGCTGCGCGAGATCGACCCGCGGGCGAAGAGCATGCAGGAATATCGTGATGCCGGCGGCGTGGACGAGGGCATGTCGGGCATATCGACCCGCTTCGCCTTCAAGGCGCTGTCGGCGACCTTCAACCATGACACCAGCGAGATCGCGGCCGATCCGGTCCACCTGATGTATGTGCTGGAGGGGATGGTCCGGCAGGAGCAGTTTCCCGCCGAGGTCGAGGCCCGCTATCTTGAGTTTATCAAGGGCGAGTTGGCGCCGCGCTATGCCGAGTTCATCGGCAACGAGATCCAGAAGGCCTATCTGGAATCCTATAACGATTACGGCCAGAACCTGTTCGATCGCTATGTGGCCTATGCCGATGCCTGGATCGAGGATCTGGATTTCAAGGATCCGGACACCGGCCAACTGCTCGATCGCGAAGTGATCAATCAGGAACTCTCGAAGACGGAAAAGCCCGCCGGGATCGCCAATCCCAAGGATTTCCGAAACGAGGTGGTGAAATTCGCGCTGCGCATGCGCGCAAGCAACGATGGCCGCAATCCGTCATGGACGTCCTATGAGAAGATTCGCGAGGTCATCGAAAAGCGGATGTTCAGCCAGGTCGAGGATTTGCTGCCCGTCATCAGCTTCGGCTCCAAGAAGGACGGAGAGACGGCGAACAAGCATGACGAGTTCGTCGAACGGATGATCGAGCGCGGCTATACGGAGCGCCAGGTCCGCCGACTGGTCGAATGGTATATCAGGGTGAAGCAGGCAGGATAGTGGAGGCGCACCAGCCGACATGCACATTGTTGATCGACGTCTGAACCCTGGAGGGAAGAGCCTGGTCAACCGGCAGCGTTTCTTGCGGCGGGCAAGGGCTTATGTGCAGCAGGCAGTGCGAGAGACGCTGAAGGATCGCAGCATCCGCGATCTGGACAGGGAGGGCAAGATATCCATCCGCCGCGACGCGATCCACGAGCCGACGCTGCATCGGGCGGGGCAGGGCGGCAATCGCGAGCGGGTGTTTCCCGGCAACCGCGATTATCTTGAAGGCGACAGGATCAAGCGTCCGGGCGCCGGATCTGGGAGCGGGACGAGTTCGGGGGATGGCGAGGGGGAGGATGATTTCCAGTTCGTGCTCACCCGAGAGGAGTTTCTGGATCTTTTCCTGGACGATCTCGAACTGCCGGACCTCGCCAAACGTCGCCTGATCGGGGGTGATGTCGAAGGGATCAGGCGCGCGGGCTATTCCACCGCCGGCAACCCTTCAAACCTGTCCGTGCCCCGAACCATGCAGAAGGCGATGTCGCGTCGCATTGCGCTGAAGCGGCCGAGCAGCGCGGATCTCAGGAAAATCGAGCAGGAGATTGCGGACATCGAAGCGCGCGAGCAGCCGTTGCCAGATGACGTCGATCGGCTTGCGCGGCTGCGCGAGGAGCATGCACATGTCACCCGCCGCCGGAACCTGATCGCCTATATCGACCCCGTCGACCTGCGCTACCGCCGCTTCGAATCCGTGCCGCGGCCCGTCGCGCAAGCGGTGATGTTTTGCCTGATGGATGTCTCGGGATCCATGAACGAGCATATGAAGGATCTCGCCAAGCGCTTCTTCGCGCTGCTCCATCTGTTCCTGACGCGCTGCTACGAGCATGTCGAAATCGTGTTCATCCATCACACGGACAAGGCGGCGGAAGTCGACGAACAGACCTTTTTCTACAGCACGGTCACGGGCGGGACGCTGGTTTCGAGCGCCCTGGAAAAGCTGATGGAGGTCGTTGCCGAGCGATATCCCCCAGACGACTGGAACATCTACGTCGCGCAGGCCTCCGATGGGGATACTCTTGTGACCGACAATGCGCGCGTGGTGAACCTCATGCAGAACGCGATCCTGCCGATCTCCCAATATGTCGCCTATCTGGAGGTCGGTCGTGAGGAAGTGTCCGATGCCGAGGTGGTAGAAAGGCCGACCGGCCTGTGGCAGGCCTATGCGACCGTCATCGCCGCCCACGGCCATTTCGTGATGCGCAAGGTCGGGCATCGCCGCGAAATCTACCCGGTATTCCGCGAGCTGTTCCAACGCCAGCGTGCGGCCGAGCGGCGGCGCGCATAATGAGCCGGTTTTCGCATCCTCCCCTGTTCGAGGGCAGCGACTGGGATTTCGATCTCATCAACCGAATCTATGACGCGATCGAGCCGATCGCGATCGGGGAGATGAAGCTCAACATCTATCCCAACCAGATCGAGATCATCAGCGCCGAGCAGATGCTGGATGCCTATTCGTCGATCGGCATGCCGCTGTTCTACAAGCATTGGTCGTTCGGAAAGCAATTCGTCAGCAACGAGGCGCTCTATCGCAAGGGGCTGCGCGGGCTTGCCTATGAACTGGTCATCAATTCCGACCCTTGCATCAGCTACATCATGCAGGAAAACAGCGCGACGATGCAGACGCTGGTCATCGCCCATGCGGCCTTCGGGCATAATCATTTCTTCAAGAATAATTATGTCTTCAAGCAATGGACCGATGCCGAGGGCATTCTCGACTATCTCGAATTCGCCAAGCGCTACATCGCCGGTTGCGAGGAGCGCCATGGCCAGCTCGCCGTCGAGCGCGTGCTGGATGCCGCCCATGCGCTGATGAACCAGGGCGTCCATCGCTACCCACGCATCCGGCCGCGAGACCTGAAGAGCGAGGCGGCGCGTGAAGCCGAACGTCAGGCCTATCGGGACCGTATCTACGACGATCTCTGGCGCACCGTGCCGACAGGGGCAAAGGCTTCCACGGTCAAGGATGACGAACGGCGGCAGGTGCTGGGGCTGCCGCAGGAGAACATCCTCTATTTCCTGGAAAAGTCAGGCCCGCGGCTGGAGCCCTGGCATCGGGAAATCCTGCGGATCGTGCGGCTGATCGCCCAATATTTCTATCCGCAACGCCAGACCAAGGTGATGAACGAGGGCGCCGCGACCTTCACCCATTATCGGATCATGACATTGCTGCACGAGCGCGGTCTCATCACCGATGGCGCGTTCATGGAGTTCATCCAGTCGCATACCAACGTCGTCTATCAACCCAATTATGACTCCGGGCAGTTCGGCGGCTTCAATCCCTATGCGCTGGGTTTCGGCATCATGACCGACATCCAGCGGATCTGCGAGCGGCCGACGGACGAGGATCGGGAATGGTTTGGCGGCATTGCCGGCTCTGGCGATACGATGGGAGTCCTCAAGGACATCTGGGCCAATTATCGCGACGAGAGCTTTGTCGCGCAGTTCCTCAGTCCCCACCTGATCCGTCGGTGGCGGTTGTTCAAGATCGTCGATCAGGAAGGCGAGTCGGACCTGACCGTCGACGCCATTCATAACGAACGCGGCCATCGTCGCATCCGCCGGGCGCTGGCGCGCGAATATGACATCGGGCAGCAGGAGCCTGATATCCAGGTCGTCGATGTCGATCTGGCGGGCGACCGCGCCCTCATCCTTGAGCATGTCGTGTCAAACGGCCTGCGCCTGGATCAGTCAGATGCTGCCATGGTATTGCAAAGTCTCGCCAATTTATGGGGTTATGAAGTCGTCCTCAACGAAGTGGATGCCGAGACGCGCAAGGTGCTTAACAGCCAGCGGATCCAGCCACGGCCTGACTGGCTCCATTGAGCTGCGGATTCGGTCGTGCGGACAGCGTGCAAGATTCCGTTTTTCATCACGCGGCAAAAGGCGTAACTTGCGTCGCAGACTTTTTCGCGGGCCACGTCGTGTCCGATCGCTGGTGACTGGGATGTGATCGCATCGTGCTGCGTCCGTCGGGATAGCAGGAGTTGGGTTCATGACGAATGCTCTAACTGCGGCAGAATGTCTCGAGCGTGCCAGAATGCATGAGCAGTTGGCCGTCACAACTGCCGATTCCTCCGCGCGCATGATGCATCAGGCCATGGCCGCCGAATTCCGCCGACGGGCTGAAGCGGGCACGCTCGATACCTCATATCAGCCCAGCAACAAGCCCATGGCCGAGTTCTGCGCGATCCAGTGACGTTGCGCCATGCGAACGTTCATGGGTATCCCGCCAGCCGCGATGGCCTCATCGCCACCGCTCAAGCATGATCGCGACCTGTTGACTTAGTTGTTAACTAGAATCTGCCAATTTACATTCGCTGCCGTTCCCTTCGTTCGGGGACGATGAGCGAATTCGATTCTGCGTACTTCAAAGATAGCTATTTCTGCTCATCCACGAGATGATAGCGATGTTTGACAGGCCGCTGGTTCGTGGGGGAAAGATGCGCGCAGTCTATGAGCGGGATAGGGAGGCGGCGGCGCTGGCTGCCCATCGCGCGCCCGATCTGACGCTGTTCGAAAGAAACGCTCGCGCGCACCTTTCGACAAGGGCGGTGGTCGGGCTTATTGATCGCTGCGTACTGGCGCTCTTCCTGCTCTATGCCGTCCATGTCGTGATCTCGCCGGTGGACAGCCAGGTGGCGGTCGAGCAGCATGTGATGAAGATCATGAACTATGGCCAGCTGATCGACGGCACCTATGGCCAGCTGTTCTTCATATTCTATGTGGCGGCGCGGACGCTGTTCTTCCCCACCATCTATTACGCCCTGCTGAGCCCGCTTGGCGGACTGGCGATCTTTGCGATGCTCTCGGCGCTCTGGTCGATCGATCCGCTCACGACATTGCATCGTGCGCTCGACCTGCTGCTATGCGTGCTGATGCCCGCCATTCTCGTGCGGGGGCTGGGTTTTGCCGCCTGCGTCCGCGCCACCTGGATCATCCTGTCGGCTATCCTCCTTGTCTCGGTGGCCCTCGCGCTGGCGGGGGTCGACTATGCGCTGATGAAGGGCGAGCATCTGGGGCTTTGGCGCGGGCTGTTCGACCACAAGAACAGCTTTGCGCCCTTTGCGGCGATGCTGGCGATCCTGTCGTTCATGGCGCCTCCGTCGATCACCGGCTTCCGCTGGGTCGGACTGGCTGTTGCGGCGGTGGCGGTCGTCGCCGTGGCGTTTGCCGGATCGGCGACCACCTATGTCGCGTTGACCGTCGGGGCGCTCGCGATCTTCCAGAACATGCTCTGCCACCGCCTGAATCTGTCGAATATCGCCAGTTTTCTCATCATGGCCGGATCGCTCGTCATCGGCTCTCTTCTTGCGCTTGGCGCTGCCGCGATGGTTCTGGAGATGCTGGGGCGGAGCATCACGCTCACCGGCCGCACGGGGCTTTGGGCCGGCGCGCTGCCGTTCACATTCACGCATCCCGTCGGCTATGGCTATGGCATGAGCGGCGGCGACGAGGTGATGAATGCCGCGCGCATCGCTGGCAAATGGTTCGTCGCGCCAAGCCTTCACAGCGGCTATATCACGCTTGCCGTCGATCTTGGCTGGCTGGCCGTGGCCGTATTCTTCCTGTTTCTGCTGTCGAAGATCGTCATCCAGGGCCAGCGGGAGAGGGGGACCGACCCTTATATGTTGATGCTGGCCGGCTTTGCCGCGCTGAACCTGAGCCTTGCGGCAACCGAGTCGCCCTTCGGCGCCTATCTCAGCGGCCCACTGGTGATGATCGTGATGATCGGAGAAGCGACGCGATCCCAGCGTCAGCGGAACGGTTTGCGGGTAGGTGCCGGTTAGGGCGCGTTACGTCCTCGGGCGCAGCAGATATGCGATCCCCAGGACAACAAGGCAGCCGATCGTGATCGCCGGAAGGGCGACCCACAGGCTCATCGCCGCAAGCTGCCCCGTGGTGGCGATGATGATCGCGATGACCGGTATCGAGAAAACGGCCATGCGCGCCCATGGGAAGCGGATGCCGAGATCCCGCGCCGTGCCCGCGCCCAGCACGAGCGTATAGGCGCCAAAGCCGATGGCACGCCCCCAGGCGACGCCGGTCGGCCCGAACTGGCTACCCAGGACAAGGCAGCCTGCCGCCATGACGGCCAGCGTGACGATCGTTGCGCGCAGTGCCTGCCAGGTCTTGCCCGGCCGCAGCGTGCCGACGCTCACCGGATTGCCCAGCGCGAAAATCATCTGGCCGACCAACAAGACGGCAAAGAGCGTCGCGTCGAAGGGCAGGGCGCCGAAGAGCGGGCGCCACAGCATCGGCGCGAGAAACCACATGCCAAGCGTCGCGCAGGCGTTCACCGCCTGGAAGGCATAGACGCTGCCGGAAAAAAAGCCGTGCGCGGCCTCGCCTTCGGGCAGGCGGCGGATCGCGACCGGCGCGAACCAAGTGAAAAAGGGAGCGAGGGCCGATCCCAGAATCTGGACCAGCTTGACCTGCGCGACATAGCCGCTGATGGCCGCGAGCGTGCCGAAATGCGCGACCGCATAGCGATCGATCGTGGTGGTGAGCGACACCAGCACAGAGGCACAGACGATTGGAAAGCCGAAGCGAACGGCGGCCATCGCGTCCTGCGACGTGCCCCGACCCATCGGCCGTATCACCGCAACCGCAAGAAGGATGGCGGCGGCGCCGACGCCGGCCCTCACCGCCATATAGGCTGGAACGGTTGAAATGAACGCGGGTGCCGCCATCCATGCCGCCGCCAGCAGCAGCACGACGATGGCCGCACGCCCGCCCTCTACCAATGCAAAGAAACCGGGGCGGTCGATCGTCCGCCAATAGGTGATGAAGAGCGCGATCACGCCCTCCACCAGCACGATGGCGGCGCAGCGAAGGGCGACCGCTGGTGCCCAGCTGGCCACCGCGATGCCGCCGGCGATCAGCGCGACGAGCAGCGAAGCGGCGAGATGGAAGGGCAGCAGGCCGCCGATGACGCGCCGGGGGGCATCGGCGCGCTGGGCGACCGCCTGCATCAAACCGTAGTTGATCCCGAACCCCGCAATGGGGATCAGCGCGAGGACCAGTGGTTCAACCAGCGCCCAATGGGCAAAACCGGCAGGGCCAACGAGCGCGAGCAGCAAAGGCGCGGTAAGGAAATTGGAGCCGCTCGCCAGCGCAATGGCCAGCGCATAGCAGAGCAGGCTGAAAAGGGCCGACCGATCGATTTTCACGGCAAAGGGTCGCTCAAAGTCCTGTCAGTCGCTTTGCATAGATGGTGCCCAGTTCGATCATACCCAGCACGCGGCCATGCCGCCACATGAAATGGCGCCAGGGACGGAATGGCAGGCCATGGGGCGTGTTGAGCGCGCGCCAGCGTTGCCGCAGATTACCCGGCGGCGTCGTCTTGCGGGATCGGGGATTGGAGGCGCATTCGCCCACCGGCTCCGGCGCGATCCACAGCCGCGCGCCGGCCTTCACCGCGCGATAGCCATAGTCGATGTCGCCAAGTTCGTGGATCAGAATCGGGTCGTTCGGCCCCACGGCCCGCGCGACGCTCTCCGGCAGGAGTACGACATTGCCGTGCATCGTGTCGCAGGGGTTGAGCGCGCCGTCGACCGGGCCGACCATGCGCAGCCAGACAGGGCTGATCCGCGATCGCCGCCGGTAGCCCGCATAGGAAATGACGGACGATCCCGGTTCGGTGACGGCACCGATGATGACATGGTCCAGCGCTTCCGCCTGGCTGCGTGCGCGCCGTTGCGCTTCGAACAGGATTTCGAGCGCGTCCGGGCGCAGATCGACATCGTCGTTCAGCCACAGGATGTCGTCGAAATTGCCGCGCCGCAGCGCCGCCTGCATGACCGCGTTCATGCCCCCGCCCCAAAAGGCCGTGCCGTCTCCCGCAATAATCTCCACCAAGGGAAATTCGCTGCGGACGGCGTCGCCCGTGCCGTCGCTGCACCCATCGTCGAACAGGATCACATGCAGGTCTATGGCTCCGGCCTGGGCATGCAGCGCGCGCAGGCACCGCAGCGTCAGTGCGCGGCGATTGTAGCAGGCGAGCACGGCGGTCAGGCGTCGCCGGCTGGCTGGCTTCAGGGCTGCCTCCATCTTCACCGGCGACCCTTCAGGCTATCGAGAAGGACGAGGGCGATGAACCGCGGTGCCAGGACCAGATAGCGCCGCCACAGCCGCCTTGGCTCCGAAATCAGCCGGTGCAGCCATTCCAGGCCGCTTTTCCGCATCCACATGGGCGCGCGTTTCGCGCGGCCGGAATGAAAGTCGAACGCCGCGCCCACGCCCAGCAGCGTTGTGGGAAGCATGGCGTGATTGGCCAGCATCCAGTGCTCCTGCTTGGGGGTTGAAAGGCCGACCCATACGACATGGGCGCCGCTCTGCACAATCGCCTGCCGTGTCGTTTCGGCCTCCGTGTCGGTGGGGAGGCGGAAGGGCGGGCATTCCACGCCGACAATCTGGACGCCGGGAAACTTGCTTTCGAACGTTTCTTGCAGCAGCTCCGCGACTCCGGGCGCGCCACCATAAAGATAGTGCCGAAGGCCATGTGCCCGTCCGGTATCCATGGCCGCTTCCATCAGGTCCGCGCCCGCCGTGCGTTGCACGGGGAGCCCACGCAGGCGTCCGATGAGAACCAGCGGCATGCCATCGGGCGTGACCATCGCGGCGGCATGGTGCGCAGCCATGATCTGCGGATCGTCATGCGCAAGCATGATGCCATGCACGTCGCGAATGCAAACAAAGCGTCCCTCGTCGTCGCACGACCAGAGAATGAGTTTGCGTACTGCATCATTTATCGAGGTGACCGATACCGGAACATCCAGAATGGAGTAACGCTCCGCCATCTGATCGGTGCGACGGTTGAACACCAACGCGTCACTTGCTCTGCCCATATAACGACTCCCCCGAGTGGAAGTTGCGTATAAACGAATGGGCGTTAAGGGAAGTATAATTTGGATGTGTTATAATTATTTGGTTACTACGATGCAGCGAAAATGTGATTGTTGGTCGCATTATCAAAAATTATTATATCGATTGCGGAATTTTGTATTTTTTGATGTCGTTTTGCTCTATAGTTTTCATGCTAGATATGTACTTTTGTACATATTGAGACGAAAAGATTTAACGAATATTTATATTCATTTTTGTTTTCGATCTGCATGAGGCGAATGGTTGCTATCATCAGTTGTTTAAAAAACCGTGTTAAGAAACCTTGATGCATATCCTTTTCATCACGACGACCTTGCCGCATCGCCTGACGAACGGGGGTGAGATCGCGACGCAAAACTTGATCCACGGGATCGAGCAATGCGGGCATCGCGTCGAAGTGCTGGGATATACCCGCCTTGGGGATCGGCCCGCGACACAGCCCAATTTCCACTCGGCGCGCGAATGGCCGATCGAAACCGAACTGGCCAAGCTGCGCAAATGGAAATGGCTCGCGGAAGCCATGCTGACCGACGCGCCCTATGTCTGCGTCAAGTTCAAGACCGCGGCGATGCGGGATGCCGCGCGGGCCCTCTGCCGGGAGCATCGCTTCGACGCGGTGATCATCGATCATTTCCAGCTGGCATGGCTGGCCGATGAAGATTTCCTGCCCGCGCGCAGGATTGGCGTGGCGCATAATGTCGAGCATCAGATCCTGGCCATACAGGCGGCCGAGCCCTCCAATTCCCGCATGAAGCGCAGCATTTTCAGCCGGGATGCGCGTCGCATGAAAGCCATTGAGGCCGGGCTCGTGCGGTCATTGGCACAGGTCTGGGTGCTGACCGAGGAAGAGCGGGCCAGCCTTTCGGAGATCAGCGGCCGCGCGGACGGCCTGCATGTGCTGCCGCTCGCGGGGCAGGGCTTTGCCACCGCCGGGCCATTGCCCACGCCGGACATCGACGTCGTGATCCTTGGATCCTGGCTGTGGGAGGTCAACCGCAAGGGGCTGGAATGGTTCATGGCGGAGGTCGCGCCGCTGCTGCCGGTCGATCTCCGGGTCGTGATCGGGGGTAAGGGCAGCGATACCGTTCCGAACGGTTTCCCCAATATCACTTATGCCGGCTTCGTGCCGGATGCCGCCGAGTTCCTGCGCCGGGGCAAGGTCATATGTATCCCTTCGGTGATGGGGGCGGGCATCCAGCTCAAGACCATAGAAGGGATCGGGATCGGGCGGCCGATCGTCACGACCCGTCTGGGCCTTCGCGGTATCGGCGACATTCCTTCCCATGTGACTCCCGTGACCGATGCCAGCGACATGGCAGAAAGGATAACGGCCATGTCGAAGGCCGAATGCGTTGACTATTCGGCGCAGGCGGGCGCCTGGGCCAGGGAGAGGACCAGCGCCTTTCACACGATGCTCCGCAATTCCCTGGCGGATTTGCCCGCGCGTTAGGTCGAGCAGCGCAAGGCATGGAAATATCCTGAAAGTTCCGGTCGGGATATCCACTCCATGGTCGTGACAGGCTGTGGGCAAGGCGCGCAGCCGTTAACTTCGGGCTTTCTCCGGCTATCATGTGGAGCCCGCTGTGTCCCAACGTGCGAATGCGTCGCCATGGCTCGTGCCATCCGACATGTCCCGGCCGGGGCCTAATAATTTCGACGCGATCCGGCTGGCCATGGCCTTGTTCGTCGTCTGGTCCCATTGCTTCGCGATCTATTTCGGCACGGAAGAGAATGAACCGATTTCGCGCCTGCTGAACGGGCATTTCAATGCCGGAAATATTGGCGTGCGTGTCTTCTTCATCATCAGCGGCTATCTGATCACGCGCAGCTATCTGCACTCCAGGGGCAATGCGGATTATCTCTTGAAGCGGGTGCGACGGATCTATCCAGGATTTTTCGTGGCGACGGCGATCTGTACATTCGTCGTCGTACCGTTGTTCGCCACGGCGGGATGGGCGCTGGTGACGCCGGCTGCCATCATGGGCTGGTTCGTGCGCGCGATCACATTATACCAGGAGATCCCAAGTGCAGACGCTTTCGGCGGCAAGAACGTCAACGGCGCCTTGTGGAGCATCCGTTTCGAATTCTGGTGCTATATCGGGGTCGCCGCTCTGGGGATGCTGCGTCTACTGGACAAGCGGCGCCTTGTCCTGATGGCGCTGTGCGGGGTGATGCTGGTCAAATGCTGGCTCGATCTGACGGGGCGCAGGCCGGGGGGCGGGCTGATCGAGCTGATCTTCGGCTGGCCCTATATCTGGTTCTCGATCGCGCCCTATTTTCTCGTCGGGATGGTCGCGTTCCTCTACGGCCCGCGCATTCCCCGGAAGCCTACGCTGCTCGCGGGGCTGGCAGCGATCCTGCTTGCCTCAGCCTATGTCCCCGGCAAGGCCAGCGTGCTTTTCGATTTGGTCGCGCCGTTCGTCTTTGCCTATATCGTCTTCTATCTTGCATTCAGCAGCCGCTTCCACCTGTCGGGCATCACCCGCTTTGGCGATCTTTCCTACGGTGTCTATCTCTATGGATTCCCCGTGCAGTTGATGGTGAAGGCGGAGCTGGACCTGTCTTTCCCGGCCTATATGGCGGCCTGCATGGCGCTGTCCGTCGGCGCAGGGATGCTGAGCTGGAACGTGGTGGAGAAGTGGTTCCTCAGGAAGCGGAAGCCCCGGCCGGCTGCGACCGTGGGCGCCGCACAGGGCGTCCTGCAGCCTGAAGCCGTAGAGCGGCTCAGGCCGGAACCTTCATGATGTCAGGTGCCGCGGCGCAGGCACTGGCTCTGGTCGGCGCGGGGAAATTGCTGGCAGTTCCAGCGCGCCTGATCCGCAAGGCCCGGTGCGCTTCGCTGATAGGTGAAGGAGATCGCGTCGATGGCGCTGCCTGAGATCGGCAGGCGTTCCGCCACGCGGCGGGGATCGACCCAGCCGATGAACTTGCAATAATCCTTTCCGGCGCAGATGCGCTGCGCGAACTTCACGAAGCTCTCGGCGCTGCCGCCCGGATCGAGCTTCATGAGGAAGACGTCGGGATCCTGCCCCTGCATCTGCGTCGGCGTGATGTGGGCCAAGGGCCGCACATCGGCCGCAACGCTGGGCAGGGCGGGGGAGGGCACCGTCGCCTGGGCCAGCGCGAGGGCCGCAGCGGGCGACCCGGACTGATGCGCGGCGGAGAGAGAGGCCATGCTGGCGATCCGCGGCTCGCCCCCGGCATAATGCGCCAGAAAGGCGCCTGGGCGGCCGGCGCCATTGCGCCAGCGGAAGAACAGGTGGCTCTCGACAGCCGCCACCTTGTCCATCTCCAGGCTCCAGACCGGCAGCACCCAGTCGGTATGGTAGTGGGTCGCATAGCCGACATCGGGGTCGGACGATCCCTCCAGTGCCGCCTGGGCGACCTGCTGTGCCTCCTGCCAGGCCGCGGGCGAGGGGCGGCGCCTTGCCATGGCGCCGTCGCAGGTGAAGGTGAACTGGCAGCCTGTCGTTCGTTCCGAGCCCTGAAACACGACGCCGCAGACGCTGTGCGGAAAGATCGGATGACGCAGCCGGTTCAGCACGACCTGAACGACGGCGCGCTGGCCGACATGGCTGCGACCCGCTTCATAATAGGCCGCGGCCGCGAGGCAGTCGACCGCTCGCGCCCGGTCGGCTTTGTCGGCTTCGGGGAAGAAGAAGGGCGGCGCGCTGCCGATGTTGCCGGGGGCGAAGGCGCGCTGGCTGTTGAACAGGCGGATGGCCTCGGCATTCGGCCCCTGGATGGCCGGGACCGCGCCGTCAGGGGATGGACTCGTCGCCCGGCCGCCCCGAGCATGAGGAACGCCGCCATGGGGCAAGGTCGCAACACCATGCGCCCGCGGCTCGATGGCGGCATCGCCGCTTGAGAAACCAAGGGTGAGGGGCATGGCAAAGGCACAGGACAACGCCAGATGCCGCCGCAGCGTTAGGGCAACCACCATCATGCACGCTTGCGCAGCGGCTCCGGGCTGGCAATGGGCTCTGCCGGCGGATCGGCGAAGAACCGTGTCACGTCCCGGATCTGCTGTCCCTCGACCATCAGTTCGGTCGGTGGCGCGTGGCTGATGAAATGGATCGGGCTCGCCGTCAGTCCATAGGCGCCGCTATTGTGGACGGCGATCACGTCGCCTTCCGCGATCGGAGGCAGCATGACACCGCCCGCCAGCCGATCGATGGAGGTGCAGAGCGGGCCGACGAGATCGACCTTCTCGCTCGGTTCCCCGCCGCCGACCTTGTGCATGGAATAGTTGCGGCGGATGACCATGCCGAAATGGCCGGACGCGGGCAGATGGTTGTTCATGCCGCCATCGCAGATCGCAATGCTGACCCCGCGCGAGACTTTCGTTGAAACGACGCTGGTGAGGAAATAGCCCGCCTCTCCGACCAGATAGCGCCCGAGTTCGAGCACGAGGCGGGTGTCGTGAAAGGGGGCTGCTGCGCGGAACCGGTCGAGATCCGGTGCGATGGGCTCGGCGACCTCCGCCAGGTTCAGCGGCAAGTCGCCGTCATGATAGGGAATGCCGAGGCCCGATCCGAAGATCAGCTTTTCCGGCGCGACGCCATGTGTTGTGCAAAGCCGTTCGAACAGCGCCAGAAACCCGCGATAGGTCTCGACGATCGCGGCAGGCCGGAGGCACTGGGTGCCGGAATAGATGTGGAGGCCCACCAGCTTGAGCGCCGGCATTGCGAGGATTTCTGCGAGCGCCTCGTCCGCGACGTCCATATCGATGCCGAATGGGCTGGGCCGCCCGGCCATCTGGTCTCCGAAGCCCTTGGGAACGCTGTCGGGCGCGATACGGACCAGCACCGGTTGTACGCAGCCGAGCCGGGTGGCGATGGCGTCCGCCATGCGGGCCTCGCGCAGGGATTCCAGGATCAACAGGCCTACGCCGCCGGCAATGGCTTCGCGCAGTTCCGCCTCGCGCTTGGCGGGGCCGGTGAAGCTGATGAGGACGGGATCCCATCCCGCCGCGACAGCCAGCCGAAATTCACCGATCGAAGAGATGTCGAGATAGTCGATCCGGCCGTTCAGCCAGCGAAGCATTGCCGGGTTGGGATTGCTCTTCACCGCATAGCTGAGTGCGAAGCGATTGCCGAAGCTCTCGCGCAGAAGCGCGATCCGTTCCTCGATCCGGTCGGTGACATAGACGAATGATGGCGTGCCGAACTGCTCTGCAGCGCGCTGCAGGATCGTATCGGCCTCCGCTAGGCTCACGCGGCGCGCTCCATCGCGAAGCGGGAAATGCGCGCGACGGTATCGAAATTCTCCAGCGTCACCTCATCGGCTCGGATCTCGATGCCGGTCTGCGCCTCGACAAAGGTGATGAGGTTCAGCATCGCCACCGAATCGAGCGCGCCCGAGGAAAAAAGCGGCGTGTGGGCATCGGCATCGATCTGCATGTCGCTGAAATGCCGGATGTTCTGGATGATGATTGCTTCCGATAGTGCCATGAGAAATGCTCCCGTTGAGATGATGCCGGATCAGGGCTGCAATTGCGCGATCCGCGTTTCGCAGCTCCGCACGACGTCGGGCCGCGCGAGCTTGCCGCTGGCGGTGCGCGGCATGGCGTCGGGCCAGATGTGGATGGTGCGCGGCACCATATAGGCCGGCATGACCCGGCGGCAGTGCGCCATCAGCGCCTCCTGCGTAGCGCCGGGAAGCAGCGTGGCGGCGACATGCACGCATTGCCCGAGCAGCTCGTCGGCCACGCCGAAGGCCACGACATCGGTGGCGAGGCCACTGCGATGGGCCAGATCCTCGACATCGTCGGGGCTGACGCGGAAGCCGCTGGTCTTGATCAGTGCGTCGTTGCGGCTGACGAACCAGAGGTCGCCATCCTCGTCGACCCGGACGATGTCGCCGCTATAGACGACGGGCTCGTCCCCGATGATCTCTGCCAATTCGGGACAGGGCCTGATCTTCTCGGCCGTCGCCTCCGGCCGGTTCCAGTAACCCTGACTGACCAGTGGCCCGCGATGCACCAGTTCCCCCTGCTCGCCGGGGCCGGCCACCCCCTCGCCATGCTTGATGACGTAGATTTCCGATCCGGGGATCGCCCGGCCCATGGAGCCCATCTTCGCCATGAATTTCGATGGCGAAAGGAAGGTGGAGCGGAAGGCCTCGGTCAGGCCGTACATCAGGAAGATCTGGCTGCCGGGAAAGACGCCGGGCATCTGCTGAAGGATGTTCTGCGGGATCTTGCCGCCGGAATTGGTGACGAAGCGCAGCATCGGCAAGGATGCCGGCGCCGCTGCGAGCAGGCGAACGAGCTGGATCCAGAGCGGCGGCACGGCGGCAAGGCCGGTCACGCCATGGACCTGCATGGCGCGGACGATCTCGGTTGCCATGGTTACGGGCTGATGGACGACGGTGCCGCCGACCAGCATCATCGTGGTAAGCTGATTGAGGCCATAATCGAAGCTGTAGGGGAGCACGCTCAGCAGCCGGTCCTCGCCGTTCAGGCCAAGATAGCGGGCAACCGACCGTGCGCCGGCCAGGATGTTGCGATGGCTGAGCATCACGCCCTTGGGCTTCCCCGTCGATCCGGAGGTGTAGATGATCGCCGCCAGATCGGTATCGAGCCGCGCGACAGGCGCGGGGCCTTGGTCGTCGGCCGCAACCTCCATCGTCGCGGGAACGAGTATCGCCCGGTCCCCTACAGCATCCTGAGGCAGGTTGCGGGCCATGCCGGGCTCGATCACCAGCGCGACCGCGCCGCTGTCCTGTGCGACATAGTCCAGTTGCTCCGCCGTCCAGGCGGTGTTGACGTTGACGACGACCGCCCCGATCCGGCTCGCAGCCAGCATCGCCGCGACCTCCCCGACGCCCTTGCGCAGCTGCACGATCACCCGGTCGCCCGCATTCACCCCGGACCGTGCCAATGCTCCGGCGATCCGGGCGATCTCGCCATCGACCTCGCCATAGGTCCAGCTGCGATCGGGATCGATCAGGAAGACCTTGCCGGAGCGGAGCGGCAGATTGTCTGCGAACAGTTCATGGAAGGTGGTGGCGAGCGGGTTCATGAAAGCGGCCCCAGTCGTGGATAGATACGGGCGGGCGATCCGACCACGATCGAGTCGGACGGGATGTTCGTGGTGACGGCGGTGTTGGCCGCGATCCTGACGCGGTCGCCGATGCGGATCGCCCCCAGGATTGTCGAGTTCACGCCGATGAAGACATCGTCGCCGATGACCGGGGCACCCGACCGCATGTTCGTGCCGATGGTGACATTGTGCATCACGCCCAGCCGATCGCCGATGATCGTCTCCGGGTGGATCGACAGCGATCCCTCGTTATTCACGATGTGCAGATCCTTGCCGATCGTCACGCGCGGCGGGATCCAGATCTTGGTGATGTTCGCCACGAAGAGATTGACGAAGCCATAGAGCTTGGAAACGATGCCGCGCGCCAACGGATTGCGGCGCTGCGTGCCCCAATGCCCGAAGCGATAGACGCACAGGGAAATGAACGCGCCGTTCGTGAGTGACGATCCGTGTCGACGATAATCGGCGCGGAGGGTCTGCCATGCACCGGTCGGTTCGGCGCGAGGGGCGGCGGGGACGCGAGGACCGCTTTCGGAGACCGCCTCAGGCAAGATCGAGGGTCCGCTCGATCTCTTGGGCGTCTGCATCGAAGGCTTCATTTGTTCCAACTCCCACGACCAAGGAATAGTCCTGCCCCTGCCGGTCGGTGATCAGTTTGAGGGCTGATACGGCGCGTGCCGGTGGCTGGATGACGAGCGCCCGCGCTTCGGGCGGCATCATCATCAGGCCATGCACCAGGTGGCTTCCCTCGACCCCGGCGACCACCAGCGCCCCGGCGCAGGCGCGTACGATGCCGTCCACATCGGCCTTCATGGGATCGAGGATCTGAAATCCGCGCCGGGCCGCCAGATATTCGGCAATGGCGTTTTCATTGCGCAGGACGCGCTGGTCCCCGCTGGTCCCGCGCAACAGGAACACGCCGGGATGCCGAGGCGGTTCGTCGCCGATCAGGCGGCGGCGCATGTCCATGGCGCGCTCGCGCCTGTGGCTGTTGTGGGCATGATCGTCGAACAGCACCAGTTGTTCAAACAGCGCGGAAGACACGCGCGTCGTCTGAATGCCGAGACGCTGTTCATAGTCATATTTGTGACCGATGGCTGGCGTCGTCGTGAATGGCTGGGCGGCGGCTTCCGCGAGCCTGTAGGTCAGGCAATCGTCGCTCAGCCAGTTGCCAAACCAGCGGTTGCCCAGCCAGCTCTCATACAGCGCCCCGCTGGCAATGGGGGCCGGCGTCCGACAGACCGGCAGGTGCGTGGTCCTCTGCTTGAGGTGGCGTGCCGCCTCGCCCGAATAGAGAACGCCGTCGAGCAACAGGACGTTTTCCATGCGATAGGCGATCGTCGCCGCCTGGATGGAATCGAAGCCTCCCATAAAATCGCGAACGACTTCATCGACCGTCCCGAACTCGGCGCCGCGGATGCGATCGAGTTGCCCCGCAAGCATTTTGGCGGGGCGCACGCTGATGGTGCTGCCGGGGGCGACCTGCCAGCGATCGACTGCCGTTGCCGTAATGTCGAGCCCAGATTTGCCCAGGAGTTTGCGGAACGCGGCGATGCCCGGCCGGAAGGAGAAAAGCGATCGGGAGGGCGGTGCCGGCTTTATCATGCGCGCGTCGTGCATTCCTGCTGGTGGATAGGGGTCAGGATCTTGGACAAGGTGCACCGGTATCCTCCCCGCTTTCATGAGGACGGATGACTCCCGGTCGACAAACGACGTTGCCGTTTTCACGTGTGATCGAGGTCATCCCAGCTCCCCTTGCTGACATCGGGCCCGTCAGAGGCGCTACGAGAAGGATCTACGGGCAGCTTCCAACGATAGGACCGAGCATCGCATGGGGCGCGGCCGGTTCGTATCCAGCGGATGCGGACCGGAGAGTCGGTAAGGCAGAAGGGCTAGGGAAAAGTCGGAATGCGCAGGGCGAGGCGTCGCCATTATGCTGTCACCGCTCAAAGGGGACGTCATGCATGGATACGAATATTCTGGGTTTCCCGGGAGCGGGCCTTGGCGAGGCATCCGGTCGCACCGACCCTGTATCCGACCGCATGCTGAAATCGCACCTGCTTGAGCAGGGGCCGCAGACGAAGGCCCGCATCGCCTATCTCGTCAATGCCTACCCAAAGGTCAGCCACAGCTTCATCCGCACTGAGATCGCCGCGCTGGAGCGCATGGGCATCGCGGTGGATCGCTTCACCATACGCCGCTCACCAGAAGCGTTCAGCGACGATGAGGACAAGGCGGAGGCGATAAAGACCAGGGCGCTGCTGGACGGCAATGCGAGGGGGCTTGCGGCGGCCGTATCGCGCCGGTTCATCAGGCAGCCGCGCGGCAGCTTTCAAGCGTTGTTCAAGGCGCTGCGCAGCGGTAGGGCGCAGGGCATCGTCAAGTCCTGCGCCTATTTCGCCGAAGCGGCCGCCCTGGCCGATCATCTGGAGCGCAATGCCGTCCGGCATGTGCATGTGCATTTCGGCACCAATTCCACGGCCGTCGCCCGGCTCGCCGCGACGATGACGGGGATCAGCTACAGTTTTACCGTGCATGGCCCCGATGAGTTCGACGCGCCGCTCGCGCTCGATCTGCCGGGCAAGATCGCCGACGCAGCCTTCGTGGTCGGTGTATCGAGCTATGGGCGCGGACAGCTGATGCGCTGGGCCGGCCTTGCGCACTGGAGCAAGATCCATGTGGTGCGCTGCGCGGTTGCGCCGCATTTCCTTGCGAGCCGCCCGGCCGTGGCGATGCCCACGAACCGCCTGGTCTGTGTCGCCCGCCTGAGCGCGCAGAAGGGCTTGCCCCTGCTGATCGAGGCGGCGGCGCGGCTTGCGCCCTGCCGTGATTTCACCATCGACATCATCGGGGATGGGGAGGGGCGCGCCGACATCGCGGCGCATATCGCGCGCCACGGCATGCAGAACCATGTCCGGCTGCTGGGATGGCGCACGTCCGATCAGATTCGCGGGGAACTGGAAGAGGCAAGGGCACTCGTGCTGCCGAGCTTCGCGGAAGGGCTGCCGGTGGTGCTGATGGAAGCATTGGCGGTGGGCCGGCCGGTGATCGCCACGATCATCGCCGGCATTCCCGAACTGGTCGACGACGGCAATGGCTGGCTCGTCACATCGGGATCCGTCGATGCCCTTGTCGAGGCGATGGACGCCGCGCTCGATGCCTCACCAGCCCAGCTGGAGGCCATGGGCCAGGTGGGGCAGGATCGCATCCGCAAGATGCACAACCCGGACAGCAACGCTGCGCAGCTGGCGGCGCTGCTCATGTTCTTCGCGCGCACGTCCGATCATATCAACGGCGTCAAAGCGTAGCGGGCGGGATCATCCTGAGGGGAAGGGGCAGCTTGCGTCGCCACAGGACGCTGTCCCGCTGCCGTGGGGGCAGTTCCCGGGCCATGCGGTACATGTCGCTCCGGCTCATGCCCGTTCTTTCGCACAGGAAGGGATGCCGCGGATTCCTGGCGAAATAGCTGTAGAAGACGGCCGCGCGATCGCGCCCCGTCGCCGGCTTGCCGCGATGGAAGAAGCGGGCGGTGTCGGTAAAGATCACCGTGCCTTTCGGGCCTTCGCAGCTGACGATATCCTGGTTGAACGTCGGGCCGAAGCGGCGGCCCAATTCCATGTCCTCCGCTAGGTCATAGGAATAGCCGCCCTCGTCGCTCTGCTGGGCGTCCCTGCGGCTGATCATCTGGAACGGCCCGCCCGTCTCCGTCACGTCATGCAGATAGACCGCGACCTTGAGGATGCGGCGATCTTCCCAGTCCTGGTGCCATTTTCGCGTCGAAATCTCGCGCCCGTCCGCCACTGTGTAATTGATCGCGACGCCGTCATAGGCCGGGGGCAGGCCGATATAGGCTTCGGCAATGTCGAGCAGCCGATCCTGCAGGCCCCAGTAGAAGATGTTGGAATGGGCGACGATCTGCTCGGGCGGGATGATCATGAACTCCTTGCCCTTTGCCGACAGTGACCGCGCCTCCGCCGCAAAGCGCTCCGCCAGCATCAGGCCGTTGTCCATCATCAGGTCGCTGCCGTGCAGCCCCAGGGTTTCGATCGACGTCTTGCAGATGCCATGCTGGTTGATGGCATCGACAATCCGGCGCTGCGGCTCATCCAGGGCGGGAAGGTCGGGGTGGTGCCGCCGCAGATCCTGTTCATGGCGACGCCCCAGGATCGCGCGGACCTGGCGTTGATTGCAGAGGCGCAGGGCCGTTCTGGCGGGCAAGTCTTTCCACCAGCGCGCGCGGCTATCAAGGGTGTCTCGGATCATGGAAGGGACTCATCGATAGGGAAGAAGAAGCGCCGCGACACAGGGAAGCGCGCGGCGCTGCTTCAGGATGGATGATGTGCTCAGCCTCCGTCCCTGTCCTTTCGGACATCGCCGGGGTAGCGGTAATAGTTGGTGAGGTTGGGGTTGGAGATCGACTTGTTCAGCACCGACCCAACGACCGGCGTGGGGCTGAGCGAGGTGATGGTGTCCATCAGCGCCCGCTTGGACGTGCGACCTTCCTCGACGACCATCAGCACCCCGTCGATCGCCCGGGCAATCAGCATCAGGTCGTCGTTCACCAGCGCGGGCGGCGTGTCGATGATGCAGATCGGATTTCCGCTGGCGCTGCGGATCGCCTCGATCAGTTGCTGGAACTGGGGGGAGGCGAGCAGGTCCTCTGCATTCAGCCGGGGTTCCCGCACCCGATGAACGGTCAGGTCGAAGCCGTCGATCGCCATCGCGGTGTTCGCCCATCGGGCATCGCCGCTCAGGAAATCGTCGATGCCCGAATGCTGCATGTCCAGGCCAAGGCGGTGGCCGATCGACGGGCGCCGCAAGTCGAGTTCGATGAGCAGCGTGGGATGAAGGCGGCTGAGCGAGGCTGCCAGATTGGCTGCGACATGCGTCTTGCCATTGTCGGGCTGTACCGATGTCACGGCGAACACCTTCATGCCGGTGGCCTGCACATGCTTGAGCAGCTGGGAGCGCAATACCCGGAAGGGATGCGCCTGCTCATGCAGCTGGTCGAACCCGACGATCAGGTTGTCGGCCAGCATCTGGGGGTTCAGCCTGTGCCGCTTCAGGGAGCGCGCAGGACCGGTCATGATCCTGGATGGAGCGATCCGATCGCGTTCAAGATTAAGGCGCATCATGTTACTCCATAATCGCGGTAGCGTGCTGCCGCTTGGACCAGGGAAGCCGGAGCTGAGGGATCCATGACCGTTGGCGAGGCGATTTGATGACGGGGATGACCCCCATCGGGGGCGCGCCGAGCAGGCGGGTCAGGCTTTGCTCGCCATGGATGTTGCCGGCCAGAAATTCGAAGCCGATGATGATGGCCACGCCGATGCCCGCGCCCGTCAGCACGCCGCTCAGCAGGACAGCAAGGGGCTTCTTGCCAAGGGATTCGTGCGGCATGCTCGGTTCATCGACGATCGAGAAACGCTCGCCCTTGTCTTCGGACTGGAGGTTCGCGGCGACCTGGGCATCGAGCTGCTTCTCACGCAGCGATTCATACTGCCGCTTGATGTTGTCATATTCGCGCTCGATCATGTTGAGCTCATAGGATGCCTGCGGTGCTTGTGCCGCGCGGCTGTCCATGTGCGAGATGGTGGAAACCAGCTCCGCACGGCGCATGGCGAGCAACCCGACGCGCGAGCGGCCAGCGGCGATCTCTGCCTCTATGACATTCGCGCCCCGGGGCGTGTCCGATTGCGCCAGCGCCTTGCGCTGCCGTTCGACCGTCGCGCGCGCCGCGATGACGTCGGGATAGTTGTCCGCATAGGTGGCGGAAAGCTGCTGCAAGCGTTCTTCCGCGCGGCGCAGCGCTTCCATGCCGGGCGTCGGCGCCATGACCAGTTCCTGGGCGCGGGTGGCGAGCAGGCTGTTCTGCTGCACCAGCCCCTGCGTTTCGGCGTCTATGCGAGAGACTTCCGCACGTAGGGAGGAACCGGATTGCGCGTTCAGCGAGACCTGGCTGGGAAGGGCGCCGGCATATTTGGCTTCGACCGCCCGACGCTTCTCTTCCAGAGAGGTCAGCTGGCGCCTGTATTCCTCGGCCCGCCGGCCAAGGAAGGATGCGGTGCCGCTTGCCTGCGTGGTTCGAAACCGCTTGTCCGCGACCAGGAACATCTGGGTGAGGTCGCTGGTGACGGCACGGGCCATCGCCGCGTCTTCATAGGTGAAGGAAAGGGTGAAGGCGATCGTGTTGCCGCCGCCCGACGACCCTTCGTTCGCGCCGACCAGTTCCACGCCGATGGCGTGTCGCATCACATCCAGGACGTTGGCGAAGTCCGTGGTGCTGCGCAGCTTGCTGTAGAGCGCATGGCGGGAGATCAGGGCCGTGAGGCTGTCCCGGCTGGTGATCTGCTGGCGGATTTTCGCGATCCGGTCATTGGCGAAATTGGTGAGGGGGGAAGGCACGACCGATGTCGGGATCTCCTGCGAATCGATCAGCAGCGTCGCCGAGGATCGGTACATCGGCTTCTGGAGATAGATCATGGCGCTGGCGATGATCGCCCCCGCAAGGATCGGCAGGATGAGCCAGTAGCTGCGGCGATACAGTACCGCGATGATCTCGCGGGGGTAAATGCCCAGCCCTTCCATTTCCTGTTGCGGCATCAGCGGCGTCCTTCGAAAATCACGGTGAGGAAGAAGATTGCGGCCCCGGTCCGCTCGGCTGGCAGCCGCGTGCGGTGGAGATAGTTGACGCCGCCTCTCAGCGAGAAACGCTCGCTGAGGCGATGCTGGTAGGCGGTCGTCACACGGAACACGTCCAGCGACCCGGTGGAAAGCCCCGTGCGTGCCCGGCGATAGTCCGATGTCAGCGACAGGCTGCTGCGCGGGCTCAGCGTCCACTGCGCCGTGGCGCCCACCGCGATTTCCCGCTGGAGGCCGTAGAGCGCGCTGAAATCGCTGCGCAGGGAGGCGTTGATGCAGGCGGACAGGCGTTCGGATTCATTGCATAGATTGGCGCTGCCGGTAAACCGCGCCCGCCGTTCGCGTTCGTCGCTCAGCGGTGTTTGCAGGCTGGTCCATTCGACGCCCATCTGGGCATCGGCGCGCCAGTGGGGCGACAGCCGCTGTGCCGCGGTGAGGCGGATCGACCTGGCTGTCTGCGTGCCCGCGCCGACGGTGTCGCTGACGACATATTGCCCCATTACGCCCAGTGACGTGAAGGGGCTGACCTGCTTCCTGACGCCGAGCGCCACATCATAGCCATTGGTCGTCTGCAGCACCAATGAGCTTGGATAGGTGATGCGCTGGACGTTTGCGTCGGCATTGACGGTCGTGCGTGCGTCGGGCGACCAGTCGATGGATGCCTGCCCGGTATAGCTGATCCGCAGGCTGCGGGAATCGACGGCGGCATCGACATTGTCCGTCAGTGCATCCGTGGGCAGTTCCCGCGCATAGCCGGCGGCGCCTTCCAGCGACAAATATTCGCTGTCGCGGTGGCGGACTCTGGCGCTGGCGCGGCCGGTCACGAAATCACCATAGAGGCGCTGATATTGCCGGAACCTGGCGACACCATCGACCTCCAGCGAAGAGGCGTGGCCGAGCGGTACCGTAAGCGTGGGCAGAACGCCCAACTCAACCGCCGCAGAGTCGCGATCCCTGCCAGCCAGGAGAAAAGGGTTTTCCGAGAGGTAGACGCTGGCATCCGTTTCCAGGCGAAACCGCGCCTGGGCCGTGACGCCATCGGAAAAGAGCATCGCGGGCAAGACTGCGATCGACGTGGCGAGGATGCGCGGAAGGCCTGTGCCATCACGGAACCACAAGGACATCACCGCTCAGCAGAACGGGTAGCGGCTTGTCGAGGTCGCCAGCCGACATGGCCCTTCTTCCCTTGAGGACGCGCGCGAGCTGCACCGGTTCGACGATCTGCCCACTGGGCGTCTGCCGCAGGACCACGGCATTTTTGAGGTCCGCGAACTCCGCGGGCCCGCCCGCGAGGCTGAGGGCCTGCAGGATGTTGATCGCGCTGCCGCTCGTATAGCTGCCGGGCGTCCTGACCTTGCCGATGACGTAGAAACGCATGCCGGTGGCCTCGCGCACCGAAACGGTGACATCGGGTGGACCGGAGCGGTAGTTTACGGAGATGCGCTCGCGGATTTCTGCGGCGATATCGGTCACGCTGCGGCCGGACGCCTTGATAGTGCCGGCCAGCGGGAAGGCGAAGGTGCCGTCGGGCTGCACGCGAACGGCGCGCTGCATCCGCTCTTCACCCCAGACGAAGACTTCGAGCTCGTCACCCGAGTTCACGTCATATTTGCTGATCGTGTCGGGTGCCGCGACGGTCGCCGCAACCGAGGTCGGCATCGTCTGCCCCGAAGCGGTGAATGAACAGGGGCCCGCCACCAGCGCGGCGATGATCGCCGCTCGTCCGATGGCAGGGCCATGATGCGCAAAAAGGCGAAAAGCTGCAGACAAGATACCGACTCCCCAATGCTGATCTGAAGGCTAGTCCGTTGAACTTGCATGTCCCATTCGCTGGTTCCCTTCCTCTGTTGAAGGTGGGGAGATTTGGGAGCGCATACCCGTCATGATTTTTCGCGCGTTGCCGATGGAGTCCTGCATGCCGTTTCCGGTTGGTGAAATTGCCCAATGAGTTCCCGGAGCAGATGCCAGTTTTCGACGGCGTATGATGGCATTCCGCGTCGGACCACAATCTCAGTTCCCCACTGACCGGTGCGCAGGGTTCACTGCCCCCAATACGGCCCTGCACCACCACCGGCGACGCGGACCAAAATTAGAAAATCTCTCGGGACGCTGCGGTGGGGGAACGGCATCGACGGAGGGATTAGAGAGGCCCGACCACATGACCTATGTAGATATTCCGCAAAAGGTCCCTCCACCCCTCGCTCCGCCACGCGTGCGCGATGGCAGGAAGGGGCGCGAAGAGCGGTCGATCGTCCAGTTCATCGATGTTGCCTTTACGGCGAGCGCCGTGCCTTCCGTGATCGAGACGATCACCGAGCGGCCGGCGGACGCGCCGTTCGCCTATATCGTGACGCCCAACGTCGATCATGTCGTCCGCCTCCAGCGCAGCCGCTCGGACCTGTGGCCGGCCTATCGCAGCGCCTGGATGACGCTATGCGACAGTCGCATCCTGGCCATGCTGGCGCGCAGGGTGGGCTGCGCGCTGCCGGTGGTGCCCGGCAGCGACCTGACGGGCGAGATGTTCGCGCATGTCGTCCGCCCGACGGACAGGATCGCGATTCTCGGCGGCAACGAGCAGTTGATCGCTGACCTCGCCAGCCGATATGGCCTGCAGAACGTCGTCCATTATGATCCGCCAATGGGGTTCATCAAGGATCCGATCGAGATCGCCAAGGCCGTGCGTTTCCTGATCGAGGCGCGCGCGCGCTACAGCTTCCTTGCCGTCGGCTCCCCGCAGCAGGAAATCCTTGCCTATCGGGTGGCGCGGGCGGGTGGTGCCACGGGCATCGGCTTCTGCGTGGGCGCGAGCCTCGACTTCCTGACCGGGGTTCAGGTCCGGGCACCGCTGGCGATGCAGCATATGGGACTGGAGTGGCTTTACCGGCTGAGCAGCAACCCGCGCCGCATGTGGCGCCGCTATCTGGTGGAAGGCCCGGAAATCTTCCAGATCGAGAGAAGCTGGCGCCGGACGCATGCCGAACCGTGAAGGGCGAAGCGCTTCCCGATGGCTGCTGCGATGCGGCGTGGTCCTGTTGTTGCCATGTCTGATGGGCGCCACGCCGCAACGCCATGAGCCGGGGAAATATAGCGTGCAGACGGCTTCCCCGGTGATTGGCCCGCGCAGTCTGTTCATATCGGGGCACAGCCTTACTGCCCACCCCTTCGGCGATTTTCTCGAGGGGCTGGCGAAGGCGGATGGTGGCACGCTCGACTGGAACATGCAGCATCTGGCCGGTTCCTCGATCAAGGCCCGAACCCGTGGAACCGGTGGCGGCGCCTGGTCGGGCTATCGCGCAGGGGAGGATCGCAACGGCAATCCCGTCAATGCCCTGCATGCGCTTGCCGCCGGGGCAGGCGGGCGGCCCTATGATGCGCTGATCCTCACCGAACTGCACAGCCTGCTCGAAAGCCTGATCTGGCATGACAGCATCGGGCATGGGCTCGACTATGACGCCCGCTTTGCCGCGACCAATCCGCAGGGCAGGACCTATCTCTACGCATCATGGCTGCAGATCGACGATCCCGATCGGCCGGCGCGCTGGCTGGCCTATGAACGCAGCGCCGGGAATGTCTGGGATTGCACGGTCGCGCGGATGAACCTGCTTCTGGCGGAACGCGGCATCGACCGGCGGATCAGCCTGATCCCGGCCGCGCAGGGACTGGCGGCGCTGGTCGAGCGCGCCTGTTCGGAGCAGGGGCTTGCCGGCGTTTCGGGTGTCACATGCCGGGACACTTTGGCCGTGCTGTTCACCGACGACGTGCATCTGACGGCGGTGGGCGCCTATTATGTCGCGCTACTCTCCCATGATGTCCTCCACGGCAGCCCGCCACGGCAGGCGTGGTCGCCAGAGGGGATCGCGCCGGATCTCGCCGCGGCGCTCCGTACCTTCGCCGCGGCGTTCATGGCGCAATGGCGTTCAAGGCCAGAGAAGGTTTCCGACGCTTGTTCTGGCAAGATCATGCAGGATTATGTGCCCGTGTACCTCGCCTATGTGCGCGATACCGGATGGCGGAGCGCGGGATGGTTCCGCGCGCACATCAGATGGATGCGCTATTCCATCGCCTGGCCACGACTGCTGCGGCGTGACCGCGCGGACAATCCATTCCGGCCGATGCCGCTTGGCCCCGCCTGACCTCCGGCCGAGGTCGCGCACTCTGGCCAGCAAAGCCGGTTCCCAAATCTGCCAATGCCTTGGCATCGCCCACGGCGCTAGAAAACGGTTGGGGGATCCTCGCCAAGGGAGAAGTTGATGCCGCAAATGCCGCCCCGGAAGCAGTCTGGGCGTAGGTCGGCCCGGCTGTTGCTGATGGCAGCATCCGGCGTTGCCCTGCTTTGCGTCATCGGCATCGCAGCGGCTGGATCGGGCCGGGTCGCGCGGCTTTGGGAGAGCCGGACCGCAGCGCCCGTGCCGGTATCTGAGGGCAAGACCCGGATCGGCGTCAATCTCTACGGTTTGGCGACATTCAACCGCCAGCAGGTGTTCACCAACCTGATCAGCCAGAGCGAGTGGTTCTCGTCTCTGGGAGACGGGTGGCGGGTGTTCCCGGCCGAACAGCTGGATGCGCGCGGCTGGATCAAGTTCCTCGCTCCGGGCGAAACCGCACCCCGGCCGCTCATCTTGCCGCCGGCACCCTTTCGCCCCTCGGAGGTGAAATGCGTGTTTGAGGGCAAGGGGGCTCTTGAGGCCGGAGGCATCGCAAGCGTGCGAACACGCGGCGATCGCATGGTCATGCTGGATCTCAAGCCGACGGGCGGCGACGAGGATGGCGCCTGGATCGAGCTGACCGAGACGGACCCGACCGATCCGCTGCGCGCTATCGACTGCCGCGAGGTCGATCGGCCAGCCGGCGAGCGGTTCCACCCGGAGTTCCTCGACTTCGTGAAGGGCTTCAAATTCGTGCGCTTCGTTGACTGGCAGCGGACCAATGACAATGCGCCGGCCCGTTGGCGGGAGCGAACCTTGCCCGAAACGGCGTCTCAGGTCGGGCCGGGCGGCGCATCCATCGAGGACATGGTCGATCTCGCCAATCTCGCGAAGGTCGATCCATGGTTCCTGATGCCCTATAAGGCGGACGAGAATTATATCCGCGCCTTTGCGCAGCTCGTCCATGAACGGCTCGATCCGGCACGCACCGCCTATGTCGAACTGAGCAATGAGGTCTGGAACGACAATTTCGATGCGGCGCAGCAGGCGCAGCAGGAGGGCCTGGGCCTGCATCTGGGCAGTGGCGATCCGACCCAGGCGCAGATGATCCGCTACGCTCAGAAGACGCGGGCGGCGATGAAGGTCTGGACGCAGGTCTTCGCCGACAGGCCCGGCCGGCTGGTCCGCATTGCCGCAAGCCAGAATGCCAACTCGGTCCTGGCCGAGATGATCCTTGGCGACGCGGATACCGCCAAGTGGGTCGATGCACTGGCGACCGCGCCCTATGTCTGGCTTGATATAGCAGGCTATACCGTCAGGGATGTCGACAGGCTGTACGGCCAGATACCGGGTGCGATCGCGAATGCCTGGACATTCGCCGAGCAGAACCGCGCCGTCGCGACGCGCTATGGCAAGCGCTTCATCGCCTATGAGGGCGGACAGCATCTGGTGACGGACGACCTCGACCTCGCGCGCGCGATCCAGCGCGACCGGCGCATGGAGGGCGTGTATCGCCAATATCTCGCCGAATGGGACCGGCGGTTCGGAAGTGACATGGCGCTTTATGCGTCGACCGCGCCGATCGCCGGATATGGATCATGGGGCCTGCAGGAATATGCCGGGCAACCCATCGAACAGGCGCCCAAGCTCAGGGCCGTGCGACAATTTCTGGGGGAGCGTCGCTGATGCGTTTCGGTGTTCTTTACGGCTTCATCGCCATCGTCGCCCTGGGGCTGATCGCTCAGGCCTATATGACGATCAAGCCGGCGCTGCATGTAGCGGTGGTCAGCAGCATAGGCATCGGCCTCCTGCTCGTCAGCCTACGCGAACCGCAGCGCAAGGCCGTAGGGGCTCCGGCGCTTTTCTTGGCAATCGTCATGCCGTTGATCGGATGGTCCCTGACCAACATCTGGCTGTTATTTGCCGCCATGCTCGTTCTGGTGCCGCTTGTCGCCAGGCAGTTTCATCAGATCGTCCCCGTCTATCTCTTCAGCATGCTGCTGCTGCCGGCGCTGGACATGCCGGTCATGATCGGAGGGCTCAAGCTGGTCGATATCAGCGTGCATGATGCGCTGGCGATCGGCGCGGCCGCCGCCATCTGGTTCAACCCACGCAAGGCGCGGCCGCTGATACAATATGATGTCACCGCCTGTTCGGTGATCCTGCTGCTGGCCGCAGCCTTCGCGCGGGAAACCAGCTTCTCCAACCATGTCCGCTCGTCGCTGAACGTGCTCATCGACCTTGGCCTGCCCTATTATATCGCGAGCCGGGGGATCAGGAGCATCGATGATCTGCGGGCAGGGGTGCTGTGGATGGGCACGGGCGCCATGGCGCTTGCGGGGATCCTGATCTACGAACTGTGGAGGGTCTGGCCGGTCTACAACATGCTCTACGGCAACTACGGCCTGCCCTCGCTGCTGATGGTGAAGGCGCGAGGGGGCTATCTGCGCGCGAGCGGGCCCTTTGTGGAGCCAACCTCGGTTGCGATGGTGCTGGCCATCTGTGTCCTCGCGCTCTGGCTTTCGCGACATTATTTCCGGTCGCCGCGCTTTCATCTCCTGTGCATGAGCGTTGCGATCTTCGGCCTGTTCGCGCCGCAGTCTCGCGGCGCGTGGGTGGGGCTGCTGCTGGCGATCGGCATTGCCGAGGCGTTCAAGGGCAACCATGCGAGGCTTGCCCGCAAGATGATCGTCCTGGGCATCGCTGGTGCGGGCGTGCTTTTGGTCGCGCAGTCTTCACCGAAACTTTCCGAAAGTCTGGGGCTTTCGGGCGAATCCACCCAGACATCCGATTATCGCAAGATGCTGTTCAATCGCGGTGTGGAGGAATTTGTGAAGAGGCCTATTCTTGGCGCTTCGGTTCCGCAGCTGCTGGCGACCATGACGGACCTGCGACAGGGCGAAGGCATGGTCGATTTCGTCAATACCTATATCTGGATCTCCCTGATCTCCGGCATCGTGGGTCTCATCATCTTCGTCGGCGCCTTCCTGTTCTTCATGGTGATGATCTGGCAGCGGCGACGACGCCTGCTCGCATGGACCAGCGCCGGAGAGGTGGCCACATTCCTGTTCGCCTGCCTGGCTATGGTACTGGAAATGCTGTTCTTCACCTCCTTCGGCACCCGGCCGGCCGTCTTCGTATTCGTGATCTTCGGATTTTCCGCCGCCCTGTTGGAAGTGTTCCGAAAGTCCGAAGCGGGTGCTCCTTCGCTGACAGCCGCAGTGGGTCAGGTCGGTCGGGTGGGCGCGGTGGCGCTGTAGGATGCCGGGGGAGGCCCGACATGGAAGGGCGCGCCAGGCGACTGTGCGCTTCGCGCTTCCTGCGGAAGACATCCACCGGTGATGGGCTGAAACAGGAGAGCCTGTGTTAGAGGCGAGGCTTAGATCAAAGGAATGGGGGCTGAGCCTGTCGACGCCCCGCACCCACTTGAAAGAGGAGCCTCGGGAGGCGTCCGGGCCGATGCTATCGCGTCCAACCCCGCTTCCGTGCTGCAATCAGACCAGAATGGGATGAAGCAGAACATCGCCCAGCGCCCCCGTGGCGATACCGATCATGCCGGCAGCAACGAAGGACAGTTCCTGCCGCAGGTCGAGCAGGTTGACCCGGTGCATCTGAAACCATTTGAACAGCACCGCGGGCACTTCCATCAGGCCCACGGCAGCAACAAGGCCGATCGGTCCCCATTCCAGATAACCGGCAGGCCCGGCAATGGCGAGCCACAGGAGCTTGACCGCGCTTGCCTCGAAGGTGGCCCTGATCCGGCCCGTGGCGGTGAGGGCCTCGTTCGAGGCGTTGGACGCCAGCGCGAAGAGCGGCATCAGTGCCAGCAATTGGAGGTAGATCGTCGCGCCGGCATAGCGGTGATCGTAGAGTATGCCGATGACGAGCGGCGCGCTGCCGATCAGGCCGCCGGCCGCGAAGGTGTACGCCAGCGAAGGCAGGCGGCGCTTGGCATAGAAGAGCGCGCGCAGGTCGCTATATCCCTCGCGCCAGGCCTGTGAGTAGCTGGGATACAGCACGCGGCTGGCATAGGCGGAGGTAAAGGCAAGCGGCGCCGAAGCGAGGTTGCCGGCCAGGATATAGAGGCCGAACTGGTCCAGAGACATGAACCGCGCGAGCAGCAGCTTGTCGCACTGCATCAGCATCAGGGTGATGATGCTGGCGCCGGTGACGAAGCGCGCGAATGTCCACAAATCGCTGGCATATTTGCGGTCGAACGCCAGTCGCCGTCCCGATTGCGGGAAAAGCGCATAGCTCAGCGTCGATTTGAGCGCGCTGCTCGCCAGCATCGAGACGAGGATCGCCCATGGTGAACGCCAGAAATAGGCGAGTATGGAGGCCATCACGATCTGCAGCACGATCACCGCGATTTCGAGCAGCGAGAGCCGCAGGATCAGCCTGTGCCGCAGCGCGGTCAGGAGCGAAAGCGATGCCAGCCCCTCGATGACGAAGGTCAGCGCCGATACGGCGATGAGCGGCGCGAGATCGGGCTTGTGCAGCAACCCGGCGATCGGCTCCGACAGCGCGACCAGCAGAAATGTCAGGAAGGCGGCGCGGGCGAGGGCGATCGTCCAGACGGTGTCGAGGAACCGGGGCTTGTCGCCATCGGGATGACGGACGACAAATGCCTGAAAGCCGAGATCCGATATCATCGCCGCCGTGAAGGCGACGGACCCCAGCACGCCCAATATGCCGAACACCTCCGGCATCAACAGCCGCGTCAGGATGATGCTACTGATCGCCCTGAGCAGGTTGGTCGCAATGACCGATCCGACCACGACATTGGTATCGCGCAGCGCGAAGGCGACGAGAAGCCTTAGCCTGGACCTGATGCTGGGAGAATGGGGGGCGGGGAGCGATGCGCCGTTCTGCGTCATCGTCCCGAGGCCTCAAGCGTCGCCTTGTAGAAATCGAGCATCTGCCCTCCAACGGTTTCCACGCAAAAGGAATTGCGGCAGTTCTGCAGGCCGTTCTGGGCCATCTGCACGGCTTCATCGCGGTGACGGAAAATCCATTCGAGATTATTGGCCATCGCCTCGGGATCTCCCACCGGCGTCACCAGCCCCGTATGGCCGTGGACGATGATCTCGTCGCTGCCTGGCCAGTCGGTGCAGATCATCGGGCACCCCATCGCGAACCCCTCGAACAGGGCATAGGGGAAGATTTCGTAGCGGGAAGCGATGACGGTGACATAGGCGCTGCGCCGCAGCTTCGCGATCTGATCGGGGCCGAGCTTGCCCAGGAATGTCACGCGTTCGCGCGTGCGCGGCAACAGGCGGCTCTGCGCGAATGTCTCGAAATCGATGCTCTGGCCAGGCGCGATTTCCATGCCGGTGTCAGGGCCGACGATGGTGAGGCGGGACGAGGGGCGGCGTTCGAGCAGGCGCTCGAAAGCGAGCAGCATGGTATCCGCGCCCTTGCGATAGTCGAACCGGCCGACCATCAGGATATGGTCGGGGTCGCAGCCCTGCAGGCTCCAGCGCTGGTTTTCCGCGCTCAGCGAAATGGGGTTGGGGATGACGGCGCTCAGCGCGCCCCGCTCTCTGTCATATTCGGCGCAGGCCGCGTCCATGATCGCGCGGGTTGGAGCGGTGAGCGAACGCGCGGAGCGGACGGCGCGGCCTTCGGCGCGGCAGCGCTGCGAATCGAACCGCATCTGTCGCGATGTGCGCGGCACGGCCGGATTGAGGAAGAAGGGGCCGTGAAGGCGGGTGATGACGGGCACGCCGGTCGCGCGCCGCACCGTTTCTGACCAGCCGAAGCTTTCCTCCATCTCCAATATGTCGATCGGTGCGATGCTCTGTGCTTCGTTGACCTGTTCGGCGATCAGCCGGCCGACACCGGGCAGGTCGCCGCGATAACGGTCCAGTCGCTGGCTGATCCTGTCCCTTAGCGACATGAATGCGCCGCGACGATCATTTCGCTCGAACAGGGCGATCTCAACGCCGTTGCTGCGATAGATCCGCTCGTGCGAGATCACCGAAACGTCATGCCCTTGGGACATGAAATAATCGCGCAGCACGGACACGTAGCTGACGATGCCATTTGCGGCACCGGCGGGGGGCCAGTCAGGCGAACAAAAGCAGATATGCACCCAACAAGACTCCTGTAATTCGGCACTTCTTGTCTATTCTGCGGGGCTAAACCCGTCGATCATGAGAACTCCCAAGGTGTTTTCATGCCTTGTTCGGCCCACGCCCAAAGCGCTTTATGCAGGCTTGGAAAATGAGCCTGCCGCACGCCGGCTCAACGGATGAATGACCCCGCAAGAGGTACGCATGGCGCTGCTCAACTTTACGGATTTCAGTGGTTATCGCTGTCTCGACTTCGATCAGTGCCGCGATGCCGGAACGTCGCTGGCGGCGCGGTATCGGGAGGCATCGCCCTTTCCGCACATCGTGCTGGATGACTTCATCGATGCGGACCTGCTGCGCCAGGTCGTGGCGGAGTTCCCGGACAGCGCAGGCCAGCCCTGCTTCCTGCGCGACCAGGAGCGGCTGAAGTTCCAGTTCCGGCCGGATCAGTGCCCTGGCGCGGCCACGCGCGCGCTGTTCGCCGAACTCAATTCCCGCGCTTTTCTGGCCTTCCTGTCGGAAATGACGGGGATCGAAGGGCTGATTTGCGATCCCTATCATGCCGGCGCCGGACTGCATGAGATCAAGCGCGGAGGGCACCTGGGCATCCATGCCGATTTCCCCCGTCATGACATCATGAAGGTCGATCGCCGCCTCAACCTGCTCATCTACTTGAACGAAGACTGGGAAGAGGAATATGGCGGCGCGCTGGAGCTCTGGGATCGCCGGATGAGGCGGGCGGAGCGCAAGGTGCTGCCGGTGCTGGGGCGTGCGGTGGTGTTCAATACCGATCGCGATACTTTCCACGGCCATCCCGATGCGCTGACGTGCCCAGAGGGCCGCTCGCGCCGCTCCATCGCAACCTATTATTATACGGCGCGCCCGGCGGTGGCGACCAGGTTCGAGCGGACCACGGACTTTCGCCGCCGCCCCGGCACCGGCGACAAGCGCGACTGGCAAACGATATTGCAGCATCTGAAAGCCGACTGGCTGCCGCCCGCATTGCAGCGCCGCAAGAGCACGTGAACCGGCTCTTGTGATTCTGCCCCGCTGATCATCCCGCCCGGTCGCAATGGTGCGGGGCGGTGGCAGGCGGACGAGGACATATATGTTGGGGGAAGCCGCGCGATGTTGATGACGCTCACCTGGATCATCTGCCTTGGCATGGCCATCCCGGTCGCGGTTCTCGCGCTGGAATGCCTGGTCGGCGCGTTGCCATCCTTCCGACGAAATCCGGGGAACAACGCCCCCCCCTATATCGTACTGATGCCCGCGCATGACGAAGCGGCGGGCATCGCGAAATCGGTGACGGACGTTCTGGCCCAGCTTCGTGCCTGTGACCGGCTGGTGGTGGTCGCCGACAATTGCACCGACAATAGCGGGGAGATCGCGGAACGGCTTGGTGCGACGGTGATCACCCGGACCGATCCGGCGCTGCGCGGCAAGAGCTATGCGCTGCAATTCGGCCGCGTCTATCTGGAAGCGGAGTTCCGCAGGCATGGCGAGGCGCAGGCCGTCATCATCGTGGTCGATGCGGACTGCTCGCCCGAACCGCGTGCGCTCGGCCGACTGGCTGCCACGGCCTTGCGCCGCAATGCCATCGTGCAGGGGGCTTATCTGCTGAGGCCGCCGGCCAATGCGACGGCCATCGTGCAGATGTCCTGCTTCGCCTTTCTGGTGAAGAACCTCGTCCGGCAGCTGGCGCTGCGCCGCCTTGCCGGCGCGGCATTGCTGCAGGGGTCGGGCATGGCCTTTCCCGCGCGTACCTTCATGCGGATCGACTGGAGCCCGACATCGCTGGTCGAGGATCTCGATCTGGGCCTCCGGCTGGTCCTTGCCGGCGACCGCGTGACCTTCGACCATCGTGCCCAGTTCTTCAGCGACGCCAGTTCGCAGGGCGGGACTGCCGGCCAGCGCCGGCGCTGGGAGCATGGCATGCTGCAGGCGATGGGGACGTTCGTTCCCCGGCTTGCCCTTGCCGCGCTGCTTGGCAGGCCCCGCCTGCTGTTCCTTGCGCTGGACCAGATCATTCCGCCGACCGTACTGCTCATCATGCTTGCGGCTGTGGGAACGGTGCTGTCGCTGCTGTTGGGAGGGTTCTCGCTGCCCGTGCTGATACTGCTGCTGTGCGACGTGGCGCTGTTCGTCGGGCTGTTCCTGGCCTGGCTTGCGCATGGCCGCTCGCTTCTGCCGGCGCAGAGCATCGTCGCGGGCCTCAAATATATCATCTGGAAGCTGCCCATCTTCGTGCAGTTCATCACGCGCCGACAGCGCCAGTGGATACGGACCGATCGCGCGCCCTGATCGGGGAAGACTGGGCTGCATTTCTCGCCATCCTCGGTTTCCATCGCTTGCGCGGTGCCGATGCCCTGGTGGTTGCAGCCGGTCCTGCGGTCCTCATGACATTGCGGAATGTGCCGATCGGCAAAGCCGTATCGAATATTGGTGCAGTCATCGTCATTGGATTGAATGAAAGTAACCGCACCTATTCTCCGCGCACCGAATTACCCTCCCTATTTTGCCTACTGTGTTGTTGAAATAGCTGTGCTGCCGACCCTCTCCTAGGCTGCGTTCCAGAAGGAGAATGCCATGGATGGAATGGCTAGGCCGGACATCATTTTGTCCACGTCGCCGTCGGCTCTGGAAATATCTGGGGATCAGCATCAGGGGAGAATGCGCACGATCCTTGTTGGCGAGGAAACGCTTCTCGCCGCCTGCGCGGAATTGCTGCGCGCTAATGGACATGACATTGCTGCAGTCGTTGCCGGGCCGGGGCCTGCTGCGGACTGGGCCCAGCGTTCGGGGCTCGCCCTGTTCGGCAAGGCGCGCGCGCTGCTGAGCGCCGATCTTGGCCCTGTGGACTATCTTTTCAGCATCACCAATCTGTCGGTGCTTCCGCCCGAGGTGCTGGCGCTGCCGCGCTGCGCCGCGATCAATTTCCATGACGGCCCCTTGCCGACCTATGCCGGGCTCAACACCCCGGTCTGGGCGCTGCTGGCGGGCGAAAGCGCGCATGGTATCAGCTGGCACATGATGACGGACGCATTGGACGGCGGGGATATTCTCGCCCGCGAGGCCATCATGATCGATGAGGGCGAGAGCGCGGTTTCGCTCAACGCCAAATGTTTCGAGGCGGCGTTGCGCAGCTTTGGCGCGCTTGTGGGTGATCTGGACGCCGCCGTGGCTCAGGCTGTTCCACAGTCGCGCGGGCCGGAACGGCTGTTCGGCCGACGGGACCGGCCGGAGGCCGCCGCGACGATCGACTGGAGCACATCGGCGCAGGAGATCGCCCGCTTCGTCTCCGCGCTCGACTTCGGCAATTATCGCAATCCCATGGGCATGCCCAAGGCGCTGCTCGGCGACAGGCTGATCCTCATCCACGAGGTTACGGTGCTGGACAGCTGGTCCGGCGCCCGGCCCGGCACGATCCTGCAGGCGGGCACGCAGCCTGTCGTGGCCACGGGTACGACGGATGTGCGCCTTGGCCGGATTTCCGATGCGGACGGCCGGCCCATGGACCTGCCGGCCTCAGCGGTCGGCGGCCGCTTCGCCGCGCTGGACGAAGAACAGCGCAAGATGCTGAACGCCATCGATTCCGCTGCCGGTCTCTATGAGGGCTGGTGGCGGCGCCGGCTGCTGGCGCGGGACAGCCTGCAGCTTCCCGCCTTCCGCGCGCCATTGCCGCTGGCTGGGGCCGCGCGGGTCGTGCAGGACCGCATCTTGCCGCCGGGCCGCGTCGGTTCTGAAGTGCTGACGGCGCTGGTCGCCTATCTCGGCCGTGTGGCGGACCGGGATATGGTCGACATCGGCTATTCCGATCCGATCTTCAGCGCATGCCTCGACGGAATGGCGCCTTGGTTCGCATCGCAAATGCCGCTGCAGCTGCGGCTGGACTGGAATCTGCCGCTTGAAGCTCTGCAGGATGGGCTGGAGCAGGAAATCGCGGCCATGCATAAGCGGGTCGCCATCGCGCGCGACCTGATCGGTCGCAGTCCCGAGCTGCGGGGCAGCGCACAGCTCGCGCATCCCGTCGCGATCCAGATGGTGGCCGCGCTCGACGACAGCGTCTGCGATGACGATACCGTCCTGACCCTGGCCATCCGCGCGGATGGCGGCGCCTGTCGCTGGACCTTCGACGGCAACCGGCTCGATCCGGCGGCCGCGGACGACCTGTGGCTGGGCTTCATGGCGTTCCTGGCGTCGGCCGAGGCAAGCCCGTCCTCTCCCATCGCGGAATTGTCGGTCCTTTCGCCAGCAGAGCATGCCATGGTGATCGGCGACTGGAACGCGACGCAGGCGCTGCGCCCAGAGGCACAAGCGATCCATCGGCTGTTTGTCGAGCAGGCGGCACGCACGCCCGGCAAGATCGCCGTGACGTCGCGCGGGGTTTCCCTGACCTATGCCGAGCTCGATGCCCGTTCCAACCAGATGGCGCGCCACTTGAGCGCTCTGGGCGTCGGGCCGGACGTGCTCGTGGGCATCAACCTCGAGCGCTCCGTCGATCTGGCGGTGAGCGTGCTTGCCGTCCACAAGGCGGGCGGGGCCTATGTGCCGCTCGATCCCGCCTATCCGCGGGACCGTCTGGCGCACATGGTGTCGGACTCGGGGCTCCGCGTCGTCCTGACCCAGGGCAGCCTGATCGGCGACCTGCCGGTCGAACGGGCGGAGATCGTGAATATCGACGAGGCGGGGGCGTTGCTCGCCGCTCTGCCGTCGACGGCCTTCGATGGCGGCGCGCGGCCGGAAAATCTTGCCTATGTCATCTACACCTCGGGATCGACCGGCCTGCCCAAGGGCGTGATGGTCGAGCATCGCAACGTGCTGAACTTCTTCGCCGGCATGGACCGCAAGCTGGAGCCCGATGGCGTCTGGCTTGCCGTCACTAGTCTCAGCTTCGACATTTCCGTGTTGGAACTCTGCTGGCCGCTGACCCGCGGCTATCATGTCGTGATTGCCACGGAGCGGGAAGTGCGGGGCGACGTCTCCGCCTCGGTCCGAGTGAAGCCGGTCGATTTCAGCCTGTTCTACTTCGCCAGCGGCGACGCCGGCAGCAATGCCGACCAGTATCGCCTGCTACTCGACGGCGCACGCTTCGCCGATGCCAATGGCTTCTCCGCGATCTGGACGCCGGAGCGGCATTTCCACGCCTTCGGCGCGCCCTATCCTAACCCTTCGGTGACATCGGCCGCGATCGCCGCCGTGACCTCGCGCATCAAGATCCGCGCCGGCAGCGTGGTCGCGCCGCTCCATCACCCGGTACGGATCGCCGAGGAATGGGCGCTGGTCGACAATCTCTCCAACGGCCGCGTCGGCATCGCCTTCGCGTCTGGCTGGCAGCCCGACGACTTCCTGCTCAATCCGCAGAATTTTGCCGATCGGCGCGGCGTGCTGATGCGCAGCATCGAGGATGTCCGGGCGCTGTGGCGGGGCGAGAAGCGCAGCTTTCCGGGGCCGCTCGGCCATGACGTGGAGGTTGCGGTCTATCCGCGCCCGGTCCAGCCCGAATTGCCCTTCTGGATCACATCTGCCGGCAATGCGGACACCTTCGCCGCCGCCGGCCGGATCGGGGCCTGTGTCCTCACGCATCTCCTGGGGCAGACGGTGGAGGAGGTGGGCGAAAAGGTCGCCGCCTATCGCGCAGCCTGGCGCGAGGCCGGCCATCCCGGCGACGGGCATGTGACGCTGATGCTGCACAGCTTCGTCGGCACCGATGCAGAGCGCGTGCGGGAGATCGTGCGCCAGCCGCTGATCGATTATCTGCGCACGTCGACCGATCTGGTGAAGCAATATGCCTGGTCGTTCCCGGCCTTCAAGCATCGTCCCGGCGCCGACTCCGCGCAGGATCTGAACATCAGCGACCTCAGCGCCGACGAAACAGACGCGCTGCTGGACTATGCCTTCGAGCGCTATTTCGAGAGTAGCGGCCTGTTCGGCACGGCCGAGCATTGCGCGGCGCTGGTCGAGCGGGTGGTCGGGGTCGGCATCGACGAGATCGGATGCCTGATCGATTTCGGCATCGCCGTCGATACCGTGCTGGAGCATCTGCCCGCGCTCAACCAGTTGCGGATGCAGGTGCAGGCCCGGTTCGACGGGACCGAGAGCACCCTGCCGGAGCTCATGGCCCGCCATGGCGTCACCCATCTGCAGTGCACGCCCTCGCTGGCGCAGATGCTGACCATGGATGAACCGGCACGGCCACGGCTCGCCTCGCTGCGGCGGATGATGGTGGGCGGCGAAGCCTTCCCGCCGCCCCTGGCGCGCGATCTTGCCGGGCTGGTGGGTGGTGCGGTCATGAACATGTATGGCCCCACGGAAACGACGATCTGGTCCGCCGTCCATGAACTGGAGGCGAATCCGGAGACCCCGCCGCTGGGGAAACCGCTCGTCAACCAGCAGATCTACATCCTCGACCGGCGATTGCAGCCGGTTCGCCCAGGCACGCCGGGCGAACTTGTCATCGGCGGCAACGGTGTCGTGCGCGGCTATCTCGGCCGGCCGGAACTGACGGCGGAGCGCTTCATCGCCGATCCGATTGCCGCCGTGGGAAGCGCCTATCGCACCGGGGACATCGCCCGGCAGCGTGCCGACGGCACGCTGGAGTTCATGGGGCGGCTGGATCATCAGGTGAAGATCCGCGGATACCGGATCGAGCTTGGCGAGATCGAGGCGGCGCTGGCCGCCTATCCCCAGGTGCACGAGGCCATCGTCATCGCGCAGGGGGAGGGGGCCGGGACGCGCCTGATCGCCTATCTCACCTGCGAATGGATGCTGGCGCCGACGCCCGACATGCTGCGCGAGCATCTGCGCGCGGGCCTGCCGGACTTCATGATCCCGTCCGCCTTCGTCATGCTGCCGGCCCTGCCACGCACGCCCAATGGCAAGATCGACCGCAAGGCGCTGCCCGCGCCCGACACCATCGTCGTCGAGCAAGTGGAGGACGAAGGGGGCGCAGAGCCGGCCAGCGCACTGCAGGAGCAGATACTGGATGTCTGGCGCGACCTGCTGAAGGTGCCGCGCGTTGACCTTCGCGACAATTTCTTCGACCTGGGCGGTAACTCGCTGCTGGCGGTGCAGATGCATCGCCGGCTTTCGACGATGATCGAGCGGCCGCTCGCGCTCACCGACATCTTCCGCTTTCCCACCATCGCCTCGCTCAGCAGCCAGTTGTCGGATCCGGGTGCGCAGCCCGCCGCCGCGCGCGAGGGGCTGGACCGGGCGCGCAGCCGGCGGGCGGCGCTCCAGCGGCGCAGTGCTACTCGTCCTCTCGTACGGAATTGAGCCATGTATCACTATTCTGACCCTTCTCCCTCTGGCGACGACGATGCGGGCGAAACGGCGGTTGCGATTGTCGGCATGGCCTGCCGCTTCGCGCAATCGCGGGGACTGGATGCCTATTGGTCGCTGCTGAAGGAGGGCAGGGAAGCGATCTCGACCTATGACGAGGCGGCGCTGGTCGCGGCGGGCGTGAACCCTGCCTTGCTGCGCAATCCCAATTATGTGCGATCGGGGGCACCGATCGAGGATATGGAATGTTTCGACGCGGGGCTGTTCGGCCTCAGCCCGCGCGATGCAGCGATCATGGACCCGCAGCACCGCCATTTCCTGGAATGCACGTGGGAAGCGCTGGAGAATGCCGGGCACACGCCGCAGCGCTTTGAGGGCGTCGTCGGCGTGTTCGCGGGCTCGGGGCACAATGCCTATATGCCCTATAACCTGCTGACCAACGCGAAGCTGGTCCGCGACGTCGGCCTGTTCCTGCTCCGCCACACCAGCAACGACAAGGATTTCCTGACAACCCGGGTATCCTATCTGTTCGACCTCAAAGGGCCGAGCATCAACATCCAGACGGCTTGCTCGACATCGCTGGTGGCCATCCACATGGCGGCGCAGAGCCTGCTGAACGGCGAATGCGACATGGCGCTGGCTGGCGGCGCCTCGATCGAGCTGCCGCACCGGCAGGGCTATCTGTATGAAGAGGGAGAGATCCTTTCGCCGGACGGCCATTGCCGTCCCTTCGACGTCCAGTCGCAGGGCACGGTGTTCGGCAGCGGCGCGGGCGTGGTCGTGCTGCGGCGGCTGGCCGATGCGATTGCCGATGGCGATCATATCTATGCCGTGCTGCGCGGTTCGGCGATCAACAATGATGGCGCCGGCAAGGTCGGCTATCTCGCGCCCAGCGTCGATGGGCAATCCAAGGTCATTGCCGAGGCGCTGGCGATCGCCGGGGTCGAGGCGGACAGTATCGGCTATGTCGAGGCGCATGGCACCGGCACGCCGGTCGGCGATCCTATCGAGGTTGCGGCGCTGACTGCAGCGTTCCGCCAGTCGACGGACCGCGTCGGCTTCTGCCGGCTTGGATCGGCAAAGGGCAATATCGGCCATACCGACACGGCCGCGGGGGCCGCCGGCGTCATCAAGGTCGCGCTCGCGCTCCATCATGGCGAGCTGCCGCCGTCGCTCAATTTCGATGCGCCCAATCCGGCCTGCGCGCTCGAGCAGAGCCCCTTCGTGGTCCAGGCCAGCCGGTCGCAATGGGTGGCGGCAATTGGCCAGCCGCGCCGCGCGGGGATCAGCTCGCTTGGCGTTGGCGGAACCAACGCCCATGTCGTGCTGGAGGAAGCACCGCTGCGGCTGGAAAGCGGGCCGAGCCGGCGGCGGCAACTGCTCCTCTGTTCGGCCAAGTCCGCCACGGCGCTCAGCGCCAACGCCTCTGCGCTGGCCCAGCATCTGGTGGTCAATGCCGACATGAGCCTGCCCGACGTGGCCTTCACGCTCGCGACCGGGCGACAGCATCTGCCCCTGCGGCGTTTCGTGGTCGCCGATGATACCACAAGCGCTGCGGCCGCATTGCTGGCGGACGACACCAAGGCCGCGCCGGGCGCCTGCATCACCGACCGGCCTGTCGCCTTCCTCTTCTGCGGCGCCGGCCCCCAGCATATCGACATGGCGCGCGGGCTCTACGAGACCGAGCCGGGCTTTCGTGCTGATGTAGACCAATCGCTGCAGATATTGAACGGCCTTGGGGTTGCCGAGGTGCGGCGTTGGCTGTTCCCCACGGACGCCGACCGGGCGCAGGCCGTGCTGGAGATGGAACGTCCCTCGATCGCTCTGCCGGCCCTGTTCATCATCCAGACGGCGCTGGCGCGGCACTGGATGTCGATCGGCGTCCGTCCATCTGCAATGATCGGCCATAGCTCAGGCGAATATGCCGCAGCCCACCTGGCCGGGGTCATCGATCTTCAGGCCGGCTTGCGGATCGTCAGCGGCCGTGGCCGCCTGTTCGAGACGATCAAGGATGGCGGCATGCTGAGCGTGCCGATGTCGGAGGCCGAGCTGTCGCCGCTGCTGCCGCCGGAACTGACCATCGCTGCCATCAATGCGCCGCGGCTCTGCGTCGTCTCCGGGCCGGGCGAGGCCGTGTCGCGCTTTCATCGTCAGCTCGAAGAGCAGGACATCGAGGCGCAGATCCTGAAGATTTCCGTGGCTGCGCATTCGCCGATGCTCGACCCGATATTACCGCAATTCCGCGCATTGATGGAGAAGGTCGAGCTGCGCTCGCCCGAGATTCCTTTCGCCTCGAACCTGACCGGGGACTGGGTTTCCGCCCGCGATGTGACTGACCCCGAATATTGGGTGCGACACCTGCGCCAGGCCGTGCGTTTTACCGATGGCCTGCAGCGCCTGCTGGTCGATCCCGACCGCGTGCTGCTGGAAGTGGGGCCGGGCAGGAGCATGTCCAGCCTCGCACGGCAGCACCCGGACCGTCAGCGCGCCCAGCCGGTACTGAACTCCCTGCGGCATCCCGACCAGGCGGTTGAGGATGACGCCTATTGGCTCGACGTTCTGGGCCAGCTGTGGAGCCTTGGTGTCGAGATCGACTGGGATGCCTATTGGGGCGAGGAGCGCCGGCTGAGGGTGCCTCTGCCAACCTATCAGTTCGACCGGCAGCGTCACTGGATTGAGCCGGGCGCCGCCTTCGCCGCATCCGATGTCGATCCTGATGGCCCGGTTGAGCGCGCCCCGGTGAGCGACTGGCAGTTCGAGCCGATCTGGACCCGCAGCACGATGCCGGTCGCGACAGTGCGCGAGGGCGCCGCGCTCATTCTCGCCGACGAAACCGGGCTTGCCGATCGCATCGCCGACCAGCTTCGCGCCGCGGGGCGCAGCGTCGTCATGGTGCAGCCGGGCAACCGGTTCCAGCGGCTGGGCCATGATAGGTTCGCGCTCGATCCGGCGAGTATGGCGGACTATGCCCATCTGTTCGACTGCCTGAGTGCCGATGGCACGCTTCCGACGCAGATCTATCATTGCTGGCTGGTGACGGGCGACAGGATCGGACGGCGGGATGCCGGTCGTCTCATCGATCGCGGCTTCCACAGCCTGACCGCGATGGTGCCGGAACTTGCGCGGCAACTGGGCGAAAAGCCTGTCGAGGTGGCCGTCATCACTGATCGCGTGCACCGGGTCACGAACGAGGCCGATCTCGTGCCGCAAAAGGCGACCGCGCTTGGGGCCGCGAGCGTGATCGGCACGGAATATCCCAACCTGCATGTCCGCTGCATCGATGTGCAGGTTCCGGCCACGATCCATCGCACCACGCTGGATGCGCTCGCCCGCGACCTGATAAGCGAAGTGTCCGCGCCATGTGAGGCGGGCGCAATCTGCCACCGCAATGGCGAGCGTTGGGTGCTGGAACATCAGGCGATCGCCGGCGACAGCGCGCGGGAGACTGGCGCGTTCTCCAATCTGCGGCCCGGCGCCACCTATGTCATTACCGGCGGACTTGGCGGACTGGGGCTCGCGCTTGCCCGCCATCTCTCCCAGTGGGAAGGCGTGAAGATCGGCCTGCTGACGCGAAAGGGTCTGCCGTCCCGCGAGCAATGGGCCGAGCTTCTTGCCAATGGCGCCGTCGAACAGGAAACGGCGGACAGGATACGCAAGCTGCTCGCGCTCGAAGCCGGTGGCGCGACGGTCGAGATCGTCGTCTGCGACGTCGCCGATGCGCGGGCGATGCAGCGCGCCATGAAGCAGGTCGCGTCGAAGCTCGGCCCGATCACCGGCGTCTTCCATGCGGCGGGTACGCTCGACGACGGCCTGATGGAAACCAAGAGCCGCACGGCGATGGATGCCGTGCTCCGCCCTAAGGTGGATGGCACGCTCGCGCTGGACGCGGCGTTGCGGGGGCATCGCGTCGATTTCATCATGCTGTTCTCGTCGATCAGCGCCTTTGCCGGGATCGCAGGTCAGGCGGACTATGCCGCCGCCAACGCCTTCCTCGACTGCTATGCCCAGTCGCGCCGGGGTGATCCGGTAACGCAGGTGATCTCGGTCGCGTGGAGCCAGTGGCGGGAGGTCGGCATGGCCGCGGGGCTGCAGCGGCAGGCGGAAGTGGTTGCCGGCCCGGCCGAAAAGCTGGGTGAGGGCAAGCCTGTCGATCATCCCTTCTTCGACCGGCTGCATAGCATTTCGGTCGACGACTATGTGGTGTCGGGCATATTGACGCCCGAAACGCACTGGGTACTCGACGAGCACCGGGTCGTCGGCGGCGACGCCCTGATGCCTGGCACCGGCTATCTCGAGCTGGCCCGCGCTGCGCATGCGCTGGTCGATCATGGCCCGGCGGTGCTTTCCGACATCACCTTTCTGACGCCATTCTCCGTGCCTGATGGGACGGCGCGGGAACTGCGTGTCAGCCTGCGCCGCCGGGTCGGCAATGACTGGCGGTTCGTGGTGCTGGGGCGCCCGGTTGGCGCGAGCCAGATGGAATGGACCCAGCATGCGGAAGGCGCTGTATCGGCCCGGTTGACGACGGAATTGCCGGAAATGCTGGATATTGCCGGCATCCGGGAACGTTGCGACACGGTTGTCCAGGGGCGCTGCGATACCGGGCCGACGATGCAGTTCGGCCCGCGCTGGGACACCATTCAGCAGGTCGCGCTGAACAGTGAGGAGGCGCTGCTCTACCTCGCCATGGACCCGCTATTTCACGCCGAATGCAGCACGTTGCAACTGCACCCGGCGCTGCTCGATTTCGCGACCGCCGGCGCGCAGATGCTGATCCCGGACTATTATGCGAGCCGGGATTTCTTTGCGCCCTTCTCCTATCGGCGGGTCATCCTGCACGCACCCCTGCCGCCCGTCGTGGTCAGCCATGTACGCTATCGCCCGCGTGCCGGCGCTTCGGGATCCACCGCCGTCTTCGATGTGACGATCGTCGATCCCTTTGGTCAGGTGCTGGCGGAGATCAGTGAGTTCACCATGATGCGCGTGCGCGATGCATCCGTGCTGTCCCGCAGCAGCGGGAAGTCCCTGGCGCTCGCCCAAACCGATGGAGCGGCTCCTGCCGAAGTCTCCGCAATCCCAGATGGCATCCTGCCCGAGGAAGGGCTTCAGGTCATCGACCAGATCCTGGCCGGCCGTTCGCGCGCCCATGTCGTGATCTCGCCCTATGACCTGCGCGCCCATCTGGCGAAACTTCGTGCGCCCAGAAAGGCGCCGAGGCGCGTCGCATCCAGCGATCGGGAGGGCGGTGACGATCAACTGCCGGCGACCGCCACGGAGCAGGTGATCGCGGCCCTGTGGTCCGATCTTCTGGGCGTTGACCCGATCTACCGAAACGACAATTTCTTCGATCTGGGCGGCCATTCATTGCTCGCGGTGCAGTTCACCAATCGGCTGCGCAAGAAAACCGGCAAGATCCTGCCCCTGGCCGCGATGATGGACACGCCGACCGTCGCCAACCTCGCCAGGGAGATCGACCCGGATTCCGCGATCGCGGTCGTGGACGGCGAGCAGGGCGCTGCGTCCTCGTCGCTGCCGGCGCGGGACATCGTGACGATCCGTGGCGGGGGCACGCAGACGCCGATCTTCTTCGTGCATGACGGTCTTGGCGAGACGCTGCTGTACCGCGGTCTCGCGTTGCGCCTCGATCTTGCGCGCCCGATCTACGGCATCGAGCCTTTGCGCACGCCATCGGGCAACTTCGCCCATACGAGCATCCAAGAGATGGCAGCCAATTATGTCGGGCGCATCCAGACGGTTCAGCCCAAAGGACCGTATCTGCTGGCGGGCCTGTGTGCCGGTGGCGTGATCGCCTTTGAGATGGCGCGGCAGCTGCAGGATCAGGGACAGAGGGTCGCCTTTGTCGGGATTATCGACGCGGCCGATGTCGCATTGGCCAAGCGGCCATTCTACATCACGCGCACGCGGCTCCGGCGGATCAAGAGCCTGGTCGGGCAGGGCGACCTGCTGCACCTGCTGCCGGCTATCGTGAAAAAGTCGTTCAATGCGGTACGGTGGGAAATCGCCTCGCGGCTTCAGGAGGCGCATAACCGGCGGGTCGTGCAGCGCATCGGCCATGCCAATGCCAATGGCAATGCCGTCGACCATGCCGAGGCGGTGCATCACGACCCCGCGGCGATTTCCTTCCTGAAACTCTACGAGGTCGCCCATCAGGCTCATCGGCCCGAAGGAGTGTTCGAAGGCGGCGTCGTTGCGCTCTTCAAGGCGAACGAAGGCAATGGCCAGGTCGAGGACATCCCCTATGCGCAGGTCTACAATGACTTCGCGCTCGGCTGGGGGCGCCGTGTTTCCGACGATGTCACCGTGGTATCGGTGCCCGGCGGGCACAGCACGGTCCTGCAGGAACCGCATGTCGGCACGCTCGCATGGGTTTTCCAGGAAGCGGTGGATTGCGCGACGTCGTCCATCGACATGCAGACAGCGCCAGAACCCAAGCCCGTGTTCACCGCACCGATGGAGGTTGCCGCCGAATGACCCAGCCCCATGCAGACCTGCCGACCATCGATGTCATTATCGTCAACTACTGCACCGGATCCTTGGTCGTTGCCTGCCTGGAAAGCCTTGAGGAGGAACTGAAGAACCTCCCCAATATGCGCGCGATCGTCGTCGACAATGCGTCGGGGGATGGCTCGGCGGATTTGATTGACGCCGTGGTGCGCAAGCGCGGCTGGGATTGGGTCACGCTCATGCGGGCGGGCGCGAACCGGGGGTTCGGCGCCGGCAACAATCTTGGCATCAGCTGGGCGCTGGACCGTCCCTCGCCGGCGGATCTGCTGTGGCTGCTCAATCCCGATACCCAGGTGCGCCCGACCGCAGGCTTCGCCCTGGCGCGGTTCATGGCGGCGCATCCAGCGGCGGGCATCGCGGGAAGTGCGCTGCTCGAAAGCGATGGCAAGCTCTGGCCATTTGCCTTTCGCTTCCCCAGCATCCTTGGCGAGATCGAGCGGGGCGCGCGCTGGGGGGTGGTCTCCCACCTGCTCCGCAAGAATTCGACGATGCTCCATATGCAGGATCGTTGCGAGAAGGTGGATTGGGTTTCCGGCGCGAGTTTCGTTGTCCGCCGCGAATTGCTGGAGGCTGGGCTCCGCTTTGATGAGGGCTATTTCCTCTATTATGAGGAAACCGATTTTTGCCTGAACGCCAGCCGGAGCGGGTGGGAATGCTGGTATGTGCCCGACGCCGTGGTCCTGCATATTGCGGGGCAGAGCAGTGGCATCACGGGCAAGCAACTCCAGTTGCGGCGGCTGCCCTCCTATTGGTTTCGTTCCCGGCATCGCTATTTTACCAAGAACCACGGCGTGCTGTACGGGATGATGGCCGATCTGGCCTGGGTGGGAGCGCACCTGCTTGCGCGGATAAAGCATCTTCTGCGCGGAACGCCCGATCCTGATCCGCCAAACCTGCTGACCGATTTTCTCCGCCATTCCGCATTATGCCCGCTCAAGCGGCCAAGGTCGCCAAATGACGCTCTTACTGGCTGAGAGCCTGGGCCTCCAGCATCGGCTTGCAGCCATGGGGATCCGGTGCGTGCCGATTGGTGGGGGCACTGCGCCTTATCCGATATGGCTGCTGGGCATGGAGGATCTGCCGTCCTCGGCTGCGATCGGCCTGCTCTCGTCGGAAGAATGGGAGAGAGCCCAGCGCTTCGGGTCACAGAAATTGCGCAGTCGCTATGTCGCGGCACATGCGGGCCTGCGTCTTCTGATCGCCGAGCAGTTCGATATTCCGCCCGGCTCGCAGCAGTTCGCGCGCAACGCATTCGGCAAGCCGCAACTGGCGGGCAGGCCGGACATCAGGTGCAGCATCAGCTATTCGGGAGATTGCGTGCTGATCGGGCTGTCGCAGGGCGCGGAAATCGGCGTGGATGTGGAAATCCTGCGGCCGATCGAAGATGCGCTGGCATTGATCGAGACTCAATGCTCGATCGGAGAGCAGAAGGCCCTGCGGCGCGCCTGGACGATGGGGAGGGGTTTTGACCGGGGTTTTTTGAGGGTGTGGGTCAGGAAAGAGGCCTGCGTGAAGGCACTTGGCTGCGGACTTTCAATCCCTCTTGCTGATATTGAATGCGGCATGGGGCGTAGAATGACGACGGTGAAGTTTGGTAGAAGACAAATCCTCACCGACGTCATTCATGCGAGCGACCATTGCATTAATTTTTCTCCGTGCGACCTTATCATTGGCTGGGCCCAGCTTTGCTGAGCAATCTTTTTATCTTGTGCGAACCCTTAAGAAACCGAGCGAACATCGCCCCCGTTGAGATCGGCTCTGCGGAGCAAACCTTCCTGGATGACATGCGCGATCATGTGCGCGCGGTTGCGCGTACGTGTCTTCAGTCGAACGTTCTCAATGTGACGTTCTACCGTGCATGGCGCGATGGCAAGTTCGAGCGCAGCTTCCTTGGCGGAAAGTCCAAGAGCCACCAAGCTCAACACTTCGTGCTCTCTTCCAGTTAACTGGATGAGTTCCTGCATGTTTCTAGCCATTAAGGTCTCCACTTTTCCCTGAAGTGACCAATATGATCACAGAAGCATACTCGCCCCAATCAAAAGAAGAGTCTCGTGCGATTTTGGGTAATTGGTAAAGCTGACGGTTACCTTTTTCCCAAAATGAAACATGCTACAGGCGCATATGGGTAGGGAACTTGATAACCAGCCAGCCGATGTTGACATTTACCTTAATCATTCATGCCTGGAAAAAACATCCGAATCGGTGTTAATGCCCGCTTTCGCAACGTTCCGGTGTCTCGATGGATGTGGAAACACCCTGTGGAGCGGCACATATGATGCTTTTGATCCACAAAAATCTTGCGGTCTCGACGATCGGTTCCAGGTCACAATGGCGCTGGGCTATAGAATGGCATGTAGTGCCAGATACTTGCCCGATATTTCCAATAAAGCCGGCCTATATTTCATGCGATCATGAAATTCCGGGATCCTCTCGCATAGCCTGGAATGATGTCGTCAGGTCAGGACAGGCGCATAATCGACGGATTGAGAGACCGTTGCGGCGAGAACCAGCAGCGTGTAGGCAACCTTCTTGTCCAGGCCATTGAGCCTGTGGGCAATCATGCCGCATTCGCGTGCCATGATCGCGGCCTGTGTCCGATTTTTTACCGACAGTTTGCGAAAGATCGATTTTACGGACACCTTGACCGTTGCTTCGCTGATCTCAAGTTCTCTTGAAATCAGCTTGTTGGGTTGTCCCATCACCAGGCGTTCAAGAATATCTTGTTCCCTGACGTTCAGGCCATAATCGAGACCGGAATCATTATCGGCAAAATGGCTCCCTTTGAACGTCGAGCCGCCACCCATCATGTCGATGAGATTAGAGGGCGCGACCTTCTCGTCCATGAGGACCAGATGCATTTTCGCGACAAAAGCCTGATAGGCGATGTCTTTCAGGATATACCCATGTGCGCCGGCCGAAAATACCCGAGCCATGACATCAATGTCAAAGTCGTCCTTCAGGATAACGAGCTTGGAAGCAGGAAATCGTTCGAGCAGGTCATGAATGTCGGGGGCCATCTTGTGGTCTTCCCACGCGTAATCGACGACGATGATATGCCGCTCCTGGTCACCGCAATCGACCAGCTCGTCCAACGTCGCGATAGACTGGACGATCCTGAAGCCGCTGTCCGAGAGGATCCTGCTCAGTCCTTCTCTGGTTAAAGCGTTGGATATCACCAACGACGCTGAACCTGATAATTCCATGCACCGTCGCCCTTGTCTTGCTGCCCGGTTGGATGCAGCGCCAAATAGCGGCCCGCTGGGATCAATCGGCAGATATCGCTCTATTGACTCTGGTTACGAATCGTAAAGTATATCCATTATGGATAGATTGCAACTAAATGGATAATGTCCACAGAACATTCGGCTGAACATTGGGTATTTTTAGTCGGTGGTTTATTGAACAGCCTTGCTCGCTCCGATTGTTGCTTACCCTTACCATCCGCATGGTTCGTATATGGTTAATTCTGTACCATGTTGAAAATGTTGATTTTCCGGAACCTCTGGCGATTGGTGTCCGAAGAAGCTGTGTTTCTTCTCTTTTTCTGTCCTATATTACTTTTGTTAACTGAGGAATTCATGAAAATCATTGCGAAAGCGCAATGGATATACTTTTGGCATGTGAAACTGGGCGCGGATCGATGCGGCTCCCATGCCTATCGAACCATGTGAGGCCGTGGCTCCTCATCCGGCAGATGGAGGTGGGCGTCGATGCCATTATGCCGCAATCATTGTTCCGGATTTAAGAAAAACGGTACCGTCACAACCGTTGTGGAACCGAAGGTCGTTCCTTGAAGTTGAGCATGCAGGATGGCCTTTGCATCTCGCTTTGATCAGGATTCTAGCGAAGGTGGGAAGGCGTCTGCCTGAGGTCGAGCTAATAGTCTTGGATGCGTTCTCTCATGAAAGGGCAAGCATTCCCGTTAATCCATTCAACCGAGGGGATGCACGATCAGACTGAAACACGTTGTCAGGGTGAAACGGCTCAGCTTGGGAAATCGAAGGGGGCAAACAATAAGGAGCTTTTAATGTCGCAGCCTCTCATCAAAATCGCCCCGGCCGTCATGGTTCTTGTGGGTGCCCTCGGCCTTGGTGGTTGTGCCACCAAAGGATTCGTGCGGGAACAGGTTGCAACCGTGAACCAGCGCGTCGATGCGCTCGATGCGAGATTGCAGACCACGGATGGAACGGCCAAGCAGGCCCTGGCAGAGGCGCAGTCCGCGTCCGGCCAGGCTCAGAATAACGGCCAGCGCCTGGATCAGCTGAACGCCCGTGTGGACGGCGTCGAGCAGAAGATGCAGGAAAACCAGCGCAAGCGCGCGCGTAATTGATATCTGAAATCATCGATGCCACTTTGGCAGCGATTTTCGCGCCGGCGCCCTTTTGGGCGCCGGCCTTTATTGAGTGCATGCCCAGATGAACAAAATCCTTGTGGCGCTTGCCGGGGTTGCGCTTTTTGGATCGACGCCGGCCCTGGCGGCAAAGAAGGTCAAGGCACCGGCCCCCGCGACGCCTCGGGAAGAAAGTCAGGCCGACAAGGTAGAGCTTGTCCGATCGGAGGCGGCGACGCGCGTCGCTAACTGGATCGCCGGCACTGGTGACAACCGATCTCTGCCTTATGTCATCATCGACAAGAACGCGGCCCATGCCTTTCTTTTCGACGGCGAAGGGAAATCTCTCACCAGTGCGCCCGTCCTGATCGGCATAGCGACGGGGGATGACGCGACGCCAGGGATTGGGAACAAAAGCCTTGCCGAGATTGGCCCAGCCGAGAAGACGACACCCGCAGGCCGCTTTCTGGCGAAGTTCGGGATGGCTGCCGGCAAGCAGAAAGTGCTTTGGGTGGACTATGCGACGTCCGTGGCGCTGCACACCATTCCGACGGGCAATCCCAAGGAGCGTCGTAGGCAGCGGATGCTCTCGCCCGGCATAGAGGACAACCGGATCACCTTCGGTTGCATCAACGTGCCTTTGAGTTTCTATAACAAGGGCGTTCGGCCCCTGTTTCTCAAAAAGGGTGGCTATGTCTATGTGCTGCCGGATACCAAGGCCCTTGAAGAGGTTTTCCCGCCCCTGCGCGTTCAGCCCTTTCTGAGTGCCGGCGCGTCCTGAATTCGGGCGCTGGATCTGCCATTCGGTCACGAAGGATCCCAGGATGACGACCAGAATATTGCCCTGTCTTGCCGCGATCGCTGCCGCGGGGACGTTTTCGGTTCCGGCTCAGGCGGGCTTCTATTCCGGCGACGCGCTGTATGAAGTCTGCACGGTAGAGCGTGGCGACGCGGCCTATTTCGAAAAAACCTATGAGTGCGCCGCGTATATCGCCGGCGCCGTCGATGCCTTCAATACGACGCGGGAAGCCAACAAGTTGAAAAGTTGCATCCCGGCGGGCGTTACCATCAGCAATTTGAAAGACGCGACGGTCGATTTCATGCGTGCCAATCCTGCCGGCCGGAACAAGTCCGCTTCAGCACTTGTCTTTTCCGCAACGCGAAAGGCGTGGCCATGCAGGAAGAAGAAGTGATGTTTCCGGCATTGTCCATGCGGACGCATGTATCTGCGCAGGGGAATTTCGGGATCGTCTGAAAATGCTGCGGGGCGTTTCAGGCCGCGCGCCGCGGGGATGGCGTGCGGCGGGCTTCCGGCGCAGGCAGATGGCGGGCGATGTCATTATCGACCAGCCATGGACGCAGGGCCTCCAGCGCCAACGGGGGAGAGAACAGGAAGCCCTGCGCGACATGGCAGCCAAGGTCGCGCATCTGTTCCAATTGACGGATATTTTCTATGCCTTCCACCACGCATTCCAGCGCCATCGTCTCGCATAGCCCGATGATGGCGGTGACAATGTTTCGGCGCGAAGGTTCGTGCAGATCGGCCACGAAGCTGCGATCAACCTTGATCTTGTCGAGCGGCAACTGGCGTAGATAACTGAGGCTGGAATAGCCGGTACCGAAATCATCCAGGGCGATATGGGCGCCCAGCGCCCGCAAGGCGCGCAGCGCGTCGACTGCCAGGTCGAAATCCCGCATCAGCGCGGTTTCCGTCAGCTCGAAGGTGATCCGCGAAGGCTCGATCTCGGCCGAGCGGGTCAGCGCGACGATCGCGTCGATCGTGTCGGGCGAGGCGATGTCGTTGGCGGAAAGGTTGAAGGACAGGCCAAGCTTGCCCGGCAGCGTTTCCGCCTGTCGCAGCGCCTTCTCGTACAGGCACAGCGTAATCATGTGGATCAGGCCGACGCGCTCCGCGATGCTGACGAACTGGTCTGGCGCGACCTGGCCCATGGTTGGGCTCGTCCACCGGGCAAGCGCCTCGACGCCGGTCACGACCATGCGGTCGGTATCGATGATGGGCTGGAAATGCACATCCATTTCCGCGTCGAAATCGGCTGTCTGCAGCGCCGCCTCGATCGCCCGTTCGGAACGGATCCGGGTCTCGTGCTCGAGGGAAAAGAGCGCGCAGCCGCCGGTGCGACGCGACTTGACGTGATACAGCGCATAGTCGGAACGATCGAACAGTTCATGCGCGTTCGCGCCGGCGTCCGGGAAGAGTGCCATGCCGCACGAACAGCCGATGGTCACGCGGATGTCGTCGAACATGAAGGGCTGGCTGATCAGCTCGCACAGCATCTGTCCAACGCGTACGGCATCGCCTGTGCCCTGGGTCAGGATCACGCCGAATTCGTCGCCGCCCAACCTGGCGATGATGATGTCCTGTCCCGACACGGCGTAAAAGCGGTCGCCGATCTCGCCGAGAAGACGGTCACCCAGCACATGCCCGTAGGTGTCGTTCACCGGCTTGAACCGGTCGAGATCCATCACGCCGACGGCAAAGGGCTCGCAGGTCTCCTGGCGTTCGGCAATCAGTGCCTCCAGCTGCGAGAAGAAATAGCGGCGATTGGGAAGTCCCGTCAGGCTGTCGGTATGGGCGAGGCGGGCATTCTCATCGCTCAGCCGCTGTGCCTCGGCCTGCTTGTCCGCAAGCTCCTGGCGCGATTCGACCATGATCTTGAAACCGCGAAAACTGGACAGCAGCACCTGGATCATCACCGCCGTCACCAGCGCGATATTGGCCGCGATCGCGATGAACACCGGTTGGCCGGACCAGAGATAATAGACCATGTAGGGAATGGTGACGGCCACGGTGACGAGCAATGCCGCCTGAGGGAGGTTCATCAGGCAGAAGATGCAGCCGATGACGGTGATCGCGATGAACAGGGCGACATGGCCGCGCTCGAACGCGCCGCCATAGCGGTCCAGCAGCAGCGACCAGGAAACGAAGGCGATGGCGAGGATGCCGGCGAGGATTGTTGTTTTGCGAAGCTGGCGGATGGCGCTTTTCGGCGTCACCGGCGAGCGCTGGGGTACCATCCACGTCACCATGCGAATAATGCAGATCGACGAAAGAAGCCCGCAAGCGCCGATGGTGAGGCTGTCGGGGGCGATGCCGTAATGGGTATAGGAAACGGCGCAGGCGTTGACTGTCAGCAAGGCATAGAGAAACGGAATCTGCCGACGCAGCGCACGAAACTGCGCCACGGCAACGACTGGCTTCGTCCATCGTAACGTAAGCCAGGAAATAAGATCGAACCTGCCCGGCATTGTTTTGCCATTACTCCCTTGTCGGGAATGCGATTGCAAAAATAGTTTAAGCCTCGCTTAAACGCAGATTTCGGGGCTGGGCGTTTCACTGGCGCACAGGAATGTAAAAGCTATCTATCTTTATGAAATATTTGATCTAATCTCAGTTTTTCTGCGGTTGCGTATTATTTTGGCCTGACCAGAATGGAGCGCCGCCAATATTGGTCCGGCTGACCGGCTTGAAATCGGCGCGTCAGGTGGCACATGGGAAGATATGAACTTGCCGATCGATCATAACCGGCCGCCCGCGGGCGACCTTATGCAGTTGACGCCGCTGGTCGGGCGCGTGCTTGCGCCTAACCCGTCGCCCTTCACCTATTGGGGCACGCAAACCTATGTGGTGGGCGCCAGCGACGTTGCCGTGATAGATCCGGGGCCGTCGGATGATGCGCATATCGCGGCGCTGGTGCGGTCAATCGGGGACAGGCCTGTGCGGGCGATCGTCTGCACGCATACGCATCGCGATCACAGCCCCGCAGCGGCGCCGCTTGCCGCCATTACCGGCGCGCCGATTATCGGCTGCGCACCGCTGACTCTGACCGATGACGGGCCGCGTGCCGATGCGGCCTTTGATGCGTCCTATGCGCCGGATCGCGTGCTGGAAGATGGAGAGGCGCTGACAGGGGAGGGCTGGACCTTGCGCGCGTTGGCTACGCCGGGTCACACGTCGAACCATCTCTGCCTGGCGCTGGAAGAGGAGAAAGCCCTGTTCACCGGCGACCATGTGATGGGCTGGTCCACCAGCGTCGTTTCCCCGCCCGATGGCGACATGGCCGCCTATATGCGATCGATGCAGCTTCTGCTGGGGCGCGACGACGTGATCTATTATCCCGCCCATGGCGATCCGGTGGAAACCCCGCACAGGTTGGTGCGCGGCATGATGGGCCATCGCAAGCATCGCGAAGGGCAGATCATGCGCCTGATCGAGGCGGAGAGCGATGGCGTCGCGATCCCGGACATGGTGCTTCAGATGTACAAGGGTGTCGACCCCGGCCTGCATCCCGCCGCAGGACGCTCGGTCCTCGCGCATCTGATCGACCTGCAGCAGCGCGGCCTGGCGACGACATCTTCGGACGGGCGGTGGCGGACATGTTGACGGCGCGCCGGGCGCTTGCCGGTGTTTCCGTGGTTTTGCTGATTGCGCTGGCGGTAGCGATCTTCCTGGGCTGGCGGCTCTACAGTCGCGACTATGTGGTGACGGCCGAGGATGACGGGAGTGTCATTACCAAGGTGATTGCCGAGCGCTTTGCCGGTGCCAACAGCCTGAAGGTATCGGAACTGTCGGGCGTGGTGCAAAGCACCGCATCGGATGTACGCGGCTTTGGCCTGCTGAAATCCGATCAGGTCGCGAAGATGCCCTTCAGCGTCGACTATTTCGTTGATGTGGGCGGGATCGGGCCTGACGATCTGGAATGGGTCGAGGATTCGCGGACCTTGATCGTTAACGCCCCGGACGTGAGGGCCGCGAAGGCGAATGTCGATGAAAGCCGCCGCTCGCTCGTCCAGACCAACGGCCTTTTCGTCACGCGATCGGCGGGCGAGGAGCTCAGCCGCCGCGCGTCTGCAAATGCGCAGGGGCAGGCGGAGAAGGTCGCCCGGTCGCCCGAGCGGCTGGCGCAGGCGCGCGAGAACGGGCGCAAGGCGCTGGCGCAGTTACTGGGCGCCCCGCTGGCGAAGCTGGGCTATGGTGATGCGCGCGTGGTCGTGACCTTCCCGCCGGAACGCTTCGCGACGAACAAGGATCGGTGGGACGTGACGACCCCGGTGAATGAGGTACTGGCCAATCACGCGCGGGCTCGCTAGGGCGCCGGGCATCGGCCTGAAGGAGAAGGACATGAGCGCGTTTACCGCAATTCCCAAGGGACTGGACCTGCGCGCGGAGATCGACCGCCTGCGCAAGGAGCGCAACGCCGTCATCCTGGGGCATTATTACCAGAAGCCCGAAATCCAGGATCTGTCCGATTTCGTCGGCGATTCGCTGGAGCTTTCGCGCAAGGCGGCGGAGACGGATGCGGACGTCATCGCCTTTTGCGGCGTGCGCTTCATGGCGGAAACCGCCAAGATCCTCTCGCCGGAAAAAATCGTCGTGCTGCCGGACATGGACGCCGGCTGCAGCCTCGAAGACAGCTGCCCGCCTGCGCAGTTCAAGGCTTTCCGCGAGGCGCATCCCGATCATATTGCGCTGAGCTACATCAACTGCTCGGCCGAGGTGAAGGCGCTCAGCGACATCATTGTCACCAGTTCTTCGGCGGAAAAGATCCTCTCGCAGATCCCGAAGGACCAGAAGATCATCTTCGGCCCCGACAAGCATCTGGGCGGCTATCTCGCCCGCAAGCTGGGGCGCGAGATGCTGCTGTGGCCCGGCGTGTGTATCGTGCATGAGGCGTTCAGCGAGACCGAACTGCTCAAGCTGAAGGCGCAGCATCCCGACGCGCCGATCGCCGCGCACCCCGAATGCCCGCCGTTCATCGTCGATCACGCCGATTATGTCGGCTCGACCAGCGGCATCCTGGACTTTTCCAAGACCATGCCGGGCGACACGCTGATCGTCGCGACGGAGCCGCATATCATCCACCAGATGCAGAAGGCGGTGCCGGAAAAGACCTTCATCGGCGCGCCCGGCGCGGACGGCAACTGCAACTGCAATATCTGCCCCTATATGGCGCTGAACACGATGGAGAAGCTGTACGTGGCGCTCCGTGACCTCACGCCCCGGATCGAGATGGAGGAGGGGCTGCGGCTCGCCGCCAAGAAGAGCCTGGACCGGATGCTCGAGATGGCGAGCAATACGGTGGGCATGGGCGATCTGGGCGCGCGCTAGCATGACAGGGCGGCAGGAAGGGACATTGAATGGGCCTTCCTGAAAGCGACGTCGGCGCGGCTTTCTATGTGCTGGAATGGGTAATCCGGCTGGGCGCGCTGTTCACCGTGCCCTTCCGCCGGAGCCCCGCCGCGACGCGGGCGTGGCTGCTGCTCATCTTCTTCCTGCCCGTCCCGGGATTGCTGTTGTTCTGGACGATCGGCAGCCCGCGCTTTCCCGAGTGGCGGCGTGACCGCTTTCGTGAGCTTGACACATGGTTCACGGTCATCGGCCAGCGGCTCGCGGCCGTTGCGCCGCCGGCTGACGCCGGGCGCGATCCGATCATTGGGCTCAGCCGCTCGCTGGGTCAGATGCCGGCGACGACCGGCAACGATATCACGCTCATCAGCGATTATGACGCGGCCATCGAGCAGCTGGTCACGGATATTGACGACGCCCGGATACATGTCCGTATCCTCGTCTACATCTTTGCCGATGACGCCGTGGGGTGGAGGGTGGCCGACGCGCTCGCCCGTGCCGTGGCGCGGGGCGTGACATGCCACGTGATGTTCGATCCCGTCGGCTCGCGGCCATGGCGCAAGGGCTTGCGGCCAATGCTGGAGCGTGCCGGCGTGGAGGTGCAGCAGGCATTGCCGCTCCGCTGGCTGCGCGGCCGCACGCGGCGCGACATGCGCAACCATCGCAAGCTGTTCGTGATCGACGGAATGATCGGCTATGTCGGCTCGCAGAATATCGTCGCGCAGGACTTCAAGCCCGGCATCGTCAACCGCGAACTGGTCGCGCGCGTCACCGGCCCGGTCGTAGTCGAGATGGAGGCGCTGGTCCGTGCCGACTGGTACATGGAAACCCGCGCCTTGCCGGACGTTCCGCTGATGATCCCGGACAGGACTGGGGAGGGGATCGCGCAGCTTTTGCCGAGCGGCGCCAACCATCCGCTTGAAGGGTTCAAGACGTTGCTGGTCTGGCAGCTCCATCGGGCGGAGTCCCATGGGGTGCTGGTGACGCCCTATTTCATTCCCGACGACGACCTGCTTGATGCGATGCGGACGGCGGCGTTGCGCGGCGTGCGCATTGACATCGTCCTGTCATCGGTGGTCGACCAGTGGCTCGTCCATTCGGCGCAAAGCTCCTATTATACCGAGCTGATGGCAGCGGGCGTGCACATCCACAGCTATCGCGACTATCTGCTCCACGCGAAGACGGTGAGCATCGACGGGCAGCTTGCGGTGGTCGGATCGAGCAATGTCGACATGCGTTCCTTCCAGCTGAATGAGGAGGCCAGCCTGCTGTTGCTCGATGCGGCCTCGGTCGCGGCTGTGGAGGCGGTCCAGCGGGATTATCTTGCGGCCAGTGACGAGCTTGACCTTGCGACATGGCGCGCCCGGCCCTTCACCCGCAAGGTCGCCGAGAATGTCGCACGGATGGTGGGATCGCTGCTGTAAGGATGCGGAGGGCTCTGGGCGCGGCCGGGCGGCCATGCCAAAAGCCGGCACGACAATGACGATTCGCGGGGACGCAGATGACGATGGAAACCATGATCCGCGACTGGAGCCTGCCAGGCTTCGACCTTGATGCCTTCGTCAAGGCGACGCTGGCCGAGGATCTGGGGCCGGACAGCCGCGACGTCACCAGCGAGGCCGTTATCCCCGCCGATGCAAGCTTTACCGGCGTGATGGACAGCCGCGATGCCGTGACGATCGCCGGCCTGCCGATCGCCGCCGCCTTCTTCCGCGCGCTCGATCCCGATGTGGAGATCGAACTGCTGGTGGAGGACGGGCAGCAGGTCGCGGCAGGAACCGAGATCATGCGCCTGAGGGGGCGGGGGCGGGCGATGCTGACGGCGGAGCGATCCGCCCTCAACACGGCGCAGCACCTGGCCGGCATCGCCACCATGACCCGCGCCTATGTCGACCGTATCCTGGGGACGGGCGCGACCTTGCTCGACACCCGCAAGACCATCCCCGGCCTGCGGCTGCTGGAGAAATATGCCACCCGCATGGGCGGCGCGACCAATCATCGCATGGGCCTGTGGGATGCCGCGATGATCAAGGACAATCATGTCGCCGTCGCCGGATCGGTAGAGGAAGCGGTACGCCGTGCCGTCGCCGCCGGGATCGAACGCATCATCGTGGAGGTCGACCGGGTCGACCAGATCGAACCGGCACTGGCCGCCGGCGCGACCCATTTGCTGCTCGACAACATGGCGCCGCCGGTTTTGCGCGGGGCGGTGACGCTGGTGGGCGGCAGGGTGCCGACCGAGGCGTCCGGCGGGGTCACGCTGGAAACGATCCGCGCGATCGCCGAAACGGGCGTCACCTATATCTCGGTCGGGCGACTGACGCAGTCGGCCCCGGCAGCGGATATCGGCCTTGATTTCGCCATTCTTTAAGTCGCGCGCCCTCAAGCGCGCACTGCTGCTGGCGGCGCTCGCCATGCCGGGCGCGGCGCTGGCACAGGTTGCGCAGTGCAGCCCGCCCTATGCGCTGCCGCGACCAAGGGTAGAGCTGCCCGATGCAGGACAGCCGCGGCGGTTGCTGCCGATCGGCGGCTACACCTTGGCGCTGAGCTGGACGCCGCAATATTGCCACGCGCCGGCGCATCGCGGAGAGTTCCAGTGCAAGGCGCTGTCGGGCCGGTTCGGTTTCACGCTCCACGGCCTCTGGCCCGATGGGCGGGGCAGGGACTGGCCGCAATATTGCCGCGCCGCTGCGGTGCTGCCGCAGCAGGTGATCCGCGACAATCTCTGCACGACGCCCTCCGCACAGCTGCTTCAGCATGAATGGGTGAAGCACGGCACCTGCATGACGACGAAGCCGGAGCGCTATTTCGCTCTCTCCCGGGCGCTCTACCAGGACATTCGCTATCCCGACATGAGTGCGCTCGCCGCGCGTCCCTCGCTGACGGTTGGCGGCTTCGTGGAGGCCTTCGTCATGGCGAACCCTGGCCTGCGTGCGGACATGCTGCGTGTCAGCACAAACCGACAGGGCTGGCTGCAGGAGTTGTGGCTCTGTCTCGACACCGGGATGGAGCATGTGCGCTGCCGGGCGGGCGAGCCGGGTGCGCCCGCTTCGGCGAGGCTGCGTATCGAAGCCGGGCCGCGCATGGTGCAGCCGTCATCGTCCTTCCGGCCTGCACACGCGCCCGTGCGGGACTTGCAGCGAAATCTGGACCCGGCCGGTCGGGACAGCCGCCGGCCCTAGGCAGTACGGACAAATTCCGCTTTGTCGCCAAGCAATCAGGAAGTGTCTTCACGCTCCGTTCGTCCTGAGCTTGTCGAAGGACCGTGCTTCCTTTTCGGGCTCGCTGCAGAAGCAAAGTGCAGCCCTTCGACAAGCTCAGGGCGAACGGCGTGTTACCCCACCCGTCTGAACGGCTATCGACGGAATTGAGTTTGTCCACGCCGCCTGCGCCTCTCAGCGATGGATCGTGGCCGTGCCGGGGTGGTGGCGATCCAGATGCTTCTTGATGATCTTCAGGTTCTTGCTGTTCGATTTGTAGAAAAAGTCGAAGGCGTCCCCGGCAAAGGGAATGGCGCCGATCAGCGTGTCTATGCCGACATTGGCCGCCATGCGCGTGATCTGGAGCTTCGACATGCCAAGGTTGCGCGCTTCCCACACGATCCACGCGCCCATGCTGGCGGTGATGAGGTCGCCCACGATTGGCACGAGGCCGATGATGCTGTCCAGCCCGACGCGATAGCGGGTGCCGGGGACCACGAAGAGGCCTTCCAGCAGGGATTCCATGGCCTCAACGCGGCGGCGGATGGACTGTGGATCCGTGCCCAGGCCGGGCATGGAGCTGGCAACGCGGTCGAACTGATCCTGTGAAATGGGCATTGGTCCTCCTGACCCCTCACACCCTTAGTTGGTGGCGCGGAACAGCTGGTTCAATGGGTGACGTGCACGGGGTGACGGGGTGAAGCCCGTCAGGGTCCGCGCGACCAGCGACCAGCGGATCGGCGCGCCAAGCGGAATATAGCCGCCATGGTCGCTGACCTTTTGCGCCGCCTGTGCCAATGTGGCGGCGCGCTGCCCCGCATCGGTGGCCAGCGCCGCGCTTTCCAGCAGCGCTTCGGCGCTCTCGTCGCAATGCACGCCGCGTGCGCAGCTGATGCGGTCGAGATACCAGATCGCGCTGTCATAAGCGGCGACCTCGTCCACCAGGACCATGTCGGCATCGGCATCCAGAGGGACCAGCCGCGCGCGTATGCCCAGGCGCAGCCAATCGGCGGCAATCGAGGCGAACAGGCGCCGCGTGCCCGACCCGGCGGGCATGGCGACGCGCAGGGTGGGCGGCGCGCCATGGGCCATCGTCCACCGGGCAAGGATGCCCAGGGCGGCCTGACGCCGGTTTTCGATTGCCTCTCCATCCCACGCCGGCGGGGTAAGCGGAGCCGGCAGGTCCAGCTGCTGCGTCAACAGGCGATCGGTAAACGCCCAGCGGCCAAGGGAGAGAATCGAGGGGATGCGTTCGCGCTCGATCGCCATGTTGAGAGCCGCGCGCACGCCGGCATCGTCCAGAAAGTCCCCATGGCCCGTGATCGAAAAACCGAACAAGCCCTGCGCGGGATCAATACGCACCGCGTTATTGTCGAGGTCCGCGCCGGAAAGCAGCGGCATGTCGCTATATCGCCCGCCAAGCACCAGGCCCGAGAGGCCGAGCTGGAAACGGGCGATGGCGTGGGCGGCACGCTCGGCCCGCAGCACGCGGTTGTCGCGTGGCGCCACGGTCGGGGCGTCTTCTCCTTCGGCGTCGTCAGGGTCGGGCAAGGGCGAGAGGAACAGCGCTTTTCCCCGATCCTCGGCGCGATAGGGGCCGGTGCCATCGCCGCTGCGGACGATGCCCATCTGCGGCTGAGCCAGCATCTGGAGCAGATAGGGGCGCGGTGCGGAGAGGCGGATCTCGATCACCTCGCCGGTCATCGGCACGATCTCCTCGACCGCATTCAGGTCTCCGTGGGGATCAAGCGATACATTCGCCTTGATGCGCGCATCCAGCAGGCGCGCCACTTCCTTCGCGGTCACGTCCACGCCCGTCGCCCAGCGTGCGCGGCGGATGCGGAAGATGTAGCTGAGCCCGCCATCCTCCACGATCCACCGCTCGGCGAGCGCCGGCATGATGTCGCCCGCCGCGTCGAAAGCGACGAGCCCCTGCGCCGTGCTCTCCAGGATGAGCTTGCTTGCCGGCGAGAGGATGTTGCGCATCGGCTGGTTGAGATCGCGCCGGCTGCCGATGACGCTGACGCCGACCGGCCCACTCTGTTCCTGCGAGCAGCCCGGCAGCAGTAGCGCCGCGATCACGGCGCCCCACAAGGCTAGGGCACGCGACGGAAGGGGAAAAGGGGCTGGCATGGTGGGCGTGAGGACGGTTCTTCGCTTGGAGGCTTGCCTTGGGTCTACATCGCCTCTTCCCTCACGCCAAGCCGGGAAGAGGCTTGGCGCATGCCGCGGAACCGTTCATAGGCAGGCGATGCCTGCCCCCGTCCAAGATTTCGATGCCATCATTTTGGGCGCTGGCGGTGCTGGCCTGATGTGCGCGGCGGTGGCCGGGCAGGGCGGGCGGCGCGTGCTGCTGGTCGACCATGGCGACGAGCCGGGCCGAAAGATCGTGATTTCCGGCGGCGGCCGCTGCAATTTCACCAACATCCATACCGCGCCGGACCGTTATCTCTCCGCCAATCCCCATTTCATGAAGTCCGCGCTCGGCCGCTACACGGCTGCGGATTTCACCGCGATGGTCGATCGTCACGGCATTGCATGGCACGAGAAGACGCTGGGACAGCTCTTCTGCGATGGCTCCGCGCGACAGATCGTCGCGATGCTTCTGGCCGAATGCGACAAGGGCGGCGTGACCTATGCCTTTGGCCGGCCGCTGGGCGAGATGCGCCATGCAGACGGCCGCTTCACGGTGGCGATCGGCGATCAGGCGGCGCGTGCTCCCGCGCTGGTGATCGCGACCGGCGGGCCGTCGATCCCGAAAATCGGGGCGACGGGCATCGCCTATGACATCGCCCGGCGCTTCGGCCTGAAGGTCGTGGAACCGCGCCCGGCGCTGGTGCCGTTGACCCTGCCCGGCGACGAGGCCCTGTTCCGCGCGCTGTCGGGCGTTTCGGCCGAGGTGGTTGCGCGCAGCGGCAAGGCCTCCTTTCGGGAGGCCGCGCTATTCACCCATCGCGGCCTTTCCGGGCCGTCGATCCTCCAGGTCTCGTCCTACTGGCGGCATGGCCAGCCGATTGCGATCGACTTCCTACCTGACCGCGAGGGCGATTGGCTGCTGGGCGCCAAGCGTGGCCAGCCGCGGGCGACGTTGCGCTCCATGCTGTCCGCGGCGTTGCCGGCACGGCTGGCGGAGGCACTGGCGGAACGGATCGGTCTTGGCGGGGAACTGGCAAACCTTCCCGACCGGGCGCTGGCCGAGGCGGGAGCGCGGCTCGCCGCCTGGCGCTTCATGCCCAACGGCACGGAAGGCTATGCCAAGGCGGAGGTTGCAGCCGGCGGTATCGCCACGGCGGGGCTCTCTTCGCAGACCATGGCCGCGCGCCATCTGCCCGGCCTCTACGCCATCGGTGAAGCGGTGGACGTGACTGGCTGGCTGGGGGGCTATAATTTCCAATGGGCCTGGGCGAGCGGCTGGGCGGCGGGACAGGCCATCGCTGCGGCAGAAGGGGTGTAACCGACATGGCGACCTATATTCTCGTCCACGGCGCATGGCATGGCGCCTGGAGCTGGGAGCGGATCGTGCCGCTGCTGGAGGCTGGCGGTCATCATGTCATCGCCCCGGACCTCAAGGGCATGGGCGACGACCGGACGCCGCTCTCCGACGTGTCGCTCGCGATCTGGGCGGATCAGATCGCCGACATCCTGCGCGCCCACGCGGAGCCCGTGATCCTCGTCGGGCACAGCCGGGGCGGCATCGTGATCAGCGAGGTGGCGGAGCGGGTGCCGGAAAGAATCGCGACGCTGGCCTATGTCGCGGCGTTCCTCATCCCCGATGGCGGTACGCTGCTCGAGGTGTCGCATCGCGATCCGCCGCGTGCGACCGGACGGATGCTGGCCTCCGGGCCGCATAACAGCACGACGCTGGTGCCTGAAGCCGCCGCTGCGGTTGTCTATTCAGCGACCCCGCCGGAATGGCGCCAGCGCGCCGTTGCGCGGCTCTGCGCCGAGCCGATGGATGTCTTTGCCACGCCGCTCAAGCTCAGCGAAGAGCGCTTCGGCGCCGTGCCGCGCGCCTATGTGGAATGCACGGGCGATCAGACGGTGCCGCTCGCGCTGCAGCGCGCCATGCAGGCGGCGCTGCCGTGCGACCCGGTATTCACGCTGGAGAGCGATCATTCGCCGGCAGTTTCGGCGCCGGAAGATCTGGCGCGTTGCTTGCTGGCGCTGGCCTGAAACAGCGCGCTAATGCGCCGCGCTTGTGTCGACGGCGCGGGCGGGCCTGGGGCTCAGCCAGATAATCATCGCGGAGAAGAAGAAGATCACCGCCGCGACAGCGAAAATATGGTTCGTCGCGATCGCCAGGCTTTCCTTGTCCACCAACTGCTCCACCATGCGCCGGGCTTGCTCGGCGGTGAGGTTCAGCGCGGGAAGGACATTCGTGTTGACGACGCCCACGAGATTGCTTCGCGCTGATCGCGCCATGTCGTCCCAGGCTGTGGTTGCGACGGACGTACCGATGGCGCCGGCCATCGTCCGCATGAAGGCCATGATGCCGGCGGCGGAGGCGGTCTCGTCGGGCTCGACGGCCGCAAGGCCGATCGTCGTCAGCGGAATGAAGAAGAAGGGCATGCCGATGCCCTGCAGCATCTGGGGGATCGCCAACGTCCAGAAATCCGCGTCGCTTGGCCATACCGTGCGAAGGAGTGACGTCAGCCCGAGCCAGAGGACGCCGAAGCAGACGAGGCCGCGCGGATCCACCTTGCCAAGGAGCCTAGCGACGACGGGAGACATGATGACGGCGCCAACGCCGGTGAAAGCGGTGGTGTAGCCGGCCCATGTCGCGGTGTAGCCAAGGCTTTGCTGCAGCCATTGCGGCAGGATCACCACGGAGGCAAAAAAGGTGCCAAAGGCGAAGGACAGGGCGATCGTACTGACCGTGAAGCCACGGTGACGAAAGACCCGCAGATCCACGATCGGCTTGTGTTCTGTGACTTCCCACACGATGAACACCGCGAACCCGATCGCTGCGATGACCGCCAGCATCACGATGAAGGGATCGCCGAACCAGTCATGCTCCCGGCCCAGATCCAGCATGATCTGCAGCGCGCCGATCCACAGGATCATCAGCGCCAGCCCCATGCGGTCGATGGGAGGGCGATCAAGGCGGGTTTCTGCCTGCCGCAGGAGGCGCATGGCGCCGAAGGCACAGAAAGCCACGACCGGAATATTGATGAAGAAAATCCAGTGCCATGACCAGTTGTCGCTGATCGTGCCGCCCAGGATCGGTCCCAATATCGGTGCGGTCACGGTGGTCATGGCCCACATCGCCATCGCCTGCCCGCGCTTTTCCGGCGGGAAGACCCGCAGCAACAGCGTCTGGCTGAGCGGCATCATCGGGCCGCCGCACAGGCCCTGGCCGATACGGCAGGCGACCAGCATGCCCAATGTCGTCGACATACCGCACAGCGTGGAGAAAATTCCGAAACCGATCATGCCCCAGATGAAGGTGCGCACAGTGCCGAAGCGGGCGGCGAGCCAGCCCGTCAACGGCACGCAAATGGCTTCCGCGACGGCGTAGGATGTGATGATCCACGTGCCTTGCGTGGCGGATATCCCCAGCGCGCCGGCAATATGCGGCACGGACACATTGGCGATGGTCGTATCCAGCACGACCATGAAGTTCGACGCCGCCAGCACCAGACCGGCAAGCAGCAGGGTGGAGCCGGAAAGCGGCTGGAAACTGTCGCTCTTGCTGGTGGGCTGGTCGCTCATCGCCTATGCCTGCCTTCGTGCGAAATATGAGGGGTAAAGAGCGCTCAATCGCCCGAAATATCGACTTCCGCGTCCATGGACAGGCCCACGCGCAGCGGATGTTCGGCCAGTTCGCGCGGGTCGAGCTTCACGCGGACGGGCAGGCGCTGGACCACCTTGATCCAGTTGCCGGTCGCATTCTGCGCGGGGATCAGCGCGAAGGACGATCCAGTCCCGCCGGAGAAGCCAACGACCGTGCCGTGATAGACGACATCGCCGCCATACAGGTCGGACGTCAGCGTGACCGGCTGGCCGGCCTTCACCTTGCCGAGCTGGCCTTCCTTGAAATTGGCGTCGACATAGAGCTGGTTCAGCGGAACGATGGTCATGACGGCAGTGCCGGCAGCGATACGCTGGCCGACCTGCACCTGCCGGCGGGTGACGACGCCATCCAGCGGCGCGCGAACGATCGTGCGATCAAGGTCCAGCCTGGCCTTGTCGACCGCAGCCTGCGCCGCAAGCACTTCGGGGTTGGAGGTAACGGTCGTTCCCTTGATGAGCGCATCATTGGCGGCCAGGTTGCCGGCGGCGGCGCCTCGTGTCGCACCGGCCTGCGCCAGTCCGGCTTGTGCCTGCGCCAGCGTCGCCTGCGCCGCTGCAAAGGCATTGGTCGCGCTTGTCAGTTCCTCGCCCGAGACCGCGCCATTAGGGGCGAGCTTGCGGCGGCGGTCGAGGTCGATCCGGGCCTTGTCGAAATTGGCTTGTGCGGCCACCAGTTCGGCGCGGGCGCGAGTGATGTCCGCCGCGCGGGCTTCAAGCTGAGCGGAGAGGGCGGTGCTGGTCGCTTCCGTCTGGCCGAATTGCCGCCGGGCGCGGGCGAGGTCGGCTTCCGCCTGTGCAAGGGCGATGCGGGCGTCGCTATCGTCGATGCGGAGCAGCAGGTCGCCGCGCTTGACGGTCTGCGTGTCTGCCACGGCGACCTGCAGCACCTGCCCGGCGACCATCGGCGTCACCTGAGCGCTGTCGGCGCCGACATAGGCATTGTCCGTCGTCACCCGGTTACGGCCGACGATGACGTACCAGAGGCCGAGGACCACGGCGATCACGATGACCGCCACGGCAATGCCGGTCAGCAGCTTGCGGCGCCGTTCGCCATTCTTTGCCGGCGGCGTATCCGGCTGGGTATCGGTGGTGTCAGCCATGGGCGCGATCCTTGGGCATCATGGAAAGGGACGTACTGGAAAAGCCGCCGCCCAGCGCGCGCACCAGTGCGACGTCGAGGGTGAAGGCACGCGCTTCCAGCGCGGCGACGGCGCGGCGGCTCTGCAGCAGGTTCTGCTCTGCCGTCAGCACGTCGAGATAGGTGGAGAGGCCGCCGCGATATCGCTCTTGGGCGAGATCATAGGCGCCTTGCGTGTCGCTCAGCGCCTTGCGGGCATCGGCGAGCCGCGTGGACAGCATCGTCTGGCTGGTAACGGTATCGGCGACATCCTGATAGGCGGCAATGACGGTCTTGTCATAACTTGCGACCGCCTCGTCATAGGTTGCCCGCGCGCCGCGGTACTGGCCCGCGATCGCGCCGCCATGGAACAACGGCAGGCTGACGGCCGGTCCGGCATTGCCATAAGTCGAGCCGCTGTCGAACAGCTTGGAAAGGCCCAGAGACTGTACGCCGAACAGCGCGTTAAGGCTGAGCGCGGGATAGAAGGCGGCTCGCGCCACCTTGATACGGCTGGCTGCGGCATCGACGCGCGCGCGCGCTGCGGCAACATCGGGCCGCCGTCCGATAAGGTCGGTCGTAGCGCTCGCGGGAACGCCCCTTGCGGCAGCCCTGGCTTTGGGGCGTGCGATGGCAAGCCCCCGATCGGGGCCTGCGCCGATGAGCGCGGCGATCCGGTTGCGGGTGAGGGCAATGGACTCGTCGGTCGATGAAAGGTCTGCGCGCGCGGTGGGAACAGCGGCGTCCGCGAGCTTCAGGTCGGCGCGATTGCCAAGGCCGGTTTCCACGCGCTGGGCGACGAGAGATTGGGTGCGCGTCTTGATCTCCAGCGTCGACTGCAGCACGTCGCGGTCGGCATAGAGCCGCGCGAGATCGGCATAGGCCGTCGCAATGGCGGTGGAGAGGGTGAGGCGGGTCTGCGCCAGTTCCAGCCGTGCGGCCTCCGCGTCCGACGTCGCCGCCGCAAATGCCGCGCGGTTGCGGCCCCAAAGGTCGATGTCGAAGCCGAGATTGGCTGTCAACCGCCCCGTATCGTTCCAGCCCTTGGGCACGAACTCGGCGGGAATGCCGTTATTATAGCTCTGCTTGTTGTCGCCTGCCGTGCCGTCGATATCCAGGCTGGGCAGGCGGGCGGCGTTCGCCTGCTGTGCATAGGCATCGGCCTGGCGCACGCGGGCAACGGCTGCGGCAAGATCGGGCGCGCTGCGCAACCCCTCGTCGATCAATCCATCAAGCTGTGGGTCGCCATAGGCCGACCACCAGTTCGTTTCGGGCCATTGCGATGCGGTACCCGCGCCGGCCCCGATGGATCGCTCTGCCGCGATGCTCCCGGTTGCACGAATTTCCGGCCTGACGCCGAGTTGCGGGACCGGCGCGCAGGCCGAAAGCGCGGCCGCGCCGCCCAAAAGGGCAGCCAAAATCCGCTTTTGCATGAGAATCGCCTGCATGATCAAAAAACCGTACTGATTGGTACGGGTCGCCATGTGGGCCTGCGCTTCGCTCTTGTCAACGCAAAATCGTACTCTATAGTACGGTGATGGAATGCCGTTGGACCAGCAAGGGGCAAAGCCGCAGGGAAGCGCGCAAGGAAGACAGGCGCGCTGCCATTCTGGCCGTCGCCCAGAAGTCGTTTCTTGAGCTTGGCTACGCCGCGACGTCGATGTCGTCGATCGCTGCGACGATGGGCGGATCGAAGGGCACCTTGTGGTCCTATTTCCCGTCAAAGGAGGTGCTGTTCAGCGCTGTGCTCGATAGCGCCATGAGTACATATCGTGAACGGTTGAAGACATTGCTCAATCCGGGGGATGGTCTGCGCGTCACGCTGGAGGGTTTTTGCCGGGCGCTGCTGGACAAGGTGACTTCGGCCGATGCCCTGGCGCTGCACCGACTGATCCAGACGGAAGGCAGCCGCATTCCCGAGCTGGGACCGATTTTTTTCGAGCATGGCCCGATGCAGACGCACAGGTTGCTTGCGGATTTCATCGCCGAACACATGGCGAAAGGAAGCCTGCTAGGCGACGACCCGCTGCTTGCAGCGCGGGCGCTGATAAGTCTGGCGACAGGTGGCCATCATCAGCGGCTGATGTGGCATGTGGAGCCGCTCGACCCCGCCAAGATCGAGGCCGACGCGCGCTTCGCCACAGATGTCTTCCTGCGTGCCTATGGGCCAGAGCAGGGGCAAGGGGAAGACGCCGGGGCGGCGGTGTGACGCCCCGGCGTAGGCTATGCATTATTGGCTTTTGGGCGGGTTCGGATAGCTGATGCCAAGCTGCTCCAGATAGGAGCTGTATTTGCCCGGATCATAGTAGTTCGGTTCCATGAGCGGCCGCATCTCCTTCATGATCTTCTCGTTCAGATGGATGGCCGGCTTGTCCTGCGGCGTCAGCACGGGATCATAGGTATCGGTTTTGCCCTGGACGTTGACGAAATAGTCCTTTGCGGCGGTGATGGCACCCGGCGTGGTCATCAGGTCCAGCACGGTCATTGCGACCGCTTTCGCGCCGGCGACCGCGCCCTTGTGCGCGATCGGCGTGGCCATCGCCATCGCTGAAGTCACATTGTGGCCGATGGTGTTGGGAATGTTGGAGGGGAACCAGATGGTGATCGTCGGCACCGCCCACATGATGTCGCCAATATCGTCCGACCCGCCGAAATTCGCATTGCCGCGCAGTTCGGGTGTCGACAGCGGTGATACCGTGGAAGCCAACGGCTTGAGCGTGAATTTGTTGGCTGTCTGGACGGACTTTGTGAAGGCCTGATCGTCGGCCGACCATTTGGGCATGCCAACGGCCTGGATATTCTTGTAGGCCAGCTCCGCCAGCGGCTTGTTGCCGAAATTGGGTGCCGCATAGCCGAGGAGCTGCCGCGTCACCTTCGTCCCGGTCATCTGCGCTGCGGCTTCCGAAATCTCGTTGCCGGTCTCGAACAGCTTGCGGATCGAGGCGAAGTCATGCTCGCGGAAAAAGTACCAGACCGATGCCGTGTCAGGCACGATGTTCGGCTGGCCGCCGCCATTGGTGATGACATAATGCGAACGCTGCGACAGCGGCAGATGCTCGCGCCGCATGTTCCAGGCGGCGTCCATCAGCTCGACGCCATCCAGCGCGGACCGGCCGTTCCACGGCGCGGCGCCATGGGCGGTCTTCCCGTGGAAGGTATATTCGACCGAGACCATGCCGTTCAGGCCGGTATTGCCATAGCCGGTGCCGAATTCCGACGAGACATGGGTGAAGATGGAGGCGTCGACATCCTTGAACATGCCGGCGCGGACATAATAGGCCTTCGTCGCGAGCAGTTCCTCGGCGACACCGGGCCAGAGCATCAGGCGGCCCTTGATGCCGTTCTTCTCCATCGTGTCCTTGGCGGCGATGGCCGCGGCGATCATCAACGGCATGCCGCTGTTATGCCCCTCGCCATGCCCCGGTGCGCCGGCGACCTGCGGCGTGATATTCGGCGTGCCGGGCAGTTGCGACAGACCGAGCAGGCCGTCAATGTCGCTGCCGAGCGCGATCAGCGGACCGCCTTCGCCCCATGTCGCTGTCCATGCGGTGGGGATGCCGGCCACGCCCTTGGTGATCTTGAAGCCGTTCTTCTCGAGAATGGCAGTCAGATATTCGGAGGTCTTGAACTCCTGAAAGCCCGGCTCGGCGAAGGAGAAGACGGAGTCGACCATCTCCTGCACCAGCTTGGCATGGGCCTCTACGTTCGCAGTAGCCTGCGCCTTCAGCTTGGGGCTGGCCTCGGCATGGGCCGTGCCTGTGGCGGCGGCAAGGATGCTGCCGGCGCTGAGCAGTGCAAGAAGTGACCGTGATGCTGTTTTCATCTTCTTGGTCTCCAGGAGGGGGTGTTTGCGACACGAAGGGCGAGCTGCCCGGTCATTCGCCGGGTCGAATCTTGGGACAGGCATTATTTGACTTTCGGCGGCTCCGTCGGCGTGACGGGATAGTTGACGCCGAGCTGTTCGAGATAGGAGCTGTATTTGCCCGGATCATAATAATAGGGCTCCATCAAGGGACGCATTTCCTTCATGGTCTTTGCGTTGAGCCAGATCGCCGGCTGGTCCTGCGCGGTCAGCACCGGCGCGTATTTGTCTTCCTTCAACTGGACGTTGGTGAAATAGTCCTTGGCCTGCGCCACCAGTGACGGCGTCGTCATCAGGTCGAGCACGGTCATGGCGACGGCCTTGGCGCCCGCGACCGCGCCCTTATGTGCGATCGGCGTCGCCATCGCCATCGCGGCGGTGACATTGTGGAAGATGATGTTGTTGACGTTGGAGGGGTAGCTGACGGTGATCGTCGGCACATTCCACATCACGTCGCCAATATCGTCCGAAGGGCCGCCCATGGATGGGCCGCGTGTCTCCGGGGTGGAGAGCGGCGATACCGTCGTCGGCAGCGGCGCTTCCTTGAACTTGTTGGTGGTCTGGATCGACTTGGCGAACGCCTGATCGTCCTCCGACCATTTGGGCATGCCGACGGCGACGATATTCTTGTACGCCGCCTCGGCCAGCGGCTTGTTGCCAAAGCCGGGGGCGGCATAGCCCAGTACCTTGCGAGTGACGGTGGTGCCCGTCATCTGCGCGGCGGACTCCGATATGGTGTTGCCGATCTCATAGAGATTGCGAACGGCGTCGAAGCTGTTTTCGCGGAAATAATACCAGACCGAGGCTTCGCCCGGCACGATGTTGGGCTGGCCGCCGCCATTGGTGATGACGTCATGCGAGCGCTGTGTCAGAGGCAGATGCTCACGGCGCATGTTCCAAGCAATATCCATCAGTTCGGCCGCATCCAGCGCGGAGCGGCCGGACCATGGCTGGCCGGCGGCGTGCGCGGTGATGCCCTTGAACGTATATTCCACCGAGACCATGCCGGTGCTGCCGAGCTTGCCATAGCCGGTACCGAAGCCGGTGCCGACATGCGCGAAGATATTGGCGTCGACACCTTTGAACACGCCCGCGCGAACATAATAGGCCTTGGTCGCGAGCAGTTCTTCGGCGACGCCCGGCCAGAGCATCAGTCGGCCTTTGATGCCGTTCTTGACCATCGTATCCTTGGCAGCGATGGCGGCGGCGACCATCATCGGCATGCCGCTGTTATGCCCTTCGCCATGGCCCGGTGCGCCAGGCACCAGCGGCATAATTTTAGCGGAGCCCGGCACCTGCGACAGGCCGAGCAGGCCGTCGATGTCGCTGCCGAGCGCGATCAGCGGACCGCCTTCGCCCCATGTCGCTGTCCATGCGGTGGGGATGCCGGCAATGCCGCGGGTGATCGTGAAGCCGTTCTTCTCGAGAATGCCGGTCAGATATTCGGAGGTCTTATATTCCTGAAAGCCCGGCTCGGCGAAGGAGAAGACGGAATCCACCATCTCCTGCACCAGCTTGGCATTTGCCTCGACATTCGCCGTGGCCTGCGCCTTGAGTTTCGGGCTCGCCTCCGCATGGGCGGTGCCCGTGGCGGCAGCGGCGATCCCGGCTGTTCCCAGCAGGGCGGCCATTATTCTTGAACCCATCTTCATTTCGGCACGACTCCGGCCTTTTCATCTCTTTGCACAAAGAAAGGCCACCCCCAGCCGTCGGCCGGGGATGGCCTGCATGTTCCTTACTTGGCCTTGGGCGGCTCGGTGGGGCTCACCGGATATTTGATGCCCAGCTGCTCCAGATAGGAGCTGTATTTGCTGGGATCATAATAATAGGGCTCCATCAGCGGCCGCATTTCCTTCATGGTCTTTTCGTTGAGCCAGATCGCGGGCTGGTCCTGCGGTGTCAGTACCGGATCATAGGTGTCGGTTTTGCCCTGGACATCGGTGAAATAGGCCTTGGCGTCGGACACCAGCTTCGGCGTGGTCATCAGGTCGAGCACGGTCATCGCCAGCGCCTTTGCGCCAGCGACAGCGCCCTTGTGCGCGATCGGCGTCGCCATGGCGAAGGCGGAGGTGACGTTGTGGCCGATCATGCTGGGGATGTTCGAAGGGAAGCGGATAGTGATGGTCGGCACCGTCCACATGATGTCGCCGATGTCGTCGGAGCCGCCGCCGGTCGAAGGCGGACGGGTGGCCGGATCGACCAGCGGCTGCACGGTGGTCGCCAGCGGCTGGATCTTGAAGCCGTTCGCTTCCTGCGCCGCCTTGGTGAACGCCTGGTCGTCGGCGGTCCACTTGGGCATGCCGACGGCCTGGATGTTCTTGAAAGCGGCTTCGGCGAGCGGCTTGTTGCCGAAATTGGGCGCGGCATAGCCCAGCACCCTGCGGGTGACGGTGGTGCCGGTTGCCTTCGCAGCGGCGTCTGCGATGGTGTTGCCGGTTTCGTAGAGTTCCCGGATCGACTTGAAGGTCCGCTCGCGGAAATAATACCAGACCGACGCTTCGCCGGGCACGATGTTCGGCTGGCCGCCGCCATTGGTGATGACATAATGCGAACGCTGGGTCAGCGGCAGATGTTCGCGGCGGAAGTTCCAGGCGATATCCATCAGCTCGACGCCATCCAGCGCGGAGCGGCCCGACCAGGGCTGGCCGGCGGCGTGGGCGGTGACGCCCTTGAACGTATATTCCACCGAGACCATGCCGTTGCTGCCACCCTCGCCATAGCTCGTGCCGAAGCTCGACGCGACATGGGTGAAGATGGAGGCGTCAACGCCCTTGAACATGCCGGCGCGGACATAATAGGCCTTGGTAGCGAGCAGTTCCTCGGCAACGCCCGGCCACAGCATCAGGCGGCCCTTGATGCCGTTCTTGACCATGACGTCCTTGGCCGCGAGCGCGGCGGCGACGACCAGCGGCATGCCGCTGTTATGGCCCTCGCCATGGCCGGGAGCACCTTCGACCAGCGGCATGATCTTGGAGGAGCCGGGCACCTGCGACAGGCCGAGCAGGCCGTCAATGTCGCTGCCCAGCGCGATCAGCGGACCGCCTTCGCCCCAGGTCGCCGTCCAGGCGGTAGGGATGCCGGCTACGCCCTTGGTGATCTTGAAACCGTTCTTTTCGAGGATGCCGGTCAGATATTCGGAGGTCTTGAATTCCTGGAAGCCAGGCTCGGCGAAGGAGAAGACGGAATCCACCATCTCCTGCACAAGCTTGCTGCGCGCGTCCACGCCTGCTTCTGCTTCCTTCTTCAGCTTGGGGCTAGCGTCGGCATAGGCAGGAACAGCCTGCATGCCGAGCGCCGTCGTCATCAACAAGCCAAGTAGAAGCTTAGAACCCCTGATCATACATCCCCCAAATTTTCGAGAAGGCGAGAATAGAATATGGAAATTTCAAGAAATGACCCGCCGGGAAGCCTTGGCTCCCCGGCGGGTGTCAAGCATCAGATCTTCACGCGCAGGCCCATGCGGAACACGCGGCCCATCACGTCGTACAGAGCGCGGTTGGTCTGCGGATAGGCGGGCGTGTTGTTGCCGTTCGGGCCGTTGGCAACCAGCACGGGATCCTTGTTGAAGATATTGCGAACCGAAAGGAATACTTCCGTCTTTGCACCAGAAATGTCGAAATTATAGCTGGTGTTCATGTCGAAGAAGAACGCGCCGTCGATCTTGTTATAGTTGATGGTGCGGTAGTCGGTCGTCGATGCAGGGCAGTCGGCGGTGCAGACGACGTAATTGTTGTCGTACACACCCGAGCTGACACCGCGTGCGATGAGCTGGACGCCGAGGCCGGACTGCAGGTCGTAACCCGCCGAGAAGCGGTAGGTCCAGTCGGGCAGGCTGCCGCTGTTCTGACCAGCGGAGTCGGTCACTGCGGCGACGCCATTGTTGGTCTTGAGGTCGATGGCGTAGCTTGCCAGCGCGCGCAGCGTGAGGTTGCCAGGGCCGACTTCCCGGCGATAACTCGCCTCGAAATCGATACCCTGCGTCTTGATGCCGACGAAGTTGAACGGGACGATTTCGATGCTGGTGATGGCGAGGCCCGGCGTCACGACACCGCGACCGCCAGTGGTCGAGATGAACGAGCAGGAGTTCGTATTGCCATCATTGTAGCACTGGTCGACCAGCTGCTGCGCCGTCAGCGAGGAGATCGCACCCTTCAGGCTGATCTTGTAATAGTCGGCCGAGAAGGCGAAGCCCGGCAGGAAGGTGGGGGTGAGTACGACGCCCGCACCATAGGTCCGTGCGACTTCCGGCTTGAGGCTGCGATTGCCGACCGTGGATTCGTTGAACTGGTCGGTGGCGATGCCATTGGGAGAGCCGGGGCGCGGCACGTTGACGGTGTTGGTACGGCCAGTGCCCGCCGCGAACAGTTCCTGCAGGTTGGGCGCACGAATGTCGCGGGAAACGGTGCCGCGCAGCTTGATGTCGGGGATGACTTGCCAGGTGAGGCCTGTCTTCCACGTCGTCACGGTGCCCGACGTCGAATAGTCGGTCGCGCGGAAGGCGCCGTTGAAATCCATGCCCTTGAAGATCGGGATGATGGTTTCGACGAAAGCTTCCTTCACATTATATTTGCCGAAGGTGGGCAGGTAGTTGCCGTAGATCCAGGTGCCGCTGGTGACGCCGTTGGTGACACGCGGCTGATAGAGCGGGTCGACAAAGCCGCTGACCGCTTCCTCGCGCCACTCGCCGCCGAATGCCAGTGAAACCGGGCCGGCGGGCAGGGAGAAGAGGTCGTTGGTTGAGAAGCTGAGCGCGCCGACCTTCTGGGTCAGCTTCTGCTCGCGGGTCGGTTGGGCGCCGTCATACATCACATAGTTGATCGCAGCGGACGATGCGCCACCCACGCCGATGCGGTTCAACGGCACGCAGCCATTGCCCGGATTGGTGAGCGTTGAGCGGCAGACGATCGTGCCGGCGGCAATCCCGGCGGCGTTGCCTGCCGGCGCGAACACGGCGTCGGTCGCTAGCGTCATGCGGGCGAGGTTCCACGCATTGGTCAGCATTTCATGCGTCTTGGTCTTACCGTACTGGAAATAGCCGTCGTACTTCCAGTTCGATCCCAACACGCCGAATTCACCGCTGGCGCCCGCGACATAGCGGAAGACTTCGCGGGTATTGTCGCTGCCCTGCTGCCCCAGGTCCACATTGCTGGTGCCGATGGAGATCGACGTCAGGTTGTTGGCGACCATCGCTGCACGCACGGAGTCGGGCAGATAAGCGTTGTCGCGCTGAATGGCTACGCCGGTCGTCGGCGTCTGCTGATAGTAGCTTTGGCCGCTGTAGCGGCTATAGGCGAACTGACCGTAGACTTCGATGGCCGGCGCGAATTCGTAGCTCAGGCGGCCAAAGGCGCTGCGGCGGGTTTCGGCGGGCTGGAGCGTTGCGCTGCCAGCATGTCCTTCGCTGGCGATCTTGTAGTCGCCACCGACCATCCACTGGCCGCTGGTCTGTCCAAAAGCCAATTGGTTTACGGTCGCCCGGCCGGTTGCGGGGTCGATATTGCCAAAATAGGTGCCGCGAAGCGCGCCGGAGGTGACAAGACCGCCGGGGCTGAACGTGCCCGTGCCTGCGCCAGCGGTAATCAGATATTCTGGATAGCAGGCCGTGCTGGTAGAGCTGTCGGTGCAATTTGCCGCGCGGTAGGCGGGGTTGTTGACGAGGAAATAGCCGCTGTCGTTCCAGTCGCGATCGATCGTCTGGACGCCCTTCTGGCTGAAATATTCGCCCGACAGGATGATGTGGCCGCGGCCATCGGCAAAGGTTTTGCCGCCCGTGGCCGAAATCTTGTAGTTGGGTGCGTCGCCATAGGTGGTGACGCCATGTTCGAACTCGGTGGTGAAGCCGGTGAACTTCTTGTTGAGGATGAAGTTGACGACACCCGAAACGGCGTCTGAACCATAAGCGGAAGACGCGCCGCCGGTGACGACTTCGACCCGCTCGATCAGCGCCTGCGGAAAGGTATTGACGTCCACCTGTCCGGTCGTCGTCGATGCGACCGAGCGCTGGCCGTCGAACAGGACGAGCGTGCGGTTGGCGCCCAGGTTGCGCAGGTTGACACTGTTGATGCCCGCGGCGCCGTTGGACAGCGCGCCGTTGGAGTTGGACGACGTACCCGAACCGCGCACGGCCGGCAGCGTGTTCACGAAGTCGGAGATGTTGGCCGGGGCCTCTGCCTTCAGTTCCTTGGTGCTGATGACGCTGACCGGCGTCGGGGCGTCATAGCCGTCGCGCACGATGCGCGATCCGGTGACGGTGATGTCGCCGCCGCCGTCAAGCTCCTGCGGCGTTTCCGGCAGCGACTGCCCATAGGCGGCATTGGACATGAGGCAGAGTGCGGCGATGCCCGCGCTTGCCAATGCATGACGTTTCAGAAGCCGGATCGAAGATTGCTCCATGCCGCGTCGTGAAAAAAGATCAGCGCCCATTATTACCCCCTTGTTAGTTGACCTCCACCAACTCGGGCACCCTCATGCATGTCCGCCTGTATCCGGCCGTTCATGCTCTTGTGCGCGCTCGCGTTGGAAGCGAGCAGCGCTTGAAATTCGCGTTTTTGGCGCATTAGCGCCCAAATTCGGGAAGGACCGTCCATGCGCCCGGACTGCGCCTTTCCTGATTGGGGAAACGGTCGGCGGCGTAAAATCCGCAATCCCGTTTCGTGATTTGAAGGCTATCAGAATGTTTGTTGCGGTTCTCATGATTCTGCGGCAATTATCTGCATGCTGCGGCGTGAATCATGCGCAGTTTTGGGAAAAAAGGAGAAAATCCATCACTGTTTCGCTGGATGCTGTCGATTTTCGAATCTTGAGCGCGCTTTCCGATGACGGACGTGCCTCGGACGTCTCCGTGGGCGAGCGGATCAACCTCTCCAGTACCGCGGTAGCCCGGCGTCGCAAGATCATGGAAGAGTATGGGATCATCTCGGCCTATAACGCCAATCTCAACATGGCGGCATTGGGCTTCAGCGGCGTGGTGGTCGTCGCAATCGAGTTGGTGTCGCAGGCGGAGAACGTGCTCAACGAGTTCGAGCAGGAAGTCGTGAAATGCCCGTCAATGTCCTATTGCGGCTTCGTATCGGGGGATACGGATTTCATCATCATCATCCATGTCCACTCGTTCAATGACTATGACCTTATCTATCGCAAGGAGCTGTCGATCCTGCCCAATGTGGCGAAGATCAGGAGCAGCTTCGTGATGCGGGAGGTCGCGCGGCGGATCAATCCGCCGATCCTGTTCGAGCGCAAAAAGTAGTTGCATGGGATCGCGCCGTGATTCGGTGTCGCGGTGCTGAAAACCTGCTATAAAACTGGATTTGTTGTAGAAATCCTGCGCGGCGTCCCCAATTTTCCGCACAGATGAGCGGAACATCCGCTGCCTTTGGTGCTAGCCTCGGGGCGCACCGCGGTCGTTCGTATCGCAGCCATCATACAGGGGTATCGCATGACAGCATTTCGTATCGCGCGCGCGCGTCGCATGGCGCTCGTTCCCGCTCTGGCACTGGCTCTCGCCGCATCTTCCGCCTTGCCCGCCATCGCTATCGCGCAGACTTCGCCCGCGAAGCCGGCCGAGGGCGCGCTGCTGCCGGTCAAGGTCATCGCCAATGAAGGCAAGGTGCTGATTACGCTGCCGGCGCCGGACAAGGATGGCTATTCCGGCCGCTTCCTTTACGCGACATCGCTTCGGACCGGCCTTGGCTCGCCCAATATGCGGCTCGACCATGGCGGCAACGGCCCCACGCAGATGCTCGCTTTCCGCAGGCTGGGCAAGAAGGTGACGATCGTCTTCGAGCAGCCGGAATTTCGCCACACCGGCGGGTCTGCCGACGTGCAGAAGGGGGTAAGCGAGAGTTTCGCCACGTCGACCGTGTGGGCCGGCGACATCGTCTCGACCGAAGCGGGTGGCGGCCTCGTCGTCGACATCACTTCTTTCCTCACCCGCGACGTGATGGACATCGCCGGCCGCCTCAATCGCGACGGCAAGGGCTACAAGATGACCGACGGGTTGAGCCTCGTCGATCCGCAGTCGGTGAAGGTGTTCCCCGACAATATCGAGATCGATGCGCTGCAGACCTTCCAGTCCGACGCGCCCGGCCCGGAAGTGATGGCGATGACGCCGGAACCCCGGCAGGTGAGCTTTACCGTCCACCACAGCCTGATCCGGCTGCCGGAACTCGGCTATACGCCGCGCGAGTTTGATATCCGCGCCGGCGGCTTTTCCACCCAGGTCTATGATTTCTCCCGCCCGCTGGGGCAGGATCTGGTGCATCAACTCGCCAATCGCTACCGGCTGGAAAAGGTCGATCCCTCGGCAGCTCGCTCGCGGGTCAAGAAGCCGATCATCTACTATATCGACACCGCCGCGCCGGAACCGATCCGCCAGGCGCTGTATGACGGTGTCAAATGGTGGTCCGACGCTTTCGATGCGGCTGGCTTCATCGACGGGTTCCAGGTGAAGATGCTGCCCGAAGGCGCCGATCCGCTCGACGTGCGCTACAATGTCGTCAACTGGACGAACCGCTATACGCGCGGCTGGTCCTATGGTCAGGTGATCGCCGATCCGCGCACGGGCGAGATCGTGAAGGGCAGCGTCGTTCTGGGTTCGCTCCGCGTGCGGCAGGATATGGTGATCTTCGAAGGGCTGGCTGGCGCCACCAATACCGGCAAGGGCGGCCCGCAAGATCCGGTCGAAGCCTCGCTCGCCCGCATCCGCCAGCTCGGCGCGCATGAAGTGGGCCATGCCATTGGCTTCATGCATAATTTCGCGGCAAGCATCGAAGGGCGCGCTTCGGTGATGGACTATCCCGGACCGCTGGTGAAAGTGACGGACGGGGCGATCGACATTTCGGATGCCTATGCCTCCGGCATCGGCGAATGGGACAAGGTTGCCGTCGACTGGCTCTATGGCCAGGCCGCGCCCGGTGTCGATCCCGATGCGGATGCGAAGGCGCGCCTGGCCAGCCCCAAGGCGCTGGGGATGCGCTTCATGACCGATGTGGATGGCCGCTCGCCCGACGCGCCCAGCCCATGGACGAGCATGTGGGACAACGGGGCCGATCCGGTTGCGGAACTGGTGCGGTTGATGGAAGTGCGGAAGGTCGCGATCGCCCGCTTCGGTCCCGGCGTGCTGCGCGCGGGTGAGCCTTTGGCCGAGATGCGGCGCAAGTTCGTGCCGGTGTGGCTGTTCCACCGCTATCAGGTCGATGCGGCGGCGAAGCTGGTCGGCGGCATCGACTATGCCTATGCGGTCGCCGGCGATGGCCGCCCCGCACCCGTGCCGGTTTCCGCCGCGGCGCAGAACGCAGCGCTGGATGCTTTGATGGCGACCCTCTCGCCCGCCAACCTTACCGTGCCCGACGCGCTGACCCTCCAGCTGTCGTCGGGGCTTCAGGGCGCGACCAACAAGCAGTTCGAGATCGAGGTGTTCAACAATGCCGGCCCGTCGGCCTTCGATCCGCTGGTCGCCGCCGATGTCGGCGCGCAGGTGACGCTTTCGACCCTGCTGGCACCGTCGCGGCTGAGGCGATTGTTCGAGCAGCACCGTCGCGATTCGTCGATGCCCGGCGTTGAAGCGCTGCTCGATCGGCTGTTCGCGGCGAGCATCGACAACCGGACAAGTGCGGTGGCCCGCCGGATCGCCTATCGCACCGCAATAGAGATTGCCCGCGCCGCGCGTGACAAGGGGACATCGCCCGAAGTCGCCGGCATCCTGTCGGCGCGTCTGGTCGGTCTGTCTGATCGTCTGGCGAAGCTGTCGGGCAGCAGCGAGGATGCGGTCTGGGGCACGTCGCTGGCACGGCTGCTGCGCGATGGTGACGGGCTGGAGCAGGAGCTGGCGAAGAAGCCGCGTGCGCCGGAAATCCCGCCGGGCATGCCGATCGGCGGCGCGCAGTCGGATTGGATGGAAAGCGATTGGTCCGACGGCCTGCTGCCGTCCTGACCTGAGCATTGCTATGCCGGATGGCGGCGGGGGTCAGGCCCCGTCGTCGATCCGGCATAGCCCCTTGGCGAAACGCGCCTGCCGCTCGGCATAGCCGGCGGCGGAGACGAGCAATCTGGCGCGTGCATCCTCGTCCAGCTCTTTGGTGGCGCGCGCGGGTGATCCCACGATCAGGCTGCCGGGCGGGAAGCTCTTGCCCTCCGTTACCAGTGCGCCGGCGCCGACAAGGCTCCCCGCGCCGATATGGGCGCCGTTCAGCACGATCGCTCCCATGCCGATCAGCACGCCGTCCTCGACCGTGCAGCCGTGCAATATAGCGTGATGCCCGACGGTGACGTCAGCGCCCACGGTCAGCGGCTTGCCGGGGTCGGAATGCAGTATCGCGCCTTCCTGGATGTTGCTGCGGTCGCCCACGATGATCGGGGTGTTGTCCGCGCGGATGACGGCGCCGAACCAGACGCTGGCCTGCGTGCCCAGCCGCACGTCGCCGATCAGGTCGGCTGAAGTGGCGACCCAGGCGGAGCCATCGGCGGGCAGGGCAGGGCGCTGTCCTTCGAATTCATACAGCGGCATGGTGGCATCTCTCCCTGTCTGTCCTGTTGGCGGGCGTGATAAAGCGAAAATAGGGGTAGAGACTTTCGGCATGATGGTGCAAGGGGCTCGCCATTCTCGGGAGGGCACGCATCGCGATTCCTGCCGTTCTTCGACCTGCCGCCCTTTGAGGAATGTGCCATGAAATTCTTCGTTGATACCGCCGACACCAGGGAAATCGCCGACCTGGCCGCCACCGGCCTGCTGGACGGCGTGACCACCAACCCCAGCCTGATCCACAAGTCCGGCCGCCAGTTCCTTGAAGTCGTCAAGGAAATCTGCGGGCTGACCGATGGTCCGGTGTCTGCCGAGGTCGTTGCTCTCGATCATCCCACGATGATGAAGGAAGCCGAAATCCTGAGGAAGATTGCCGACAATGTCTGCATCAAGGTGCCGCTGACCGTGGACGGTCTCAAGACCTGCAAGGCGCTTTCCTCGGAAGGCACCAAGGTCAATGTGACGCTCTGCTTCTCCGCCAATCAGGCGCTGCTGGCCGCGAAGGCCGGCGCGAGCTTCATCTCGCCCTTCGTCGGCCGTCATGACGACAATGGCTTTGACGGCATGGAACTGATCGCCGACATTCGCCTGATCTACGACAATTATGATTTCGGCACGGAAATCCTGGTCGCCAGCGTGCGTCATGGCATCCATGTGCTGGAAAGCGCCAAGATCGGCGCCGACGTGATGACCGCCCCGCCGGCCGTCATCCGCTCGCTGTTCAATCATGTGCTGACGGACAAGGGCATCGCCGCGTTCATGGACGACTGGGCGAAGACCGGCCAAACCATCGGCTGATCATTTATCCCGCCCGATGCACTTGCACGGGCGGGGAACCTGCCGTTCGATTGGGACGGCTAGCGCCCCTCATCAAAATGATGCGTGCGACGCTGGCAAGGCGAAGCGGGTCTGCTAAGCTGGACGCGGATGACCATCGACCCGCTCATGCTCCTGCAGGCCTATGCCATCGGCGTCTTCCCGATGTCGGACGATCGCGATGCGGATGAAATCTATTGGGTGGAGCCGAAACGGCGGGCGATCCTGCCGCTCGATGGCTTCTGCCTGTCCCGCTCGCTGGCGAAGACGATCCGGCGCGACCGTTTTCGGGTCACGGCCAATCGCGATTTTCCGGCCATTCTCGCCCTGTGCGCAGAGGCCGCCCCTGATCGTCCATCGACCTGGATCAGCCGCGACATAGAGGCGGCCTATATCGAGCTGCATCGGCTGGGTTTTGCCCACAGCATCGAATGCTGGGAGGGCGAGGAACTGGTCGGCGGGCTCTATGGCGTGTCGCTGGGCGAGGCGTTCTTTGGCGAAAGCATGGTGTCACGGCGCGCCGATGCGTCCAAGGTCGCGCTGGCATGGCTGGTCGCGCGGATGCGGACCGGCGGTTTTTCGCTGCTCGATTGCCAGTTCATGACCGACCATCTCCGATCGCTGGGCGCGATCGAGATCGGGCAGGCCGAATATCTCGGCCTGCTGGGTCAGTCGGTTGCAGGGGTGCCGCTGGGTGCCGGGCGCGGGCTGCTTTCGGTGGGGCCGGGCGCTGCGACCTCGCTGGCGTTCGATGCGCTGGCAGCGGGGGCGGATGCAGCAGCGGCCTTGTCGCCCTTGCCGCCGATCGACAGGGTGTCGGGGCCGGTTTCTGGCCAGGACATCGCGCAGCTCTTGACCCAGACGTCATAGACCGGATGCTGCACGACATTGCGGTCCGGCCGGTTCTTGAACAGCCAGCCTGAAAAATTGCGTCGCCACTTGTTGTCGGCGGGGCTGCGGACATCAAGCTGAACGAAGGCGCCGGTTTCCGGCACATTCTCCCAGGGCGCCGTCGTCTCGCAGGCGCGCAGGCGCACGATCGCATCGCCCACGCGCAGCGCTTCGCCGGGCTTCATCTTGAGGTCGGTGGTCAGGCCGTTGCGCTTGTTGAGCAGGCCGATCACGGCTTGCCGCTCCGCCATCGGCGTGCCGGGCAGGGCCGATCCGCCGCGTTGCCCGACGCTGTTGCCCTCGACGCGGACCGGGCCGCTCTTTTCCGCTTCCGGGATCTTGCTGTCACAGGCGGACAGCAGCAGCAACGAAACCGGCAGGGCGACCCCCGCCGTCAGCCGAATCATGATGCGTCGGGGCTCCAGGCCTCATAGTCGCCCGTCGCCATCTGCCGCTTGCCACCCATTTCGATGGACCCGCCGGGGCGATAGGCCTGGCTGGTGCCGGTCAGGTTGGGCGTGAAGTCCTTTTCCCAGATGCGAGCGGGAGGAAGGAAGCTTTCGGGCGCGTCCTCGAACGTGTTGTGCAGCCAGCCATGCCATTCGGCAGGCACGCGGCTCGCGTCGTTCGATCCGTTGTAGATCACCCAGCGGCGACCCTTCCCTTCGAAATACACGTTGCCGGCGTGGTCTTCGCCGACGCGCGTGCCATTGCGCTTGCTCCAGAGTGTGGTGCCAATGGTGGCGCCGTCCCACCAGGTGAAGATCTTGGAGAGGATTCCCATGGGCGAAGCGCTTAGCCTTTCGGGCGGGGGATTGGCAAGGCGGATATTGGCCTTGATGGCAGACAATTATCCGGCCGGTGCGGGGGACGGTGTGGCGCGCGAGCCGGGAGCGGCCGGGCAGAAATTCAGCTGGTCCCATGCCTCGTCGGGGCGCCTGGGTGCGGCACAGTTGCCCCAATGGACGACCGCGCCTTGGCCGATGCCCAGTTCCGCCGCGCGTCCGCCCGCCAGTTCGAGCACGCCGGAGACGGGAACGCCGGCCGAAACCGGCTCGCGTGAATAGGGCTTGGTATTGGCCGCGACCATCGCGACGGTGCCGTCCGGCTGGATGAACAGCATGTCGAGCGGGATCACCGTGTTTTTCATCCAGAAGCTCGCCGTCCGCGGCGGCGACATGGGGAAGACCATGCCGCCATCCGGGCTCAGTTCCTTGCGGAACATCAGGCCTTGCGCCTGCTGCTCCGGCGTCAGGGCGACCTCCACCTTGAAGTGATGCACCGTCTTGCCGGTCGCAATGGTCAGCGGAATGGTGGTGCCGGGAGCAATGGCCGCCACGGCATTGTCGGCACTGTTGCCGCTCGCATTCGCTGTTTCCGCTGCCGGCTTGGCGCCGCAGGCCGATAGGGAAAGTGCCAGCGCAATGGGAAGGGTGAAGCGTCCAGGCCTAATCTTCGAAGTTGTCATCAAAGACATCATCTTCAGGGGCATCTGCAAAATCGTCGCTCGGGTCACGGTCCGGTAGCTCTCCAGGGAGCGCATCGACCCAGCGACGCGCGGTGGCGTAGTCATGGCCTGCTCGAAGGAAGGCGGCAATCTGCTTTTCGCGCAGCGGCCGGTCGGCAGGGGCGAGGGCGAAGGGGCCGATGCGCTTTTTGCGGGCAAGAACATGTGCCGCTTCCCATCGGCTGGAGCGTGCCGCGGCTTGCGGGCGTTGCCGATCCTCCTCGCCCACGCCGGCCGCGCGCAGGGTTTCGCCGATCCTGCGTGCGCCATAGCCGCGGCGGACAAGCGCCTCGCCCTTCATCTGGGCATAGGCGGCGTCGTCGACATAGCGCAGTTCGGCGAATTGCCCGATCAGCGCCTCGATATCGGGCGGGGTTTCGTCTTCCCAGCCGCGTTCGGCGACCTTCCGGCGCAGATAGGCGGCCAATTTGGACCGGGTCGTGGCATAGCGGCCGGCATAATGCAGCGCGAGATCGCGCAAAGATGTGTCGTTCAACGCCGGTCGCTGGCGCTCTGGGCGCCCATTTCTGGCGCTTTTGGTCGGATATGGGCTCACGCGCCATGTTTGTGCCACAGTCACGGCGGAATTTGAACGCAGCTTATGGGCTAGAAAGAGTGGCCCGGTTGCAATATGCGAAGCCACCGGCAGAACAATATTGACCGGACGTCGCAACTTTCAGGATATCGAGATTGGGTGACACCAAGATGACGGGTTCGCACAAGGGTGAGCAGGCTGCACTTGCGCCCACTCCCACCAACGATGCGCTGCCGCGCCGTTTTTCGGATTTCGCCACGCTGGGTGAAGCGCTGGACTATGCCGGCCAGGGCGTGCGTGGATTGAACTTCCACGATCCGCGCGGAAACCTGGCGCGAGTCTATCCCTTTTCCGAGCTTCGTGCCGACGCGATCGCCTGTGCCTATCGGCTGATTGCGGCGGGCGTGCGTCCGCAGGACCGCATCGCGCTGGTCGCCGAGACCGGCCCCGAGTTCGCAAAGCTGTTCTTCGGCGCGGTCTATGCCGGCGCGTGGCCGGTGCCTCTGCCGCTGCCGACCAGCTTCGGCGGCAAGGAAAGCTATATCGATCAGCTCGCGGTCCAGCTGAAAAGCTGCGACCCCAGGATGCTGCTGTTCCCCGCCGAACTGGGCGAGATGGCGAGCGAGGCCGGCACGCAGAACGGCGTCGCGCCGATGTCCTACGAGGATTTCATCGCGCAGCCGGTACAGCAGTGCCCGCTGCCGCAGGCTTCGACCGACGACATCTGCTATCTGCAATATTCCAGCGGTTCGACCCGCTTCCCCCATGGTGTCGCGGTGACGCACAATGCGCTGCTGCATAACCTGTCGGCGCACAGCCATGGCATGCACCTGCAGGAAAGCGACCGCTGCATCAGTTGGCTGCCCTGGTATCATGACATGGGGCTGGTCGGCTGCTTCCTGGGCCTGATCGCCAATCAGGTCTCCGCCGACTATCTCAAGACGGAGGATTTCGCGCGCCGTCCGTTGGCGTGGCTCGACCTTATCAGCCGCAACGAAGGCACGTCGGTCAGCTATTCGCCGACCTTCGGCTACGACATCTGCGCACGCCGCATGTCCAGCCAGACGAAGGCCGCCGATCGCTTCGACCTGTCGCGCTGGCGCCTTGCCGGCAATGGCGCGGACATGATCCGGCCGGACGTGATGCAGAGCTTCGTCGATGCGTTCGGCGATGCCGGGTTCAAGCCCAGCGCCTTCCTGCCGAGCTATGGCCTGGCCGAGGCGACGCTGGCCGTTACCATCATGCCGCCCGGCGAGGGCATCATGGTCGAACTGGTCGAGGAAACCGACCTGTCGGGCGGCGATTCGACCGAGGGGCGCCCGCAGCGCTTCCGTGCGATCGTCAATTGCGGCAAGCCTGCCAAGGACATGAAGGTCGAGATCCGCGACGAAGATGGAGGCCTGCTGTCCGAACGGCAGATCGGCAAGGTGTGGACCACTGGTCCCAGCCTGATGGTCGGTTATTTCCGCGATCAGGAAGCGACCGATGCCTGCCTGGTCGATGGCTGGCTCGATACCGGAGACATGGGCTATCTGAGCGACGGCTACCTCTATGTGGTCGGCCGCGCCAAGGACATGATCATCATCAACGGCAAGAATCATTGGCCGCAGGATATCGAATGGGCGGTGGAGCAGCTGCCCGGCTTCAAGCAGGGCGACATTGCCGCCTTCGCGATCACCACGCCGGGTGGCGAGGAAACGCCCGCCGTGCTGGTACATTGCCGCACCTCCGACAATGAGGAACGCTCGCGCCTGCGCGACCAGATCCGCGAGCGCGTGCGCGCGATCACGGGCATGAACTGTGTTGTGGAACTGGTGCCGCCGCGCACCCTGCCGCGCACCAGCTCGGGCAAGCTCAGCCGTTCGAAGGCGCGCAACCTGTATCTTTCGGGTGAAATCCGGCCTTACGATATCGCTGCCTGATCCCCGCGGGGCTCTGGTCTGTCAGCGCCTCGCGGGTTGAGATTGCCAAAGGCCCTGCTCTTCCTGTGGACAGGCTGCTCTCAGGAAGACCAGGCCGTCGACGGGGCAGGGCGAAAGATGCTGGCGGAAGCGTTCAGCGTGCCGTCAGCTGGCGTTCGATCGCCGTCCAGAGGCCGGAAAACTCCTGCGCGGCTGGGGATGTGCCGGCAAAGGCGCCCAGCGGCTTGCGGCGTACCGTCATCTGCTCGATCACGCTGGCCATCGGTATGACCGGCCAGTCCGGCTGCGCCTCTGTAGCGGCGCGGTGCAGCCCGCGCCGCCGGTCGACCATCGAATAGACGGGCAGGATCGGCGCATGGGTGCCGCCACGCTGCACCAGATAGCGTGCCACCTCGCCAAGGGCTCGTTGCGAAAGCGGCGAAGGGATCACCGGCACCACCACCAGGTCGGCGGCGCGCAGCACCTGCTCGCTGGTTTCGGTCAGGCCGGGCGGGCAATCCAGGATGATACGGTCATATTCGCGGCCCAGCCCCTCGATCAGCTTGGCGAGCCGCTTCTTCTTGTCCATCTCACGGAACAGGTGATCCAGGCTGCGCAGCGACGTGTCGGCGGCGATCAGGTCTATGCCGGGCACGGACGAGGGCTGGATCAGCGTGCGGATGTCCACATCCTTGCTGAAGATTGCCTGCGCGGCATCCTTCGATGTCGGCGCGCCCGACAACAGCCAGCTTGATGCACCCTGCGGATCGAGATCCCACAGCAAGGTCCGGCGCTTGGAGATCGTGGCGGAGGCCCAGGCAAGGTTGACGGCGACAGTGGTTTTTCCGACGCCTCCCTTGAGGCTGTAGACGGCGATGGTCGCCAATGCCGTGTCGTCCTTGCTCATGGCGACAGGCTAAGTCCTGTTACGCTTATGATGCAAGTTCAATCACGCGATTGTTACGAAATGGAGACGATTGGCGAAATATTCGCTATTATCTGACCGATCCTACAATTGCATGGTTATGCGTGACGACCGTCATTGCGCTGCTTTGCCGGATATTCCAAGAGCGCCTTTGACAGATACGATCGAACCGGGTGGTCGAGCTTTCAGCAGACCGCCTCAAGACAAGAAACATGGTGTCGAAATGAAGCCTTCTGGCGTCTCAAGCCTTGCAGAACTCGCGCTTTTGGCTGGCGTGTCCGTGTCGACGGTATCACGCTCGCTTGCCGGCAATCGCATGATTGCGCAGGCGACGCGCGAGCGAATCGAAGCGCTGGCCGATGAACATGGTTTCCAGATCAATCGCGCCGCCCGTAACCTGCGCCTCAAGCGGACCGGGGCGATTGGCGTGGTCCTGCCGCTGGGGCATGAAGTCGGCCAGCATCTGTCCGATCCCTTTTTCATGAGCCTGATCGGCCCGCTCGCCGATGCATTGACGGAGCGCGGCTATGACCTGCTGCTCTCGCGCGTCATCCCTACCGATGAGCGTTGGCTTGATGACATCATTCGGGCCGGACGGGTCGATGGTGTCATCCTGATCGGCCAGTCGAACCAGATCGATACGATCGAACGTGTTGCGGAATCCTATTCTCCGATGGTCGTCTGGGGGGCTGCGGTCGATGGCTACACGCAACTGACGGTGGGGACGGAAAATATGGCTGGCGGTCAAATGGCCGCCGATCACCTGCTGGCACAAGGGCGCGAGCATCTGGCCTTTTTCGGGCATCCCGATGTGCCGGAGTTTGCTGCGCGTTTCGCCGGCTTCCGGCAGGCGCTGGAGCGTGCCGGCAAAGGGCCAGGCCTGTTGCTCCCGACCCATCTGACAGCTGAGGAAGCTTACGCCGTCATCCGCGCATTCCTGGCTGATCGCCCGCAGATCGATGGCATCGTGGCAGCGTCGGACGTTATCGCGATGAGCGCGCTGCGGGCTTTGACGGAAGCTGGGTTGCAGGTGCCGGGCGATGTGGCCGTCATCGGTTATGACGATGTGATGATCGCGGTCCAGACCACGCCGCCATTGACGACGATCAGGCAAGATGTGGTGCGCGGCGCCAAGTTGATGGTCGATCTGCTGTTCCAGCGGATGGCAGGGCATGATGCGCAGCCGGTCTGCATGACGCCGACCCTCATCAGGCGCGCGTCGGCCTGAAATCCGTCAGCCGGCGGTCGCTGGGGCAGTCAGCCAGGCGCGGCCGCCTAGCAAGAGGTAGCCACCGCACTACGCTTCAACGGGCAGGCGGAGAAGCGCGTCGTGGCGGGCCAGGACGACAAGGCCGACACCGGCTTCGCGTGCGCGCCTCACCGCAAGGCCGGTTGGGGCGGAGAGGGTGACGAGCAGCGGGCAGCCGGCGAGCGCCGCCTTTTCCACCAGTTCGAAGGAGCAACGCGAGGAGAGGAGGGCAAAGCCGCCATCCCAGTCCTGCCCGGCCCGGAGCATCGCGCCGATCAGCTTGTCGAAGCCATTATGCCGCCCGACATCCTCCCGTACCAGCAACAGGGCGCCGTCGGCCGAACAGAGGGCGGCGGCGTGCATCGCGCCGGTCGCCTGATTATGAGGCTGGGCGGCGTCGAGCGCGGTGAGGGCGCGGAAAATGGCCGTGTCGGCAACATCCGCACGGTTGCCGATGGGTGGGAGTGGCCGGAGCGCCTGCGCCAGATTTTCGATCCCGCACAGGCCGCAGGAGGAGTCCGCGACGCGGTGCCTGACGCGATCGACCACCTTCGCGGCACATGCCTCCACCAACTGGACGCGCACCACAATGCCTTCATCGGTATGATGAAGGTCCATGCCGATCACGTCGCTTGCGCGCGATATCAGCCGTTCGGCATGGGCAAAGCCGACGATCAGGTCATGAATGTCCGAAGGGCTGGCCATCAGCACCGCATAGCCGACGCCGTTGAACTCTATGGCCAGCGGTACTTCCTCGGCAACCATGCGGCTGATCGCCATGCGGGCACCGGAACGTGTCACGCGATCGAAGGCGATGGCGCCCACGGGCGGGCGATCGTCTTTGCTCACGCGGCGGCGCGCTGGATGGTGACGGGGATGGACTTGTAGGCGGGGGTGCCGCTGTGGGCGTCATGATCGCCCAGCGGCACAAGGCAGTTCGCTTCGGGATAATAGGCAGCGAGCGATCCGCGCGCGATGGGGTGGGCGATGGCGGTAAAGCCGCGTAGCGTCGCGCCATGGGCGGCCTGCACATCGATCAGGTCGCCATGGGCGAGGCCCAGCATGTCGAGATCCTCGGCATTGAAGAACACCACGTCCCGCCGGCCCGTGATGCCGCGATAGCGATCGTTAAAGCCATAGATCGTCGTATTATATTGGTCATGGCTGCGAATGGTCGTGAGCAATAGCCCATCGGGGGTCGCCGCTCTTTCCGGGTGGACAAGGAAGTTCGCCTTGCCATTGGGCGTATTCCATTGCCGGGCCGATGCGGCGACCGTCAGGCGGAAGCCGCCTCGCACCCGCACCCGGCTGTTGAAGTCCCGAAAGTCTGGAAAGACGGCCTCGATCCCGTCGCGAATGAGATCATAATTTGCGATCATCCCGTCCCAGTCGATCGTGGCTCCGCCAGCCAGCGTCGCCTTGGCCAGGCCAGCCACGATCGCCGGTTCCGACCGGAGGTCTGCCGAGGGGGCCTTCAGCTTGCCGCGCGAGGCGTGGACCATCGACATGGAATCCTCCACCGTCACCCATTGCGGGCCGCTGGCCTGCAGGTCCAGCTCGGTGCGGCCAAGGCAGGGCAGGATGATCGTCTCCCTGCCGGTGAGCAGGCAGGTCCGGTTGAGCTTGGTGACGATGTTGACCGAGAGGTCCAGCTTGCGGAAGGCGGCGAAGCAGGCCTCCGGGTCGGGCATGGCGACGGCAAGGTTGCCGCCAAGCGAGATGATCGCGCGGGATTGCCCGTCGCGCATCGCGGCCAATGCCTCGACCGCGTTGTGGCCGTGCTTGCGCGGGCTTTCGATGCCGTAGGTCGCGTCGAGCCGGGCAAGCATCGCTTCGCCGGGAATCTCAGTGATGCCGACGGTGCGGTCGCCCTGCACATTGCTGTGGCCGCGCAGGGGGCAGATGCCGGCGCCCGGCTTCCCGATATTGCCGCGCAGCAGGAGCAGGTTGGCGATCTGCTGGACATTCTCCGTCCCATGGCGGTGCTGGGTGATGCCCATGCCGTAGCAGATGATGACGCGATCGGCGCGGGCGTAGACTTCCGCCATGCTCTCGATCGCTTCGCGCGAGAGGCCGGATCGCTCCTCGATCCAGTCCCATGAAGTATCGGCCAGATCCTGCTTCAGGGCATCGATGCCGCTGGTATGCTCGGCGATGAAGCCATGGTCCAATATGCCGGGGCCGCCGCCGGCGATGTCGGCCGCATCTGCGTCGATCAGGGCCTTCATCATGCCCGCGAGCATGGCTGCATCGCCGCCGATCTTCACCAGATGATAGGCCGACGCCAGCGGGGTCGCGCCGGGCAGCAGCATCTCGCTGGGATGCTGCGGGGACTTGAAGCGCTCCAGCCCGCGTTCGCGCATGGGGTTGGCGACGATGATCGGCACGCCGCGCTTCGACGCGGCGGCGAGTGTCGAGAGCATGCGCGGGTGATTGGTGCCCGGATTGTGGCCGATGCAGAAGATCGCATCAGCGCTATCGAAATCCTCCAGCGTCACCGTGCCCTTGCCGACGCCGATGGACTGGGGCAGGCCGACGCTGGTGCCCTCGTGACACATGTTCGAACAGTCGGGGAAATTATTGGTGCCAAAGGCGCGGGCGAACAGCTGATAGAGGAACGCGGCTTCGTTGGAGGCGCGGCCCGAGCAGTAGAATTCCGCCTGGTCGGCATGGTCGAGCGCCTGGAGCGCCGCTCCCGCACGGGCAAAGGCATCGTCCCAGGCGATCGGCACGAAATGGTCGGTGGCGGGATCATAGCGCAGCGGCGTGGTCAGGCGCCCGGCATCTTCCAGCGCATGGTCGGTCCATTCCCACAGGTCGGTCACGCTGTGGCGCGCGAAGAAATCCGGGTCGACGCGCTTGACCGTCGCCTCCCAGGTCACGGCTTTCGCACCATTTTCGCAAAATTCGAAGGATGAGGTATGTTTTGGATCAGGCCATGCGCAGCCGGGGCAATCGAAGCCGTCGGGCTGGTTCATCTGCAGCAGGGCGCGGGTGTCCGCGCTGGCGCCCATCTGCTGGCGTACCGCGCGCGCAACCGCTTTCAGGGCACCCCAGCCACCGGCTGGCCCTGTATAGGGACGTACGCCAGCCACATCTTCCGCCACCGGATTTTCCAGGGATCCGTTGTCGGGAATGTCTTCAATCTGGGCCATGCGCGATCCGTTCTTTGTAACCTGCCGGGCAATATAGGCAGCGTTGGATGATCGACCAACCCATGCTTTCATATGGGAGGCGTGGATCTGGATGCCGATAACGGGATGCATTGCCAAGGTCGTGAAAAATAATTAGTCGGAGTAAATATCATAAGACGGAGGAAAAGATGAGCGACTGCACGACCTGTCTCCCAAGGCCGCAAGGGATCGACGGGGTCAGGCGGGGCTTGATGCTGGGGGCAGGGCTTTCGTGGCTCGTTCCGGTCTCGACCTTGCAGGCTGCGTCGCTCGCCACGGCGCGCGCCATGCCCGTGTCGCTGAATCAGGTGCGCCTGAAGCCATCGATCTTCGCCGATGCCGTTGCAGTCAACAGCCGTTATCTGCTCTCGCTCGACCCCGAGCGGCTGTTGCATAACTTCTATGTTTCGGCGAGGCTGCCCGCTCCCGCTCCGGTCTATGGCGGCTGGGAAGGGCGCGGCATTGCCGGTCACAGCCTGGGCCACTGGCTGTCGGCCGTGTCGATCGCCATCGCCAATGGTGGCGAACCAGCGCTGGCCGCCCGGCTCGATCACGCGCTGGCGGAAATGGCGCGCATTCAGGCCGCGCATGGCGACGGCTATCTGGGCGGCACGACAGTCGACCGCGATGGCAAGACCGTCGACGGCAAGATCGTGTTCGAGGAGGTGCGGCGTGGCAACATCCGCAGCCAGGGTTTCGATCTCAACGGTGGCTGGGTGCCGCTCTACACATGGCACAAGGTGCATGCCGGGCTGATCGACGCGCATCGGCTGGCGGGCAATCCGCGTGCGCTGCCCATATTGGAGGGCGTCTCCGCATATCTCGCCGGCGTGCTGGAGCCGCTCAGCGACGAGCAGATGCAGCGCGTGCTGCACGCCGAACATGGCGGGCTCAATGAAAGCTATGCCGACGTCTATGCGATCACCGGCAATCCGCGCTGGCTGCGCATGGCGGAGAAGATCCGGCACAAGGCGGTGCTGGACCCGCTCGCCGCCGGGCGGGACCAGCTCGCCGGGCTCCATGCCAATACCCAGATCCCCAAGGTCATCGGGCTCGCGCGCCTGAACGAGGTTGCAGGCCGCACGGCTGATGGCGACACCGTGCGCTTCTTCCACCGCATCGTCACGCAGGATCACAGCTATGTGATCGGCGGCAACTCCGAGCGCGAGCATTTCGGCCCGGCCCGCCGGATCGCGACCGCGCTGACGGAAGCGACCTGCGAAGCCTGCAACAGCTACAATATGATGAAGCTAACGCGCATGCTCTATTCCTGGGCGCCGCAAGCCGATTTGTTCGACTATTATGAGCGGGTGCAACTCAACCACATCATGGCGCACCAACGGCCGTCGGATGGCGCCTTCGTCTATTTCATGCCGCTGGAATCCGGAGCGCGCCGCAGCTTTTCGACCGCCGAGGAGAGTTTCTGGTGCTGTGTCGGATCGGGCATGGAAAGCCACGCCAAGCATGCCGACTCCATCTATTGGCAGGATGGGCGCACGCTCTATGTGAACCTGTTCGTGCCATCGTCGCTCGATTGGACAGAGGGCAAGCTGGCGCTGGATCTTGATACCCGTTTCCCGATGGACGGGGCGGTGGCGATCACCATCCGCAAGGCGCCGCGTACCGCGACGCCAATCGCGCTGCGCCTTCCCGGTTGGGCAAGCAATCCTGTCGTCACCGTCGATGGCAAGGCTGCGGAATTCGAACGGCGCGATGGCTATGCGGTGCTGACCCGGCGCTGGCGTGTCGGCGAGACGATCGGGCTGGCGCTGGACATGCCGCTGGTGGCCGAAGCGACGCCGGATGATCCTTCGCTGGTGGCGTTTCGCAGCGGACCGCTGGTGCTGGCGGCAGATCTCGGCCCGGCGGACGCGCCTTTTGCCGGGGCGAGCCCGGTGATGGTGGCGGCAGGCGATCCGGTGGCCGCGCTCCATCCCGTGGCAGGCATGCCGCATGGCTACCGGCTGGTCGGCGCATCGGGCGCGGCCACGACCCTGCGGCCCTTCTTCAATCAATATGACCGGCGCACGGCCGTCTACCTGCCCGTCTTCACGCCCGATCGCTGGGCAAGCGAGCGGGCGGCCTACAGCGCAGCCGAGGAGGCGCGAATGGCGCTGGCCAAGCGGACAGTCGACACGATCTTCCTGGGTGAGATGCAGCCGGAGCGCGACCATGAATTTACCGCCAGCAGGAGCGAGGCGATCCAGCTCAACGGCCGGGGTGCGCGCAAGCTGGAAGCCGGCGAGCATCTCACGCTGACGCTGAAACGGCCGGAAGGCGGCGCGGTGCTGCGCGCGACCTATTGGGGATGGGATATCGACCGGACCGCGACCTTTTCGGTCGACGGCAAGGCCATCGCCACCGAAATGCGCCCGGGGCCGGGTAAGCCGGGCTTCGTCACGGCCGATTATCCGCTGCCGGCCGGTGCGGGCGCCAGCGTCGCGGTGCGCGTGGATGCGGTGAAGGGCGACACCATGCTCTACGAACTGCGGATGATGCGCGCGGATTGATGCGGGAAAGAGCGCCGGAAGGGGGGCGGCAAGCGGAACGCCGGGGCATTGATGCCCCGGCGTCAATCATCGCTTACAGGATTTCGTGGACCTTGTCCTGCGGGCGGCAGAAGCGAACACCCTTGTCCGTCTGGACGAACGGACGGTTCACATAGGCGGGGTTTGCCGCCATTTCGTCCAATATGGCGTCGGCGTCCATCTCGGGCAGGCCGCGTTCCTCGGCATCCGTCCCCATCAGGCGCAGGGCCTCGCGCGGGCTGAGCCCAGCATCGGCGATCAGCTGGGCCAGCTTCTCGCGCGTATAGGGCTGCTTGAGATATTCGATGACCTCAACCTCGACGTCCGGCGTTTCCTCAAGGATCGCCAGCGTCTTGCGCGACGTGCCGCATTTGGGATTGTGCCAGATGGTCGCCTTCATGCGGCGTCCTCATTCTGCTTCGCCAGCCACTCTTCCAGCCACTTGATGGTATAGTCGCCGTTCTGGAAGTCTGTGTCCTTCAGCAGGGCCTGGTGAAGGGGGATCGTGGTCTTCATGCCCTCGATCACATATTCCTCCAGCGCGCGCTTCAGCCGCATGATGCAGCCCTCGCGCGTGCGGCCATAGACGATCAGCTTGCCGATCATGCTGTCATAATAGGGCGGCACCTTATAGCCCTGATACAAGCCACTATCGACACGGACATGCATGCCGCCCGGCACATGATAGCTGGTGACGGTGCCCGGAGACGGCGCGAAGGTGCGCGGATCTTCCGCATTGATGCGACATTCGATCGCATGGCCGGTGAAGCGCAGGTCTTCCTGCTCGACCGACAGAGGCCTGCCTTCCGCGATGCGGATCTGTTCGCGAACGAGATCGACCCCGGTGATCATCTCCGTCACCGGATGCTCCACCTGCAGGCGGGTGTTCATCTCGATGAAGTAGAACTCGCCATCCTCGTACAGAAACTCGATGGTGCCCGCCCCGCGATAGCCCATGTCGGCCATCGCCTTGCGCACGACCTCGCCCATATGCTCGCGCACTTCGCTGGAAATGACCGGCGAGGGGGCTTCCTCCAGCACCTTCTGGTGCCGGCGCTGCAACGAACAGTCGCGCTCGCCCAGATGGATGGCGTTGCCCTTGCCGTCGCCAAACACCTGAAATTCGATATGGCGCGGGTTGCCCAGATATTTTTCCATGTAGACGGTGTCGTCGCCGAACGCCGCCTTGGCCTCGCTGCCCGCCTGCTTCATCAGGGTTTCGAGCTGGTCTTCGGACGGCACGACCTTCATGCCGCGCCCGCCGCCGCCCGAGGCCGCCTTGATGAGGACGGGGTAGCCGATCTCAGCCGCGATCGCCTTTGCCTCGGCCACGTCGCTGATCGCGCCGTCGGAGCCGGGGACGAGCGGCAAGCCGAGGGCACCGGCGGTCTTCTTCGCTTCCACCTTGTCGCCCATGATGCGGATATGCTCGGGCTTCGGGCCGACAAAGGCGATGCCATGCGCTTCCACGATCTCGGCGAACTGGGCGTTTTCCGACAGGAAGCCATAGCCGGGGTGGATCGCGTCCGCGCCGGAAATCTCGGCAGCGGAGATGATGTTGGCGATGTTGAGATAGCTGTCCTTGGCCGCGGGCGGCCCGATGCAGATCGCCTCGTCTGCCAGGCGCACATGCATGGCGTCGGCATCCGCCGTGGAATGGACCGCCACCGTCTTGATGCCCATTTCATGGCAGGCGCGGTGGATGCGCAGGGCGATCTCGCCGCGGTTGGCGATCAGCAGCTTCTCGATGGTCATCTGGCGCGCCTTACTCGACCACGATCAGCGGCTGGTCGAACTCGACCGGCTGGCCGTTCTCGACAAGCACGGCCTTCACGGTGCCGGCGGAGGGCGCAGTGATGGGGTTCATCACCTTCATGGCCTCGACGATGAGCAGCGTGTCGCCGGCCTTCACCTGCGCGCCGATCGCCACGAAGGGCGGGGAGCCGGGCTCTGCCGCGAGATAGGCGGTGCCGACCATGGGCGACTTCACGGCGTTGGCCGCGACGGGCGCCTCAGCAACGGCGGCAGTGGGCGCTGCCGCGACCGGCGCCGCTGCAGCCACTGCGGACGCAGGGGCATAGACGGGCGCCGCGGCGACGGCGGCCGCCTTGCGCGCAACGCGGATCTTGCGATCGCCATCCTCGACCTCGATCTCGGTCAGGTGGGTGACGTCCAGCAGTTCGGCCAGCTGCCGTACCAGTTCCACATCGACGTTCATGGCGTCCTTTTCATTCTTGTCGTTCATACCGACCCTCGAAATCTTGTACGTTCTGTGAATTGGCGCCAGCGCCTATTGCGCTTTGGCGCCGAGTGCAACCGCTCAAAGTTCCAGTGCGGCCTCAAGTGCGAGCATATAGGACATCGGGCCGAACCCCGCGATGGTTCCCTTCGCGCCCATCCCGACATAGCTTTTATGGCGAAAAGCCTCGCGCGCATGCGGGTTGGAGAGGTGGATCTCGATCACCGGCACGGTGATGGACTTGATCGCATCGAGCAGGGCGACGGACGTGTGGGTCAGCCCGCCGGGGTTCATGATGACGGCATGCGCGCCTTCGGCATGGGCCTCGTGCAGCCAGTCGATCAGGTGGCCTTCATGGTTGGACTGGCGAAAGTCGATGGTCACATGCGCGCGCGCGGCGGCGTCATCCATCCGCTCGGCGATATCGTCCAGTGTATCATAGCCATAAATATCGGGCTCGCGGGTTCCCAGCAGGTTGAGATTGGGACCGTTCAGCACGTAGATTTTCCGGGCATCGGCCATCGGCGCATCCTTGTCTGTTGCGGGTGGGCCTGCGCTGTCCCTATATGCGGTCAGCGGCGCGTCCCTTGGGGACGTCCTTAGCCGCTCGTGTCGCGCCAAGTCGAGACATGATGTGATATGCAGGCTGTGCCTGCATCGGGAATAAGCAGCGACAGGATCAGGCATGAGCGTTGACGGCACCATTTCGATTTACCTGAACGGCGAGCATCGCCGCGTGCGCGCGGGCATCACGCTGGCCGGCCTGGCCAGCGAGCTGGGACTGGTGCCGGAAAAGGTCGCGGTGGAGCGCAATCTGGAAGTCGTGCCGCGCTCGACCCTGGCGCAGGTGCTGGTCGAGGATGGCGACGAGCTGGAAATCGTGCATTTCGTGGGCGGGGGTGATCATGTCGCGACGCTTGCCGACGACAGCTGGACCGTGGCGGGGCAGACATTCCGCTCGCGGCTGATCGTGGGCACGGGCAAATATAAGGATTTCGCCCAGAATGCCGCCGCGCTCGAGGCCTCCGGCGCGGAAATCGTGACCGTGGCGGTGCGCCGGGTGAACGTGTCTGATCCCAAGGCGCCGATGCTGACCGATTATATCGACCCGAAGAAGGTGACATATCTGCCGAACACCGCCGGCTGTTTCACCGGCGACGAGGCGATCCGCACGCTCCGACTGGCGCGCGAGGCGGGCGGATGGGATCTGGTGAAGCTGGAAGTGCTGGGCGAAGCCCGTACCCTTTATCCTGACATGCACGAGACTCTGCGCGCGACCGAGATCCTGGCCAAGGACGGGTTCAAGCCGATGGTCTACTGCGTCGACGACCCGATCGCGGCGAAGCGCCTGGAGGATGCCGGCGCTGTGGCCATCATGCCGCTGGGCGCGCCAATCGGCTCTGGGCTCGGTATCCAGAACAAGGTTACGATACGCCTTATCGTGGAAGGCACGAGCCTGCCGGTGCTGGTGGATGCCGGTGTCGGCACGGCATCGGACGCGGCCGTCGCGATGGAGCTGGGATGCACCGGCGTCCTCATGAACACGGCCATTGCCGAGGCGAAAGACCCGGTGATGATGGCGGCGGCGATGAAATCGGCGGTAGAAGCAGGGAGACTCGCCTATCGCGCCGGACGCATGGGCCGCCGGATGTATGCGGACCCTTCGAGCCCGCTTTCGGGGCTTATTTGACGTTTACTTGCCCTCCAGAGGCGACAAATATTCGATACGCCTTGACAACGCTTGCCATCGCAAGGTTAATCATGGCGTCAACTTATTGTGAATGCCGGATATTCTGGAAAGCGCGGGGGCGCGTGGCGTTAGGGAGCTGGCGATGATGAGCATGATCGAGGCAGATTTTCCCGTTGTGCGTGGCTTCAAGCGATGGCGAGCGGCTTTATGAGCCCGGCCAAGGAGCGAAGCCCGCACTGGCCGTTCATCGAATCCGACGAGCCGCCAGCCCCGCAAAGTGGCCGCAGAGCGCGGGCCAAGGCGATCGAGCGCTTTTGCGAAGTGCGCCAGCAGGTGTTCGATGGGTTGATCCGCGATGCGGAATTCAACCTGCTGATCGACGCCTTCCTGCATGACGAACTCAACAAGCGCGTAACGGTCGGTGACGCCTGTATCGCCGCGCGCGTACCGCAGACGACAGCGTTGCGCGCGATCCAGACGCTGATCGATTCGGGGTTGATGGCGCGGAAGACCGATCCGAGCGACAACAGGCGCAAATTATTGTCGATTACCGACTCAGGGCGAGAGATGGTGGCTCGGTTCATCGACATCTTTGACGCAATGGGCGGATTTGACGCCAAAAAGACCTGAGCGGACGGAACATGTAGCGCCGCCCGCGCTTCTCTTCATGACGGCACGACGCCGCATATCGAAGAGGAGAAACCCGATGGGTGAACTGATCGACAAGGCCAAGGGCCTCGCCAACGAAGCCATTGGCAATGCCAAGCAGGGGCTGGGTGAAGCCCGCAATGATCCGGCGCAGAAGGCCGAAGGCAAGGCGCAGGAGCGCAAAGGCGAAGCGCAGAATCTTTCCGGCAAGGTCAAGGGCGCCTTGGGCGACAAGATCTGAACGAACAGATTCGTTTGAAGTGACGGGAAGGCGCGGCTGGAAACGGTACGCGCCTTTCCCGCGTTTTGGATGAAAGTTGCGCGTGATGGCGATTTAGCAGTTGCGAAAATTGACCCGCGCTGTTCCCGGCCTTATTCGCGATCCGTGCCGGCGGTTCGTCTCTGCCGTCGGCGCACGCGAATCATAGGGAAGGGGAGCGCAAGCATGAAGAAACTCTACGCCGATGCCGCGTCCGCGCTGGACGGATTGCTGTTCGACGGGATGCAGATTTGTGCCGGGGGCTTCGGCCTGTGCGGTATCCCCGAACGGCTGATCGACGCGATCCTCGCGCACGGCGTCAAGGACTTGACCATCGCCTCCAACAACGCCGGTATCGACGGCGAGGGGCTGGGCAAGTTGCTCCGCACGCGGCAGGTCAAGAAGATGATCTCCAGCTATGTCGGCGAGAACAAGGAGTTCGAGCGGCAGTATCTGGCCGGTGAATTGGAAGTCGAGTTCTGCCCGCAAGGGACGCTGGCGGAACGCTGCCGCGCCGGCGGCGCGGGCATTCCGGGCTTCTATACCAAGACCGGCGTGGGCACGCAGGTTGCCGAGGGCAAGGAAGTGAAGAATTTCGACGGGCAGGATTATATCCTGGAACGCGGAATCTTCGCCGATCTGGCGATCATCAAGGGCTGGAAGGCGGACGAGAGCGGCAACCTGATTTTCCGCAAGACCGCCCGCAATTTCAACCAGCCGATGGCGACGGCCGCGAAGATCTGTGTTGCGGAGGTGGAGGAAGTGGTGCCCACCGGCAGCCTCGATCCCGATGCGATCCATCTGCCCGGCATCTATGTGAAGCGCATGATTATCGGCGCACCCTATGACAAGAAGATCGAGTTCAGGACGACAAGGCCGCGCGAGGCCGCCTGAACCATGCGGGGGGCGCTGGCGATCCTATCGGTGTTGATGGCGGGTGGCTGCGCGATGCAGCCGCAAGCGGCGCCCGTCGCTGCGCCATCCGCCGTTATGCCGCCTGCTGCTGCTCAATCTGCAAAGCTGCCATCGGGAATGCAGTATCTCTATGGATCGGGCGAGGCCGGCGCGCTTTCCATCCAGGCATTTCGGTCGCTGCTCGATTATGCCGAAGCCGTTGCCGGCAAGCGGCCAGTCAATAGCGTGGTCTTGGCGCAGGGCGCGTCGCTGGACGCGCCTTCCTTCACGCCCTGCGGCAACAGGCCGCTCGCGGCAGTGTTCGATGTGGATGAGACGCTGATCCTCAATCTGGGCGCGGAATATGCTGATGCGAAGGCCGGCACGGGCTTTGATCCCGCGCGCTGGTATCGCTGGGAAAGGACCGGCGCGGACAAGGTCGCACCCGTGCCGGGGGCTGTCTTTGCCGTGAACGCCCTGCGCAAGATGGGCGTCACCGTCATCTTCAATTCCAACCGCGCGAAGGACAATGCGGCCTTTACCATAAAGGCCATCGCCAATGCCGGGCTGGGCAAGGCGGTGCCGGGCGAGACGCTCTTCCTGATGGGCGACGACGCCATGGGATCGAAGAAGGAGGGCCGCCGCTGGACCATCTCAGCCAAATATTGCGTGATTGCGATGGGTGGCGACCAACTGGGCGACTTCAGCGACCTGTTCAATCAGATCGGCTCCGTGCCCGCGCGAAGGGCGGCGGCAATCCGTGGCGCGGCGGCGCAGATGTGGGGACATGGCTGGTTCGTCCTGCCCAACCCGGTTTATGGAAGCGGCCTGAAGGGCGGCTTCGACGATATATTTCCAATCGACAAGCGCTGGGAAGATCCCGGCGCGCCCAAGGAGTAGCACGATGCCCTGGACCCGTGACGAGATGGCCGCCCGCGCCGCGAAGGAATTGCAGGACGGTTTCTATGTGAACCTTGGCATCGGCATCCCGACGCTGGTGGCGAACCACATCCCCGAAGGTGTGGAAGTAACGCTGCAGTCCGAAAACGGCATGCTCGGCATCGGCCCCTTCCCCTATGAGGGCGAGGAGGACGCCGACCTCATCAACGCGGGCAAGCAGACGATCAGCGAACTGCCGCAGACCGCCTATTTCTCGTCGGCGGACAGTTTCGCGATGATCCGTGGCGGCCATATCGACCTGACCGTGCTGGGCGCGATGGAAGTCGCGGAAAATGGCGACATCGCGAACTGGATGATCCCCGGCAAGATGATCAAGGGCATGGGCGGCGCGATGGACCTGGTCGCGGGCGTCAAGAAGATCATCGTGGTGATGGAGCATACGTCCAAGAATGGCGATCCCAAGTTCATCCCGGCCTGCACCCTGCCGCTGACCGGCAAGAATGTCGTGGACATGATCATCACGGATATTGCCGTGTTCCAGCGGCCCGATCATGACAGCCCGTTCAAGCTGATCGCCACCGCGCCGGGCGTGACGGCCGAGGATGTCGCCGCCAAGACCACGGCGCATTATATCAGCTGATAATCGCGAGATTCTCGGCCGGAGGATCTTAGCAGGGGAGGGGCGACATGCGCTTACTCTTGACCGGATCGTCGGGCTGGCTCGGGCGCTGCCTCGCGCCTCGTTTACGGGCGGCACGGCATGAGGTCGTCGGGCTCGACGTCGCGCCGGGCGCTGATACCCATGTGCTGGGCAGCGTTGCCGACAAGGCGTTGATCGAGCGTGTCTTTTCCGATCATGCGATAGAGGCCGTCATCCATGGCGGCGCCCTGCACAAGCCGGATATCGCGCGCTATCCGGCGCAGGCCTTCGTCGATACCAATGTGACGGGCACGCTCAACCTGCTCACGGCGGCCGTGGCGGCGGGGCACGACCGGTTCGTCTTTACCTCCACCACCTCGCTGATGATCTCCCGTGCGATCCGCGCGGGGAAATCGGGCGGCGCGCGGGCGGCGGCATGGCTGGACGAGGCAAGCGGGCCGCTGGAGCCCCGCAACATCTATGGCGTGACGAAACTGTCGGCGGAGCATCTTTGCCGGCTTCATCATCTGGAACATGGCATCAACATCGCGATCCTGCGCACCGGGCGGTTCTTCCCGGAGGATGACGACATGGCGCACGAGATCAGCCATGATGGCCCCAACAGCAAGGCGAACGAGTTTCTGGGGCGGCGGCTGACCGTGGAGGATGCGGCGCAGGCGCATGTGGTCGCGCTGGATGCCGTGCCTGGCCTTGGCTGCGAAACCTTCATCCTGTCCGCGCCGACGCCTTTCTCTCCCGACGAGGCGGAGGAACTGATGAACGACGCGCCGGCGGTGATCGCCAGATATTTCCCCGATGCCGCGGCGCTCTATGCAGGGGTCGGCTGGCATCTGCCGGCGCATGTCGACCGGGTCTATGACGCGAGCAAGGCGGAACGGCTGCTGGGCTTTCGCTGCCGCACGGATTTTGGCGCGATCCTTTGTGCCCTGCGCGATAGGACGCCGTTGCCCTTTGCCCATGATCCGGCCTATGTGCCCCCGAAGGAAACACGCAGCGCGTAATCGCGCCATATTGACCGAACAGGAGCCCCGCCCTCATGAAAACCCGTGCCGCCGTCGCCTTCGAGGCCAAGAAGCCGCTGGAGATCGTGGAACTGGACCTTGAAGGCCCCAAGGCGGGCGAGGTTCTTGTGGAGATCATGGCGACGGGCATCTGCCATACCGACGCTTATACGCTGGATGGCCTCGACAGCGAGGGCATCTTCCCCAGCGTGCTCGGCCATGAGGGCGCGGGCATCGTGCGGGAAGTCGGCGTGGGCGTGACCTCGGTGAAGCCGGGCGATCATGTGATCCCGCTCTACACGCCCGAATGCCGCCAGTGCAAAAGCTGCCTGTCGGGCAAGACCAACCTGTGCACCGCGATCCGTGCGACGCAGGGCAAGGGGCTGATGCCGGACGGCACGACCCGCTTTTCCTACAAGGGGCAGCCGATCTTCCATTATATGGGCTGCTCGACCTTCTCCAACTTCACGGTGCTGCCGGAGATCGCGGTGGCGAAGATCCGCGAGGACGCGCCGTTCAAGACCAGCTGCTATATCGGCTGCGGCGTGACGACGGGCGTGGGCGCGGTGGTGAACACGGCCAAGGTGCAGGTGGGTGACAATGTCATCATCTTCGGCCTTGGCGGCATTGGCCTCAACGTGCTGCAGGGCGCGAAGATGGCGGGCGCGAACATGATCGTCGGCGTCGACATCAACCCCGACCGCGAGGAGTGGGGCCGCAAGTTCGGCATGACGCACTTCGTCAACCCGAAGGACGTGGACGGCGACATCGTCGCGCATCTGGTGGCGCTGACCGACGGCGGGGCGGATTATACGTTCGACTGCACCGGTAACACCACGGTGATGCGCCAGGCGCTGGAAGCCTGCCATCGCGGCTGGGGGACCAGCATCATCATCGGTGTCGCGGAAGCAGGCAAGGAAATCAGCACCCGGCCGTTCCAGCTGGTGACGGGGCGTAACTGGCGCGGCACCGCGTTCGGTGGCGCGAAGGGACGGACCGACGTGCCCAAGATCGTCGACTGGTACATGAACGGCAAGATCCAGATCGACCCGATGATCACCCATGTCCTGACACTGGATGAGATCAACAAGGGTTTCGACCTGATGCATGCGGGTGAGAGCATCCGCAGCGTCGTGGTTTTCTGAACCAAGAGATCTGAAGAAAAGGGACGAGCAGGATGTATACGCATGTTTGCCTGAGCGCGAAGGATCTCGACACTTCGGCGAAATTCTATGATGCGGTCCTTGCGCCTCTGGGTATCGGCTCCATGGGGCGCTTCGGTGACCGGATGATAGGCTATGGCGATGGTACGGGCGGGATGCTCCTCATAACCCTTCCGGCCGATGGCGGGACTGCAACCCACGCCAATGGCGGCACGATCGGTTTCGGTGCCGTGGACAAGGCGGCGGTTGACGCCTTCCACGCCGCGGGCATCGCCAATGGCGGCCGTTGCGAAGGCACGCCGGGGCTGCGGCCGCAGGCGCCGGGCAATGCCTATGGCGCCTATCTGCGGGATCCCGTGGGCAACAAGATCTGTGCCTATTGCCAGCTTCCGGCATGATGACGTCATGAGTGAGACGGGCTGGATACTGACGCTGACCTGTGATGATCGCGTGGGTATCGTGGCGGCCGTCAGCGGATTTCTGGCGGGCCGGAACGGCTTCATTCTCGATAGCCAGCAATATGCCGACCTTGAAACCGGGCGCTTCTTCATGCGCGTGCTGTTCAGCGGCGGGACCGGAGAGGGTGCGGACGAAGGCGAGGAATTGCGCGCGGCCTTTGCGCCGGTTGCGGCGCGTTTCGCCTTCGATTGGTCGCTGACGCGGGCCACCAGCAAGCCGCGCGTGATGATCGCGGTGTCGAAGGGATCGCACTGCCTCAACGACCTGCTGCACCGCTGGCGCACGGGCACGCTCGCGGTGGAGATCGGCGGCGTCGTCTCCAACCATGAGAGCCTGCGGCCGCTGGTCGAATGGCATGGGCTGCCCTGGCACCATCTGCCTGTCGATGCCGGCAATCGCTATGCGCAGGAACGCGCGATCGAAGCGCTGATGGATGAGGCGGAGACCGAGCTTCTGGTGCTGGCGCGCTATATGCAGGTGCTCTCGGAGGACTTCTCCCGCCGGCTGGAAGGGCGCTGCATCAACATCCATCACAGCTTCCTGCCGGGCTTCAAGGGCGCAAGGCCCTATCATCGCGCGCATGATCGCGGCGTGAAGCTGATCGGCGCGACGGCCCATTTCGTGACCGGTGACCTCGACGAGGGGCCGATCATCGAACAGGCGGTGGAACGGGTCGATCACCGGGCATCGGTGGAGGATTTCATCCGCATCGGTCGCGATATCGAGGCGCAGGTGCTTGCACGCGCCGTCAACGCCTTTGGCGAACGGCGCTTGTTTCTGAACGGCGGAAGGACGGTTGTTTTCCAATGACGCTTGAAACGCTTTCCCTCAACCGCGCCTTTGGCGGCGAGCAGGGTGTCTATCGCCATGCGTCGAGCAGCACCGGTACGGCCATGACCTTTTCCGTCTTTGTGCCCGATCATGCGCCGGGGGCGAAGCTGCCGGTGGTCTGGTATCTCTCGGGCCTTACCTGCACCCATGCCAATGTGACGGAAAAGGGAGAGTTCCGGCGTGCCTGCGCCGAACTGGGGCTGATCTTCGTGGCGCCGGACACGTCTCCCCGCGGTGACGGCGTGCCCGACGATGCGAACGGCGCCTATGATTTCGGGCTGGGCGCCGGCTTCTATGTCGATGCGACGCAGGCGCCGTTCGACAAGCATTACCGGATGTGGTCCTATGTGACGGAGGAACTGCCCGGGCTGGTCGGCGCTGGCTTTCCCGCCGATATGAGCCGCCAGTCGATCATGGGGCACAGCATGGGTGGCCATGGCGCACTGACCATTGGCTTGCGTTTTCCCGATCGCTACCGGGCCGTGTCTGCCTTTGCGCCGATTGTGGCGCCGGGGCAGGTGCCCTGGGGCGAAAAGGCGCTGGGCGGCTATCTGGGGGACGATCGGGCGGCATGGCGCCGGCATGATGCCGTTGCGCTGATCGAGGATGGTGCGCGCGTGCCTGAACTGCTGGTTGACCAGGGTGCGGCGGATAGCTTCCTTGAAAAGGAGTTACGGCCCGAACTGCTCCAAACCGCCTGCGATGCAGCCGGCATCGCGCTGACGCTGCGGATGCGGCCGGGCTACGACCATAGCTATTATTTCATCTCCACCTTCATGGAAGATCATCTGCGCTGGCACGCCGAGCGGCTGGGGTGCTAGCAGCAGGGGGCAAGCGTGCCGCTGGCGACGGTGCCATGGTGCCTTTTCGGTAGGCTCCATCCGGTACGTCAACGTTGCTGGTTGGTAACATGCTTTTGCTGTCGCATGGTTCGCTGTAGGCTGTCGCAGGTTTCACGCTTGCTCAGGGACAGGCGTCAAGCCACAGAGGTGCTACGGGAGCTTTCAGGCGGTGTGGTTCGGCAGGTCGACAAAGCGTGTGCTCATGAACCCGGCGACCAATGCCGGCGCGCGGGTCTATGCCATTGGCGACATTCACGGTCGCTTTGACTTGCTTACTGCGCTTCTTGAGCGAATCACGGTACATGCAGCGGCGCTGGATGAGGCGGTGGACACCCGTATCGTCATCCTGGGTGACATGATCGACCGCGGCCCGGATTCCGCGCTGGTGGTCGAGCATCTCCACAGCCTCCAGCAGCAGGACGATCGCATCGTCATATTGCTGGGCAATCATGAGGAATTGATGCTGCGTGCCATGGCGGACGAGCCAGGGCTGATGCGCGCATGGGTTCGCGCCGGCGGGGACAGTACGTTGCTGAGCTTCGGCGTGGAGCCGCCGCGCGGCGCGGACGATATCAATCGCTGTGCCTCCGACCTCCGACTGGCGATGCCCATGTCCTGGATCGAGTGGATGGGCACATTGCCGCTCACCGCGCGGTCGGGCGACTATCTGTTCTGCCATGCAGGCATCAGGCCCGGTGTTGCGATCAAACGGCAGCGGCGAGGCGATCTGCTCTGGATCCGCGACGAGTTTCTGGAGGATGACCGGGATCACGGCGTGGTCGTCGTCCATGGCCATAGCATCTCGGAAGATGTGGAGGACCGGGGCAACCGGATCGGCATAGATACAGGCGCCTATCGCAGCGGTGTGCTTACGGCGCTCTATCTGGAAGGGGAAGCGCGCGACGTCCTCACGGTCTATGGCGTTGAGGGCATGGATCGGGGCTGATTGCGGATGTATCTGAAATGCTGCGGCAATGGCGTTGATCCTCGCCCGTCAGTCATGACGGATGGTCTGCATCTGCAGGTTTTCATCCGATGATCCGGGCATGATCAAGCGAGGCTGACGCCGTGGCCGCATCATGGCGGGGCTTTCCTGCTCCTTGGGTGGTGCTTCCCCGCCACGCGCCGATTGGGACGCCTTGTAGAAGGCCGCAGCACCCAGCCACAGAAGTCGATCACGCCGATCACGACGGCTCCGCCGCAGTGTTGGCCGAAGGATTGCGCATCCGGCAAATGGGCTTCGGGTCATCGGCACAAAGAAAAAGGCCCGGTTGCGTGTGCAACCGGGCCTCGTCCAGCAGAACCTGAAAAAATCAGGCGCTGTAGTACATGTCGAATTCGACCGGCGAAGGCGCCATTTCCCAACGGTACACTTCGGGCCACTTCAGCTCGATATAGGCTTCGATCTGGTCCTTGGTGAACACGTCGCCCTTCAGCAGGAAGTCGTGGTCGGCGCTAAGGCTGTTGAGCGCTTCACGGAGCGAACCGCAGACGGTCGGCACTTCCGCCAGCTCTTCCGGCGGAAGGTCGTACAGGTTCTTGTCCATTGCGGCGCCCGGATGGATCTTGTTCTCGATCCCGTCGAGGCCAGCCATCAGCAGTGCCGCGTAGCACAGATAGGGGTTGGCCATCGCGTCGGGGAAGCGGAACTCCACGCGCTTCGCCTTGCTGCCCGCACCGTAAGGGATGCGGCACGAAGCCGAACGGTTGCGGGCCGAATAGGCCAGCAGCACGGGGGCTTCGAAGCCCGGCACCAGACGCTTGTAGCTGTTGGTGGTCGGGTTGGTGAAGGCGTTCAGCGCCTTGGCATGCTTGATGACGCCGCCGATGAAGTACAGGCACATGTCGGACAGGCCGGCATAGCCGTCACCGGCGAACAGCGGCTTGCCGCCATCCCAGATCGACATGTGGGTGTGCATGCCCGAACCATTGTCCTGCGCGATCGGCTTCGGCATGAACGTCACGGTCTTGCCATAGGCCTGGGCGACCATCCAGCAGACATACTTATAGATCTGCATGCGGTCGGCGGTCTGCACCAGCGTACCGAAGGTCAGGCCCAGCTCATGCTGGGCGGCGGCGACTTCATGGTGGTGCTTGTCGCAGGGCAGGCCCATTTCGAGCATGGTCGAAACCATCTCGGCGCGGATGTCGGTGCAGGGGTCGACCGGCGCGACGGGGAAGTAGCCGCCCTTTGCGCGCGGACGGTGGCCAAGGTTGCCGCCTTCATATTCCTTGCCGGTGTTGGTCGGCAGCTCGACATCGTCGATCTTGAAGAAGGAGCCGGCATAGTTGGTGTCGAAGCGCACGTCGTCGAACATGAAGAATTCAGCTTCGGGGCCGACATAGACGGTGTCGCCGAAACCGGCCGACTTGACGAAGGCTTCGGCGCGCTTGGCGGTCGAACGCGGATCGCGCGAATACAGCTCGCCGGTGTCGGGCTCCACGATGTCGCAGAAGATGATCATCATCGGCGTCGCGCTGAACGGATCGAAATACACCGCGTCGAGATCCGGCTTCAGGATCATGTCGGACTCGTTGATTTCCTTCCAGCCCTCGATCGAGGAACCATCGAACATCAGGCCCTGGGTCAGCTCATCCTCGCCGATGACACCGGCGCACATCGTCAGGTGCTGCCACTTGCCCTTGGTGTCGGTGAAACGAACATCGACCCACTCGATCTCCTTTTCCTCGATCAGCTTGAGAATGTCTTTGGGCGTATTCGCCATGGTCGCTTACCTTCCTTGTTCTTGCCCCCGCGGGCGTAGGTGGTCAGTAGATCCCCGCCGGTGGAAACCGCCGGGAAAAGCCTGAAATTGAGAGCAGCGCTTCCCCCGCTGCTCAGATTGCGTCGTCGTCGCGCTCTCCGGTGCGGATCCGCAACGCCGTTTCGACCGGGTAGACGAAGATCTTGCCGTCACCGATCCGTCCGGTCTGCGCGGCGGCGGCGATCGCCTCCACCACACGTTCGGCCAGACTGTCTTCGACAACGATCTCCAGCTTAACCTTCGGCAGAAAATCCACGACATATTCGGCGCCGCGATACAGCTCCGTATGCCCTTTCTGCCGGCCGAATCCCTTGGCCTCTGTCACCGTGATGCCGCTTACGCCAACATCGTGCAGTGCCTCTTTCACCTCATCCAACTTGAATGGTTTGATGATGGCTTCGATCTTTTTCATCAGGCTTCCAACCCCCGTGGCGACATGTTGCGCCTGATAGCGTAGCGCACTGCGCCTTTCCTTCAAAGCTCCAGCGAGTGCGCTCGCGCGACTCTCGCCACATTAACAAACAATAACCGTGCCAGATCACGACTCGGGTTGAGACCTTCGGCGATGCAGCAATATTTGTCCAGAATGCCCGGATTGAAGGCAATTATCGCAATCTGTGCCTATTTTTTAGGCATTGCATTTTCCCGGCGGGAAATGGACGTGCGTGCCTCCTTTTTTCAAATCTAATTGACCTTTCAGCTATGGAATTGATGCTCCGCACAAGGCTCTGATATTTTTGTGCGTTTGCGTGAGCGCACGATGGCGCGCGGCATCACGCCGTCCCATGTGAAGGCATCCATGCTGCCCCTGCATCGGTATCGCGTTCAGCCGAGCGAACCGCTGACATAATTTAATCGGAAACGGACTCGCATGGCGGAAGGCGAAATGGCGTTGTTTTCGGCCATTCCTTGCCGACGCACGCTTCGGTCGGCCGCTCACCCCAGATAGGGTGGAGCGTCCAGGCCCTTGGGGCTCTTGGTGAAAATCTCGCAGCCCGTCTCGGTGATGCCAATCGAATGCTCGAACTGGGCGGAAAGGGTGCGGTCGCGGGTCACGGCCGTCCATCCATCTTCCAGCATCTTCACACCCGGCTTGCCGATGTTGATCATGGGCTCGATCGTGAAGAACATGCCCGGCCGCAGTTCGGGGCCGGTGCCGGGGCGGCCGACATGAACCACTTCCGGGCTGTCATGAAAGACCTGGCCCAGGCCATGGCCACAAAAGTCCCGTACCACGCCGTAGCGGTGCTTTTCGGCGAATGTCTGGATCGCGTGGCCGACATCGCCCATCGTATTGCCGGGCTTGGCCTGCTCGATGCCGAGCATCAGGCACTCATATGTCACCTCGACCAGGCGCTTCGCCTTGATCGGTGGTTCGCCGGCAATGTACATCCGGCTGGTATCGCCATGCCAGCCATCGACCATCGGCGTGACGTCGATGTTGAGGATGTCGCCATCCTTGAGTTCGCGGTCGCCGGGGATGCCGTGGCAGATCACCTGGTTGATCGAGATACAGCAACTGTGCGTATAGCCGCGATAGCCCAGCGTCGCCGGCACGCCGCCGCCCTCGATCGTCATGCGCCGCACGATATCGTCCAGCTCGCCCGTCGTCACGCCGGGAACGACATGGGGCACCAGCGCGTCCAATATCTCCGCGGCAAGCCTGCCTGCCTTGCGCATGCCGGCAAAGCCTGCCTCGTCGTGGAGCTTGATGGCATTGCTGCGCGCAAGCGCATTTTCACTGGTGGCGGTGATATAGGTTGTCATGCAGTTGATATAGTCGCTGTGACCCGGCATGGCGAGACCCTTGATTGCGATCATGCTTTCGGCGTCAAATGCCGAATGGAACGATGGGCGGAGGATGAGATATGTCCATGGAAGGCGGATGCGCGTGCGGAGAGGTTCGCTACCGTATCGATGTGGAGCCGATCGTCGTGAATAACTGCTATTGCACCTTCTGTCAGAGACAGAGCGGTGCAAGCTCGGCGGTCAATCTCTTCGTCGAGACGGAGAATGTCACGCTGCTTTCGGGGCGCCTGAGCGAGCATGACGTGCCTACGGGCAGCGGCAAGATCCAGACGATCGTGCGTTGTGCCGCCTGTGGAACGGCTTTGTGGGGGCATTATCCGCGCATGGGGCGCCTTGGTGCCGGGGTTCGTGCGGGCACGCTCGACGCGCCTTCGTCCATCCGGCCCGATGCGGCGATCTTCGTGGCGGACCGGATGCCATGGGTCACTCTCCCGGAAGGCGTGCCGGCATATGACAAGACATATCCTGCGGCGGAAGTTCTTCCCCCCGAGCGGATGGAGCGGATGAAGGCGCTTGTGGCGCGTGCGGAGCAGGACAGATGACGGAACGGATATGGACAGCGGCCTTGGCGATCATCGGCGACGAGATCCTCTCGGGGCGGACACAGGACAAGAATATCGCGCAGATCGCATCATGGCTGAATGTGCAGGGTATCCGCCTGCGCGAGGTCCGCGTCGTCCCCGATGACGAGAACGCGATCGTGGAGGCCGTCAACATTTTGCGGGCGCGAAATGACTATCTCTTCACGACGGGAGGCATCGGCCCGACGCATGACGACATCACCGTGGACGCCATCGCCGCCGCGCTGGGCGTATCGGTGGTCGTCCATCCGCAGGCGCGCGCCGTGCTGGAGCATTATTACGAGACGCGCGGCGGCCTGACCGAGGCGCGATTGCGCATGGCGCGGGTGCCCGATGGCGCGGACCTGATCGAAAACCGCATGTCGGGCGCGCCAGGCATCCGTCATGGCAACATCTTCATCATGGCGGGCGTCCCGCATATTACTGCCGGCATGCTCGAAAATCTCACGGGCAAGCTGGAGGGCGGGCTGCCGCTCATCTCGCGGCAAATCGGCTGCTGGGTGCCGGAAAGCGAGGTCGCGGGCCTGCTGGGCGATATGGAGCGCACCCATGAAGGGTGCCAGATCGGCAGCTATCCCTTTTTCAAGGAAGGGCGCGTGGGGGCGAATTTCGTGGTGCGAGCGACCGATGGCGCTCTGGTGGATCGTTGCATCGCGGATCTGAGCGCTGCGCTCGAACAGGCCGGCTGGCCGGTCACGATGGACGGTATCTGATCGAGGAAGGGGTGAGGGCGCTGTCGCCCTCACCGCTGGTCCTGTTAGCGCGAAGCCGTCTGGGTGAGCCGGACCTGGTCGTTCGCCTGGCTCACTGCCTTGTTGTAGCAGCGCTCATAATCCCTGAGCTGCCTCTCACCGAAAATCTCTTTCCGGTCGCACACGGTCCGCGCGGCGAAATCGATGCGCCGATTGAGCTTTGCGCGCCCCCTGGCGGATGCCAGGCTGAGATCGGAAATATCGACTTCCATCGAGCGCGTAATGGTGCCCGCGCTGGCATCATGTGTCACCACGAAGTCGGTCTGGGCGAGGGCGGGGGTGGTGGCGCCCATTGCCAGAATGGCAACAAGAGCCGCGGCTCGGGACGAGCGGCGAGAAATAGACATTGGCATCCTCCTGGCGAAGCCGGCATTGCGCCGGTCTTCTGTCTTAGACATTGCCCGCCTTTTGGGCTGGGAACGGCTATATGATCCGCGGAAGAGCCTGTTTCAAGCGCTCTCTTGCGCCAACTGTTCCGCGGGTGTTCCGGTTCAAGGTCGATGCTGCATGGCAATGCCGTTCATGTCGCATCTGCGGTCTCTCGAACTTTGCCGAGAGCTCGTTCTTTCCGGCGTGAAGCGACATGCTATGCGGGCCTGACCGCGTCGCGCCGTGGACTGAAATCATCGGCATACGGCAGAATATTTGCGGTCTAGCGGTGCGGCCTGACCTCTGTGCCCGCATCACGTCCCTGGGAGCGCTGCAATTGGCCATTTTTGAAGAGGCTGATTTGCTTCGAAAAAACGCGATTTCCTTCGCATCTGCCGCAAGCGGCATTGTGCAGATGCCCAAGGCGGAATTTTTTCTCGATTTGTGGATCGCCCGCAGGCGGAACGTGGCGGGTTTGTGAATGAGGATCGTTTGTTCTGAAAGTTGGGGCTTCAAAGGGATGAAATCGAACAAAAAAGGGGGCTGGGAAATCGGTGTCTCAAGGCGCCGCTCAGCGAACATGCACCACTCAATCAGAAAACAAGAAAAGCGCGCAGGAGAGGGCAGGGAGAACAGCAACAGAAGGGGCTTTATTCATGCGAAAACTGGGTCTTATTTCCATTAGCGCAATGGCTGTCGCTTTGTCGGTATCGCTGCCGGCATATGGGCAGGAAACTCCCCAAGCGGCCGAGGCAGATCCCGGCGCTACCATCATTGTTACAGGCACGCGGCGCACCGACCGCACCGTTGCGGAATCGCCCACGCCGATCGATGTCTATTCAGGCGACGAACTGACCAAACAGGGTTCCGCCGACATGAACCAGGTTCTCCAGAACCTCGTTCCTTCCTTCTCCGTTGCCCGCTACGCCATCGGCGACGGCTCCAGCTTCGTGCGACCGCCCAACCTTCGCGGCCTTCCGCCAGACGAGACGCTGGTGTTGCTCAACGGCAAGCGCATGCATCGCTCGGCGCTCGTCCAGATCGGCGCGAACGCACTCAGCGCCGGCGCGCATTCGGCTGACCTTGCCCAGGTGCCGGCCGTGGCCGTGAAAAGCGTGGAAGTGCTGCGCGACGGCGCATCCGCCCAATATGGTTCGGACGCGATCGCCGGCGTCATCAACATGACGCTTAAGGACGCTTCCGACGGCATTTCCGGCTATGCCCGATACGGCCAATATTATGAAGGCGACGGCAAGGACTATCAGGTCGCGCTCAACGCCGGCTTCAAGCTGGGCGACACCGGCTTCATCAACTTCAGCGGCGAATATGTGAATTCGGGCAAGACCAGCCGCGGCGTGACCCGGGCAGGCGCCTTCCAACTCGCGATCGAGCAGCCCAATATCGGCGTGCCCGAACTCGCCCAGCGCTATGGCAACCCCAAGCTGGAATCGGAGCGCTTCTTCGTGAACGGCGGCTTCGACCTGGGGGATGCACAGGTCTATTTCTTCGGCAACTACGGCCACAGCTTCCAGGAGGAAAGCTTCAACTACCGTCAGTCGGTCAATGCCACCGGTTTCGGCAAGAACGGCATCTTCAACGACATCTTCACGGATTTCGACAATACACGTCCGGGTATCCAGACCGGGGCGGCCGGCGGGAACGTGTACGCGCCTAACGGCTATGAAGTCACCGGCCCAACGGCGCGCGACTATACGCGGGTATCGACCTGTTCCGACCCGCTGGTGCAGAACTGGTCCTGCGTCTATCCCGGCGGGTTTACGCCGATTTTCTTCGGCAAGATCGACGATATTTCCGGCACGGTCGGTTACAAGGGCGAGCTGGATTTCGGCCTAACCTACGATTTGAGCGCCGGCTATGGCCAGAGCACGCTGCGCTACACCATGAACGGGACGATGAACCCGTCGCTGGGCATCACCTCACCGACCGAGTTCTACCTCGGCAAGCTGCAGCAGCGCGAAACGCTGCTGAACGCGGATCTTGCCTATCCATGGGAGGTGGGTTTCGCGAGCCCCGTGACGGTTGCTTTTGGTGGCCAGTTCCACCGGGAATCCTATGAAATCGGCCTTGGCGATGCCGCGTCCTATGCTGTCGGGCCTTATACCGGGAATCTGGTATTCCATCAGGATGGGACGCCGGTGCTGAATGCCGATGGCAGCCAATTGTCCACCGGCCAGCCCGTGGGCGCCAACGGCTTCCCCGGATACAGCCCCGCCATTGCCGGCGAAAGCAGCCGCAGTTCGCTCGGCGCCTATCTGGATATCGAAACGGATATCACCGAGCAGTTCTCGGTCGGTCTTGCGGGCCGGTTCGAGCATCTGAGCGATTTCGGCAACACGACGACCGGCAAGGTTTCGCTGCGCTATGCGATCACGCCGGCCATCGCCCTGCGCGGTACGGCCAGCACCGGTTTCCGTGCACCGACGCCGGGCCAGGTGAACACCAGCAGCATCGCGACGACCTTCAACCCCGGCAATCCGAACGCGATCGAATCGATGACCCTGCCGGTTTCGAGCCCCGTCGCCCGTTACCTGGGCGCCAAGTCGCTGACGCCGGAAGAATCCACCAACTTCAGCGGCGGCGTGGTGCTGACGCCGATGTCGGGGGCGACGCTGTCGGTCGATTACTACAACATCAAGGTGCGTGACCGCATCGGCACGTCCGGCGTGTTCACGGTCACGGATGCGCAGCGCCCGACCCTGCAGTCGCTGGGGCTGGCCAACTATGCCACCGTCAACGAGGTCGTGTTCCTGACCAACGCCTTCGACACGCGGACGCAGGGCATCGACGTCGTCGGCACCTATCGCCTGGTCGCCGGCGACATGGGCGTGTTCAACTCCACGCTGGCGCTCAACTGGAACAAGACGAAGGTCACGTCCTTCGACCCTGACGTCATCAGCGCGACACGCATCCAGCAGCTTGAGAAGACCCTGCCCAAATATCGCGCCGTGTTTACCGAAAACTGGACGATGGGCGCATTCTCGGTACTCGGCCGGGCCAACTGGTACAGCAAGTTCACCGTGACTGATGACGGCCCTGTCCAGCAGACCTTCGGCAGCGAGTTCGTCTTTGATCTCGAAGCGAGCTACGAGTTCAACGAAAACTTCACGATCTCCGTGGGGGCCAACAACATCTTCGACAATTATCCGGACAAGTTCTCGAATACCGCGGGCACATTGGGCCCCGTCTATGCCTCGACCGGCGGTCGCTTTACCGGCGACGTCTATCCCGACACCTCGCCCTTCGGCTTCAACGGTGGCTTCTGGTACGCCAAGGTCGGTTTCAAGTTCTGATGATGATGATGATGCCGGCTGCTTCTCCAGGGAGGCGGCCGGCATTTTGCTGATGAAGCGCATCGGGCGGCGGGGGCTGCCCGGTGCGCATGACGCATAACAAACGGTCGCAAAGGCCGTGGGGCAACGGGAGAGGCAATGGGTGAGACCAAAAACAGGGGAAAATAATGAAGTGTTTGAGTATGACTTCTCTCGGCGCCTTGGCCATGGCGCTGAGTGTGCCGGGTATTGCGTGCGCTCAGGATGAGGCGCCGCAGGCGGCAGGGGGCGAGAGTACCGACACCATCGTCGTCACGGGCACGCGCACCGTGGGTTTCAAGGCTTCCGACAGTCCCGCCCCGATCCAGGTCCTTGGCAGTGATGCGCTCAAGCGCGTCGGCCAGACCGATATGGTCCAGGCGCTCGCGCAGCAGCTTCCGTCCGTACAGGCTCAGGGGTTCGGTTCCGACCAGGCGGCATTCCATCCGTCGGTCAAGCTGCGCGGCCTCAATCCCAATCACACGCTGGTCCTGATCGACGGCAAGCGTCGCCACGGCACTTCCAGCGTCGTCGTCACCGGCGGCCCCTTCGGCGGCAACGCCGCGGCCGACATCAGCCTGATACCGCAGGACGCGATCGACCATGTGGAAGTGCTGCAAGACGGAGCCGCCGCGCAATATGGCACGGACGCGATCGCAGGCGTCCTCAACTTCATCCTCAAGCGCAAGGACCATGGCGGCGACATCAACCTGACCGCGGGCAAGTTTTTCGATGAAGGTGGCCAGAGCTGGTCCGTGATGGGCAATTTCGGCTTTGCGCCGATCGAGAATGCGTTTGTAAACATCACCGCCGAACGGAAGTTCAAAAACTATACCTTCCGGGGCGACCTTGATCCGCGCGTCGTGGACACGGGGCTCAATACCTCTGCCAATACCGGCGCAAATGGCGGCCGGACGATCCTGCGGCTCTGGCCCGGTGTTGCGAGCCAGGACGACTATCCTTATGTCAACCGCATCTCGGGTGACGGTCGCCTGCAGCTCACCAACATCATGTATAATTCAGGATGGCAGGTTGCGCCGGAGGTCGAGATCTATGCTTCGGGCAGCTATTCGCGCAAGAAGGGCAAGACGTGGCAGAATTACCGCCTGCCCAACGTGGTGTTCGGCAAGATGCCGCGGACCGGCACTGCCCCTGCGACCAGCGCCGCGAACTCGGCCGACGTTCCGTTCCAGCAGGGCTTCCGCCCGCAGGAACTGCTGGTTGAAACCGATTTTGCCCAGACGCTGGGTGTTCGTGGTGAATTCGGCAAGACGACCTGGGATCTCTCGTCGACCTATGGCCTCAACAAGAGTGAGATCTACGTCATCGGCTCGGCCAATGCCGCGCTCTATTATGACACCTCGACGACCACGACCCGCGGGATTTCGCCCAGCGAGACCCACAATGGCGATTTCATCGCATCGCAGTGGACCAATACGCTGGATGTGACCCATGAATTCGATGTGGGTCTGGCAGAACCCGTCACGCTGGCGGGCGGCCTGGAATATCGCCGGGAGGTGTTCCAGCTCAAGGCAGGCGAGGTTGCTTCCTACTATACCGGCTCGGGCGTGGCGCAGGGCGGCATCCAGTCGTTCTTCGGTTATGCGCCTTCGAACGCCAGCCGGAACATCCGCAAGAACTTCTCGCAATATCTGGATGTCTCCGTGAAGCCGGTCGAAGCGGTCTTGCTGGATGGCGCGGTTCGCCATGAGCATTATGACGATTTCGGTGATACCACCGTTTTCAAGCTGACCGGCCGCTATGACATTTCGCCGGTCATCGCCATTCGCGGTACGGCGTCCACCGGCTTCCGAGCGCCCACTCTGGCGGAGGGCTTCTATTCGGGCATCAACGTCAGCGTCTCTTCGCTCTCGGGGATCTTCGCACCCAATTCGGCCGGTGCGGCGGCACTTGGCATTGCAGGGCTGAAGCCGGAGAAATCGACCAACTTCAGCGGCGGCTTCGTGTTGAAGCCGCTGTCCGGCCTGACGATCACGGTTGATGCCTATTCCATCCGCATCCGTGACCGCATCGTCCGTTCCAGTTCGTTCGTCGGCTTCTCTTCGGCGGCCAACACCATCACTTCTCCGTCGGTCATTGCCGCCCTGCGCGCCAATGGTGTGCCGGTGGATTCCGTGATCGCCGCGATTCAAGGCGGTGCAAGCGGCAGCGTAGGCGTCAACGCCTTCGTGAACGGCGTGACCAGCCTGACGCAGGGGCTCGATGTCATGGCGACCTATACCAGCGACCTTGGCAACTGGGGTTCGATCGATTGGTCACTGGCGGGCAACTATAACAAGACCGAGATCAAGAAGGTCAATGCGCCGCCGTCCAACATCGACCAGCGCGTGCAGTTGCTCGATGTCTATGCCCAGGCCGATCTTACCAAGACCACGCCAAAATATCGTGCAACGGCCAGTGCCTTCTGGAGCCTCGACAAGTTCAGCGTGAACCTGCGTGAATCCTATTATGGATCCCATTATACGATCATTTCCACACCCACGAACGGCTCCGCGCGAGAACGGCTGGGCATCCATCCGATGTTCATCACCGACCTTGAGCTGTCATACAAGCCGATCGATCCGGTGAAGCTGTCGATCGGCGCAAACAACCTGTTCAACAAATATCCGACCAAATATCCAAAGTTCATCCGGGATCAGCAATATGCGGCAAGTTCGACCGCATTTGTCGCGCAATATCCCGGCTTCTCCGCCATCGGCATCAACGGGGGCTATTACTATGCCCGCGCCACGCTGAGCTGGTGATTGCCTGTAGCGGCAGTTGATCTTGCCGTGATAACGTTAAAGGCGAGGGGGCTTGGCTCCCTCGCCTTCGCTCTTTTCCTCAATTCTCGCAGATCCGAACGTCATGCTGACTTATCGCCTTGCCACGAACGATGATGCCCACGCCCTGCGCGTCATGATCGGGGCCGCCATCGAAACCCTGCAACAGAATTTCCTCAGCAAGGAACAGATCGCAGCCAGCCATGGCTTCATGGGGCTGGACATGCGCCTGATCGAGGACGGCACCTATTTCCTGGTCGAGCGTGACGGCGTTCTGGCCGGATGCGGGGGCTGGAGCAGGCGCGAGACGCCCTATGGTCATGATGGCTCGCCGGGTCGCGACGACAGGCTGCTCGATCCCGCCACCGAGCCGGCGCGCATAAGGGCGATGTACACCCATCCCGATCATGCGAGGCAGGGGGTCGGGCGCATGATCATTGCTCTATGCGAGGAGGCCGCCGTCGCAGAGGGCTTTGCCCGGCTCCAGCTTTCTTCGACCCTTTCGGGCGCACCGCTCTATCGGACGTGTGGATTTATCGAAGTCGTTCGTTTCATGGATAGTGGCGTTCCGCTGATCACCATGGAAAAACAACTCGAGTTGCAGGTTCCCCATTGATGCCGACAATGACGACATACGGTGCTGCGCCTTTGGCGGCCGCCGTTCAGAGCCCATCCACTTCACGGAAGGGCAACTGATGGACTGGACGCAATTCTCCAATTTCGCCATCCCGCTGGCGGCAATGCTCGCGGCGGGACTGTTTGCAGGCTTTGCCGCGGGCATTTTCGGCATTGGCGGCGGCTTCGTCGTCGTCCCGGCCTTGTTCATCGTGTTGCCGCTACTTGGCGGCACGCATGACGGCATCGCCCATGTCGCGATCGGCACCTCCGCCGCAACGATCATCGTGACCTCCATTCGATCGCTGATGGCGCATGCCAAGCGAGGCGCGGTGGAGTTTGAGATACTCAAGACATGGGCGCCGTGGATCATCCTGGGCGATGGCATCGGCGTGTTGCTCGCGGGCCATGTGAACGGCCATGTGCTGACCATGATCTTCGCCGTCGGCGTGTTCTTGATGTCGCTGAATTTCCTGCTGCCGAAGGTCGGCGGCAAGGTGATCAGCCAGAACATGCCCTCTGGCGTCGTGCGCATGGGCATAGCCGGCGGCCTAGGCACTTTTTCAGCGCTGCTCGGCATCGGGGGCGGTACGATCGCCATCATGGTGATGACATTGTGCGGCCGTTCGATCCACCGTGCCATCGCCACGGCTTCCGGGATCGGTACGTTGATTGCCATCCCCAGCGCGATTGGCTTTGCCATCATCGGCCTGGGGGAGGGCGGTCTGCCATGGGGATCGCTGGGATATGTGAATATTCCCGCAACGCTGGCCATCGCCTCCATGTCGGTCCTGACCGCTCCGCTGGGTGTCGCCGTTGCCCATAGCCTGCCCGCCGGGCCGCTGAAAAAGGTGTTCGGCGTCTATCTCGTCATCATCGCCTTCGTGATGTTCCGCAACTCACTCAAAATGTGAGCGAAGATGTGAATCGGGGCCAGTCTACGATCCTTTGAGGGAAGGGAAACATGCCATGACCATCGCCATGAACCGTCGTGCATTGTTGGGCGCCACCACCGTGGGAACCGCGCTTGCCATCGGCAGCAGCCGGGCCTTTGCCGCGGCGCCGCAAAAATCGGTCTTCGGCCCCGCACCGGGCGTGGCGCTGCTCTCTCGCAATGAAAACCCCTATGGACCCGCGCCAAGCGCGGTCAAGGCGATGGCCGAGAGCGCTTCGCTTGGATGCTATTACGCCAATGGCGGGACAGACCGGCTGACAGCGATGATTGCCGAGCGCTTTGGCGTCGGCACGGACCAGGTCGTGGTCGGCAGCGGATCGACCGAAGTGCTCAATGCCACGATCATGGCCTATATGAACCGTGGCGCAGTGCTGGCGCCGGAATTGTTCTGGGACACGACAGTCAGATTTGGCGTGCGAAAGGGCGCCAAACTCAAATCCGTGCCGCTCACGGCGGACATGAGCATCGACCTGGACGGGCTGGCGGCGTCCTATGGCCCGGATGTGGGCATGATCCACCTGTGCAACCCCAATAACCCGACAGGCATGGTGCTGGACGGCGACAAGCTGCGCGCCTTCGTGCGGAAACTGTCGCCGCAGACGATCGTCATCGTGGATGAGGCTTACAACGAACTGACGGACCGGCCGGATTATACCTCCGTCTCCAGCCTGGTGAAGGAATGTCCGAACCTCATCGTGTTCCGCACCTTCTCCAAGATCTACGGCATGGCGGGATTGCGGCTCGGCTATGCGATCACATCGCCCGAACATGCGACGGCGATCAGGGGCTATTTGATGAATGGCGGCCTGAATGAAGCCGGTCTGGCGGCAGCAATCGCCTCCTATAACGACACCACCTTCCTGAACTTCTCCAAGCAGAAGATCGTCGAGGCACGCGGGATCATTTCCGATGCGGTCAAGACGGCAGGGCTGACCGCGCTGCCATCCCAGACGAACTTCGTCTTTGTAAAGGTTGCGGACGCCAATGCCGTACAGAAGGGGATGGCCGCGCAGAAGATCATGATCCGCGGCGCCTATGGCAAATGGACCGAATGGTCGCGCGTCTCGACGGGCAAGATCGAGGACGTGAAGCGCTATGCGATGGCCTTGCCGCAAGTGGTGAGCGCCTGAGGAGAGGAGGAAAAGCTGACGTCGCTCCCTTCCGCGGATGCCCATCCATGAGCAGGAAATGACTATATGGGGAACGGCGCGATCGAGATTTTCGTGAATGGCGAGCTTTGCCTTGCTTCGGAGGAAGAAACTCGGTAGCTGCCGCGAACCAACCGGCCGTGTCGGGGAGTAGCGCAGTCTGGTAGCGCGCCTGCTTTGGGAGCAGGATGTCGCAGGTTCGAATCCTGTCTCCCCGACCACATATCAAGCGCTACCCAAGTGCGCGCCGGTCCTGGGGCAGAGCGGAGAAGAAGGGGCGATTGCTTCCCGCTCAGGCGCCAGGGATAACGGAATGATTGCGGACGGATTTCGTGCGAACCGCTAAGCTTACTCGCCGCAAATCTTCCTCAGAAGATAATCGAGTGCCACGCGCTCGGCATCGTTCAACGGGGCAAGGGTGGCCTCCGTGATGGTCTTGCCTGTCTCGCCAACAGTCTCGGCGATTTTTCGCCCTTCCTTCTCCAGCACGATCCTGAGTTCGCGCTTGTCTTCAAGGCTCGGCTCGGTCCGCACCAGCTTTCGCTTGCGCATACGCTCCACGACCCCTCGCGTCGTGGCGGGATCCATGGCGGCGGTGCGTCCCAACTCAGCTAGAGAACAGGGGCTGTGATCTTTAAGTGCAAGCAATGCCGCGGCCTGTACGGCGGTCAAATCCGGATCGGATGAAAGCTGGCCGAACAAAACCATATTCCGCTGATAGGCTTTGCGTAACAGAAATCCGATACTTGCATCTAGGGCGGGGGATTTCATCACTGACTTCTTCGGACGAGCTTCCTTCTTCACATCAAAACTCCCCGATAAAGATGATTCGTTCTCCCATAACAGCTTTTGCTATATGGACAAAATAGGGCGTATACGCTGAATATGCCCGTCCAGCGGACCAGACTGCCTAAGTTTTGGCGTGCAAGGCAGCCGAAAGCGGATCGAGATGCGATCCATAGTGCCGCCACTTGTCGACCGATCGCGCATGTATGGCGCTTCGCACCTGGACTGCGCTCGCTGTCGAAACCGAACCGCCCGCTTGGCTGAAAGACAGGCAGCTCTCTGCCCAGGGGAGGTCGCAGAAATCCAGGAGCCGGCGTATGTGCCTTTCGGGTTCGCTCACCAGATCTTCATAGGCCAGTTCGAACAATCTGGCCGGCAACATATTGATCCAATGGTCTATCAGTCCATGCCAGCACGCCATATATGCCCCCAGTTCATCCAGCGCATAGCCAAATGGGTATGCGTCGCCGAACAGGGTGGAATAAATGGCAAAACCGTTGGCCATTGGATCGCGGCGAAGAATGATGATTTTTGCATCAGGGATCGCCCGGCTAATCAGGCCGACGTAAAGAGAGTTGAACGGCAACTTGTCCGTGAAATATCGCGTGGCGCCCCGGCGGTCACCGACTTCGCGAAAATAGGCGTCAGCCAGTTGCTCGGGTGGTACGGCAAGTGACCGACCGACGAATTGCTGTTTTGAAAGGTTGCCGGCATTCACGCAGCCGACGGCCGCACGTGGGAACGCGTCGAGCTCGCCACCTGCCGTTACGTCGGGATGTGCGGCTAGAATACGCTCTACAAGAGTGGTCCCGCTGCGGGGTAAGCCCACTATGAAGATCGGCGTGGCGGGTGCATCGATCGCTGATGCGTCATCTTGGGTGAGGCTCGACGCGTGATGTTGCGCCTTCAGTGCTTGCATGGTGTCGATATCCGACTGGACGTCATAATCGAACATCGCGCGTCGAATGCGATTGCCCTTCTGGAAATGTTGGAAGGCCGACCCGAACGCGCCGAGATCCTCAAATTCCTTGCCAAGGGCAAAATGAAGTTCCGGGCTGGGAGCGTCAGGGCCTCTCTTGGCTATCTTGGCCTCCAGTGCCTCGATATGATTATGCTCCGGGGTTTGGGTCTGCAGGTTGGAGCGGAAGTGATAAGCCTCCACATCGTCCGGGCTTAAACGCAGGACGGCTTCGATGCTGCTGCTGGCCTGTTCGAGCAAGCCGTTGGTCCGCTGGGCCGTTGCAAGATTGTATAGGATACGCGGATCATCGGGCGCCAGCTTCGCTGCGCGTTCGAACAGGGGCAAAGCCTCTTCCCCCGCGTCGCAATGCGCCAGAACCGATGCGAGCTGAGAATAGTCGATCGCATGGCGTGGCCTCCTTTTGAGCGCGGCCCGAGCACTGTGCAACGCGCTGACCCTGTCACCCAGAAGGAACTGTTGATGAGCCAGCATTATGACCGGGGCGGCCTCTTCCGTGAGTTCGGCGGCCTTACGAAAGCAGTCCAGGGCGCTGGCCTGTTGCAGGCGTACGCCGATCCAGCCAAGCTGGGACCACAGCCGCCAGTCCAGATCATCCCGTTGGACCGCGGCACGCCAGGCATTGATGGCATCGCCGATCCGGTGGGCGGCGATCATCCCTTCGATATTTTCAAACGCTCTCAACATCTGCCTGGCGCTCCGGTTCGCCCATTTCATCATCTGTCCTTGTTCCACTCCGGCCTGGCGATCTCAAGCCGGGCAGAAAGGGACATAGCGAATGCTGACAGGGCGCATGGCAATGTGGCGGGCCGGTGTGCGCCGGCCCGCCATCATTCCGGGTCAGGAAAAGACCTGATCACCACGGTTGATTGCCGACACTGCTGTCCGCGCGACCGGCTTCAAAAACGGTAGCGCAGACCCAATCCATATGTCCGGGGCCGCATTACGATGCGTCCCGCGAAGCTGTTCGGCGCAAATTGCTGCCCGACGGCACCGGTATAGCCGAGGGCGTTCGTGATGTTGTTTACGAACAGGTCGGCAGCCCAGCTTTTCTTGCTGTCGAGCGAGATCCGGCCGTTCATGGTGAAGATCGGCGCGATCTTCCAATACATCGGGTCGATTGTCGAAATGGCGCCCTCTGCACTGCTCCGATAGGACGCGTCCAGATGCGTAGTCAGCGCCATGTCATCGACGGGGATGGTGTAGTCACCCGATGCGCTGAAGGTATGTTTCGGGACGCCGGGGAGCCGTTGTCCCTTGGGCAGTGTCAGGAACGTATATGGCTGGGCGCCCGAGACGATGGAGAATGACGGATAGTCGACGAACGAACTCGGCTTGCTGACCGTCGCATCGGTATAGGTATAGGATCCCGTCATGGTGAAGTTGGGCGATATCCGCGCGCTCAACTCGATCTCGCCACCCTTCGACCGTGCCTGCTGGCCGTTGAATGCGCCATAGGCATAGGATGGGGTGGATGCATTGAATTGAAAATTGTCCAGGTTGATCAGGAAGAGATCGGCAGAGAATTGCAGCTTCCTGTCGAGGACGCTTCCCTTCACGCCGACTTCATAAGTCTTCGCGACGTCCGGCGCATATGTTGTGTATATAGGCAGCGATCGATAATAGCCTGACGTTGGAATTCCGTTGGCGCCGCCACGACGGAAACCTTCCGCATATGTCGCGTAAACTTTGAAGCTGCGTGAGAAATCGTAGGAAGTGTTGATCTTGATCACATGATCGCTGACGTCACTGGTATTGCGCGATTCAAGAATGCCAAGGCTCGCCGGCTCAGAAATGCCGTCACTGCACGGCGCGCCGCAATAGGGGTTTATCGTGCGGGCATGATATTTGAACTTCTGCCAGAAGAACCGCGCGCCACCGGTGACCTGTAATTTGGGCGTCACATGATAGGTCAATTCGCCGAACAGCGCGCGGTCGACAAAGACGCTGTTTCGGACAGGGCTATAGGTCAAGTCGCCTTCCTCGGGGCTTGCCGAGGGGAAGCCCGCCAAAACACCGAACGCGGCCATTCCTGGCGATGTCTGCGTCTGAGAGAAGAAGGTTTTCTGCCGCTGGAAATAGCCTCCGATGACATAGTCGATCGGCTTGTCCCACTTGGAAACGAGGCGAACTTCCTGGGTGAAGCTCTTGTCGTGCGTGATATAGTCGGTGACGGCGACAAAGCGGGGAAACCCGCCATAGTTGCTGATGTTGCCGCCCAGGCCGTTGGCCGTCCGGATCCAGAAATTCGAATATTCATAGATCGCGGAGGTCTTGTTGTCGACGTAGGACGACACCGAGGTAAAGGTCGCGAGCCCGAAGTCTACGGTGGCCGTTCCGCTGATCAGGTCAATGTTGTTCTTGGAAGGCAATCTGATCGGGAAGGTGCTTTCGTAATTTCCGCCCGGCCGCTTGATGAAGCCGCTGTCCGGATACTGGAAGTCATATCCCGCATCGACCAGTCCGCCACCATAAGTGGGGTTGGAGGCCTGTATATCATCGACCTTGGTCTCTTGATGGGCATATGTCAGGTCGAGGTCCAACATATCGACGGGCTGCCAACGGACGGCCAGGCGGCCGAAATACTGGTCTGAACTGTTGACGTCATGCTGCACCGGGGCAAGCACGGGCGCGCTTGTCAGGCTTGCAGGGTTTGCCGATACGATGCCCGCATATTTCCCGGGGCCGTCGCGCTCCAGCAGATCGACCGCATCGATGAAGCCGCCAAGATGGGCGACGCCCCCTACTGCGCGGATGGCAAGTCGCGGCGTGATCGGCATATTGAGCACGGCGTCGAAATTGCCGTTGGCCTTGCTGGAATGCTCGCTGATGCCCCCGCCGACATTCATCTCGCCGGAGATGCTGTTGAAATCAGGTCGGTTGGGAATGAAGCGTATCGTTCCGCCCTGTGCGCCGCTTCCGTACAATGTTCCCTGGGGCCCCCTGAGCACCTCGACCCGCTGAATATCCTTGAGGACGATCGGGAAGAAAACTGGCGTATCGCCAAAATAGGTGGACACCGAGGACACCGTTGCCGGCATTTCATCGGCGCCGTTCGGGCCGTCGGTCCGAAGGCCGCGCAGCGAGAAGTTATTCGTTCCGCCGCGCGCCGCAGGGCCGTTGTCGATCGTGGTCAGGCCCGCCACGACCTGGGTCAGGCTGTTCACGTTCACCACGCCGCTTTTGGCCAGGTCAGCGCCGCTGACTGCCGATATGTTATAGGGCACGTCCTGGATCGACTGATCGCGCCGCTGGGCGGTCACGACAATCTCACCACTCTGATCGCCGGAGTTCTGGTCCGGCACCGCCTGCGCGACGGCGGGCGCTGCGAGCCAAAGTGGGATCAGCGCAACCGTGGCTGCCAATGTGGCGCGCAATGCGTCAAGTCGCTGATGTATCCTTGCTGGTTGCGCTTCATGGTGGCGCGTATCGGGCGTGAGGGCGTATTCATCATGGATGTCCAAATATTGATCCATGGAAATTTCACGGAGCGGAATATTTATTGACATAATTCTTGATCCCCATTTTCAGAATTTGGCGAGTGTCCTCATTCCGTCCTGCCGCAGCCATGTTTTTGATTATTGGCTGCGTTTATCGATGCAAGTTGATCAAATGAATATTATGAATTATTCTTTTTGATCGCATCAATGGTGTTGAGATATTCGAAGAAAAACATCTGATCATTTGAAGTTTTGGAAACGCAACGGCTCTTCGTCTTTTATGAAGTCGCGCCCTCCACTTACATGTTCCCGGCAGTGCCAGAGTTTCCTGCCGCGACATGTCGAACAGCCTGCCGTTGCAAACTGATCAAATGGAGCGCGAACGGTGTTCCTGAAGGCCGGTGTAAATGAGAGTATACATTGAATAAGGCAGTCGTCCAGAGTGCCTGTCCATTAAAAAAATGTTTAAAATCAAATATATAATACAAATCACTGAGGTATGGTTTGTCCATATATGATGTATGCACCTGTTGATGGAATCGGATTCATGCATCGAATCGCTGACGCCGCTCATTCACGGGAGCCTCTGCGTGGAGCGTGGCCTCTTAGGAACCGGCACAGCGGCGTTCGCTCCGATGGCGTTGATCTACCAAGGGAGTGCTGAGGCATTCCCACCCTTTTCTCTCAATCTCTGCCTGCCTCGACAATCTTGTGGGCGAGGAGCGCGGGGTTGGAGAACATCAACTCGTGCGATCCGGGCATTTGGACAATGCGGCAGAAACCAAGTCGTTCGGCCATGCCCGGCACCCAGCCCCCGTGACCCGCTGCGAAATCGTCGGTCGCATTGAGATAGGATATTGGGATCTCGAGATCGAAAAAGTGCTTCAGCGTCAGCTTGTCGGTTTGTGTCCGACGGGGGGTGTCGGACAATGTCGCAAATGCCGCCTTGGTCGTTTCGAGATCTGCGTCATTCATGAACAGATCGCGAAACAGGGGGAAGGGCAGGGGGACGCCGCCATCCGGCTTGGCGAGCTGTTCGAACATCGATGCCGCATCGTTCGGGATGACGTCGGACAGGCTTTCGCCATCACGCAAGACAAAGGCATTGTGGAAGACGAGGCGACGAATCCGGTCCGGAATGCGTTCTGCAACGGCCTGGATGACGGTTCCGCCGAAACTGTGGCCCAGGAGCACGAAATCTTCCAGCTGCTGTTGCAGAACAAAATCGATGACCGAGTCCACGCACTGGGCATGGGTTACGCCCTTGTCATCCGCCGGGCCGTGGCCTGCGAGGGTTGGCGCATAGGCGAAATGACCAAGGCTGTTGAGTCGTTCGACCACATTGTCCCAGGCTCGGCCGCTGTGCCAAGAGCCATGGATGAGAACGAACGTGTAACCCATTCCTGTTCCTTTCTTCGGATATACGGAAATTTTACGGATATTGATCGCTGTGGTCGTTTTATTCCGATGACCCTGTGATCCAAGACCTCATATTTTGAAGGGCTACCTCAAAGGTGGCCGACAAAGTGCCGGGCGTGTGAAGGTGCGCTTCTGAGCTGCAGCTATTGCACAACGCAATACGGTGTGTACACTCTATTTATTCGAAGGCCTGTCCTTCGTTGCTGATGCCGAAAAGGATTTCGGGCGTGAGGTGCTTTTCGGTCAAATTGTTGATGCTTTTCATCGCTGGAATCATTCTGGCCGATGTCGGCGCGGGCTGCGCGCGGGCGGGGACGCCTTATCCGGGTGGGCAATGGGAGCCTGGTCCGGAGAAATATGGGGTGGCACTGATCGAGCATCTGAAGCTGACCATGGACGATGGCGTGATACTGGATGCGACGGCGGCTTACCCTGCCGATCCGGCGACTGGTAAGCGGGTGCCCGGGCGATTCCCCGTCGTGATCGAGGACACGCCCTATACATTCGAAAGCATCCCGCCGAACGCGGCGGGCGGGCCGGTAAACAGCTATTACACGCATTATGGCTATATTTCGGTGCGCGTTTACTCGCGCGGAACGGGTGAGTCCGGAGGCCGGCATGATTATTGGAGCCCCCGTGAGGCGAGGGATGGCGCGCAGATGGTCCGATGGGCCGCGTCCAAGCTGGATGGTTCCGACGGCCGCGTGGCGCTGGTTGGTTGTTCCTTTCCCGGCGGACATGCGCTGGGGGATGCTGCGATGGTCGGGAAAAACTCGCCGCTCAAGGCCGTTGTCGCGGCTTGCATCGCGCTCGACAATGTCGATCGCAACGACATGCTGGTGTCTGGCGTTCCGACTCAGGACATCAGCTTCATGTATTATGGCCCCGCTCTGTGGATGGGCGGAAATCCTGAAACGATCCGCCAATATCGCGCTTTTGCCGAAGAGATGATGCGGGGCGGAGCGGTTGCCTATGATGGCGCCTATTGGAAGCAAAGGCTGCCGATGAGCCTTGCCCGGAACATTGTCGACAACGGCGTTCCGGTTCTCCTGTGGACAGGATGGAAGGATCCTGTCGGAATCGGAGCAATCCGAACATATGCTGCCTTCCAGAATTCCGTCGCCGGGCGGCCGCTCTATGCGGCCATGACGCCCAAGCAGAAAGTCAGTCCGCGCTACCAGATCATCGTCGGAAACAATAGTCATGGTGAAGCGCTGGACAACGGCATCATGCTGCAATGGCTAGAGACCTGGGTGAAAGGGGTGGATACCGGCCTGCAGGAGACGGACAAGCCGATGCATTTGTTCGAGGTCGGCAGCAACCGATGGGTAAATGCGGCTAGGGTGCCGATGGTGGACCGCTATACGGCCTTTAATCTCGGCGGGGACGGCAGCCTTGCACCCGTTTCCCCATCGCAGCCTGCCAGCCGTGACCTGGCGTGGGGAGATCCTGGGGCGACGGGGACCAAGCTCGAATTCGTCACGGCGCCGTTCGCCGAGAAAGCTCTGCTTTCCGGTGCCGCTGCTCTTTCTATCGACAGCGAAACGAGCAACCGCAATCTGGAATTGATTGCGGCGCTGTTTGATGTCGCGCCCGACGGTACCAGCAAGCGCATAACCCAGGGCGTCATGATCGGAAGCCTCCGGCGACTCGATGCGGCGAAATCATGGCGAGACGAAAATGGCCTGCCGATCTGGCCCTGGCAAACATTGGACAAGGATCAATTTCTAAAGCCTGGCCGAGTCTATACGCTGGATATATATTTGGAGCCGCGACAGTGGGCGATCCTGAGCGGACATCGGCTGAAGCTGCAGCTGACGACGGCTGCCGATCCTTCCGCCTGTCCGGGGCCGGAGAAAGCAAGCCCCGGCAACGATCCCTGTTATCTCACGGATATCCAGAAAGGGACGATCCCTGGAGGCAAGTACAGGATTCATTTCGGCCCGAAGTCGGCATCCAGGCTGATGCTGCCCTTGGCGCAGCCGGGGCCGGGCGATGGACCCAACTGCAAGGTGACGCCGACCAGTGACAAGGCTTGCCTGCCACATGATTGGCGCAACTGATCCGCGATATTCTGCACTGTCTATCGCCATTGGCTTCCCTTGCATCTCACCGCTTCGTGCCCCATCCGAATGGAAAGGGTGGATCAACTACAAGGCGGTATGAGCGTGACGAAACGCAGTCCTCAGCGCGTGGCAACAACATATGATGTCGCGCGGCTTGCGGGCGTCTCGCAATCTGCAGTGTCGCGTGCCTTTACTGACGGGGCCAGCGTGTCAGCCAAGATGCGTGACAAAATCCTGCAAGCGGCAGATGAACTTGGATTTCGACCCAATATCCTGGCGCGGGGGCTGACAAAGAAGACGAAGATCGTCGGCGTCGTCTGCGGTGATTTCGACAATCCCTTCTTTTCCACGGCCCTGGATCGGCTGGCCGCGATGTTTGCGGTCAAGGGCATGAGGATTTTGCTCTTTCCCGCGGAGCCCGACACGTCAGCCGATGCCCAGGTGTCCGAGCTGCTCAGTTATAAGGTGACGTCGGTCATATTGATGGCCGTAAGCCTGTCGTCTGACCTTGCCGCCGAATGTGAAGCCTACGGCATTCCCGTCGTGATGTTCAACCGGACTGCGCTCGCAAGCCGTGACGCCTTTGCGGTGACCGGAAACAATGTCGCGGGGGGCGAGGCGATTGCTCGACATTTCCTTGCCACAGGCCGCAAGCGCATGGCGTTCATCGCCGGCTACCCGCTCAGCTCGACAAGCGCCGAGCGCGAGCATGCGTTCATGCATACATTGTCTGCCGCCGGCGCCGGGCCTGTGCGCCGCGTGGTCGGCGGATATGCGCGCGAGGGTGCCGTCGCGGCGACGCGCGAATTGTTGGATGATCGCGCAGCCGTGCCCGACGCGATCTTTTGCGCCAATGACTTCATGGCGATCGCAGTGATCGAAACATTGCGCGCAGAATTCGGCCTGCGTCCTGGCGTCGATTGTGCGGTCGCAGGGTTCGATAACATTCCGATGGCGTCCTGGCCCAGCTTCTCCCTGACAACATATTCGCAGCCGATTGAAGCGATGGTCTCCGAAGTCGAACGCTTTGTCGATGGGCCGGAATCGGGCTCGGCTCGCCATGTCATCGTCGATGGAGAACTCATAATACGTCAAAGCGCTTGAGTGGAGGAAGCTATCTGCTAATGATTTTTGCATCCGGATGCAAAATTGAGGTGGAACGTGGCGATTTACCTGAAGCGTGGCTCCAAGGTCGAAAGCAAAGTCGCACGGGATCAGCAAGTTAGGTCTGTTGTCGAAGGCGTTCTCGAAATGATCGAGCAACGTGGTGACGAGGCCGTCCGCGAGCTGTCGATCAAGTTCGATCGCTGGGACAGGGAGAGCTATCGACTAACGGCTCGCGAAATCCAGGAATGTATCGATCAGCTCAGCGGTCAGGATCTGAAAGACATCGAATTTGCACAGGCGCAGGTCCGCAATTTTGCGCAGATCCAGCGAGACAGCATCGCCGATGTCGAGGTGGAAACGCTCCCCGGCGTCGTTCTGGGGCACAGGAACATTCCGGTAAACGCCGCAGGATGCTATGTGCCCGGCGGCAAATATCCCCTTCTCGCGTCCGCGCATATGAGCGTTATAACCGCCAAGGTTGCTGGGGTTGCACGGGTCGTATCCTGCGCGCCTCCTTTCAAGGGAAAGCCTGCGCCGGCGATCGTCGCCGCCCAGGCAATGGCTGGCGCCGACGAGATTTACTGTCTGGGCGGTATTCAGGCCATCGCCGCCATGGGGGTAGGCACGCAGTCGATCGCGCCGGTCGATATACTGGTCGGACCCGGCAACGCCTATGTGGCGGAGGCCAAGCGTCAGCTGTTCGGCCGCGTCGGCATCGACCTGTTTGCCGGACCAACGGAAACGCTCGTGATTGCAGATGAGATTGGTTGTGATCCTGAGCTGGCCGCGACCGACCTGCTCGGCCAGGCCGAACATGGCCCTGACAGCCCCGCCATCCTCCTCACGACATCCGAAAAACTGGCCCGCGAGACCATCGTCGAGGTCGAGCGCCTTCTGCAGATTCTCCCTACCGCCGAGTATGCCCGGCTGGCCTGGGAAGGCTATGGAGAGGTCATCATTGCCGAAAGCGACGAGGAAATGTGCGCGATAGCCGATCAGATCGCGTCTGAGCATGTCCAGGTGATGACGGCGGATCCTGACTATTTCCTGCGTCACATGACGAATTTCGGAGCTTTGTTCCTCGGCGCGCGTACCAACGTCAGTTTCGGCGACAAGGTCATTGGCACCAATCACACTCTGCCGACAAAAGGTGCTGCGCGATACACAGGCGGCCTTTGGGTGGGGAAGTTCTTGAAAACCTGTACATATCAACGGGTGACATCGGATGAGGCATCTGCTCTCATCGGTGAATATTGTTCTCGCCTCTGCGCGCTGGAGGGGTTCGCCGCGCATGGGGAGCAGGCCAATATCCGGGTTCGCCGATATGGTCATCGGGACGTTCCCTACGCCGGCAAGGCCGAGCCGGCGCTCGTCTGAATCGATGGCTGTTCTTCCGAAAACGCCGAGTTTCAGGCTGGATGGTCGACGGGCTCTTGTCACCGGCGCCAGTCGGGGCATTGGTGCGGCGTTAGGCGTAGCACTGGCGGATGCCGGTGCTGCTGTTACGCTCGTGGCGCGCGGCATGGAGGCCGTGCAGGAGCTTGCGTCTGCGATCCGGGCTGGCGGCGGCCAGGCGGAGGCCGTTTCCCTCGATGTTCGTGATCTTGAAGCGGTCTCTGCCTATTTGGGGCAGGCCGAGGCTTTCGATATCCTGATCAACAATGCCGGCACCAATCGCCCCATGCCGATGATGCGTGTCTCAGAGGCAGACTATGATGCCGTCCTCAACCTCAATCTGAAGTCGTCCTTCTTCATCGCGCAAGGTGTGGCAGGGCGTCTCATAGAGAGCGGCAAATCCGGGAGCATGATCCATATCGGATCGCAGATGGGCCATGTCGGTGGCCCCAATCGCTCACTCTACTGTGCCTCTAAATGGGCGATAGAGGGGATGAGCAAGGCCTTCGCGCTTGATCTGGCCCAATATGGCATTCGATCGAACGTTATCGCCCCGACATTCATCGAAACCCCGATGACCAAGCCTTTCTTCGAGGATCCGGCCTTCAAGGCAAGCGTCTTGCAGAAGATCAAAATCGGCCGGCTCGGTCAGGTGGAGGATCTGATGGGGGCGGCGCTGTTCCTCGCGTCGGATGCATCGGCGTTGATGACAGGTACGAGCCTTGTCGTTGATGGCGGGTGGACAGCCGAATGATCGGGATCGTCATGCCGAATCCGCGGCCTTCGTCCCATGTGGGACCGATTTGCGCTGCCAACAGGACCGGATGATGCATTGGAACGGCGAGGGATGATCTGCCCGATCGGGGGCGGGGGGCGGCCTCATTGTGAGCCCGCCGCGGGTTCAAATGTTCCCTACCCTCAGGCTCCGCGGGTTTGCGCGTGCCGTTGGAAGCGCCCATCGGTCGGACGGCGACATGGCCGGTCAAGGGAGTTGCGCTGAGGCGTCCCGTCCAAGTTTCTCGGCATGCGCCATGCAACTCCCCCGGTCGGCTGTCTGCGTTGGGCGCCTTTGCAGGCAGTAGCGGCCGTTCGGGACAATCCAGGACTGGAAATGATGGCGGACAGGCTCGCCGGCTATCGGATGACGTCCGCGTTCGTCGTCTCCAAACGGAGCCGGAACTCGAGATGGCGCTCTCCCTTGCCTTGAAAGGTGCGGTAGCCGACGGGAGCGATCCTGCCATTCTTCGCAAATATGGCCGCGAAGACCGGGCTTTGGATGCTGTCACATCCGGGCTCCCGTAGCGCACGCCGGGCGGGCGACGATGATCCGGATGCCGCCACGATCGAGCGGATGATTGCCAAAGCGGCCAGGTGTCCATCGATCCTGTGCGTCAATATAGTGTATACATTCTATATAAGGTTCGTTTCCGCTTGTGGAAATTTGCGAGTGGCCTATCATTATGCCATATAAAGTGCGAGATAATGGATGATGCGATCCTGCCATTGTCGGATCCCAAGATTGGCAAAAAGAGTATGTACATTTTATTTTGAGTGTGCGGTTGTGGCTTTGGAACGGCCGGATGCGGAAAGAAAGGGGAAATTATGGACAGCTTGAAGGGAGCGCTTCGTCGTCTCGCAAAGGCGGTTGTCGTAATCACGAGTGCCGAGAACGGGGAAAGGTTTGCGATGGCAGCAACCGCCGTGAGCGAACTCAGTCTCGACCCGCCCTCAATGCTGATCTGCGTGAACAGGACAGCCTCGATCCATCCGGTCCTCTCTCGCGGAATGTCGTTCGCCATCAATATCCTTCACCACGACCATGCGGACATTGCGGCGAATTGCTCCGGAAAAATGAAGGGCGAGGAGCGATTTTCGGTCGGGGAATGGCAAATGACGCCACAGGGGGTTCCGTTTCTGGCGGACTGCCAGGCCGCGATAATATGCCACAACGACAAGCAGCTGGATTATGGGACGCACAGCCTCTTCATCGGGCGCGTCGCCGATGTCTCGTTGCACGGCGACGTCTCGCCCTTGATCTATGTCGATGGCCGCTTCACGCGCGCGATGGAACGGGATACGGTCAATGGCTGACTGCGCGACGCTCGCATTGCCAATGATCTCTTCGATCGAAACGATCATTGATGAGGCCAGGAATGGACGGATGTTCATTCTGGTTAACGATGGCGCTGCTGACGATGATGGTGATCTGGTTCTTCCAGCCCAGCTGACCACCCCGAACGCCATCAACTTCATGGCTCGGCATTGCCGTGGCCTCATCTGCCTCGCGCTGACAAAGGAGCGCGTCGACGAGCTTGCCCTGCCTGCCATGAATCCCAAAGCGGACGAGACGGGCCGGCCGTCCTTCACGCTCTCCATAGAAGCGAAAAACGGCGTCTCCACTGGGATTTCTGCCGCCGACCGCGCGCGGACCATCCTTGTCGCGGCGGACCGGTCATACGGACGCGATGCCATCGTGTCTCCCGGTCATGTCTTTCCCGTAACGGCTCATCCCGGCGGTGTGCTCATGCGGGCCGGACGAACGGAAGGTGCGACAGATGTCGTCCGACTGGCGGGGTTGAACGCCGCCGGCGTGATGTGCCGTATCCTGCGCCAGGACGGTGGGGTGGCGCGGCTCAAGGACCTGCACGAATTTGCCGCCATCCATGGGTTGAAGATCGGCACTATCCGTGATTTGATTGCCTTTCGGCGACTGCACGATAAGCTGATCGAGCGCGATCATGAGGAACATATCACGCTCGCTGGCGGTCAGGTCTGGACTTCCATAACCTATCGCAACCGCATCGACGGCCTTCGCCACGACGTCCTGGTGAAGGGGGATATCCTCCCGAATATTCCCACGCTGGTACGGATGCACCGCTTGTCGCTCTTCGACGATGTGCTGGGTGTTCCGGGCGCCAGAAGCCGCTTGCTGCAGCGGTCCATCGACTTGATCGAGCAGGAGGGGGCAGGGGTGATCGTTCTGCTATATCCCGCCGCCGACCACGCCTACGCCTATGGCCGGGCACCGCTCAACGACGAGACCGACCTGCGCTCCTATGGCCTTGGCGCGCAGATCCTTTCGGATCTGGGTGTTCAATCGATGGTCCGGCTGACCGATACGCAAAATTCCGTCGTTGCAGTCCAGGGCTTCGGCATCGACATCATCGGCGCCCGCCCGATTTTGGCCTAGGGTATCGCCCGAGCTGACATCGGGATTGCCCGGCGGCTTTCCGGAGGCCGGGTGGCTTGAAGCTCCAGGCGTACGCGGCAAGCGGCAGGCGGCGGGAAGAGCAGGTGGCGGCGGTGGCCTAAGAGTCGATGCCATCGCCGGCGTCGAACGTGCCGCCGCGCTCCTTGCGATCTGTCGTACAGTTGGCTTTGCCGCGTCTCGACGACCTCCCGACATGCTCGTCATGCCGGCTTGGCCATGGAAATGGCAGGCGGCGACCATGCCGACGACCAGCCGTGGTCGTCAGTGCCTGTTCTGCATCATGCCTTCAGCAAGTCTGCAATTGCTGTCTCGAAAAAGGCAATGTCCCGCGGGTCACTGCCGGGAGATGCGCCGCGATGACCCCAGATGGATGGCAGGACGCGCAACTCAGCGTTGGGCATGTGGGCTTGCTCGATCACGCTGTCATCGGGCGGGAAATACATGTCGGTCTGCGAAGGCATGATGATCGTCCGGGCCGTTATCGCACGCAAGGCGGCATGGAAATCCTTCGCGAAGCGGGGATTGTCGCTGATGTCGGCGCTTTCCCAGGTGCGGATTTGGGCAAGGACATCATTGACGTCGCCAAAGGCATAGGGGTCTGCCCTGTCGAGATAGGCCTGCGTGCTGTCATGACCCTCGGCCAGGTGGAGGCCTGCCCTGTAAAAGGACTGGGAGAAGCCCCAGGCATCCGTGGTAAGCCGCATCCGGCGGAGCGACTCGACCGGATTTGTTTCATAATCCCCGCCTTGCCATTCACATGGCGATGTCAGCGCCAGTTTCAGCGCCGCAAGATAGACATAATTGTGCGGAGATGTCCGCGCCGAGCCTGCCAGAGCCAGGATGCCGTCCATCTCATCGGCATAATAGGCGCCCCACTGGAAAGCGATCTGCGCGCCCATGGACCGTCCAACGATCAGGCGCAGCCTCTCGATCCCAAAATGCTCGTGAAGCAAGCGCCGCTGAAAGCTGACATTGTCGAGCAGGCTGACATGGGGGAAGCGCATGCGCTCGCTTGGCGCAGGCATGTTGCTCGGTGAGGACGACATGCCATTGCCGAAAATGTCCACGACGACGATGAAATAGCGCGTGGGATCGAGGGGGCGGCCTTCGCCGATGATATAGCGTGCGGCCTCATGATTGCCCGCGCACCACGTCGGAAAGAGGATCGCATTGTCCCTGGCGGCATTCAGCTTGCCATGGGTCTCGAAGCCAATGAAGGCGGATGGCAATATCCCTCCATATTGAAGGGATACGTCGCCCAGTTCATAGCTTCCCACAGACATTCACACGCCTCCGCAAATTCGCGCATATGCAAGGATGAACGCTAAGCGGCGGACGCAGTGTCGATGTGCTCGCTCTGCTGATCTGTCGCCGCCGTGCTGACAAGGGGCACGGTCATGGCATCATAGCCATAGCACCAGGTTGGATCGGTGGGATAACGCATCCAGATGTTCCTGTTGGACAGTGCCTGAACGCGCGACGTCCGCTCGAAACGGTTGGTGCGGTAGAGATCGAATGCACCCGCATAATCGCCATCGGCTCCATCGATGCAGCGGAAGAGCACTGCGGCATCCTCGATCGCCATGCCTGCGCCCTGGCCCATATGGGGCTTCATCGGGTGGCAGGCATCGCCCAGGAGAACAATGCGTCCGCGGCTCCACAGAGATAGCGGCTTGCGAACCAGCAGCGGCCATTTGCTGATCTGGGGCGCGGCCTTGATCAGGCGGATAACGTCTTCATGGAAGCCTTCATAATGCGCGAGCATCTCGGCATTCGTGGCTTCGACTGGATTGAGCCCTTCAAAATTCGGGTCGGGCGAACCCGTGACGAAATAGACTTCGTCTCGGACCTTGGTAAGGTAATACATGATGAGGTGCCGGTCTTCCTGGGCTGGATGCCGGTCATCCGACCAGAATTTCGCGCCGTCCGAACCAAGCTTATAGTCGCCGAGCAACTTGGTGGGGAAAATCGATCGGTAGGCGACGAAGCCCGAATATGTCGGAAGTTCGGGCCCGAGCAGGATGTCTCGCACGACGGAATTCACCCCGTCCGCGCCGATGACGATGTCTGCGTCGGCGGTGGTGCCATCGGCAAAGGTCAGCCGTGTTGATCCGCCCTTTTCGTCCAGGCCGGTGAGGCAGTGGCCGAAACGGATCCGATGCGCCGGGACCGCATTGCTCATGATGCTCTGCAGATCGCCGCGATGCAGATGGAGATGCGGGGCGCCATATTGCTCCTCCCACTCATCTTCCAACTGGGCGAAGTAGATCCGTCCTGTATCCCACTCACGGTTCAGCCAGCTTTCGGGCCGATTTCCTATCGCACATAGTTGGTCGAGAATGCCCAGGCTTTTCATGACCTTTGTCGTATTGGGATAGATGTTGATCCCTGCACCCATGCGCGCGAGCTGGGGCGCCTGTTCATACAACGTATAATTATATCCGGCCTTCTCGAGCAGGATGGCAAGCGTCAGTCCGCCAAGTCCCGCGCCAACAATGGCGATATTGAGCTTCTTCTTCATCTCTCGAAATCCCATGACGATCTTTGAACCGTAATAAAAGGGTGTGTACGTTATATTTTTGCCCGAGGAAAGAGCGAGTACCGCAATTTTGGCAGAATCTTGCGCAGAAAAATGTGAGGCGATGCCGGTGTTCTGAACAACGAAAATCAAATAAAAATATTATATATCAAATTGATAAATAGATATCGATGCATCGCGCGACGGAGCAGATCCACGCCTGATCATATTACTCGCCGGCGGTCCAATTGGCGTGCTGGGCTGGATGGGACGCGATTTGCAATGCTTGCATCTGATTTTGAAAAGCGCCCGGCGCGACGTGCGCCGCCAGCCATGCTCGCTGTCGCGCCGGGCTGGTCCTTTCGCTTGCCCCATTCGTTCGCTGCCACTGCAACGCCGAATGGGGCAAAATTCTTCCGCCCCGTTGTGCGATGTCCGCTGGGTCAGCGGGCCTGTACGCCGGCAAGATAAGCCAGGGTTTCTTCTTCGCTGACAACGTCGCCATATTTCGCGTCGATGTCGAACAGATTGGCCTTGTGCGGTTCAGGGTGGCGATCACCCACGGCTTCGCGCACGACCATCGGACGGAAGCCCATGGAGCAGGTGTCCACCGCGGTTGCCCGGACGCAACCGCTCGTGGAAACCCCGCCGATGATCAACGTGTCGATGCGCTGCGAGGTCAGCAGGGCTGCCAGCGGCGTGCCGCAGAAGGCACTGGCATAGCGTTTCGAGATGATCACCTCGTCGGCCCTGGGGACGATATTCGGTGGAAAATCGCCCAGCGGATTGCCCTTTTCAAAGCAAAGCAGCGGCAGCCGGATTTTCTCGAAGAATATGCCGCCGTCGGCGCCGCCCTTGGTATATTCGACATTGGTGAGGATCACGGGAATGTCGGCCTTGCGGCAAGCATCCATCAGGCGGACGGAGGATGCGAGCGCCGGCGCGAAATTCCGGTGATATAATGGCGATCCTTCCCGGAAATAGGCTTCTACCAAGTCGATCAGGAGAAGGGCGGGCTTTGCGCCGAACCCCAGCCGATGTCCGAAGCCGGTCGTTTCATAATTGTTTGCGAGCAGTTCGCTGATATCAGGTTCCATGTTTCTAGATATCCTTGTTCGTCAGCCGATCAATCGAACGGCGGTTGATAAGCTGGAACGGCCTGGTCAGCCGGGATGACATTCCCGTCCGTGACAATAGGCTCGTCGTCGAGTTGAATGGAGCAGCGCCGCAAGGGGATATCCATGTGGCAGGCGGTGTTTCTGGTGCCGCCGGCTTCGGTATTCGGCCCAGTGGAAAAGAGAAAATTGCCGTAAAAGGCGCGGCCGTCGATGGCCTGGGACTCGGACTTTCCATAGAGCCCAAGGGCCGTCCACTGCGCGCGGTTCTGTAGGCCCCAGCCAAGATGGGAGAGCGCGAAGACCTCCGGATCGTTGAACGTCATCATGTAGGTCTTGAGATATTCGGCGTCGAAACCGCCCGAGAATTTGCGGATATACCCGCCCTCGAAGTCCAGCGTGATCGGGGACTGGGCATAGCGTTTGAAGGGGAGGATGATGTCGCCTGTGTCGATCACGATCCTGCCCGTGGCGGTCCCTTCATTGGCCCAAGTGAATAGAAAGCCGCTCGGCCAATTGTCCCAATGTCCCGGTTCGTCGGAGAAGCCATATTCTCCCACGCTGGGATACTGGCCGACTTCACAACGAAAATCGGTGCCGGCGCGCGATTGCACCGTCATGGTGCGCGCCTGCTCCAGCCTCTTTACGCCGGCCAGGACACGGCGCTTGTCGTCTTCATTCGGGAGCATGCGTGCGAGAACTTCAGGCGGCTCGATCACCGCCAGCATGCGCGATCCGCTATTGAGCAGTTCCTGCTGCTCGGGCGAATGGAGCAACAGCATCGTATCGATGATGAGATCCGCCGCCGCGAGCGCCTTCTTGGCGGCCTCGTGGCCGGAAAGGGCGGTTTCGCCCACATATCCGGTCGGATCATAGCTCGTATAGGTCACATAATTATGGCAGGGCAGCTCGACGCCATAGACTTTCGCCTTCAGTCGCTGCGCTGCCTCCATCGCTGCCCACACGACACGAGGATTCGAGTTCCCGCTCTTGAGAATGGCGACCGATTGCGTTTCGTCGACGCGCGAGAGACGAAGAATATGCTCGAACATTTCGAGAAGTTCATTGTCACCTATGAGCATGCCTCACTCCCATGCCGTAATGGCCATTCCATTGTGTCGAAGGCGAAGATTGATCGGGTGGTGCGGAACATTGTCCGCGAAGCCTGCCGCACGAGGCTGTTGCGCTTGCGGTCAATTTTCCGCCGCATTGACGAGATATTTTCTTTCGAATTCCCAGATGTCTTCAAAACCGAGCATGCGGGTGAAAGCCGGGAAGTCGTACATCGCTGTCTCGCCCGTCGATGTGCCGTGGTTGCGCAGTTCGCCATAGGCCGCCTCCAGCGCCGCGCCGGCGGACAGGAAACCGGCAGCCGGAAAAATGGCGATCTGATAGCCGAGTTCAGCCAGCTTCGCCGCAGGGAGCATTGGTGTCTTGCCGCCATTCACCATATTCGCAAGCAGAGGGGCGTCGATCCTTTCGCCAATCAGCTTGAGTTCCTCTTCGGTTTCGGGGGATTCGATGAAGATCACATCGGCGCCGGCCGCAGCATAGGCCTGACCACGCTTTATGGCTTCGTCGATGCCATAACCCGTCCGCGCGTCTGTGCGCGCGACGATCAGGAAATCGTCGCTTGACCGGCTGTCGCAGGCGACTTGGATCTTCCGGGTCATTTCATCGATGCTGACGACTTCCCGATAGGGTGTGTGGCCGCATTTCTTGGGTGAAACCTGATCCTCGAACTGGATGGCGGTGACGCCGGCATGCTCATACCCGCGAACCGTGTGGCGGATGTTCAGCAATCCGCCATAGCCGGTGTCCGCGTCGGCGATGATCGGAGTCTTAGTCTTTTCCGCGATCTGCGCGACGCGGGTGAGCATGTCGGTGTAGGTCGCAAGGCCCGCATCCGGAAGGCCGAGATAAGATGCCACCGTGCCATAGCCGGTCACATAGAGGGCCTTAAAACCCATATTGTCGGCAATAAGCCCCGAAATCAGGTCATAAATGCCAGGAGCAACGATCATTTCTCCATTTTTCAATGCGGCTTTCAAAGCTCCGTCGGCCATACCAAATGCTCCCTTGTTCGTGTTTACCTCGAAAGAATCGTAGGGCCGGCATTGCGCATGGCGATGAGGTCGATAAGAAACTGATCTCGTTGACGGCTAAGCATCTCGATGGACTCGCCGTCAGTTTCTGCTTGGATGTCGGTCGCCAAACGGTGGCGGAGTTCTTCGCTCAGTCGGGGCGTCGGGCTGTCGTTCCACATCGTCTCCAATGTCTCGCCGAGATGCGAAAGGAAATGTGCGAGCCCCCCTTCGCCACCGCCAAGATGATAGAGAAGGTGAGGGCCCATGCCGCCCCATCTCAGGCCAGGCCCCCATGAGACCGCGCGGTCTGCATCGCCGGTGCTCACAAAACCCTGCTCAACGAGCCAGACGGCCTCGCGATACATGGCGTAGGCGATCCGGTTGGCGACATGGCCCTGAATTTCCTTGTTCAGCCGAATGCACTTCTTGCCCAGCCCGTCAAAAAAAGCCTGCGTGAAATCCACGACGGCAGCGCTCGTCGCGCGACCGCCCGCAATTTCCACCAGCGGCATGATATGGGGCGGATTAAAGGGGTGGGCGATGATGCAGCGTTCGGGATGATGATCGCAATCCCGCTGAATGTCGCTCATCATCAGGGCCGAGCTGCTGGAAGCAATTACGACCGATTCCTGAAGGATCCGGTCCATTTGCTGGAACAGCGCCTGCTTCAGGGGGAGGCGTTCCGGGCCGCTCTCCTGCACGAAGTCAGCTGAAGCAAGGGCCTCTTCCAAGTCTTCATGAAACGAAAGGCGGTCGAGAGATGCGCCAGGAGCAAGGCCGATGCGTTCCAGATGCGGCCACATGCGCGCGACCTGGGCAAAAGTACGGCTGCCGCCGTCGGGTGCCGGGTCGGTGGCGCGTACGTCGAAACCCTTTGCGAGGAAGAATGCCGCCCAACTTGATCCGATCAGGCCGGTTCCTACGATCGCCACTGTTTTTACGGTCTTAAACGCCATGGTTTCCACATCCAATATCCATCATAATATAACGTACACATTCTATTGTGCAACACGGATTCCGTCGTGCTGCGAGGGGGCGATCAATGTCTAGGCCAGCCATTTCAGATATTTCCGTGTTTATAAGAATTTTGAACTGGATGGAGTGACGGGAAAAATAACCCGATCAAAAGGCCAATCCAAAATTCCACGGTATGCATTGTAATTGTAAAATTCACACGACCCCGGAACTACCATCGAAGGCGAATTGCGCGGCTTGCGCTTCCTCAGATTTCGGGGATGAAACATCATTGTCGGAACGGTGGTCATGTCATCGGGTCGCGAACGCTCTCGAAGGACCGTCACGACGACAGGATCGTGCTTTCTGTCGGCTCCCAATGCGCCACGACTTGTGTGCCTTCCGGCCATTGTGGATCGCTGGCGCCCTGTACGCACTGTTTCAGTGCGACAATCTCGACTCCGCCCTCGGCGGCGATCACATATTTTCGTGATTTGCCCAGATAGACGACGGTCTTTAGCTGGCCGGTGACGGAGTTCATGCCGTCGCTGGCGCGCACATCGGTACTGACGTGAACGCGTTCGGGGCGAACGACCAGGGTGGCTTTCTGTCCGACGGATATCTGATCGCCTCCGCGTCCACGCAGAAGCGATGAGCCCGCCCTGCCGGCAAGATAGCCGTCCTGGCGGCCCAGAATGTCGATGGGGATAAAATTTGAATCACCGATGAAGCCTGAAATGAAGAGCGACTGGGGGTTTTCGTAAATGTCATTCGCCGTGCCGACCTGCTCGATCTTCCCCTTGTTGAAGACCGCGATCCGATCGCTCATGACCAAGGCCTCATCCTGGTCATGTGTCACATAAACAATCGTCATCCCCGTCTCACGATGAAGGCGTACAATCTCGAGCTGTATCTGCTCTCTCAGCTTCTTGTCGAGCGCGCCGAGCGGTTCATCCATCAGCAACAGGCGCGGCCGAAAGATCATGGCGCGGGCAAGCGCGACGCGCTGTTGCTGGCCGCCTGAGAGCTGGGCTGGATAGCGGTTGCCGAAACCCGGCAGGCCGACCGTCTCGAGAGTTTCTTCCACGCGCCGCTGGATTTCAGACGCTGGGACCTTTCGCACCTCGAGAGGGAAGGCAACGTTTTTTGCCACGGTCATATGCTGGAAAAGCGCATAGTTCTGGAAAACGACACCGATATTGCGCCGATAGGGAGGCAGCCGATGTACCGGCTTGTCATCGAGCCGGATCTCCCCGGCGGAAACCGACGTAAGGCCGGTTATCATCTGGAGTGTTGTCGTCTTGCCCGATCCGGATGGTCCGAGCAGGGTAAGAAACTCACCAGATGGCATCGAAAAGGAGATGTCGTCGACTGCTACGAAGTCGCCGTGCGTTTTGCGAAGATCTTTGACTTCAAGAATCGAGTTGTTCATCGGAAACCTTCAGGAAGAAGTTTTGACGGCGCTGTTTTGGCGATAACTTTAACTGCGGCTGCGACGGTTGATCACATGCTCCAGGATCAGCACGAACACGGTGAAAAGGAAGATCGAGGTGGCGACCGCGGCGATTGTCGGATCGACGGAGCCGCGCACGTTGGACCACATCTGGACCGAGACAGGTCTGATCATTGGGCTGCTGAGAAACATGGAAATGACCAGTTCCCCGAAGGACATCACTGCGGCGAACAGGAAGCCAGACAAGATGCTCGGCAGGATCATGGGCAGTGTTACGCGAAACAAGGTTCGGGCCGGTGTTGCGCCCAGGGTCAACGCTGCGCCTTCGACATCGCTGTTGAGCGTCTGTAGCGAGGCCCGCACCACCGAGAAGACATAGGGAATGGAGAGGACAATGTGGGCCAGGATCAGGCCGCTATAGGTCCCCTGCAAGCCAAGCGCCCCGAATGCCCCGGATATTGCCGCGGCGGCGACGATGATCGGAATGATGAGCGGGAGCATGATAAGCCCCGAAAGAGCAGCCGCTGCCGGCAAGGCGCAACGGCAGGCGGCGATGGCCGCCCCGGTGCCGATCGCGGTCGCAATTATGGCGGTTGGGACGGTGATCAGGATCGACGTCACGATGGAACTGCTCCAGTCGGGATCGCTCCAGATCTGATAATACCATCGCAGCGAAAACCCCGGTGGCGGAAAGGTCAGAAACGGCGCTGAACTGAGCGACAAAATCGCGACGATGATCAGCGGAGCCAGGAGATAGACAACAGCGGCTCCGGTGACGAAGCGCCGCAATATCGTCCAGATATTGATCTGCATCATGCCGGCTTCTCCGTCATTTTTTCGCCCCTCGAAGGGCTCGCCGATTGATAAGGTTCATCGCGCAGAAGATGAGGATCATTCCGAAAAGGAGAACGAGCGAGAGCGCGCTGGCCATGCCCCATTCGCCAAGCTCCTCGATCTCGACGACGATAAGCTGGCTGATCATGGTATCGGAATGACCGCCGACCAGAGCGGGGGTGATGTAATAGCCAAGGCAGAGAGCGAACACGAGCGAGCAGCCAGACAGGATGCCGGGCACGGTCTGGGGCAAATATACGCGCAGGAAAGTCGTTACCGGACCAGCGCCCAGCACGGATGCTGCCCGGGTGAGATTGTTGTCCAGCCTCGACATGACCCCGTAGAGCGGAAGGACCATCAGCGGCAGCTGCGCCTGGGTCATGGCGATCAGCACGCCGGTCCTATTGTAGATCAGCGGGAACGGTTCGGTAAGTATCCCCAGCTTCATCAGGGAGCGATTGATGACGCCATTGTCCTGCAAAAGGACCACCCACGCATAGCCCTGAACCAGAATACTGGTCCAGAGCGGGATCATGATGATGACCACCAGAACCTTGCGAACAGCCGGGCTCGCCTCGACGAGCGAATAAGAGAGTGGGAAGCTGATCAGCAGGCTCAGCAAGGTGACGCTGGCGCTGATGGCGACTGTGTTCCAGATGATTTTCCCGTAGACCGGCTCTTTGAGCAGCTCGATGAAATTGCCAAAGCCAAGCGCAGGGTCAGAGAAACCGCGCAGCAGGAACCCGCCCACTGGAAGCGTGAAGGTGATGAGAACAAGGATCACAGCGGGGAGGATCAGCCATGCCCGTGGATCAATGTCCTTTCCGGCACGGATGTTGGAGCCGGTGCCTTTGCCGATCGACATCCTTTTTGCCGCAATTCGCTCCATCATCATACCAGCTTCCACAGCTGCCAGCGCTTGTTGATGGCCCGATAATTGGTTCCCCAATACTGGCCATCGACATCGACGCCGATCGCAAGATTTTTGGGGCTGGTCGGGATCCAGGGCATGATTTCCGGACGTATCAGCTTGAGGGCTGCAAAGTTGGTCGGGGAAATCGACTGGTCATTGGCCAGATAGGCCTGGTTCACCGGATTGAGGCTTTCATTGACCAGACTCCACGCCATGTCCTGATTCCTGCCGCCAGCGGGGACGACGATCGGAGTGAAATCGCGCAGATTGCCGCGCCAGCTGACTCCCACCCTGGCGCCATCCTTCACGCAGGCGAAGGCGCGACTGCTGAACATCATGCCGCACGTGACGACACCATCGACGATGAGTTGCTGGGCCTGGGAATAGGACTGATAGAAAATCGTCTTGTCCTTGATGCTATCCAGTTTTCTCAGCGCTCGGCCAATGTCGAGAGGGTAGAGCTGATGTGGCGGGACACCATCGGCGAGCAACGCGGTTTCGAGCGTGAACCTGGGGTCGCCTGGCAACATGCGCTTGCCGGGATAGCGTTTCAGATCGAACAGATCCTGCCATTCGCCGGGGGCTTTGCGATTGTGGAACGCGTCCATGGAGTAGGCGAGCACCATTGCCCCCGCGTCGCAACTCACGCCATGTTCCCAGCGAAACCGGGGCGGGACCTGCGACAGATCGACGATGCTGGTATCGACCTTTTCGAGACGGTTGCCGAGACTGAACAGAATTGCCGGATTTCCGACCACGACATCCCAGTCGATCGAACCCGAATCGAGCATGACGCGCAAACGTGCCGCACTGACCGGCCCGTCCTGGACGATCTTTGCGCCTGTCTTGCGCGTGAACGGCACGCAGAAGGCCTGCCTCTGGGCATTTTGGTAGACGCCGCCCCAGCTTGCGAAAACAAGCGTGCGACCGGAGAATTTGCCCGCTGCCTCGCTGCGGGTTGCGGGCAGGACGCTGCAGGCAAGTACGCCCGCCGCCTGCCTGAGTGCGTTTCGACGATCAATCAGCATGGGCCTGTCCAGATAGAGCAAAAGATCGGCGAGCTGGGCATGTTACGGGCTGCTTAGCTGGCCAGATTCCCGCGCAAGGTCGTTGCGCTATATTCTGTGCGGAACAATCCGCGGCGCTGCAACTCCGGCACGACAGCTCTGCAAAACTGTTCGTGGGACGTAGGAAATGTTGTGGGCATGATGACGAAGCCATCGCAATAGCCGGATTCGAACAGGTCCTGAAGCTCGTCGGCGATCATGCTTGGCGTGCCGACGACGGCAGAATTCTCGCGCCGTTTCTTGGCGGCTTCGGAAAAGGTGACATTCGACTGATCGGCGACGCGCTGGATGAGCGCGGACGTCCCGTGGGTGCCCTGGTTTCCACGCACCTGCACGACTTCTTCCGCCGTCTGGTGCTTGCTCAAATCCGCGCCCACTTCAAGGGAGGCATAAGCAAGATCATATTCCGGATCCTTGAGCGCGTTCAAATAATCCGCGCGTTCGCGCGCAATGGATGCGGTTTCGCCGATGATGGGCGTGAAGCCCGGCAAAATCTTGCAGGATGAGGGATCGCGGCCGATGGCTCTCATGCGCTCGTGAAGGTCTTGCCGGAAAGCGAGCATCTGTTCCTTGTCGCTCCGCCCGGTAAACACGACTTCTGCCCAGCGCGCGGCAAATTCCCGCCCGCGGTCGGATCCTCCTGCCTGCATGATGACAGGATGGCCCTGGGGACTGCGCGGGGAGGGCAGGGGACCGCGTGTCTTGGTCCACTGACCTTCATAATCCGCATAATGAACCTTTGCAGGATCGGCGAATATGCCTTTCTCCTTGTTGAAGATGAAGGCGTCCGGCTCCCAGCTGTTCCACAGCGCAAAGCAGGCCTCCATGACCTCGTCCGCGCGATCGTAGCGCTCATCGTGCGGCGGCATTGACGGCATGCCGGCGTTCTTCGCCTCAAGATCGCTGGCCGACGTCACCACATTCCACGCGACGCGCCCACCGCTCAACAGGTCGACGGATGCCAGGCTGCGGGCAAGGTGGAAGGCGGTGTGGAAGCTCGTCGAAATGGTTGCTCCCAGGCCCAGATGACGCGTGACGCGCGCCATGATCGGCAGTACCGCCATCGGATCCAGATAGCTGTTTTGCCCGCCTGTCCGGACAAAGGTTTCGAGCCCCTTATAGGTATCTGCGACACCGAAGAGGTCAGCAAAAAACGCGCCATCCAGCTTTGCCGCCTCCATGACCTGGGCGATCTGCTCATATCGAACGGGGTTGAAAATGTCGTCCAGCGTCGCTTCCGGGTGGCGCCAGCCGCCGACATGCAGGGCGGTAGGGCCAGTCTTCAGATAAGCTACCAGATTCATCTTCCGCTTAGACATGAATAGAGCACCTTTATAAGGGGATGTGTTTGAATTTTATCGGAATTATTTACTCTATGGCGTGATATATGTTCGAATTTTCGAAGGATTTTGATCAATACTCGGAAAAGTTCGGCTGTTTTTGTTATTGCAGACCTTCCCGACAATGATGTCGAGCCTGTAGGAAGCAGTCGAACTTCGCCCCGAGCCGGTCACAAGGGGTAAGCGTTACTGCCTCGCCGAATCAGAGTATACATTGATTTTTCCTCGCGTCCATTGGTGCGCGCGTCGTTCTGGAAAGAGAGGCGGTCTTCAGGAAACTGTGGCCCGGAAAATGGCTTCGGGCAGAGTCTCGGTTTAACCGAGGCGATAGGCAATCATAAGGAAATACGTATCCCTTCCCGCGCCGCCTTTTAGATATCCGGCGCGGGAAGGGGATTTCTGCTAGCGTAGCGAATGTTCATATTTATTTTACGGCATTAAAAATCAGCAATATAGAATGCTTGCATTGAATAATGAGGTCCGTGCCTGATCTATGGGCTATTATATGTTGCTCCCGCCTGAGGCGGTAACACTCTCCTTTTCGCGAATATTTTTAGCAGCAAAAAAGGAGTGTTAGGCCGGAGTTGAAGGCGGGCACTTACCGCTTGCCCGAATGTGACAGCCTCAGAGGCATAAAATGCATACATTCTTGTTCGAACTGAAGTCTTGGCCCATCGCAATGTGTCGTGGGCGTAGTCGGGCATGCTGATGATCGTGTGCTCCCGCATGCTCGCATTTTCGCTGTTCGACACCCAAATGGGTAAGGAATTCTGCTCTTCCGGGGATGGACTATGGCAAGAGGCGAAGGCGATTTATTGATAGTCGCTATCTATCATATGGTCGAAAACTTTTATTGGAACAGGGCATCTGTCTATGAAATCTATTGACGGAGAATGCGGTTACGTTGTCAGATAATGAACGTACACCCTATGGTTTCAACGTGCTTGGAGTGCCTTATGACCGACAAGATGATGCGCTTGGCCATGTTCCTGTTTCCCGGCTATCATTTTGGCGCATGGCGGCTGCCTGAGGCAATTCCCGAGATCGATCTTGGGATCGAGCATTATGTCAGAGCGGCGAAACTCGCGGAGGAAGGCAAGTTCGACGCCATCTTCTTTGAAGACCAGGCGGCTGTTCCGCGCAGCAACAACATCATGAAGGGGGATTTTTTCGGCGGGGCGTCTCCCCGCGCTATCCACTATGATCCGATGATGCTGCTGCCGGCGCTGGCCCGGGAAACCACCCATCTGGGGCTCGTGGCAACGGCCAGCACGACCTTCAACGAGCCTTATAATCTCGCCCGGAGGTTGTCTTCCATCGACTTCATTAGCCACGGACGTGCCGGTTGGAACCTGGTGACATCGTTCAATGAGAATGAGGCGCAGAATTTCGGGCTGGACGTTCTTTCCGACCATGCTGTGCGCTACGAACGCGCCAATGAATTTTTCGATGTCGTGGCAGGCCTGTGGGAAGGCTGGGAGGAAGGAGCCCTGACACGCGACAAGGAGAGTGGAGTATTCTTCGACCTCAGCAAGATGCATTTTCTCAAGCATGAGGGGAAGTTTTTCAAGGTCCGCGGACCTCTCACCATGGATCGTTGTCCCCAGGTCCGTCCCGTGATCTTCCAGGCGGGTTCGTCGGAGCCCGGCCGCGCGCTGGCGGCTCGAACCGCCGATGTCGTCTTTACCGAACAGCCCAGCCTTGCTGCGGCCAAGTTGTTCCGCGACGATATCCGGGCGCGCGCCGCAGCCTTCGGGCGAGACCCCGACAAAATCAAGATCCTTCCCAATTTCATGCCGATTGTCGGAAAAACCGACCAGGAGGCGAAGGACCTCCACAAGAGGATGCGAGATCTTGTTCCCGATGATCTGGCGATCGCCTGGCTGATGCAGAATGCCGGAGGACTCGATTTTCGGGATTATGACCTGGATGGTCCCATGCCCGATCTGCCGGAGACAAATGCAGGCAAGACCATGCAGGCCAACATCATGAGCGTCGCGCGGCGTGACAATCTATCGATACGCGAGACTGCCAGATATTTCGGTGAGACGCCCGCCCAGCGGTTGATTGGGTCGCCCACGACCATCGCGGATATGATGCAGGAATGGATGGAAGGGGAAGGCTGCGACGGCTTTGCCATATCACCGCCCTATTTCCCCGCCGGCGTGGAGGATTTCGTCCATCTGGTAGTGCCGGAGTTGCAACGGCGGGGGATCTTCCGCACGGAATATTCCGGGAAGCATCTTCGGGATCATCTGGGCGTCACCAGCTACATCTAGGGTAGCGGAATGCGCCATGTCGGTGACGGAGCGGTGGGCGCGGCACGCGAAAATCCGCCCCGCGGTCTTCGGGCAGGTTTCGATTTGACAATATGTTGATGCGGAGGTTGGTGGGATGCTCATCCGTCATCTTTCCTATTTTGTCACTCTGGCGAGGGAGCGACATTTCGCGCGCGCTGCGGACGCGTGCCACGTCGCTCAGCCCACCCTATCGGCAGCCATCCGCAAGCTGGAAGAAGATATGGGAGCCCCGCTCGTCGAGCGGGGCCGTCGCTTCATTGGGCTCACCCCAGAGGGCGAAAAATTGCTGACATGGGGAAGGCAGATCCTCATCGACTATCAAAGCCTGCGCGAGACTCTTTCCGGGAAGGGGCTGGTCGGGGAAATGCGTCTCGGCGTCATTCCCGCCGCGCTCCCGGCGGTGGCTTTCCTGACCGAGCGTATTTGTGCCGCCAACCCCGGCGCGACGATCGATATCCGCTTCATCGAGCCGCGGGCCATTGCCAAAGGCCTCGACGCATTCGAGCTGGACGGCGGGATCACCTATCTCGAAAACCAGCCTGCTGCCAATGTCGAGTGCATTCCGCTTTATGCCGAGCGATATAAGTTCGTCGTCAACCGTAGCCATCCACTCGCCGCGCGCCGGAGCATCAGCTGGCACGAAGCCGCGGGTGAGCGGCTATGCCTTCTCAGCCATGATATGCAGGATCGCCGCGTTATTGACCGGCTGGCGACCTCGATCGGTCTCGCCGTCAGTCCCGTGGTGGTCTCCAATTCCTTCCTGGCCGTCTTCGCGCACCTGCGCCAGGGCGGATGGGCGAGCATCATGCCTTTCAGCTTCTTCCATGTGTTGAGGCTTGAGCCGGACCTTGTCGCCGTCGATTTGGTCGAGCCCGTGCATATGGAGACCATCGGGCTGATCATCTCCGGGCGTGCGCCGCGTTCGCCAATGACCGCCGCGCTTGTCGGCGCTGCGCTCGAGACGGACATCGATGCAGCATTTGCCAATCTCTAGGATCCGTGAGGCGTTTGCAGCCGGGGCAAGTTTGCGAGGGAATACCGGCATGGGAACCGCCGGACCCGTCATGACAAAATGCGATGCTTTCCGGGGTGGATTGGCCAGTTTGCCGGAGCGGGGGTTCAGCGTTGTAAGAAAAAATGGCTGATGTCACATCATGGTCATTTTTCCGCTTGACCGAATCCATCGACCCTCCTAAATGCCGGCCTCCCAGACGGGGCGCTGCTGAAAAGCGACGCTTCGGACGGCCACCAATAAAGGGTCGGACAGATATTCCCCGGTAGCGATAGCGGGTAGAAAATTTGTCTTCACCGACATTTGGTATGGCTCTTTGACATTGTAGGTTAGATGAAGGGACATGTGGGCGGCGGCTCCGGGTTCTACGGTTTTTAAGGCGTAGGTACTCGTAGTAAATCAAGCCGTTCCTATATGTCTCAATACATATCCACAGTAATATGTAATGTGCAGGAATGGCTCC